>JAFSDH010000001.1 GCA_017436345.1 Bacilli bacterium
TTTATTTATTTATTCTTTTAAATTAAAGTTTCTGCCTCAGGCATTATTTCTTGAATAGTAGGTGGAGTTGGTTTTGTTTCTGGTTGTGGTTGTTCTACAGGTTTTAGAGTAGATTCAACTTCTTTTTTTTCTTCATCTTTTTTAGATGCATGAATAGTTCTATCTTTAGCCCATTCTCTAATACTTTCAACTTTTTCTTTATTAGTTTGATACATTGATACACTTGCTTTAAATGCATTTAGTACAGTATCTTCGTTTAAATCAATAACACCTGCGATAACACGATATGCGGTATCTCTTAGAACTGATTCGATATCAGAACCACTGTAGTTTTCAGTTAGTTTAACTAAATTATCAACGAATGTTGGTTCCGCTTTAACATTTAAATATCTTTCTAAATATAAATTAATTATTTCTTTTCTTTCATCACTATTTGGCAGATCAACGAAGAACATTTCATCAAAACGTCCTTTACGTAATAGTTCAGGAGGAAGTTCTTTAACGTTATTGGCTGTTGCAATTACGAAGACATCTTTTCGACATTCTTGTAACCAGAATAAGAATTGTCCAATAAGTCTTGTTGTAACACCACTTGAGTCACTTCCACCACCAGATAATCCTTTTTCAATTTCATCAATCCATAATATGCAAGGTGATACGTGTTCTGCTGTTTCAAATGCTTCCTTTAATTGTTGTTCACTTTGTCCAACATAACGTCCTTGGATTGTTGCGAAATCTAGACGATATAATGGCCTTTTCCAACGAGCCGCAATTGCTTTAGCTGATAAACTCTTTCCACAACCAGGAACTCCCATTAATAGAATTCCTCTTGGTGGTCTAATACCACGATTTTTCATTTCTTCTCTTTTTTCTGGATTTAATAGTTTTTCTTTTTCATCTAACCAAGCCTTTAATCCTTCTAATCCACCATAAGCGATATCTTCATCAACTTGAATTTTTTCAAGTCCATTTATATTAGAAAATAAACTATCTTTAGCAAATTTTAAATCAATTAAATCTTCTTTTAAAAGACTTCCTTTAGCAATTAATGATGCGATAACGTTTTTAACTTCTATTTTACTTATACCTAGTAATATATTAGCTGCTTCTTTAACATCATTTATATCCCATGCAATTTGGATTTGATTTTGATATGGTCTTATATTTTCAACAATGATATTAAACAGTTCTTCTTCGTTAGGTAGTTCTAAATCAATAGCCATTCCTTGTCTTTGTAATTGTACCCAAATAGGAGCAGCAGTGATAACTATAATACTTGATGATTTTTGTTCAGCTAGTGTTGTTATGTCAACTAAATACCTTGCTGTAAATGTTTCAGAGTCTAATTCTGATACATCACTCAAGATATAGATTTGATTTTCACTTGTTTTTAATTCTTCTGTTATATAATCAAGTGCGCCCATCATTAATTTATCATTACTATAAACTTCTCCGGTAGTTAAATTAGTAAATCCTTTTGACATAGAGTGTACTTTCATATTCATATTTGTTTCTTTAGATATTTGACTAAGTAATTCTAATGCTCTTCCTTTTTCAATAGTATTAATACCAATAAATGGAATTCTTGCTAATAAATATTGTGTCAATAATTGTTTGGTTTCATTATAATTCATATATCCTCCTATGCAGTGAAATCTATGCTATTAATTAACATAATTATTTCATTGTCATTACAATTAATATAGCTATCTTTTATAGCTGTATTAATTTCTAATCCAAATTTTTTTATATTTTCTAACAATTGATTTTTTACATCTTCTTCAAAGTATTTAATAGATGCTAGTTTTTTAGCATATATTATTTCTTTTTTTAAATCATTTAATTCAATAGATAAATTATTTTTATCTTGAGTGATTGTTCTACTTTTTAATAGAAAATTATCTAAAGCATTATTTAATCGATAATTTATTAATTTAACGATATGATTTAAATATCTAATTCTAATATTACCTTGATAATTAATATTGCTATTATTAATTAAATTAATTGGTTCATCAGAAATTGGTTTATCTTTTAAACTATCAAAGTAGTTAATCCATTCATAGTATGTCATTGACGATTCACTCTCCTTACTTTTTCATAAAGAGGTGGTAAATCCCAATCGGGTAAACTTTTAATGAATTCATCATTTGTCATGGTACTATTTTCTTGTTGTTTTTCTTTCATTTCTTGATCAATTTGTTTAAATAAATCTTGGTTATTGTTTTGATTTAAGAAATTTAAATCTTGATTATTATTCATTGTTACCTCCTATAGCGATGTTTCTTTTACTGTCATTTCCTTTTATATAATTACGATAGTCTAATGAATTTAAGAAAATATTTATTTGATCATGAGTTTCTTTACTATCTTTACAGATAAAATTAAAGTCTACTATTTCAGCAATAGTATTTAATAATATATATTTAGCATTTTCTTTTCTTTTTTCTCTTGCTTTTATCTTAGCTTGTCTTTCTGTGTAATTAACATAATAGACATAAGCATCAAATATTAATATACCAATTAAGATAACAACTGCGAGCATTGGTTGATTTAGAGCAATTATTACAACAAACATCATGATAATACCTATAATTGTTGTAAAAATCATTTTGATATCAACTAGTTGTTTTCCATAAATATCATTATGAGTTTCTTGATCGATATAATCATTAAGACTTTGAACTAATTCCTTTTCATTTTGACCATTATTAGTAGAACCATTCCAGTTATCAATTTTGATATCGATATTTAAATCATTATTTTCAAAAGATTTACTCATATTGTTATATGCTTCATTAATCCAATCTTTTGATAAAGCCATTGCCATTTTTCTTGTATTAATAGTTGGTTTAGTATTTTTATATTCAATTGTTATATTTGTTAATTGTGAATAGAAGTCTGTTGCTTTTTGAAAAGCAAATTCTGTTTCTTTAAATCGTTCATTAGCTTTAGTGACATTACCATTTTCTTCTATGATTAAACGATTTTTAGCAATATCTTTTTTAAGATCCAATTCTTCGTTTTCATAATTAAATACTAACATATTTATTAGTTTATCAATTTGACTTGTAGTAGATATATTTATATTTTGTTCTTCTTTAATTATATTTTTTAATTCAGATAAAATATTTTGTTGTGAATTAGAAACAGCTAGTATTCGATTTACTTTATCTAATTCGTTAGTATATTTCTTTATAAAATCAAAATCTTCATTTGGAGTATTATTGATTAGACTATTTAAGTAAGCATTCCATCTGTCAACTTGGATTTCTTTATATCCTGGTTGAGATGATAATTCTTTAATCCATGAGTCTATTTTTTGTAAACATAATTCTTTAGCGTCTACTCCAAAACTACCATTAGTAATAGCATCTAATACAGTTACGATTTTACTTTCCATTTTAGCAGGATCTTGCATTTCTAAATATCTTGTTAACCACTTTAGTGCTGTTTCATAACGATTAGCACGTAAATGAACTAAACAGAATAATAAGCTTGTTTTTTCATCATCACGATTCATTGCTTCTTTTAATGCGCGATTAGCTAGATCTTTATTATCTGTTAACCAAGCACATAAACTAACTAATGCTGGAGCTAACCAGTAATTAGGAGTATCAATGATTACTTGTTCACTTATATTTTCGATTGTTGATTTTTTAACAGCATTCATATCTGTTGCTTGAAAGATACCATTTATTTTTCTTCGAACACTATCATAGTGTCCATATTGTTTATTAAGTTCTTCTTGAGACATCATGATTGATTGTTTAGCATTGGATACAATTGTACTTCCTCTAATTTCAACCATGAAATTTTTAATTTCGTCTTCAATTGTTTTTACACTATCGGTTACTTTGTTAACTTTAGTGTCTACTTCTTCGACGTTTACAGATACATTGCCAATATTTTTGGCAAGTTGTCCAAGATTGTTTTCAATGATATCTAAGTTAGCAGCACTCATTACAACTGCATTATTATTTGCCATAAACAACACCTCATCTATTATTTATATTATATCATTGTGTGTAAAATTATTGTTATAATTATATTGTTTTTTGTGTAAAGTTTACCACTTTGTGTAAATAAAATATTATTTGGAATATATGTAGTTTTTGTGTATAATTTAAATGGGTGATAATATGAGTGATATAGAAATAGCTAGAAGTTGTATAAAAAAGAATATAAAGGACATTTGTAGTAAAGTTGGACTTAGTGAAGAATTATATGAATGTTATGGTAGTTATAAAGCTAAAGTTAAGTATAATGAAGTTTTAAATAATAAGAATGGTAAATTAATTTTAGTAACAGCTATTAATCCAACTCCATATGGTGAAGGAAAAACGACTATTAGTATTGGTTTATTAGATGGACTTTGTTCTATTAAGAAAAATGCAATAGGAGTTTTACGTGAACCATCTCTTGGACCAGTATTTGGATTTAAAGGTGGAGCTGCTGGTGGTGGATATGCGCAAATAGTTCCAATGGAAGACATAAATTTACATTTTACTGGAGATTTACATGCGATAACTAGTGCTAATAATTTAATTAGTGCTGCTGTTGATAATCATATTTATCAAGGTAATAGTTTAGGTATTGATGAAAATAGAATTATGTTTAAAAGATGTTTGGATGTAAATGATAGAGCACTTAGAGAAAAGTTTAATATTACAGCAGCATCTGAAGTGATGAGTATTTTTTGCCTTGCAAAAGATTTAAATGATTTAAGGGAAAAACTTGGTAATATATTAGTTGCTTATAGTGTAAATAATGAACCAATTTATGTAAAAGATTTACATTTAGAAGGAAGTCTAGTTGTTTTATTAAAAGAAGCTATGAATCCAAATTTAGTTCAAACTTTAGAGAATAATCCAGTATTAGTACATGGTGGGCCTTTTGCTAATATTGCTCATGGATGTAATAGTATTATTGCGACTAAGTTAGGAAAGAAGTTAGCTGATTATGTTATTACAGAAGCGGGATTTGGGTCTGATTTAGGTGCTGAAAAGTTCTTTGATATAAAATGTCGTAAAGCTAGTTTAAAACCAGATTGTGTTGTTTTGGTTGCAACAATAAAGGCTTTAAAATATAATGGTGGACTATCTAAAGAAGAACTGATGAAAGAAGATGTTGATGCGGTTAGACGTGGTCTTCCTAATTTAAATGTTCATATTGAAAATATGCTTAAATTTAATTCCAATTTAATTGTATGTTTAAACAAGTATGATACGGATACGCCAGAAGAAATTGATGTTGTTAGACAAAGTGTAGCTTGTTATGATATTCCTTTTGTTATTAGTGATAGTTTCTCTAAAGGTGGAATTGGATCTGTTGTTTTAGCAAGAGAAGTTATTGATATGTGTGAAAAAGAAAATAATTTTAATCTTTTATATGAAGACGATTTGTCGACTAAAGAAAAAATAGAAAAATTATGTCATGAAATATATCATGCTGGAGGAGTTACATATAGTGATGTTGCTTTAGAAAAGTTAGCTGAAATTGAAAGACTTGATTTAGGACATTTACCGGTATGTATATCTAAAACACAATATTCAATTAGCGATGATGCGAAAAAGTTAGGTTATCCAACTGGTCATGAGATGCATGTTAGGGATATTGAATTATATAATGGGGCTGGATTTGTTACTGTCTTAATGGGTACAACTATTAAAATGCCTGGTCTTCCTAAAGTTCCTAATTATGAAAAAATTGATTTAGATGAAGATTTTGAAATAGTGGGATTAAGTTAAGAAAAAAAGTTCATAATATTAAAGGTGATATTATGAACTTTTTTGATACATTTTTGAGATCTATTTTTTCTATAATAGTTCTTTTTTTCTTAACAAAATTAATGGGACGTAAACAAATTAGTCAATTAAATATGTATGATTATATTGTAGGAATAACAATTGGTAGTGTAGTAGCTGAAATATCTACTAATTTAGATACACATTTTTTAGATGGTGTTATTGTTATGGTTGTATATACTATTGTATCTATACTTGTTTCTTTTTTATCTGAAAAGAGTATTATTTTAAGAAGGTTTTTAATAGGTGTACCAATTATTTTAATAGAAAATGGGAAGATATTAGAAAAGTCACTGAAGAAGTCTAAGTTTGAAATAAATGAATTATTACAAGAAGCTAGAATAAATGGATATTATGATTTAAGTCAGATTGATTATGCAATTATGGAAGCTAATGGGATGGTTAGTTTTCTACCAAAGAGTAAATATATGCCAGTTACTCCTAGGGATTTAAAGTTAAAGGTAGATAAAAGTGGACTTGTTAGTAATTTAGTAATTGATGGTAAGATTATGATTAATAATTTGCATGTTATTGGTAAAGAT
The DNA here is from genome assembly GCA_017436345.1 of Bacilli bacterium. GTDB lineage: Bacteria > Bacillota_I > Bacilli_A > RF39 > UBA660 > RUG11788. The sequence goes on from JAFSDH010000001.1 coordinate 6,350, forward strand.
AAGAAGTGGCTTTTAACTCGTCTTAATAATTTGGGATATACTAGTTTAGATAATATTTTACTAGTTACATGTAATAATCGTGAAAAATTAACTATATATGAGAAAAATATTGGTTTAAATGAGAAAAAAGTACTTGAATAGATATATTTAATTCTAAAAAGAGTTTTTAAAACTCTTTTTTTGTTATTTATTATTGGTAAAATTGCATTTTTAGTGATTTTATGCTATAATACTCGTACTTTCGTTAGGGGGAATAGAAATGGAAAGTAATAAAGCTAAAAGTTGTTTACAAACTTTTTTAGAAGTTAGTAAAGTTCAAATAGATATGAGAAATGATTCAATTAGAAGAAAGAATTCTTTTAAGAAGTGGTTAGATACTGAAAGAAAGTCTGATATTAATAGAGAAATAGAAGTTTTAGTTGATGAAAGAAATAAAATTCAAGGGAGACTTGATTCTGTTAGATTAGAAATATTAGAGATGGTTTTAGATAATCCATCTTTAATAAGTCCAAGATTACTTGCTAAAAAGGGATGTAGTTCAGTTGTTGAATTTGTAAAACAAGAAAAAGAAACAATTGAAATAAGAGGTTTAGCAGAACAATATCCATGTAGTATAGCTGAAGTATTAAATATTGGTTTATCTGCTAAGAGTGATGAAGTTAGTTTTTCATTATTTGATAAACCACAAACTGAAGCTACTTTACAAGATGTAAAAATGGCTGTTTCTGAAAAAAATGTTAAAATTATGACTAAATCAATGTAATTTGTACATAATATAAATATCAAACGGGATGTTTGAGTTATTAGATAGGGAGAGTTTTCTCTCTTTTTTTATTGTTTATAAGTGATATTTAGTTTATAATGTTTTATAGTAGGATGGTGCGTTTATGAAGAAAGATACGGATAAGACTAAGGAGTTAGAAAAAGAGTTAAAGGCAGAAACTAAGGAAAAGGAAGAAGCAGTAGAAGAGTTATTAGAGGCTACTGTTAAGATAGAAGCTTTACAAGAAGAATTATTAAAAGAAAAAGTAGAAAATGCTGAATTACATGCTGAAATAGAACAAGAAAAAGAAGAAAATCGTGAAGCTATTAAGGAAAATAGAAAATTAAGATTTTCTAATTCTTTTATGAGGGTTATTTTGTTTGTAATTTTTACAGTATTTGTGTTTTTAGGTGGATGGTATTTAGGTACTAAGCTTGTTGATTTGGAAAATTATATATATGGAGATACTCCTAATCCTTTATCTGATAAAAAAATTTCTTTTTCTAAGGAAAATGCCGATAAAGCATTAAATGATTTATATAGTGAAGTTTTATCAGCAAATGGGTATTTAGCACATGTTCTTTATAATAAAGATACTTCTGATACTTTAGATTTATATGGTGATAATTTCTATAAATTAAGTGTTGTGCCTAAAATAGAAAAAGATTTATATGAAGATTCTATGTATTATTATGTTACTTATGATAACTATCTTTCTGAATATGAAAAATTATATGGTGATACATCTGGTCTTGAGGATTTATTATTGGATAGTTCAATGTATCCTATTCTTCTTGAGGATGAGAATAAAGTACTATATGATGTTTATTTTGATACAGGGGTAGAAGTAAAGTTTTCATCAGATAAAGTCTTATACACGGCTGAAGATAAAATTTATACTATGACTGGTACTTATGAAGAAGTTGGTGGAGATTTTTGTTTATTAAAAGGTAGTGTTGTTAAGGGGACTTTTGAGCTTAAATATAAAGTAAATGAAGATATGACTAAGTACATAGTTGGTATGAAAATTACTAAAAGTGATATAACAATTGAAAAGAATAAAGATTAAAAAGTGAAATTATTTCACTTTTTTTGTTTATAACTTTGAAATATCTAGGAAAAATAGTATAAAAATGATATAATTATTAGGAATTAATTTGTTGATGGGAGGCAATTTATGAGTGATAAATTAACAAGAGAAGAAGTATTACATGTTGCAAGACTTGCTAGAATTGGTCTTACAGAAGAGGAAATAGAAAAGTATCAAGTACAGTTAAAAAAATTATTAGATGAAGTAGAAAAGATTAAAGATGTTGAGCTTAAGAGTAACGATAAATTGATTACACCTGTTACTCATACAACTGAATTAAGAGAAGATAAAGAAGGAGATATGTTAGATCCTGAAGAAATAATGAAAAATGTACCTGTAAGTAATGGTAATTTTGTGGAAGTTCCGGTGATGATTAATGAGTAAATATTTAGATTTAAGTATTAAAGAAATAAATGAATTATTAAAGAAAAAAGAAATTAAACCAATTGATTTAGTAATGGAATGTTTTGAAAGAATAGAAGCTAATAATGAATTAAATGCTTTTATTACTTTAGATAAAGAAAGAGCTATTGAAAGAGCTAAGAGTTTAGAAGATAAAGAAATAGATAATATTTTATTTGGTATTCCTATTGCTGTTAAAGATAATATTGTTACTAAAGATTTAAGAACTACATGTGCATCACATATTTTAGATAATTTTATTCCTATATATGATGCTACTGTTGTTGAAATGATCAATGATAAGAATATGATTATTATTGGTAAGACTAATATGGATGAATTTGCGATGGGTTCTACTAGTCAAACTAGTTATTTTGGAGCACCTAAGAATCCTTGGGATACTACTAAGATTAGTGGTGGATCAAGTGGAGGTAGTGCTGTTGCTGTTAGTAGTAGAATGGTACCTTTATCTTTAGGTAGTGATACTGGAGGAAGTATTAGACAACCATCTAGTTATTGTGGAATTGTTGGGATGAAACCAACATATGGTAGAGTTAGTCGTTATGGACTTGTTGCGTTTGGTTCAAGTCTTGATCAAATTGGTCCAATGACTAGAAATGTATATGAAAATGCTCTTTTATTAAATGCTATTTGTGGAAGAGATGATAAGGATTTAACTAGTAGCTATGAAGAAGTAGTTGATTTTACTAGTAAGATTGGTGAAAGTGTTTCTGGAATGAAGATTGCTATTCCTAATTATTTTGTTAGTGATATAGTATCTTCTGAAGTTAAAGAAAAATTAGAAAATGTTGTATCTATTTTAAAAGAAGCAGGTGCAACAGTTGATTATATTGATATTGATTATATAGATAATGCTGTTACTTTATATCAAATTATTGGTATGGGTGAAGCAAGCAGTAACTTAGCTAGATTTGATGGAGTTAGATATGGATATTCTGTTAGTGATCCTGAAAATATTGATGAGTTATATTGTAAGACTCGTGGTGAAGGATTTGGAGCAGAAGTTAAACGTCGTATTATGGTAGGTTCTTACTTATTAAGTGGAGATAATGCTGATGTATATTATACTAAGGCTCTTCAAATTAGAAATGGAATTAGAGAAAGTTTTAAAGAAGCTTTTGAAAAGTATGATTTAATTATTGGTCCTAATGCTACAACAACAGCTTATAATTTAGGAGAAGGATTAGATGATCCGCTTAAAACATTCTTAGATGATGTATTAGTATTCCCAGCTAATATGGCAGGTCTTCCTGGTATGAATGTTCCTATGGGATTTGGTAGTGGTCATTTACCAATAGGTCTTCAAATTATTGGTAATAGTTTTGATGAAGTTACAATGTATAAATTAGCTAGTTTTGTTGAGGAAAAACTTGCATTAGAACTAGATCCTAGGGAGGTGAAATAATGAGCGATTATAAAAAGACAATAGGTATTGAAATTCACTGTGAATTAAATTCAAATACTAAGATATTTTCTAATAGTGTTAATGGTTATGGTAAAACAGCTAATAGTAATGTTAATGTTATTGATTTAGGGTATCCTGGTACTTTACCAACATTAAATATGGAAGTTATTCGTCTTGCTTTAAAAGCAGCATTAATTTTAAACTGTGAAATTAATAAAGAAATGCATTTTGATCGTAAGAATTATTTCTATCCTGATAATCCCAAGAATTATCAAATTACACAATTTGAAACACCTATTGGGGTAAATGGATGGGTTGAAATTGAAGTAAATGGAGAAAAGAAAAAGATTCGTATCCACGATATTCATATTGAAGAGGATACTTGTAAAAGTATTCATTATAAACATCATTCATTCTTAGACTTTAATAGAGCTGGTGTACCTCTTGTTGAAATTGTTACAGAAGCTGATATTAATTCTTCAGAAGAAGCAATGGCATATGTTGAAAAGTTACGTGAATTATTCTTATATGCTGATGTATCTGACTGTAAGATTGAAGAAGGTAGTATGAGATGTGATGTAAATATTTCTATTAGTAAAACTGATGAATGGGGAACTCGTGCTGAAATTAAAAACATCGGTTCAATTAGTAATGTAGGTCGTGCGATTGAAAAAGAAGCAGAACGTCAAGAAAGATTAATTGAAAATGGAGAAAGTGTTGTATTTGCTACTTATCGTTATGATGAAAAAGAAGATAAGACAATTATGATGCGTGTTAAGGAAGCTGGAAATGATTATCGTTATTTCCCAGAACCTGATATTCCATTTGTTGTTATTGATGATGAATTTATTGAAGATGTTAGAAAAAGTATTCCAATGCTTGCTTCTGAAAGACGTGAAAAGTATGTAGAAGCTGGTATTAGTACATTAAATGCTAATAAGATTATTCAAAATAGAAGTTTATCTAATTATTTAAATAGATTTTTAGATAAGAATATTGATTTAGTAGTAGCAAGTAATATTTTACTTGGAGATATTGCTGGATATTTAAATAAGACAGGTGTTGAAATAGATACTACTAAGCTTACTGAAGAAAAGTTTATTTCAGTTGTTTCTAAATTAACTAGTGGAGATATTAATAGTAAAGTATTTAAAGATATTTTAGAGGATTTAATGGAAAGTGATTCTTCTGTTGAAGAAATTATTTCTAGCAAAGGAATTAAGATAATTAGTGATCCTAATGAACTTAAGAATATTATTAGTACTATTCTTTCTAATAATGAAGCTAGTGTATTAGATTATAAATCTGGAAATACTCGTGCTATTAAGTTTTTAATGGGACAAATTATGAAAGAAACAAAAGGTTCAGCTAATCCTGAATTAGTTAATAAATTATTAGAAGAAGAATTAAATAAATAATTTATAAATTTTAAATACTAGTGTATAATTAATTATACTAAGGAGTGATTTAATGAAGTCGACTTTAAAGATTTTAAAAAATAATATATTTACAATTATTGTTATATTTGTATTTATTATAGGGATGTTTTGTATTTCTTATGTAAAAAAAGTTTATTGGGATAATAATGATGAAGCTGCTTATGGTGAAAGAACTGAGGGAGTAGAAAATCATGAAATTTCTGATGAACAAGTAAATGAAATAAAATCTAAGATAAAAGAAGATTCTAATGTTAAGGAAGTTAGTTATAGTTTAGGTGGAAGAACAATTGATTTAACTATTACAGTTGTTGATGAGGTAAGTGTTTCTGATGCTAAAAAGATAGGGAAAAATATTTTAACTTATTTTACTGAGGATGATTTATCTTATTATGCATTAAATATAGATTTTATTAAAGAAGATAAGAGTTTAGATAATTTCCCAATTAGTGGATATAAACATTATTCTAATCCTGATATATCTTGGACTAAAGATAGGGAGGTAACTGGAAATGAAGCTAAATAAGAAATTATTATTAATTCCTATTTTTGTAGCAATTGCAGTATTTATTGGTGTTTATTTCTATTATTATCGTGAAGATATCAATTCTTTAACAGTTACTGATAAGAACTGGATTGAAGAAAATATTACTTCTTTAGTGGATATTGAAGTTATTAGTGATTATCCTATTTATGGGGATAAAGATGGTGTGTTTGCTAGTTTTATTTCTGGTTTTGAAGAAGCCGCAGATATTGAATTTAATCAATTATCTTATTTAAAAGAGGGAACTACTAATACTAAGAAGTATCGTTTTAGAGTATTATCTAGTGATGAAAAACTTACAGATAAAGATTTATTTATTAATGAAGATGTTTATATTTTAGTTAGTAAGAATAAGAAGACTTATGATAAAGTATCTGATTTATCTGGTTTAAAACTTGGGGTTTTATCAGATGATGCGACTAATATCAGTTATTATTTAAGTGGTGGTAGTAATTTAGTATATAAGAGTTATGAAGATTCCGATTTATTATTTACAGCACTTGATAATAATCAAATAGATGCGGTTGTTGTACCTCATGTTATGTATTTAAATAAGGTATTATCTAGTGAAAAGAATTATTATATTAATTTTACTCTTGGAGAAATGAGTAAAAAGATTGTTTTAACTTTAAGTGATGATGATAGTAAGCTTAATAATATTATTAAGAAATATTTTGAATCATGGAAAAATAATAATTATGTAGAAATTTACAATGCTAATTTATTTGATTATTATATTGAAAATATGAATATTTCTGATAGTGATACTACTAATTTACAAGCAGCTACATATACTTATGGATATGTTGAAAATTATCCATATGAAGTTAATGTTGATGGTGAACTTTATGGTATCTGTGGAGAATATATAAGTAGACTTAATCGTTTAAGTGGTATTGATTTTGAATATAAAGAATATGAAAGTGTTGATAAATTATTAGATGCAGTTAAAAAGGGTGAAGTAGATATTTACTTTAATTATTATGATGTTGCATCAGATGATTATAATGAAATTAATTCTACTTTTGTTGAAGAATATGTTGTTTTAGGAAGAGTAGAAGATTCTCATATAGTAACTTCTTTTGAAGCATTAATGGGAAAAAATATAAGTATGTTATCAAATAATGCTTTATATAATTATTTTAAAGATAATAGTAAGTCTAATATTAAGGAATATGATTCTTATGATACATTAATATCTAAGAGTGGAGATTCTATTCTTGTTGTTGATAAAGAAGTATATACTTATTATAGAAATTCTAAGTTTAAAGATTATGAAGTATTATATTCTAATTCTATATCTAAGGATTATTCTTTTATGGTAAAAGCTGAAGAAGAAGATTTTTATGATATGTTTAGTTATACTGTTAATACTAATTCTTATTATAGATATAGAAATACTGCTTTAAGTGAATTAAATAATAGTGATTTATTTAAAGTTAATAGTTTTGAAGAATTATATATTATTATTTTGATATTAATATTAGTACCAATTATTTTCTTAATTACTTTATTTATCTTATTAAAGAGAAAGAGTGTTGTTAAGAAAGTTAGAAAAGAAGAAAGACGTAAATATACAGATAATCTTACTTCTTTAAAGAATCGTAGTTATTTAAATTTAAATATGGAAGCTTGGAATAAGAGTGAAAAATATCCTCAAGCTGTTGTAATGATTGATTTAAATAATGTTAAGTACGTTAATGATAATTATGGTCATGAAGCTGGGGATAGTTTAATTGTTCAAGCAGCTAGTATTCTTGTAAATACACAACTTGAAAATAGTGAAATTATTAGAACTGATGGTAATGAGTTCTTGATATATTTAGTTGGTTATAGTGAAAAACAAGTTGATATATATACGAGAAAATTAACTAAAGAGTTTAAAGAATTACCATATGGGTTTGGAGCTGCAACAGGATATAGTATGATTACTGATGGTATGAAAACTATTGATGATGCAATAAATGAAGCAACTTTAGAAATGCGTACAGATAAAGAGGATTATAAGTAAGTGGCAAGGCGAGTTAAGACGTTGTTGGAAAGAATAAAGAAAAATATAGCGTTACCAGAAATGAAAATATTACCTGGACAACTCGCTTTTTTCTTTGTTTTAACACTAGTTCCAATTATAGCGTTAGTATTATCGGTTGCGTCTAATTTACATATTTCATCTTCGACAATTGATTCTTTTATTAGTAGTCAATTACCTGATTCTGTAATTGGATTTGTTAAATATGTTGTTTCTAGTGAAGGCGCTCATATAAATACAATCATTTTCTTAGTTTCAGCTTTAGTTTTAGCTAGTAATGGTACTTATTCGATGATTATTGCATCTAATCAAGTATATAAACTTAAGAATAAAGGTTTTATTTATGATCGTATTAAGAGTATTTTTATGTTATTTGTATTAATATTCTTATTAATATTTATTATAATTGTACCAGTTCTTGGTAATTATATAGTTAAAGGTATAAGTATAGTTTTAAATAATAATACAATTAGTAATTATATCTCAATGTTTTATCAAATACTTAATTTACCTATATCTTGGTTTTTTATATTTTTCAGTATTAAGCTATTATATACAATGGCTCCTGATTCTAAAATACCAAGTCGTAAAGTAAATTATGGGGCAATATTTACTAGTTTTACATGGGTTATTTTTACTAAATTATATTCTGTGTATATGAATGTATTTAATGGATATACTACTTTATATGGTAGTATTTCTAGTTTGATTGTACTTATGTGGTGGATATATTTCTTAGCATATTTATTTGTGATGGGTATTGCCTTAAATGTATCTAAGTATGAGGAAAAAAAGGAATGACTATTCCTTTTTTTTATATTATGATATAATTAATATTAGATTTAAAATATTTATTTTGAAGAGGTATTTTATGAAAAAGATTAAGAGTAAAAAGTTAAATATAAAAGATAGATGTAGTAAGTTTTTTACTGAATTAAGCCATAATCCCATTGGGATGTTGATTGATGGATTAAAGTCTATTCAGTTATATATATCAACAAATATTTTCTTTTGTTTATTTGTTTTATTTAATGTAGTTAATGCTGTTTTAGTTAGATATTTTACTACAGGTAATAATGCTCAACTAACAGAGTTTCAACCTTTGATGGCTGATTTTGCTGTTATAGTTGCTCTTGGGGCAATTGGGTATTTTATGAGACATAAATTAAGGGTATGTTATTGGTATATTATTACGCTTATATGTTCAATTATTTGCGTTATTAATTCTGTATATTATACTTTTTATTCTTCATATGTTTCGGTATCACTTTTATCAACTGCTAAGTATGGTGAAGCTGTTAGTGATGCGATATTTGAAATATTAAGATTAAAAGATTTTTCATATTTAATTTTTCCGATATGTTTGTTATTTATATATATTAAGTTATCTAAAAAGAAATATTTTTCAGAAAAAGAAAATAAGAATAAAGAACCTAAAAAAGCTCTTAGTACTTTATTATGTGCGGGGTTAATTGGATTTATTTTTGCTTCTACTTTGACCTCAACTGATTTTAGTAGAATTACAAAGCAATGGAATAGAGAATACATTGTTACTAAATATGGTATATATGTATATCAAATTAATGATGTTATTAAGAGTATTGAACCTAAGATTTCGGCTTTGTTTGGTTATGATGAAGCTTTAAAGAGATTTAATGATTATTTTGTTGATACTAGTGATACACCAAAGACAAATAAATATACAAATATTCTTGAAGGTAAGAATGTTATTTCTCTACATGCTGAAAGTATTCAAAATTTTGTTATTGGACTTGAAATAAATGGAGAGTTAGTAGCACCTAATTTAACTAAATTGGCTAACGAAGGTTTATATTTTAGTAATTTTTATACGCAAGTAAGTGTTGGTACTAGTAGTGATAGTGAGTTTACTTTAAATACTAGTTTAATGCCTGCTAATAGTGGTACAGCGTTTGTAAGTTACTTTGACCGTACTTATATTAGTATTCCATCTTTATTAAAAGAAAAAGGTTATTACAATGTTTCTATGCATGGAAATGTTGCTTCTTATTGGAATAGAAGTGTTATGCATAAGACTTTAGGTTATGATGATGTTATTGGTAAGAGTAAATATGATATAGATGAAGTTATTGGACTTGGTTTATCTGATAAATCTTTCTTTAGACAATCTGTTCAAAAGTTAAAAGAAATAAATGATAAAAATGAAAAGTTCTATGCTACTTTGATTATGTTGACTAACCATACTCCATTCTATATTGAAGATGGTTTTGATGTAACATTAAATGTTACGGAACAAGATGAATTAGGAAATGAAGTTATTAATAATTATCCATATATGGAAGGGACTAAGTTAGGTAGTTATTTGAAATCAGTTCATTATGCTGATGAAGCTATTGGTGAACTGATGGTGCAATTAGAAGAAGAAGGATTACTTGATGATACAGTTTTAGTTATTTATGGTGATCATGATGCTAGACTTCCTAAAAAGGAATTTATTCGCTTTTATAATTATGATCATACTACCGATGGAATATTAGAAAAGGATGATCCTAATTATATTGAATTTGATAGTTATGAATATGAGTTAAATAGAAGTACACCATTTGTTATTTGGACTAAAGAAAAGAAAATAAATGGTGTTAGTATGGATGAAGAGATTACTACAGTAATGGGAATGTATGATGTTATGCCAACTCTTGGTAATATGTTAGGATTCTATAATAAATATGCGTTAGGTCATGATATGTTTAGTTTAGAAGGAAATGACAATATTGTTGTATTCCCTACAGGTAACTGGTTAACTAATAAAGTTTATTATAATGCCCAAAAGGTTGAAACTTATATGATACCTAGCAATTGTTCTTATGATTGGTGTTTATATAATAATAATAATAAAGTAGCAGTATCTAGTACTGATGCTAGCATTTTACCAGCTGGTTATATAGAAGAGATGAATAAATATGCTGAAGAGTTATTAAGTGTATCTAATAGTATGATTGTGTATAATTTATTAGCTACAGAAAAAGATAATAAAGATGAAATTGATGAATCTGAAATTGTTGAAGGAGCAGGATAAGATGAAGAAAGTTTTAAAAATATTATTAGTTATTCTTATATTAATTGCTTTATTAATAGGTGGTTTCTTCTTAGTTAAAAAAGTGTTTAGTAATAAGCCTGATGAGAAAGAACCAGTTGTTGTTGAATTAAAAAAGCTTGATGAAATAAAAGGTTATGATTATCTTCTTTATGATAATAGTACTGAATTATATAAAGAGTTATTTAATGAATTAAAGACAAATTTAGAGTCAACAGAAATGGATGAAGCAAAGTATGCGGAAACTATTAGTAAGATGTTTGTTGCGGAATTTTATACTTTAAGTACTAAGGTTACTAATCAGGATGTTGGTGGAATAGATTTTATTTATTCTGGTATTAGAGATAATTTTAAATTAAAAGCTTCTGATACGATTTATAAATATATTGAAAGTAATGTTTATGGGGATAGAGAACAAAAATTACCAGAGGTATTAGAAATTGTTAGTTGTTCATCAACAGTTGGCAAATATAGTTATAAAGATGATGATAATAAAATAAATATTAATGATGAAAAGAGCTATGTTGTAAAACTAACTTGGAATTATAAAGAGGATTTAGGATATCAAACAAGTGCGACAATTAGATTAGTACATGAAAAGAATATTTTAACGATTGTAAGTATAGATTAAAACTGTTTAATAAACAGTTTTTTTTATGTTATAATTATTAATAATAGAGGTGTTGTATGAAGAAAATATCATTGGAAAAGAAATTGTTATATATTAGTTTTATTCCATATATTGTATATTTATTAATTTGTTTAAAAAATGCAATTTTTGGTTTTTGCTATAATTATATTGGTGTATGTTATTATGGTATTGAAGGCTTTTTAGAAAGTTTTTCTACTATATTTTTTGATACTATTTTTAGTTTTTGGTCAATATTATTAATTATAATAGTATCATATCAGTTATGGTATTTTATATTTCGATTTAAGACAAAAAGTGAAAAACAGAAAAGTAAAAAAGAAGTAAAGAATGTTTCTGTCTTAAAGAAAATAATTTTTATTTTATCGATTATTTGTTGGGTATTATATTTAGGAAGTGGACTTCATAGCTTCTTTTTTGGTACTTGTATAGGTTTTTTGAATTGTGAAATGGTATATGGATTTGATGCTATGTTGGATACTTTATTTTGGTACGGCATACTTTTTGGTATGATACCAGTTCTTCCCATTACGCTTATTTATATAATCATGTATATTATTAGAAATAAGACTAAAAAATAAGTATATCGGTATATCTTTTTATTATACCTATATACTTTTTTTATGTTGAAAATTTTTGTTTGTTGGATTAAAATAATCTTACTCAGGTGGTATTTATGAAGAAAAAGAGTTTTATTTTAATTATATTATTTATATTTTCGATTTTTATATATTTAACGTGTGTATCTAAATTTTTCTTTAGTTTTTATTATATAACTACAGAAGGTGATAATTATTATCATTCTAAAGTAACAGAAAATATTTTAATATTAAACTATGGAAAAAATATAAAATCTATCGGTTATTGTTTTACAGATGAAGATAAATGTGGAGATTATTTGACATATGATGGAAATTTATCAAGAAAAATATTAAATGTTAAAATTGATTATCCAGATAGTAGTGAAGGTAAGAGAATTTGTGTTAAAATCGAATCTACTAATAGTAGTAGTGTTCATTGTGATAATGATGTATTTGTGGTTGATTCTTTAAAACCTGTAATTAAGTCATTATATGATGATATTTTAATAGAAGATATTGATGGGAATTTAGAAGATTTATTTGAAGTTAGTTCTAATACTGGTATTAAGGATTTTTCTTGTGAATATGATGATAAGGATTCTATTATCAATTGTAAAGCTATTGGTAATAATGATTTAGTTTCTACCTATTCTAAAAAGGTTTATACTACAAATAATCGTAAATTGGAAGGAAAAAGTATTTTATTTGCTGGAGATAGTATCACAGAAGCTTGTTCTAAATTAGATGATTATGATGGCTTTGCAGGAAGAGTTGGTTTATCTAATTATATGAATTGGAAAAATGCTGGTAGAAGTGGAGCTACAATTGTTGAAGGAGATAATTCTGTTACTGATCAAATAAAAGATAATCAAGATGAAGAATTTGATTATGTAATATTACAAGGTGGAATAAATGATAGTGATAGAGAATATCCATTAGGAACAATTAGTGAAGGTTTTGAAAGAGATTATTTTAATGATAAGACTTTTGCTGGTGCTCTTGAAAAGTTATTTTATTATACTAAAAAGTTTAATCCTGATAGTAAGATTGGTTTTATTATTACATATCAAACACCAAATTCTGATTGGGGAGAAAATGTTATGGATCGAAGTGAACAAGTTCTTTTAACAAAACAAATTTGTGATAAATGGCAAATTCCTTATTTAGATTTATATGATGGTGTTGTTTATGATAATGGTACTGTTATTACTTATAGTGATATTTTAAAAGTAGATACTGGTGAATATTTTTATAAAGATAGACCAACAGATGTACATTTAGATTATGAGGGATATAATGTTGTTTCTAAATATATTTCTGCTTGGATAAATACGTTATAGTAAAAAGAAGATTCTTCTTCTTTTTTTTTGTTTTATGTGCTATTATATATACGAATAAATTTTAGGAAGTGGGAAAAGATATGAATAGAGTTATAATGATTAAATATGGTGAATTAACTACTAAGAAAGGAAATAGAAAGTTTTTTATAAATACTTTATATTCTAATATTAAGAATAAGTTAAAGGGATTAAATGTTCATATTCATAAGGATATATCACGTATGTATATAGAATTTTCTGATAGTGAACTTGATGAAGTATTAAAACGTATTAATAATATTTTTGGTATTCATGAATATGTAGTTGCATATAAAGTAGATACTGATCTAGAAGGAATAAAAGAAAATGTTTTAAGAATAATGAAAGATATGTCTTTTTCTACTTTTAAAGTTGAAACAAAAAGAAGTGATAAGAGTTTTCCAGTACCAAGTTTAGATTTTTCTAGACAATTAGGCGGGCTAATTTTAAAAAATATAGATAATGTTAAAGTAGATGTTCATAATCCTGAAGTTTTATTAAATGTAGAAATTCGTGAATATTATACTTATATTTATACTAACAATTATGCTGGTTTAGGAGGATATCCTAATGGTACTTTAGGCAATGGTATTTTAATGCTTAGTGGAGGAATAGATTCTCCTGTTGCAGGATATCTTACTTTAAAACGTGGTGTAAAACTTGATTGTATTTATTTTGAAGCTATTCCACATACTAGTATTGAAGCTCGTAATAAAGTTATTACTTTAGCTAAAAAACTTGCTAAATACACCTCTGAAATTAAGTTGCATGTTGTTCCTTTTACGGAAATTCAAGAAGCGATTTATCGTGAAGCAGAAGATGATTATTGTATTACTATTATGCGTAGAATGATGTATCGTATAACAGAAGAAGTAGCAAAAAGAAATAAATGTATGGTTATAACTAATGGTGAAAGTATTGGACAAGTTGCATCACAAACCTTAACAAGTATGTCTGTTATTAATGAAGTAACTAATATGCCTGTAATTCGTCCTGTTGCTTGTTTAGATAAATTAGAAATAATTGATATAGCTAAAAAAATAGATACTTATGATACAAGTATTCTTCCATTTGAGGATTGCTGTACAGTATTTGTTCCTAAACATCCGGTTATTAATCCAAAACTTAATTTGTGTTATGAATACGAAAATAGATTTGATTATAAATCTATGATTATTGATGCTGTTAATAATATTAATACTATTATAATTCGTGATGAAGAAGATAAAACTTTTGAAGATATTTTATAGGAAATAATTTCCAATAATTTTGATGTATGTTTTGATGTTTTTTTCACATTCTATTAGTGTGGAGGTGAAAAAACATGAACAACAATAAATCTTCAATGAAAATGTACGTTCCAGGTGCTAAACAAGCTATCGATAAAATGAAATATGAAATAGCTAATGAATTTGGTGTAAATTTAGGACCAGATGCTACTAGTCGTGCTAATGGTAGAGTTGGTGGAGAAATCACTAAAAGATTAGTACAAAATGGTATGAATCAATTAGGTTCTGGATATACTACTAAGTAATGTATAAATAATAAATATTTAATAGATATTGTCTAATAATGACAATATCTATTTTTTTAGTTTGACTTATCTTTTTTATTTATTTTAATATTAAAATAGAGGTGAAGTATATGAATGATGAATTAGATTTAGAGGCTTTAACACAAGTAACTGGTGGACAAAATCTTTTAACAGCAGAAGAGGAAGCTAATATTTATAGAAATTTTTCAGGTAAAAATGCAAGTACTATGGTAGATTTGATGAATCAAAAGAAAGCACTTGAAGAAATAAAAAAGCAAGAATCTAGTAAAGATTTATCAGGTGGAAGAAATATGTAATAAAAAACTCAACTATTTGGTTGAGTTTTCTTTGATTTTATTTTATTTTTATATTAATATATAGTATAATATTTGTGTTAGAAAAGAGGGATATTATGAAAATTATGTCAATTAATGCGGGAAGTAGCTCGCTAAAATTTAGTTTATTTGATATGGATACAAATGATGTATTAGTATCAGGTTTATTTGAAAGAATTGGAATTGAAGGTTCTTGTTATACTATTAAAAATTCTGAATTTAAGATTAAACAAGAAGCTGTTTTGAATAATCATGCTGATGCTGTAAAAATTTTATTAGATAAATTAATTGAATTAAAAATTATAAATAGTTTAGAAGAATTAGATGGTATTGGTCATCGTGTTGTTCATGGAGGAGATAAATATACTGATAGTGTTGTTGTTAGTGATCAAGTTGTTGAAGACATTATTAGATTTAGTGATTATGCTCCTTTACATAATCCAGCACATGCTGTATGTATTAAAGCATTCCGTGAAGTTCTTCCAAATACACCAATGACTGTTGTATTTGATACTGCTTTCCATCAAACAATGGAAAAGGATAGATTCTTATATCCAGTTCCATATGAATGGTATGAAAATTATCAAGTAAGAAAATATGGAGCACATGGAACATCTCATAGATATGTTTCTAAGAAAGTTTCAGAAGTATTAGTAAAAGATGACTTAAGAATTATTGTTTGCCATTTAGGTAATGGTAGTAGTATAACTGCTGTTAAAGATGGTAAATGTGTAGATACTTCGATGGGATTTACTCCACTTGCTGGTGTTGTTATGGGAACTCGTAGTGGTGATATTGATGTTTCTTTAGTTCCTTATGTTATGGAAAAAGAAGGTAAGAGTGTTGGAGAAATAATGGATGCTTTAAATAAGAAATCTGGTTTCTTAGGTGTTAGTAAATTAAGTAGTGATTCAAGAGATATTGAAGATGCTATTAAAGAAGGTAATGAACAAGCTATTCTTGCTCAAAAGATGTTTGTTAATTCTGTAGTTAAATATATTTCACAATATTATGTAGAAATGGGTGGATGTGATGTTTTAGCATTTACTGCAGGTATTGGTGAAAATAGTATTAGTACAAGAGCTGAAATTGTTGAACAATTAGCATGTTTAGGAATTAAATTAGATGTTGAGGCTAATAATGTTAGAGGAGAATTAACATGTATTAGTAGTAAAGACTCTAATAGTTTAGTTTATTTAGTACCAACTAATGAAGAATTGATGATAGCAATGGATACACTTGCTTTAATTAAATAGATTGGAATAAATAAATGTATAGTAATATTTATGAAGAAATAAAAAAATATGACAAGATAGTTATTGCAAGGCATATAGGAGTTGATCCTGATGCTTTAGCAAGTCAAGTTGCCTTAAGGGAAGCAATTAAATTAACTTTTCCTAATAAACAAGTTTATGCAGTTGGAAATAGTAGTTCTAAATTTAATTTTTTTCCAAAGCTTGATAGAATGCCAAGTGAACTAGATGGTTTATTAATAATTGTTGATACTCCGGATAAAAAAAGAGTTGACATACCTGATATGTCTAATTTTTCTAAGACAATTAAGATAGATCATCATCCTTGGATTGAAACTTTTTGTGATATAGAATATATTGATGATAAAGCATCATCTGCTTCAGAAATTATTTTGGATTTCATAAATAATACAGAGCTTTTAATGAATGAAGAAGTTGCTGAGATATTATTTATGGGAATAGTTTCTGATACTAATAGATTTTTATTTTCAACAACATCTAAAACATTTTTAATTATATCTAATCTTCTTAGGGATTATTCTTTAGATGTTCCTAAGTTATATGAAAATATATTTTTAAGGCCTTTAAAAGAAATACGTCTTCAAGGTTATATAGAACAACATATGAATGTATCTGAGAATGGTCTTGCTCATATAATGATTACGAATCAAATTATTAATGAATTGGGAGTAGATTCTGGTAGTGCTGGTAATTTAGTTAATAATTTAAATAATATTTCAGAAGTATTAGTTTGGGTTATGATATCAGAAGATGTTAAAAATGGAATTTATAAGTTTAATATAAGAAGTCGTGGACCAATTGTTAATACAATTGCGGAAAGATATAATGGTGGTGGACATAAGTTTGCTGCAGGAGCTAGAGTAACTAGTAAAGAAGATGTTGAAAAGTTATTAAAAGATTTAGATGAAATTTGTTTTGATTATATTAATATGAATAATGAGGTGTAGCTATGAAGATTAATAGTGTTGGACTTGATATAACTGCAGTTAGACGCAGTCAGTATCCTGATGATGATTTACCAGAGTTTTTAATGGTAGGTAGAAGTAATGTAGGTAAAAGTAGTTTTGTTAATACTTTAGTTAATCGTAAGAATATAGCTAGAACTTCTGCTCGTCCTGGTAAGACACAAACATTAAACTTTTATTTAGTAAATGATGCGTTTTATTTAGTTGATGTTCCTGGTTATGGATATGCAGCTGTTAATAAAGAGCAACAAAAGAAATTTGGTATGATGATAGAAGAATATATAAAGAATCGTCATGAATTAAAAAGAGTATTTTTACTTGTTGATTTTAGACATAAACCAACTGAAGATGATTTGTTAATGTATAATTTCTTGAAGTATTTTAATATACCAGTTACAGTTGTTGCTACTAAGGTTGATAAAGTAGGAGCATCTAAAAAAGATAAAACATATAAACAATTAGTTGATACTATGAACTTAGTTGTTGGAGATGATATTGTATTGTTTTCAAGCGTAAGTAAGTTAGGTAGAGAAGAGATTTTAAATAAGATTGATAATTTAACTATTGAGATTATTTAATCTCTTTTTATTTTTGGTTTCATATTATATACTAGGTGATTTTTTGAATTTAGATATTATTGATAATAAATATATTTTATTTATTAATTATGTTTGTTTGGAATCTTATGCTGAAGATAAAATTAGTATTTTTTTAAAAGACATTTTTTTGTTATTAAGTGATGTTTATTCAATTAATTTATTTGGTTATTTTAAGGTTGATATATATATTGATAAAAAAATTGGTATTTTTATTGAAATAGATAGGTTAGATGATTATGTTTCTTATAATAAAAAGATAGATACTAAGGTTATGATTATTGATGATGGTTTTTATTTAAAAACTAATGATCTTTCTAAAATTTATAAATATAAAAAAATATATTCTTATAATAATAATTATTATATATCCACAAAAGATGTGGATAATATTACTGATATAGTTGAATTTTGTGATTTAGTTTATAAAGATTTTGATTTGTTTTTAAATAATTGTGTTAATGTGTAAAGTGATTTTTTTAATTATAAATTGCTTTTATTTATTATTTAAATTTAATATACTTAAACTAGAAGGTGAAGATATGAAAAAGATAGGCTTAGTTTCAATTGTTTTAGGTGTTATATTATTAGGTACTGGTATTTTTTTAATGGTTAATGATACTGGTGAGAAAGGTGAGTCATTAATTGATAATAAAGGGGATAATACCTCTAATGAAAGTAATTCAACGGTTGAAGAAAAACATAAAAGTTTACAAGAAGTTGATAGTTATGTTGTTAAAAATGAAATGGCTTTATATTTAAATAATTTTAAGACTAGAATAGAAGAAGATAAATATATTATTTCTTGTACTGAATCTGAAGATGTTAATTCACAATTATTTGAGTTTGAATATGGTTATAAAGATGATGTGTTATCAGGAAGTATTGGAGGAGAATATACTTTAGAAGAATATGTTTTCTTTGGTATTATTTTAAATAGTGTAGCTTTGGCAGATGGTTATACTGAGAAAGAAGCAAGTGATGGTGCAGGCTTTGTTTGGTATATGGATAATGATTATGAAACTAATGGTTATGAAGTAGTTACTAATGATAACGTTATAGATTTTAGAATAAATCTAGCTAATAAAATAAAACTTTATACTGCTGATGAGATGTATATAACAAGTACTTTTTTAGAAGGTGTTTCAGTTATAAAATCTGGTGAAAGAAATCATGCTTATAGTGCTGATATTGGTAATTTTAAGTTTTATTATGAAAATGATAATGTTTTTATATGTGAAAAGAATAATAGAACAGAAAATTCATATAAAAGCGTTCTTGAATTTATTGAGTTTTATTATGGTAATAATTTTAAAGATGAATATCAAAATAAGTATTCAAGTTTAGTTGATAGTAATTTTTATAGTTTAGTTATTGATACAGATTATAATGGTGATTTATATTCAAAGGATGGTTATATAATTACTAGAATAGAAATAAAGAGAAATTAACATAATCTAATAGAATTATGTTTTTTTCTATTAATACTAATATGTATATTGTTTTTATTGAGAAAGATATGTGTTTATCAAAATATTTGACAAAATTGTTTGTTTTTATTAAAATATTTTACAGTCAATTTATGTATGTTTTTACATGTTTCTTGAATGTGTAATTTTATATATTTATAATAGAAATAGAGGTGATAATATGAAATTACCAGTAGTTGCATTAGTTGGAAGACCTAATGTGGGGAAAAGTACAATTTTTAATAAAATAGTAGGTAGTAAAGTATCAATTATTGAAGATACACCAGGAGTTACTAGAGATAGAATTTATAGTGAGGGTAAATTTGGAGATTATCGTTTTAATGTTATTGATACTGGTGGGATCGATGCTGAGAAGCAACAATTTAATGACAAGATAAAAATGCAAGCTGAAATTGCTATTAATGAAAGTGATGTTGTTTTATTTGTTGTTGATGGTAAAGAAGGTCTTACTAGTAATGATTTAGCGGTTCGTGATTTACTTAGAAAAACTGATAAAAGAATTATTGTTGTTATAAATAAAACTGATGCTAAATCTTATCAAAAACATTTATATGATTTTTATGAATTAGGATTTGATACTTATATTCCTGTTAGTGGTGAGCAAGGTTCTGGTTTTTATGAACTTATGGAAGAAATAGTTAAAGATTTTACTATTAAGGGAGAAAGAGAAGATAAAAGATTAAAATTTTCGGTTGTAGGTCGACCTAATGTTGGTAAAAGTAGTTTAATTAATGCGTTATTAAACGAAGATCGTGTTATTGTTAGTGATGTAGCTGGTACAACAAGAGATGCTGTTGATACAACAATGAAATATAATGGTGAAGAGTATGTTGTTATTGATACAGCTGGTATGCGTAAAAAAGGTAAAATATATGAAAATATTGAAAAGTATAGTTTACTTCGTAGTATGAAAGCTATTGATAGAAGTGATGTGTGCTTACTTGTTATTAATGCAGAAGAAGGAATAATTGAACATGATAAACATATTGCTGGATATGTTCTTGAAAAGGGAAAAGGCCTTGTAATTGTTGTTAATAAATGGGATACAGTTGAAGATGCTGATATTAAAGAATATTTAAAGAAAGTTCGTGGTGAATTCCAATTTTTAAGTTATGTACCAGTAGTATTTTGTAGTGCGCTTACTAAGAAACGTGTTCATACAATTATGCCAGAAATAGTTAAGGTTGGAGAAAATATTAATCGCGAGATTAAGACTAGTGTTTTAAATGAAGTTATTAATGATGCTTATCAATTAAATATTCCACCTTCTTATAAAGGTAAACGTTTAAAGATATATTTTTGTAATCAATCAGGTACTAAACCACCTAAGTTTACTTTTCATGTTAATAATAAAGGACTTGTACATTTTTCTTATGAAAGATATCTTGAAAATAAGATACGTGAAAGTTTTGATTTTGAAGGGACTCCAATCATTCTTCAATTTAAGAATAAAGGAGAAGAATAATAGCAAAAGTAAATCTCTTACATATAATTATGTAGGAGGTTTTTTATGTTTGGAGATAGTTTTTTTAATAAGATTGAGAAAAAAACTAATGTAAATAAAGAAACGATTTTATCAATAGCTTCTAAATTACAAGGTTCTGATATGAAAGATGAGAAAGTTTTAAGAGCGTTAGTTAAGGAAATTTCTCAAGTAGCGGGAAAAGAAGTAAGTGAAGAAAAGACTGATAAAATAATTAATGCAATTATGAATGATCAAATACCTAAAAATTTAGATAATATGCTTTAGTTTTTGTTCTATTTATTTGACAAAAAAAGTCTTCTATTATAGAATTATTATAGGAGGCTAAGATATGGATAATAAGAAGAAAAAAGATGTATTAATTATTGTTATGCTTATTGCAGTTGTTTGTATGTCAGGTGCTTTTGCAATGCTTTCTAGTAAAGAAGAAGCTAAAGGAACTGGTGTTGTAGAAGGTAATTGGGATGTAAAAATTACTAATGTTGTAGAAAGCGCTACTCAAGGAGCAGGTCTTAGTGAATCAGCTGTTTCAGAACTTAATGTTGCTACCTTTAATGCAAGTTTATATCAACCAGGTGATAGTGTAACTTATCTTGTTACTGTGGAAAATAATGGTAATATTGATGCTAAGTTAGATTCTATTACATCACAAGTGACACCAAATTATGGTACTGATGATAATCCTTATGTAGTTTATACTTATGATGGTATTACATCAGAAAGTATATTAAAAGCTGGGGAAAGTATTACTTTTGCGGTTATGATTCAATATTCTACAGAAGCTACTACTGTGGTTAATTTGAATGCTAGTTTAACAACGATTTTAAATTATATTCAAAATGTATAATGAAAAGGACTTAGTCCTTTTTTTATTGTTTAAATATATTAATATGATATAATTATTATAATAAGGGATGATGGTATGAGTGATACTTTGAAGAAGGTAATACCGATATATTTATTTTTAATAATATATATATTAATGAATGTATTTATGTCTTTTATATCTTTAAAAGATAATTATGTTTTATTTATAAGTCCTTTGATAATGTTTTTATTGTTTATCTTAACTTTTATATCAACAAGGAAATTTAAACTTAGAAATAGAGATAAGTATTCTAAGAGTAAAAGTATTATTAAAGTAATTATAGTTTGTTTTATTATATATTATTTATCTGGTTTAGTATTTGGATTTAAAGATAATATTTATATTAGTAATATTATTAATAATTTTATATCAATATTTTTTGTTATTAATTTAAAAGAGTATATAAGATATAGATTAATAGCTTTTTCTAAAAGTAAAATAAATTTGTTTTTATTATCTAGTTTATTTATTTTGTTTGATATTAGTTTTTTTGGGATTTCTAAGTATATATTTATAATTATTATTTCTAATATTATTTCAACGTTTTTAATTTATAAAGTTAGTTCTTTAACAAATTATATATATATTATTTTATTATTAATTAGTAATTTATTTGTTTTTCTTGTACCTACTTATAATATTTTGATTACTAGTATATTTTTATTTTTATTATTAATAATTTTGTACTTAAGTATTGATACTCTTGTTAAGTATGAGGATAAAGATAATAATAGAAGAAAAAAAAGTAATATAGTTAGTAATTATAGTTTTTATGTTTTGGGATTCATATTTATATTTTTTATGCTTGGTTTATTTAAATATCAACCGGTTGCGATCTTGTCTGATAGTATGAAAACTTATTATTCTAGAGGAGATGCGGTTATTATTGAAAAAATAGGAAAAGAAGATGTTTCTTTTATTGAAAAAAATGATATAATTTATTATAGATATGATAATAAGTATATAACACATCGGGTATACGATATTAAATTAATTAATAATAATTATGTATTTTATACTAAAGGTGATAATAATCAATATATTGATAACTGGACTATTTCAGAAGATGATATTATTGGTGTTGTAAAATTTAGAATAAAATATATAGGATGGCCAGCAGTCTGGTTATATGATTTGGTGGCTTAGGAGGTTTATATGAGCGATAATTTAAAAATTAGAAAATTAGTTAGAACTTTTTTAGTATTATTATCAACATGTTTTATAATAATCATGGGATGGATATTGGTTGATTGTTTTACGACTAAAAATAATGCTACTGACAAGGTAATTAGTTATCGAGTAAAAGATAATTTGGATTATTCTGTTACTTTAAAAGATAATCAGTTTTATACTGATGAAGAAGCTAGAGAAAAAAATTTATATGTTACTTCTCTTTTAGATACATTACAATTAAATTTTGATTATAATTTATCTGGTAGTAAGTTTTTTGCAGCAGATTATAATTATAAAGTAGTTCTTTCCTTAACTGCTAAAGATGGAGAAGATGTTGTTTGGGAATATGAAGAAGAAGCATTAACTAGAGTAGATGAATCTGTAAAAGATGTTATTGAAGTATCTATAAATGAAATTGTTAATATTGACTTAAGTCATTTATATAATATGGCTAATACTTACTATGAGATGACTGATTATCCGGTTGTTTTAGATATAGATGTAATAGTTAATAATAATTTGAAAGTAAATGGATATACAGATAGTGTTCAAGATAGAGAAGTTTTATCTGTAAGTATTCCAATAACAGAAAAAGTAGTATCAATTGAGAAATCATTAGATAAAGATTATAATAAAAAAGTATTTCATCAATATGAAGTAAATGAAAGTTTTAATATATATTTATTTATTGTATCAGGAATATTATTCTTAATATTAGTACCTATTACTATTAGAAGTTATATTGCATTATTTAATTTAATTAATTTAGATGATTATAGTAGAAAATTAAAGAAATTAAAAACTAGATATAAAGATGTGTTAAATATTGTTAAAACAAAACCTGATTTTGATAAGAAAGAAATATATGAAGTTCTTACTTGTAATGAACTATTTAGTATTGCTTGTGATAAAGATATAGATATTAATTATTATGAAAAGAGCAAAGGAAAAGAAAGTTGGTTCTATGTTGTTGATAAGAAAGATGTGTATATATATTATTTAGCACTTGACTATGAACATATAAAGTTATCTAGTAAGGGTTCGGTTAAATTGAATAAGAAAAAGAAAAAGAGCAAATAGCTCTTTTTTTGTAATTATTTTATTTTTTATTCATATCTTTAATTGAGGATAGAAAAGAGAGTGAAATATGGATAAAAATGAATTAATTAAAAATATTGCATTAAGAACAGGAGGAGATATTTATTTAGGAGTAGTAGGTGGTGTTAGAACTGGTAAGAGTACTTTTATAAAGAAATTTATAGAAAATTTAGTTGTTCCTAATATTAAGGATGAGTATGAAAGAAAACGTGCTCTTGATGAATTACCACAAAGTGCTAGTGGCAAGACAATAATGACAATTGAACCTAAGTTTGTTCCTAATAATGCTGCTAAGATAGAAATTGATGATTTTTCTTGTAATATCAGACTTATAGATTGTGTTGGTTATTTAATAGATAATTGTAAAGGGGCAGAAGATGAGAATGGTCCTAGAATGGTTAAATGTCCTTGGTATGATGGCGAAATTCCTTTTATAGAGGCGGCTGAAATGGGAACAGAGAAGGTTATTAAAGAACATTCTACAATTGGAATTGTTATGACTACTGATGGTAGTATTGGGGAATTTAATCGAGGAGATTATTTAGAAGCGGAAAAGAGAGTTATTACTGAATTAAAAGAAATAGGTAAACCATTTATTGTTGTTCTTAATTCAACTCATCCAACCCTTCCAGAAACGATTAGATTAGCTGAATCACTTAAAGAAGAATATAATGTTCCGGTATTACCTGTTAGTGTTGAAAATATTACAGAAAAAGAGATTTATGATATTCTAAGAGAAGCTTTATTTGAATTTCCTGTTTTGGAAGTTAAGGTTAATATGCCAGAATGGATAGCAATTTTAAATAGTAAGAATAGTCTTAAAATTAGTTATATTGAAAGTATTAAGAATAGTGTTGTTGAAGTTGATAAATTAAGAGATATTGATAATATTACAAAAGAGTTTCTTAATAATGAAAATATAGAAAAAGCATATTTGTCTAACGTAGATCCAGCAACTGGTGTAGTAGTTGTTTCGTTAGAAGCTCCTAATGATCTTTATAGCAAAGTACTTACAGATATAATTAAAATAGATGTTAGTAATAAAGCGGAATTACTGTCTTTATTCCAAGACTTCAATGAAGCTAAGTTAGAATATGATCAAATAAAATATGCTCTTAAGATGGTTAAACAAACAGGATATGGTGTAGCAACGCCAAGTCTTTCTGATATGAAACTTGAAAAACCAGAAGTTGTTAAACAAGGATCACGTTTTGGTGTTAAGTTAAAAGCTATTGCTCCATCTATTCATATGATAAGAGTAGATGTGCAAAGTAGTTTTGAACCAATAATTGGGAGTGAAGCTCAAAGTAAGGAATTAATTGATTATATAATGCGTGATTTTGATAAGGATCCGGAAAGTATATGGCATAGTGAAATATTTGGTAGAAGTTTAGATAATATTGTTAAAGAAGGAATTCAATCTAAAATTAATTTAATGCCTGATAATATTCGTTTTAAACTTCAAAATACGCTTACTAAGGTAGTTAATAAGGGTAGTAATAATATGATTGCGATTGTTTTATAAAAGAGAACTAGTTTTCTAGTTCTCTTTTTATTTAAAAATAGTAAGTGTTTTAATTTTAGTTTTTTCTGGTGGTCTATTATTTTTATAATTAATTGCTTTATCTTTTATAAATTGTAAGTTGGATATTGAGATACTGGTTGTAATTATTTTATCAAATGATATTTTATTATTTCTTTTTAAAAAGTGTTTATATTCTCGTGGAGATATTTTAACTATTTCTTTAAATGTTTCTGAATAATATTCTAAAGAATTGAAACCATTATTTAAAGCAATTCTTATTATTTGGTTATTATATTTATAGTCTTTTAAGCTATTGTAAACTCTCATGCTTTTTATATAGTTAATGATTGTTATATTTAGTTCTTTTTTAAATAGTTTCATTATATAGTATCTATCAAAAAAGAATAGGTTAGATAACTCTTCGATTGATATTTCTTTGTTAATATTAATATCTATATAATCTAATATGTCACAAATTAATTTATTTGAATACATAAGATCACCTGGCTATATTATAACACATTTTCTGTTTGAATGCCACTATTGTTTAAGTTTGGTGTTATTTCTTGTTGTATATTAGTACTTGTAAAGGAGGAGTTACAATGAAATATGCGAGATGGTCAACACGTGATGAGATATTGAAATATGTGAAAGGAGTAAATTTAGAAACTGGAGTTAAAAAAAGTGGTTTACCTATAATGTATGATGATAATTATTTATATGTAGATGATAGAGGATCACATTCTTTAGTTATTGGTTCTACTGGTTGTGGTAAAACACAAAGTGTTACTTTACCGATGATTAAGTTAGCAATGATGGCCAAAGAAAACATTATCGTAAATGATGTTAAGGGTGAATTATATAAATTAACAGCAGATAAGCTTTCTAAAGAAGGGTATAAAGTTATTGCAGTTAATTTTGAAAATTCTAATTTAGGTAATTGTTGGAATCCGCTTTCTTTTCCTTATAAGTTATATAAAGAAGGAAATAAAGATAAAGCTTTAGAATTAATTGAAGATTTAGGATATTATATATTTACTGATAAATTAGATACTAGTGACCCTTTTTGGGTTAATTCAACAATAGATTATTTTACTGGACTTACTTTATATTTATTTGAGAATGCTAAAGAAGAGGAAATAAATTTAAATAGTATTTATGCTCTTTCTTCTGATGGAGTAGCTAAGAAAGATGGAAAAAATTATTTTGAATTATTGCTAGATAGTTTAGATAGAAATTCTAATATTTATTATAGTTTACAAGGAACTTTATTAGCACCTCCAGAAACTAGAGGTAGTATTATATCAGTGTTTAATCAAAAAATTAAAAGATATATTACAAGGGAAAGTTTATGTGAAATGATGAGTTCTAGTGATTTTGATATATGTTCTATTGGTAAAGAGAAAACAGCTTTATTTATAGTTAGTGGTAAAACTACTTTTAGTAATAGTTTTATACCATTACTTATTAGTCAAATTTTTAATAGTATAGATTTATATGGTGATAGAAATATTATTAATAATGTACTTTTAGATGAATTTGAATACTTATTACCTATTAAGAATTTTAGTAAAATCATTAATTATATGAGAGGTATTAGAATTAGACTTACAGTCTTTATAAAGAGTTTTATTGATCTTACAAGTAATTATGGTGAAGAAAATGCTGAAATAATTAAAATGTGTTTTGGTAGTATTTTATATCTACTTGCTAATGATTTAACTACTTTAGAAGAAATTAGTAAGTTGTGTGGTAATGAAATGGTTAATGGTAATATTGAACCTTTAATCACTGTTGAAGAGTTAAAGATATTTAATAATTTTGAAGCTATTGCTTTAATACCTAGAATGATGCCTTTTAAGACTAAATTGCTTCCTGATTATCAAATTGATTTTGGTTATGAAGTGATTGAAGTGGATCTTCCAAGTAGAAATAAGAAGTCAATTAGTGTTTTTGATGTAAAGACTATTCTATAAAAAATGTTATAAACTTCTGTAAAACGTTGAAAATAAAGCTTTTTTTGATAAAAAGAGCTTAAAAACAATTGCACTTACTTATAAAATATGATAATTTATATATGTAAGCATACAGTGCTTAAACAAAATAACGGAGGTAATAATTATTATGAAAAAAGTAGAATTAGTAGAAGCAGTAGCAGAAGCTACAGGATTAACTAAAGCTGACGCAACACGTGCTATTGATGCAACATTTGCAGCAATCACTGGTGCATTAAAAGATGGAGACAAAGTACCATTAGTAGGATTTGGAACTTTTGCAGTATCTAAAAGAGCAGCAAGAGAAGGACGTAATCCACAAACTGGTGAAACTGTTAAAATCGCTGCTAGAAATGCAGTTACTTTCAAAGCAGGTTCAGCTTTAAAAGACGCAGTAAACTAAGATTGATATGTAAACAGGGCCTAACCCCTGTTTTTTTGTGGTTTGTCTTGTGGTATAATTTAAGTGAGGAGGTAGTTTATGTTAGATGTTGCTTTGAAGGTATTAGAAAAAATCGAAAGCTATGGATTTAAAGCTTATATTGTCGGTGGTTTTGTTAGAGATTATGTTTTAGGAAATAAAACTAATGATGTTGATATTTGTACAGATGCTACTCCTAAAGATATTAAGGAAATATTTGAAAATATTACTTTACCAAAAACTGATTATGGGGCAGTTAGACTTGATATTAAGAAGCATAGGTTTGATATTATGACATTTAGAAAAGAAATTAGTTATTATAATAATCGTAAACCTATGGAAGTAGAATATATTAAGGACTTATTATCGGATTTGCAAAGAAGAGATTTTAAAATGAATACTTTATGTATGGATAAAGATGGTAATGTAATAGATTTATTAAATGGAAAAGAAGACATTGAAAATAAAGTTATTAATACTGTTGGCGATAGTATTAGTAGATTTGTTGAAGATCCTCTACGTATTTTAAGAGCGGTTAGATTTTATACAACTTTAGGATTTGAACTTGGTGAAGAAACTAGACTTGCGATACTTCATACTAAGAATGAATTATCTCGTTTATCATATCAGAGAAAGAAAGATGAACTTGATAAGATTTTTTGCCATGCTAATGTAAAAAGAGGAATTGATATATTAGTTGAATTAGGTCTAGATAAAGAATTAGAACTTGATTTTAAACACTGTATATATACTACGGATTTAATTGGTATTTGGTCTACGATAGGAATAAATGCTAATTATCCTTTTTCTAAAAATGAAAGAGATTTAATTAATAAGATAAAAGAAGTTAGATACTTAAATAATTTAGATTATAAAGTATTATTTAAATATGGTTTATATGTAAATATAATTGCGGGAAGTTTAAATGGTACTGATCGTAAAGAAATAGCGTCTAAGTTTGAGACAATGCCAATTAAGACAAAAGATGAGGTAAATATTTCTACTAATCAAATTATGGGGATTCTAGAAATAGAACCATCTAAAAAACTTAAGGAAATACATGAAGATTTGATTAATAATATATTATATGGTAAAGTAGAGAATAATTATGAAGAAATAGTTAAGTATTTAATTTCTAAATATAAGTAGGTGGTTTTGTGAAAAATAAGATTATGATAGATATTATAAAGAGTAAGAATCTTGTTGTACCATTATATTTATATAAATTAAGAGATAGGCTAAATTTATCTTTAGATGAGTTTATCTTTATGATGTATTTATATAATGAAGGGGAACTTATTTTATTCGATTTAAATAAAATAGGTAATGAACTTGGTATTAATCAAAATGAACTTATGAGTTTAATTGGTAGTATTAGTGGTAAAAATTTAATAGAATTTAAAGTAATAGATAATGATAAAGGTATTAAAGAAGAATATTTATCTTTAGATAATTTTTATAATAAAATTAGTTTATTATTAATGGATGAAGTAGATAGTGATAATAATGAAAATGATACTAATATTTTTAGTATAATAGAACAAGAATTTGGGAGAACTTTAAGTCCTATTGAATATGAGATTGTTAAAGCTTGGCTTGAAAGTAATATAAGTGAAGAGCTTATTTCTTGTGCTTTAAAAGAATCAATAATGAATGATGTTAGAAATCTTAGGTATATGGATAAAATATTATATGAATGGGGTAAAAAAGGTTTTAAAAATAAAAAAGATGTAGATAATCATATGAATAATCGTCGTAAGAAAGAAGAGAGTAAAAAAGTAGATGTATTTGATTATGATTGGTTAGATGATAATGATTAGTGAAATAGAAGATTATTTATTAGAGTTATATCCTAATCCTAAATGTGAACTTAATTATAATAGAGATTATGAATTATTAATCGCGGTTGTTTTATCAGCTCAAACAACAGATAAAAGAGTTAATCAAATTACGTCTATTTTATTTGATAAATATAAAGATCTTGATAGTTTAAGTAAAGCTAGTATTGATGATTTAATAGAGATTGTTAAACCACTTGGAACTGCTTCACGTAAGGGTGTTTTTGTTTATGAAATAGCTAATATATTAATTAATAAATATAATGGAGTTGTTCCTAATAATAGAAAAGCTTTAGAAGATATGCCTGGGGTTGGTAGAAAAACAGCTAATGTTGTTTTATCAAATTTATTTGATGTTCCTTGTATAGCAGTTGATACACATGTATCTAGAGTTAGTAAAAGACTTGGTCTTGCTAAGGAAGGTGATGATGTTTTAGATATTGAATCTAAGTTAAAAAGAAAGTTTAAAAAAGAAATTTGGACAAGACTTCATCATCAGTTGGTTTTGTTTGGAAGATATAATTGTAAAGCTAAGAATCCGGAATGTAATAAGTGTAGGCTTAAAGATATATGTAAATATTATAAAAAGAGAATTTAATTCTCTTTTTTTCATATATATTAATATGAATAATTTTATATATAGTTCAGTTATTACTTTTTTGGCAGGAATATCTACGTTATTAGGGGGATTTATATCTTTTTTTAAAATAAAAGAGAATTTAATTGTACTTAGTTCTTTAGCTTTTGCAAGTGGGATTATGTTATCTATTTCTTTATTAGATTTACTTCCGTCGGCTTTTAAACAATTGTTATATATATATGGATTAAAGGGAGTGTTTTTGTTAGTTTTATTCTTTTTTTTAGGAGGAGTAGTATTTTTTATTTTAGATAAGTTATTAACAGATAGTGGGGATAATTTATATCGAGTTGGATTTTTTTCGATGATTGCGATTATTATTCATAATATCCCTGAAGGAATTTTAACTTTTCTTTTATCTTCTAATAATCTTGAACTTGGTTTAATTATGGCTTTATCAATTGCTTTACATAATGTTCCTGAAGGAATAAGTATAATGATTCCGATATATTATAGTACAGGTAGTCGTAAGAAAGCTTTTTTATTTACGCTAGTAGCAGGATTATCAGAGTTTGTTGGAGGAGTATTGTTTTATATTCTCTTTGGTAAATATATGAATAGTTTAATGTTTGGTTTTTTATTTTCATTTATAAGTGGTGTAATGATATATTTATCTCTTTTTGAATTAATTCCTAAGTCTTTTGAATATAAAAAGATAAATTTAAGCGTATTGTTTTTTATGATAGGGATTCTTTTCTTTTTAGTGGTTCATATTTTTTTACATTAAAAAAAGGTCATTTAGACCTTTTTTATTTTACTTCAAATGAATGTGATTTTGTTACTCTTGTTTTACCATTGTATTCTATTTTGAAAATAGCAATGTAGTTTCCTTCATAAGATGTGTCAACAGAAACTGTATCACCATCACTATCGTTAATTGTTACTGTTACACTATAACCATCTGAAACTTGATTTCCATCCTTATATAGTGTTATACAACTATTACTTACTGTTCCTGTGACGAAACAAGAATCGACTTCGTCGTTTAATTTAATTGTTTTTTTGGCATTGACAGTTGCTGTATAGTTACTAGTGTCTAAATCAACAGAACTTATTTTGGTTGTAGCTCCTGATGAGTCTCTTTCGCTATAGTCTTCAAATGTTGTTACAACTTTATAAGTACCTGAAGGATCTTGTTGACCAGTAACTGTAAATGCTGTTTCTTCGGTAAATCCTAAGTATGAGCCATCTTTGTAAATGCGATATCCAAACGCTCCATATGAGTCTTCAACATCAGTTGCAGCTGGAGCAGCAGACCACGTTAAATTAATATTTCCTGTATAAACATCATATTGAGCTGTTAGATTAGTAACATTACTTAATTTATTATATGTTGTTGATACTTCTGTTGGTTCAGTTCCTTTAGCAAAGTATTCATATGTTATTTTATTTTTAGGAGTGTTAGCACTTGCTAGCTTAGCAGGATTTGTTCCCATTTCAACTCCTACTTTAATAACACTGTTTGGAACTTTAAAGTCTTTTCCATTACTTGTAAATAAAACTTTACCAGCAGTAGTATATAATCTATTTCTTTCTGTTAGAACGTTTACTCTGTATCCAGAAGATGCTGATTTCAAAAAGTAACCAGTAGATCCATCATAAATTTTGTCGTATCCATACCACATAGCAACAGCAGTATCGGGATCGTATCCAGCAATCCATGCATCATTTACAGCATAACTTGGTAGGTTATGAGCTTTAGCTATTTGAGTTGTGAAGTTTGTTGTACCAGTTTTAGCTGCAACGTTTATTCCTTTAATAGCAGCGCCACTTGATAAACCATCGGTAACAGCAGTTCTTAAACAGTATGTAATCATGAAAGCAGTAGCTTCACTCATAACACGTGTGCCTTCTGCTTCGTATTCGTGAGTTTCACCAGTATCACGGAAAACAATTTTACTAATTGTATAAGGTTCGTAATATATACCACCATTAGCAAATGCAGCATAGGCAGCAGCCATTTCAAGCGGGTTGGAACCGTTGAATGCTCCAATTGAATGAGCTTCATGTAAGAAAGTACTATTATTACTTGTTTCAGGAGTTATTCCTAAACTTGTAACAAAATTATAAATATCTTCATTATCAACAGCTTGGAATGCTTTTAATGCAGGAACGTTTCTTGATTCTGCTAATGCTTTTCTAAGAGTTATAGTTCCTTGATGTTTACGATCAGAGTTACGGATTTCTTGACCGCTAGAGTAGTAATATTTTTCATCTTTAATAAGAGTATATGTAGAATATCCAGCATATTCCATAGCAGGAGCGTAGTCAAATAATGGTTTTGCAGTAGAACCAATTTGTTTGTTTAGTCCTGTAGCACGGTTTAATTGACGGGCTCCAGTATTTCTACCACCAGCAATAGCTGTTATTTTACCAGTATCAACATCAACAGCAGCGATACCAGATTGAACAACATCATTTTCCCATTTAAATGTTTTTCCATTAAAGATATCGTCCAATCCTTCTTGTTTCTTTAAATCAATATTTGTATATACTTTTAATGAAGTGCTATAAGGATCTATATCATATTTATCAATTAATTCTTCAATTACTGTATCAATATATGATTGATATTGTAAATCATTTCCACTATTTTCTTCGACTAAAAGACTAGAAATTGGAATTGATTTAGCTATATCTCGTTCTTCTTTTGTAATATATCCATGATTATGCATTAAATTTAATACTTGATTTCTTCTTTCTGTAGCTGCATCTGGATTTAAGAATGGATTATAACTTGTTGGTGCTTGGAACATACCAGCAATTAGCGCTGCTTCTGGTAATGTTAATTCAGAAGCATGTTTTCCAAAATATGTTATAGCAGCTTGTTCAACTCCATAAGCGTTATTTCCTAAGAAGTGGTTATTTATATAAAATTCAAAGATTGCTTCTTTACTATATTCTTTTTCTAGTTTAAATACTGCTAAATAAATATCAGTAAATTTTCTTTTTATACCACTAGAATTAAGAGCAACTAAGTTAGCATCTGTAAATCTATTTTTTATAACTTGCATTGATAGAGTAGAAGCCCCTCCTGCATCAGAGTTACCCATTACTTGTCCAACACCAGCTTTTAAAAATCTTAATGCATCAAAACCATTGTGTGTGAAGAAACGTGAATCTTCAGTAGCAATAATTGCGTTAATTAAGTTTTCGCTTGTTTCTTCATAAGTTATTAGTTCACGTTTTTCAGTACCAAGTTCAGCATATTCAGTACCGTCAGCTGTGTAAAGAATAGTTGTTTCTTTAGAGTTTAATTTACTTGTATCCCACTCTGGAGCTTCTGTTACAATGATGTATGCGAAATAAGCAACACCACAAACTCCAGCAATACATCCTAATAAAAAGAAAATTGTTAAGATATTTGTGATTATTCTAATGGCTTTTTTCTTTCTAATTCTTTTTAAGAATATAGAACAAGCAATTATTAATAATATTCCAATCATTGTTGCAATAGCCATTAATGGTCCCATTGTTTTTAAGAATATTATTAAGAATACAAAGAATAATACTCCGAAAAATATTAAACTATTCTTATCTAATTTAACTCTTTTTGATTTTCTTCTAGGCATATTACCACCATTTTTCTCTTCTTTAATACTAGTTTTTAAGTTATTTAAATTGTTTTTGTGTGGAGCATGATTATGTGAAATAACTTTATTTTTGTCAGTAGTTTTTTCTTTAATTTTTGGAATTATGTCATCTTTTTTTGGTTCTTCTTTTGCTGCTTTAGTTTCTTCTTTTTGAAGTTTTCCTTTTACATTCTTTTTGATGTTATCAAGTTCTGTTTGATTATATTTATCACTTCTTCTAGTGATAGTTTTCTTTGGTTCATTCATTTAGATACCTCCTAATATTTGATCGATTACTTTTAAATAGTCCAATCTTGGAATATATTTTTCTTCGATTAAATATGCTTTTTCTTCGAAATATTTTATTGGAATAGATTTCCTTTCGTTTTCATTTATGAAATTTAAAAAATCTTCAGCCAGTAAAATATATGTTACATTTAATTTATTAAATCTTATAATTACAAATCCTAATCCACCAGCTTTGTGGATATTTTCTAGATGTTTTATTTGATGTTTGTGAATATTATCTAATGGAAAAGATGTTTTATTATTTGTTTCTTTTGCTTCAAAATCAATATATTTACCTTTGTAAATTCCATTATAGTCAGTAGTAGAAGGTTCTTTAAAAAAAGCTTCTTTGATTATTGCGTGACTACGAGATGGATAATCGACTTTAGTTATTTGAATTGGAGTTGGCTTTTTATAAATAAAAGCTTTACCAATTTCAGCATAGTAATTATTGCTGTCATTTAAATCTTTTTCAAGATTCATACCACGATTATCGTATTTTATGTGATTATTACTTGATTTTGTCTGTTTAATTCCATTAGGATATTTCATAAAATCACCTATATTAAATTATACTATAATATCGAAATTTTACCAATATAAAATATATATATTTTATAAGTAAGTTTTTTATCTAAAAAAACTTGGTAGTTGTAAAAAATATTGAAGAAAAGCTGTTTGTGTTATATAATATATTTGTTAATATAAAGTAAAATATTAATAAGGTTGGTGATTATATGTATCAAAATCGTATCACTTTGACTCCTCAAGATATTTTAAATAAAGAATTTAAGATTGATACTAGGGGATTTCGTTTAAAAGAAGTAGATCAATTTTTAGACGTTATAATTGGTGATTATGAAGAATTCTATAAAATATTAAAAGAAAATGAAAAGGAAAAAGAAGAATTATTAGAAGAAATTATGAATTTAAAACAAGAAATTCGTAATTTAAAAACTAATATTGAAATTGCTAAAAGCAGTGGTAGTGAAAGAAAAGAAGTAACTAATCTTGATATTATGAGACGTCTTTCACAACTTGAAAAAATTGTATACGGGAAAGAAGACGAACAACAATAACTAGAAAATACTTTGACAAACGCGCTATTCTTGTAATGGTGAGGAAAGTCCTTGCTCACACAGTCTGTGATGATTGTAGTGTTCATGCTAGGGGATTATACTAACCCTAGGTAACTAGTAATAGTTAACGGCGATGAATTTACCTAAGTCTTTGATATGGTAATAGTAGTTGTAAAGTGCCACAGTGACGATTGCTTTGGGAAACTAAAGTATGAAACGCGGTAAACCCCATGAGTGAGAAATCCAAAATTGGTAGGAGAGCTTTAACAAAGGAATTAGAACGGAGTTAAAGACCAGAAATGGTAGATAAATGTTTGTCACCTAGAAATAGGTACAGAACGAGGCTTATAAAGTATTTTTATTTGATTTGAGGTGTTTATTTTGAAAGAACTTGGAGAATATTTAAAAGAGAAACGTAAAGAAAATGGTGTTGGTCTTGAAGAAGCTGCTGAAGATTTGAATTTATCCCGTGATGATGTTGAAAATATAGAAGCAGGTAATATTAGGGCTTTTAGAGATGTT
Source organism: Bacilli bacterium (assembly GCA_017436345.1). Classification (GTDB taxonomy): domain Bacteria; phylum Bacillota_I; class Bacilli_A; order RF39; family UBA660; genus RUG11788. Next base: position 42,393 of record JAFSDH010000001.1, read on the forward strand.
TTAAAATTAAAAGTTATGGTTAAAGATTATGCTAAATATTTAGGTCTTGATCCTGAAAAAGTAGTTGATGAATTTAATGACTTTTTATTTGAACATACATCAAAAATTTCTTTGGAAGATATACTTGAAGCAAAACAAAAGAAAGAAGAAGAAGAAAAGAAAATTGTTTCTCCATATACAAAAAGTACAAAAAAACATTTTAATATAGAAAAATTATTAAAGTTAAAACCATTATTTATTACTTTAATGATTATTTTATTATTATTACTAGTTATATTTATTTATATTAAAATAGCTAGTGAGAGAAAACCGAGTAATAGAAATGTCGAATTGATGAATGTAAGGAGTGAGGAATATGAATTTGCCTAATAAATTGACTGTTTCAAGACTTGTAATGAGTATAATAATAATTATTATTTTATTATTTCCTTTTCATTTAGTTGGATTAACTTTTCCAATTGTTGAAATTTTAGAAGTATCATGTGATACAAGATATTTTATAGCTGGTGTATTATTCATTATTGCTAGTTTAACTGATTTCTTAGATGGTATGATAGCTAGAAAATATGGTCTTATTACTAATACTGGTAAGATGTTAGATGCAATAGCAGATAAAGTTTTAGTTAATTCTGTATTAATTATTTTAGCAGCTAATGGATTTATCAATGCTATTATTCCTGTTGTTATTGTATTAAGAGATATTGTTGTTAATGCAATTAAAATGGAAGCTGCTGGCAAAGGTGTAGTTGTAGCAGCAATTAATTCTGGTAAATTAAAGACTGCGTCTTTGATGGTTGGTACTGTATTAGTATTCTTCTATAATTTACCATTTGAAATGTGGAATTTACCAATAGGAGATTTCTTATTATATTTTGCTACATTTATGTCTTTATATTCAATGTGCCAATATTATGCAATGAATAAAGAAATAATTTTTGGTAAAGAAAAGAAAAAATAAAAATTAAAATAATAAAAATAAGCATTTTTCTTAAAGAGAAAAGTGCTTTTTTTATTGAAAATATAAGAAAAAAACTTATTTCGAACAATTGTTTGAAAAAGTATTGCAATTTAAAAAAATGTGTAGTATTATTTAAATGTAAGCAAATAAATGGAGGTATTATTGATGGCGAAGACAGATAAAGATAAAACTTTAGATCAAGTTTTAGCTGATATAGAAAAACAATTTGGTAAAGGATCTATCATGAAATTAGGAGAAAGTAAACATATGGAAGTTGAAGTAGTTTCAAGTGGATCTTTATCATTAGATATTGCTTTAGGGGTTGGAGGGTATCCTAAAGGAAGAATTATTGAAATATACGGACCTGAGTCTAGTGGGAAAACTACTTTTGCTCTTCATGCTATAGCTGAAGCACAAAAAGCTGGGGGAAGAGCAGCATTTATTGATGCAGAACATGCACTTGATCCTGCTTATGCTAAAGCGTTAGGTGTTAATATTGATGAGCTTTTATTATCTCAACCAGATACAGGTGAACAAGCGTTAGAAATATGTGATGCTTTAGTTAAAAGTGAAGCGGTTAGTATCATTGTTATTGACTCAGTAGCAGCGTTAGTTCCTCAAGCAGAAATAGATGGAGAAATGGGAGATAGTCATGTTGGATTACAAGCTCGTTTAATGAGTCAAGCGCTAAGAAAGTTATCTGGTAATATCAATAAAACAAAAACAACAGCTATTTTTATTAACCAATTAAGAGAAAAAGTTGGAGTTATGTTTGGAAATCCAGAAACTACACCTGGAGGGCGTGCATTAAAATTCTATTCAACTATTAGATTAGATGTTAGAAGAAGTGAATCATTAAAGATAGGTGATAGTGTTGTTGGTAATAGAACAACAGTAAAAGTAGTTAAGAATAAAGTTGCTCCACCTTTTAAAGCCGCAGTTGTTGATATAATGTATGGTGAAGGTGTATCGCGTGAAGGTGAACTTATTGATTTAGCTGTTAATGCTGGTATTGTAGAAAAAAGTGGTGCGTGGTTTGCCTATAATGGTGAAAAGCTTGGTCAAGGAAAAGAAAATGTTAAATTATTGTTGAAAGAAAATATTACTCTTCGTGATGAAATAGAACAAAAAACTAGAGAATTTTTTGGAATAAATTTAAAGAAAAAATAAATGTTTTGAACTCGTTTTTTGCGAGTTCTTTTTTGTTGACATAAGTTTTAAAAAATTTTACAATAGAATTAGATGTTATGATTATTGATTTTAACATATATATATGGAATGGAGGTATGCTATGGAAATGATGAACTCCATTTTGCTAATCGTACTTGGATTAATAGTAGGTATAGTTGGTTGCTATATCGTTCTTAATATTAAAAGAAAGAACGCTGAAAAAACTGTTGAAAAGATTCTTGATAATGCTAAAAAAGATGCAGAGAAAATTAAAAGGGAATCTTTATTTGAAGCAAAAGAGGAAATACATAAATTAAAACTTGAATCAGAAAAAGAAAATAAAGATCGTAAAAAAGAAATAAAAGATATGGAAGATCGTCTTATTCAAAGAGAAAACAATATGGATAAACGTGATGAATTATTTCAAAAACGCGAACTTGCTTTAGATGAGAGAGAAAATAATTTATCAAATAAACAATTAGAAATTCAAGACGAACGTGCGAAAGTGGACGAAATTAAGAAAGAACAACTAGATTTACTTAGTAAAATATCTGGATTTAATAAAGAAAAAGCTAAAGATTTATTAATGAAAAAGATAGAAGAAGAAACATCTAAGGAGATTGCAGTATATATTAAAGAAAGAGAAGATGCTGCTAAATTAGAAGCTGATAAGAAGGCTACTGATTTAATAGTAAATGCAATGCAAAGATTTGCTGCAGATTTAGCTAATGAACAAACTGTTACTGTTGTTAGCTTACCAAATGATGAAATGAAGGGTAGAATAATTGGTAGAGAAGGAAGAAATATCCGTACTATTGAAGCTATTACTGGTGTTGATTTAATTATTGATGATACTCCAGAAGCTGTAGTTTTATCAAGTTTTGATCCTTTAAGAAGAGAAATTGCTAGAGTTACTTTGGAAACTTTAATTAAAGATGGAAGAATTCATCCAACTAGAATTGAAGAATTATATGATAAAGTTTGTAAAGATATGAAAGCTAAAATTACTGAATATGGTAATAGTGCTTTATTTGAACTTGGAATTTCTAAGATGGACCCTGAATTAATAGAGTTAGTAGGTAGACTTCATTTTAGGACAAGTTATGGTCAAAATGCTTTACAACATTCAATCGAAGTTGCTCATTTAGCCGGATTAATTGCTGGAGAACTTGGTCAAAATGTTGCTTTAGCCAAAAGAGCTGGTTTACTTCATGATATAGGTAAATCTATTGACCATGAAATTGAAGGTAGTCATGTTGAAATTGGTGTTGATATAGCTAAAAAGTATAGTGAAAATAAAGTTGTAATAGATGCGATTGCTTCACACCATGGAGATAAGGAAGCTCAAAGCGTTATAGCTGTATTAGTAGCTGTTGCTGATGCTTTATCAGCAAGTAGACCTGGTGCTAGAAATGACTCTTTAGAAAACTATTTAAAGAGATTAGAACAACTTGAAAATGTTGCTAATGAAATTCCTGGTATTGATCATACATTTGCAGTTCAAGCAGGTCGTGAACTTCGTGTCATGGTTAAACCAGAGGAAATTGATGATGCTGGTGCTTATAAGATTGCTAAGGATGTTAAGAATAAGATTGAAGAGACTATGCAATATCCTGGTACTATCAAAGTAACAGTTATTCGTGAAACAAGAGCACAAGAAGAAGCTAAATAGTTTCTTCTTTTTTTATAAAAAAATAGAAGCCATAGCTTCCATTTTGTAATTCGTAATTGTATTTTATAATATTATTCTTTTATTTTTTTAATCGTTTTTAAAAGCATATTAAATTCACCAGATAAAAAACAAGTTGTAGCGCCAGATAATAAAGATAAACCAAAACAAACTGGTAAAAGTTTAAACATTAATTCTAGGTTATCATATGGTTCTCCTTTAACAAAATAATTACATAAACAAGTTGTTATAATTGCGAGTCCTAATAAAGATATTATTAGAATAATTGTGGACATAGTTAATTTTCTATATGTTTTTTTTCCAAGGCTTGTTTTTAAAACTTTTTCTCTGGTTTTTAAATAGTTTTTTCGATTCATAGTAACACTTCCTAGTATAAATATATCATTATTTATATTATTTGTAAATTTTTAAAATAATATGTTATTATATAAGAGTATTTTAGGAGGTGATGATATGCTTATTAAAGATATGAATTTATCTTTTGGTATTCAAGAAATATTTAATAATGTTAATATTAATATTCCTGATGATAAAAAGATAGGGATTGTTGGTGTAAATGGCAGTGGTAAAACAACTTTATTTAAGTTAATTTTAGGTTTACAAGAGATTGATTCTGGTAGTATTTCATTCTTTAATAAACCTAGAATATCATGGCTTCCACAAGTTATTACTGATGAAGTTCCTGATCTTGATATGAGTGTTTTTGATTTTTTATTAGAAGGCAGACCTATCAATAGAATAGAGAAAGAGATAGAAGATTTATATATTAAAATAAGTACTTTAGATAATGATAAAGAAGTTAATAAGTTACTTAATAAAATAAATAAATTACAGACAGAACTTGATTATTGGGAACCATATGAAGCTGAAGAGATTTTATTAAAACTGATCTCCAATATGAAAGTTGAGGATGATTTGTTAGAAAGAAGTCTTAATACTTTAAGTGGTGGGCAAAAGTCAAAAATAGCTTTTCTTAGATTATTATATTCTAAACCTGATTTGATTCTTTTAGATGAACCTACTAATCATCTTGATAAAGATACTAAAGAGTTTGTAATTGATTATTTGAAAAATTATAATGGAGGAGTATATATTATTTCTCATGATATTGATTTTTTAAATAAGATAGTTGATAAAGTTTTATATATAGATAAACTTCATCATAATATTGAGTTGTTTGATGGTAATTATAGTCAATTTAAAAGAGTCTTAAATGAAAGAGAAATTAGATTAGAAAAGGAAGCTATGCTTCAAGATAAAGAAAGAAAAAGATTACAAGGTATTATTGATAAATATTTACATGGTAATGAGAAAAAAGCTAAAATAGCTAAAGATAGACAAAAGAAATTAGCTAAGTTAGAAGAAAATGCTGTTGTAGTAGAAAAGAAAATAAAAACAGCTAATATATCTTTACATCAAGGTAGAGAAAGTACAAAGCACACAGTAATGATTAAAGATGTATCATTTAAATATGATAAAGATTCTAAGAGATATATTTTATATAAAATTAATTTAGATATTCCTAAGGGAGAAAAATTTCTTATTGTAGGAGAAAATGGTGTTGGTAAGAGTACGCTATTAAAGTTAATAGTAGGTGAGTTGATACCAGATAATGGAGAAATCGTTTTAGGAGATAAAACAGATATTGGTTATTATGCTCAAGAACATGAAAAAATAAATTTAGAAAAAAATTTATTAGATAATTTAGATGAATTTGATTTAACAGAGAATGAAAAAAGGGGTTTTTTAGGGAGATTTTTATTTGTGGGTGATGATTTATATAAGAAAGCTAAGGTTTTATCACCTGGTGAAAGAGCAAGACTAGCTTTATTAAAATTAACACTTATGAAAGCTAATCTTCTTATATTAGATGAACCAACTAACCATTTGGATCCTGAAACACAAAAAATTATTGCAAATAATTTAAAAACTTTTCCAGGAACTATTATTGTAGTTTCACATAATGAGGAGTTTGTTGATTATTTAGGAATTGAAAGAACTTTGGTTTTACCAGATGGTAGAATTGATTATTATGATAGAAATATTGTTGTTAAATATCATAAATTAAATGAAAAAAAGAGAAAATAAAAAAAGTACTAAATTTAGTACTTTTTATTTTTTTACCAATCGTATTCTTGATCGATATAATACCATTTTCCATCAATTTTACCAACGATATATGTAACTTCTTCTTCGTCTTTTTCTGTTTCACCTTCGTATGTCATTTCAGATACTTGAGTTACTTCAACTCTATAAGCTTTTTTAATTTCTCTTTTTGTATCATATGAATCTTGGAAATCATCATTTAATTCTTTAAGTTCACTTTTTGATAATTCTTCATAATCATCTGATATATCACAAGAATATTTCATTTCAATACCAGCTTTGTCTAAATATTCTTTCATATCATCAAATGATTCTTGTTCATCACCATCTAAATCATCTAAGTATTCTTCTGGTACTGCTTTTTTTAGTGTTTCTATATCAAAGTTTCCAGTTCCTTTGCAATATAATTCAATTGGATCTTTATAACTGTTTCCACCACCAACTAATAAAAATACAACAATAGCAACTACAACTATTACTGCAGGAATTGCGATAAATAGAGGGTTGAATTTTTTACCAGGTTTCATTCCATTATTCATCATATTTTGATTCATTCCCATTGGATTAGGTTTCATTCCATTATTTTGAGGTCCCATAGGGTTCATTGGATTAGGATTGTTGGGCATCATTCCATTGTTCATTGGAGCTGGTTCATTATTAACAATATTTGGTTCCATATTATTATTCATCATAGGATCCATAGGATTTGGGTTTGTGTTGTTAGGCATCATTCCATCATTCATTGGAGCTGGTTCATTATTAACAACATTTGGTTCCATATTATTATTCATCATAGGATCCATAGGATTTGGGTTTGCGTTGTTAGGCATCATTCCATCATTCATTGGAGCTGGTTCATTATTAACAACATTTGGTTCCATATTATTATTCGTCATAGGATCCATAGGATTTGGATTAGGATTAGGATTATTTGGCATCATTCCATTATTCATAGGATCCATTGGGTTTGGATTAAATCCGTTCATATTATTATTCATATTTTTTACTCCTTTATTCTATCTTATATCTTAATTTTATAATTCTTTTAAGTAAAAGTAAAGTTTAATCAAAAGAAAAAAAGTAGATTGTGTCTACTTTAAAAACTTTCAATTAAATACCAGTAATCATTTATTTCAGCAATTACGAGATTTTTGTATATATATTGACCATTAATTGTAAAGTACATATATGTTGTATAAGCATCATCAACTTCTATTTGTTGTCCATAAATGTTATTGTTTATTGAGTTTTCTAATGTTGGTATCATTTCTTCTTCAATTTGTGTTGTACTTAGAACTTGACCATAGATTGAATTGATAGTAGGGAAACGATATGAAATATCATTAATTTCTTGTTTCCATATGTTTTCATTGAATAAGATACGATCTTCAATATATAAATAATTTTGTTCTTCAATAGCTAATATGTAATCATCAATAGCTCTTTCATAACTATCTTCTTCTTCATAATCATAGTTATAATTATAATTGTAGTCATTGTTTGTTTCTTCAAAGAATTCCTCCATGATTCCAATGAAACCACTGAAAAAAACAAAGAAGAAAAAGAACGCTACTAAGCAACCACATCCGCTACTATTATTTTTTTTATTTGTAGTTGTTTTGGTTGTAGTTGTTTTGTTTTGATACGTGGTAGTTGTAATTGTTTTATTTGGAGATGTGGTAGTTGTTTTAGCATATGTTGTCTTAGGTTGTGTTGTTTGATATGTTGTTTTTTGAGTTTTCTTTTTTTCTAAAGGTAGATCAAAACTATAATCATGTTGATGTTCGTTTGGATTGTTAAAGTCAAAGCTGTAGTCATGATAATGCTCATTAGGGTTATTAAAGTCAAATTTAAATCTGTGGTCATGAACTATGTTTTGTTCAACTTTTGTTGGTGTAGTTTTGATATTATGATTTTTACAATAGTCTTTATGACCTGTGTATACATATTTATAATTTTTATAATTGTCAGTTTTTTTATTATTCATAATATTACTCCTATTATAATTATACTTTTATTATATATTTTTATTTTATAAATGTATAGTTTTACAAAATAAAAAAAGTAGAATAATGTCTACTTTTTATTTTTTTATGTCTAATATAACTGGTAATATTATTGGTTTTCTACCAGTAAGTTCATAAATAAATGGAAATAAATCAGTTGTTATTTGATTTTTTATATCATTAAAATTAGCTGTTTTATCTTTTAATTTTGAATTGATAGAGTTAGTTGCTGTTGTTTCTATTTTTTTAATTAGTTCTTCATTTTCATTAATAAGAATAAATCCTCTTGTTGTAATATTTGGTTTTATTAATAATTCTCTTTTCTTCATATCAACATTAGCAATTACTACTAAAATACCATCACTAGCCATTATTTTTCTATCTCTTAATACAGCACCATTTATTTCTCCTAAACGATTTCCATCTACATAAATATCGTTAGCAATAACTGAACTTGATTTAGTAATTTCATGATTAATCATTGATAATGTATTTCCATTTTGAAGTACAAATGTATTTTCTTTTGGAATATCACATTCTATACCAATGTTAGCATGATTTTTAAGCATACGATAATCACCATGGAATGGCATTAAGTATTTTGGTTTTAATAGTCTAATCATTAGTTTTAATTCTTCAATATTAGCATGACCTGAAGTATGAATATCTGATAAAGATGTATTTGTAAATACTTTTACTCCTTGAAGATATAGTTTGTTGATTGTTCTTCCAATAGCTTGAGCATTTCCTGGAATAGGAGAGGAAGAGAATACTACAATATCATCTGGTCTTAGTTTAATTTGTTTATGTGTTCCATTAGCGATTCTTGATAAAGCTGCTAGTGGTTCTCCTTGTGAACCAGTACAAAGAATAGTTACTTCACCTGGTTTAAGGTTGTTTGCTTCTTCAGGACTAATGATTATGTCTTTGTGATCGATATATCCACCTTTTAATGATATTTCAATATTATTTTCCATACTACGTCCAAAGACACATATTTTTCGATTATGATTATAACATGTTTCAACAATATGTTTTAAACGATAAATGTTAGATGCAAATGTTGCAATAATCATTCGACGATTTGTATATTTATCAAAGATATCATTTAAAGCATTGTCTACTTTAGTTTCACTGATACTCATTCCTTCATTTAAAGCATTAGTTGAGTCACTTATAAGTAAGTCAACACCTTCTTCTCCAATTCTAGCCATTTTGTGTAAATCAGACATTGGTCCAATAGGTGTTAAATCAAATTTAAAGTCACCAGTTGTTACAACTGTACCATTTGGTGTTTTAATTACAATACCATGCGAATCAGGTATTGAGTGAGTTGTTCTAAAAAATTCTACTTGAATATTTTTAAATTTTAGAATTGTTTGGTCATCATAAGTATTTAAATTGTCATATCTTATATTACGATCTTCTAATTTTAATGCGATAAGCTCTTTAGCTTGATTTGCTGCATAAATCGCAGGTATTTCAACGTTTTGGATTAAGAATGGAATTCCTCCAATATGATCTTCATGTCCATGAGTAATAATTAAAGCTTTTATCTTATCTTGATTTTGTTTTAAAAATGTAAAATCTGGTAAAATGTAATCTATTCCTAGAAGTCCTCCTTCTGGAAAAGCTATTCCCGCATCAATAATAACAATTTCATCTCCATGCATTACACAATACATGTTTTTTCCTACTTCACCCAAACCACCTAAAATTATAACTTTAGTTTCAATTTGGTTATTCATAAAATCTCCTTTCTTTATATATATAAAAGAACTAACGTATGAATTATACTATGAAAATATTTTTTTGTCTATATTTTTAATTTTTTTTAAAAGAGTAGACATAAAAAAAGATTAACTTGTGTTAATCTTTATTCATTTGTATTATTTTCAGGAGTAGGTGGGGTTTCTGGTGTTGGTGTTTCTGTTCCTGTGTTTTCATTATTACTATTTTTGTTATTATTGTTATTATTGTTTTCATTATTATTTTCTGTATTTGTATTATTATCTGTTTCTGGTTTGTTTTCTGGGACAATAGGTTCCTTTTCTTTAGCAATAGTAATTGTTAATGTTATTGTTTTAGATGTACATAAATCAACTCTTTTTTTAGCAGGATAACTTTGTGCTGTAATTATTCCTGGATTTATATCTTCAACTTCGTTATAGACAATTGTAAATCCATTTTTTAATGCCCAACTGTCAGCTTTTGCTTTTGTATATGTTGTAAAGTCAGGTATTAATGGATAAAGAGTAGTTGCTTTATTTCCTGATTTACCAATAACATTTTGTGTATATTCATCTTCAACTGAGTAAGAGAAATCTTTATCAATTTCTTTTTCAATTAATCCTAAGTTTTGTTTCATAGCTTTAATTACTTTAGCTTTACTATCTTGATTTGGAATATAGTTATATAAAACTAGATTACTTCTTTCATCATATATTCTTTGATCTGAACCTGCTAAATATAGTTTTTGAATAGTAACTAATTCACCATCTTTATTATTAGCTGTTGTCATAATATCTTTAGCTATGTTGTAGAATGAAAGGATTGTATCGCGTTCCATATTTGTATCCATATTATTAGAAATAGCATCTAATATTTCAACTACCTTAGTTACGTTTTCAAGGTTTTTAGCTTTATTTACAATACCTTTTATAACTAATTGTTGATTTTGTCCACGAACAAAGTCATTTCTTGTTCCGTAGCTATATTTTGTTCCACAAGCTTTCATACCTTTAGCATTATTTTTACGATTTCTTGATAGTGCTAGAGCTTGTTCACCATCTAGAGTTTGTAATCCTTTTTCTACATAAACAGTATTTTTTCCCCATTTTCTTTTACTATTTTGTTCACAGAAAGCATATGGTACATCAACTTCAATTCCACCAAGAGCATCAACTAAATCAACTAGTCCTGCAAAGTTAATTTTAGCATAGTAGTCAATTGTGATTCCTGTGAAGTTTTGAATAGTATTAATAACACATTTTGTTCCGCGAGAAGCAGCATGTGTAATTTTGTTTTCGGCTTTATTAGAAAAGCATGCGATTGGTACATAAGTATCACGTGGAATACTTAACATTGTTGCGGTTAATGTATCAGGATTAAATGTTACAAGAATCATTGCATCTCCATTGAATGAATCGGCATTTTCAATTCCTTCAGATTTTGAGTCAACTCCTAATAAAAGAATTGTAAATGGTTCAGAAATATCTTTTGATGTTCCTAATAATTCAAGTTCTTCTTTAGTTTCTTTCTTTTCTTTAGAAATTAATATTTTAGTATCATCTTCTAAAGTTTCATATTCTTCATAGTTACTATATATAGCTCCATAGTTAGTAGGCAAGAAGATATAATCAACTTCTTTTGAATATAAATCTCTAATCATACTAGCGTTATCTTCATAACTTAATAGTTCATTATTGTCATCTAAATTATATTCATCAATTAACTCTAATTGCAAATCGTATGAAGTTTGATCTTCTTCACCATTTGAAATAGCTATTTTAGCATTTTTAATTTTATTAATATCTGTTATTTTGTTTTCTTTTAATGCTACTAACGATGTTGATGTTGTTACAAATTCTTTATTCATATTATCGATAGAGCCTGTTATTCTATATAGTGTATAACCTAAGAATATATATAGGATAATTAATAATACTAGGAAAAATCTTTTTATAGATTTTTTTAATTGTTTTTTCTTTTTCTTTTTTCTGAATAAGTTAATTATTAGTATTAAATCGATTAGAGCAATAATGCCAATTACAATATATCTTATTGTTGTTTCAATTGGTCCTAGTAATGTAAGAGTATAGATTAAAAAAGCACTACTTATTACAGTTATTAAGACAAAAAAGATATCAACTATAGATGTTTTCTTTGGTTTAGTTGTTTCTTTTTCTTTGTTTTTTGTTTTCATATTTCCTCCTAAATAGTTTTATCTTTTTTCTTTTTACTCTTTTTTGTTTTTGTTTTTTTATTTTTTGGTTCTTCTTTTTCAAACACTTCATTTACTAATTCATTTAAATCATTTTCATCATTTGTTTTTTCATTAGTAATTCGATTTAATTCTTCTTCAGTTTCTCTAATTAATTTTTCTTTTTCTAAACTAGATACTTTATCTTCTTTTTTATTTTTTAAATCTCTTAATTGTAGTTCTTGAGTTCCTATTTTTTCAATTTCTTCATGTATTTCCTTTTCTTCTTTAGAAAGTTCATTATCACTAGATATTTTTTCTATAATAGGTGCTTCTACTTCAGTATTTTTTTTCTTTTTACCTTTAAGTAATAGAGATATTAATATAATGATATAAGTTAAGAAAATAAATCCTAATAATCCAATTATGATATATTTATATATTTCATCATCATTTTTTTCTTCAACAATAACAGATTCTTCTTTAATTATTTCTTTTTGTACAGTATTTTCATCTTCATCATAACGATATAGATTTTCTTTTCCTGTTGTTAGATTTATTGCATAGAAGTAATAATAGTTATCATTTAAAATATAAGCTGTTACTATTTCATCATTAATATTAAGTTCTTTTTTATTATTATTATTTTCTACTTCTTTATCTATTATATATAAAGTAAGTCCTGAAAAAGTAAGTTGATTATATTTAGTATATGTATTTTCATCTTTATTATAAATATATAATTCAATATTACCTTCAGAATCTTTTAAACCTACTAAAGTTAAATTTGCTTTTTCGTTAAATAGAGCAGGAACTTCGTTTTCATCAATTGTAGTTGTATTTTCAATAAAGTCGCTATTAGGTGATTCTAATAATTTTGCTTTTCTTACAACTGTGTAATCTTTACTATTGATCGTTACAGTTATTGGATCTAATTCTTCCACAATAGCATTGATTGTATAAGTTTTAGTAGAACCGTTTTCAGCAGTTACAACTATTTTAATTGTATTAGAACCATCTTCAACGGTCTTTTTTCCTAAGCCTTCAACACTTGCAGAAGAATCTGCTTTTTTACCTGTTATATTTATTGATTCTGTATTAGCCGGTAAATTAACTGTATATGAAGTAACAGTTGATGAGAAACTAGGGGATAGGGTATATCCCTCAACTGCTAAGCTAGATAGTTTATTATTACTTGAATAACTAGCTTCTAGCTCCGCTTGAGTTATTATTTTAACACTTTTTGATTTAGATGTAAATTTAACTTCTTCATCGCCTTCCATTGTAGCTCCAATAGCATTAAATGTTAGTGATGCTGTACCGGCTTTTTTAGCTTTAAATGTAAAGGTATACGTTTTACTTTTAACACCATTTCCAGAAAATACAGGAGCATCTGATGAATTGCCACTTGTTAGATTAAGCATTGATGAATTATATGAAATATCATATTGTAGTGCTACCATATATTTAGGAGAAGATACTGTTACTGTAAATTTTACAGAATCTCCAACAACGACTGTTGATTTGTTTGATGATATAGAAATTGTCCCTGTTGCAGCATCTGCTTTTATAGTTGAAAAAGTAAAGATACTTAACAATATGACAAAAGTTGATATTATTTTTTTTATTTTTCCCATTTTTATCCTCCTATGATTGTGATATATTACTTTTCTTTAAAAGTTGTTTTTGAAAATTTGCTAAGTCAAGAATTGTTATTTTTCCATCTTTGTTTGTATCAGTTGCTTTTAAATTAGCTCCAGTCAAAGTAGATTTTTTTAATAAGTGTTTTTGAACATTAGCTAAATCTAAAATTGTTATTTTTCCATCAGCATTATTATCACCATAAATAATAACTGTGTAAGTTATAGTTTCATTATTTGAAATAATTGTTATTTTATCTCCTGTTACAATTGAACCACTTGTTTTAGCTTTATTACTACTATTAGTTATATTAATACTTGCATATTTATTAGCATTTTGTAATTTTGTGATTGTTCCTTGAACAGTTGAACCTAATGTGAAATTAGATAGATACATATTTTCTTTTACATTATATCCAGAAGCTGTTATTGTTTCTTTGACAGTAGGATAAGTAGTAGGTTCATTACTATTATTATTTTCTTGATTTTCATCTTTTTCATTTTCTGTTGTATTATCATTGTCACCTACATTATCGTTTGTATTATCCTCTTCTTCTTTTTCATCAGGTTTATCGGTTTCTTCTTCAATTATTTCTTCTGGTCTATTAATAGTAACTGTGTATGTTCTTGTTGTTCCATTTTGAGCTGTTACTATGATATTTACGATTGTTGTTAAATCATTTAGGTTTATTGTACCTGTACCAGTTGTTTTAGCATTTGAATTAATTGTTGTTGCACCTAATGAAACTGATTTTGTACCAGCTGGAACGTTTACTGTGTATTTTGTTTCTTCCGCATCAAAGTTTGTAACGCTTGTACCATTAATTGTTAACGTTTTTAACCAGTTATTTGGATTACCAGTAGCAGGTAGAGAAGTTGATGAAGGTATTCCTTCATAAATTGGAATTTGGAATACAAATGGGTAATCTAATATTCCCATACTGTTATATGATGATTTTGTTGTTGATGCACTAGATGCAACTGCACGAATATTTGACATGTATTGATGATAATAAGGTTTAGTTGCATTTTTTGATGTGTTCCATTTTTGGAAGTAAGCAGTGTTTTGTCCAGCATCAATATATCCTGATACAATCCAACTAGCACCACCAACGATAGCTTTTTGTTTTGTATTCCATCCTTTTTTAACAGCATAAGCTAGACCATTACAAACTGGTTTAGTTCCAGCTGTTGCTTGAATATTATAAAAATTATAATATCCAGTATAATCAGTAGAACAATATGTTTTGGTTGTTCCACTTGTTGCATATCCTGATGATAATCCAACTTCTTGTCTAGTTAATGCAGCTAAATAAATAGGAGAGACATTATATGAATTTGCTGCTTCCATATAATATGGGATTAAATCATTATAGAAATCAGTATAAAGAATTGCTTTTACAGCAGTAGATGTTTGATAAGAACTATAATAGTTTAAATCTTCAAACATGAATATTCCTGATTCGTTTAAAAAGTTTCTTGGATCCATGTAATACTCTATTGTTTTAGTATTAGCTTGAAACCAAGTAGAACCATCTTTGGCAGTAAATTTATCTTTATACCAATTATAGTAACCATCACCAGTATTTAAATATCCTTGTGTAGATGATGATGTTGATTGATAAAGACTTCTGCCACTAACGTTTTCATTTTTTAAAGCATCTGACCAATTATCTCTAGTCTTTACTCCAACAAATACCCAGTTCGGATGTGATTTATGTAGCTCACGTAATTTAACTTTATAACTTTCTGGAAAACCTTGATTTGTTAAATATGTTTCAAATTCAGCATCCGTCATTGTAGCCATGTTTGATGTTGGTGTTTCTATTTCATTATCAGAACTAGAACCCGTTATTTCTACATATCTACTACAAGCATAGCCGCTATATTCTCCATAAGTTATTTTGTGCCAATATCCAGTAGAGCATCCAGTAGATGAATCATTGGTAGGAACGTTTTGTTCATTTACAGTAACAATAGCGTTATGCGGTACTGTAATAACTTTATCGTAACTAGTACCAGCATTTTTTCTTAATTTTACTCCTGTAGTAGATGATATTCTACCATAATCTACCGCATAAGCAGTATTTATATTGAAGGCTAAAATTGATATTGTAATAATTGTTAGTAATATTGATTTTATTAATTTGTTTTTATTCATAGATTCATCTCCTTTGCCTAATAATCCATTTTGATTTTATATATATATTATATATATAAAAATTTTAAAAGTCCAACGATGCAGGAAATGTTATGGATATAGGGGTGTAACTAGACATTTTTTGACAAAATTTGTCTTTTATGATATAATACTTGACATTTGTTAGGGGGGATTTGTGTGAGTAAGATTTCAGTTATTGTACCTGCTTATAATACTGGTAGTAAATTAAGAGAATGTGTAGATAGTATACTTAATCAAAGTCATAAAGATTTGGAAGTAATTTTAGTTGATGATTGTTCTTTAGATGATACATATTCAATCATGTGTGAATATCAAGAAAAAGATAGTCGTGTTAAAGCATTTAGAAATACAATTAATAGTGGGGCAGGTCATTCGAGGAATGTTGGTTTAGAAGTAGCAACAGGTGAATATATTACTTTTGTTGATAGTGATGATTATTTAGATTTAGATACGTATTCTGCTGTTCAAGATGCGATTAATTTAAATAATAATCCTGATATTATTCGTTTTGATCAAAATAGTTTTTTAGATATGGGACGTTTAAAAGTAAATTTAAATTTTTTTACTAATAATGTTTATAATGGTAAAACAGGTGTATTAGTGCCAAGTCGAGAACAAAGATATGTATCTTTAGAGTCACCTGGTGTATGTAATAAAGTTTTTAAACGTAGTTTAATTGGAGAAACAAGATTTGTTGAAGGATTAAAGTGGGAAGATTATCCTTTTTGTACTTTTTTACTTGCTAAAGCTAATCAAGTTGTTTTCATAAGAGATGGTGGTTATAATTATCGTCATTCTTTAAAATGCAATAATACAACTTTAGGTGATGTAAAAAAGCCAAGTAGTCGTATGTTAGAAATATATGATTGTTGTGATATTTTAAGTGAGGAATTTAAAGAAGCTGGAATTTATGAACTATATGAAAAAGCATTGAAAAGTAATCAAAAGATACATTCTGTTCAAAGAGTTAGAGATGTTATGTTTTCTAAAGCTTATGGGCCTGAACAAAAGAACGAATTAATTAATTCGCTTCTTAATTTAACAGAAATTAAATATGGAAATGTATTTACAGACCCTATGTATTTATCTTTGAAGAAAGAAAAATTATTTTATCGTGCTCGTATGGGAATTGTAGAGAAGGCATATAGTAATCCTGATACGAGAACTGGTAAATCAGAAGAAGTTGTTAGGGAGAAAATAAAAAGATTAGTTTAGTAAGTTGTTTGCTAAATAAAATCTTATGTAGTATAATTATTTTGTTAAAAATTTTAGTGAGGTAAAAACATGAAGAGATTTTTTAAAGATATAGGTAGATATTGGAATTATTCGCTATATGCGGCAAAATCAGAATTAAAAGCAGAAGTAGCTAATTCGTATTTAAACTGGTTATGGTGGATATTAGATCCTCTTGCATTCATGGTTATATATGTATTTATGGTGCAGTTTGTTTTTAATACTAGTGAACAATATTTTCCTGTATTTGTATTTATAGGTCTTACTTGTTGGAATTATTTTAATACAAGTTTAAGTGGAAGTGTAAAATTAGTTAGTAGTAATAAAGCAATTGTTACAAAAGTTTATGTACCTAAGTATATTTTGCTTTTGGTAAAAACATTTAAATATGCGTTTAAGATGATGATTTCTTGGGCGTTAGTAATTGTTCTTATGCTATTTTTTAAAGTTCCATTTCACGCAACAATTGGGTATTGGTTTTTGATTATGCCAGTTTTATTAGTTGTAACATTTGGTATTTCAACTATTCTTTTACATTTTGGTATATTTGTTGAAGATTTATTTAATGTTACAAATATTGCATTAAAATTATTATTCTATTTATCTGGTATTTTCTATTCAATAGGTTCAAGACTTTCTGGTACTTTTGGAACAATATTATTAAAATGTAACCCAATAGCGTTTATTATGGATCAATCTAGAAATGTTTTAATTTATGGTAAGGCTCCAGATTTTGATTGGTTATTAATTTGGTTTGTTATTGGTTGCGTATTATCTTGGATAGGAGTAACTATTATTCATAAATATGAAAACAGTTATGCAAAGGTGATTTAATATGAAGAAGAGTACAAAAACTAAAAAGATGAAAAAAGAAGTTTCAATAACAGTAAAAGATTTAAGAATTAGATATAGAGGATTAAAAAAGTTTTCAATTAAAAAGTCTCTTCTAAAGATGAAAACTGGTAGATTTGAAATTTTTGAAGCTTTAAAAGGTGTTTCTTTTGAAGTGGAAAAAGGAAAAATACTTGGTATTGTAGGTAAGAATGGATCAGGTAAAAGTACTTTATTAAGAAGTATTGCAGGAATATTTTCACCTGATACTGGTTCAATTGATTTACATGGAAATACTATTTCATTATTAAGTATTGGGGTAGGTTTTCAACCAGCGTTAACTGGGTATGAAAATATTTTCTTATCTGGGATGTTACTTGGTTTTTCTGAAGAACAAGTTAAAGAAAAATTAGATGATATTATTGAGTTTTCAGAATTAGGAGATTTTATTTATAGTCCTGTTAAAACATATTCTAGTGGTATGTATTCTAAACTTGCATTTTCAATAACAGCAATTTTAGAAACAGATATTATGTTAATTGATGAAGTTTTAAGTGTAGGAGATATTCAATTTAAAGCTAAGAGCTATGCTAAAATGAAGGAATTAATTGATGATGAAAATCGTACTGTTGTAATTGTTTCGCATTCAACTGCAACTTTAAGAGAACTTTGTGATGAAATACTTTGGTTACATGAAGGTAATATAAAAATGCAAGGTGATTGTGATGAAGTATTAGATAAGTATCAAGAGTTTATGGAAAGTGATGCTAAGAAAAGAGAAGAAGCTAAACAAAAAGAAGAAGAAGAGCTTGCAAAAGCTATTAAAAAGCAAAATAAGAAGAGTGCATAACTCTTTTTTCTTTTGGTTATAAATGGTATAATTAATGTGGTGATATCATGGTAAAAGTTAGTGTTATAGTACCTGTTTATAATATGGAAAAATATTTAGATGAATGTTTATCCAGCCTTGTTAATCAAACTTTCAAAGACTATGAAATTATTGTTATTAATGATGGGAGTAATGATTCTAGTATAAAGATAATGAATGATTATAAAAGGAGATATTCTAAGTTAATTAGAGTTTTTTCTAATGAGAATCAAGGTATTAGTAAAACGAGAAATTTTGGAATAGAAAAAGCAAAGGGGGAATATATAACTTTTATTGATAGTGATGATTATGTTGAAAAAACTTTTTTAAAGGATATGTATAATAAAATAACCACTACTAAAAGTGATATTTGTGTATGTGATTATTATACTGTTAATGAAAATGATGAAGTTAAAGAGTATAAATTATCCAGTTTTGAAGATTCATCAATAAAGAATAATCCACAACTTTTGTTTATAATTAATTCATCACCATGGAATAAATTATATAAAAAGAGTTTATTTAAAGATTTAAAATTTGAGGTAATTAAATATGAAGATCTATTATTAATACCGAAGTTGTTAGTATGTTCAAAGAAAATAACAAAGTTAAATAAATGTTTAAATTATTATCGAATCAGAGAAAATAGTGAGACAACTACTCATGATAAGAAAGTTTTTGATATATTAAAAATACTTGGTAATTTGAATAAATTTTTTAAAGATAAAGAGTTATTTGATAACTGTTACTTAGAAATAGAATATTTTAATATTTATCGTGTAACAATGTATATTATTCAGCAAAGATATCAACAAGATAGAGAAATTAGAAAAGAATTTATTAATAATGCTTATAAACATTTAGATACTAATTTTCCTAATTGGAGAAATAATGTTTATTATAAGAAGAGAAGAAGTTTTATAAAGCGAATGATTGAAAGTAATGAAGTTTTATCTAAAATATATGTTAATGTTTTTAGTAGGTGATAGAGATGAAATTAGATAAAAATAAATTAATATATTTATTTCTTTTATTACAACCTTTTATTGATTTAGTAACTAGTATTATGACTAGATTTGAAATTGGTTTTATATCAATTGGTGTAGTAATTAGAGGTTTATTTATTTTATTTATGATTATATATTTATTATTCTTTTGTAATACTAAATATAAAAGATTATCAATTCTTTATGTATTTTTACTCGGAATATATACTGTTTTATATTTTGTTGTTAAATCAGAATTATTAAGTAACTTTAATTATTTTATGACTGATATAGTATATTTATTTAAATATATGTATTTTTTACTTTTATTTATAACAATGTTTAATTTTTATATAGAGTATAAATTGGAATATAAAAAGATTATTAATATATTTATATTTAATTTATTTATATATTCATTGTTAATACTTATTCCATATTTAACTAATACTAGTTTTTCATCATATGCTTTAAATAGGGGAGATGGAGTAGTTGGGTGGTTTTTTGCCGCTAATGATATTAGTGTAATATTTATTTCTTTATTTCCATTTTTGCTTTATAAATTAAATGAGAAGATTTCTTTTAAATATATTTTACTTGTTGTTTTATCTATTTTTTCTTGTTTATTAATAGGTACTAAAGTAGCTTATTTTGGTATTTTATTAAGTTTAGTTTTAGGTATTTTTTATTATTTATTTTATATTAAAAATAGATATAAAAATATAATGCTACTAATCATAGTTTTATTAGGAACTATTTTAATAGGTAATGACTCATCTGTTGTTGGAAATATAAAAAATAGAGTAGATAAGTATGAGGAGTATCAAGAAACTGGTACAAATATAACTAAAGAAGAAGGGGAAATTGTTGTTAAGGAAGATGATACAGCTGCAACCATTATTGTATTTAGTAATAGGGATAAATTACTAAAAAGAACTTATGAAATATATGAAAGTAGAAATAGTTTAGAAAAGATATTTGGAA
This sequence comes from Bacilli bacterium, assembly GCA_017436345.1. Taxonomy (GTDB): domain Bacteria; phylum Bacillota_I; class Bacilli_A; order RF39; family UBA660; genus RUG11788. The sequence goes on from JAFSDH010000001.1 coordinate 62,969, forward strand.
TTGGTTTTTCTAATCGTGAAAGTGTTGATGATAGTGGAATTGAAAAATTAGTTGAAATGGATCTTTTTGATATATTATTTCATGGTGGGATAGCGTTATTTATTCTTTATTTTTTACCATTTATTTTTATAGTTATTTATTTTATTAAATATATTATTAAGAATAAATTTAAGATTGATTTAAGAGGGTGGATTCTTGGATATTTAATTTTCTTGATATTTGGTGTTAGTACACTTAGTGGTCATGTTTTTTCATCACCATCAGTATTAATTTATTATACGTTTATTGTAATATTATTTTTAGAATATTTTGATACTAATAATAATTTAAATAAAAAGAAGTTGTCGTTTTTAATGTTACATTTAGGTAATGGTGGGATTGAAAAAGCAACTGTTTCAACCGCAAATAGTTTATCTAAGTATTTTGATGTTGAACTAGTAGTTGCTTATAATTTAAGTAATCAAGTTTTATATGATATTAATGATAATGTAAAGATTAATTATTTGATAAATAATGATGTTGCTTTAAGAGTTAATAAATATAAAGAAAACTTAAAGAAAAGAGAGATTAGATTATTATTTAAAAATATTTATTTAGATTATTTTAAAAATAAAAGAGTTAAGAATTTATTTATTGATATTTTTGATAGTATTAAGATATCTTTTTTAAAAAATGAACTAATGATAAAATATTTAAAGAAATGTGATAGTGATATTATTATTTCTACGAGAGTAGAGTATTCTGTATTATTAAGTAAATATGGAAATAAAGATTCTAAAAAAATTGCTGTTGAACATAGACATCATAATAATGATAAAAAATATATTAGAAAAATTAGAAATAATTATAATAATATAAATTATTTAGTTGTATTAACGGAAGGTTTAAGAAAAGATTATTCTAATTTTTTAAAGAGGGATTCAAAGACAAAGGTTATTACAATTCCTAATATGATTGAGAAATATCCTTCTAAATTATCTAGTTTAAAAAATAAAAAGGTTATTAGTATAGGAAGAATTGTTGAAGGAAAAAGAATTGATGAAATAATTGAAATTGCTTCATACTGTAAAGACTTAGAATTCGAAATAATAGGTGATGGGGATAAATTTGAAAGTATGTGTTTACTTGCTCAAAATAAAAAAGTATCTAATGTTAAGATGCTTGGTGCTATGAAAAATGAAGAGGCCTTAGAACATTTAAAAGAAGCTAGTATTTTTATTATGACAAGTGAAACAGAAGGGTTACCAATGGTTTTATTAGAGGCATTTAGTTATGGTGTCCCTGCGATATGTTATATGACTGATAGTGGTGTTAGCGATATTGTTGATAATAATTTAAATGGATTTATTATTGAAGAAAGAAATCAAAAGGAAATGATTAAGAAATTAAAAGAGATTATGAATGATGATAAACTTAGAAAATCATTTGGAAAAGAAGCCCTTTTAAAAGCAAAAGAATTCAGTGAAAAAGAAGTTATAAAGAGATGGTTAGAAATCTTATAACTTCTTTTTTTTAATCATATTCATCGTATATATTACCAACTATTTCTTCAATAGCATCTTCCATTGTAACAATACCTATAAATTCTCCTTTATCTTTTACAATTCCAAAGCTTTGATGTTTTTTTTGCATTTTTCTAAAGACATCGTCTATCTTTTCATTTGCTTTAAATGTTTGAACTGGTTGTAGAATATCAGAAATAGTTAATTCTTTGTCTTGATTATGTAAAACAACAAAGTCTTTAACGTTTACGAATCCGATAATACCATTTTTATTTTTGACTGGGAATCTTGTAAATTTAGAATCTCTTATCTTTTTTATATTTACTTTCATATCATCATCTATGTTTAAGATAATGGATTTTTTTACTGGAGTCATTATTTCTTTAACTGTTTTATCATTGAATTCAAATATATTTAAAATATAATCTCTTTCTTTAGCTTCTATTATTTTTTCAGATGTACCAGTAAGAATAATTCTTTTTATATCTTCTTCAGATAAACTATCTTCTTTTTCTTTTATATTAAATAATTTACATATTAAATTTGTAGATGCGGTTAATAACTTTATTAATGGGTAGAATAAGAAAGAGATTAGTCTTAACAAATCAACTGTTAGAGATGCGATTTTATATGGATTAGAACGACCAATCTTTTTGGGTACTAATTCACCAAATACTAGTGTAAAGTATGATAGAATAATAGTTATTATTACAACTAATATACTTCGTGTTATATCAGGATCAATTATTGTTACACCTTTTTCAATTAAATATGTTGCAAAAGTATCACTAGCAAAAGCACTTGATAAGAATCCTGCTAAGGTAATACCAACTTGAATTGTTGAAAGAAAAGATCCTTCATTTTCTAACATTTTACTTATTTTTTTAGCTTTTTTATCTGTTTTTTTCTTTTCTTTTAGTTCAAATTTATCAATAGATAGATATGCAATTTCACTTGATGATAAAATACCATTTATAAAGATTAAAACTACTAATAAAATAATACTATATATCATATAATCACCTATAGATATTATATCATGAATGAATTCTTGTTCAATAGTTTTTACTATGATATAATTTATTAAAGCGTGGTGTTAATGTGAAGAAGGTTTTATTTATTTCATCAACTGGAGGACATTTATCTGAGTTATTACAACTTAGTCCAATGTTTAAAAAGTATGATTATCGTTTGGTTACTGAAAAGACTAAGTCTAATTTAGATTTGAAGAATAAGTATCCTGGTAAAGTGGATTTTTTAGTATATGGTACTAAGTCACATTTTTTAGTATATCCATTTAAATTATTTTATAATACGATGAAAAGTTTTTTTATATTTTTAAAATTTAGACCTAATGTTGTTATAACTACAGGTGCTCATACAGGTGGACCAATGTGTTGTATAGCTAAGTTATTTGGAGCTAAAGTTATTTATATTGAAACACTTGCTAACTTATATACTAAGACTATTACTGGACGTCTTGTTTATCATATTGCAGATATGTTTGTTGTTCAGTGGGAAAGTATGTTAGAGTTATATCCTGATGCCACTTATGGGGGGTGGATTTATTAATGATACTTGTTACACTAGGAACACAAGATAAAAATTTTGATAGATTATTAATTGCTATAGATAATGAAATAAATAAAGGTAATATTAAAGAAAAAGTTATTGTTCAGGCTGGTACTACTGATTTTAAATCTGACAATATGGAAATATTTGATTTAATTAGTAAAGATGAATTTGATAAGTTAATGAGTGAATGTGATTTGTTGATTACTCATGGTGGTGTTGGAAGTATTTTAACTGGTTTATCGCATGGTAAAAAAGTAATTGCAGCATCTCGTTTATCTAAATATAAGGAACATGTCAATGATCATCAAGTGCAAATAGTGGGTGAGTTTGCGAAAAAAGGTTATATTCTTGAACTTAAAGATTTTTCTAAATTAGGAGATTTGATTAAAAAATCAAAGTCTTTTAAACCTAAGAAATACAAAAGTAATACTAATAATATGATTAAATTATTAGAAGATTTTATAGATAATATATAAAGATATTTTTAATATCTTTTTTTGTGTAAAAATAGTGTGTGTAAATAATTGTAAAATTATTTGTAAAAGATTGTAATTGCGTGTAAATGATTTTATTATAATAGTAGGGAGTGTGATAAAGTGATCTATCCGTCAATTGATAAGCTTTTGAATATAGTTGATTCTAAATATCAATTAGTTCATATTGCTGCTAGAAGAAGTCGTGAAATGGCTAAGACTGATTTTTACCAAATGCCAATTAATAAATATAAGTCAAGTAAGAATATTGGTAAAGCGCTTGAAGAAGTGGCAGAAGGCTTAATTACTATAAAAGAAAGAGAAGAAGATTAATTTTTCTCTTTTCTTTTGTTTTGCTTGTCAAACATTTGTTTTGTGATATAATTTAGTTGATTAGAGGTGATAGCATGAAGATTGAAAAGTTTACTAAGTTAAATAATGGAATGTATAAATTAAAACTTGAAGATGATTCTTTAATAAAAGTACACGAGGAAGTTATTTTAAAAAATGATCTTTTATTGACAAAGGAAATATCAGATGAAGATGTAAAGAACATTGACAAGTTAAATAATAATTATAATGCATATGATATAGCTGTAAAGTATATTAGTACTAAATATAGAAGTTGTTATGAAGTTTTTTCTTATTTAGAAAAGAAAGAAATAGATAAGGTTATTATTCATGAAGTAATAGAAAAATTAAAGAAACAAAGATATTTAGATGATAGTGTTTATGCTAAAGCTTTTGTAAATGATAGAATAAAATTTAGTAATAATGGACCTTTTAAAATAAAGAGGGAATTAGACGAAAGAAAGATATCTAGTTTGATAATAGACGATGTTTTAAGTATTTTTGATTATTCTTTGGAAAAAGAAAAACTTGATAAGTTAGTGCCTAAATATGTAAAGACAATAAGAAATAAGAGCTACACAATGATGAAAAGTAAAGTTTTAGATTATTTTTCTAATTTAGGATATAGTAAAAATTTAGTTATGGATATTTTAAATAATGTTGATTATGATGATAGCAGTGCGAGAGAAAAAGAATATAATAAGTTATATAAAAAGTATTCTAAAAAATATTCTGGTAGTGAATTAGAATATAAAATTAAACAATCTATGTATAAAAATGGTTATAAATAAAAAAAGAAAGGTTTTACCTTTCTTTTTATAATTTTATATATGTAATAAATGATAGAAAGAACCCTAATATTGGTAATAAATAAACACCAATAATAGCACCTATATAAATAGTTAAATATATATATTTAGCTAGTTTTTGTAAGAATTTTATATTTATTATTTTGTTATAGATATTTTTTCTTAAAATAATAAGACTTGTTATTATGAATAAAATACTTATTATGCTACATATTTTTAAATAACTTGGGATGAATTCAATTGTTATATTGTTTTCTCCTTTTTCTAATTCTATACCAATATATGTGTTATAGATATTATTTATTTTTATTTCTCTCTCGTTATTATAAGCTTTATATGAATCATTATTACTAATTGGAATAAATAGTGTTTGTTTTTTATCACTATTTATTTTTATATTTATTTTATTTTCATTAAACTTTAGTTCATGATTATTTTGATAATTACTTGTAAAGTTATTTAATTTTTTATTATTTAATAAACCAATGTTTAATGATTCTAAATAACAGTTTTCTAAAAATTCTATTTTTATATTTAATTTTTCGTCTTTGTAGGTACCAAAATTAATTAATCCGTTATTCATATCAGTAGGATATTTTTCTAAATATAGTTCATCATTTACATAAATATTAAATAACTTATATATATCGTTATTTAACATGTTATCAGTACTTTTATATAGTTCGAGATAAATAGTTCTTTCTTTATCTATTTTTATATCAAATTCAACATAATTATCTTTATTTTTATCAATAATAGTATAATTATTATCTTTTATTTTAATATTTTTATATTTAATATTATCTATTATTTCAAATAAGTCTTTATCATTTGTAATTGAATTATAAATAGCATTTTGAATTTCAAAAGTATTGTGATATTTAGTAATATCAATATCTTTGTCAATTAAGTACCCAAATGAAATATTATGATTTAGTTCATGAAGATAAAGATTATTATATTCTTTTATAAACGTATAATTATCAGTCTCTTTTTCAGTATTTAATAAATATTTATTACCTAGTAATATATCTGTGAATAGTGTACCACCTTTAGAATGGGTATGAGTCCAGTAAGATGAATATCCTAGTAGTTTTAATGTTTTTTGAGTTTGTCCATCTGTTAAAGAGCTAAAATGATCCATACTAGGAATTTTAGTTACATTACTACTATTATTGATAATAGTACTAGTTTCATCTTTTAGTCTAAATATAGTATTTATATTATCTTTTTCTATTTCATTTAAAGTTTCATATACATATTTTGTATCTTTTTGAATAAAATCTATTCCTAGATACAAGTAACTATTACAAGTTATATGAGTAATAGTTAGTAATGAGATAAGGATTAGAGATAGTTTGTTTAGATTTTTATTTAATAAAATAATTATAAAACTAGATATAAATGTTAGAATAAACATTCCAAGTAGAATAATAATTAATATTTTATTTCTAGATAGTGTTAAACTATCAATTGCATCTTGAAATTCTATATATTTAAATTTAGTTAAGAAGATTGTAATAGTAATTGTTACTATAGTTATTAAGATAGATATTATTTTTTTAAGATTATTTATTTCTATTTTTGGAGTTTTATAATTATTAAAGAAATAACCAGCGCCAATAATCATAAATAGAGTAGTTATAAATCCAAAACGATATGGAAATGATGCATATGACATAAAATGTAAAACTTTGTTTACAGGTTCAATTACAACTGGAATTAACAAAAGAATCATACTTGGAATATAAAACTTTAAGAATTTTTTATGTTTTTTATAATCCTTTAATAATAATAATATTGCGATAAATATGATTGGACCTGATATGAATAATGCTATTTTATCAGTTAGTGGTCCTAGTTTTGAATTGATTAATGTATCTAGTGTTGATATCATTCTTGAGGATATAGAAATTTGTTTATAGGTAGGAATAACTATTAATAGACTTATCCCAAGAGATAATACTGTTGATATTCCTAATGATAATATTTTTTTAGGTATTTCTTTTTTGTTATAGTAATTATATAGGAATATTCCTGATAATAAAAATATAAATATAATTATCATGAATGAAATATAAAAACTAAAAAATAGGGATAGTGTTAACGCGATTAGATATAGTTTAGGATTATCTTCTTCAAATAGTTTTTTTAGACCAATAATTATTAATGGTAACATATACATAGCATCAATCCATGATGTTATTTGATAGAAGTTTAAACTATAAGCTGAAAAGCCATATAATAAAGCAAGACAAACGCTTAATAAACTATTATTTTTTTTAAATAAATTTTTCAACATATATAGACATGTTATATTACATAATAAAATTTTTAATGCGATTATGATTGAGATAAATAAATGGATTTTACTTCTTTCAACCAAAAGTATTAATAAAGATAAAGGACTTGCTAGGTAGTAAAAAATAATACCAAAGAAGTTAATACCATTTGAAGAAGCAAAATTGATTAATAATGATTCATTTCCTCGTAAAGCATCATATAAATAATAGTAATATGCTGTTATTTGGTCATACATATCTCCAAATATTAAAGTATTATTACCAAAAGGGTAAATATCTTTAAGTATAAATATTAATCCTAATATTAATAACGTAATTAGTATTGTTATTATATATTCTTTATATTTTTTTAGCATAATTATCACCAAAATAATTATAGTATACGTAAAAATCTTAGTCAATGAATGAGATAAGTGTTATAATATTTTTAGAGAGTGAGAGATAATATGAAAAAAGAAAAAGATATTAAAAAGGAAACTATTTCAGTAGTTGTTCCTTGTTATAATGAAGAAGAGGCTTTACCTTATTATTATGAAGCAATGGATAAATTATCTAAAGATTTAAAACAAGATTTAGAGTTTGTATTTGTTAATGATGGAAGTCGTGATAAGACACTTGAAATCTTAAAATCTTTAGCTAAGAAAGATAAACGTATAAAATATATTTCTTTTTCAAGAAACTTTGGAAAAGAGGCAGCAATGTATGCAGGTTTTAGTAATGCTACTGGGGATTATGTAACAACAATGGATGTTGATTTACAAGATCCACCTGAACTTTTAAAAGAAATGATTAGATTTATTAAAGAAGATGGGTATGATTCTGTAGGAGTAAGGCGTGTTACTCGTAAAGGGGAACCCCCTATTAGAAGTTTCTTTGCTAGATGCTTTTATAAGTTAATAAATAAAATGAGTGATATTGAGATGGTAGATGGTGCTAGAGATTATCGTTTAATGACTAGACAAATGGTAAATGCACTTCTTGAACTTAAGGAATATAATCGTTATAGTAAGGGTCTATTTAGTTTTGTTGGGTTTAATACCAAATGGTTAGAGTATGAGAATGTTGAAAGAGTAGCAGGAGAAACTAAATGGTCATTTTGGAAGTTGTTTAAATATGCGATTGAAGGCATTGTTGCCTTTTCAACAGTACCACTTGTTTTATCTTCAATTATAGGTATTTTATTATGCGTGGTAGCTTTTTTATTTATTTTAGTTATTATCGCAAAAACATTGGTTTTTGGAGATCCTGTTAGTGGATGGCCAAGTCTTGCATGTATCATTATTTTCCTTGGTGGACTTCAATTATTCTGTATTGGAGTGATGGGTGAATATTTATCTAAGACTTATTTAGAAACTAAAAAAAGACCTATTTATATAGTAAAAGATACTAATATAAATAAATAGTTAAAATAAAAAACCTTTCTTTATGAAAGGTTTTTTTTATTGTGCTTTTTTACTATTTTCAATATATGTTTTATATTGTTTTTTTAATTCAGTATCTTGAATTTCAATACCATATTCATCTCTTAAAGCGATTAGTGCTTTAGCTTGAAGTGTAGAATCTTCTTCTAATTTCTTTTCAACTAATGCATCAATGATTTCATCTTTTACTTCTTTTAATTCAGCTTTATCTTTTTGACCAGTTTTTAAGATAATATGATATCCATATTCAGATTCAACTGGTTCTTTAGTATATTTTCCAACTTTTAGTTCGATAGTAGCTTTTTCAAATGACTCAACCATATCCCCACCAGAGAACCAATCTAAGTCACCACCATCTTCAGCAGATCCATCTTCTGAATGTTCTTTAGCAAGTTTAGCAAATAATTCTTCAACTTCATCTTTGTCAGCTTTATTTAATTCTTTAATTAAATCTTCAGCTTTTTTCTTAGCGTCAGCTTTAGCTTTTTCAATTTCATCTTCTGTTGCATCATCTTCATAGTCAGCAGTGATTAAAATATGACTAGCTTTCATATCTCCAATGATTTCTTCATCGTAGTATTCTTCGATTTCATCATCTTTAATAGTTGTTTTTGCATAATCTTTAGTTGCTTCTTCTCTTTTAAAACTTAATGAAAGAATTTCTTTTAATTCATCTGTTGTATCAACTCCATACATTGCATATAAGAATTCTTCAAAACTCTTATATTGAGTTGAATAATATGCATCATAGTAATATTCAAATTGAGCAAGTTGGCTGTCGATGTAAGCTTTTTCATCATCGCTTTCTGGATATTCTTCAGCTAAAATTTGTGTATCAATCATATCTAGTAATACAGATAGAGCATAAGTATCTTTCATTTCTTCATATAAACTATCGATAGAAATGTTGTCACCTTTTTTTAGTGTTACTACAGCTTCTTGTCCGTTTTCAAGCTTAGGTGCTTTACCACAACTTGTTACAAATAATAATACAGCAAATAAACTGATTAATAATTTTTCCTTCTTTTTCATTTTGTTCTCCTCTCCTTTATGTACATATCAATCATAACATATCTCGTTTTAAAAAAACAATTATTTTACTAAAATTTCATATTTCCTTGAACTTTTTTAGAGTTTATTCCATAAAATATGGTGAGTAATAAAAAAGGAGGGATGATTAATGAGTAATTATATGTCATCATCTGCGATTATATTAGTTTTATTTATTTTATTAGTTATTATATTAGGTGCTTGGATATAAGGAGGTGTTTAAATGAATAATAATCAATGTTGTGAAACAACTAATAGAAACTCTGGATTTGTATTTATTTTAGTATTATATATTTTGCTTGCTATTATATTAGGATCTTGGGTTTGTTAAAAAAATAAAAGAGAATTTTTCTCTTTTATTTTAATTTTTCATATATTTCTTTAGGATCTAACTTTTCTATATTGCTTTTTAATTCAATACCATCATTTTCATATCTTGGAATGATGTGTAAGTGATAGTGTTTTACTTCTTGACCATATTGATTATTTTGACAAAGTGTAATTCCATCACAGTTTAATTTTTCTTTATATTTTATAAATAGATCTTTTACTGTTTTTTGAATATGAGTTAGAGTATCTAAGTCAATATCATTTATATCAGTAAAATGTTTTTTGGGAACAACTAGTGAGTGCCCATTAGAAATAGGATTTACATCTAAAAATACTTTTACTATTTCATCTTCATATATTGTATAACTTGGTATTTCATTATTCATAATTTTACAAAATATACAATCCATATTATCACCTCTATAAAAATTATATAAATTAAAAAAGATACATTCAAGTATCTTTTTATGAATACAGCAAATATTCATATTTATATAGTGTCTTTTTTTCTAATTTTTATACATCTTTTCGATATATTTTTTATTATTTATGTTATAATATCAAGTAGTTAGAACGCGGAGGTGTTTTTGATGTTAAAAATAGAAGATTTAACAGTGAAAATAGAAGACAGAAATATACTTGATTCATTTAACATAAACATTAATAATGGAGAAGTTCATGCGATAATGGGACCAAATGGAACTGGAAAAAGTACATTATCTAAAGTGATTATGGGAAGTTCTGATTATGAAGTTTTATCTGGAAAAATTATTTTTAATGATGAAGATATTACTAAGTTAGAAGTAGATGAGAGAAGTCGTAAAGGGATTTTCTTATCGATGCAAAATCCAATTAGTATTGAAGGTGTTACTAATAGTGAATTTTTAAGAACGGCTCTAAATGCTAGAAGTGAAGAAACAATTAGATTATTTGATTTTATTAAAACAGTTGAATCTAGTATTAAAGATTTAGATATAAAGAACGATATTATACATAAATCTATTAATGATGGTAGTAGTGGTGGAGAACGTAAGAAAAATGAAGTTCTTCAGATAAAAGTATTAAAACCTAGTTTTATTATTTTAGATGAGGTTGATAGTGGTCTTGACGTTGATAGTTTAAGAATTGTTTCTGAAAATATTAATAAATATAAAGAAGAAAATAAAGATACATCTATTTTAATAATTACACATTATCCAAGAATTTTAGAATATATTAAACCAGATTATGTGCATATGATGGTTGGTGGAAAAATAGTTAAGACAGGTAATTATGACTTTGCTTTTGATATTGAAAAGAATGGTTATAATGAAGTGGTTAGTGAATAAATATGTTGACTCTTACTGTAGATAATAAAGATTTTATAGATGATATTATAATCACTGAGGATACAATTTTAAATATTAGACTTGATAATTGTAATCAAGATATAAATATAGATGTAATGGATAATATGTGTTTAGAAGTTTTTGAAATAGATAATAATACTTCTAATAAAATTAATTATAATTTAAGAAGTAATTCAAGAGTTATTGTTAATAAGTTAGCTAGAAATAATAGTGATATAACTAAAGTAGATTTAGGAGAAAGCGCTAGTATTAAGTATTATTCTAATATTATGAATTATAGTAATAATGAATATCGTTTTAGAATTAATCATAATGCTAGTTATAGTGAAAGTGATGTTGTTAATCACTGTGTAAATTTTACTGATAGTGAGTTTAAGTTTATAGTAGATTCTAATGTAGAAAAGACAGCTATTGAGTGTTTTTGTAACCAGGATAATAAAATTATTGACATGAATGGTGGAAAAAATTATATTAGTCCTAATTTACTTGTTGATAATGATTTAATTAATGCTAATCATTCGGCATATATTGGTAAGTTTAAAAAAGATGTTATGTTTTATTTAAAGAGTCGTGGAATAAGTGAAAAAGAGTGTAATATGTTATTAATAAAAGGATTTTTATTAGAGAAACTTAATCTTGATTCATCAAATGAGGAAGAATTTATTAATTTTATAAATACTAATTTAGGATAGGTGATTAATATGAATAGAGAAGATTTTCCAATACTAAATAGTGATATTGTTTATTTAGATAGCGGAGCAACTACTTTGAAGCCTAAATGTGTTATTGATAGTGTTGTAGATTATTATTCTAATTATAGTGCTAATGCTCATAGAGGAGATTATGATATTAGTTTAAAAGTAGATATGGCTTATGAAGGGGTGCGTGATAAAGTAAAAGACTTTATTAATGCGATTTCTTCTGAAGAAATAGTATTTACTAGTGGTACAACAGAATCTTTGAATATGGTTATATTTGGATATATGGCTAAATATTTAAATAAAGGTGATGAAGTATTAATTACTAAAAGTGAACATGCTTCTAATGTACTTCCATGGATGATTTTAAAAGAAAAAATTGGTATAGAAGTTAAATTTATTGATTTAGATAGTGAATATTTCTTAACTATTGAAAATGTAAAAAAAGCAATTACAACTAAAACTAAAGTTATTTCAATTGCTCATATTACTAATGTAATAGGTGATGTTAGAGATATTAATTCGATTGGTACTTTATGTAAGGAAAATAATATTTTATTTGTTGTTGATGCTGCTCAAAGTATTGGTCACTGTAAAATAGATGTTGTTAAGTCTAATATTGATTTTTTAGCTTTTTCTGGGCATAAGATGTTAGGACCAACAGGCATTGGTGTATTATATGGAAAAAAAGATTTATTAGATGAAATGGATGTTTTGAAGTTTGGTGGCGGAATGAATGCTTTTTTTGAATCAACTTGGGAATATGAATTAAAAGAGGCACCTTGGAAATTTGAAGCAGGTACACAAAATATTGCTGGGGTTATTGGTTTAGGTAGTGCAATTGATTATTTGAATAATGTTGGTATAGAAAACATTCATAAGCATGAAATAGAATTAAAGGAATATGCAATATCTAAATTAGAGAAAGTTCCTAATATAAATTTATATAATAAAAATACTAATAGTGGAATTATTGTATTTAATATTGATAAAGTTTTTAGTCAAGATACAGCAGTATTTCTAAATAGATTTAATATTTGTGTAAGAAGTGGTAATCATTGTGCAAAAATATTAAAAGATGAGATTGGTATTACTAATACTTGTCGTGCTAGTTTATATTTGTATAATACTAAAGAAGATATTGATAAATTAGTTGATGCGCTAGTAAGACAAGATGAAGTTTATGATAATATTATTTAATTGAGGTAAAGATATGGATGATAAGTTAAAAAGGGATATAATTTTAGAACATTATCAAAGCCCATTTCATATGGGACTTGTTGATAGTGAAGGCTATATTAAGGTAAATGGGCGTAATGTTAATTGCGTTGATAATATAGATGTTATGGTATTACTTGACAAAGATGTTATAATAGATGCTAGATTTAGTGGTGATGCATGTGCAATATGTACTTCGGCTACTTCTATTATGATAAAGACTTTGATTGGTAAGACTATAAAAGAAGCTGAAGAAATTATTACTAATTTCGAAAATATGATTAATGAGAAAGAATATGATCCTGAAAATTTAGAAGAATTAGTTGTTTATGATACTGTTTATAAACAACCAAATCGAAAAAATTGTGCTTTATTACCATTTAGAGCTATGAGGGACATATTTAAAAATAATAATTAGGAGGTATATTATGGGGGAATTTCTTAAAGCAAGAGATTTAAAAATGGTTGATGTAAGAAAATATGAAGGAGTACAAGATGGAATGGAAGCTTGGACTTTCTTAGGATATGATATTGTTTCATTTGATGAAGAAGGTAAAGCTGTTAGCGTAGTTGCTGAAGAAGAAACAAAATATGATGTTTTAAAGAAGGCGTTTAGTAAGCAATTTAATCGTGAATATTATGATCATAGTGGTTTAGCTGTTGGTGATGTTCGTGTTAAAGTTGTTGAAAATAGTCGTACTGAAGCAGCTTTTGTTGGGGATGTTTCAAGAGTTACAAGAGATGATATTCTTGTGAATATTGACAAACAACCTGGATTTTACTTTTTGCATCATAATGCTGATACTAAAGTTAAAAAAATGTCTAAGTAATTAATAATAAAAATAAGGAGGTATATATGGAAATTGTAGGAATTAATGAAGAGAATATTAAAAAGATTTCTTCAATTAAAAATGAAGATAATTGGGTATTAGATTACAGATTAAAAAGTTATAATAATTTCTGCAATATAGATATGCCTAGCTATGGTCCTAAGTATGATCTTGATTTCAATAAAGTAATTTATTATAAAAGTAGTGAAGATAAAGATATAAAAAATGACTGGGGACAAATAAAAGAGGATATTAAATGTGAACTTTCTTGTTTAGGAGTTCTTGAAAGTGAAAAACATTTGGATGGTATGGGAGTTACTTATGAAAGTGAAGTAATATATCATAATATGTTAGAAGAATTGAAAGATAAAAATGTTATCTTTACTTCGATTGAAGAAGGTTTAAAAAAATATCCTGATATTGCTAAAAAATATTTTGGTAAAATAGTTAGCAATGCTGAAAATAAATTTGCTGCTTTAAATAGTAGTTGTTTTAGTGGAGGAAGTTTTATATACATTCCGCCTAATACTAAGTTAGATCGACCACTTCAAAGTTATTTTAGAATTAATTCTAGAGGAATGGGACAGTTTGAAAGAACTTTGATAATAGTTGATGATAATAGTGAACTTCATTATATAGAAGGGTGTACAGCACCAACTTATAATGATTCATCACTTCATGCAGCGGTTGTTGAAATATATGTTGGTAAACATAGTAAATGTCGTTATTCAACTATTCAAAATTGGGCTCATAATGTTTTAAATTTAGTTACAAAAAGAGCCTTAGTAGATGATAGTGGAGTAATGGAATGGATTGATGGTAATATTGGTAGTAAGGTTACAATGAAATATCCTTGTTGTGTATTAAAAGGAGATAATAGTGAAGGTACTTGTATTACTATTAGTGTTGCAACTTCTGGTCAACAACAAGATAGTGGAGCAAGAATGATTCATTTAGGTAAAAATACGAAGAGTAGTATTATTTCTAAAAGTATTGCTCGTAATGGTGGAGATGCTAGTTATCGTGGAAAGGTAGAAATAAAGGAAGGTGCTACTAATAGTGAAGCAATGGTTAAGTGTGATACTTTAATTCTTGATAAGGATTCAAAGAGTAACGCTTATCCAACTAATATTTGTCGTAATACTAGTAGTAGTTTAGAACATGAAGCAACAGTATCAAAAGTTAGTGAAGAAAAGTTATTTTACTTAATGAGTCGTGGTATTCCTAGGGAAAAAGCAATTGAACTTATTGTACTTGGATTTATTGAAAAGTTTAGAGAAGAATTACCAATGGAATATGCGGTAGAATTAAATCATTTACTTAAGAAACATTTATAAAAAACTTAATATTTTAAGTTTTTTTTATTTGTATTAATTCTTTTTACATTTTTCTATATTAGAATTATTATTTTTTTCATATTTATTCTTTTATTTTATTGTTTTTGGTAATTTGAAGGTCTTTTTTTACTATGTTATATTCTTCTCGAAAGGAGGGAAGAATATGTTGAATCAGGTGGTTTTGGTTGGTAGATTAGTAAGAAATCCTGAACTTAGAACGACAGATAATAATAAAAGTGTAACGACAGTTACCTTAGCAATTCCTAGAAGTTTTAAGAATATGAATGGTGAGTACGATACTGATTTTGTTGATTGTATTTTATGGGAAAATACAGCTAAATCTACTACTGAATATTGTAAAAAAGGGGACATAGTAGGTATAAAAGGAAGAATACAAAGTAGAGTTGTTGAAAAAGATTCTGAAAAGAAATACTTAATTGAAATAATTGCTGAAAAAGTTACTTTTTTATCAAGTACAAGCAATAAGAAAAACGAAGATGAATAAAATAGTGTGCTATAATTAATGTGGTGATAGTATGAAAGAACTTGCAATAGCTATTAGAAATTACAATAGAGATAATTATAAAGAAATTATTGATACAATAAAAGATGTTGGATTTAAGAATGTTTTTATAGAATGGTACAATAATGATTTGAAATTACAAGAAGACATATTAAACTATGTTAATGAAAAAGAGTTGAATGTTATTTTTGCACATCTAGGATATCAAAATCCTAATGTTTTATGGCTTAATGGTTTTGAGGGAGAAAAAGAGGTTGATCGTTATTTAAATGATCTTGATGTATGTAAAGAAAAAGGTTTTGATTTAGTTGTTATTCATCCTACATATGAGTATAGTAATCCTGGTATTAGCGAGATTGGTTTAAGAAGAATAATGAAAATTGTTTCATATGCCAAGGAATTAGGAATAAATGTTGCTTTTGAAAATGTTGAATTAAAGGGATATTTAGAATATATAATTTCTAATATAGATCTTGATAATTTAGGAATTTGTTTTGATGTTGGACATTGTAATTTGTTTTTTGATGGTGATTTTGATACTAAGTTTTTTAAAGATAAAGTTTTAGTTATACATCTTCATGATAATTATAAAAAAGAAGATGATCATAATTTACCATTTGATGGTACTGTTGATTGGGATAAAGCAATTAAACAAATTAATGAATTAAATTATAATGGATATGTTGTTTTAGAGTGTGGATACAAAAACTTATATTCTAATATTACAATTAAAGAGTATTATAACTTAGCTTATGAGCGAGGTTTAAAAATTATTGATATGTTACAAACTGATAAAAAATAATCTAATTTTGACCATAGTATAAAAAGAACATTTTGATGTTCTTTTTTCATATTTTTACACATAAAGTAGTTATGGTTCATCTTTATTTTTTTGATGATTTGTGGTATGATGATTTTATTGAGTATAGGAGGATATAGGGTCAATGAATTTTTTTGATGAAGATTTAGCTAAAGTCTATCAAAAGTTAGAAACTAATGAAAATGGACTTTCTAAAAAAGAAAGAGAAAAAAGAATAGAAAAGTATGGTTTAAATAAAATAGAAGAAAGTAAAAGAGAAAGTAAATGGGTTAAATTTTTAAAACAATTTAAAGATTTAATGATTATTATTCTTATATTTGCAGCAATATTTTCTTTTATAGAAGCTTTAGTACATGGCGAAGCTGTAACAGATAGTATTATTATATTACTTGTTGTTATAATGAATGCTGTTATGGGATTTGTTCAAGAAGAAAAAGCTGAGTCTGCAATAGAAGAACTTAAGAAAATGACAACTGTTAATTCTAAAGTAAAAATAAATGATAAAGTTGTTGTTGTTAATAGTGAAACTTTAGTTCCAGGAGATATTATTATGCTTGATGCTGGTGATAAAATCCCAGCAGATTGTCGTATTATTCAAGCTTTTTCAGCTAAGAGTGATGAATCTATTTTAACTGGAGAAAGTTTGCCTGTTGAAAAAGATGAAAAGAAAGTTGCTAGTAATTTGTCTTTGAGTGAAAGAAGTAATATGCTTTACTCTGGGTGTAGTTTAGTTAACGGTAAAGTAGTTGCTGTTGTTGTTGCAACAAATTATAAAACAGAAATTGGTAAGATTGCGACTTCTTTAGAAACTGATAAGAAAGTTGAAACACCACTTCAAAAGAAAATAGATGATTTAAGTAAGATATTGTCAGCTATTATTGGTATTATTATATTACTAATGGTAGTATATGGATTATTACGTGGTGATGATTTCTTTACAATTATAATGTTAGCTATTTCTTTAGCTGTTGCTGCTATTCCAGAAGGGTTACCTGCAGTTATAACAATTACTTTATCAATTGGTATGAATCAAATGGCAAAGAAAAATGCTATTGTAAGAGCAATGAAAGCAATTGAGACTCTTGGTTGTACTGATGTTATTTGTTCTGATAAAACAGGTACAATTACGCAAAATAAGATGACTATTCAAGAAATTGTAATAGATGGTAAAAGTCATACTGATATGAATAGTAGATGTGAAAAAGGAGAACTTCTTGAAAAGATATTTACATTATGTAATGATGTTGAAGTTGATGATGAAGGAAAATTAGTTGGTGATCCAACAGAGATTGCTTTCTTAAATTATATGAATAATGTTGGTTTAGATGCTGCTTCAATGAAACATGATTTACCGGTAATAGTTGAAGTTCCATTTGATTCTGATCGTAAGAGAATGTCAACTGTTCATGAAATAGATGGTAAATTAATGGTTTTAGTTAAGGGTGGTCTAGATAGTATATTAGCTACTACAACTAAATGTTTTAAAAATGGAAAAGAAGTAGATATTAAAAAAGAAGAAAAAGCTATTCGTGATTTAGAAAAAGCAATGTGTGATAAATCATATCGTGTACTTGCTTGTGCATATAAAGAAATTAAAGCAGTACCTAAGAAAAATGTTGAAAAAGAATTAGAATCTGATTTGATTTTTGTTGGTATGGTAGGGATGATAGATCCACCTCGTGATACTGTGTTTGATTCAATTAAACAATGTAAAACTGCAGGTGTAAGACCCGTTATGATTACTGGAGATAGTTTACCAACAGCTGTAGCTATTGCTAAGAGTATTGGAATTATTAAAGATTCTAATGAGGGAATTGAAGGAAAAGAACTTGATAAATATTCTGATGAAGAATTAAAAGATGTTGTTAAAAAATATAGTGTATATGCTCGTGTATCACCAGAACATAAAGTAAGAATTGTTAATGCCTGGCAAGAAAATGGAAAAATTGTTGCGATGACTGGTGATGGTGTTAATGATGCGCCAGCTATAAAGATGGCACATGTTGGTGTTGGTATGGGTATTACTGGTACTGAGGTAACTAAAGGCGTTGCAGATGTTATTTTAGTTGATGACTGTTTTAGTACAATAGTTACAGCTGTTGAAGAGGGTCGTCGTATATTTGATAATATTAAGAATGCGGTACTATATTTATTATCAAGTAATTTTGCTGAAGTAATAATTGTATTATTTGCAATGTTCAATAATTTTGAAATATTACTTCCAATTCAACTTTTATATATTAATTTAGTAACAGATTCTATTCCATCAATTTGTCTTGCTTTTGAGAAAAGTGAAAAAGATATTATGAAGAGAAAACCACGTGGAATAAATGGAAAATTCTTTACACCGTTCTTTATTTCATGTCTAACTCTTGCATCTATTGTTATGTCAGTTTCTGTAATATTAGCGTTTATGATAGGTAATCAAACTTCTCCTGAAGTAGGTATGACTATGGCTTTCTTAGGACTTGTTATGCTAGAAATTGTTTATTCAATTTGTTGTCGTAATCCACATGCTTCTATATTTAAGCAAGGATTATTCTCAAATAAAGTAATGAATTATGGTTTGCTTGGTGTTATTGTTGTTAATTTGATTGTTTTCTTAACTCCAGTAGGTGATTTATTTAAGGTAGCTAGTTTAACTTTAAGTCAAGTAGGGATTTTAGGATTAATTGCTTTAGTAGCGTTTATTATTATAGAAATATGTAAACCAATTCTTTATAAAGTATTTAAAGATAAATAAAAAATAAAATAAAGATACAAATTATTATTAAATTTGTATCTTTTTTGATATAATTATATTAGGTGATAGAATGACATTAGAAGAAGCTAGTAAATGGATGAATAAAGGAGTAGTTATTGTTGATCATAATACTTCTTATATTGATGAAGATGTAGAAATAGGTGATGGTACTACTATATATCCTAATGTAACAATTAGAGGTAAATCAGTTATTGGTAAAAATAATATTATTGATTCTAATACTGTTTTAGTTGATATAGAAATTGGCGATAATAATAAGATTATGTCTTCGTATTTAAATGCTTCTAAAATAGGTAATGATAATATGATTGGTCCTTTTACACATTTTAGGGAAAAGGTAATATTAGGAAATAATAATGTTGTTGGAAATTTTGTTGAAATGAAAGGTAACGTTATTGGGGATCATAATAATTTTAAACATTTGAGTTATATTGGTAATGCTGAAGTTAAAAATAATGTTAATTTTGGGGCTGGTTCTATTACAGCTAATTATGATTCAATAAGACATATTAAAAATAAAACAATTGTTGAAGATGGGGCATCAATTGGTTCGAATGTGGTTTTGGTAGCGCCAGTTACACTCAGTAAAAAAGCGTTTGTAGCAGCGGGAAGTGTTATTACTAAAGATGTAGGAGAAAGAGATCTTGCTATTGCTAGAAGTAGACAAGAAAATAAAAAAGAATATATAAAGGAGAATTAATATGAATGCTATTTCAGTTATTGATAAGAAAAGACTTAATCAAGAACTTTCTTATGAAGAAATTAAATTTATATTTGAGGGGTTTTTAAATGGTGAAGTGGAAGATTATCAAATGTCTGCTTTACTTATGGCAATTGTATTAAATGGAATGACAGATAATGAAATATTTGCTTTGACTGATATTTTTATTAATAGTGGAGATGTATTAGATTTAAGTGAAATAGATGGTGTTAAGGTTGATAAACATTCTACTGGTGGAATTGGGGATAAAACGACTTTAATTGTTGCTCCAATTGTAGCCTCTTTAGGTGTTAAAGTTTGCAAGATGAGTGGAAGAGGTTTAGGATATACTGGTGGAACTATTGATAAGTTAGAAAGTATACCAGGTTTTAGAGTAGCTTTAGAAGATGATGATGTAATAAATCAAGTTAATGATATTGGAGTTGCTTTAACGAGTCAAACTAAGAATTTAGTTCCACTTGATAAAGTAGTATATTCACTTCGTGATGTTACAGCTACTGTTGAATCTATACCATTGATTGCGTCTAGTATCATGAGTAAAAAAATAGCTAGTGGTGCAGAAAAAATCTTAATTGATATTAAAGTTGGTAGTGGTGCTTTAATAAAGACTATAGAAGATGCTAATAAATTAAGTGAATTAATGATTAAAATTGGGAATAAATATAATCGTGAAGTAAGAACTTTAGTGACTGATATGAATACTCCTTTAGGTAAAGCAATTGGTAATAGCTTAGAAGTTGTTGAAGCTGTTAGTATTTTACGAGGTCATGGTAAAGGAAGTTATTTATATAATGTTTGTGTAGAATTAGCTAGTAATATGGTTAGTATGGCTTTAGGTGATTCTTTAGAAGATGCTAAGAAGATGGTTATTGAAAATATTAATAATGGACAAGCATATGAAAAATTTATGGAGATTGTTAAGTATCAAGGTGGAGATGTTACTAAGTTAAAAGTTAGTGAAAAGGCTAAAGTTATTAGAAGTAATGCTAGTGGAGTAATCAAAAATATAGATGCTTTAAAAATTGGGATGTTATCAGCTGCTTTAGGTAGTAGTGCAATGAAACAAGGTGATGTTATTGATCATAGTGTTGGTGTAATACTTCATAAATTAAAAGGAGATACAGTTAATTTTGGAGAGCCTTTATGTACAATCTATATTGGAAGTGAAGAGTATTATCCTGATCCTTTAGAAGCGTTTGAAATTGAAGCAATATAAAAAAGAAAGGTTTTCCTTTCTTTTTATTTGTCTAAATACATAAAATAGTATTCTTCAAAACTATTTATATTTTCATTTTTCATTTTAGTTGCGATTTCAACACCCACATATCGGTAATGCCATGGTTCGTTTTTATATCCTGTTATAAATTCATTTTCTTCTGTATATCTTAGGATAAATCCATATTTATAAGCATTTTCTTTCATCCAATTAAATTCTTTTGTTTTTCCAAAACTTGTATAACTTAAATTAGCATTATCAACATCAACAGCTAAACCAGTATGATGTTCAGAGTGACCAGGACGAGCAGAATATGTGTCAGCTTTAGTCTTACCATCTGATGCGACATATCTGTTATATAAACCATCTTGATAACTATAACTTCTATATGTTGAAACAGCTCTTATTGTATATCCTTGTTCTTTAGCATCTTTTGCCATACTATTAAATGCATTTGCAGCTTCTTCTGTCATTTGTAAATATTTGCCACGATATTTAGGATCAATATCTTTTAAATTTTTAGGTACAAATGATGAATCTACAGCATAATATTTGTTTAATAAAATCGTATTAGTATTTTGATTTGGACTAGAAGTTATATTAGTATAAAAGTCATTATCAATACCAATATTTACATATAAGACTATTTTTTCATTTGATAAATCTTGATTTTTTTCTTTATAGGAAATATATCTGTCGATATTTTCCCATTTAAAGTAATTAACTTTTTCATTGATATAATCTAATTTTTTCAATTTTTCATCTTCTTCTTTTGTATATTTAGGTTCTTCTATTTGATTTTTTTCTTCTGTTTTATTGTTTTCTTTATTAGTATTTTCAGGATTTTTTATAAAAGATTTAATACCTAAATAAACTAAATATATTAATAAAATTATAAAGATTAATGTTAGGAATAGTCTTATTAATCGATATAATCTTTTTCTCCTTTTATTTCTTTTTTTCATAATTACCTCCGTACTATAATTATATTAAAATTATAGCACGAATAGTTTGATTTTTTAAAATTTCATAATATATTCTTCAAAAGTTGACTTTTTTGGATACTCCATACTGTCTAGTTTATGATATAGCTTATCTTTATCATAAGGAATGGATAGTCTTCTAATAACGTATCCATTTTTTTTATTTGGTTCTAGGATATAGTAAAAGGTTTTATCTTCAATAGCTACACCAGCTGCATTTAAAGAATGGAAGTTAGTTGGATAACCATCTTTTTTTAAATAGCTTTCTTGGAAATGATAATGACCATAAATAACAGCATCATATTTATTAACTGTTTTTCCTTCAAAAATAGGATTTAGATTTGAACTAATTACACCTTTATTTTGTGGATCTAGATTATATTTTTCATCATATTTAGTATTTGTTTTTAGAAAGATGTTTGGGCCTTCTATTTCGTATGTCCATACAGCGCGAGGAAAGTATCTAGAATCACTTGGGAAATGACATAAGGCGATTAAGTTATTATTTAGTTTTAAATCAACGGATGGAGGCATACTTCTTAAATAAGCGATTTGTTTTTTTGTTAGTTGTTGTTTAGTCCATAATAGGTTTTGATAACTTTCAGAATTTTTATCTTGTAAATGACTATAAGTTGATGGAGGTAAAAGATTATAATAATCATTATTTCCTAAAATATTAATGATATTATTTTCGATAGCTAAGTTAATGCATTCTTTAGGGCTTGGACCTAATCCAACTAGGTCACCTAGTGAAAAAATGTATTTTATACCACGATATTTGATATCTTTTATAATTGCCTCTAAGGCTTCTTCATTAGCGTGAATGTCAGTTAATAATGCAACTTTTTCTCTTAATTCAACCATAATCTTTCTCCCTTTTTATGGTTTATTATAATTTTTAAAGAGAAGAAAGTCAATCTAAGCATAAATCTTATCTTTTATCATAATAATTAATGAGGTGTTTTTGTGAAAAGAGTAATTGTTTTAATGATGATTTTTTTAACGATGTTTAGTTTTAAGAAAGTGGATGCTTCAGAAAATTTAATTGTTAATGGTAAAGCTGGACTACTTATGGAAGCAAATAGTGGGGAAATTATTTTTGAAAAAAATAAGGATGAAAGACTTGCGGTTGCATCTATGACGAAGATGGTTGGGTTAATTATAATTATGGAGAAAATTGAAAATAAAGAGATTAGTTTAGATGATATTGTTACTGCTAGTAAAAATGCTAGTGGTATGGGTGGATCACAAATTTATCTTGAAACAGGGGAAAAAATGACAGTTAGGGACTTGATAAAAGGAATTACAATGGCTAGTGCCAATGATGCAACGGTTGCCATGGCGGAATATATTGCTGGTACTGAGGAAAAGTTTGTAGAAATGATGAATGAAAAAGTGAAATCTTTAGGGCTTGTTAATACTAATTTTGTTAATGTAACAGGACTTGATGAAGATAATCATTATTCGAGTGGGTATGATATGGCAATGATAGCAAGAGAGTTATTAAAACATGAAATGATTTATGATTTTACTTCTGTTTATGAAGATTATTTAAGAGTAAATACAGATAATAAATTTTGGCTTGTAAATACTAATCGTTTAGTTAATTTATATGAAGGAGCAGATGGTTTAAAAACAGGGTTTACTGATGCGGCTGGTTATTGTATGGCAGTTACCGCTAAAAGAGGAAATATGCGGTTGATCGCTATTGTTTTAGGAGAGGAAAAGGGAAGTGTTAGAAATGAAGAAACAGCTGAATTATTAGATTATGGATTTAATAATTATAAAGTTATAAATTTAAAAGAAAAAGATAGTGTTGTTGATTCAATTAAGTTTGAAAAAAGTACAGTTAATAATGTTAATATTTATTTAGAAAGAGATGCTTCTGTTTTAATGAAAAATAGTGATAATGAGAATGGTTATGATACTTTGATTGAAATTGATAATATAAAGTTACCTTTAAGTAGTAATGATATTGTAGGAAAGTTTTTAATAAAGAAAAATGGTAGTGTTATAGATGAAATAAATTTAATTGTAAAGGATAGTGTTAAAGCTAAGAATTTTTTTCAACTTTTTATAGATATTTTAAAAAACACGTTATACATATAATGTGTTTTTATTTTGTTTTTATGATATAATTTTATAGAATAGGAGTATGGTCATTATGAGTTCTAAAAAGAGATATATTATTTCAATTATTGAATCAGATTCAATTAAAAATATATGTTTAAATGATTTTGATAAAAAAGAAATTAGTTTTGGTAGAAATAAAAATAATGATATTGTTATTTCGTCTCCTATTATTTCTAGTAATCATGGTTATTTTAAAATAACTGATGAAGGTATTGAAGTTATAGATAATGATAGTACTAATGGTATTTATATAAATAATGAGAAAGTGTCTAGTGGATTTATTTTAGATGGAGATTTTATTAAAGTAGATAACTTATTGGAGCCTTTGAAAAAAGGTATTATTATGATTTTATCAGTTGGTGTTAAGGCTATTGAATGGAAATATTATGACTTATTAGAAAAAGATAAGATTACAATAGGTAGAGATAGTAAATGTGATATTGTTCTTAATCATGTTACTATTCCTTTGATGCAAGCTCTTATATATCGTGAAAATGATCATTTTTGTTTAACTAATAGAAATGAAGATAATGGTATTATTTTTAATGGTAGTGTTTTAACTGGTACAAAAGTATTAAAAGAAAAAGATGTTATTTTGATAGCTGATACTAAGTTTATTTATACTAGGGGATCTTTTATATATCAAACTTATGATTCTGGAGTAGGAGTAGAAGCTATAGATATTGTTAAAACAGTTAAGGTAAAAGGAAAAAAGAGAAATATTTCAGAGCATATTAATTTATCAATTGAACCAGGTGAATTTGTTTCTTTAGTTGGTGGTAGTGGAGCTGGTAAAAGTACTTTTATGCATTGTATTAATGGTGTTGATAAACCTACTAGTGGTAGAGTTTTAGTTAATGGTGTTGATTTATATCAAAATTATTCGGTATTAAAAAATATTATTGGATATGTTCCACAAGAAGACATTGTTTATACTGATTTAACATTAAGGGATATGCTTAATTATGCAGCTGATTTGAGAATGCCAGATGATACAACACTAACAGAAAAGGAAAAAAGAATAAATGATGTTTTAGATATTGTAGAATTAGCTGATAAAAAAGATGTGATGATTAGAAATCTTAGTGGTGGACAAAGAAAAAGAGCAAGTATTGCTGTTGAACTTATTGCTGATCCAAAGTTATTCTTTTTGGATGAACCTACTAGTGGTCTTGATCCAGGTACTGAACGAAGTATTATGAAGACTCTTCGGAAAATGGCTGATTCAGGTAAGACTATTATTTTAGTTACGCATACTACTTTGAATTTACATTTATGTGATAAAATTGTTTTTTTAGGAGTTGGAGGAAAGTTGTGTTTTGCAGGTTCTCCTAATGATGCTTTAGATTTTTTTGATGTAGATGATTTTGTAGACATTTATAGTATGTTAAATAATAATACGGATAAATGGTATAAAGAATTTGAAAAAAACTTGGTAAAGAAAGATATTCCAGTTTCTAAAGATGGTTCTGTGAAAAAGGTTAAAAATAAAAAGTCTTTTTTTAAACAATTTTCAACTTTATCTAAAAGATATATAAAAACTATTATTAATAATAAGCAACAAATGATGATTTTATTTCTACAAGCGCCATTATGTGCATATTTGATGTCAATAGTTGTTTCTAGTGATTTATTTAATTTATATGATGAGACTAAGATGGTTTTATTTGCGATGGCAACAATGTCAATTTGGTTAGGATTATTAAATTCAATTCAAGAAATATGTAAAGAAAGAGTAATACTTGTGAAGGAACATATGGCGAATATGAAATTATCAGCATATATTTCATCTAAGTTTTTTGTTCAATGTTTAATTGGTATGATACAAGCGTTATTATTGGTTTCTTTCTTTTGTCTTTTTGTTGGAGATGTACCTACTAGTGGAGTTTTTTCATCTTGGTATTTTGAAACATTATTGGTTTGTTTTTTAACAATTGTTTCATCTTCTTCGTTAGGATTACTTGTTTCAACTTTTGCAAAGAATTCTAGTGTAGCAATGACTATTGCACCTCTTTTATTAGTTCCACAGTTACTATTCTCTGGGATGCTATTCAAATTAGATGGTATTAATGAATTTATTTCTAATTTTGTTTTGTGTCGTTGGTCAGTAGAAGCTTTAGGAACTACTGCAGATTTAAATAGTCTTCCTAATTCATTACAAAACATGATGCCTGGGGCAGTGCGCGAAGTGGAAGATTATTTTGAATTTACACTAGAACATTTTGGTACTGATATATTAATAATACTAGGTATGACATTTATTCTTTTGGTGGGTTGCTATGTTATTTTAAGAAAGCAATTAGGGAAAAAATAGGTGATTTATGAGAGATATAGTTTTTAATGATTGGAAAATTGATAAAAAAATAGGTGCTGGTCAAAATTCGGAAGTATATTTAGCTACTAAAAAAGTTGATGATGTTGTTGTACAGTGTGCGATTAAATATATAAGTTTACCTAATGAAAATGAAGATGTTAAAAAACTAATTGCATCAGGAACAATAAAAGATGAGAGTGAGTTGAATTCTTATTATAATGATATAGTTTCTGATATAAAAAAAGAATTTATGTTAATGAAAAAGTTTGAAGATAATCCCAATTTTATAAATTGTTATGAGTATTTTCAAGAAAGAAAAAAGGATGAATATGGTGCAGATTTATATATTAGAATGGAACTTGTAAAAGATTTAAATACACATTTTTCTAAAAGAATTGTTGATGAGGAAGAAGTTTTAAAATTAGGTTTAGATATTTGTAATGCTTTAGAATTATGTGAAAAAAGAAAAATATTTCATAGGGATATTAAACCTAGTAATATATTTTATGGTGAAGATGGTAATTATAAGTTAGGGGACTTTGGAGTTTCAACTACTAGTGCTTTTATTGGAGAAGACGGTAAGATTGTTGGGACTTATGCTTATATGTCGAAAGAAGCTTATAATAAGGAAGAGATTGATTCTACTACAGATATTTATTCTTTAGGTCTTGTTATGTATAAGTTATTAAATAATAATAAATTACCTTTTGAAAGTAAGACAGTTGATATTAACAAAGCAACTGAGATGAGATTAAGTGGTAAAAAAATTCCTAGAATAGATAACGTTAGTTCTAAGGTTATGAATATTATTTTGAAAGCATGTAAGTATGATAGTAAAGATAGATATCAAAATGTTTCTTCGTTTAAGAATGATATTATAGATACTTTAAATGAAATTACACCTGTATTTATAGGTAATAATGATGTATCTAATGTTGAGAAAACTGTTAGTGTATATAATAGTGATGTTTTAGAAAAAGAAACTGTTGGGATAAAAGAGTTAAAAAATTCTAAGAAGAGAAATGATGACTCTAAAAGAAAGAAATTAATTATAATTATTTTATTTCTTTTGATATTAATTTTATTTATTTTAGTTTTATGTAAGTTTTTCTTTTTAGAGTGTAAAGATGGCTATGTAAAAGATGGGGTTAAATGTGTTAAAGGACACTATTATTGTGAAGAAGGTTATAATCTTAATGATAAAGATAAATGTGTAAAAGTATTAGAAAGTGTTGATCCTAAAGTTACGTATTTATGTAGTGATGGTTTTGTTTATAATAATGGTAAATGTATTAAAACCGATACTAAAAGTACTAAAGATGGATATAGTTGTGGTCAAGGTTATACTTTAAAAGATGGAAAATGTGTTAATGAAACAGTTGTTGCAGCAACTATGAAATCTTCTTGTAGTAGTGGATATCAATTGAGTAACAATCAGTGTGTTAAAACAACAACGATTAATGCGAATGTCAGTTATTCTTGTAGTAGTGGATATACATTAAGTGGAACTATTTGTAAACGAAGTTATTATGATGATTCTAAAATAAAAGTTGTTAATACATGTCCTAGTAATTGTACTTTAAATGGAAATACTTGTGATTGTAAAAAGAATATAGATTATTATTTTTACCCATATTGTTCTAGTGGTACTTATAATTATGTAGATAAGAAATGTCATTATACTGAAAAAGTATCTACATCTTATAGTTGTACTAATGGTTCTTACAAAAATAATTCTTGTTATATTGAATTAACAATTGGTTCTAATAAAAAGTACTCTTGTAGTAATGGGTATACATTAAGTGGTACTAGTTGTATAAAGAAAGACATAAGTAAAGTAAATGTTACTTATTCATGTAGTAATGGATATATTCTAAAGGGAAGTTCTTGTTATATGACTTCGATACTAGAACCAGTTAAAGGAATTGGTTGTGATGAGGGGTATACTTACAATGGTAAAGAATGTATAAAACAAACTATAGAAGATTCTAAAATAGATTATTCATGTTCTAAGCTTTATGAGTTTAATGAACAAGATAAGATGTGTGTAAAGTATAAGGAAGTTAATCCTAAAATAGAATATGAAAAGTAATATATATGATATATTACTTTTTTATGTTATAATTAAAACCAATTTAGTAGTTCTTAACACCTACTATAAAAAATTAAGGAGAAATATTTATGAATGAGTTATTGTTATTTATAGAAATAATTATTATGTTTAGTTTATTATTGTTAGCTAAAAAATTTTTTGGTAAAGAAGGAATTTTTGTTTGGATTGGTATAGCTTCTGTTATTGCTAATATTCAAGTATCTAAATGTATCGATATTTTTGGGATTAGTGGTACTTTGGGTAATGTTTTATTTGCATCAGTTTTTTTAGCAACGGATATACTTAATGAATGTTATGGAGAGAATAATGCTAAGAAGGGTGTTTATATTGGGTTATTTTCCGTAATTGTATATTTGATTAGTATGCAATTATCTTTATTATTTATAGCTAGTGATATTGATGTTGTACACGATTCGATGGTTAATCTTTTTGGACTTGCACCAAGAATATGTATTGCTAGTATACTTATGTTTTTTATATCTAATTTATTAGATGTAAAAATATATAGTAAGTTAAAAGAGAAATTTAAGGGAAAGAAAATGTGGGTTAGAAATAATTTATCTACTATTATATGTAATTGTTTAGATAATTTTGGCTTTGTGTTTTTAGCTTTTTCTTTTTCTTATCCTTTGATAGACATTATTGAAATCGCTATTAGTACATGCTTTTTAGAAGTAATTATTGCTCTATGTGATACACCTTTTTTATATTTATCGAAGAGAATTATAAAATAATTAGACACTTTTTGTGTCTATTTTTTTGTAATTTTAGTTGTACAACTTATAATTATTTTATTCTTTGATATAATAAATTTAGTTATTTGAGGTGGGGTATGAAACGTATTAAAGTTGTAGCAGCACTTATTGAGACGAATGATAAAGTATTAATTGCTCAAAGATTAAAAGGACATTTAGCTGGTAAGTGGGAGTTTCCTGGTGGAAAAGTAGAAGAAGGGGAATTAGAAGAAAAAGCTATTGTTAGAGAAATTTATGAAGAATTTAATATTTCTGTTAAGTGTGATTATTTTGTTTGTAATAATGTTGTTGTAGATAATGAAAAAGAAATAGATTTAAGATTATATCATTGTACATATTTAAGTGGAGAGGTTGTATTACAAGATCATTCTTCATATGTATTTGTTGATAAAAAATTATTGCTTAGTTATGATTTAGCTGAAGCAGATATTGAGCTTGCTAAGTATGTTGTTAATAATTAGATGGGTAGATAGATTTATCTATCTTTTTTTGACTTTTTTAATTCTTTATGATACAATATCGCCAATTTATTAGGGGGATATTTATGGAAAAATATTTATTTGAAAGAGTGCTTGGTGATATTGATAAAAAGGTTTCAGAAGTAGAAGGAGAAAGCTTTGTATATCGTTTGAAGAATGGAAGCTTTTTAAAAGTATTTACAGATGATTTTGTTAGGTTAAATGAAAGAAGTAATGGTAATAGCTTAGAGTTAAAAATTTTAGAATCTAAAAATTTGAAATTACCTTATTATTTAAAGAAACCTCAAGACGTTTTTTATAGAAAAGATAGTATGTTTAAAGCTTATACAATATCTGGTTTTGATGGGATAGATTTATCTAAACATTTTCATACGATGGGATTTTTTGAGCAAATGTTACCTGAGGTTTATACTAAGGTTTATAGAAGAATAGAAAATGTTATTAATGATGCTAATAAAGAAGGTATTGTTTTTCCAGATCTTTGTTCTTATGGGAATATTCTTTATAATCCAAGAACTGGTAGTCTTGCATTAATTGATTATGATGGATTACAAGTAGGAGATGATAGAAGTATTATATATTTATCAGATGCTTTAGGAAACTCTTCACAATATAATAATCCTAAGTATAAAAGAAATGGTTTATATACTAGTGAATTAGATAAAAAAAGTTTAATTATTCATTATTTTGCGAATGCTTTTGATATTAATTTATCAGAAGTAGGAAAGATAAATCCGTATACTAATTCGATTATTACTGTTAGTGATAAAATGGATGAAATAGGAATGCGTGATGAAGAAGTTAGAAGTGTTGTTGAAACAGCATTTTCTGATAAAGGAGAAAATGGTTCGATTGTTTCAGCTGTTAGTAAGTTTGATTATGAAGATTCAATCTTTTTTACAGAAAAAGGTAAAACTTTGATTAAAGGAAGAATAAGATTTTAATAATAATATTTTTTATTAATATAATTATAAAAAGATGAATTAATTCATCTTTTTTTTGTGGAAAAAAATGTAAATTATATTTTATTAATATCTTTTATTGAATATAAATATTGATTTTGTTATAATTTCTTTTGTTAGGTTGCTACAGGAGGTTAAAATGCGTAGAATAGTTGGTTATGAATTAAAGACATTGGATAATTTAATAACGAGAAAAATATTATTAAAAGCTAAAAATGCTGGTTATCCTGCTTTAACAACAGTTCAAATTAGAATTATGAGATATTTATTTTTGAATCAAGATAAAGAAATTTATCAAAGAGATATTGAGAGAAATTTTGTTGTTAGAAGAAGTACTGCTTCTGGTATTATTAGTACAATGGAAAAAAATGGTATGTTAAAAAGAATAGAGTCTTCTTTAGATTTAAGAGTTAAGAGAATTATTTTAACAGATAAATATATTGATAGAATGGAATTGTTAGAAAGTCTTATTGATGAGTTCCAAAACGATTTACTTGATGGTATTTCTGATAATGAGTTAAATACTTTTTTTTCTGTTATCGATAAAATGAAAGATAATTTGAATAAATAGGAGGTTAATATGTTTAAGTTATTTAAGAAGTTTAATAAAAAACAAGTTATATTAATTATATGTAGTATTTTATTTGTTGCTTTTCATGTTGGAATAGAACTTAAGATTCCTGATTATATGTCAGAAATTACAGTTTTAATACAAACTGAAGGTAGTGAGCTTACTGATATATTAGAACAAGGGTTTATGATGATTGCTTGCGCTTTTTTAAGTTTATTAGCATCATTTATTGTTGGATATTTTGCTGCTCTTTTATCTGCTAGTTTTTCAAAAAAACTTAGAAAAGATATTTTTAGTAAAGTGTCTGATTTTAGTATGAATGAAATAAAGAAGTTTTCAACTAGTAGTTTAATTACAAGAACGACTAATGATGTTACGCAATTAGAAATGTTTATTGCGATGGGACTACAAGCAATGGTTAAAGCACCAATTATGGCTGTTTGGGCTGTATCAAAAATACTTAATAAAAGTATAGAGTGGAGTATGTTAACTGGTGGTTGTGTAGTTGTTTTACTTATTACGATTATATGTTTAATGATTATTGTATTACCTAGATTTGCTAAGGTACAAAAATTAATTGATAAAGTTAATGGTGTTACTCGTGAAAATGTTACTGGTATTAGAGTAATACGTGCTTTTAATGCAGAAAAATATCAAGAAGAAAGATTTGATAAAGTAAATAGTGATTTAACAAGTATGCAGTTGTTTAATCAAAGATGTTTTGCAATTATGAGTCCGATGATGTATATTGTTATGCATGCTTTAACGCTTGGAATTTATTTGATAGGTGCTTATTTAATTAATGGTGCTGGTATGGTAGAAAAACTTACTTTATTTAGTAATATGGTTGTATTTACTAGTTATGGTATGCAAGTAATTATGTCATTTTTAATGCTTGCTATGATCTTTATGATGTGGCCTAGAGTACAAGTATCAGCTAAGCGTATTAATGAAGTTTTAGATGAAGAAATTACTATTAAAAATGGAAAGTTAGATAATGATGATATTCATGAAGTTGGTACTATTGAATTTAGAAATGTTTCATTTAAATATCCGGATGCTGATGAATATGTATTAAAAGATATTTCGTTTAAAGTTAATAAAGGAGAGACAATTGCATTTATTGGTTCTACTGGTAGTGGAAAAAGTACTTTAATTAATTTAGTGCCTAGATTTTATGATGCTACTGAAGGAAGTGTTTTAATAGATGGAGTTAATGTAAAAGATTATAAGCTTGAAGTTTTATATAATAAACTTGGATATGTTCCTCAAAAGGCAGTAATGTTTACTGGAACTGTTTCTTCTAATGTTAGTTATGGTGATAATGGTAAAAAGAAAGCTGATAAAGATAAAATTAAAGAAGCTATTGAAGTAGCTCAAGGAACTGATTTTGTTGAAAAGATGGATAAAAAGTATGATAGTCATATAGCTAGAGGTGGTACTAATGTTAGTGGTGGTCAAAAACAAAGGCTTTCAATAGCACGTGCAATTGCTAGAGATCCAGAAATATATATATTTGATGATAGTTTTTCTGCGCTTGATTATAAGACAGATGCTGTTTTAAGAAAAGAGTTAAAAAAATATACTAAGGATGCTACAAGTATGATAGTTGCTCAAAGAATTGGTACAATTATGAATGCTGATAAGATAGTTGTTTTAGATAAAGGTAAATGCGTTGGAATTGGAACACATCAAGAATTATTAAAGAAATGTAAGGTATATAAAGAAATTGCTTTATCACAATTAAGTAAGGAGGAGTTAGACAATGGCTAGACCTATGGGTGGAAGAGTACCTGAAAAATCAAAAGATTTTAAGGGCTCAATGAAAAGATTATTTGTAAACTTAGAAAATTGGCGTTATCTATTTATCTTTGCTTTGATACTTGCAATGACAAGTGCAATTTTATCATTAAATGCACCTAATAAATTATCTGATTTTACTGATGTTATTACAAAGGGGTTACAACCTAATATAAATGAAAATACATTTAATGATATTATGAATGATCCTGAAATATCTGTTGAAGATAAAGTTGCTACAGGAGAAGTTTTATCAAAATTTAATGAAAATTTGTCGAGTAATGAAATGTTAGCGTTAATAGATGAATTACCTGAAGATGTATATGAAAAAGTTAAACCTAGTATCAATATGGAAGAAGTAAAGGAAATTGCTACTTTTTTAGGTATTTTATACATTAGTAGTGCAATTCTTAGTTATGTTCAATCATTTTCGATGGCAACTATTTCTAATAATTTTGCTAAGAGTTTAAGAACTAAGATTAGTACTAAGATAAATAAGTTACCACTTAAGTTTTTTGATCAACATGAAACAGGGGATATTTTATCAAGGGTTACGAATGACGTTGATTTAATTGGTCATAATATGAATAATAGTTTAGCTAGTTTAGTTACTGCGTCAACTTTATTTATTGGTTCATTGATTATGATGTTTGTGACTAATTGGATAATGGCATTAACGGCTGTTTTAGCAACTATCTTTGGATTTGGTATGATGGGATTAATTCTTAGAAAAAGTCAAAAATACTTTGTTCAAAGACAAATAGAATTAGGTGATTTGAATGGTCATATTGAAGAAATATATTCTGGGCATAATGTTGTTAAAGTATATAATGGAGATAAAGATTCTTTAAAGGAATTTGATAGACTAAACAATCGTTTATATGAATGTAATCGTAAGAGCCAATTTTTATCTGGTTTAATGCCTCCAATTATGGGCTTTATTGGTAATTTTGGATATGTTGCGGTATGTATAGTTGGTGCTTTACTTACAATGAATGATGTTATTTCATTTGGGGTAATTGTTGCTTTTATGGTATATATTAGACAATTTACTAATCCTCTTAATCAAATAGCTCAAGCTATGACTAATTTACAATCTGTTGCGGCTGCTAGTGAAAGAGTATTTGAATTTTTAGATGAAAAAGAAATGTCTTCTCAAGAAAATGTTTCTAGACATTTAGATAAATCTAAAGTAAAAGGAAAAATTGAATTTAAAAATGTTAAGTTCGGTTATGATGAAGGACGTACGATTATAAAAGACTTTAATGCAGTAGCTAAACCTGGTCAAAAAATAGCTATAGTTGGACCAACTGGTGCAGGTAAAACAACAATGGTTAATTTACTTATGAAGTTTTATGAAATTAATTCTGGTAATATTTATATAGATGGTGTTTCAACTAGTGAATTAACTCGTGAAAATGTTCGTGATTTATTTGTAATGGTACTTCAAGATACTTGGTTATTTGAGGGGACTGTAAAAGAAAATATTAAATTTAATAAAGATAATGTTAGTGATGAGGAAATATGGGAAGCTTTAAAGGTTGTTGGTGTTGATCATTTTGTAAAAACATTACCTAATAGTATTAATACGATTTTAAAAGATGATGAAAGTATTTCTGCTGGTCAAAAGCAATTACTTACAATTGCTCGTGGTATGATTGTTGATGCACCATTTTTAATCTTAGATGAAGCTACGTCTAATGTTGATACTCGTACTGAAGAATTAGTTCAAAAGGCAATGGATAAATTAACTGAAGGTAGAACAAGCTTTATTATTGCTCATCGTTTATCAACTATTAAGAATGCCGATTTGATATTAGTTATGAAAGATGGTAATATTATAGAGCAAGGTAATCATGAAAACTTACTTAAAGAAAATGGTTTTTATGCAGAACTTTATAATTCACAATTTCAAAGTTAGGTGATAGTATGTTAAGAAAAATAGATTATTTTTTCCGAAGAGCAGCTGCTTATTCTATTGATATTTTATTAATATCAATAGTCATTAATTCTTTAATTACTTCTAGTAAAGTTAATTTTCAGGTAGATGATTATAATAAGTATTATAGTGAATATTATCAAATGTATTTATCTTATTATGAGCATAATTATAATAATGGTGAAGTGAAGACTTGTGATGATTTTAAGAATGCGATTGATACTTATAAATTAACTGAAGATAAATATGTATCTAAATATGAAGAGTTAAATGAATCTTTAGAAGATGAGAAAATTACTAAAGAAGAATTTGATAAAAATTGTTCTAGTTTGGTAAATGAATATCAAGAGGATGTTTTATCTAAAGATGAATTTAAAGAAAAAGAAAATTATTATACATATCATTTAGAAAAGAATTATGTAGTTGCTTATATAATTAATTTTGTAATAACTCTTTTATATTTTGTTTTATTCCAAGGTTTTACTTATGGTCAAACTTTAGGAAAGAAAATTATGCGTTTAAAAGTTGTTACTGATGAAGGAGAAAGAGTTAGTTATAAACAATTATTGATAAGATCTGTTTTCTTATTTAGTATTATTTATTATGTATTAGAAACAATAGCTATTTTTGTTGTACCTATTAAGTATTTCTTATATATATATAATAGTTTATTATTCTTAAATTCATTATTATCGATTATAATTATTATTTCGATAATAATTAGTAAAAATAGTAAAGGATTACATGGTCTTGTTAGTAAGACTAAAGTAATATTAATTGATTTTAAAGGTAATGAAATAGATCTTGAAACGGGTAAGAGTGTGGTTGAACTTGAAGAAGAAAAGAAGTTAGAAGAAGAGGAAAATAAGAAGAAAACTGTTAGAAAAAAGACTAAAAAAACATCTTCTAAAATGGAAAATAAAAGTAAATAAAAAGAGATAACTATATGTTATTTCTTTTTTTTATGATATATTATATATAATAGAGGTGACGTATATGAATAAAATGAAATATGACAATTATTTATTAGTAATATTAATTGTTAATATTATTTCGGTGCTTGTAGGACTATATTCTGATTCCTTTTTATTTCTTACTTTATCAGGTATAAATGTTGCTATAAGTATTTGGGGAAAAGATAAAGAAAAAATAGCTAAAAATAATGGTATTTATTTAATTATGTCTATTATTAATTTCGTTTCGATGAAGTTTGTATCAGGTGGATTTTATATAGCTTTAAATATGCTTGTGTCAAAAACAGTAAGTTCTGAAAAGAAGGCTATTACTAAGAAGATAGTAAAAAAAGAGGTTGTTGATCCACAAATTAGAAAAATTGATATTTTATTAAAACTTGGTGTTGGAATGGTTTTTATAGCAGGATTTGTTTTTGCAACAACAGGCTGGTATTCTCTTAATTCAATAATAAAAGTTTTTATATTTATAATTATTGCAGCTTTATTTATTGGATTATCTAAGTTTTGTGAAAAAAAGATTAAAATTAAAGCAACTATATATTTATATTGGTTACTTGGGATGGCTTTTATCGTTTTGGCATTTTTAACGATAGGCTATAGTGAACTATTTGGTAATTATTTCTCACTTTTAGGAGAAGGTAATTTATTATTTATTACTTTTTGTTTATTAGTTGGATCTATTTTGGGAATGATTACTTATTGTAATTTTAAAGAGAAATTATTTTTAAATATTGTTTATTCTGGTATATTACTTTCGATAGTTTTATTAGCGGAGTATTTCGGATTAGTAATAGATGAAATCTTAATATTGGTATTACCATTATTAACTATTATTAAATTATTTGATTTTGATAGGGATAAAGATATATATACATTATCGATTTTTACTGATATATGTTTATGTATTTTAGGAGTTATATTTATTAGTTTTATTGGAATATATTCTAATATGATTGCGACTATTGCATTATCAATTTTATTTATATTTAATATTTATTATTATATATATAAAAATAAAGAATCTGATTTTAGTATGTTTGCATCTGCTTTATCATATATTCTTTTAGTACCTAGTTTAATTCTTATATTAAAAGATGATTCTAGTTTATGGGTTACTATTACAACGTTTTTTGTTACATTCTTATTTTTAATCTCTTTATTATTTAAGAATGTAAAATTAAAAACATCTTCTTTAGTAACGGCTGATATAATTACAATGCTAGTGTTTTTAATTTCAACTAATGGTCCGGTATGGTTACCGTTATTTGTTGCACTTTTCTCAATATTAATATGTATCGTATGTACGTATATTGATAAATTAGATGAATATGATTTTGAAATATTTATTCATCCAGTTAAGATTTCAATGTTATTATTTGGAAGTATATTTTTATTAAATCATTTTTTTGCTTTTGAAAATATTCTTGGTTATTGGTTAAGTTCTACTTTACTTACATATATTTTGATATATAGTTTGGGTAGAAATAAACGTATTGTTGATATATATGAAAAGTTTTCTTTGGTAGCTATTGTTATTTCGTTGTTATTTACAAATGCTATTCCTAATTTAATTATTTCAATAGCAATATTTGTTAGTATATTACTTTTCTATGCTGATGTTAATTGGACTAAAAATTGTTCTAATTCGTTTAAGAATATAGTATTTGTACTTTTATTAATAAATGTTATTGTTAGTTCTTATGCAATAGAAAATTCATTAAATGCTTATATAAGTTTTGGTAATGCTAATTATTTCTTTGCTAATATTTTTAGTACTATTTTATTCTTATTAATTGGTATATTTCATAGAGGAGATAATGTTAAATTAAATTTATCTTTATTTGCAGTAATAATTCCAATAATTTCACTTATTGAAAATTATTCAGATATAGAATGGGTATCTATTATATTACCTTCAGTATTTGTTTATTATTTAACATTTTGTATATGTAGATTATTTAATGAAAATAATCAATCTAAAAGTATTATTGGATATATGGGATATTCATTTGCCTTTTTATTAGTTTTATTTAGTTCTAATGGATATGTTTTAGCGTATACGTTTATTTTGTTGTTTATATCAATTTTAATTGGATATTTTGATAAAAACTATAATGCTTTATTTAAAGTATCTGTAATAGCTTTAATAATAGAAATTGTATATCAATTAAAAGAGTTCTGGAATTTAATACCAGCATGGTTATATTTATTGATTGTAGGACTTGGGTTAATTATTTTTGCGACTTATAAACAGTTAAAAATTGTTGAAAAAGGAGATAAAAAATAATGAATTCTTATAGTTACTTTGAATCACTTAAGTTTGATCATGATAGGGTAATGAAAAAGAATATAAGTAGGGTTGTTGGATTAAAAAATATAAAGGTAATTGGTAAATATAAAGAAAAGAATAAATATAATTATGTTTTTTTAGGAGATAAGATTATTGATACTAAAGATATAATTATATTGATAGATAATAATTTGTTAAGAATAGATAATTTAGATGAGGTTAAAAGATTAGATAATTATATGAATAATTATAGTGAAAATATAGATTTTTTTAATCGAAATAAATTTAAGAAGAGATATTCTTTAATAAAAGATAGAGTGTTATTATCTTTATATAAAGAGATAATAAAAGTATATGATTATTGTAAGAAGTATCATATTAAAGTAAAAGATATATATTTGATAAATTATGATAAGAATTTAAATAATAATAATATGATTAAGGAATTAGATAGTTTAGTTAGTGCTTATTTACTTGATTATGAAGATCGTATTAATTATATTTATGATTATATGTGTAATTATTTAGATAATGAATTTAATGAATTTAATTTATGTGATTTTGTTGATAATAAGTGTGTTTCGAGAAGAGACTTAGAATGTAGTGGGTGTAAAAATCCGGTTGTATATGGATGTTGTTATACGAAAGGAAGAGTTTGTCCTAATTTAATTAATAGTAGATGTACGATTAAAAGTTTACCATGCAAGTTTTTTACTTGTAGATATTTAGAAAAGAAAGGTATTAAGTATCGACCTTGGGATTATTTATTAATTAGATTGTTTTTAAATCGTAGACAAATGATTGTTTTAGATCAATCTTTATATACAGAAAAAGAGATTATTATAGCTAAGTTAGTAAAAAGAAATTATATAGATTATTTATATATGGGAATAAGAAA
Source organism: Bacilli bacterium (assembly GCA_017436345.1). Taxonomy (GTDB): domain Bacteria; phylum Bacillota_I; class Bacilli_A; order RF39; family UBA660; genus RUG11788. The sequence goes on from JAFSDH010000001.1 coordinate 102,470, forward strand.
AGTTACTTATAATGTTTTTATATAGAAATCTTAGGATTTCTTTTTTTTATGTGTAAATATATTAGTAAAGATATTTAAGAAAAAGATAATGGTTTGTCGAATTGATTTTTTTCTTTTAATCTTTATTTTATATTTGAGGTGATGTTTTGTTGAGAGTTAATTATGAATATAAGGGAGGTGTATTATTTGTTAGGTTAAATGGGATATTAGAAAGTAGAAATATTTATTTACTTAGTAATTCTATTAAACAAATTATTAGGATTGGAGGGATTAAATATATAGTTATTAATTTGGAAGAAGTAAGATGTTTAAATGATAGTTATATTAGATTTTTAATAGACGATATTAAAGATAGTGAGGTTTATTTATGTGGATATAATAGTTTCAATTATAATAGTAAAGTTTTATTAAACAAAGAAGTAAATGTATTTAATTATATAAATATTTAGGAGGCTTATGATAAGAGATATTGTTATAGAGGATTATGATAGGTTAATATATAGTATTATAAATAAATATAGTTATTTTGGAGAGATAGATGATTTATATCAAGTAGGGGTAGTTGGTCTTTTAAAAGCTTTTGATAATTATAATAGTAGTTTTGATACGAAGTTTTCAACTTATGCACATACTTATATTTTAGGTGAAGTTTTAAAATATATTAGAGAAAATAAAGTTATGAGAACGAGTAGAGAATTGGTTAAGTTAAATAATAGGATAGAAAAAACAAGGGAAATATTAATGCAGAAGTTTATGAGAGAAGTATCTAATAGTGAGATAGCTTCTTTTTTGGAGGTAGATGAGGAATTAGTTAATGAAGCGATTGTTGCTAGTTATTATGTTAAGAGTTTGGATTATGAATTAAATGATGAAGGAAAAGAACTTAATTTATATGATAGTATAAGTTTTGAAGAAAAGGGATATAGTAGTGATATTATTGATTTAAGAGATAGTTTAGATAGCTTAAGTGACGAGGAAAGGAGACTTATTAGATATAGATATTTTGATGATCGAACGCAAAGTGATATTTCTAATGAATTAGGAATTAGTCAGGTGAAAGTTTCTAGAAGTGAAAATAAGATACTTAGAAAGTTACGTGATAAACTTAATTAATATAGAAGGAGTTGTATGAAGAAGTTTAGTAATAGTTTTAAAAATATTTTAGGAGCTTTGGAAGCTCCGATTACATTTTCATTAGTTCTTGCTTTTTTTGAAGGAATAATGGAAATATTTGAAGTAAATAGTTTTTTGTTTTTAGATAGGACTGAAATTGTTTTTATTAGTTCTTATTTACTTTTATTTATTTATTTTTTTCCTAAATATAAAAAATTATCTAATAAAGAAAATAAGAGTAATATGAGATTAGAATTATCTAAAATAGTTAAATGTTTTATTATAGGTGGTTTATTTTCAATTGTATTTAATATATGTATACAATATTTTTTTAATATTATACTTAAGCAAGATATTGTAACAACTACTGCTGGGATGAGGTTTAGTATTATATATTTATTAATTGTATGTATACTTGGTCCTTGTATTGAAGAGTTATGTTATAGAGGAATGATGTTTAGGACTTTAGATAAGAAATTTAGCTTAAAGAGTATTGTATTATTTTCTTCTTTAATTTTTGCTTTGAGTCATTATAGTAGTTTTGGTAATGTTTTATATACTTTTATTTTAGGTATTTTTATGATGTTATTATATGTTAAAAATAAGAGTTTATTATATTCTATTTTATTTCATATGGGAGCTAATGTAACTAGTACTTTTATGGGATTATTTCCTAGTCCTAGTATTAGTAATATGATTATATATTTATTTATATTTTTTTTATCTACTTGTATTTGTATTTTTATGTTAATTAAAAATAAAAAAGTGTTTTTATAGACTATCTTTTAGATAGTTTTTTTTATTTGTATAAATATCTTTTTTTAGGAAAAGATATATTTAGGTGATAGTATGGAAAAAAGAGAATATAAGAAAATAGTTGATAAGCATAAACCTAAGGAAAATAGATTTATGAATGGTGTAGTAGCTTTTTTAGTTGGAGGAATTGTTGGATTATTAGGACAGTTATTAATTGAATTTTATTCATCATGGTTAAATGTTCCATCTAGTGATGCGACAGCATTTATGATAGCAACCCTAATCTTTTTTGCTTGTTTATTTACAGCATTGGGATTTTTTGATAAATGGGTTAATTTTGCAAAGTGTGGATTAATTATACCAATTACAGGATTTGCTCATTCGATTATGAGTAGTGCTTTGGAATATAAAAATGAAGGTGCTATATATGGAATAGGATCTAATATATTTAAACTTGCGGGTTCTGTTATTTTATATGGGATTGTTGCTGCTTGGTTTTTTGGTATGATTAGGTATTGTTTTTTAGGAGGAATGTAAATGACTTTTAGATATGATGATGTATATATTAATAATTATAGTGTTGTAGGTGGTCCTTATGAAAAAGATGGTTTATTAGGTGATAAATTAGATAAAGTATATACTAATTTATATGCTGGAGAGAAAAGTTGGGAACAAGCAGAAGTTAAAATGTTATCGGATAGTATTGAGATACTTCTTAATAAAAGTAAGAAAGATAGTAAAGATATAGATTTATTAATTAGTGGTGATTTATTAAATCAAATTTGTGCATCTAGCTATGCTGCTTTTAATTTTAATATTCCTTTTTTTGGAATATATAGTGCATGTGCGAGTAGTATAGAAGGTATTATTTTGATGAGTTCTTTAATTGATGGAAAAAAGATAAAAAATGGTATTGTATCTGTTTCTTCTCATAATATGGCAAGTGAGAAACAATTTAGAAATCCAACTGAATATGGTGCTCCTAAACCTAGTACAGCAACTTTTACATCAACGGGAGGTGCTAGTGTTTTACTTAGTAAAGATAAAGGAAAAATAAAAGTAAGTTCTTCAACTATTGGAAAAATAGTAGATATGAATCAGAATGATCCTTTGCATATGGGAGCAGTTATGGCAGCAGCAGCAGGTGATACTATTTATAATCATTTAAAAAATATGAAAGAAACCGTTAATGATTATGATTTAATTTTAACTGGTGATTTAGGTAAATATGGTAGAGAAATACTTATTGATTATATGAAGGAAGAATATAATATTGATCTTGGTAAAAACTATGAAGATAGTGGAACATTACTTTATGATTATAGTAAGCAAGAAGAAGTTCTAGCTGGGGCAAGTGGGCCTTTATGTATTGCTATGGTTAGTTATAGTGATATTTTACCTAAAATAGAAAAAGGGTTATTTAAAAAGGTTTTATTAGTAGCAACAGGAGCATTGTTTTCACCAACATTTGTATTTCAACGTAAACCAATATATTCAATTAGTCATGCGCTTTGTTTGGAGGGGATTAAATGATATATGTATATTCGTTTTTATTTGCTGGGTTTGTTTCTTTAATAGGGCAAGTTATATTAGATAATACTAAGTTAACAGCAGGTCATATTACTAGTATTTTTGTAGTGGTTGGTGCTTTTTTAGATAGTTTTAGTTTTTATGATAAGATTATTAATTATGTTGGTGGTGGTGCTTTAGTACCAATTACTAGTTTTGGTCATTCTTTAATACATGGTGCTTTAGCAAAGGCTGAAGAGATGGGATTTATAGGTTTACTTATGGGAATGTTTGATCTAACAGCAACTGGTATTACTGCGGCAATTATATTTAGTTTTATTTTATTATTGATATTTAAACCTAAAAATTAATTTTTATTTATGAAATTGTGTATATATGTTTGAAAAATTATTTAAAGCAAAAAGAGAAAAGTTAATTCTTTTCTCTTTTTAATTATTATTTGTTGGTTGTTGTGCTTCTGTTGATTGAGTAGGTTCAATAGTAGTTTCTGCTTCTGGTTTAACAACAGGCATTTCTAGTGGTGTAGAAGTTTGTTCTGGTTTTGGTGTTTCAGCTGTTGGTGGTACTTCAACAGGTTGTTGATTTGCTGTAATTGTTGGGATAATAGCTTCTGGTAAATCTTCTTGTTTAAAGTTTGGATTTACAACTTTTTCACGAGGTAATTCAACAACAGGTTCCGGTTGAGGTTGTGGTGCTGGTGTAGGAGCAGGTGTAGGGGATGATTGATATATTTGAGCATTATTTGCTGTTTGTTGATTTTGTGCTGCCACAGTTGGATTTAAATATTTAGGGTCAATTACTTTTGTTGGATTCGGATTAGTATTATATATATTATTTTTAGCTGATGAATATAATATTTCATCAATATCATTCATACTAGCATAGTCTCTATCAATATAATATACTCTTAACATTGGGTTAATAATGAATCCTGTCAATGATATATATAGTGCTACTTGAAAAATCTTTCCATATGATTCTAGCGATTCGGCTTCTTTTTCTAACTGACTATAATCAGTATTCCAGTCCCACATTTTTTCCATATATGCTTCTTGTTTGTTAGTGTAACCAATAAAAATAAAGTAAGTTACAATAGTTGCTATAGCAACGAGTTTTTGAAAATTGCCATGGGCTGAATTAGCTTGTGGTATTTCAAATATTAATGTCATTAAAGTTGAAATAATTAGGGCGTGTCCCATTATTTTAGTAATCCATTCTGGTAAGTTTATATCTTTAAATATTAAAGTAATGGTAAAGAATAATAAGACAATTAATATTACTAAGGTTATTATATTAGCAAGTATATTTTTTCTATTAGCAATAACTCCAGCATTTCTTGAAAAAAGAAAGCTAATTAACAAAAACATCGTTGCTATTTGTCCTATTATTAAACCAGTTTCTGATGTTAAGTCTATTACATCTAGACTTGTTAAACAGACAACAATCATAGATATGACTGTTACAATCATTAAAATTTTGTATACATTTTTATATGCATTATTCATAACAACACTCCTTTATTCTAAATATAATTCTATCATAAAAATATATTTTTTGACATTTAAATTTATTAATTTTAAAGAAATATGTTATTATATTTATATGAGAGTGTGATAATATGGAATATGCATTGAATATAGATAGTTTTCAAGGACCATTAGATTTATTACTACATTTAATAAAAGAATCTAAAATGGATATTTTTGATTTGAAGATTGAAGAGATTACTAATCAATATTTAGATTATATAAATAAGATGGAAGAAATGAATTTAAATATTGCGAGTAGTTATTTGGTAATGTCTGCTGAGCTTTTAGAATTAAAGTCAAGAATGTTACTTCCTAGACATCATAATGATGAATCAGATGAAGAAGAAGATCCAAGAGATGATTTGGTTAATCGTTTAATTGAATATCAAAGATATAAAGATTTAACTAGTGAGTTTAAAGACTTAGAACTTGAAAGACAAATGATTTTTACTAAGATTCCAGAAAACATGAAAGAATATGCTTTAGAGAATCAAGTTATCAATGGTGGCGATGTTACATTAGATGATTTAGTTGATGCATTTAATAAGTTTTTAGAAAGACAAAAATTTAATCAACCTTTAAATACTAAAGTTACTTCTAAAGAAATAACAGTAGAACATCGTCGTAAAAGTATTAAAAAGATATTAGTTTCTAAAGGTAAAGTTAATTTTATGGATCTTTTTGATATAATTAATAAAGAATATGTAGTTGTTACTTTTTTAGCTGTACTTGAAATGGCTAAGGCTAAAGAACTTACAATAAAACAAGAAAATAATTTTGATGACATTATATGTGAGGTGACACATGAATAGATTAGCAGTACTAGAAGGACTATTGTTTGTCGTAGGTGATGATGGTCTTACTTTAAAACAAATATGTGATATTATGGAATTATCTTTAGAAGAAGGAAAAGATTTAATTCTTGAATTGAAAAAAACATATGAAGATGAAAATAGGGGAATTAAGATAAATATTTTAGGTGATAGATTTAAACTAAGTACGAAGAAAGAACATCGTGAGTATTATCAAAAATTAGTTGAATCTCCAGAAAATAATAATTTGTCACAAGCTGCTTTAGAAACTTTAGCAATCGTTGCGTATAATGAACCCTTAACTCGTATGGAAATTGATGAAATTAGAGGAGTTAATTCTCGTGAAATGCTTCGTAAACTAGTAGCTAAGGGATTAGTTAAAGAGGAAGGTAGAAGCGATTTGCCTGGACGTCCTATTTTATATGCTACTACTAATGAGTTTTTAGATTACTTTGGTTTATCTAGTAAAGATGATTTACCTAAATTTGAAAAAGTTGCTTTTGAAGAAAAAGATGATACAGATTTATATCATTCTAAATATACTGAAGAAGAAAAAAATACAGAATAGTAATTCTGTATTTTTATTATTTGTATAAATTTAATTGACCTTTTTGATAGCATTCAAGTATTTTTAGCCATACATCATTTTCAACTAATCTTATTTTTTTAGGATGAACTAAGAATCTTATTGTTAATTCAATATGATCTTCAACTACACTAGTATATATAATAGGTTTAAGTTTATTAAAATAGATACGATAGTCTAAGCTAATAGTATTTATTTGATTTTCCATTTTTTTAGGTATACTTTTAACAATTTCATTATTATTAATAATTTTATATAAAATATTTTTAGCTTTTTTTACATCTGAATCAAGTGTAAGTTTTATGTTTACTTCATCCCAGATATATTTAAATTCTTTTACATAGTTCTTGATTGGTTTAGTAGAAGCATAACTGTTTGGAAAAGTAATTATTCTTCCAGTTGATTGTTCTCCATTTTCTTTATCATTAACTTCTAGTACTTCAAAGCTTAGTGAGTTTATATTGACAACATCACCAATTGTTCCATCTATTTCAATACGATCTTCGATTGAAAATGGTTTTTTAAGTTTTATATAAATACCTGAGAAAAAGTTAAATACAACTTCTCTTAGTGCTAATGTTAAAGCGGCAGATACGAAACTGATAATTGTAATTAGTTTATCTAAGTATTGAGACCAAATAACATACCAGCTAAGTATCAAGATTATATCTAACACAATATTATATTTTTGATTGTGTAAATATCTTTTCTTACTATTTTTTTCAAAATGTAAACAAATAAAACTAGTTATTTTTTTAATTATTTTTATAAACAGATATGCTATTATAGATAGTATAATTGAATATAAAATATTTGAAGGGATAGTTGTATGTATTTCTAAATATTTACAAAATGTTTCTAATATATTCATAATGACCTCCTTTTTAAAAACTTTCATAATTATATCATAAATTAGTATTTTTATAAAGTATTAGGGTGTTCTTTTAAAAATATAAATGTAAAGAAGTGTAAATGTGTTATAATTATTATGAGGTAATGGTATGAAAAAAAAGATAATTATTTTAATTAGTATTTTTATAGTGATAATTAGTCTTTCTTTTATTAGTACTTATTTTAATGATTTAAAATATAAAGAAAAAATATCTAATATAAAAAATGATATTTTATTATATTTAGAAAATAAGTATAATGAAAAGTTTGATATTATTGAGTTTTCATATACAAAAAATACGTATGATACTTATGAAAATGAAGAGTTAGTTACTAAGGAAATGGAAAGTTCTTTTATATATACTTTTAGAATGTCTTCAGCTAGATTAATTGAATTTATTGTTACATATGTAGTATATGAAAATGAAGAAGAATATATTAATTATAAAAATCTAGATATTATGGAAGCAGGGTTGTATGAAAATTATATTTATGAATATAAAATAAGAGATATAAAAAGAGAAGTTAAAAATGATATATATGATTTGATTAGTGGTGCTAGTTCTTTGGACATTTATATTAATTATTTTAAAGATGACTATACTTTGATGAGATATTCTTTGGATAGTGATTTGAAAAAAGAAAAGATAGAATATTATAATAAATTAGATAAAAAAGTATCTAATTTTGATTGGTATAAAGCTTGTGTTGATATTAATGATAATTATACTTTGGTTTTTGATATAGAGATTAATGATTATATAACTAAGACTAATTTAAAAGACTTTAAGAAAGAAGTTAAAGATTTAGTATTATATTTAGAGGAATTAGGATATTATAATTATGAAATTAATTTTTCTTTTAAAAATTATGTTAAAGCTACTGCGAGTAGATATATAGAAGAAGATGATGATATATATTTAATATTTGATTATAAAGAAAATTATTCTGATATAGATGAAAGTGAAAAATTAACAGCTTATATTATAGAGAAATAAAAGACTACATTGTTATGTAGTTTTTTTTGTAAAAATATTATAAATTTATTTTAAATTTATTTTAAATTAAATAAAAATTTAATATAATTAAGTTATAGTAGGTGGTAGGATGTTATTTTTAAATGCTTGTGAGAATTCTAATTTTTTAAGTACAATTTTATTATTAAAAGAAATATTAGAAGTTATTTCGATTTTAGTTCCAATTATTTTAATAGTTATGCTTAGTATTCAACTTGGTAAAATTATTTTTGGTGATGAAAAGATTATACCTGGAGTTTTAAAATCAGTTGTAACGAAAGTTGTAGCGGCTGTATTAGTTTTTTTTGTACCAACGTTTGTAAATCTTTTGTTGACTAATTTAAATCAAGCAGGTTTTTCGACAACTGATTGTTGGTTAAATGCTAATAATTCTTCAATTGCAGAATTTAAGGCTGTAGAAGAAGCTAAAAAAATTGCGGATAAAGAAGCTAGAGGAAGAGAATCACAAGAAGCAAAAGATGAAAGAGAACTTTTAGAAAAACTTCGTGAAGAAGCTCGTAAGGAAAATGAAAAAGAAGCAAATAAAAACGGAAAAGTTAATGGCGTTATTTATTATAATCAATGTGAGGATCCTTGGAGAACAATGAAATATGGAAATAATTATGGTACTATTTGTTCACATGGATGTGGACCAACTTCGTCAGCAGTTATTGCATCAACTTTTTTAGGAGAAACGGGTCATACTCCAAAAGATGCTGAAGCATGGATTTGTAGTCACGGTGGTTGTACTACTAGTGGAACTGTAGCGGGAACAAATGCTAGTTATTTAAAGTCATTAGGTTTAAATGTTACTGGTCCACATTATTGGAATGAATACGATATGTTGGTAGAAAAATTAGCTACTGGTGATTATCTTGCTTTAATTTTAGTTCATAATAATACTGGGCGTGCTATATTTACTAGTGGGGGACATTATTTTGTTTTAACAGGTATTGAAGATGGTGAGTTTACAATAGCGCAAGTATCTAGACGTAAACAAAATGATCAAACTTGGCCTAAGACAGCGTTTAATGGAGATGTTGCTAATTTCTATATGGTTTCTAAGAATTAGAGGTGATGATATGAAGAAAAAGTTATTGTTATTAATAGGATTTATTTTTGTTATAACTGGTTGTACAGCTGAATATGAATTAACTTATGAGGATGATATATTTAGTGAACATGTTGTTATTACTGAGATAGTTGAAACTAATTCTGATGAGTTTATGAGTATTTCATCTATTGATGAAAACTCTCATTATATAAAACTTGATGAAAATAATAAATATGATTTTAATTTAAAAAGAGATAATGGTAAAAATATTCTTACATTAGATTTTGAGTTTAAAGATGTATCCTTTGAAAAGTCGCGTTTCTATAATGATTGTTTTAAATATAGAACTTTCATAGATGGTGATGATTACTATTATATTAAATTAGAGGGAGAATCTGTTTGTGAATATCTTAAAGAGGTTGATATAGTATTTAAAACTGATAAATATGTATATGATACTAATGCTCAAGAAAAAGATGAGGAAAAAGGTATTTATAAGTGGAAAGATTTTAATGGTGGAGAAATAATTATTCAAGTTAGTAAGACGGAAACTTTAAAGTCGTATAATGATAATCAAAGTGTTGAATTTATTCCATGGTATGTAAAACTGATTGTTTCAGGTATTGTTGTTTTGGTAGTATTTCTAATATATAGAAAAATAAAAAAAGATCAAATCGATTAGATTTGATCTTTTATATTACATATAACAAAATTGTAAAGAATTGGAAAATACTTCCACCTAATACAAAGAAGTGCCAGATAGAATGAAGATATTTTATTTTATCATCTCCAATTGCGTATATCGCAGCTCCTACTGTATAGATTATTCCACCGACTAATAATAAAACAAAACCAGGAGTAGGTAAATTTTCTAATAATTGTTTAAATGAGAAGACAATCATCCAACCCATTATTAAGTATAATACAAACGACATTTTATCATATTTTTCAAGATTAATAGCATTTAATACAATACCTGTTATAGCAGATATCCACATGATAAACATCATAATTATACCTTTTACGCCTCCAATTGTTATTAATAAGAATGGAGTATATGTACCTGCGATTAATAAAAATATACTACAATGGTCAAATACTCTAAATACTTTTTTAGCTTTGTTTCTTGCTAGGGCGTGATATAAACAGCTCATTAAGTATAAAATAATTAAACTTGTTCCATATATACAACTTGATACAACTGCAATTGCACTTCCTTCTTTTGCTGCAAAAACGATGCATAGTACCAATGCAGCGATAGAAAGTAAAGCTCCAACACCATGGGAAATAGAACTAATTAATTCTTCACCTAATGTATAATTAGGTAAAGTTATTCTTTCTTTTTTTAATCTTTTTTCTTCTTTTACTAATTCTTTTATTTCAGATATATTTAAAGTAGTTGTTTCTTTCTTTTTTACTACTTTCTTTTTAGATTTTTTCTTTGTCATAAAATCACCTAGCTATTATTATATAATTAAATGGAAAAAAAATAAAGTTGATGTTATAATTATTTAGATGAAAGTTTGGTGGTATTATGTCAAAAGATAAATTAGATATTGTTTATGAAGATAAAGAAATAATAGTAGTAAATAAACCTAGTAAATTATTAACAATTTCAACTGAAAATGAAAAAGAAAAGACTTTATTTCATAAAGTAATTACGTATCAAAAGAAGAAAAATAAGAATAATAAAATATTTATTGTGCATAGATTGGATAAAGATACTAGTGGTATTGTTTTGTTTGCTAAGAGTGAAGAATTGAAAAGAAAATTTCAAGATAATTGGGATAATTTAGTTAAAGTAAGAGAATATGTTGCAATAGTGGAAGGAAAACTTCCTAAAGATAAAGGGACTGTTAGAAGTTGGCTTAAAGAAACGAAGACACTTCTTGTATATTCTTCTAATAGAATGGGTGATGGTAAAGAAGCTATTACACATTATCGTAAAGTTATGGGAAATAAACAATTTACGATGTTAGATATTTTAATTGATACAGGTAGAAAAAATCAAATAAGGGTTCATATGAGTGATATTGGATGTCCTATTGTTGGTGATAAAAAATATAATAGTAAAACTAATCCGATTCGTAGAATGGGGTTACATGCGAATAAATTAGTAATATGTCATCCTGTTACTGGGAAAGAAATGACTTTTGAATGTGATATTCCTAATAGTTTTATAAAAATTGTAGAATAGAGTTTATCTATTCTTTTTTTATATGATATAATGTTATAGTATGAGGTGATAAAATGAAAGTATGTGAATTTTCATTTCGTGATCTAGATAGAAAATGGATTGGTATAGAAAGTAAGAAATATTGTAAAAAATTAGCCAAGAAAATAAAGATGCGTAAGTTATTGTGTCCGATATTTGGTTATTTTTATATTGATAAAGAAAATGGACTATTATTAAGAGTTCTTGGAAATATTGAAAGAGATGGTAGAAACAAATTATATTTAGATAATGATTTTATTTTTGAGAATGAATTAGTTGTTGATTATGATTTTGTTAAGAAGTTTGATGTAGAAATACTTGATGAAGAAGTTGTTAAAAATATTGAAGGTAGTATTGTTTTAGAAAATAAATTAGATGTTCATTATAAGAATATTAATAATTTTTTAGATACTAGAAATATGGAAGAATTGGATTCTTTTAGAAATGATACTTTTGTTGATGATGTGCAAGTTTTACTTAAGAATAAAGATGAATCACCAGATGAACTTTTGTGGGCTAGAATAGAAGGAATTATGGATATTAAACCTGATGTATTGATTTGTAAATTGCTTAGTAGTTCTTATTATAATGATGAATATGCTGAAGATGTTATGGTTGGAGTTAAATATTTTTCAGACGATGAGACTCTAAGAATAGTTGGAATGCTTAAGAAAAGAGAAAAATAAAAGACAAGTTTAGATTGTCTTTTTTGTTTGTTTTTCTAGTTATTGATATCTTTGATATGTGGCGTTTATTTGCTTTTTTTTCATATATGTGCTAGAATTAATTGTACTTAGTTAAGAACGAGGTGTTTTATAAGTGAAAAGTAGTAGGGGAATTACCCTTGGAATATTATGCTTATTTTTATTTGTTATGATTTTTACTGTTATTAGTGAAAGTAATATATCATATCTTACTAATAGTAGTGCTAATGTAGTGAAAGTAAAAGAAGCAGAAGAAAAAGAAAAATTAGATATTAGTGATGTTGCTTATGGTCTAGACGATCGTATTGATGGTGCAGCAATTAGTTCAATTGCAACTAATATTGAAAGAGTAGAAGTATATAGAGGAATGACTATTGAGGAGTTAGGTGTTAAACTTAATAAATCATTAAAAGGAGTTTTAGCTAATAAAGGTGATTATATCGCTAGAAAGTCTTTAGCGGTAAATGTTGATCCTTATATGGCTGTTGCGATTATGTTACATGAAACTGGTTGTAATGCTACTTGTAGTAGACTTGCCACAGTTAATTATAATGTTGGTGGAATGCGTGGTAGAAGTGGTTGGCAAAAGTTTTCTTCTATTGAAGCAGGCATTGATGGATTTTTAAATAATTTATCAAAAAACTATGTTAAAAAAGGTTTAACAACGCCAGAGACTATTGTTAAAAAATATGCTCCTGGTTCAACTAGTTGGGCTGGTAAAATTAGAAGTTATATGAATACAATAGCGGCAAAATAATTTTATAAATTAGACAAGAAATTCTTGTCTTTTTTTATGTGTTCGACAAGTGAATGTATATATTAAAATGTTAATATTAGTAAAGCTGTTGTTTTTAACAATTTTTTAATAATTATTAAGAACTTGTAATTTAAGGAAAAATGAAAAAAATGAAAAAATGGAAAATGTAAATTTTTATTTTTTTATTTTTTTTAAAAAAAAGTATTGACTTTTTAAAAGTGTTAATAAAGTGTTAAACCCTTGTAAAATAAAGGAAAAATGGTCTTTCGATACAAAAAAACGTTTTTGGACAAAAAAACAAAAAAAATGAAAATGTCAAAAATGTAAATTTTAAAAAAATTAATTTTTTTGAAAAAAATGTTTTTTATGTTGATATATAAGTGAATGGTAAAAACATATAGAACAAAAGTTTGAAAAAAAGATAAAAAATATTGTTGAATTTTGTTGACTTGCTTCTTTTAGATATATTACAATGCTTTTAGAGAAGAGGTAGTATTGAAAGGAGTAGTATAGTTATGAATGAAGATTTAGTAACTAATTTAAAAGTAGTCAAAAGAAATGGTAAAAAAGTTGATTTTGATGGTACAAAGATTGCTGTTGCAATTAAAAAAGGTTTTGATAATTTAAAAACAGCTCAATATGCACATTTATCTTTAGGAGTAGAATATACTGAAAAAGATAGTCAAAAAGTATTCCAAGCTGTTATGAAAAGAATAGATAAAGAATATAAAGATGCTGAAAAAATCAAAATTGAAGAAATTCAAGATATGATTGAAGCTGAATTAAAGAAAAAAGGTTATACTGATGTATATGAATCGTTTGCAGATTATCGTGAAAAAAGAAGACAATCACGTGAAATGTTTGTTGATGATAAGAAAATGCATAAGTTCTTAAAAACAATTGAAGGTCTTGGTTTGAAATCATCAGTTGAAGATAATACAAAAAGAGAAAATGCTAATGTAAATGGAGATACAGCAATGGGGACTATGCTTCAATATGGTTCAACTGTATCTAAAGAATTTGCTAAAGCTTATTTAATGAAAAAAAGATATGCAGATGCTCATGATAATGGTGATATTCATATTCATGATATGGATTTTATGCCAATGGGTACTACTACTTGTAATCAAATAGATTTAGAAAAATTATTTAAGAATGGTTTTTCAACAGGACATGGTCATTTAAGAACTCCTAATGATATTATGAGTTATTCAGCTCTTGCTGCGATTGCTATTCAATCAAATCAAAATGACCAACATGGTGGACAAAGTATCCCAGCGTTTGATTATTATTTAGCTCCTGGGGTTTTAAAAACATTTAAGAAACAATTTAAACAAACTATTGCTGATTTATTAGACTATACGGATTTTAATAAATTTATTAATATGGCTACTATTGCTAAAGAAATTGATAAATTAGATAGTATTGATGTAGATCTTGCTATGTTTGAAAAATATGAAAAAGAAAGTGAACAATTAAGAAGATTATTTTCTATGGCTTACGATAAAGCTTTAGCTAAAACAGATAGAATTACTTTCCAAGCAATGGAAGCTTTTGTACATAATTTAAATACAATGCATTCAAGAGCTGGGGCTCAAGTTCCATTCTCATCAATTAACTTTGGTACTGATACTTCATTAGAAGGTAGAATGGTTATTAAAAATTATTTACTTGCTGTAGATAAAGGTTTAGGACATGCAGAAACTCCTATATTCCCTATATCTATATTTAAAGTAAAAGAAGGGGTTAACTATAATGAAGAAGATCCTAACTATGATTTATTTAAATTATCATGTAAGGTATCTGCAAAGAGATTATTCCCTAACTTCTCATTTATAGATGCTCCATATAATTTACAATATTATAAACCAGATGATTATAGAACAGAAGTTGGATATATGGGATGCCGTACAAGAGTACTTGCAAATGTTGTAGATCCTGATAAATCTATTACTCCTGGTAGAGGTAATTTATCATTTACTTCTATTAACTTACCAAGACTTGGTATTAAGCATGGTATTGTTAATGGTCGTGAATCAGCTGATATGGAAGGGTTCTATCAAGAACTTGATGAATTACTTGAATTAGTAAAAGATCAATTGTTAGAAAGATTTGAAATTCAATGTAGTAAATATATCTATAATTTCCCATTCTTATTAGGACAAGGAGTATGGCTTGATTCTGAAAAGTTAAAAGGAAATGATCGTATCAGAAGAGTATTAAAACATGGTACTTTAAGTATTGGATTTATTGGTCTTGCTGAATGTTTAAAAGCATTAGTTGGTAAACACCATGGTGAAAATGAAGATTCTCAAAAATTAGGTTTAGAAATTATTGGTCATATTCGTAAAAGATGTGATGAATTCTCACAAAAACATAATCTTAACTTTACTTGTTTGGCAACTCCAGCAGAAGGATTAAGTGGAAGATTTACTAGTATAGATAAAGCTATATATGGAAAGATTAAGGGTGTAACTGATAGAAGTTACTATACAAATTCATTCCATGTACCAGTTCACTATAATATTACAATTAAGAATAAGCTTCATATAGAAGCTCCATATCATGCGCTTACAAATGCTGGACATATTTCTTATATTGAACTTGATGGTGATCCAAGTGAAAATTTAGATGCATTTGAAAGAGTTATTAGAATAATGAAAGAAGAAGGAATTGGTTATGGTGCTGTTAACCATCCTGTAGATAGAGATCCAGTTTGTGGATATGTTGGAGTAATCGGGGATGTATGTCCTGGTTGTGGAAGACGCGAAGGAGAAAGCGTTAGTTTAGAGAGAATAACTGCATTAAATTGTAGTTGTAAATAAAAAAGAAGAGAGGTAAAAAAATATGAAGGAAGAAAAAGAAAAAAATGTAAAAACTGTTGGTGAAGGGGTAGGATTCGAAAGAATTAGAAGAATCACTGGGTACTTAGTTGGTACTGTAGATAGATTCAATGATGGTAAACGTGCAGAAGTAGAAGACAGAGTTAAACACGGTGGCCAAGAAGTTTATCTATAATTGAAATGGAAATTAGATTAGCAGCTCCATTACAAAGAGATAGTATTGTTGATGGAGAAGGTATTAGAGCAGTTGTTTGGACTCAAGGTTGTACTCATAACTGCTTTGGATGCCATAATCCTGAAACTCATGATTTTGGTGGAGGATTTCTAGTTGATATTGAAGAGTTAAAACAAGATATAAAGTCTTTAACTGAAGAAACAGGTGTAACTTTTAGTGGAGGAGACCCTTTTTGTCAAATGGTTGCCTGTAGGGAATTAGCTAAGTTTTGTCATGAATGTGGTCTTAATGTATGGTGCTATACGGGTTATACTTATGAAAAACTTATGGAAATGTCTAAAAATAATGAGAACGTTATTCCATTCTTAGAAGAAATAGATGTTTTAATAGATGGACCATTTATTATGAAACAAAAGAGTTATGATGTTAAATTTCGTGGTTCAAAGAATCAAAGAGTTATTGATGTTAAAAAGAGTTTAAAGACTGGAGAAGTAGTTGAAATTAAGAAATATCAATACAAAGAAAAGAACGACCCTGAAGAAAAGAAAGAAGAAATATATATATAGTATATTTCTTTTTTATATGTTACTTTTATGATAAAATTAATTTGAGGTTATATTATGACTAATAGAAAAGAAGAGATTAAGAAAAGTTTAAAAAAAGATTTCAAAGAAAATGTTATTTCTTTGAAAGAGATGGAAAATATAAAGAAAAAAGTAAGATATAATGATGAAGGTTTTGAAGCAATAGCAGATTTTACATATGATTCGATGATATCTAAAAAAGAGTCGTATGAAGATATGTATAAGGATTATAGGGATTAGGTGATAATATGAAAGCAGATTTACATAATCATACAATTCATTCTGATGGTATTTATTCTGTATATGATACAGTAATGATGGCTAAAAACGCAGGATTATCTTTAGTTGCGATTACTGATCATGATAATTTAGATAGTTATAAATCGTATTTAGAAGTAAAAGACAAATTGCCAATAGATGTATTAGTTGGAGTAGAGTTATCAACTTGGTATCTAGGAGAAAATGTACATATTCTTGGGTATTTTTATAATAATAGTAATCCTGGAGAAGAACTATTATTATTTTTAGAAGATATAAAAAATAAACGTATTTTGCGTGCTAAAAAGATGATTAATAACTTAAAGGAAATGTTTGACATAGAAGTTAGTTATGATGAGGTTGCTTCTTTACATAAAGAGATAATTGCACGTCCTCATATTGCTAGATATGTTGCGGATAAATATAATATGTCTATTCAAGAAGTTTTTGATAAATATTTATCTAATAAATCGCCTGCTTTTGTACCAACATCTAATACAACAACTAAAGAGGCAATTGATTTATTACATCGAAATAATGGTATAGCAGTTTGGGCTCATCCTGTTCACAATAAGAATAAATTTAATGAGTTAGATATTATTAATATGGGGATAGATGGAATGGAATGTTTTTATCCAGATAATACTTTAGAAGATACTAATCATTATTTATCATTAGCAAAAGAATACAATCTTTTAGTTACTGGTGGTAGTGATTTTCATGATCATGTATCGCATAGTGAGATAGGTACTTCTTATATAGAAGATGATGATATAGAGAAGTTATTATGTAAGTTGAATATAAAATAAAAAAAGTAGATTTTCATCTACTTTTTATTTTACATGTATTTTTTCTTTTTATTTGATACAAATACAACTACACCAACAAGAGCGATAGCTCCACAGATAACATATGGAGTAGCAATTCCAGTTTTAGGATTTGGAGTTGTTTCTTCTTTTGGTTCATCTGGAATAGTTACTGGCTCGCATTTGTCTTGGTTAGGATTAGCATCTACTTTGTATACTCTTGCTGTATGATAGTTCCAATTTACATCTAAAGCATCTGTTGTTTCCATATCATATCCATCAACAGTAACGATATAGTATTTTGTTTCACAGTCAGCTGTTAAAACAATTGCTCCTGTTTTAGGATCATCATAACACCACCATGGGTTTTTATCTACATCTTCACCATTTCTAATAGCTTCCATATAGTCTAAAATATATTGTGGTAAGTTAATATTATCTTTTAATGTTTCATCATCTGTATAGTAATAATTATCAACAATGTCTTTAGTTTTTTCTTGTTTATCCATTTCATCTTGATAAGCTTTTAAGGTGTTGTAATCTTTTTCTGAAATTTCTGTAACTTTATAATGGATTTCATCTCCTTCTAAAGTTAATGTATCAGTATAATCAGTTGTTTTATATGCTGTCATAGGAACACTATAAGTACCATCTTTATTATCAACTAAATCTCCTAATCTAAATTTAAAAGTATAATCGAATGTAAATGTTTGTGGTGTTTGTGGTCTAGTTGCAGCATCAACTGTTTTAAATCCAACAAATAAAGCCATAATAGCTACTAAGAATAAACTAAAGTTTTTAAAAGTTTTCTTCATATTAAAATCCTCCTTCTATAATAAAATATTATCATAATATTTCTTCTCTTTCAATTGCTTGATTTTATTTGTTTTTATTATGTGTAAAATATTTACATTTATACTTATCTCAAAATATTGTTTATGTTTTTTTTATATGATAAGATATTTATATAATAAGGAGGGATAGTTTATGCATAAAATTTTAATTGAAGTTAAAAGAAATACATTATCTTTTTCCTTATATGATTCTAAAAAGAAAGTGGAAAATTTAAATAATACTAATGTTATTAATACTGAAAAAATGGTTTTTAGTGATAATTATATTAATGATAATTTAGATTTAGTTGTTTCTTTTTTTAATCTAGTAGTTTTGAAGAAAAATATAAATAAAGTAATTGTATCTATTAATGCTATATTTCCTTTAGTATTTAGAATTATAAATAATATTTCTAATATTAAAAATGTCATTTTATTAGAAGATAAAGCTATTAGTTGTATAATATTTGAACATTTATTAGAAAGTAATTATATAGAAAATTTTGAATGTTATTCAATATCTTCTTTTATGTATGATAAATTAGATATTGAAAAGGAAATGGTTGTTAAATCTAGATGTGAAGTTTTATTTGTTAGTAAATTTATGGAAGAAAATGAATTTAATACTTATTCTGATGTTTATTATAAGAAAAGTATTAATGTTAGCAATAAATTAGATAAGTACGATAAAGATGATATAGAGTCTTTCTTTAGATTTAATAATAAAATTAGGGTTATAAATTTATATTTAGTTAGTAAAGATTTAGTTAATTATATTATTGATATGATAGAAAAGTATAATAAGAAAAATGTAAAGATTCTTCTTCATCAAGAAGATGATGAAAGAGAAATTATTACTCTAGCTGATGATACAATTAATTCTAATAAGAAATTATTTAAGAATAATAATATTAAACTTAAAGTATCTTATACAAAGGAATATCGTGATAAGAATACTATGAAACAAGTAAATTTAAATTTCTTTAGATTTATTCTTATATTATTTATAATATTAGCTATTTTGATTGGTGTTATATTTTCGATTAAATATAAGGAAGATACTGATGAAATTAATACAGAGATGGATGAGTTAAATGAAGCTATTGATTTAAATCAAATAGATGAGTTTATTGCTGAGGAAGAAGATATAATTATTGAAGATGAAGAAGAAAAACAACCTAGTAAAAATACTAGTGGTAATAGTGGGTATGTAAGTCCTTATTATAGAAAGTTTTCACAGGTTTTCGATGATTTAATCAAAATCAATGATGAGACTGTAGGATGGTTAAAAGTAAATAATACTAAGATTAATTATCCAGTTACGCAACATAGTGATAATGATTATTATTTAAATTATAGTTATTATAAGAAGAAAAATAGTCATGGATGGATATTTATGGATTATCGAAATAAAATTGATATTTTGGATAAAAATACTATTATTTATGGTCACAGAAATAGTAAAGGGTTAATGTTTGGTACTTTAAAAAATGTATTAGAAAAAAGTTGGTATACTAATAAAAATAATCAGGTAATTACTTTTAATACTTTAAATCAAGATATGAAATGGCAAATTTTTTCTATATATACTTTAAAAAATACTAATGATTATTTAATAACTAATTTTTCTAGTGATACTACATATACTAATTTTATTTCTAAAATAAAGGGAAGAAGTATTTATGATTTTGGAGTTGAAGTAGATGTTGATGATAATATTTTAACTTTATCTACTTGTTATAATGGTCCAGAACATAGATTAGTAGTTCATGCAAAGTTAATAAAATAAAAAGAATCTCAAAGATTCTTTTTTATTTGCTATTATTCATAATTGTTACTATTTCAAATAGTTTATATATTTCTGTAAATATTTTATAGATATTATCTAGTTCTTTTTCTTTATTTCTTATTGGAGATAAATTTTTATTTAATATTTCTTCAAAGGTAAAGTTTTCAATAAACATAGAATATCTTCCATCATTTTTAAAAATAATATATTTTTTATTGTTTAATATTTTTTCTAATTCATTTATATGTTCCATCATAGTAAGAGTAAGTGTCATTCTAGCTTTTATTTCGTCGTTAGTATATACACTATATTTTTTAGAAAAGTCTAGGTTTTCTAATTTTACTTCGGTATCACATAAATCATAGTATTTATTTATTTTATTATTAATAATAGTTGTTTTTAAAGTATTAGGAATTATTTGAATTAAATTACTATTTTTTTTAGGATTATCTGATCCTATATAGCATCCAGTAAATATATCTTTTTTCTTTTTAGCTTTATAAGATCTTAAGAATTTTTTATTCCCAATATAAAAATATTCTTGTTTTTGTTTTTCGATATAGGTAAATATATTCATATCTGCAAGTATTAATGTTTTATCATCAATGTGAGTTTGAATATAATTAGCACCGGTATACTCGACGTTTTTTAAATTAAATAGATTAGTTTTTTCGAAAGATACTTTACTAATTCTATTATTTGGTAAAACAGATGAGGTATCATCTCCAGATATTAGAGTAATGATATCATCTAATATTTTATATTTTATTTGATTTAATATAATCTTACTATTATCTTTGTGAGAACTTTTTAAAAAGAAATATATTCCTATATTATAAGTAATAGTAATTACTATGAAAAAGAATATATATTTTAATTGAAAAAAGAATATCCATAATAAAATAGTTGGTATAAGAGAAAATATTATTATTGATGTTATTAAATTGAAATGATTTTTTTTAATATACTTTTCTATTTCTAAATAATATTCATCTAATATGTCTTTATATAAATCATAATAAAAATTTTTAAATAGTTCTTTTTTATTCATCGTTATTCATCCACTTTTTTAATTCTTTTTCTTCTTCTTTTATTTCAAATAATGGGTATTTTTTATATCCTAATATAAATGTAAGTATATTTATAGGTATTATTTTTATAAATATATTATAATCTGTAACATGGGCATTATATGTTCTTCTAGCTGCAGATATTTGATCCTCAATATCATTAAGTATTGTTTGTAGTTGGATAAAATTAATATTACTTTTTAATTCAGGGTAGTTTTCTGATAATAACATAATTGAGTTGATTTCTTGATTTAATTCAGTATTTATTTTAAATTTATCTTCATCTGTTTTAGAATTTAAACCTTTTGTTCGTAAATTTGTTATTTTTTCAAAAGTATCTTTTTCGTGTTTTGTATATGCTTTAATTACTTTTACTAAGTTTGGTAATAAATCGTATCTTTTTTTTAGCATTATATCCATACTACTATAAGCATTTAAAATATTATTCTTTTTAATAGTTATTTTATTTATAAGAATAAAAATAATTATTAAAATAACTATTATTATAAAAAAACATATATATAAGTTTATATTATCCATATCATTCACCAATTTAATTATAACATATCTGTTTGTTTTTTTTGATATTAAAATGTATTATTGAAAAAAGATATTCTTTGTGCTAGTATATATAACGCTTTAAGAGGTGTTCTATTATGAAAAAAGAAGATATGAAGCAGTATTTTTTTGATAATATAGTTTCTTATTTAAATGATTTGTTGCTTAAGGAAAATTCAAAAACTGGGTTTAATCCAAATAGGAGACGTATTGAAGAGACTTTATATATTATGAGAGAATTTTATGATGATGAACGTTATTTTAATAAATTTCATGAGTCTTTTATGAATATATATAATTCTGATAGGGTGTGTAGTTTTCGTAATTCGATTTTTTTAAATAGAATTTTTCATTCTTATTTTATAAATTTATTTTTAATTATGAAAGGATATCAATATCATCGAAAGAATAATGATTATGATAGTTTTTGTGCAGTTGTTGATGATATTAATCCTGTTGATATTAATGATTATTATTTGGATAGTTCTTCTTTTGATTGTATTAAAAAAGAGTTTTATTTATCGTTATGTGAAAAATTAGTTAGTTTTAATAATTATAAAGATATGAATAATTTACGTAATATGGTTAAAAAAGTCGTTTTATTTGATGATGATGAAAATGATTTAGAAAAGATGAATGTACTTATTAATATATCAAAAAATTCTAATATAGATAGTGAAGTAGTAGAAGCACTTTTAGAAGATAATACGTATTATTATAGTGACTTAGTAGTAAGTAAAGATAGGTTCTTTTATATAAATAAAAAATTAAAGGAATGTATTGAAAATGATAGAATTAGATATGATATTTTTATGATGATTTCTAGTTTAGATAAAGAAATATTTTTAGATAAGAGTGATAGATTTAAAAAAGTTATTGATATTGTTTTTGATAGTGATAGTTATGATGAGTTATTAAAAAAAATAATTTTTTTAGGGTCAAATAAAGATAAATCTTTAGATAGTATAATTACTAATTTAAAAAGTATTAAGAGTCAATATATGGGAATAGATGTTATTTATCCTTTTGATTTATCGTTTATTAATTTGCCTAGTAAACCAACTAGTATAATTGAAAGAATGAAGAAAGCTTATTTAAATATTAATAGTAGTATTTCTTTAGATGAGATAGATTTTTTATATCGAAATTCTAATGATTTATATAGTTTTGTTAATCAATTTAATCATATTTACAAAGAAGAAAGTAAAGTAGAAGAAGATAAAGAAGGAAAAATAAAAGAAAAAAGATTTTGGTCATTATTTGGAAGAGTAAAATAGTTATTTATTTTATGCATTTGTTTGACATATTTTTTTTCTATTGATATATTAAATTAAGATAGATAATTGTTTATGGAGGATAAAATGAAAGATTTAGATAAGAGAGATATGCCTACGCATTTAATTGTTTTAGCACTTATCTTTATATTTCCTTTAGGTATATATTATATTGTTTTAAAAACAGAGAAGTATTTAAAAAATATTAAGAGAAATGTTAAGTATTTGAAAACTTGTGGATATATAGGTCTATTTTTTGTCGTTATGTATTTTATATTAAATTATGATTTGTATGTTTCTTTAATTGATAGTCATATGTCTTTAGATATGTATTCTTTTAAATTTATATATATATATTTGTTTGTACTTATGATTACGATTAGTACTTTGATAGGTGGTTCAAAGCTTAATAAGCTATGCGATAAATTAGTTATTTATACAGAATTTATTAATATTAGACATATAAAAGAAATTAAGTTTATTTGTGAAGAAACTTTAGAGGATGAAGAAACTGTTAAAGAAAATATTAATAAGTTAATAGATTTAGGTTATTTAGTAAATATTAAGTTAGTTGATAATCATATTGTTTCCACAAAAACTGTGGATAAAGATTTTATTAAATGTAAATCTTGTGGAAATATAGTTAAAGATAAAAGATGTGACTTTTGTTATAGAAAAATAAAAAGAAAGAAAGAAATAAAGGGTTAAGTTATGAATAATAATAATAGTTATGTTTATAATTCATATAGTTCAAGTGGATTAAATAATAATGAGAATATGAGTGAAGAAAGATTAGCTTATTTAAAAGAAAAGGAAGATATGATAAATAAGCGTAGAAAAAGATCTAAAACTATTGGGCGCAGTTTTCTTATTATTGTTATTTTAGTTGTTGGGCTTTATTTATATATTAATTATTTTAGGCCTGTAAAAATTGATAATAGAATTGATAAAAATTCAATCCATTATTTAACAGATTTATATTATAGTGATGGTAGGTTTTATGAGAAGTATTTAGACGAAAAAGAAAAGAAAGTTTATTTACATATATTTAATGATTTGAAAGAAGTAAAAACGAAAACATATATTGATTGTACTAATTATGGTTATGAAAGTAAGGCTGAATGTGCATCGTCAATTAATAAAATGATAGATGTTATTTTAATGGATCATCCAGATATGTTTTGGTATAGAACATCTTCAGGTAGATATAGTGATGCTCATGGAATTGAACTTGATCATCATTTAGTTTCAACTAATAAATTTCAATTATATTTTGTTGAAAGAAAACTACTTAGAAAGATTGATAGTGTTACAAAAGATTTAGAAAAAGTATCGGATTATGAAAAAGTTAAAGGAATTTATGATTGGTTAGGTGTTAATAAGTCTTATTCTGATTTTATTATGACAAGAAAAGATGGAACTGCTTGGAGTGCAATTTTAGATAAGGATACTGTTTGTGCTGGATATGCTGCAGCAACGCAATTGTTTTTACAGAGATTAGGAATAGAATCTTTTTTAATAACCGGAAGTACTGGTGGTCCTCATGCTTGGAATATGGTAGAGTTAGAAGATGGGTATTATTGGTATGATGCAACTGTTGGTGGATCAGTTGGACCGGATAGTGATTGGTTCTATAGAGGACTTTTATTTTCTGCAACTGGTGATTATTCAGTTGATATAGTTAATTTGGAAGAATACACGTTTGGTACTAAGTATTTAGATAGGGAATTAAAAAAATAGAGACTATGTGAAATAGTCTCTTTTATTTACTTACAGTTTTTATTATGTTATACTACTAAATCAAGTAGGGGATTTTATGATTGATATTAAGGATTGTTATTTTCATTCGATTAATTTAGATGGTGCTGGTACTTTGATAGTATTTGATAAAATTTTAAAAGACGGTAAAATTTTATCTTTGGAAAAAACATCTTTTTCTTCTAGTAAATATCGAATGAATAAAAGTGATGAAATTTGTTTAAGTAAAAAAAATAGATATTCTATATTTTATGAAAGTGCTTATGATATTTATGTTAAATCATGTTTGAGTTTTATATTAAGAGGAGATTTACCAGGAGTATATAAGCCAGAAATGATACCAATTAAGGGAGATGGAATGAGATATCTAGATTCTGGTAAAACTGATTTAGTTGGTGAGTATAGAATTAAAGATGAGATAAGTTTAGATGATGTTATTGGCATAAATATTCCTTTTAATGGATTAATTAATAATCTAGGAGAGTATAAATGGTTTTTTCTAGGAGTAGATGAATCTTTTAAGGGAAAGTTAAATCATAATAAAAAGACAAGAATAAAAAATGTTATGATGTTTTATGATAAAGTTAATGAATGTTTAGGTAATTATCATTTATCTATTCCTATTTATGATTTAGAAGCTGGGGTTTTAATAAGAGAAAAAAATGATATTGTAAAGATGAAAATAAGATAAGTTGCGTTTATTAGTGACTTTTTTATTTTTTTATAGTAAAATTAAAGACGTTTTGAGGTGATAAAATGATACAAGTTAATAATGTTACTTTAAAGTTTGGAAAGCGAACTTTATTTGAAGATGTTAATATTAAGTTTACACCAGGGAATTGTTATGGGTTAATTGGTGCTAATGGTAGTGGTAAAAGTACTTTTTTAAAGGTACTATCTGGTGAAATTGATACTACTCATGGTGAAGTAATAATTGATAAAGGTGAAAGACTTGCGGTGTTAAAACAAAATCATTATGAATATGATGAGGAAAGAGTTATTGATACTGTTATTATGGGGAATAGTCGTCTTTACGAAATAATGAAAGAAAAAGAAGAATTATATTCTCATACTGAGTTTACTGATGAAGATGGAATGCGCCTTGGAGAACTTGAAGCTGAGTTTATGGATTTGAATGGATGGGAAGCTGAAAGTGAAGCTAGTGAACTTTTAAATAATTTAGGTGTTGAAGTTGAGCTTCATTATTTAATGATGAAAGAACTACCTAATAATAAAAAAGTTAAAGTATTACTTGCACAAGCATTGTTTGGTAATCCTGATATTCTTCTACTAGACGAACCTACTAATAACTTAGATATTGAAGCTATTAATTGGTTAGAAGAATTTTTAATTAATTTTAATAATACAGTTATTGTAGTATCACATGATAGACATTTTTTAAATAAGGTTTGTACACATATAGCAGATATAGATTTTAGTAAAATTAAGTTATATATTGGTAATTATGATTTTTGGTATGAATCTAGTCAACTTGCTCTTAAACAAATGAAGGAACAAAATAAGAAAAAAGAAGATAAGATTAAAGAGTTACAATCATTTATTGCAAGATTTTCTGCTAATGCATCAAAGAGTCGTCAAGCTACTAGTAGAAAGAAAATGTTAGAAAAGATTGAGCTTGATCAAATTGTACCATCATCTCGTAAATATCCTTTTGTTGAATTTAAACCTGAAAGAGAAACTGGTAAAGAAGTATTAACTGTAAAAAATATTAGTAAAACTATTGATGGTAAAAAAGTATTAAATAATGTTAGTTTTATAATGCAAAAGGGAGATAAAATTGCTTTTGTTGGAACTAATAATATTGCTAAAACTGCTTTGTTTAAAATTTTAATGGGTGAAGATACTCCTGATAGTGGAAGTGTTGAATGGGGTAAAACTGTTAAATGTAGTTATATGCCACAAGATAATACAGAATATTTTAATCGTGATGAAGATATAACAGAATGGATGGGACATTATTATCATGTTGATGATGTTACTGTTCTTCGTGGATTTTTAGGTAGAATGTTATTTTCTGGAGAAGAAGTATTTAAGAGTGTAAAGGTTTTATCTGGTGGAGAAAAGGCTAGATGTATGTTATCTAAGATAATGTTAGAAGCAGGAAATGTTATTATTTTAGATGAACCTACGAACCATTTAGATCTAGAAAGTATTACCTCTTTAAACAATGGATTAATGAAGTTTAATGGTGAATTATTATTTTCTTCTCATGACCATCAATTCGTTCAAACAACAGCTAATAGAATTATTGAATTAACAGATAATGGATTAATTGATAGAATGACTGATTATGATACTTATTTAGAAGAAAAAGCTAAAAAAGAAAGTAAATAATCTAGACTAATAATATTTGTAAATATCTATATTTTTCATACTATATACCAGGAGGTATATATGAGAAGTATAGATATTTTTAGTTTAATGAATCTTACTAATCCTAGAATTATTGATATTAGAGATAATTATAAATATAATTTAGGTACTATACCTGGTTCTATTAACATTCCATATCTTTTTCTTGTTACTAATCCTATAGAATATTTAAATATGAATGAAACATATTATTTATTATGTGATTTTGGTAATACAAGTATGAGATGTTGTTTAGAATTAGTAGAACGTGGTTATAATGTTTTTAATATTGATGGTGGATATGAAAGTTATTTGAAATATAGAAATAATAAAAAAGACTTTAAATAGTCTTTTTTACGTAAATTAGTTAGAAAAATATTATTATTTATTGTCTTTTTTTCACTATTGTTTTATCTTTTAGAAGAGAGTGGTTGTATGAAAAAAAGAATTAGTTTATTAATATTTATTTTTTTAGGAATAGTATCATTAGTATTTGCAATTCCAACGAATGCGGATAGTGGTTGGGATTCTGATTATGATAGTGGTAGTTCATGGGACTCTGGTTCGTCATGGGACTCTGATTCATCATGGGATTCTGATTCGTCATGGGATTCTGATTATAGTGGTAGTGGTAGTAGTGGTGATTTATCGGGTGGTGAAGCTTTAATTGTATTACTAGTTCTTATTGTGATTATTGCAGTTACTATATATGATGTTAAAAATAAAACAAGTAAAATTAATGTGGAAAGTAGAAATAATTATGATTTAGGAAGTAATTATTATGATGTATCTGATGAATTACTTAATAAGTATGGACTATCTTTAGAACCTTTAAAAAATGAATTGTATTTTAATTTTGTTGATATTCAAAATGCATGGATGAATTTTGATTATGATAATTTGAAAAAGTATTGTACTGATGAACTTTATAATAGTTATAAATCACAATTAAATGTTTTAAAAGTTAAAAAAGGTAAGAATATAATGAGTGATTTTGAATTATTAGATTGTAAAGTTACTGACGTTAAGGAAATGGGTACACAAATAGTTGTAACAACATATATGAAAGTTTCTTTCTATGATTATGTTATTAATTCTGAAACTGGTAGTGTAACTCGTGGAAATAAGAATAGAAAAATTGTTAATAATTATGAAATGACTTTTGTTAAGAGTAGTACAAGTAATAATGGTATAGTTAAATGTCCTAGTTGTTCGGCTGAAGTACATGCTAATGCTTCTGGAAAATGTGAATATTGTGGAAGTGTTATTGTAAAGGATTCTGGAGAATTTGTTTTAAGTAAAAAAGTTAATAAGAATAGGTGATAGTTATGACAATAGAAGAATTTTTAAAAGTAGATGGTAATTTTAATGAAGCTGGTTTTATTAATAGGGTAGATAATACTTTTATAAAATTATTTACAGCTATAATGTTAGATGAATTAGATGATGTTAAACATTTCATTAGTGATGAGTTATATGATTATTATAAGAAAAAGAATGAAGAGATGAATTTAAATAATCAAAGACAAATGTATGATGAGTTAAATGTAAAAAGTTCTAGAATAAATAATATTTTTATTAATGAAGATAATTATATTATTGAAGTGTATTTAGAAGCTAGATATATGGATTATATTATTGATTTAGAATCAGGTAATAAAATATCTGGTAATGATGAAAGTAGAGTTCAAGATAATTATATTTTACAGTTTGTTAGAAAGGTTGATATAAAACAACAAGGAATGGTTAGAAGATGTCCTGGTTGTGGTGCGCCTATGGATATTAATAATAATGGTAAATGTAGTTATTGTGGTGCTACTTATAATTTAGAAGATTATGATTGGATTTTAAATAGTATAAAAAAAGACTCTTTTTAGAGTCTTATTTTATGTATCCATTTTGAACTAATTTTGTTTCTGTTACAACGATGAAGGCGTTTTTATCAAGTTTTTTTATAATGTTTTTTATATCAGATATATTTTTATTATTTACTTCGATAACTAACATATATTTTTTAGAATCATTATATCCTTTAGCATCAATAACTGTAACTCCATAGCCACTTCCACTTATAACATCGATTATTTTTCTATTTTTTGTTATTACTTGAAGAGTAGAATTTCCACTAATAAATTTTTGTGATAGTTGTCCTCCTAAGTATGTTCCAGTAGCAAAACCACCAGCATACGCTATTGCAACAAAAATACTATTAATATCAGTATTTAATGCTTCTTTAACAACTATGAACCAAATTAGGGCTTCAATAAAACCAATTAAACTAGCTTGGACTGGTTTAGATTTTACAGTTAGAATTGTTCTAAAGGTTCCCATTGTTACATCAAGTATTCTTACAAAAAATATTTTTAAACATAAAAATAATAGTTCCATATTATCACCTTATCCTCAAAGAAAGTATAGATAATTTACTTTACTTTGTCAATTAATAAAAATATTATTTTATTTAAGCTGTTATTTATATTATAATTAAAATCGTAGATAATATGAATTTTTTGGAAGGTGAAGTATGAGTCCAGTTATTACAGACATAGTTAATAATATTGTTAATTTTATTCAACTATATGGTCCATGGTTAGGATTTTTAATAATTATACTTGAGTCAATCTTACCATTTTTACCTCTTTTTGTATTTATTGCGTTAAATGTAGAAGCTTTTGGTGTGATATTAGGTTTTTTAATATCATGGAGTGCAACGATTGTTGGTTGTTTAATATCATATTTCTTTTTTAGATATTTATTAGGAAAAAAGATAGATATATATATTAATAAGAATAAGACAAAGAAAAATAGTAAGAGATTAGTTAAGATAATTAAAATGATAAAGAATATTAAGTTTTCGACTTTAGTACTTATAATGGCTTTACCGTTTTCACCTGCTTTTGCAATAAATATTGCATGTGGTATTACAAATGTTAATTTTAAAAAATTCTTTTTATCGCTATTAATATCAAAAGTATCGATTATATATTTTTGGGGATTTATTGGTACTAGTTTGATAGATAGTATTATGGATATAACAATATTATTTAGAGTTGTTATTATGTTATTAGTTGCTTTTTTTATTTCTAAGTATGTTATGAAGAAATATGATATAGAATAGGAGTGTTTTTATGGATATAGCAGTTTTAATTTTATTAGTAGTATTAATTATTTTTAATATTATTTTAATTATGATGGTAATAAAAAATAAGAAAGATGAGATTAGTATAGTTGAAAAACTAGGGCGTTTTGAATTTAATATTACTAAAGATATAAATAATTTTAAGAATGATTTTGATAAAGAAATAAATGGTAATTTTGAAAGAATGAATGAAAAGATTGAAAGAAAGTTAAATCTTATTAATGATCGTGTTAATGAACGTCTTGATCAAAATTTTGAAAAGACTAATAAGACTTTTTCTAATATACTTGAAAGATTATCTAAGATTGATGAAGCTCAAAAGAAGATTGAGACTTTATCTGGGGATATAGTATCTTTACAAAGTGTTTTAACTGATAAGAAGAGTAGAGGTATTTTTGGAGAAGTTAATTTAAAACATATTTTGAGTAATGTATTTGGAGAAAAAAATGATAAGATATATAGACTTCAACATACATTATCTAATGGTACGATAGCTGATTCTATTTTATTTGCTCCTGAACCTTTAGGAACTATTGCAATTGATTCTAAATTTCCTTTAGAAAATTATCAAATGATGGTTGATAAGAAAAACTCTCAGGAAATGCGTGAAAAATATGAGAAAATGTTTAAGGCTGATATGAAGAAACATATAGATGCGATTAGTAGTAAATATATTATTCCTGATGAAACAAGTGATCAAGCAATTATGTTTTTACCAGCTGAAGCTATTTTTGCAGAGGTTAATGCATATCATCAAGATGTTATTGATTATGCTTATAAGAAACATGTATGGGTTACTTCACCAACAACTTTGATTTCGACTTTAACGGTTGTTCAAATGATTATTAAGAATATGGAAAGAGATAAATATACATCTATTATTCATAATGAGCTTAATAAGTTAGGTCAAGAATTTTCTAGATATAAAGATCGCTGGGATCATTTAGCTAAAAGTATTCAGACTGTTAACAAAGATGTAGAAAGTGTTCATATTACTACTGAAAAAATTAGTAAAAGATTTAATGAAATTAGTGGTGTTGAAATAGATAAGTTAGCACTTGATGAAAATGAATAAAAGATATCATAGATATCTTTTTTTGTTTGTGATAGAATTTAAATATAACTAGGAGGATATACAAAATGAATGAAAATATAATTAAAGAGATAAGTAAGAATTTAAATATAAGAGAAAAGCAAGTAGAAGTAGTTTTATCTTTACTTAGTGAAGGTAATACAATTCCTTTTATTGCTAGATATAGAAAAGAAGCAACTGGGGCTTTAGATGAAGAAATAATTCGTAGTATTAATGAAGTATATGAATATGAAGTTAATTTATTAAAAAGAAAAGAAGATGTTATTCGTTTAATTGATGAAAAAGGGATGCTTACAGAAGAGTTAAAAAATGAAATTCTATCTTGTACAAAACTTGTTGAGGTAGAAGATTTATATCGACCATATAAAGAAAAGAAAAAGACAAAAGCAACAGAAGCGATAGCAAATGGTCTTGAACCTCTAGCAAAGATGATTCTTGAGTTTAATAATAAAGATTATAACAATGAGGCTAAGGCTTTTATTTCTGATAAAGTTAAAAGTGTTGAAGATGCGCTTATGGGAGCTAAATATATAATTGCTGAAATAGTTAGTGATAATGCTGAATATCGTAAATATATTCGTGAAAATATTACTAAGTTTGGTACTATTTCTTCTAAAATAAAGAAAAAAGCAGAAGATGCTAATAAAGTATATGAGATGTATTATGATTATAGTGAAGCTGTATCAAGAATTAAACCTCATCGAGTTCTTGCGTTAAATCGTGGAGAAAAAGAGGGAATTTTATCTGTTTCTATCGATGTAGATGAAACATATATTTTAAATTATTTATATAAGAAAAATATAAAAAAGAATGGTGTGAGTGAAGAAGATTTAGTTAAAGAAGCAATTGATGATAGTTTTAAAAGATTAATTTTTCCGAGTGTTGAAAGAGAAATTCGTAGTGATTTAAAACTTGTTGGTGAAGATTGTGCGATTGATAATTTTTCTAAGAATGTTGAAAGTTTACTTTTAACGCCACCGATAAAAGAAAAAGTAGTTCTTGGATATGATCCAGCTTTTCGTACGGGGTGTAAGTTGGCAGTATTAGATGTTACGGGTAAACCACTTGAAATAGCAGTTATTTATCCAACTGAACCACATAATAAAATTGAGGAAAGTAAAAAAATAGTTCTTGATTTAATAGAAAAATATAATATTGATATTATTGCGATTGGAAACGGAACTGCCTCGCGTGAAAGTGAAGCATTTATTGTAAATGTAATTAAAGAATGTAAGAGAAAAGTTGAATATATTATTGTTAATGAAGCAGGAGCATCTGTTTATTCAGCATCGAAGCTTGCGATAGATGAGTTTCCTGACTTAACAGTTGAAAAAAGAAGTGCGATATCAATTGGTAGACGTCTTCAAGATTCATTAAGTGAACTTGTTAAAATTGATCCTAAGAGTATTGGAGTAGGATTATATCAACATGATGTTACGCCAAAGAAATTGGATGATTCTTTAGATTTTGTAGTTACAAAAGTTGTTAACCAAGTTGGAGTAAATATTAATACGGCATCTCCATCTTTGCTTAAATATGTATCTGGTTTAAATAAGAAAGCAATCGATGGAATTATTGCTTATCGTGATGAAAAAGGTAAGTTTGTTTCTCGTAATGAAATTAAGAAAGTAAAAGGGGTCAGTGATAAAGTATTTGAACAATCAATTGGATTTATGAGAATTTTAGATGGTGTTAATCCTCTTGATAAAACCTCAATTCATCCAGAGAGTTATGAAGTTGTTGAAAAGTTATTATCTAGTATAGGACTAGATAAAACAATGATTGGTACTGATACTTTAGTTAATAAATTGAAAGATTTTGATGTTGATAAAATGAGTTTATCTTTAGGTATAGATAAATATACATTAAAGGATATTGTTGATGATTTATGTAAACCTAATCGTGATCCAAGAGATAATATGCCTAAACCGCTTCTTAAGAGTGATGTTTTACATTTAGAACAATTACATGTTGGAGATAAGTTACAGGGTACAGTTCGTAATGTTGTAGATTTTGGAGTATTTATTGATATTGGTGTTCATAATGATGGACTTGCGCATATTTCTAAGTTAACTAGTAAGTATATTAAACATCCTAGTGAAGTTGTTAGTGTAGGAGATATTGTTGATTGTTATGTATTAAACGTTGATTTAGAAAAACAAAAGGTTTCTTTGAGTTTACTTCCAATAGAACAAGTAGGTGAATAAAGTGAAAAAGATGATTAATGAATATATAGATAAAGTTGAAATGGAATTAATTAATAAGAAAAGTGATTTAAAATCTTTGAAAGAAGAATTATTAATAAAAATATCTTTTTTTCAACATGAGCGATTAATACATTTTTTAGTTACAATGTTAGTTGCTATAATAACTGTTATTTTATTAATAACTAGTTTAATTATTGAAAATCTTTTGTTAATGTTATTATTATTTATTTTTATTATTTTACTTTTTTCATATATATTACATTATTATTTTTTGGAAAATAAGGTTCAGTATTTATATAAGTTATATGATGAAATAGAAGATAGGATTAAAAAGTAATTAAATTGAAAAGATAAAATAAGGAGTAGATTTATTTTA
Organism: Bacilli bacterium; assembly: GCA_017436345.1. Lineage (GTDB taxonomy): Bacteria > Bacillota_I > Bacilli_A > RF39 > UBA660 > RUG11788. Next base: position 136,569 of record JAFSDH010000001.1, read on the forward strand.
TCTTTTTTGTTATACTTTTTATAGTAAGAGAATAGGAGGAATAGTTATGGCTAGTACAAAAAATACAAAAAAACCTGCAAAAAAGGTGGTTAAGAAAGCAGAAACTACAAAAACAGCAAAGCATGCTAGAAGTCATGAAAATAAACTTCATATTTATGCCGGTTTTATTTTAGGTTTATTGACTACAATTTTATTTGTAGAAATTTTATTAGCAGTTTATTTGTTATGTATGTAAAAAGAACTTCAAAATTGAAGTTCTTTTTTTAATCAAAATAATTTATATTTATAGCTTTTTTTACATTTTTCATAGTTTCTTCAGCTTTTTGTTTTGCTTTAGATGTACCATCTTTTAATATTTTATCAACTAGTTCAGGATGTTCTTCATAGTATTTCATTTTTTCATGAATTGGTTGTAAAAATTCCATCATTTTTTCAATTAATTCTTTTTTACAACTAACGCATCCACGTTCTCCTTTTTTACATTCAGAACAGATTGTATCAATATTTTCATTTTTTATTAATTTATGATAGTAGTTAACCATACAAATATCTGGGTTAGCTGGATCATCTTTTTTTATTTTATTTGGATCTGTAACAGCTGACATAATTTTTTTTCTAATTGTTTCTTCGTCGTCTGATAAATAAATGGCATTACCTAAACTTTTTCCCATTTTATCATTTCCATCTAGACCTTTGATTCGTTTATTTTCAGAAAGATATGCATCTGGTTCTTGTAGGGTTTCTCCATAAATATTGTTAAATTTTCTAACAATTTCACGGCATTGTTCTAATAGTGGAAGTTGATCTTCACCAACGGGAACTAGTTGTCCAGAAAAGGCAGTGATATCAGCAGCTTGACTTACAGGGTATCCTAAAAATCCATAAGTTATTCCTTCACCATTATTTCCAAATAATTCTTTCTTTTGTTTTATTTCAGTTTTAACAGTAGGATTTCTTTCAAGTCTCGCAATAGTTACTAAGTTAGAATAGTATACAGTTAATTCAGCTATTTCAGGAATCATTGATTGGATAAATAGTGTTGTTTTTTCAGGGTCTATTCCAACTGATAATAAGTCAATTGCTAGTTCTTTAACACTTTTTCTAACTTTTTCAGGATTATCAAAGTTATCTGTTAAAGCTTGAACATCAGCTATTTCTACATATGTGTTATATTTATCTTGAAGTGCTACCCAATTTCTTGTTGCTCCAAAATAATGACCTAAATGTAGTCTTCCAGTTGGTCTTATACCAGTTAATATGTTTTTCTTTTCCATGGTTTCACTCCTTAAAATATATTTATATGCTTATTTTAACATATCTTTTAGTAAAATTGACAATTTTTTGTTTTTTTGTTATAATACCCCTCTTAAATTGAAAAGGGGAGTTTTTATGAAAAATATTAAAGTTTATGATTATTTCTTAAAATATAATGATAATTCTTTTAGAATTAAGTTTTTTAAGATATCTTTAGCAAGAACTTTTATTTTTAATTTAAATAATAATGATATTTATTATAGGAAAGCTAATGTTTTAAGAAAGATTTCTTTAATTGGTAGAGAAAGAGCTTTTCTGATAAGTAATAAATCATGTTTTAAGAGTTTTGAATATGATAAATATATGATGATTCCAATTGATTCTTTAATTAAAGAATATGTATCATATGACAATTATTTTTCTATATCAAAGGAAACTTGTATTGATATAGTTGAAAAAAAGAAGAAAAGAATAATTACTTCGGATTCTATTCTTAGAAGAGTTTCTAAAGATGAACTTGTTACAATGTGTTTTGATGATAATCAATTATTATTTAATACTTTAAGTAATAATAATTATTATGAAAATGTTAGTATATAATATGTAAATAAAAAATAAAATTTAAAAACTATATAAATTTTATTTTTTTTATGTTATTATTTGATTAGTAGAGTGGTGTTAGTATGAAAAAAGAAGTAAAAAATAAAATTGAAGATATAAAGAAAACTAAAAAGAAAAAAAGTGATAAAGTAGTTCTTGCTGTATTAGGAAGTGTTGTTATTTTATTACTTATTGTTACTGTTATCGTTAGAAATAGTTCTTATTTTAATGCAAAGCCTTATTCTTATGATTATTTAAAGTTTTTTGCATCTAATTATTCTGAAAGAGATGGTTATACAAACTCTTTAGTTAATAATGATAGTGAATGTTATATTGACTATAAATCTTTAATAACAGAAAAAAAAGATTTACTTAATTATGGGAGTGCTACTAAAATAAACAATCATGATTGGGTAAAACAAGATTTTGATAATGGTGTTACTTGGATGTCATATTATAAAAATAGTTTTTATATAATTCAAATGTATGGAAAAGATGTTAATACTTATAAAAATGAATGTAAGAATGATTTTGAAAAAATTAAATCAACATTTTCTTTTATAAAAAGTGAATAATTAATTAAATAGTGATAATAATACTACTGAGGAGGAATTTTATGAAGAAATTAGTAGTAACTATTATTGCTTTTTTATTTGTCTTAGTTGGTTGTACTAATGAGATGGATTCACCAACGAAGAAAGTTGAGACTTTTTTAAATAAATATCAGAAACAAGATGAAGAAATCATTAAAGAATTTGATGTAAGTATGATAGAAGAAGAAACTTTAAATGATGAGCAAAAAGAGAAGTATAAAGATATTATGTTAGATCAATATAAGAATTTAGTATATGAAATAAAAGAAGAGAAAGTTGATGGTAATAAAGCTACTGTAGAAGTTGAAATAGAAGTATATGATTATAATAAAGCTTTAGAAAATGCCTATACTTATTTAGATGAACATCAGGATGATTTTTTGATTGATGATGTTTTAGATATTGTTTCTTTTATTAATTATAAATTAGAGCAGTTAATGGATTATAAAGATAGAGTTAAATATACAATTACATTTAATTTAAGTAGGAAAGATACTAATTCAGAATGGGAATTAGAAAAGTTATCTGAAACGGATTTAAAAAAGATTCATGGTATTTATAAAAATTAGACTAATATTTTAGTCTTTTTTTATTTAATTAAATATATTTTATGTTATAATTGATATGATAGAGTAAGTAGGTGTTGATATGAGATTATACTTGTTAGAAACTAGTAAAATTTTTAAGTTTAATTTACCAGTTAAAATAGATGGGTCTTTTTTGTTTTCTTATAAAGATTTAAAGACTAAAGTAGAAAATATATTAAATGTAGAAGAAAGTAATGGTAGTTGGAAGTTAAAGAGTAACGGGAATATTAATATATTATTAAATGGTACTGTTATGCCTGATGTTGTACTTCAAGATTATAGTTGTATAAATTTAAAAATTGGTAGTAATCCTGATAATAAATATTTATTTTGTTTACCATCTAATGATAAGAATGTTAGTAAATATGAGATTGGGAATAATACAGTTATAAATATTGGTACGGGTAATGACTGTCATATTATTTATAATAATAGTTTAACAAGTCCTAAACATTTGGGAATAGAGTTTGATAATGGTGAATATTATGCTGTTCCGATAAATGATGCTAATATATGTTCTTATTTAAATGATAAGAGAATTGTTAAAAGAGAAAAGTTACATGTTGGAGATATTATTTTTATAAATGGTCTTAAGATTATTTGGATGAGAAAATTTATTGTTATAAATAATCCTGGTAATAGTGTTAATGTTCAATCTCTTAATTTATATCAAGAAAAAGAAATAACTGATAATACTAAATATACTCCAGTAAGTGAAGAAGAAAGCGGAATGGAGTTATATAGTGAAGATGATTATTTTAGTCATACACCAAGACTTAGAACGATATTTGAACCGGAAACGGTGGAAATTGATGCGCCACCACCTAATCAAAATCCTGATGATGATTTACCGTTCCTTTTATCTATGGGAACTAGTTTAACAATGGCGGCATCTTCAATTTATATGATGTATTCAACTATTTATGGCTTAGCAAATGGAACAACAGAATTGGCGTTAGGAATTCCAATGCTTATTATGTCTGGCGCGATGATGATAGGTTCTCTGGTTATGCCAAGATTAATTAAACGTTATCAAAAAAAGAGAAAAATAGAAAGGGAAAAATTAAGGCAAGATAAATATAGAAGTTATCTTAATGAAAAAGAAACTTATATTCAAAGAAAGATTCGTGAAGAATCACAAATAATATCTGAAAATAATGTTTCGTTACAAGAATGTTATAATTTTCTTTTGACAAATAATAGAACTGTTTGGAGTCGTGAAATAAAAGATGATGATTTTTTACAATTAAGATTTGGTGTTGGTACCTATCCTTCAAGTATAGTAATAAAATCTCCACAAGAACATTTTACTTTAGATGATGATAATTTAACTAGTATGGTGTATGATTTGCCTGATAAATATAAGATTTTAAATAATGTACCAGTTACTTTATCTTTAACAGAAAATAATATAGTAGCTTTTTTGTTTGATTGTACTTTTAAAGATGATTTTATAAAAGGACTTATGCTTCAAACAGCAATTTATCATAGTGCTCTTGATTTGAAAATTGTATTATTTACTAATAAAGAAAATGAGAGCAAATGGGAGTATTTAAAAAATGTTCCTCATATTTGGAATGATGAGAAAAATATGAGATTTTTTGCTTCTACAACAGAAGAGGCGAAGATTATTAGTTCTTATTTGGAAAAAGAATTTTTAGCCAGACAAGAAGCTGTAAAACCTAAAAATTCTGATGATACTAATGTTCAGGAAGCAAGAGATGAAGATAAATCAAGACCTTATACTAAATTTGGTACTTATTATATGATTTTTACGGATGACTATAAAACTTTAAAAAATTTTAATTTTACGACAGAGTTTTTTAAAGATAAAACTAATTTTGGTTTTTCGTTAATTATGTTTGATGATTCAATGCGTAATTTACCGCAAGAGTGTGAAGATTTTATTGTAATTGATGAAAAAGAATGTGGGATTTTTAAAAAAGACTTGATGGCTTCTTCTCTTATGAAGTTTAAGGCAGATTATGATCCAACAATCGATATGCTTGATGTGGCCTCTAAACTTTCTAATATTCCTATTCAAAGTCAAGAAGTTGCATCATCTCTTCCTAATTCGTTATCTTTTTTAGAAATGTATAATGTTGGTAAAATAGAACAATTAAATATTTTAAATAGATGGAGTACTAATAATCCGACTATGAGTTTATCTGCCCCAATTGGTGTACATACAAATGGTGATTTGTTTAAACTAGATTTGCATGAAAAATTTGATGGCCCTCATGGATTGATTGCGGGTTCAACAGGAAGTGGTAAATCAGAATTTATTATTACTTATATTCTGTCTATGGCGTTGAATTATCATCCTTATGAAGTTCAATTTGTATTAATTGACTATAAGGGTGGTGGTCTTGCAGGAGCTTTTGAAAATAGAGAGACTGGTGTTCATATACCGCATTTAGCTGGTACTATTACGAACTTAGATACTGCTGAGATGAATCGTACTTTGGTTTCACTTGAGAGTGAATTAAAACGAAGACAAGCAAAATTTAATGAAGTTCGTGATTCGATTGGTGAAAGTACAATGGACATTTACAAATATCAAAGACTTTATCGTGAAGGTGTTATTAAAGAACCAATTTCACATTTATTTATAATTTCAGATGAATTTGCAGAGTTAAAAGCACAACAACCAGATTTTATGGCTCAACTTATTTCGACATCACGTATTGGTCGTAGTTTAGGAGTTCACTTAATTTTGGCAACACAAAAACCGAGTGGTGTTGTTAATGATCAAATTTGGTCAAACTCTAAATTTAAAGTTTGTTTAAAAGTGCAAAGTCGTTCAGATAGTATGGAAATGTTAAAGAGACCTGATGCAGCAAGTATAAAGGAAGCGGGGCGTTTCTATTTACAAGTTGGTTATGATGAATATTTTGATATTGGTCAATCTGGATGGAGTGGTGCAAAATATGTACCATCTGAGAGAATTGTAAAAAAATTTGATGATTCAATTAATTTTGTTAATAACTATGGTGCTGTTATCAAGAGTATAAATGATTATGTAAAAAAAGAAGATGTACAAGACGAGAAAGGTGAACAATTAACTAATATAGTTAAATATTTGCATGCCCTTTCTTTAAAAGAAAATTTGAATTGTAAAAAAATGTGGTTAGATTCTTTGTCTGAATTTATATATTTGGATTCACTAAAAAAGAAATATAATTTTTTATCAAAAAGTTACAATTTTGAAACAATGGTTGGTGAATATGATGCGCCTAAAAAACAAGAACAAGGGATTTTTTCTTTAGATATTTCTGACAAAAATACTTTAATATATGGGATGCAAGGTACTGGAAAAGAAAATTTTATCACTACATTGTTATATTCTTTAATGATACATCATCATCCTAAAGAAGTTAATATTTATATTGCTGATTTTGGTGCTGAAACTTTAACGATTTTTAGAAGTATGCCACATGTTGGTGATGTTTTAGTTACGAGTGAAAGTGATAAGTTGTCTGCTTTAATAAAAATGCTTAATAAAGAATACGAAAGAAGAAAAAAGAAATTTGTAGACTTTTCTGGTAGTTTTATAGAATATAATCATAATAATGATGAAAAAGAAAATTTATTAGTAGTTGTTCTTAATTCTTTTGAAGGTTTTCAAGAAGCTTTTTCTAGATCATCTGATGTTTTTGATGTTTTGTTTAGAGATGGACCAAAAGTTGGAATTACTTTTATTGTTTCAACGTCTTTAAACAATTCTATTAGAGGTAGAAATGCTCAGTGTTTTGTTAATAAAGTATGTATGCGTTTGGCCAATGATATGGACTATCGTGATTTAGTTGGTGCGGCACGTGGGCTTGTTCCTGGAAATAAGTTTGGTAGGGGAATTGCTAAGATGGATGATGAAGCTTTAGAATTCCAAACTGCTTTTATTTGTGAAAAGGAAAATATTAATAATACAATACGAAATACTTCTAAATACTTGAGTGATGCTTATAATATGAAAGCACCTAAAATTCCAATTTTACCGGATATATGTCATGTTGAAGATGTTTTATTTGAAATGAAAGATTTATCATATATACCAATTGGTGTTGAGTTGAATTCACTTGAAGTTTATGTTTATGATTTTACAGCTAATAATATTAATTTAATAGTTTCTAATTATATTGAAAATCATATTAATTTTATTTATGGTTTAGTTAAAGAGTTTATTTTATTAGGTAATTTGAAATTAAAAGTAATTGATGGAAATGGTATTTTTAAGAAAAAATATGAAGGTGTTGAAATTTTTAATGATAATTTTGATGATGTCATTAAAGCAATTTCAGATGAAACTTTAAGTAATAATTCTGATGTTGCTAAAAACATTTATATATTTATTGGTATTTCTTCGATTAAAGAAAAATTGAATAATGATAATAAAAATGTTTTAGAAAATCTATTTACTAATAGTAAAAATTTAAATAATTCCATATTCATTTTTGTGGATGATTATTCTTCGATTAAGAAAGTTCAAGTTGAATTATGGTATAGAAATGTAGTTGATGAAAGTAATGGTATTTGGTTGGGAGAAGGTGTAGGCGATCAATTAGCTATTAAGGTATCAACACTTACACTCGATGATAAGAAGATTATGTTCCCTTATATAGGATATCCTATATATAAAGAAAATCATATGATTGTTAAATATGTTGTTGATGGGGTGGAAGAAGAAAATGAAGAATAAAGTGTTAGTAAAATTAGTTGTACCAATTATTGAAGAGAACTATGATGTTTATTTACCTATTAATAAAAAAATAGGAAATATAACAATTTTGTTGTGTAGAGCAATAAATGAGTTTTCTAACGGTGTATATTTGGGTGATACTTCTGTTTGTTTATATAATTATGTAACTGGTGAAAAGTATAACATTAATGAAATTGTTAGAAATACGGATATTAAAAATGGTGCTAGAATAATTTTGATGTAAAAAAATGTTAAGTTGGATTGTTATAGCAAAAAATATATAATATACTGAATTATAGAGGTGTAATATGGCAAGTTTAGAAGATTTAGAGTATACAAGAAGAAAATATTATAATTTAAGAGAAAAAGTTGAAAATGTAAATAATGACTTAAAAAAATCATTAGATGATTTAGAAAAAGCTGATAATAATATGATTAATGGATATAGTATTGATTTAGCAAGAGCTGATGATAATTATTTAACAAATGTAAAGAGTATGATAAGTGGGACATATTCAAATTTAGTTAATAATGTTTTGCCTTCAATTAATTCTCAAATTTATAGTATTACTAAAGATATTGATAGTTTAGAGGATGTTGAGTAGGTGATATAATGGCTAAGATATATGTTGATACAACGAAAATTAAAGATAATGGTTTAGAAATACTTGGTAATGTTGAAAAATATAAAAAAAATATAAATGATTTGTTTGATCGTATTAGTAATGTTCCTACTCAAACCCATGAGTGGGTAGGTAAATCTTCAAATGATTTTGTTAAAGAAGTTATAAAAGAAAAAGAGGATTATATCAATTTTGGTGATGGTTTAAATAATCTTGGAACCGAACTAGGAAAATATGCTGATTCTTTGGAAAAAGCAATTGTAGAATTGGATATAAAATAGGAGGGAATATGGCACTTATTGATTTTGATTATGATTATTTAGAAAAAAATGTTTGTTCAAATGTGAAAAATGCTATTAGTGACTTAGAAAATGCATATGATGAGGTTAAAGGTGGAGTTAGTTGCCCTTCAGGTTTTTTTTATAAGAATACTTTAAATAAGCTACCTAATGATATTTTAAAATGTATAGAAGACTTAAAATATTTTAATGAATGGCTAGAAAAATGTAATACTAAATATGAAGAATTGGAAAAAAACTTTAATGATAATATAAAAGAAATAGATGTTTGTAGTGTTGATAAAAGAAATATGATTGTCTAGAGTGTAAATTTTTGTAAAAGTAATAGACAAACTGTTAAATTTTAATATATAATTTTATTATAAACTAGAGAAAGTAGGAATTGTAATTATGGATGATGTTATTAGTGGTTATTTTTCTATAAAGGAAGAAAAAGTTAAGAATATTTGTTTAGATATTCAATCTTATTTAATTAATATTCAAAAAAGTTTGAATGGTATTGATGATATTGTTGATGATTCAAAAAAATATTATAATGATGATACTAGTTCGTTTTTTGTTGAAAAAAAGAATAACTTTATGATTTCTAAAAATAATATTATTACTAATATCTCGTCTTATATTGATGAATACAACAATGCTATTACCAAATTTAAAGATTATGATAGTTCTATTTCTGATTCTAGCTTAAATAAAAATGAAATTGAGGAGGAATAATATGTCTGAAAATTTAGAGTATACATGGGGATATAATGCAAAGGGTATTGATACGTTAATTTCAGAAGTGAAAGGATATGTAATAAGTGGTGCTGCTGAATTAGCTGTTGATAATGTTGATGATGTAGAGAGTGTTTGTAAAGATTATTGGGATGGTACTGCTCGTGAAAATTTTATTACTAATTTAAGAGCTGATGCTGATTTGTTTAAGACAAATATAACTAATTTGTATAATGCATTTGTTGCTGAAATTAATAATGCTGGTACATCATTTCAAAATTTTGATGAAAATTTAATTGAAACTAAATAGGAGGAATAATATGGCAATACAAGGAACAACAAAAACTTTAGATACTACTAAGAGAGATAATTTAAATACTAGTATGAGTTCATCAGCTTATATTAGTGCAGTAGGTGTTGGAACTGATCCAAGTGGATATGCGGGTATTAAAAGTGGTTTTAGTACTGCATTAGATGGTGCGATTGATACATATATAAAAGCGATTAATGATAAATTAGATGAAATGGTAACTGCTGCTAATGTAAGTCAAGCTTTTCGTGGTCCATATATTGAAAGTGCTGTAAAAAAACTAATAACAGCATTGAAGGACGAAGCAATGTCTTACACTACTGCTTTAAAAGAAGCAGAAAAAGCAATAATTAATCAAGTTGTTAGTTTATATTCTGATCAAAGTATTTCTGCTGGAGAATCTATGAACACAGATACTTCAAAGTTATCTAATGAAACTCAAGGATAGTAAATTAGAATGGTTTAACCATTCTTTTTTTTATTTTTAATTCTATTTTTTTAGACTTAATCATTTTATTTATATAGGTGATTAGTTTGAAGAAATTTTTTTTATATACTTTTTTTATTCTTTTATTTTTTTCTTATTCATCTGTTTATGCATTATGTGAAAATAGTAAGAGTTGTATTCTTATTGATAATAATAGTGGACGTATTTTATATTCTAAAAATAGTAATGAAAAGATGCTTATAGCATCTACTACTAAGTTAATGACTTTTTTAATAGCTTATGAAAATGGTAATTTGGATGATATATACAAAGTAGGAGAAGAAGTTTTATCAATGTATGGTACTAGTATTTATTTAAGTAAAGGAGAGGATATGAGTCTTAGAGATTTATTATATGGTCTTATTCTTAGAAGTGGTAATGATAGTAGTGTAGTGATTGCTCATAATGTATTTGGTGATTATGATAAGTTTATTTCTAAGATGAATGAAAGGGCATTGGAACTTGGTATGAATGATACTGTTTTTTATAACCCACATGGGTTAGATGAAGATACTAAAAATTATTCTACTAGTTATGATATGGCCTTGCTTTCTAAGTATTTACATACTATTCCTTTTTATTTAGAAGTGTCTTCAACTAAACATTATGAAACAAGTACTTCTTTAAAAGCATATGACTGGTATAATCGAAATAAGATGATTTCTTCTTATAGATATACAGTTAGTGGTAAAAATGGCTATACGCCTTTAGCTGGAAAAACTTTGGTTAGTGGAGCTGTTTTAGGAGATTTATCTTTATCATCAGTTAGTTTAAATGATAATGATATTTATAATACTCATAAATCTTTATATGAATATGGTTTTTCTAAATATGAAAATTATTTAATTATAAATAAAGATATGTTTTCTTATAAAGATGATTATTATAAGGGAACTTTATATGTAAAAAATTCTTTTTATTATCCCGTATTAGAAGAAGAAAAAAATAAAATTTCTTTGGTATTAAAAATAATAAAAGGAATTGATACAAATAAGAGTTCAGTAGTTGGTAAAATATATGTTTATTTAGATAAAGATATTATTCATACTGATGATTTATATTTAAAGAGAGGTATTGGTACTAAGACTTTATCTTTCTTTGAGAAAATCATTTTATTCTTTAAAAATCTTTTTGTTGAAAAAAATAATTAAAGTGTGTATAATATGTTCGGGTGATTTTTATGGAACGTTTACAAAAAGTTATTGCATCTTGTGGTGTTGCTTCTCGTCGTAAGGCAGAAGAATTAATTTTAGCTAAAAAGGTTACTGTTAATGGTCGAGTTGTTTCAGAACTTGGTGTTAAGGTTAGTGATAAAGATATTATTGAAGTAAATGGTGAAAGATTAAATCGTGAAGAAAAAGTATATTATTTATTAAATAAACCTCGTGGTGTTATTACTTCTACTACTGATGATAAGGGTAGAACTACTGTTGTATCTTTGATTAATGAAGATAAAAGAATTTATCCTGTTGGTAGACTTGATTATGACACTACTGGTGCTTTAATTTTAACTAATGATGGCGAATTTGCTAATATGATGATGCATCCTAGTAATAATATTGATAAAGTTTATGTTGCTAAGATAAAAGGGATTTTACTTCCAAGTGAAATTATGCAATTGAAAAAAGGTATTGTTTTAGATGGTGTTAAAACTTCTAATGCTAAGGTAAAAGTTAAGAAAATTGATAAGGAAAACAATACTTCGATTGTTGAACTTATTATTCATGAAGGAAAAAATCATCAAGTTAAAAGAATGTTTGAAGCAGTCGGAAAAGATGTTATTAAGTTAAAACGTGAAAGAATTGCTTTTTTAGATTTAAGAGGGCTTAATTCTGGTGAATATAGAAAATTAAGTCATAAGGAAGTTTCACAACTTTATGTACTTGTAAAATAGGGTGGTTATATGAAAAAGGTTTTGGTTTATGAAAATGATCAGGTTAATGAATATGATGTAGAATTTAATCAAGAATATATGGATATACTATTAGAAGAATATAGAAAAAGTTATGCTTATTTAAGAGAGGGTAGTGTTCTATCTTGTGGAAAATGTAGTAAGGATGCTGTTTTAAATATGATTCATTATTTTGATGAAGTAGTATCATTTGGTGTTAGTGCAACTGATATTGATAAATATTATCAATTAAGTTTTATTGGAGCTATTAATCCTGTTGCTTATAATCTTTTAAAAGATAGTGATAATAAATTTGATTTAAATAATAGAAAGATGCATTCTTTATTATATTGGGCAGAAGCTTTAGAGCATCGTAGTGAAGAACATAAAAAAAGAAGTGTTTGTGAGTTTGCACCAATTAATGATTTTTTAGGAAAAGATGAAGGATTTGATACTGTTAATAATCTTAGTAGTTTATTTGAAGATATTACTTTGGTTTATTCTGGCAAAAAAGAAAATCCAACAGCTAGTGAAGTTGAACTTTCACAAGTTGCTTCTAGATTTATAGAAAAGTTTAACGTGGTAAAAGAAATGCCTAAGGCATTAAAAAAAGGAGTTTAAACTCCTTTTTTTATTATTCATTTTCTTCAACGATTGCGCCAGTTGGGCAACTTTCTAATGCATCTTTGAAATCTTCTTCATCTTCTTTTTTTACTTCTGGATTAATTGTTTTTGATAATCCTTCATCATCAATTTCAAATATATTAGGTGCGATTGCTTGACAAGCTCCACAACCGATACAATTATCTCTTATTACTTTTGCTTTCATAATATCTCCTCCAAAACAATTATAATATAAAAGATTTTTATATACAATTTAAATTTATTTTATTTACGTAATATATTTACTTATGTTAAAATAAAGTTATGATAGGAGGGATTGATATGGAAACAAGATCTTCAAGATATCTTGATGAAAATATATCAACTAGACCTAAGTCAACTCGTATGAGTAAAAATAAATATCTATATGATGAAGTTAATAATCGTATTGGATATGAAGAAATAGAAGATTTTTCTAGATATGGTGATTTTGAACTTGATAGTGAAAATACTATAAAGACTAGAGAAGAATATCAAAAGAAAATGGCAGTTACTATTGATGATGTCGGATCAGAACCAGATATAGTTAAAGAAGAAAAAGTATATGATATTAATTCAGTTTTGGAAGAAGCTAAAAAGAATCGTGTTGTTTCTGATGAGCTTGAGAAAAAGAGAAAACTTCAAAATGCTGAGTATAGTATTTTGGCTGATTTGAATCAAAAGTATCTTTCTAAAAAAGAAAAATTAGATGAAGATTTAGAAAAAGAAGGTATTAGAGAGCTTATAGATACGATAACTTCTAAAAATTTAGCAGCTGATTTGAAATTAAAAGAAGAAGAATATGATGATGGTGCTGAATTAATGAGTGAATTAATGGCAACTAATACTAGTTTAAATGTTCTTAATGATATAAATTTAGAAGAAGAAATAGCAAAAGATATTTTAGCTAAAGATGATGATGATGATGATGAAATTGTTAATGAAGATGGTAATTTAGTTAATTCTTTTTATACTAGAAGCATGGATTTAACAGAACAGGATTTTGAACTTAGAGATGAAATTGTTAACGAAAGTAAAGAGAAAAGAAAAATATTAATTTTAGTAGTTCTTATTGTTCTTGTTATTATTGCGATTGCTGGTTTGTTTATACTGAAAAAAATTAATATTATATAAAAGGTGATTCAAATCACCTTTTTTTCATATTATTTAATATGTTTAGAAAAAAATTTTTATTTATATTAATTCTTTTAATTATTTCAATTGGTTGTAGTGTTGCTTGTTTTGGGAGAATGATTGAAAAAAAGTTGTCGTTTTATGTTGAAGAAGAGGTTAATAGAGTTTCTAATGTTTTGATAAGAGAGGTTTTAAACAAAGAGTTTTTAAACGAACTAGATATGTCTAATTTATTTTTGATTAAACGTAATGATAACATGATTGAAGATATTAATTTTGATACGATTAAAATTAATCAAATTTTAGGTGAAATAAATGATAAAGTTATATATTATTTCAATGAATTTGATAAGGGGCGAATAGATGATTTTTATGATTCGACTTTATTTAAGAAATATGATAATGGTGTTTATTTAGATATTTCTTTAGGAGTTATTTTTAAAAATCCTATTATTTATAATATTGGTCCTAAAATTCCTATTAAGCTTTTATTTAGTGGGGATGTAAAGTCAAATTTAGTTACTTCTGTTAAAGAATATGGGATAAACACAATTCTTCTTGAAATTGATGTAGAGATTGTCGTAACAGAGAAAATTATTTTTCCTTTTTCTAATAAATATGTAAGTATTATGTTTGATTTTCCTTTAGTTATTGAAATTATTTCAGGAAAAGTACCTGATGGGTATATTATTAATGAAAAGTTTGATATAATAGAATAGATTTTGTGTTTACAAAAAAAATTATTTATGTTATATTAATCCCTTACATTTGTAAGGGTGTAAGAGAGGTTTTGATGAAAAATATAGAATTAAATAATATTAAATATACTCTTGAGAAGGAGTATAAAGATGCTTTTGTATATGATGATGTTGTTGATTTATGTACTGAGTATTTTGTTGAATTTGATTATATTTTTGGAGATTATTCTTATTCAAAATTACGCTTAAAAGGTTTTTATGATAGTAAAAGTAAGAAGGCTAAAGAATTTAATGACATAAAGGGTCTTGATGACTATATAAGTAATTATTGCTCATATGATTGTAAATATTTTTTACTAAAAAAAGAAAATACAAAATAAAAGGTAAATATATATTGAAATCTATTGCAAAATCATGTTAAAATTATATGTAGTAGAGAATTAGAGGGAGGCAATAATATGTCAGAAGAAAAGAAAGTAATGTCTATAGTTCTAGAAGACGGATCAATCGATGAAGTTGAAGTTCTTTTATCTTTTGAATTTACTGATACTAAGAAAGAATATATTGTTTATACTAAGAATGAAACAGATGATAATGGTAATGTTACTATTTATGTTGCATCTTTAGTAAGAACAGAAGATAGTGAACCAGTTTTAGGTAGTGTTGAATCTGATGAAGAATGGACAAGAATTAAGAGTGTTTTAAAAGAATTATCTAAACCTGATACTGAATAATAAGGAACAATAATAAAAGGAGGTTTTTATTATGAGCGAAGTGTATGGAGCAGAAGTGGATCTTTTTAGAGTACATGAAGAACCTTATACTGGACGTGCTAAATATGGTGCTAAGTCTAGTAGAGTTAGAATGACTGGAATGTCTTTTGCAAGTTTAAAAGAAAATATTAGACAAAAGAAAATTGCTAAGAAAGCCGCTAAATATAATGAAGAATATAGAGCGTTGTTTGATTTAGCAATTGGCGTTGATGAAGCTCGTCAAGAATATGGTGAAGGAAAAAGTGATTATTCTGTTGTAAAAGAAAATATTGAATTATATAACAGACAAGCAAGAAGACTTGCTGAAATTGGTGTTCAAGTTTTAATGTTAACTTCAGATATTCAAAAAATTTCTTTTGAAAAAGAAACAAGTGCAAAAGCGTTAAAGGTTCCTGGTTTTTTAATTGGACCTTTAAAGATGTTAACTAAAGCCGGTCGTGAAAAGGCTAAATTAGAAAATGAAGCTCGTTTAGAAAAAGAAAAAGCTATTGCTGATGCTATTGTTGCAACGGCCGAAGAAGCTGTTGGGCAATTAAAAACTGATGAAGTTAATGAAGATAAATTAGATAGTCTTAAATTTGGAAATGTAACTGAAACAGTAGTTGATAAGTTAACTGAACCTACAGTTGATGAAGAAGCTAAGAAAAAAGCTGCTCAAGAAGAAGAAGAAAGAAAAGCAAGAGAAGCTGCTGAAGCGGAAGAAAAAGCTAGAGAAGCAGCAGCGGCTAAAGAAAAAGAAGAAATTGAAGCTAAAGAAAGACTAGCTAAATTAAAAGCTAGTGGAGATGAAGCGCTTAAGAGAAATTATGGTAAAGGTAAGAAACCTGGACATGAAGGTGCTAAGAAAGCTACTGAAGCAGTTGAAAGAGAAGATGCTTTTGATGTTTTAAAAAGTGTTAATGATGTATATGGTATTGCCTTACTTAAATGTGATGAAAAACTAGAAGAGTTTTTAGGTATAAAAATAGAAGGTAAGACAGAATTGTTACTTCCACCTCAATATGGTGAAATGTTGAAGAAAGCTACTGGTGAAGATATTTCTAAAGAAGTTTATACGAATTCATATAGAAATACATTAGCAGTTGTTAAATTAGCTAAAGTTTGGGAAAAAGTTGCTACTCGTGAAATTGCTTTGGAAGATGGTACTAAAGAAGTTGGTGCTTATGATGAAGAAAATAGAACTGCATTTAACTTTGTTATGGATGCTGTTGTTAATGGATTAAGTGCTGAAGAAATGAAAGCTAAAGCTGAAGCTGAATTAAGTGAAGAAGATGCTAAAGTTGTTACAGCTGCTGCAGAAGAATATGATGTAATTGTTGTTGGTATGCAAGTAGTAAAAGAAAATTTAACTGAAGAAAAAGTAGAAACTAGTGATCTTGAAGAAGAAACTGTTGTTGAAGATAAAGCTGAAATGTATAAAGTTGGTAATGCTAAATTGGCTGAAATTGGATTATCTTTATATAGTAAGAAAGTTGAAGTAGAAGAAGAGGAAGAAGTAATTGCTCCTGTTGTTACTGAGACTAAAGATGAAGAAGAAGCTGTTGTAGCTACTGATACAGAAGAAAAAGTTGAACCAGTTGTTGATGAAAAACCTAAGATGTCTTTAGGATTTGTAGATCAAATTGGTTCGTTAGTTGCAGAAATTGAAGCTTTAACTGCTCATAGAGATAGATTAAAAGGATTACTTGGTGATGAAGCTAACGAAGCTTTAGAAAGTTTAAATAATTCTATTAATGAAAGATTAGCTAAAATTAATGCTTTAGCTTCTGGAAGTATTGTATCTCTTGGAAAAGATGGAGATAAAAAAGAAGCTACAGTTGTTGAAACTAAAGAAGAAGATGTAGTTGAAGAAGACTTAACAGATGAAGAAGAAGTTGTTGTAACTCCAGCTGAAAAAGATGAAAAAAAAGTTATTTCTACTTCTGAAGAAATGAAAGTTGAAGAAAAAGCAGAAATAGATGCTAGAGTAGTTACTGGAGCTCATGTTCATGTAGATGCTAAACCTGAAAATTTTTCGCCTGATAATAGATATGCAGCTGCAAAAAGAGATCCTTATATAAGATTAATATCTGGTAAATATGAACCAGAAGAAGAAGCTAAAGTTGCTAATCATGGTATTTTAACTGATGCAGAAAAAGAAGAAGCAATTGAATGGTGGACTAGAATGGGAGCTGTTTTAGATAGCCCTGAAAGTCAAAAGCTTTCTGAAATTAGACTTGAAGAATTGAGAAAGAAAGAAGAAAGAGAAGCTTTAGAAAGACAAGTTGCTGATCAAGAATTTGAAGTAAAAAAACAACGTAGAATTGATGAAGAACATGAACGTATGAGAGAACAAACTGCTCGTTTACAACTTGCACATTGCAAACCTTTAGAAGAATATGATATTGATGAATTTATTGCTGCTAATGGTCAAAATGTTGCAGAAGAAGATAGATTTACTACTCCATCTGGATTAGTTAGTTATATGGAAAAACGTGCTCCTAAAATGTACGAAGAAATGATGACAAGTTATAATGAATCTATGGCTGAAAAACAAGCTAGAATGATTGAAAATGGTCATGAGTTCAGTGAAGAAAGTGTAGAAAAATTTAGTAAAAAATAAGACTCTTAAAGAGTCTTTTTTTTATTATATTCATATTATATTCATATAATATAATATGGTGATTATGTGATAACTAATATAATATATTATTTATATAATATAAGGATTGATTATTTAAGATACATAAATGATAAATATGTTTTTTCTTATAATAATGATATATATTTATTTAAAGAAGTGTTTGTTCCTGAAGAATATTTACAATTTATAATTAGAAGTAATGATTTGTTTCATGTTGTAATTAAGGGGAAAAATAATCGATATATAACTGTTTATAGAGATAAGAGATATATTTTAATGAAAGTAAAAATTCGAGAAAATAGATTTGTTTTATTTGATGATTTTTACAAGATGAAGAATTATATTGTGCAGACTACTTATTTTAGTAGTTTTAATTGGTTGGAGTTGTGGAAAAGGAAGATTGATCAAATAGAAGATTATGTTAGTCATCATTCGTTTGATATATATATATTATCTATTATTAATTATTTTATAGGACTTGGTGAGTTAAGTATAAATATTTTGAATAGTTTAAATCAAAACGAAATAATTCCATTATCTTACGCACATAAACGTATGAATTTTAATTGTGACTTATATAGTTATTATGATGCATCTAATATTATTATTGATCATTATACGAGGGATATAGGGGAATATATTAAAGATTTAATAATAAAGAATAAATTTAATAATAAAGTTATTAATTTTAGTGTATTTAGTTATTTAGATAGAATTTTATTAATATCAAGGATTATATTTCCAAGTTATTTTTTTGATTTGTTTGATAAGTTTATTTTAGAAAAAAAAGATTTTAATAATTTAGATAAGTACATTATAAATATTGATAAATATGATGAAGCAATTTTATCTATTTTAAATTTTATAAAATAAAAAAGAGTTTATTCAACTCTTGTTACTCCTAGTACTTCTGGAACTTCATCCATTAGCATTGCTTCAATTCCATCTTTTAAAGTTATATCAATCATACTGCATCCTGCACATGCTCCTAATAATTTAACGTATACAATTCCATCTTCAAATTTTATATATTCTAAATTACCACCATCATTTTCTAGATATGGTTTAATACGATCTAATACTTCGTTTATTTTTTTTTCAATGTTTTCGCTTTTTTTCATTTAAATCACCAATAAAAGTATACTATTATTGATTAATAAAGTAAAGTATTTGCTAAAATATCAAATGAATGATATAATACACAAGAAGGTGATTTTATGTCGAAGTATGAAGTTGGTAAAATTGTTATTGGGTGTGTAACTGGTGTAGAAAACTATGGTATTTTTGTAAGTTTAGATGAATATTATAGTGGATTAATTCATATTTCTGAAATATCAACTAAGTTTGTTAAAGATATAAATGATTATGTTAATATTGGCGAAACAATTAGAGTTAAAATAGTTGATAAGGATGAAGAGCATTATCATTTAAAATTAAGTATTAAAGATATTGATTATCGTGTTAATAGTAAAAGACGTAATAAAATAATTGAGACAGAGAAAGCCTTTGAAACTCTTTCTATAAAATTGGAAGATTGGATAGAAGAGAAATATAGTGAAATTGAAAAAAATGAAAATAATTAAAAAAAAGTGATAATTAATTGTTGACAAAGGAAAAATGAAATGTTATATTATTAATTGTCAATGACAAATTTTATATTGTTGTTGGGCGATTAGCTCAGTTGGTTAGAGCACCTGCCTTACAAGCAGGGGGTCATAGGTTCGAGTCCTATATCGCCCACCATTAAGTGCCGAAATAGCTCAATTGGTAGAGCAATTGATTTGTAATCAATAGGTTACGGGTTCAAGTCCTGTTTTCGGCACCATTTATTTGGAGAGGTAGCGAAGTGGCTAAACGCGGCAGACTGTAAATCTGTTCCTTCGGGTTCGATGGTTCGAATCCATCTCTCTCCACCACTTGATTGCCTCGTAGCCAAGCGGTAAGGCATCAGACTTTGACTCTGACATGCGCTAGTTCGAATCTAGCCGAGGCAGCCATATATGTTCCGTTAGCTCAGTTGGTAGAGCATTTGACTTTTAATCAAAGGGTCTGGAGTTCGAATCTCCAACGGGACACCATTTTTGCGAAAAAACTCATTGAGTTTTTGATATAGATGTCTGAAAAGACTTGATTGTTGGTTGAAAATGCGATACAATCAAATTATCTCAAGTAATTGAGATTGATATGCCTGAGTGGCGGAATAGGTAGACGCACAGGACTTAAAATCCTGCGAGATTCAACCCTCGTGCCGGTTCAAGTCCGGCCTTAGGCACCAATTATTTATGGAGGAATACCCAAGTCTGGTTGAAGGGACCGGTCTTGAAAACCGGGAGGTCGTGAGAGCGGCGCAGGGGTTCGAATCCCTTTTCCTCCGCCAATTTAAATATCGCGGGATGGAGCAGCTCGGTAGCTCGTCGGGCTCATAACCCGAAGGTCGTAGGTTCAAA
>JAFSDH010000002.1 GCA_017436345.1 Bacilli bacterium
ACTGAGAGGGTACACCTGTTCCCATCCCGAACACAGAAGTTAAGCTCTCAAGTGCCGACGATAGTGAATGCGAAAATAGGACGTTGCCAATGATTTTTTTTTTGTAATTTTTTATCCACATTTAATGTGGATTTTTTTATGCCTAAATTGACTTTAAAACGCTTGTATGGTATCATATGTATTCAATGGAGGGCGATTTATTATGGCATTAACTATAAAGAATTTAAAAATAAATTTAGAATCAAAAATTTTAAATGCTAACAATACTTTTATAGTGGCTCATAATAATATTGACCTTGATGGATTAGGTTCCTCAGTAGGTTTATCCTTAATCCCAACTAATCTAGGAAAACATGCATATATTGTAATTGATGAAAATGATTTTTCAATGGATACGCTTGTACAACGTTTAATTGAGGAAAAATGTGAAAATTTTAAATTTGTAAATAAGGATGAATGTCTTGATTTAATTACTGGAAATGATTTACTTATTTTAACAGATGTGAATAAAATAGGTAGAACTTGTTTTTATGATACGGCCGATGCTTTTAAAGAAATTATGGTTATTGATCATCATGAAACTGATTCTACGTCAATAACAGGTCCAAATAGCTACGTTTTTCCAGATGCATCAAGTGCTAGTGAAATAGTTGCAATGCTTTTAAAATTAAGTCAAACTAAATATGATGAAAATGTTGCAACTGCATTATTAGCAGGTATAAATTTAGATACAAACAATTATACAAAGAATAGAGGCTCTGCTACTTTAAGAATAATTGCTAATTTGATGGATCGAGGCGGAGATGATGCCTACATTACTTCATTATTTATGGGAGACTATTCTGACAACATAAAAAGATACGAAGTAGCATCACGTGAAAATACAGAATTTAGAACATTTACTAAAGAAACAACTGTACCTATTGAAGGTGATGAAGATACATCTTTTAATACTACATTTAGTATTGCAATAGCTGCAGATCCTGAAATAAGAGGAAAAGTTGTTTTGGCTCAAGCTGCAAATTATTTATTAGATTTTGCAGATGTTTCAATTACAATGGCAAATATAAGTAGTAGAACGATAAGCGTACATGGTAGATCAAAAGGACAAATAAATATCGGTGAATTATTTAAAAAAGTTGACGGTGGTGGTAGCATTAAGTCAAGTGCTACAGAGATTCATGATTGTACATTGGAAGAAGCAAAGCAAAAAATACTTTCTATATTTCCACCACTATCTAAACCTAAAAAATTTGTTTAACAATTTATATATCTATTATGTAAAGTTTATTCAACTTTATTGTTTTTCTTAAAATGAATTTGCTATAATAAAATAGGTGATAGATATGATAGAAAAGATAACAACATATAGTGAAAAAGAAACTATTGAAATAGCTCAAAATTTTGAGTCTGAAAAATTTCCAAATATGGTAATATGTTTAGATGGAGATCTTGGTAGTGGAAAAACTGTGTTTACAAAAGGTTTTGCGCAAGCCTTAGGTATAGAAGAAAATATTACATCTCCAACATTTAATATAATAAAAGAATACCCAAATGGTGAATTACCATTATATCATATGGATGTTTATCGCTTAGATGGTAATGCTGATGGTGTTGGAATAGAAGAATATTTCAATAAAGGCGGAGTTGTAATCATAGAATGGGCAGATACTATTGAAGATATTTTACCAACAGAAAGACTAGATATAAAATTTAAAGTAGTAGATGAAAATTCTAGAGTATTAAAATTTATTCCACATGGTCAAAAATATGAAGAAATTTGTGGAGCTGTTCTATGAAATACTTATATGTAGATACAACTTCAAATTTTTTATACACAGGTATTGTGGATAAAGATTTGTTATTGTGCGAAAGAAAGATAAGATTTGACAAAGACTTATCAACAATGGCATTAACAACTATTGTTGATATGATGGATGAGAATAATATAAAACCCAATGATATTAATAAAATAATCTTAGTAAACGGACCTGGATCTTTTACAGGGTGTAGAATAGGTATAACAATTGCTAAAACATATGCATGGAGTTTAAATATCCCAATTACAACTATATCAAGTTTAGAAGCAATGGCTTTAATTGATGATGAATATGATTTTTATGTTCCAATGCTAGATGCTAGAAGAGATTATGTATTTTCTGGAATATATGATAAAGATAATAATCAAATTTTAAAAAATCAGTATGTTAAAAAAAGCATTGTTGAAACAGCAATAACAAATATGTCTGATAATTTTGTTTTTATTACAAATGATGAATTAGATGTTAATGGTCCAAAAATAAATTATGACCCTAACATCTTAAAAATCGTCTTAAAATATAAGGATAAAGAATCAGTAAATCCTCACGGAATTGATGCTGAATATTTAAAGTTGACTGAGGCAGAGGAAAAATTAAATGATAATAAGTGTTAACATTGACAACTTAAGTTTAATAAACGAAATACAAACTACATTTAATGTATTATATAAACAAAAAAACGAACTAAAAAAAGAGTTTGAAATGAATCCTTATACCAAGATATATATATATATAGAAAATGATAATATTTTAGGAATATTACATATAAACGATATATATGATAGGTATGAAATAAATAATATATATGTTTTAGAAGAATATCGAAACAAGGGTATTGCTTCGAAGCTATTAGAATATGTTATTGAGTTGGGGAAAAAAAATAATATTTTAAATATAACTCTAGAAGTACGAAAAAATAATGTAAATGCTATAAAATTATACAATAAATATAATTTTAAAGAAAAAGCAATTCGTAAAGGATACTATAACGGAATAGACGGAATATTAATGGAAAAAGAGATGATGTAAATGAAGGATATATATATACTTGGAATTGAAAGTAGTTGTGATGAAACAAGTTGCTCTATCGTAAAAAATGGTAGAGAAGAACTTGCAACTGTTATCTTATCTCAAATTGATATTCATAAAAATTATGGTGGAGTAGTTCCTGAAATTGCTAGTCGTCAACATGTTAAAAATATTACAATGGTAATAGAAGAATGTTTAGAAAAAGCCAATATGAAAATGGAAGATGTAGATGCTATAGCAGTTACTTATGGACCAGGGTTAATTGGTTCATTACTAATTGGATTAGAAGCAGCAAAAACATTATCATATATATATAATAAGCCACTAGTACCAGTACATCATATTGCTGGACACATTTATGCTAATAATTTAGTAAAAGAAATGAAATTTCCATTACTATCATTAGTAATAAGTGGTGGACATACTGAATTAGTCTTTATGGAAGATCACTTAAAATTTGAAAAATTAGGTGGAACATTAGATGATGCAGTAGGAGAATGCTATGACAAAGTAGCTCGTGTTGTTGGAATTCCTTATCCAGGAGGTCCATCAATTGATAAAATGGCACACATTGGAAAAAATAGTTATAATTTACCATTACCACTTAATGATAATTCTTATAACTTTAGTTTTAGTGGTCTAAAAAGTGCTGTTATTAATTTAAGTCATAATGAAGCACAAAGAGGAAACGAATTAAATAAAGAAGATTTAGCTGCTTCTTTTCAAGAAGTAGTTGTTGAAATAATAAGCAAAAAAGTAGAAAAAGCTATTAAAGAAAAAAATATAAAATATTTTATTACAGCTGGTGGAGTTGCTGCCAATAAGGGGATTCGAGAAAAACTTGCAAAAGTTTGTGAAGAATCTAATATCGAATACAGCTTTCCAGAAATAAAATATTGTACTGATAATGCTGCAATGATTGCTGCAGCAGGATATTTTTATTTTATTAATAATCGAGTATCTACTATTGAAATTAATGCAAAATCAAATGATGTTTTGAAATAAACTGTTTTTATAGTGGAAAAACAGTTTTTTTGTTATAGGGAGGGAATTATGGAAAAATTAGAGAAACAATTAATAGAATACTTAAAAATAAAAGTTAAAAATATGTCATTAGAAGAGATATATCAAGATTTAGGAACAGAATATGATAAAGATGATATTTTAACCACCATAGTTCATCTCGAGAAAAAAGGTAAGATTTTTAGAAATAAGAAAAATGAATTTCAAGCTTGGCATAATGGACTTGGTCGAATCTTTGGTACAATAAAGCTAACATCTAAAGGAGCCGGATTACTTAAAGAAGAAAATGGAAATATTACATTTATCCATAGAGATTTTTTGAATGGTTGCTTAAATGGTGATAAAGTTATTGTTAAAGATTTAAAGATGGTAAAACCAAGAGGAAAAGAAAAAGAAAGACAAGAGGGAAAAGTTGAACGTATAGTTGAACGTGTACAATCAAGAATATTATGCGAACTTATTAACAATAATGGAGTTAAAAGTATTAAACCTCTTACAGAAAATGAAGATTTAAAAGTAAGAATAAATAAAGATGATATAAAAAAGTATGTAGATGGAGATTTATTATTAGTTGATTTAGAACTTGAAAGAAAAGATGAGTATTTTCCAGGTACAATTTTAAAAAGAGTGTGTCATAAAGATGATCCTAACAGCGAACTAATTACCATTGCTGCTACTCATGGTTTTGACTATGAATTTCCTGATGAAGTAAAAGAAGAAGTTAAAAATATTCCAAAAGATATAAAAAATGAAGACTTATCAAATAGAGTAGATTTAAGAAATAAATTAATCTTTACTATTGATGGTGAAGATACTAAAGATATTGATGATGCCATTTCTTTAGAAATATTACCAAATGGTAACTATAAATTAGGTGTGCATATAGCTGATGTATCACATTATGTTAAACCTGGAACAGCTATATTTAGAGAAGCCTTAAAAAGAGGAACTTCATTGTATATGTTAAGTTCTGTTATTCCAATGTTACCTCGTGAATTATCAAATGGAATCTGTTCATTAAATCCTAATGAAGAAAGATTAGCTAAATCTTGTGAAATGGAAATTGATCCAAGTGGTAATATTATAAGTAGTAAAATTTTTGATAGTGTTATAAAGTCAAATAAAAAGATGTCTTATACAGCTGTTAATAAAATAATTGAAAGTAATGAAATTCCTGAAGGATATGAAGACTATGCTGAATTATTAAAAGAAATGAATAATTTATCAAAAAGAATGTCTGCAAAAAGAAAAAATGCTGGTGCAGTAGAATTTGATAAACCAGAAATGAAAATAATAACTGATATAAAAGGTAGAATAAAAGAAATAAAGGTACTAAAACAAAGATCAGCTGAATTATTAATAGAAAATTTTATGCTTGCAGCTAATGAAACTGTTGCAACAACTGTTGCAAAAAGAAAGTTACCATTTATTTATCGTGTTCATGATTTACCAAATAAGGACAAGTTATCTGAAATAGCTGATAACATCTGTAGTAATAACAATGAAATAAAAAAACCATCAGCACCATTCTCGTCTTCAAAAGTAATACAAAGATTTTTATCAATTCTAAGTAAATATCAAGAGTATCCAGCATATTCAAATATGATTTTAAGATGTATGAGTAAAGCCGAATACTCTAATAACAATATTGGTCATTTTGGATTAGCTATGCAAAATTATACACATTTTACTTCTCCAATTAGAAGATTTCCAGATTTAATAGTACATCATCTTTTAAGTTTATATGATAATAAAGACTTAAGTGATATAAATATGAAAGAGTTAAATGAAACAATAGGAGAAATAGCATTTCAATCTTCTGAAAGAGAAAGAGCCGCTCAAAGAGCCGAGTATGATGCTAATGACATGAAAACAGCCGAATTTATGGCAGACCATATAGGTGAAGAGTATAATGGAACAATTGTTGATATTACAGATAAAGGAATGAGTATTATACTAGATAATTTAATTGAAGGATTTGTTGCGAATCGCGACATTGAACCAAAAGGGCTATATAAATTTTATAAGAGTAAACGTATGTTAATTTCTGAACAAGAATCATACAAACTTGGAGATAAAGTTTCAGTTAAAGTTAAATCTGCAAACAAAAAAACAAAAAAGATTAATTTTATAGCTTTAGGGCATGAAAAAACTAAAAATGAACAAGAAATTAAAGAAAAAGCTAAAACTAAAACATTAAGTTCTAGACAAAATTAATTTTTTAGTGTATAGTTCATAGTATCGTGCTTATAAAACTTGATAAAAAATTTATAACGAGCTAATATAGTTCGTTTTTTATTTAGGGAGGTATGTATGAATCTTAGTGAAAAAGAAATGAAACAAGAAAAGGCCTACTTAGATGCAACACTTGATGTTATAAGAGGAAAAATATCTAAATTAGGTCAAGAACTTTATGAAAGAGAAGATAAAGTTCAAGAATTTCAAAAATTCATTTGGGATAGTAAAGCTGACATGGACCCAACTGAAATGAAAAATATGATTTTAGCTAATGATACAGAAGTAATGCTTATGCAAAACAAAGGAAAGTATCTACAAAAGCTATATCGTATCCAAGATAATCCTTATTTTGGATCTATGACCTTTCAAGATGAAGATGAACAAAATAAAATTTATATAGGTATTACTCATGTTGAAGATGAAGAAAATGATATATATCTAGTAAATGACTGGCGCTCACCAATATGTTCTATGTTCTATGATTATGAAGTAGGACCAGCTAAGTATAAAGCACCAGGGGGAGAAGTAGAAGGAGAAATCCTTTGCAAAAGACAATTTAATATTAAAGATGGAAAAATTGTAAGAGTTTTTGATAATAATTTGAATATTGATGATGAATTACTTCAAGAAGTCTTAGCAACAGAATCAAGTGATAAAATGAAAAATATTGTTAACACTATTCAACAAGAACAAAATGCTATTATTAGAAATATTGAAGATAAAAATTTAATTGTTCAAGGTATTGCAGGAAGTGGTAAAACAAGTGTTGCACTTCACCGAATTGCCTTCTTATTATACAAAATTGAAAATTTAACTTCAAACAATGTACTTATTTTTTCACCAAACCAAATATTCTCAGAATATATATCTAATGTCTTGCCTGAACTTGGAGAAGATAATACAATGCAAACAACATTCCATGACTTTCTAACAACATATACAAGTGAATTTAAGGATGTTGAGTCTTTTACTAATTTTATTGAAAGGTATTATAAATATACAGAAACAAATGAAGAATTGGTTCGTTATAAACAAAGTGATCAAGTTATAACTGACTTAAATAATTATGTTAAAGATTTTATTGATAAAGCTCATTTTACTGAAGATATAGTAAATAAAGATTATTCTATAACTAAAGAAGAGCTAGATGATTTATTAAAAGATCGTTTTAATAAAATGTTATTCTTTGAAAGACTTGATTTAATTGGAGAAAAATTATCAAATAATTATTATAATGGTAATAAATCAAAAGCTAGAAGTATCAGATCTCAATTAGTAAAAATATTAAATACTAGTTTAGACTTTAAAACAATCTATAAAAATTTCTTCTATAGTAAGTTCTTTAAAGAAAGTTTTAAGGGAACTATAACTGATGAAGAAATAGATGAAATGATTAAAAGAAAAACAATTAATTATGAAGATGCTTGTTTATTCACATATTTAAAATCTTTATTAAAAGGTTTTGATTATCGCGGAATGATTAAACAAGTAGTTATAGATGAAGCTCAAGACTATTCAAAATTACAATATATAATAATTAAGAATATATTTAAGAAAGCTAACTTTACTATTTTAGGAGATATTAATCAAACAATAAATCCATATTATAAATATGATAGTTTAGAAATATTAAAAGATGTATTTAAATCTGGAACAAATTATTTAGAATTAAGAAAAACATATCGTTCATCTCCTGAAATAATAGAACATACTAATAAAATATTAGGTTTAAATCACGTTTCAGCTATTAGAAAATCTGAAAATAAACCAGTAATTTTTAGGGATGAAACTAATTTAAAAGATAATTTAATAAATGATGTAACAAATCTTAAGAAAGTAAGTAAAAGTGTTGCAATAATAACTAAAACAGATGATGAAAGTGAATACTTATATGAACTTCTAAAAAAAGATATACCTGATTTATCACTATTAAATTCAAATTCAGTTGGTTTTAATAAAGAAATGATTGTTATTCCATCATATGTCGCAAAAGGTTTAGAGTTTGATTCTGCAATCATATATACTGATAAAATAAATAAATATAAAGAAACTGAAAAATATTTATATTATGTAGCATGTACAAGAAGTCAACATCAATTAATAATATATAACCAAAAATAAGATACGAAAGTATCTTTTTTTTTAGGAAATTTATAATAAAGAGATAATAATGTTATTGATAGTAATTAAGGAGGAAATATGAAAAAAGTAATTATATTAGTAATATTATTATCATTTATATTAGGGTTAAAATTAGATGTATATGCACAAAACTATACTGATAAATTTATTATTGCTGAAGAAATAGAAGGTATATATTTTGGGAAAAATAATGGAAGTGTAACACAATATCGCAAAGCTAAGTTTAAAAGAAGAGTATCTGATAATCAAATTGTATATTGTATTGAACCATTTGTAGATATGATAGAAAATAGTAATTACAATGGTTATGATTATAACTATGAAAAATTATTAAACATGGCAACTGAAAAATGGGAAAAAGTAATGCTAATATCATATTATGGATATGGATATAAAAACCATACTGATTCTAAATGGTATGCTATAACTCAACTACTTATTTGGCAAACAATAGAAGAAGAATCTGATTTTTTCTATACAGAAACTTTTAAAGGAAAAAGAGTAACTAGATTTGTAAAAGAAACAAATGAAATAAAAGAGTTAGTTAATAATCACTTTAAAAAGGTATCTTTTGATAATGAAATTATAGATGTATCAATAAATTCGGAAATAATTCTAGAAGATAAAAATCAAGTATTAGAAAATTATGAATTGGTTAATAATAAGGACATTGCCAAAATAGATGGTAATAGATTAATTATAAATACAAATAATAAGCAACAAGAATTAGAAATAAGGTTAGAAAAAAAAGATAAAATATATAAAGCAATTCCTATAATATATGTAAGTAATACATATCAAAATGTACTTTCAGTTGGTAGTTACAATCCTATTATTAGTTCGTTTAAATTAAAAATAGATAGTGGAAAAATAACTATCTATAAAAAGGACAAAGATACTGAAGATTTTAATCCTCAAGGAGAAGCATTATTGCAAGGAACAACATATGAATTATATAATGAAGAAAATAAATTTGTGGATAAAATCATAGTAAATGAAGAAGGAATAGCTACATTATCTAATATTAAATATGGAAATTACATGTTAAAGGAATCTGTTGCTGGCAAGGGGTACCTACTTGATAAGAATGTATATTTTTTTAATATAAATAATGAAAATAAAAATATTTCTTTAGAATTATATAATCAAGTAATAAAAAGTAAAGTAAAAATAGTAAAATTTTTATCAGACAATACTGGTAATAGATATGAAAGTAACATAACTTTTCAAATCATAAATAATAAAGGAGAAGTCGTTCAAGAATTAATAACAGATGAATTTGGAACTGCAATAATAGAATTACCATATGGAACCTATAAAGTTAAACAAATTAATACTAGTAATGGGTATAATAAAGTAGATGATTTTGAAATAATTATAGATGAGAACACAGAAAAAGAACTTGAATATTTCTTATATGATTTAAAAGTACCTAATACATATCAAAAAAGTTATTTTAATATGTTTTCTGTAATTCTTATTTCTTTATTGTTATCATCTTCAATATTGGTATATAAAAATGCAAAAAGTAATTAATGTCATATATATAATTATCATAGTAATAGAACTATTTCTTTTTAAGATGTACAATGATAAAAAAAATGAGGAAAAAAAAGAACAAATAGAAAGTAGTAGTATAAATTACATATTAAACCAAGGAATAGAATATCGAAAAAAAAGTGATGAAAAAAATGTTATTAATTACGAAATGATATTAGAAATTCCTAAAATAAATTTAAAAAAAGGGATATTATCAAAAGCGGATAAGGATAATAATATTGATAAGAATATTACTATTCTTGAACAATCATCATATCCAGATAAAGTAGGAAATATATTTTTAGCAGCTCATTCTGGATCAGGAAATAAATCATATTTTAATAATCTTGTTCAATTAAAGAAAGAAGATGAAGCAAAATTATATTTTAATGAGAAAATATATACTTATAAATTACAAGAAATAAGATCAATAGAAAAAAATAAATACATTACTATAAGTACTAAAACAAATAATAATTTAATATTAATAACGTGCAATCAAAAAGAAAAAAATAGATTTCTATTTTTTATATTTACTTTAAAAGCAGAAGATTAGTTCTGCTTTTTTTCTATATAAATATCCAATTTATTTATAATTAAATACATTAAATAAGAAATTATCCCAAGAATAAAAGTAGCTGTAATAGTTAGATTAATATTAAATACTTGAGAACCATACATAATTAAGTATCCTAACCCTCTTTTCGATACTAACAGTTCTCCCATAATAACTCCAATTAATGACATACTTATGTTAATTTTAAAAGAACTTATTATATTTCTTAAATTACTTGGTACAATGACTTTAAAAAATATTTGATATTTACTAGCTTTTAAACTTTTCATTAAAATAATTAAATCTTTATCTGTTGAACTAAAAGCATTATATATATTTAATATTGATATAAATGTGGAGATTAATAAAGCCATTATTATAATCGAATTTGTGCTTGCACCTACCCAAATAATAATTAAAGGACCAAGTGCTACTTTAGGTAAGGAGTTTAATATAGTTAAATATGGATCAAATACTTTAAATAGAAAATTACTCCACCAAAAAATAGATGCAATTATAAAACCAATAAATGATGCTATAAAAAAACTAATTAAAGTTTCGTAAAGAGTAATAGCAATGTGTTCTAGTAAATTGTTACTAATAAATAACTGTAAAATAGTATTAAAAACTTTGCTAGGTGCAGAATATAAAAATGGGTTTAATATTTCCTTATATGATAATAGTTCCCAAATGATTAAAAATGTAAGAACTATTAATATCTGAACTAAAATGATTGTTATTTTTCTTTTTCGATTTTTTCTTAAAAAATCTAAATGTTCTTTACTAAACATGATTATCAATTTCTTTCCATATTTTATCATAATAAGAATTAAATTTTTCAGTTCGTCTTTTAGATGAAGGATAAAGATTATTATCAAAACTTATATTATGAATATTCTTAATTTTTGCAGGTCTTTTTGTTAATACTATTATTTTGTTAGAAAGACTTATAGCTTCACTTAGGTAAAAATAAACATAAAAAATGGTTTAAATAATATATATTAATATGGAAAAAATTAATACAGGGATTTATATAAGAGTCTCTACAGACGAACAAGTAAAACATGGATATTCAATAAAAGCTCAAAAAGATAAGCTTGTTAATTTTGCTCAAATTAAGGAATGGAATATATATAAAATATATATAGATGAAGGAGTTAGTGGAAAAAATTTAAATAGACCAAAAGTCAAAGAACTAATTAATGATGTAAAAAATAAAAGTATTAATAATATCTTAGTATATAAAATTGATAGATTAACGCGTTCAACCAAAGATCTCATTGAATTAATTGAAATGTTTTCTAAATATAATTGTGAATTTAATTCCTTGACAGAATCAATTGATACATCTTCTCCATCGGGTAGAATGTTTATAAAAATAATTGGGCTTTTTGCCGAATTTGAAAGGGAAACCATTGCCGAAAGAATAAAAATTGGATTTGAAAGAAAAGTAAAAGAAGGATACAGTATTTGTTCTTCAACATCATCGTATGGATATAGTCGTATTAAAGGAAAAAAAATACAAATAATAAAAAAAGATGAAGCATTAATTGTAAGAAAAATATTTAAGATGTATCAAAACAATAAAAGTATTAAAGAAATCAAAAAATACTTATTATCAAAAAAAGTACCTACTAAAAAGAATAAAACATGGTCCAATAAAATGATTACTAATATATTAACTAACCCCAATTATATAGGTAAAGTAAGATATGGTATAAATAGAAAAGACTATTTTGAAAACGATGGTAAGCATCAGAGTATAATCTCTAGACAAGAATTTATGAGTATTCAAAAAAAAATAAATAATCAACTAAAAACTAAAGAAGATGCTTATTATTCGAATAAACTAATTTGTATGTGTGGAAAAAAAATGCATACGAAAAGAACTTATATAAATAATAAAATATATATAAATTATACTTGTAAAAATAAATCATGCTTATTTAAGAGTATAAGTCATAAATTTTTAGATAGATATTTTAATATAAACAATATGAGCATAATTACTCAAAAAGATATAATTCAGAATATAGTAAAAGAAATAAGAATAATCTCTTTAAAAAAAGAATTAAAGATTCTGTATAATTGTGTAAAATTAGAGAATGAAAACTTTACACTTATAAAAAAATAAAATGTCAAATTTGTCACTAATGTATTTATAAAGGAAAATATAAAATATATACTAATAATAGGATAGGAGGTATTATGAAAAAAACAAGAATTTTATCTGGTATGACGATGTTTATCGCTATTGTTTTAATATTGACAGGATACTCTATTATATTCATAAATGATTATCAAGTTGATGCAAAAGAAGTGAGTTCATATGCCTCATTAATTAAGACAAGTTATACGTCATATTCTTTAGATATGGAAAAAATATCATATGATATAAAAGAAACAGAAATATTTAATATTAAATATTATACGGAACTAAAGGTTAATTATGATGCTAATAATCAAGAATTAAGTGACATTGAAACAAAAATAAAAGAAAGTGAAATTATGTCAAAAACTCTTTTACACGAATGTAGTGTAAGAGAATACAATGACTATCAAATTGATTATAATTGTGAAATGATTAGTCACAACTATGAATCAATTATAAATGCTTATGTATCTCTAGTATCAAAATATAATAAACTAATAAATGATTATAATAATTGGTTAGGAGAACAAAAAAATATAAATAGTAATAAATTAAATGAATATATACCTAAATATTATAATAAAAACATTGACATTAATAATGACGGAGAATATTCTGGTGTAATAAAATAAGGAGGAATAGTATGAGATATGATGAGGATCTTGAAATAATTGATGCTTTTGAAGATATAGAACCAATATCTCATATTATGAATAAGCCTGTAACAAAAAAAGAAGATAAAAAAGTAGAAAAAATATCAGTAAAGAAAGAAAATAATAAAAAAGAAAAAAATAATAATTATAATAAAAAAAATAAACTATTATTTAATTCTATTATATTTTTACCAATATGTTCTTTAATATATTTAATATCACTTAATAGTAATATTTTAATTAATAATAGAATTAGTATTTTTTCTCTTTGTTTAATAATATTATTTTTAATAACGTTAATAGTAGGAATTATAAAAGAAATATTCATTAAAAGAAATATCTTTATAAAACTATTAAAAACAACATCAGCTTTTTTATATATAAGTGTTTTTGTTGGAATAAGTATACTTTTATATGGAAATGATTCTACAGTAAGAGACTTTATTATTGATAAAGCTATGTCAACAACTAATCATCAATATTTAGCTACATGGCTATTTGATGAAAATACAATAAGTACAAGTCTTTTACAATTAAAAGAAGCAACACAAATAGAAATAAATGGAAGTGATAAAATTACTTTCAATGAGATAAATTATAATCAAGAAATTTATACTAGTATTTATGAAGAACAAATTTTAAATAAAGAAAATGAAGATGATTTATATAAAATAATTGAAATACAAGGAACAACAATAGGAGCTAATTATAAATACAAGGGATATTTAGTAGCTATATATGATCCTTCTAAAGTAAAAATAGGTACTTCAAGTGGAGCTGGTACTCATAATGGATCATATGGAGAAATTCTTTCAATGATATCAAAGAAAAATAATGCATTAGTGGCCATGAATGCTGGTGGTTTCTATGATCCTAATTGGCGAAGTAATGGTGGAATTCCTCATGGTGCTGTTATTAAAGATGGAAAAATACAAAGTGAATTTAGACGTGGGGATGTTAGTGGTGGATTAATTGGTTTTAACTACAACAATGAACTAGTATTAAAAAGAATGACTGCTGAAGAAGCTATTAATAGTGGAATAAGAGATGCTGTTGACTGGGGACCTTATTTAATTGTTAATGGTAAAAATCAATATGCAAATGTAAAAAAATATAGTTGGGCAACGTCAAGAAGTGCAATTGGTCAAAGAGCTGACGGAATCGTATTAATGCTTGTTATCGATGGTGGAAATCAACCAGGAAGTTATGGAGCTAGCTATGCCGACATTGCTAAAATAATGGAAAACTATGGAGCAGTAAATGCTGCTAATTTAGACGGTGGTACATCGACTGCTTTGGTAGAAAATAATGAATATGTAAATAATCCATGGAATGGTCATAAAAGAACCATTAGAAGATTACCAAATGCTTGGATTGTTGTAAAATAAAAATTATGTTAATAAGAATATAAGTTCAGCTAAATCATGGGTAACCATAATAACTGTCTTATGTTCTTTTTTTATAATTTTATATAAATCATCTGCAAGCATAATTCTTGTTTGATAGTCTAAGGCCGAAAAAGGTTCATCTAAGAGTAAAATATCAGGGTTAATAGCTAATGTTCTTATTAAAGCAACTCTTTGTCGCATACCGCCAGATAAACTTCTAGGATATTTATCTTTAAAGTCATATAATCCATAATTTTTTAAAAGACTAATAACTCTATTTTTAGTAATATCATTAAGTTCATTATAAATTTCTAATCCTAATAAACAATTATCAAGGACAGTACGCCAAGGTAATAATGAATCTTTTTGTAACATATAGCCAATTCTTAAATTTTTATCTGATATAATGTTTCCTTCAGATTTTTCTTCTAGATTAGCAAGAATAGATAGTAAAGTGCTTTTTCCACAACCAGATGGACCTACTATTGATATGAAATCCTCTTCTTTAACTTCTAAAGAAATATTATCTATTGCTATAACTTCACTAGTAATATCATGATATATTTTTTTTAAATCATTTATTTTTAAAATATTACTCATTTACTGTATAAATTAAATCCTTATAGTTTACAGCCTTATCTAAGTGACCTGCTGCAATCATTATTTCCTGTAGATGATCAAACGACTCTTTAGAAAAAGAAGTTGTTGTAGGCCAAGTATCTTGTTCTTTATAACGATTAATTACTTTTACCAAATCATTTAAAGACGTATCTGGGAAGAACTCTAAAATTATTTCAGCAATTTTATTACTATCATTTTCATTAACAAAATCTAATCCTCTTTGAATAGCACTATTAAAACTAAGTATAATATCAGGATTTTCTTCTATAAAACTAATCTTAGCGTTATATGATGTATATGGTACATTTCCTCCTAATTCACCTAAAGATGCAACTACGTAACCATATCCTTGACTTTCTACCTCCAAAGCATTAGGTTCTCTTAGTGTTACAAAAGAATGTAAAGTAGTACTAATTAATTAAAAATAGAAAAATATATTATGTTATACTACTAATAGTAGGTGATAATATGAAAAAAGGAATTTTACTTCCAATATTTTCCTTACCAAGTAAGTATGGAATAGGAGATTTTGGATATGAAGCATATGAATTTATTGATATTTTAAGTAGTAATAATATAGATTACTGGGAAATATTGCCGATAAATGATGATATTGGATCTCCTTACAGTCCGATAAGTTATTATGCTTTAAACAGAAATTATGTATCTTTAGATAAATTAAAAGAAATGAATTTGATAAATAAACCTCAAACAAAAGCTACGACTCCAAGAATCGTCTATGACAATTTTAAAGAAAAGTATTATTTTGAAGCTTATAATAATTTTAAAGGTAATGATGAATATCTTGAGTTTATAAAAAATGAAGAAATAATTAAATATGCCTTATTTATGCAAGAAAAAACTAATATTGAAAAAGAATACTTTTTGTTTTTACAATATATACTAGATAAGCAATGGAATGAATTAAAAGAATATGCTCATAGTAAAAATGTAAAAATAATAGGCGATTTACCTATATATCCAGACTACAATTCAGTAGAGGTAAAATACTATCCACAATATTATCAATTAAATAATGATAATAAGATGGAATATGTATCAGGAGCATCACCAGACTACTTTAATAGTGAAGGTCAAAAATGGGGACATCCATTATATAATTTCGATGAAATGAAAAAAAATAATTATGAATATTTAATTAAGCGATATCAAGAATTCTTAAATAAATATGATTTAATTAGAATTGACCACTTTAGAGCTTTTGATACTTACTTTAAAATACCAGTAAATGGCAGTGCTAAAGAAGGAATATACGTAGAAGGACCTGGAAAAAATTTCTTTAATCAATTATTTAAAATAACATCGAGTGATAAATTTATTATTGAGGATTTAGGTGACTTACGAAAAGAAACATTTGAACTTAAAGACTATTATAATTTTAAAGGAATGAAAATAATTCAATATACCTTAAATCCAAAAGAGAAAAAAGATGAATATAATGATGTAGAAAACATGGTAATATATACTGGAAATCATGATAATAATACAATTGTTGGATGGTACAATAGTATATCAAAACTAGATCAAATAAATATTAAAGAATTCTTAAAAGAACAAAATTGTTATGATGAAGACATTCATATAAGTTTTATTAAATATATATTAAAAAGTAAGGCTGATCTAGCAATTATACCTGTTCAAGACATAATTGGTCTTGATGAAAATTCAAGAGTAAATTTGCCAGGTACTGTAGACAATAGTAATTGGTCTTGGCAATTAAAAAATTTCGAAGAATTTAAAAATAATATTACTATATTAAATGAGACTATTAAACAATAGTCTTTTTACTTTACTTGTTATTAACAAAATGTTATAATCAAAACAAGAGGTGATATTATGCGTATAGGTCTAGATATTGATAATGTAATCGCTGATTTAGATAAAGGACTTTTAAAATATTTAAAAAAAGAAGATAAAAAGAAAAGAAATAATGGAATTATTAATAAAAATGAAAGATATGCCGCTCTTTTATTTGATTGGACAACTGAAGAAATAAGAGAGTTCTTTACGAATAATATGCAAAATATTGCCAAAGAACTTGAACTAAGAGAAGGTGTTAAATACTATATAGATAAATTAAATGCCGATGGTCACGAACTATTTCTAATAACTAATCGAGTTTATCCTGATTATAGTGATCCTGAAGGTGTTACAGTCAAATGGTTAAAAGAAAAAGAAATTAATTATAAAAAAATAATATTTACTGAGACAAGAGATAAAAGTGAAGCTTGTATAAATAATAAAATTGATATTATGTTTGATGATGATATAGGTAACTGTATCAGATTAAAAAATAAGGGAATAAATTTTTGTATGATGTGCACTAAATTAAACTATGAACATCGAGGTAATCTTCCCTATGTAAGAAATTTTAAAGAGCTATACGAGAAGGTGAAAGAAATGAATGAGATAAAAAAAGTTATTTTAGATACTGATATGTATAATGAAGTAGATGACCAGTTTGCTTTGACATATATAATGAAATCACTTCAAAATATTGAATTGGAAGCAATAACTATTGCCCCATTTTCTAAAAGTGGTTATGCAGAAGAATTATCTATTCAAGATGGTGTTCAAAAAAGCTATGAAACAACTATAAAATTATTAAAAATGCTAGAAAAAGAAGAATACATAGATAAAGTTTATAAAGGAGCTACTAGCTATTTTGATAACGAAGAAACAACAAATGATGCTGTTGAAAAAATAATAGAAATATCACTTAAAAATGAAAAAACATTTATAGTTGGAATAGGAGCTATAACAAATATTGCCTTAGCTATAAAAAAAGAACCTAAGATAATTGATAAAATAGAAGTAATATGGTTAGGTGGAAATAGTTTTTTATCACATCAAAACCGAGAATTTAACTTTTATCAAGATATAGAAGGAGTAAGATATGTATTTGAATCTAAAGTAAAGTTGACAGTTATTCCTTGTCGTAATGTTTCATCACATTTAACAACAACTAAATATGAGTTAGAACACTATATAGGTAATACACCTTTAGGAAAATATCTTATTGATACAATGATTAATTGTAAAAAAAGATATTTTAAGACAGAAAAAGATACTTATGGACAAAGTAAAACAATTTGGGACTTAAGTGCAATTGCATATTTAGTAAATAAAGATTGGTTTACAAGAGAATATATAAGTTGTCCCACTATATTAAATGATGGCAGATATGAAATGACAAAAGATAGACACGAAATTATTTTTATAAATGATTTATCAAGAAATAAGATCTTTAATGATTATTTTAAAAAGATGAGGAATGAATATGATTAAGAAAATATTTAAGCACTTACATCTAATAAACAAACATAGATGGCTAGTATTCAAACTATCTATAAAAGCTGGAATTCCTTTTCAAGGTTTAATTCATGACTTATCTAAATATTCCCCAACTGAATTTATTGAAAGTGTAAAATATTACAATGGCAAAAGAAGCCCAATATCCATATCAAAACAAGAAAATGGATATTCTAAAGCATGGCTACATCATAAAGGAAGAAATAAACATCATTTTGAATACTGGTATGATTTTAATACTAAAGAAAAAACTCCAGTAATACCATATAAATATACTGTTGAAATGATATGTGATACAATAGCTGCGGGAATGTCATATATGAAAGAAGAATGGACTCCTAAAGCGCAAAGTGAATATTTCGAAAAAAGAAGAGATTTAGAATATATTAATGAAGATATAAAAAGTGTTTTAAGAGATGTGTATAAACAACTAGAAACAAAAGGTCTAAATAAAACAATAAATAAGTATAACTTAAAAAAAACTTATGAAAAACATACTAATAAAAGTGCTAAAAATAAATAAAAAGTGTTATAATATGCACTACAAAGGAGAGATTACATATGCTAATTAAATCAACTGCTATTGATCGATTATTAAGAGAAAATCCTAATTTAAAAGAAAGAAGATTTGGTCTTCCAGCTATTGGAAGAAGACTCGATGGTGAACAATTTAATCCAACTGTTCAAGACATCGCAGATGCTATTAACTTTTACGGATTTGAAGTTAGAGATAGTGAAATCGTTAATAAACCAGATATTGATTTAGGTGGAGGAAACCCTATGAAATATCCACCATTTTCTTTATCAATAAAAGAAATGATAAATTCACTTTCAAACACTGATTTATATAAATATCCCTATACTGAAGGTGATGATAATATTAGAAAAATACTTCTTGATTATATTGAACAAGAAGGATTTATAAATACAGAACCATATGATTATGAAGATGTAGATGATAAAGGTTTATCAATTCATAACTTAACATTTTTACCATCAACATCAATTACTTTCAATATAATTATTAATATTATTGCAAAACCTGGAGATGTTATTTTAGTACCAGGTCCTAATTATGGACTTTTTACAATTAGAGCTGAAAGAGCAGGTGCTGAAGTAGAAATCATTCCTCTTGAAGAAGAAGATAATTATTTAGTTAATCCAGATAAACTAGCTAATACTATCGATGAAATAAACAATTCCCTTCAAAGAATATATCAAAAAAGAAGAGGTTATGTTCCACGTGTTGTAGCTTTTCTAAATGCTAACCCTAATAATCCAACAGGGAAAGTTATGGGTGAGAAACAAGCTGAACTTTTAAAAAAGATTGGTCAAGTTTGTTTAGAAAGAGGCGTATTTGTAATTGATGATATGGTTTATCGTGATGTTACCTTTGATGAGGAAAATATTGCTAAGCCAATTGCTACGATTCCTGGTATGTTTAGAAATACAATTACACTATTTGGGCTTTCAAAAAGTTATGGAATGGCTAGCTTAAGAGCAGGTTTTTTAATTGCCGATGAAATAATTATCAGAGAAGTTATAAATAGAATTTTTCAAGAAATGGATTCATCACCAGATATTGTTGGTAGAGCATTAATGGGAGCATTCTCTGCAACTGAAGAAAGAAATAAAGAATATGAAAAATATTTTAAGCCATTAAGAAAGGAATATGTATTTAGATATAATATTTTAAAAGCTTTAGTAGAGGGGATCGATAGTATTGATAACTTTACTATGAAAGAAAAAGTAAAAGATACAATCAAAAAATATATTCCTGAAAAGAATAAAAGAAATAGTATTTTAAAAGGATTGCCTTATGTAAAAATACCTAAAAATTTAGAGCCAGAAGCAGGATTTTTTGCTATATTAGATTTTACAGAAATAAAAGGTAAAAAATATAATGGGAAAGAAATAAAAACAGAACGTGATTTATTAGAGTTTTTCTATTATACAAATCGTTTGCGCTTTTTAATTGGTCAATCAATAAGTTGGCCTAATCCTAAAGAATTAGTCGGTAGAGTAACGTTTGCTCTAGAAATAGATAGATTAATAAATAGTTTTGTTTTAATGAATAATTCTCTTCAAAAAATTGTTGCAGAAAACGAATATGAAATAAGATTAAATAAGTTAGAAGACCAAGAACAAATGGCGCGAATAAAAGTTGATGGTTGGCAAGTTGCTTATCAAGATATAGTTGATAAAGAGTATTTAAATAATATGGATTATGATTTACAAACAAAGCGCTATATAGATAGTTTTGAGGAATATAAAGATAGCGTTCTAGTCATTGAAAATAAGCATACAAAAGAAATTTTAGGATATTCATGTTTTGATAAAAATACGAAAGCAAAATATGATTCAGAATTAGTAAGTATATATGTAAAACCAGAATATAAATCTCAAGGAATTGGTAGTTTATTATTAAAAGAAACAATTAAAATATTGAAAGAAAATAATAAAAAAAATATGATTTTATGGTGTTTTAAAGATAATATAAATGCTTTAAAATTTTATGAAAAATTAGGTGGACAAATCAAAGAAGAAAAAATTGCTACAATTGGAAATAAAGAATATGAAGAATATGGAATAGTATTTGAATTCTAAAAAGACTTATCATAAAAGTCTTTTTTTTTAATATATTTTAGTATAAAAATTATTCATTATTGAAAAGGATGAATATAGATGAACTTATATGAAATAAGACAAAAACTAAATATGGGATATAATCTGAAAGATATAAGATTAAGAGTAACGTTTTATTCGAGAGTATCAACAGATCATAATGAACAAAAAAACTCTTTGTCAAATCAAAGTGAACATTTTAAAAAAATAATAAAAGCTAATAGAAACTGGGAGTATGTAGAAGGATATGTAGATGATGGTATTACTGGAATGAGTGTTCAAAAAAGAGATAGTTTTAAAAGAATGATTATCGATTCTAAAAATAATAAATTTGATTTAATAATTACAAAAGAAATATCTAGATTTTCGAGAAACACATTAGATAGTATAAAATACACTAGAGAACTATTAAATAATGGTGTTGCTGTATTATTTTATAATGATAATATAAATACCATTTTCCCCGATAGTGAACTAAGACTTACAATAATGGCATCGATGGCCCAGGATGAAGTAAGAAGACTATCTGAAAGAGTAAAATTTGGGATGAAAAGAGCTCAAGAAAAAGGCGTAATGTTAGGAAATAATCAAATTTATGGATATAAAATA
Source organism: Bacilli bacterium (assembly GCA_017436345.1). Lineage (GTDB taxonomy): Bacteria > Bacillota_I > Bacilli_A > RF39 > UBA660 > RUG11788. The sequence goes on from JAFSDH010000002.1 coordinate 21,729, forward strand.
AATAAAGAACAAGATAAATTAATAGTACTTGAAGACGAAGCAAAAGTTATAAAAAAAATATTTAATATGTATATTGAAAAAAATTTATCTTTTAATAAAATATCTAAAGTACTAAATAAAGAAAATATAAAGACAAAGTTTGAAAAAAAATGGAACCCATCACAAATATCAAGAATAATAACAAATCCAAAATATAAAGGATATTTTTGTGCTAGAAAAAAAGAAGTTATTGATTATATGAATAAAAGAATAAAAATAAATGAAAAAGATAAATGGATTATCTATAAAGATGAAGAAAGAATACCTGTAATTATAGAAGAAAAAATATGGAACAAGGCAAATAAAAAACTAAGTAAAAAGAATAAAAAAGAAAAGTAATAATGCTATTTATATAACACTATGTTCAAATAGTGATACAAAATCTCCTATTCCTGAAATAAAGGAACCACTCATAGCACCAAAACTTATACTTGTATCAATATTTACATCTTTATTAGGATCAATTCCATGTTGTCTTAAAATCCACTCTAAAGTCATCTCTGGCATACCACCTGTTGGGGAAAAAAGTGATAAAGTTGACTTTTTTTTAAAATTATAGTATTATTTAAAGCACTTTTTGGGGGGAGATATAGTATGGATACTTTGGATTTTGCAACAAGAATAGTAATAGCATTATTACTGGGAATGTTTATTGGTTTTGAAAGACAAATAACAGGTCATCCAGCAGGAATTAGAACAAATATGTTAATCTGTCTTGGTTCTTGTATGTTCTTATTATTTCCAATGATTATGGGTTCAGATGATATACAAAGAGTTGCCAGTTATATTGTATCTGGTGTCGGTTTTTTATGTAGTGGTGTTATTTTTAAAGAAAATGGTACTGTTAAAGGATTAAATACGGCAGCAACACTATGGTGTACAGCAGCAATTGGTTTACTTTCTAGTTCAGGAATGTATTCTTATGCCTTTATTGCAACATTTATCTTGTTAATGGCAAATATCTTATTTAGACCATTATCACAAAAAATAGAACCACTAGATTCTTTTAACGAAGATGAAAGCTTTTACAAAATAAATGTTGTTTGTCATGAAAAAGATGAATTAAAAGTAAGATCTGAAATTCTAAAAGAAATAAAAGGAACAAAATTAACATTAACTGAGTTAGATACTAAAGAACTAGAGAATAACAAAGTACAAATAGAAGCAACATATCGCTTTATTGGTCAAAGAGTTGATGAAACAATTGAAAGCTTAGTTGCAACACTTAGTATTAAACATGGTATTAAAAAAGTAGGTTGGGAAATTATTTAACCCGACCTTTTTTGTTCGAATTTTTGTTTGACTTATAGCACGTTTTATGTTATAATAGCAAGCAATTAAGCAAGTAGGGGGAATATATATGAAAAAATTAAGTATTGCTTTTAAAAGATTATTATTAATAATAATTGCTTTTTCAAGTGTAGTGAGTACAAATGTATTTGCTGCAACAAGTGCTCCTAGTACTATTACTATGGGTACAGGTAAACAATTAACAGGATATGTTAATGGTACATATTTTTCAACAAAAGTAACTAATGATGGAAAATATGCATATTGTACAGACATCAATAAAAAAACACCTAATGGAATGAAAATGACATTAGTAGAAGCAAAAGATGCTGGTATGTCTTATATTATTCAAAATGGATATCCAAAAAAATCATTTACAGGAGATGCCAACAAAGATTATTACATTACTCAAGCTGCTGTTTGGTGGTATTTAGATGATACAACAGGAAGCTCTAATTTAAGTAATAGTTTTAAAACAACAGGATCAGACAGTTATGGATTAAGAAAATATATTAAACAACTAGTAGCTGATGCTAAAGAAGCAAAACAAGACGGATATACAAAACCAAGTGTTAGTTTAAGTGTTAGTTCAACAACTTTAACTTTATCTTCTGATAAAAAATATTATTATTCAGGAGAAATTACAGTAAAAGCAACATCTATAAAAGGAAAAGTATCATTAAGTTTAACAGATGCACCAAAAGATGCAAAAATAGTTAATACTAGTGATAAAGAAGTAAGTAGCGTAAATGCAGGAGCAAAAGTTAAAATTAAAGTTCCTGCAAGTAATGTTTCAAACTTAGAAACATCATTTACAATTAAAGCAACAGCTACTGGAGAAGTTTATAAATCTTATATGTATAAACCAAGTAATAGTAATTATCAACCAGTTGTAATTGGTGTGTTATTTCCAGAAACATCAACAGTAAATGCAAGTAAAAAATTTACAATAAAATCAGCACAAGTAGAAATCATTAAAGTTGATACAGAAACAAATAAACCTTTAGCAGGAGCTAAATTAGAATTAAGAGATAACAAAGGTAATGTTGTTGATTCATGGACTTCTACTACAAGTGCACATACAATTAAAAATTTACCTGAAGGGACATATAAATTAGTTGAAACAAAAGCACCAGATGGATATAAATTAAATGATACAGCTCAAGAAGTAACATTAAAAGCAGGGGTGCTAACAAAGGTTTCATTCTATAATAGTAAAAAAGAACCTACAAAAGTAGTGATAATTAAAAGGGATAAAGAAACAAATGAAACTTTAGCAGGAGCAGTATTCGTACTTAAGGATTCTACTGGTAAAGAAATAACTACATGGACATCAACAACAAATGGACATTATGTTTCAGGATTACCAGAAGGAGAATATACAGTTGAAGAATTAACAGCTCCAGAAGGTTATATTAAATCTGATGAAGTTCAAAAAGTTAAATTAGAGTCTGGTAAAACAGTAACTGTTACATTCTATAATCAAAAAGAAGTAATTGAAATTAAAACATTAGTAGAAATTCGTAAAGTAAATGGTGAAACAGGCGAATATTTAGCAGGAGCTGACCTAGTACTAAAAAATAGTGCTGGTGAAGTTATTGATACATGGACTACTACAAATGAAGCTCATGTTATTGAAAATTTAAAACCTGGAAAATATTATATTTCTGAAACAAAAGCACCAAATGGATTTATTTTATCAACAGAAGTTGTGGAAATTGAAATAACAGAAGATGGTGGAACAGTAATAGCTACTTTCTACAACACACCTGAAATTGAAGTTCCTAATACATTAACAAATAAATCAATACTTGCAATAGTTGTTGGTATTATTACAATCACAATTGGTGGAAGTATTGTATATATAAACTATAGAAAAGAAGAAATATAATTTGAAAAAAAGAAAATTATTACGTCTAGGAATTATCATAATATTATTAGGAATTTCATTAACATCTTATGAATATTTTCTAGCAAAGAAAAGTTATGCATTTGAGTATATGAATAACAAATTGTATTTATCTTCAAATGAAACTCCCGAGTTTATTGAAGAAGAAGGTATAACAACAGATGAAGATACTTATGATGAGGATTTAACTGTTGAAGAAATAACAAATAACACAAATAATATAAATAATCAAAATAATACTAGTAATAATACTCAAACACAAAAAAAGAATAATACTAAAAAAGAAAATTATTATTATATTGGTTATCTAGAAATACCAAAGATAAATTTTAAAAAGGGGTTTGTCGATATTAACTCACAAGACAATGTTGTAAGTAAAAATATTACAATTATTTCTGGATCTAAATATCCTAATATAGATAAAGGTAACTTTATTATAGCGGGGCATTCTGGGACAGGAATACATTCTTATTTTAAAAACTTATACAAATTATCCTTAAATGATAAAGCATACGTATATTATAAAAACGTTAAATATACATATAAAATAGTAAATATATATAAACAACCAAAAGATGGTACAGTGGCTATATATAGAGATTATACAAAAACAACTTTAACTTTAGTAACATGTACAAAAGACGATAAAACATCACAAACAATTTACGTTGCGGAGTTAGAGAGTAAAATAAACTATTAAAAAAGGGGGTGGGTTGATGTTACAATTAACATTATTAGAAAAATTAAAAATATTGTTTGATTTAATATTAGCATCCCCATTCTTTATTTTTCTATTAATATTTACAATATTAGTATTTATAATATTATTAGATAGTAAAAATTATAAAAAAAGACAAGTACAAAAATATATATTAGGAATATACTTATTAGTTTTTATTGCGGTTATTATTAAACATCATTCATCTTTCCTATCAGTTGTTGATTATTTAATAAATAACGTATTTGTGATATTCTATTTTCCAAATATTGCTGTATATGCCATAATGATAATAATTATAAATATAATTATGTTAAAAAGTATTTTTTCTAATAAGGATAAAATAATACGAACAGTTAATATGGCATCATATAGTATAATAATGTACTTAATGTTGTTAATCATATATACAATAACTACTGAAAGTATTGATGTTTATAATGAAGTATCATTATATTCAAACACAACAATACTATCATTAGTTGAACTAAGTAATATATTATTTCTTATATGGATTATTTTAATACTTCTAAATAAACTACTAGATTTCTTAGAAACTAAAGGACTTAAAACTAAAAGTAAGATTCTTCCTACAATAGAAAAAGAAATTGTAACAGTAGAAAAAGAAGTAATTAAAGAAGTTCCAGTAGAGGTAATAAAAGAAGTACCTATTGAAGTAGAAAGAGTAGTATATAAAGAAAAACAAGTAGATATGTTTACTAAAGAAGAATATCTTGTTATGTTAAATATATTAAAAAATGATTATAAAAAAGACTAGAAATAGTCTTTTTTTAATTTGTTAGAATAAAATGTTCTAGGAGGAATACATGAAACAAATAACTATAATTAAACACTATTCTAATAATAAGCAATCATTAATGGAACTAATCAATAGATTAAAAATTAAAATATGAATATTGCTTTGTATATGAGATTATCAAAAGAAGATGAAGAAAATAAAGAAAGTAAGAGTATTAGTAATCAAAAAATATATTTAAATAATTATATAAATAAATTTGAATATAAAAATGTATATGAGTATGTAGATGATGGATATAGTGGAACGAATTTTAATCGCCCGGCATTTAATCAATTATTAAAAGATATAGAAAATAAAAAAATTAATACTATAATAACAAAAGATTCATCACGCTTAGGAAGAAATGTTAGTTGGGTTACTTATTATATAGAAGAATATTTTCCTAGTAAAAAAATAAGATATATATCCATAGATGATAATTATGATTCTGAAAATATAAATTCAACAGAGATGGAACTGTTAACATTTAAAACTTTATTTAATGATTATTATTGCCGAGACATTTCTAAAAAAATTAGATCGAGTCTAAAAATAAAGAAAATCGAAGGGAAATTTACTGGTTGGAAAGCCCCATATGGCTATAAAAAAAGTAAAAAAGATAAATATCATTTAGAAATAGATAAGAGTGTAGAAAAAAATGTTAAAGAAATATTTAAACTAGCATATGAAAAAAATACTCCAAGCAAAATTGCTTTAATTTTAAATAATAAAAAAATTAAATCTCCATCAGAATATATTGGACTAAAAAATAGCAAGTGGAGTACCAAAACAATAACAGATATTTTAACAAATGAAACATACATAGGAAATCTTACTCAGGGAAAGAGAAAAAAAATAAATCATAAGTTAAAACAAAGTATAACTCTTCCTAAGGATGAATGGATTATAAAGAGAAATACTCATGAACCAATTATTAATAAATACATATTTGATATAGTGCAAGAAAATCTTTCTAAGAGTAAAAATATAAAAAAAAATAATATAAAAAACTATCGATTACTTAATTTAATGTATTGTAAAGAGTGTTTATCCAAGATTGGTATAAATAAAAAAAATAATAATTTATATTGTGTATGTAATAACTATAAAAAAAATTATAAATATAAGAAATGTACTCCTCATAGTTATAATTATTTAAAACTAGAAAAAAAGATTATTGAAGAACTAAATCAAGATATAAATAAAATAGGTAGAGATATAAAAAATGATGAAATATATTTTGATATGCTACAAAAAATATATATATCAGAATATGGAGAAATAGAACTATTTTTAAATTATAATTCATCACTTTTATAGCAATCACCTTCTCGTCCACCAATGATGAATTTCCCTCGTAGGTCATCTAAAGTAAAATTATCAATTTTTTCTCTTGATACAATAAAACTTCCATCTTTTTGTGTAAGTTGGGCAAAGGTTTTTAAATAATCTTCTTCTCCACCATTATATACATAAATGGTTGCTTCACTTCCACAAAATCCAATATCAACATCACCAGATAATACAGCAGCAGTAACTTTATCAGCACCATTAGCTAGTGACAACTCAATATCTATACCTTCATCTTCAAAATATCCATTTGCAATTGCAACATACTGTGGAGCATAAAAAATACTGTGTGCCACTTCTGCTACCTTAATAGTTTTTAATTTATTCTCATCTTTCTTATTTAAATTAAATAATACAGAACATAATATTATGAAAATTAATAAAATAAAAATAGAATTAATAATAATTTTTCTCATAATTACCTCCTTAATAATTACATTGTATTATACGTAATAAAATATCTTTATGTGAAAAACTATTAAAAAAAAATAAAATCTATAGTATAATAATTTATATAATAGGGTTGGGTTTAAAATAGAGGTGTTTTATGGCGAAGAAAAAGGCAAAAAAACAAATAAATAAAAAAGCAAAGACAAAATTAAATATTCATATTAATCTAATTATCAATAGTATACTAATTGCTTTATTATTCTTTGGTGCTGTTTTTTTATTAACAATTGCAAATAATATTGATGTCGAAAACAAAAAAACAATTGGAAAGTATAAAGAAACAAGTGATATTAATTATAATGTAACTTTAAAACCAAATAATTTTTATCAAACTGCAACTCTACCTATGAATCAAGTATATCCAGCTCAAGTAATTGATAAAATAAATATTAATTATAAATATTTATTTGAAACAAGTGAAGCTACAAATTATAAATCTAGATATTTTGCAACAGCTACAATAATTATAAATAATAAAGATAATGATGACTTTATAGAAGATAAACAATTATTAGAAAGAACTTATCAGTTACAAAATGAAATATATATTAATGAAAATAATACAGAAAACTATAGTATTGAAAAGAATTTTGTAATTGATTATAATGCATATAATAATTTTGTTATAAACTATATGAATGCATATAATTTATCTATAGATGCCTATTTGAAAGTAATTATGTATGTACAAACTGAAAATATGTTAAATAATGAAACCATAAACATAAGTAAAGCTATGGAAGTAAGAATACCACTAGCAAAAACTCCAATTGAAATAACTATAAATAATCCTACTGATCAAAGTGGTAGTATAGAAGAAAAAAATAATGTAATAACCAATAATCTTTTCTTTATTATTCTAGCAATTATTATGTTGATTACTAGTATCTTATTATTTATTCAAGAATTTAGAAAAGTATTAAAAAGCGATAAAGAACAATCCAAATTCATAAATGAATTAAATAAGATAATAACTAATAATAGTGATGTTATCGTTAAAATTAAAAATAAAATAGATTTAAAAGATAGTAATGTAATAGAAGTAGAAACTATAGAGGCATTATTGGATGTTCAAAACGAACTAAGAATACCAATCGCATATTTTGAAACTAAGAAAAATAAAGAGGGATATTTCGTCATTGTAAATGGTAAAGAAATATGGCAATACATATTAAAAATAGAAGATGATAAATAATCGTCTTCTTTTTTATTTTAAAAAGATAATTAATAAGTTATAATATTTATTGAAGGTAGGTAAGATATATGAACTTAGAAGAATTAAACAAAGAGCAAAAAGAAGCTGTTTTAACAACAGAAGGACCTATTTTAATACTAGCTGGTGCTGGTAGTGGAAAAACAAAAGTTTTAACGACTAAAATAGCGTATTTAATAGAAGAAAAAGGAATTAGTCCATCAAATATATTAGCAATAACTTTTACAAATAAAGCTGCTAAAGAAATGAAAGAAAGATTATTTAAACTAGTTGGAGTAATATCTAAATATAGTCAAGTATCAACATTTCATTCTTTTGGACTAAAAATAATTCGTGAAAATTGTGAACAACTAGGATATGGATCAAACTTTATTATTATGGATAGCGATGATTCATTATCTGTAGTAAAGAAAATATTAAAAGAATTTAATTTAGACCCAAAACAATATAATCCTAATGCTATTAGAAATAAAATAAGTAGTTGTAAAAATGAATTGGTTTCACCAGAAGACTATGAAAAATTTGCCATTAGTGAATTTGAAAAAATTGTTTTAAAAGTATATCAAAAATATGATAAGACTTTAAAAAGAAATAATTCTATTGATTTTGATGACCTTTTAATATTACCAATTAAACTATTTAGAGATCATCCATCAATTCTTCAAAAATATCAAGAAAAGTTTAAATATATATTAATAGATGAGTATCAAGATACAAATGAAGCCCAATATATATTAACAAAAATGATTAGTGCTAAGTATAAAAATATTTGTTGTGTTGGAGATAATGACCAATCAATTTATAGTTTTAGAGGAGCTAATTATCGTAATATATTAAATTTTGAAAAAGATTATAAAGATGCTAAAGTAGTTAAGCTAGAACAAAATTATCGTTCAACATCTACTATTCTTGATGCTGCAAACTGTGTTATTAAAAATAATACAGAAAGAAAAGATAAAAATCTTTGGTCTACAAAAGGCGAAGGAGAAAAAATTAAATATTTTAGAGCATTTAATGAAAAAGACGAAGCTTTCTATGTAATTAGAGAAATAAAAAGTTTGATTAATAAAGGTGTTAATTATCAAGATATTGCTGTTATCTATCGTACTAATGCACAGTCTCGTGTTCTAGAAGAAGAATTTTTAGCTAGTAACATTCCTCATCATATTGTAGGAGGAACTGGTTTCTATAGTAGAAAAGAAATTAAAGATTTATTAGCATATCTTAGATTAATCCATAATGAAAAAGATAATATTAGTTTAACTAGAATTATAAATGTACCAAAAAGAGGGATTGGCTTAAAAAGTATAAGTAACTTAAGTGAAAAAGCCGATTCTTTAGAAATAAGTATGTATGAAGCTATTACAACAGGAAAAGAATATGAATTCAAAAAGATGATAGAAGATTTAAAAAGAATAGCAAAAGACTTAACTTTGACTGAACTTGTTGATAAAATATTAGATGTAACAGGAATGAGAAAAGAAATAGAGGATGAAAATACTCTAGTTGCAGAAAATAGATTAGAAAACTTGGAAGAATTCAAATCTATAACAAAAACATTTGAAGAAAGAGATGGTATTGTTTCTCTTGAAGATTTCTTACTTGAAACAAGTCTTCTTACAGATGTTAATGAGTACAAAGATGATCCTAATCGTGTTAGCTTAATGACTGTTCATTCGGTTAAAGGATTAGAGTTTGATAATGTTTTTGTTGTTGGATTAGAAGAAGGAATTTTTCCACATGTTAATTCATTAATGGATAATAGTGAATTAGAAGAAGAAAGAAGACTATGCTATGTTGCTATTACAAGAGCAAAAGAAAAATTATACTTAGTAAATAGTAGAATGCGAACTTTATTTGGTAAAGAACAATCTAATCCGGCCAGTAGATTTATTGCAGAAATAAATCAAGACTTATTAGAAAAGGCCTTTAAAGATAAAACAGAAGAAGAATCAAAAGGGAAAATTAATAAAGAAGAATTATTCCATAAAGAAAATGTTGATTTATGTGTTGGAGACTTTGTATATCATGATGTATTTGGAAATGGAAAAGTCTTAGAATTATCTGGATCAATCGCAACTATTGCTTTTAAACATCCACATGGAATTAAAAAATTAATGAAAAATCATAAAAGTATAAAAAAAATATAGGAGGTTTTTATGAATAAAGATTTAACATTAGTAATTATGGCTGCTGGAATGGGAAGTCGTTTCGGTGGTTTAAAACAAATCGAACCAGTTGGGCCAAATGGAGAGTTTATAATTGACTATTCTATTTATGATGCTATTAAGGCTGGTTTTACAAAGGTAGTATTTATTATTAAAGAAGAAAACTACGATTTATTTAAAGAAACAATTGGTAAAAGAGTTGAAAAACAAAAGATTCAAATTGAATACGTATTTCAAAAAACAGAAGATGTTCCAGAAGAGTTCAAACATTTAACTGATCGTGAAAAACCATGGGGTACAGGTCATGCTATTTTAGCTGCTAAAGATAAAGTAAACGAAAACTTTGCAATCATTAATGCTGATGATTTCTATGGAAGAGATGGATATATGGTTATCGCTAATTACTTAAGAGGAGTAGAGAAAAAAGATAAAGAACCGTTCTCAATGGTTGCATATCAAGTCGCTAATACACTAACAGAAAATGGATCAGTAAAACGTGGTGTATGTGAACAAGAAAAAGGATATTTAACTAAGATTGTTGAAAGTAGCGTAGAAAGAGTAAAAGAAATAATACATGTTAAACCATTAGATGGTTCAAAAGAATTTACAGTTGAAGATGACGCTTTAGTATCAATGAACTTTCTAGGATTTACTCCTAAAATATTTGAAATTTTAGAAGAAAAATTTACTCCATTCTTAAAAGCAAATGAGGATAATTATCAAAAATGTGAATTTCTAATTCCAGAAGTATTATTTGAAACAATAAAAGAAGGAACTGCAGAAGTAAAAGTATTACCTACAAATGCTAAATGGTACGGAGTAACATATCGAGCTGATAAAGAGGGAGTAGTTAAAGCAATCGAAAAAATGATTGAAAAAGGAGAATATCCTAATAATTTATGGAAATAAAAAAGACATGAAATTGTCTTTTTTTTATTGATAAAATAACATAATAAAATTCATAAATTAGTTTATGTATTAATAAAAAATTGATATAATTATATTGGTGATATAAATGATAGAAGAACGTTATGAAGAATTGATAAAAATTATTAATGAAGCAGATTATAATTATCATACATTAGATAATCCAACTATATCTGACCAAGAATATGATAAATATTTAAGAGAATTATTTGACTTAGAATACCAATATCCAGAAATGAGAAGAAAAGATTCTCCAACGCAAAGAGCTGGAGGAAAAATATTAGAAGGATTTGAAAAAGTAACACATAAAATTCCTATGTTATCTTTATCAAACGTATTTAATGAAAGTGAAATAATTAATTTTGATGAGAGAATAAAAAAAGAAAATATTAATCCAAAGTACGTATGTGAATTAAAAATAGATGGTCTTAGTGTGTCTTTGCAATATGAAAAAGGAAAACTTGTTAAAGCTGCAACTAGGGGAGATGGAGTTGTTGGAGAAGATATAACTAACAATGTTAAAACTATAAAAACAGTACCACTTACATTAAATCAAGAAATTGATATTGAAGTACGTGGTGAAATATACATGAGTAAAGACGTATTTAAAAAAATAAATGAAAATAGAAAGAATGAAGGAAAAGAACTTCTTCAAAATCCTCGAAATGCAGCAGCTGGTTCAATTAGACAACTTGATTCTAAAATAGCGGCATCTAGGAAATTAGAATGTTGGATTTATCATTTACCAAATCCAGAAGATTATAATATAAATACTCATATGGAAGCTTTAGAATTTATGAAAGAACTGGGCTTTAGAGTAAATCCTAATAATAAACTAGTTAACAATGTCTCTGAGTTATTAGAGTTTATTGAATATCAAACAGAAAATAGGGATAGTCTTCCTTATGAAATAGACGGAATTGTAATTAAATTAAATAATTTGAAAGAGCAAAAAAAACTAGGATTTACAGCAAAATATCCTAAATGGGCAACAGCATATAAATTTCCAGCCAAACAGGTCTTAACGAAATTAATTGATATTATATTTACGGTTGGAAGAACTGGTCAAATAACTCCTAATGCGGTTTTAGAACCAGTTATTGTTCAAGGATCAACTATTAGACGTGCTACTCTTCATAACGAAGATTATGTTACAAAAAAAGATTTAAAAATAGGTGATATTGTTTCAATAAGAAAAGCCGCAGATGTTATTCCAGAAGTAGTAGAAGCAATAAAAGAAAGAAGAACTGGGGAAGAAAAGAATTTTGAAATGATTAAATTTTGCCCAATTTGTAATTCACCATTAATGAAAAAAGATGGACAAGTTGACTATTATTGTTTTAATCAAAATTGTGATAGAAAACATATCGAAGCGATAATCCATTATGCTAGTCGTAAAGCTATGAATATTGATGGCTTAGGTGATCGTATTGTTGAAGATTTCTATAATTTAGGATTTATCCATAAATTTTCAGATTTATATAAATTACACGAACATAAAAAAGACTTAATCGAATTAGAAGGATTTGGCGATAAAAGTATTGATAATTTAATGGAAGCTATAGAAATATCTAAAAACCAATCTTTAGAAAAATTAATTTTTGCTTTAGGTATTCCTAATGTTGGAGAAAAAACAGCTAAAGTTTTAGCGTTACACTATGAAACTTTAGATAATCTTATAAGTGCCTCAGAAGAAGAGTTAACAAATATAAATGATATAGGTAATATAATTGCTAAAAGTATTAGAGAATACTTTAATTTATCTTTTAATAAAAATGAAATTAATGAATTGAAAAATCTAGGTATAAATATGGTATATACTGGCCCTAAAGTAGAAATTAATGAAAATTTCTATAATAAGACTTTTGTTATAACAGGTACCTTAGAAAAATATACTCGAGATGAAATAGAAGAAAAAATAGAATTGTTAGGGGGAAAGACTTCATCATCAGTAAGTAAAAAAACAAGTGCGGTAATTGTTGGAAGTAATCCAGGAAGTAAATATGAAAAAGCACAAAAATTAAGTATTCCAATTTGGAGTGAAAATGATTTTGAGAAAAAGATAAAAGAATAATTTTTATTATTCTTTTTATGTTATACTAAAAATAGGTGATAATATGTTTTTAAATTTATGTCAAGATAGTAACGCTCTATCTGTTATATCTTTAGCTAAAGATATAATAAGAGTAATACAAATTGGAGTACCTATTATTTTAATATTAATGTGTAGTATTGATTTAGGAAAACAAATATTTAATAATGGAGAAAAATCATATCAAAAAATTATCAAAAAGATGTTGGCCGCTACTATGATATTTTTTGTACCGATGTTAATAAGTCTTTTTTTAGATTTATTAAGCATTCGAGATTATAAAATGACTGATTGTTGGAGTAATTCTGAAACAACGACAATTTCTTATTTAAAGGCACAAGAAAAAGCTTTAGATGAAAAAGAAAAAGAAACTAGGCAAAAAGAAAAAGATAAAGCTGAAAAAGAACGTAAAGAACTAGAAGAAAATAGAGAAAAGATTAGAAAAGAACATGAAAAAGCTGCTGAAGAAGCTAAAAAAAATAATAATAACAATAATAATCCGAGTTCAGGAACTGTAATTTATGATGCTACTTTATTTAATGAAAATGGAAAAGATGGATTAGTTGATGTTGTAAATGGTGAATTCTTCAAACCATCAAGTGGAACAAGTGGTGCTGATGGAACAAAAGGTTCTGGCCCATATGGATATAATATTTTCTTTTATAATCGTTTAAAAGCATTTTGTGATGCAGCAAAAGAAGCAGGTCATACAGTTAATATGAGTACAAGTGTAGATGGAGCTTGGCGTTCTTATGCAAGACAAAAGTATTTTTGGGATTGTTATCAAAAGAAAAATTGTAATAATGGAAACCTAGCAGCTAGACCAGGAACATCTAATCATGGTTGGGGTATTGCTTCTGATTTAAGTTTCAGTGGATATAATGCAAAATTATGGGCTCATGATAATGCTGCTAAATATGGATTAAAATTCCCTTTGTGTAATAATATTAGAACAGGTGATTGTAAAGAAGACTGGCATATCGAGCCATATGTATTAAAAAATAAGTAGGTGATAAAATGAACGATGAAGAAAAAAAGTCACTTAAAGTATTAATTGTAATTCTAGTAATATGTTTACTAATAACATTAATATTATTTTTCATTAATAATAAAAATAAAAAGGTAGATAAAGCACTTGCTGGAAATGAATATATTCTAGAAAGAGAAACTGAATATAGTAAAGATGAATCTAAAGGAAAATTACCTCTTATTAATTTAAAGGGTAAAGAAATTGAAGAAATAAATGAAGAAATCATAAATAATTATTTTGATATTGTTAACTCAGAATATGATACATATCAATATGAATATTATATTTATGAAGATATATTATCTTTATTTATAACAATTACTAAATTTGATGATAGTGAATATGGTAATATTAATTATTACTCATATAATATTAATATTAATTCAAACGAACTATTAACAAATGATGAATTAATTAAATATTTAAAATTAGATAAAAATGATATAACAGAAACGATAGATACTAGATTAAAAGACTATTACTTAAAAGATAGTCTAAATAAAGATATATCTTTAGAACAATACAAAGAAAGAATTAGCTATAAATACGAAAACGTTTCTTTTGTCCTAAAAGAAAATAATTTATATGGTTACGTTAGTTTAACAACAACTCAAGATTTAACTAGTTATCCTGGAAACATAAATGAATTTAACTTATATAAAATAAAATAAAAAGTAGATATTTATATCTACTTTTTTATTGATTAATTTGAGTAAAGTTAAATGTTGCATCAATATTTATTTTTGAATTACTAATAGCTAAAGCTGTATCTTCAGCATTATCCATAGCATTAGTACTACTATCATCCCATTTTACGTATACTCTAATTTTAGTTAATTTTGTATTATGAACTATTTCACCATAGATACCATCATCAGGTATTTCTAAAATATCAGAATTAATATCTGGGTTTATAATATAACCATAAGAAATAATATCTGGATAATTTTCATTTTGTTCAACCTTTAATAAAAAGGAAAATGATACATCAACATTACTAGCATCAATTTCAATATCGAAATAGCCACTTACACCAGGCGCTAAAACATTTTCAGCGACATATTCATTGCTTTCAAATGTTGGGGTAACATTTCCAGAAACTGTATTTTTTCCAGCAATACTTTCATTATTTAGCTTAATATCCCAACTAGCTAAAGAAATATCTACTTCTTGCATTACTTTTTTCTTATATTTAGCATAAGTCTCTTGATATAAGAAAAAAATACCAACTAATAATAAAATGATAAATATTCCTATAAAAACATACCTTTTATTCATATTATCACCACTATAATAATAGTAACATAAGGTATTTTTACAGTCAAACAACCAATAAAAATATCTGCTAAAGATGTAAAATTTAGACATAAATCGACAAAACTATTGCAAGTTTTGTAAATGTAAAATATAATATAAATAGTAGTATAGTAGAGGAACATATACTCACGTATTAAAATTCAGAATAGGTGGTTAGATGAAAAGAGATTATACTGTTTCTACTACTGCAGATAAAGTGCACAAAAAAAAGATTTTATCTAAAATATCTAAATTATCACTTTTATTATTACTATTATTCATATCTGCAATATACTTAATACTGTATGTTGTTTATAATGAAAGTAGTTTTACTATAAGAGTAGATCAAGATATGTTAAAAAGTAGTATCTTTTTGACAGAAGATGGAAGCTTAAAAAATAAAACTCGCTCGCTATCTGCCAATGCTGCCGAATATATGGATAATATCTCTGTGAAATGGATTAGTGAAGATGTTGATACTGAAGCAAATGGTTCGCATAATGGTGATAACTACTTTGCTTATAGCTTTTACTTAGTCCATAATGGTGAAAATCCAATTCATTATTGGTATGAAATCAATATCGATGATATTATTAAAGATTTGGATAAAGCTATAAGAGTAATGGTTTATCATAATGGTGTAAAAACTATTTATGCAAAAGCAAATGGGAAAACACAAGAAGCAGAAGAAGGCACTAAAAAGTTTTACTCAGATACAACCGCAGTATTAGAACAAAGAAAAAATTTCTCGCCTGGTGATAAAGATAGATTCACTATTGTTGTTTGGATTGAAGGGGATGACCCTGAATGCAATAACGAATTGCTAGGTGGAGGTATAAAAATGCATATGGATATTACCGAAGAAAGAATTATTAGAGATTAAAGGGAGTGTACAAAATGGCTAAAAAAAATAATAAAAAAGCTAAAAAACAAAGAAAATTATTATTAGCACTTTTAATGTTACTATTAACATTTGTAACATTATCAACAAGTACTTATGCATGGTTTACAGCAAATAAAACTGTAACAGTAAGTAGTATTAATGTAAACGTTGCAGCTGCTAATGGTTTGCAAATTTCAGTAGATGCAATTGAATGGAAAGCAGTTGTTACTAACGATGATATTAAAAGAGTTATAACTGCTAAAGGAACAGATACGGATACATATCCTACAGCAGTAAACCAATTACCTAGTTCAGAAACAAGTTTAGCTCCAGTTTCAACAGTAGGAACTATTACTGATGGTAAAATGGAAATGTTCTTAGGAGAAATTGATGCTGATGCTCAAGGTACCTATAAATTAACATCAACAAAATCAACAGAAACAAATACAACTACTGGTGGACACTTCGTTGCTTTTGACTTATTCTTCCAAGTGCAAGCTGAAACACAAATTTATTTAACAAATGCTGCTCAAGTTATTGCAGGTAATACTGATAGTGGAATTCATAATGCCGCTCGTGTAGCATTTATTATTGAAGGAACTAAAGCTGCAGGTACTGCCGCTGGTGAAATTCAAACTTTAGCTGGTGGAAACGATGCAATAATTTGGGAACCAAACAATGACGTTCATACTGCTGCTGCTGTTCAACACGCATTAAATACATATGGAATTACTACATCAATTGAAGGTGCAGCACCAATTAATTATTATGGATTAAAAGCAGCATTTAGTGAAGGAGAAGTATTAACAAGTACAAACTCTGATAAATTTGGACAAGTAACAATGGATATTTCTACTCCTGCTGCTGGAATTGAACAAACAGCATTTAAGCCAGTGTTCTTATTACCAGCTGGTGTAACAAAAGTAAGAGTATACATGTGGATTGAAGGTCAAGATGTTGACTGTGAAAACAATGCATCTGGTGGAGATATTACATTTGATTTACAATTTAGTTCAAACTCAAATATAAGTGGTTCATAGAACTAAAATAATATTGAAACAAATGACCTTGAATAAAGGTCATTTTATGTAGGAGGAATTATGGTAGAAGAAAATAATCCAAGAGAAAATAATATTCTTAATTTAAGTGAATTAACTAATGATGATCTAATGGAATTTCATAAAAAAATAGATGAACATATTAAATACTTAAATAATAGTATTTTAGAAGTAGAAGAAGAGGAATAATATGAATGAAGTATTATATCAATTTGAATTAGATAAGAAATATATTGAAGAATTTCCTTTAGAGACAACTGAAGGTACAAAAAAAATGATTAAGAATTATCATATTAATGCAATAAATAGCCGTAATGCCTATGTGAAAAATAAAACAGAAGAATATATTGAATTAAAAGACAAAGTCTATAAAGAACTTGAAAGAAGAGTTATAGAATTAACTCCTAAAGAAAATAATGATCAATATATAAATATCGAAAAGGGTATTAAAAGTTACAAAGACATAATTAAGTATAATAATAAATATAATACTATTTATGAAAAGTTAGACTTTGATAAAATAATAACAGATATGGGAGATATAGATATTGCCAACTTATCTGAGGTAAATAACTTTATTAAGCAAATATTAGAAATATTTACAAGCGCCAATATAAATCTAACTATAAATGATTTTGATTATAGTATGTATACAAAAGAATATATGAATGTTTATTTTAATAATATAAACGAGGAATCATTTAACGATAAAATGAAAAATATCTTTGATGAAATTTATTGGGAATGTCCCAACTTAATAACACATTTAAAACTAAATATAAGATATATTTATAATAAGTATAATAAAGACTTAGAATTGTTCTTTAATAATAAAAATAACGAAGTTTTACAAAATAATAATACTACTAAAGAAGATTACATTAATAACTATGTATCTTTAGTAAAACAATTAATTAATGCTAAAGAAAAGGATTCATATTTATTAAGCGATAAATTCTTAAAAAGTGAAATATCTATTTATGATTACTTAGATGATACTCCACAAGTTAGAAAGAACTTTAATAGATTTTTGTTTGAAAATGAGTTTAAAAACTTAAATGAAAAAGAACAAAATGATTTATATATAGAAATAAAGAATTTAAAGTATGTTATTGTTGAATTAAATAATTATAATTTATATAAAGAATTCTTAAAGGATATAATAACTAGATATAAAGCTAAAGAAACATATAAAGGCTTATATCAAAATAAATTAAAGGAAATAGAAAAAGCTGAAAAAGATAGAATTAATTTAATAAATCAATATAATAAGAAAGAAAGTAAATTCTTCTTCTTTAAAAAGAAAGAAGATAAAAACTTAGTAAAGGTAAAAATAAATGAACAAATTAAGCAGCTAGATTCGCTATATAATGAATTAGATGATTGTAATATCAATGAAATAATTGCATCAAGACTTGATGAAACATCAACCATTTATGATGCATTAGAAATATGTTCATCATATTATAACTATTTTAAAAGAACTTATCAAAAACTTGAATCAAATACAAAAGACATAAATTTTACTAGTGAATATGAGAAAATATTTAACTATGTAAATGATGTTAATAATACATTTATAAAAAAGATAAAGTTTTTAGAAGAAATTGAAATATCAGATATTATTTTTGATAAATATAAACTATTAAATATTAATATTTCCAAAGATGATTTAACTGATAATATTAAGCAACTAGAAGATAGTGTTGATTTTGTAAATAGAGTATATGATATAAAAAATAGTAACATTTCAATTGAACTTATTAAGTTCATAGTTGATTTTAAAAAATTAAACTAGTAACCACTAGTTTTTTTTAAAATATTCAGTTATAATAAAAATGATAGAATAATAGGGTGGCAAGTATGAAAGTAATTAAAAAAGTATTTAAATATTTAGCCTATAGTTTATTATCAATACTCGTATTATTTTCAATTTATACAGTTATAGCAACCAAAGTATTTAAACAAGATTATGTAAAAATACTAGGGCACACATATTTTGTAGTTGCAAGCGGAAGCATGTCTGGAACAATTGAATTAAATGATATCATTGTTGTTAAATTAAATGATTCATACGAAAAAGACGACATCATTACTTTTAAAAAAGATGATTCATATATTACTCATAGAGTGGTAAGAGTAGAAGAAGAAAAAGTAATAACTAGGGGAGATACAAATAATTTAGAAGATGATCCGGTTTCTAAAAAAGATGTAGTAGGTCGGGTTGTTTTTGTCATATCTATGTTTAATCTATTGAAATTAGCAATTCTTGTCGTATTTATTGTTATTATCGTTATTGTTGCTAACTTTGATAAAATATTTAATAAATATATTGTTAAAGATAAAAAGAAGGTAAAAGCAAAAAATAAAACACCTCTAGAATTTACCCAAAAGATAAAAATTGATAAAAATAGCGGAATACCATTAATCGATGGACAAAATGATGATGTTGAAGTTTTAGAGCTAGATGATGAAAAAGAATTCTTGAATTTAGTATTGAAAATGCTAAAAATAAAAAATAAAGGATTAAAGCTAACAAAAGAAGGTTCATTAAAACTTAAATATGTTTATGAATTAACTACTATTATTATGCTTGATCCAGTTGAATTAAATAATTGTTTAAAAAATACACCATTTGATGAATTATATAATTATGATTTTGAAGATATTTCATTTACAAAAAACATTCAAGACAAATTGTATGAGATGCCGTTATACATATATTTAAAATTATTATCTTATTCGCTTTTGTATGATGAAAACGAATTCTTTGATGCAGTATTTAAAGTGTTAAAATATCGAATTAAGATTGATAGAGACCAAAAATTTATTAAAGATACCAAAAAATTGACAGAAGTTTTATCGTTAATAGAAAAGATTATTATTAATGTTGGTCATGAAGAAGATTTTGAATTAAGAGGTATAAGAGAAAAAGTTAAAATTAATAAAGCTATTCGTAATATCAAATTAGAAGAAACAAAAAACTTAAAATTACATGAAACATCTACTTTAATTACTATAACAAAAGAAATGGTTCAAAAACACGAAGAAAAAATTCAAGTTAAGTCAAAACCTAATTGTCCTCATTGTGGTGGAAAAATCCCAAATCCAACTTTCAAAAGATGTCCACACTGCGGTGGTGAAATAAAATAAAAGAAAGAAGTGTATACTTCTTTTTTTGTTGTAAAAAGAGTGATATAATGATACTAGGTGAAAATATGAAGAATCAAAGGGAGTTAAAAAGAAAAATTGTTCTTAGTATATTTTTTCTAGTATTGATGATTGTAGGTATATGCTCAAAACTCGCACCTACTAGTTTCAGTGAATTCAATACTATTGAAAATACATGGAGTGGTGAAATAGCGACTTCTTTTGATGGTGGAAATGGTACAAAAGAAAATCCATACCAAATATCTCGTGGTGAGGAATTAGCATATTTTAAGTCTTTAATTGAAGGAGAAAATAGTTCTCTATACATAGATAAATATTATGTTCTTACTGATAATATTAATATGGGAAATTTAGCTTTTTATCCAATAGGAATAGGAGATAAAATATTTAAAGGAAGTATAGATGGACAAGGATATTCAATAACAAATATTACTTTGACAGAAGAAACTAAAGAAGAAGATGAATCAGTTGCTGGATTATTTACAAAGCTTGATAATGCTACTATTAAAAATATTAATATAAATGCAATTGTTATCGAACTAAAAGAACAAGATAATTTATATGTAGGAGCTCTTGCGGGATTAACTAATAATACGATATTAGAAAATATAGCTTTTAGTAATGTTAAAATTAATATATTGGAAAATGAGAATGTTAAAGATATCAATACTATTAATATAGGTGGTATATCTGGTTATGATAAAGATAGTACCCTTAAAAATATTTATGTAAATAATAAAGTTATATATAAAGATAAAGAGAAAAAAGGAAGTTTATTTGGTTGGACTAATATTGAAGAAGTATCAAATGTTATTATTAACTCAGATACTGAATTAAACTCGACTAATAATAAAACTATTAATGGAACTTATTTATTAGAAGAAGTACCAAAAGATATACTTGATACTTTAAATAAAGATCTTACAACTGATTATTATTGGGTTTATGAAAATAATAGTTTTCATTTATACAAAGAAGAAATAGTTTTATATGAAGAAGTAATAAATGTTGAAAACGTTAAAGCAACAATAACTCCACATGCTTCTGGTATAGATGGAAATACAGTTTATGTTAATGATTTAGAAGCGGATAAAAACTATTATATTGGATTAAATTATACAACCAGTGAAAGTGGTACATTACCAACAACTGCATCTAAAAACTTATATAATGATAATAACTTGGTAAAAGTTCAAATAACATATGATGCAACAACGACAACTAATGGAGAAACGATTACAGGAAGCGTATCACTAGATGAACCCCAAAATAAATATGTTTATTATAAAACATATCCTGTAAATAATAATGGAACAAGTAGTTTAAATGATGATTTTATAAAAATTGAATTAATTGATAATCCATTTACTAATCGTCCATCAGGTTTAGGATTTAATGGTTGGACGACTAACTATTCTGGAGCTAAAATTAGTATTGATACAACAATTTATGTAAGATATGTCGAAATTCCTATTACATATAATGACAATTTACCAGAAGATATTGTAATAGATTTTAAAGCTAAATGGACTACTGCTGATGTAGAATATATAGAATCAAATTCATCTTCTGCCCTAACAAATGCAATAGGTAGATTTAACGATGCCAGTTTACAAGAATTAAATACTAAAATTGAACATAGACATGAAACACCAATTTATGGTGATATATATGATATTGATATGTCAGGATATTATCGTTATGAAACAATATCAAGATGGAGGAGTTATCCAAGTGGTAGCCGTAATGCTAGTGGTGATACTGTAAGTGGATTGTGTTTATCAAGTGGTGGTTGTTCATATTATGGACTAGTTGATGATGAAACATATAATGGTAGTGATACATATTATGAATGGAGTGGAAATGCTTGGACTGTTGTTGATATAAATAGTTTAGAAATTCCAATTGTTGATTATGAAGTATCATATACATACACCGATTTATTAAGTACAACAGATAATATGAGTTCATATTTCGAAAGAGTAATTATTTCTCGTGGTAATAGTTATGCTGGATATTATAATGCAAATGGTGAGTATCAAGAAAGTGGTACATGTACAACAACAGCGGGATGTACTTATTACAAACTTTTACAATATTATAATGAACAAGGAGAAGAAAATACCTATAATACTAATAAAACATATTATTATCTAGTAACAAGAGATACTAATATTATGGTTTTAAATGTAAACTTATCTTATTCTTGGGCTGGAAATCAATCTAAACCTTTAACATTTACAGGTTTGTATAATGGTACTTTAAATAACGTAACTTGGACGGTAACTAGTACCTATGTAAGAGCAAATGATGACTTAGTTATTGAAAATATGCGTATAAGTGGTGGAACCGATGCGGCAGAAACAACTCCAACAACTGCAACAGGTAACACGACTTCTAAATATTTTTATGGTGGATGGAACAACGTAAAAATAGGAAGAGGAATAACGAGAAATGGCAATTATATTAATTTCTCCGTAGCTATGGGAGGAATAAATACCAATACGGGGTCATCAAGTAGTATTACAGAATATCGCTTTGTAGTAGAATCAGGATATTATAGCACTTTATCATTAACAGGTGGAGCATCAACAAGAACTGTTTATATAAATGGTGAAGGTATTTATGGAAATGATTATGATCGTGTTAAAGAAGATAATACAAAATTAGATGTATATTTCTGTGCATCTGGTTCTTGGGGAAACAATGTATATAAATCAGGTGCTACTTCAATTGCAATGCATCAAAGAATAAAAAGTGGTAACTTTGGTTCGCGCCGACCAACATCAACAAATAGTAGTGCTAGTGACTATAGTTATGGCATCTATGTTGGTGGAAGAAATAGTGGTGGTAACTATACTGCTCGTGAAGCAATTGTGGAAGGTGGATGGATTTATAATCTTATTGGTGGACCAATTGCTCAATCATCAAACCAAAATTACAATGATTCATATATATATGTAAAAGGTGGAACTGTTGACATTATTATTGGAGGAGCAGGACGTACAACAACATATGGAAATAGAATTATTCAAGTAACAGGCGGAACTATTAGTTATAGTGTTTTTGGTGGAAGTAATGGAATTACCAGTGATACAAGTGGTGATCAAGCTGGTAAATTAACGGGTACTCCATATATTTATATTGGTGGAGATGCAACAATTGGAAATAGCACATATGTTGCCAATAATAATACTGTTTTTGGAATTGAATCAGGAAGTGTCTTTGGAGTTGGTAATGGACGATCTGGTACTGATACAATTGGAACTGCTGAAAACTCTTATATCATTATAGATGGTGAAGCTAATATATTAAGAAATGTTTATGGTGGTGGAAATTATGGTGCTGTTGGTATTTCAACAACCAAATCAACATCAACTACTGAAATAAATGTCTTAGGTGGAACGGTACAAGGTGCTATCTTCGGCGGTGGAAACCGTAGTGGATCTGGTTCAACTAGCAAAACTTCTGCAATAACAATAAACCAAAAAGGCGGAATTGTAGGTAACATTTATGGTGGTTCAAATGAAGCCGGAACAACATATGGAAGTGTTACTATAAATGCTTTAGGTGGAACTGTAAATAACGATATTTATGGTGGAGGATATGGTGGAAGATCTAACTCCTCTAATGGAACCTATGTTAGAGATAAAATAAATATAAAAATTGGAGATAAGTCAGATAGTATCATACCAACTATAAATGGTTCAGTTTATGGGGGAAGTGCTTTTGGTAGTGTTAATGGTACATCTAATTCAACTTCAGTATCTTCAAATGGAGTTGAAATAACTGTTAATGAAGGTGTAATTAAAAAGTCATTATTTGGTGGAGGTAAAGGTAATAATACTTATACTCCATATGTAATGGGAAATATCCTTATTACTATAAATGATAGTAATATTGCTGATATCTTTGGAGGAAATGATGCTGCTGGAACTCCTAATGGTACTATAGATATCCATTTAAAAGGTGGTACAATTGGACGTGTTTTTGGAGGAGGGAATAACGCTAGCGTTAAAACCAATAACATTTATTTAGAAGGATCAACTTGCACAAGTATTTTTGGTGGAAGTAATGCTAGTGGTACTGTAACAACTTCTAATATAAAAACAACAAGTGGTTCTGTTGATACAATCTATGGTGGAAATAATACGGCAGGAAATACTGTAACAAGTAATATCATAATTGATGGTGCCACTATCAAAAATGCTGTTTATGGAGGAGGAAACCTTGCTGAAACAGAAACTACAAATGTAACTTTAAATAAATCATTTATACCAAATGTTTTTGGTGGTGGAGCTAATGCAAATATTAGTAACGCTACTAATATAAGATTAAATGGAAGTATTATTGGAAACTTATATGGTGGAAGTAATGCTGGAGGAAATGTTGGTAAAACAACTATAACTATTGATAATGGATATGCTGGTACTGTCTTCGGTGGAAACAATGAAGCTGGTCTTTCTACTACAACAAACATAACTTTAAATAACGGAATCGTAAATAGTATGTACGGTGGTGGAAATAAAGTTGGAGTAACAACTTCTAATATTACTCTTAATAATGGAACATCAAATAATGTATATGGTGGTTCAAATCAATCTGGGGATGTTACAACGACTAATATTACAGCCCCTAAATCAAACGATACAACATATTCAAATGATGTATTATCTATGAACGTTACAAATGAAAAATCATATGATGTTGCCCCATATGCATCAAGTTCTAAAGTAAATGTAACTATTTCAAATAGTAGTTCAACTCCAATAACAAAATGGGAAGCATACATAATAACAACAGAAACATCCCTAGCTAATAACTGGTCTCAATCAGCTATAACGCCATTAACTAATTCATTTGTTATTGATGAAACAAATCAATATTGGGGAACTAATACCATCCCAGCTAACGGTTCATATAGTTTTGAATTCTATACGGGAAATCCTGGACCTGCTAATGAATTTAATATTTTAGGATATTATATAGTAGGGTATGATGCATCTGGAAATAAATATGTAATGAGTCAAAATGATGGATTAAATGTTCAAGAATTATATGGTGGTAATAATCTAGGTGGAACAACTACTACTCCAAATATAACTTTAAATAAAGGTAATTATAATAATATATATGGTGGCGGAAACCAAGCCATAACAAATGCTAATCCAACTGTAAATGTTTTAGATATCAATGTTGAAAATTCAATTTATGGTGGAGGAAATCAAGCTACAGTACTTGGAAATACTATTGTTAATGTAAATGGTAACACTTCTGTTGGTAAAAATGTATTTGGTGGAGGAAATCATGGTGCTATTGGAGAACTATCATCTGATGATAGTAGTTCAGTTGTAAACATATCAGGCGCAGTCATAGGTGGTAATGTTTACGGTGGATGTAATACTTCCGTTGTATATGGAACAACAAAAGTTAACATTGGTAAAGAAGCAGCTAATTTAGATAATAGTACAATTGGTAATATTCAAATTGCTGGTACAGTATTTGGTGGAGGAGAAGCTAATGAGTCTGGTTCTGAAGTATATGACTTTAGCTTTATCAGTGTTACTCAAGGTATTGATATTTTAATTGACGGAACTGGCTATGACACAAATAACTTAGAATTTAAAATATCAGGAAGTATTTTTGGTTCAGGTAACGCCTCTTCATCAGCTGGTCCATCTAATATATATATTCAAAAATTAGGTACTAGAAAAAAACCTAATTCGTCTATATCTATTCAAAGAGCAGATATCGTTACATTAGATAATTCTGCAATTGAACTTGTTGGTACAACCGACAGAACTAATGAATATTCTAACATCAAGTATTCATTAAATAGAATTAAGAAATTAAAAATAAAAAATAATTCAGCTATTTTACTACGAGAAAATGCTAACATGTTACAAGAATTTGCAAGCTTAGTAGATATTAATGGAAAAGAAGAAAAAGCAACTGTTACAATTGATGATAGCAGTAAAACAGTAACTAAAAATGTTGATAATCGTTTATACTTACTAGCAGGTAAAAATTTAAATGTATCACAAAATGAAGCTGTTACAGATTATGGAGTTGTATCTGGTATGACATTCTTAGGAATGTATCAAACGTATTCAAGCGGTTCATATGTATATGGAATGTATGATGAAAGTAAAAGTTATGGATCTAGCGCATCCGGAGGAGATGTTATAACAGGAGGTTCATATGTATTAGGTCTACATCAACTTAATCATGATATTACAGTTGATGGTTACTATACAAACTACATTGATGATGATTATACAGTACTAACTACTGCGTATGTTGTTCCAACTCCACCAGATTCAAACTACTATATGTGGACAATTGGTACGGCATCAATAAATTATTCATTTCATTTAACAGCATCTAAATATTCATCACTTGGTACATATGAATTATCGTTAAAAGATTTCTCTAAAGGAAATACTATCTTTAATGTCATTGGTTTTAATCCTGACGGTTTAAGACCCGGTGTTGAATTAATTGAGCCAACTAGTGTACCAAAACTAGCTGAAACAACAGAAGCTGCAAATAATACATTAGGTTTATCAATGAAAACTGAAACAACAGAATGGACAAAACATGGAACAACAAAATTCTATACAAATAAAAATCCAAATCATGAAGGTGATAAAACATATTCAACAGATAACCAAACAGTAGCCCCTTCATTAATGTTTTATTTGTATCATGCCAAAAATATTGCAGCTAATGAAGAATTGGGTACAGTTGTTATCTCTCTTCAAGCAATGAGTCCTAAAAATGAAATTGAATATGAAACACAATTAATAACTATATCAGTTACAATTGATACAAAAGATTATGATGATGGAAATAGTTATGATGCTAGTATTACATATTCTAAAAAGTATGAAATGCCATCAGCTACTAGTGTAAATATTACTAATAAGAGTCAATTTACATCATATTTTGCATTGTTTGCTGAGGCAAATGATGAAGACTATTTTTATGGACGTAATAATGAATATTATCATACCTTAATATCTAATTATGCATTACCAGTAGGAACACAAATAACAATGATTGATTATGGTGCTAATGAAACTAATCCAAACTTTTATTATTATACAGTTACTCAAGATATCTATAATGAAAAAGTAAGACAACTCCAACAAGAAGATGAAATAACATATTTATTGTCTGATTTTATCAAAATGGATTCAACTTCCGAAAATAATAGATATAATGATGCTAATAATAATACCTTGTATTATCATGAAAATATAAATTATGTCATGGAAGAGTTTATCTTTATTTTTGATTTTAAAGATACAGAAAATGTTGGTGAAAAACTAGAAAATACGATTTTATTCGAGCTAAGAAATAAAGAAGATCGTACAATTCTTTCTGTATTAGGTATTCGTCAAGGATTGATGGTTTATAATTTATACGAATCAAGTAATATTGTTTTAAATGAAGAACTTATTATGGATAATAATTATTTATATTATGATACTGCTAAAAAAACATCATATCGTACTTCAATTGGTTATAACCAAACTGAATCTCGTCAATCAATCATTGATACTAACTATGAAAGTAGTAGTATGGGAATAAATATAAAGTTATATGATAAAACTGGTACACAAGTATCATCTTCACAACTAAGTAGTACAACAATTACAATTGATAATCAAACATACTATGTTGATAGTAATGGAGTATTTAGAATTAAACTAGCTGATAAAGTATCTAACTTAACTAAAGAAATGTCCATTACTACTGGTATATCACTACCAACTGGAAATTATAAGATGGAAATATCATTATTTGCATCAAATGATGGTCTTCATAATAGTAGTGATAAAGGTGCTACAATAAAAGAAATTGATTTAATTGTAGTTGGTAATAATAATTTGATAATTGCTGATGCTGAAGATACATCAAAATTAGTAATTGGTAAAACTGGTTTAAATATGGCTAATAGCAAAGAAGAAAAAATTATTATTCAATACTCTTCAGTTTTAGAAAAACCTAATATAAGAATGACGGTTTATAAAAGAGATACAACAACATCTACAACAAATAATTATACTGAATATGATGCTGGTAAACTATTTACTAATAGCTTTAGTTTTCCACCAGTTCCTTATTCACCACAATCTACATACGAATATAATGTTACTACAAATCCAGAAGCGATAAATGAACTAACATATACTCTTGAAAATGAACTGGAAAGTGGTACATATAAAATAATGTTTAGACTTTATGATGGAAATCAAATAATAGATGAAGATTATGTTTATATTATTATAAGGAAAAACGTTTAAAACATTCACGGAAGTGAATGTTTTTCTTTGTAAAATGACTTTTTTATTGTATTTAAATTGAGACAATGATATACTAGAAGTGGTGATAATATGAAGAGCATATTAAAAATTCTGTTGGGTATCTTAGAAATAGCTATCATAATATTTGCTATCTTTATGGTTGCTACAGTATTTATGAGAAACGAATATGGTTATACTCAATTTGGTGATAAAACATGGATTATAATTGATGATATGAATATTGCTGAGTTACCACATTATACTAGTGGAGATTTAGTAATTATAGAAAAAGTTTTATATAACGATGTTAATGTTGGTGATGAACTTTACTATTATGATACAATTAATGAACAATATATAGTTAGAAGTGGTATTGTAAAAACTAAAGCAGGGGATAATAGAAGTGCTTTATATACTTTTGAAGGTGAAAAATCTACTGCTGTTGCTGGTGAAAGATTATTAGGAGAATATTCATCATCTCATTCTAATATGGGAAAAATATTAGGATTTTTACAATCAACAGCTGGCTTCTTAATATTTGTAATTTTACCAATATTAGTCTTATTCATCTATCAAGTTTATAACTTAGTAATGATATTAAAATATGACAAAGAATAAGAAAGTGTTATAAATCATAACATTTTCTTTTTTTTATGCTATAATTTATTATAGGAGGGATACGATGAAAGATAAGAAAAACAAATTTTTATTATTAGTAATAATCTCTATTTTTGCATTGTATTTCTTAAGCAATGAAACATATACAGCATATGAATCAGAAGTTAATAATCAAGTAGGACTAGCTGTTGCTGATTGGAAAATAGAAATAGATGGTCAAGATATTGCTAGATCAACAGAAGATATATCACTAAGTAATATTACTTGGGAATCTACTCATACTAATCAATCAACAGTTGCTCCAGGAAGCAAAGGTGTTGTTACAATTAATATTGATCCAACAACAACAGAAGTGGCAATTAAATATAGTATTAGTTTTTCTGATCATACCTCAAATCCAGATTGCTTACTTACCGTAACTTCGATTTATTTAGAAGAAGAAAAATTAGAAAAAATAAATGATAATACTTATTCTGGAATCATAACTTTAGATCAAATTAAAAATAAAACAGTAAAAGTATTAAAAATACATGTTGAATGGGTAAATGATGAAGCTAATAATGATATAGATACTCAAATAGGATTAAATGAATCTGAAGCAAACTATTTAAATCTTGAATTTATGGCAGAACAATACTTAGGAGAATAAAGAAAGGTGATTTTATGAAAAGATCTATAAACATTTTTTTTCATAATATAAGAGAATTAAAAAGAAATAAAAAAATCATATATCGATTTCGATTCTTAATATTATCTCTATTCTTTTTAACTATAATTTCCTTTGGTTTATTTTCATTAATAAAGTCATATGCATCATTTCAATCAAATGCTAAATTATCTTTAGATATTCAAACAGCTATGTATGTAGTTGATGTTGGTGAAATGTCTTTTAATATTGATTTAGATCGTATTGTTCCATCAGAAGATCCATATATATATACGTTTAGTATTTCAAACTTTGACTCAGAAAAAAGAACAGACGTTGATTTAGAATATACT
Source organism: Bacilli bacterium (assembly GCA_017436345.1). Lineage (GTDB taxonomy): Bacteria > Bacillota_I > Bacilli_A > RF39 > UBA660 > RUG11788. The sequence continues at coordinate 52,051 of JAFSDH010000002.1, forward strand.
CTAAGTATTCAAACAACAACTAATTTACCACTAAAATATCGCCTATATTATGATGGCTATAATCTTGCTGAAAAAGGAATTATTACATCTTCTGAATTAAGACAAGATGAAGATGATAGTTGGTATAATTATTTTAATATAAATCAAAAATATGAATTTACATATAAAGAAAATCAAACTAATATTTATTATTTAGTAATTGATTTCCCAGTAAACTATAAAGATACTATTGAATATAGTGATGCTGTTGAAAATATTCAAGTAATAATTGATTCAAAACAAATACTTTAGGAGTTTTATGAAAAGAAAAAAGTTTAAATTAAAAAAAATTAAGTTGAACAAAAAACAAAAACTAATAGCTATTTTAATAGCTCTTTTCATAGTGACATTAACTCTTGTAACAACTTTCGGTAGATATGCTTATAATTTATATCAAAATTATATATTAGAAAGTCAAGGCTTTTATTTTAACTCATCAGTTATGTCAATGAATGGTTCAAAACACAGTATTAATAACTGGGATGGAGTTAATGCTTATCCAATATCAATTGACTTAAATAATAAAAAAAATGATTTATTATGGACTAAGAGTGACATAACTTACGATATAACAGTGGAATGTTCATCAAACATTAGGTGTGTACTAAATAAAACAGAAGGAGTTATTTATAGTGATACTCAGGTTGATAGTTATACTATAACGATTTATCCAGTTGGAAACTTTACTGAAAATCAAACTGCTGAAGTAAAAACAACAGCTAAATCAACATATCCATATGTTAAAGAATTATCTACTACTTATAATATTGGAATTGAAACATCTAATTTCTCTTATAAAATAACTGATAGTGTTGGTTCTAAATACTTAGTCTTAGAATTAACTAACGCTTTTACTTATTACAAAGTTCAAACAGCTTTTGGTAACTATAAAGTTGGAGATAATATTTCTATTGATGAATATAATTCTTTAACAACTACCCAAAAAGCTAATTGTTTGTCTGCCAGAGTTACATTAAAGTTTAATCCAAATGATTTACTTTTAGATATGACTGATACTACATATAAAAATAGATTAAGTAATTCTCAAACTACAACAATTATGGATAGTTATCAATATGTTACAGGCTTTCAATTTAAAATGGATGCTAGTTCCAATAATAAAATAATATTTTATAAGACAGATTCATCTAAGAATTATACATATCCATCAAATTCAAATTCAATTATTGAAGTTAGTACTTATACAGTAGATGATATATAAAGATGCCAAGCATCTTTTTTTCTTTATATATAATTGAATTATATATCTTTATTATGATATAATTTATGTTAGAGTAGAATGGTGATAATTATGGGAATAATTGATAAATATTTTGAATTTAAGAAAAATGTATTACTAAGTTATAATGAAATATTTTTTGATAATGAAAAAAATGCTAATAAATATTTATTATCTTTTATAGAAACATATATTAATACCTATTATTTCCATTTATTAGATACTTATTATGATACAGAAGTATTGGCTTTTGATGATAAAATCATGATAAAAGAACTTCAAGGAAAAAGATTAGAATTACTAGATGAAATAGATAAAACTTTAACGGAAGAAGAAATATCTAAACAAAAGAACTTAATTGAAAAATGTTATAAGTTTTCTTTTATATCTATTATTATTGATTTAACTAATTATACTTATTGTAATAAAATAAGTGATTTTAGAGATACACTTAAACAAGTACTTATTGAAAATAAAAGACTAATAGAAACTACAGATGAATTAATAGAAAAATTAAGTGTCTTAGTAAAAGATAATGTTACTAAAGAAAGAAAATTCTTTTTAGGATTAAAAAATGATACTTTTGATATTAGTTATTATAGTTATAAGGATAGTAGTACTAATTTTATTGTAGAATTAGATTATCAAATTGATCAATTAGAAAGAAATTATACTAAAAAAGTATTAGAAAAAAATTATAATAGCCCAAGAATATCATATGAAAAATTAATCGCAACAACTAATCTAGTCCAAATAGATTTATTAAATAGAATTTTAAGAAATAAAAAGATAAATCATTATTTTATTAATTGTCCTTTAGAACACATTCATAAAAAAGAAACTTTAGAAGAAATAGTAACTAATTTTTCTAATCCGAGAGTAAAAAACAATGTTGTTTTTATAATTAATTATAATGATTATATATCTAATAAATCATTATTTAAAAATTTAAAAGAATATAAGTTTGCTTTATTAGTAGATTTAACAAGAACAATGGCATTAGATAAAAAACTAGATGAAATAGATTCATATGACATATTTAGTTATGTAATTATAAATGGTATTAAAAAAGCCGATTATCAATTAGTTGAAAATTATATCATGCATGGTAAAGAAATGTTTATGAATGAATTTAATATGATGTAAGGAGAGTAGTTATGACAAAATTTATTAATTTCTTATATGAATTTATGTCAGTCTTCTTTGAAGGAATAAAATCTATTGTATTAGGAATAGGAAAAGGTATTGTTCAAATATTTAATATTCCAGGATATATAGAAATAATAAATTTTTATAAAGAAGAATTTGGTATAGCACAGTGGATATTAGCTGTTATTGCAATTGTTGTAATGATTGTTATATTAGGATTAATAATATTACTTGTATACTTCTTAGTAAGAAAATATGTAAGATTTAGAAAAACCCTTGTTGAACAAGAAGGAATGCTTGAAGAAATAGGAGAATTAAATAAAAAAGTAAAAGATTTAGTAGAAGAAAAAGAAAAGATTTTAGCTATGAAAGTATCGCAAATGGGACTTAAACCTAGTGATAAACCTGAAGTAGAAACACCAACAGAAGAAACAGAAGACGCTGAAGGAGAAATAGTTGATGATGATAATATAAGATTTACTAAGTTAAATTCTATTGATGAAGAATATAAAGATTATAAAGTTCAAGTATATAATAATACTTTTACGTTAGAAGAATTAGTTGAAATTTTTAGAAATTTTGCTGCTTCTAAATTAAGATTATATTATACATCTGAAATGATAAGATTATTTATTTCAGCCTTATCATGTACGAGATTAGTTATCTTACAAGGGATATCTGGGACAGGGAAAACTTCCCTTGCTTATGCTTGGGGTAAATTTATAAAAAAAGATGCCATAATCGCATCAGTACAACCGTCATGGCGTGATCGTACCGAGTTATTTGGTTATTTCAACGAATTTACTAAAAAGTTCAACGAAACAGAAATTTTAAAAAAGATGTATGAAGCAAATTACAACGATGATGTATATGTAGCTGTTCTAGACGAAATGAACATCGCTCGTGTTGAATATTATTTTGCTGAAATGTTATCAATTCTAGAAATGCCAAGCCGTGATGAATGGATTGTTGAATTAGTACCAAGTAGTTGGCCAACAGACCCTAAAAAATTAGTAGATGGAAAACTTCGTATTCCAGATAATATGTGGTATATAGGTACAATCAATAACGATGACTCAACATTTGCTGTAACAGATAAAGTTTATGACCGTGCTTTACCTATTGATATTAATGATAAAGGACAAGCATTTGATCCAATTCCAACAGATGCTATGAATATAAATAGTAGTTATCTAGAAGGATTATTTAAAAAAGCAAAAGAAAAAAATCCATTATCCGATGAAATGAATAAAAAGATTGAAGAAATGGATGATTACGTAATAAAGCACTTCCGTATTGCTTTTGGTAACCGTATTGTTAAACAAATGAAAGACTTTGTTGCAACGTATGTCGAATGTGGTGGTACAGAAGTAGATGGAGTAGACTATTTCATAGCTAGAAAAATATTAAGAAAATTTGAGCAATTAAATCTAGCGTACATTCGTGATGAAATAGATGGATATATTAAATTCTTAGATCAAGAATTTGGTAAAGAACATTTTAAAGAATGTAAAGAATATTTATTAAGACTTAAGAAAATGGTTTAGTAAAGGAGGTATATTATGGATAATATGGAATTAAATGATTCATTTTTAGAAGAATTAAACTCCATTCTTACTATTAAAACTGATTATGATAGTAAAGAATATAATTATACTTGGATTGAAATGTTTGAAGATGTAATTCCATATATCGATAATATTCTTAGAAATCCTAAAAGATTTATTATAAATGAGGAAGAAGTTGTTAAAGTAGAATTATCCAAAAAAGTAACAGTAGAAAGTATAATTCATTTAACACAGCATACTAACTTAATTCAAGATATTGGTGATGATGGAAGTGTTAAACCATCTAAAATATTAAATATAAATAAAGAAGAAAGTTTAGATACGTATGAAAATAGATTTGTATTTACTCTAATTAAAAATATGAATATGTTTTTTGATCAACACTCATCACAAATATCTGGAGAATCTTATTACATAGATAAAAAAGAAGCTAAATATGAAGCTAATACTAAGATAGGAACAGAAGATGTCAAAATATCTATTTTATATTCTTCATATGATAAAAATGTAACTATAAAAGAAGGAAAAGATGGATCTAGTATTGAAGATCGATTAAAAAGAATTAAGCTACAACTTGATGGATTTACTTGTACAGAACTATATCAAACATTAACACATCTTCATGTTGCAGATGTTCGTTCTCCAATTAGAAAAACTAATGTAATTTTGAAAAATCCTAACTTCCAAAAAGCATTTGAGTTATGGAACTTTTTACAAAGTTATGATGAAGATGATTGTGTTGCTGAAAAAACAGTAAAAGAAATTAATGATATAGGAGATATCAAAGGTCAATTTGATCAATCATTCTTATTAGATTATTTAGCTCTTCATGCTTTGTCAAAGAAAAAGGATCAAGCATCAGAAAAGAAAGTTATTTCATTAGCGTTATCTAGAGTAATTGAAAATATTCTTGAAATGGATGATGAAATTTTAGAAGATAAAATTAAAAAAGTATTTAAAGATGAATTTAAAGCGGCAAAAGCAAAAGTTGATAAAAGAAATGAAAAAATAATAAAAACTTTCCACGATAGATTAATTAGAATGAATGAATCTATTGATGAAGCATGTTCATATTTAAAGTAGGTGAATTATGAGAAAGATAATAGATAATAAAATATTTAAAATAATATATGGTCTTTTTAAATTTGTATTTATTGCTATACTAGTAATTTATATTTCTTTTTTAGCAATTCAAAAATTTAGTGATAGTGGTACTATTATGGGGTATCGACTATATACAATTGCAACAGGATCAATGGAACCTGAATTAACTGTTGGTGATGTTATTCTTGTTGAAGAAACTAAATTTGAAGATTTGAAGGTAAAAGATGTAATTACATATGAATCCAAAGTAGCTGGTATGGAAGGAATGATTGTTACCCATAGAATTATTGATATGAATACTGAAACAAAAGAATTAATAACAAGAGGGGATGCAAATGATGCAGATGACCCACTTATTACTTTTGATCAAGTTCAAGGTAAAGTAACATATAAATTTATGATAATAAGTTTATTAACAAAATTAGTAAGAAATAAAGTAGGATTCTATTTCTTAGTATTTGTACCATTAGTATTAGTAATATTTTTAGAAATTGCAGATGTTGTAACTCAACCAAAAGATGAAGACGATGAAGATGAAAAAGAAAGTACATAAGATATATAACAAATTACAAAAGAAAAAAACAGCCATTAAGATAAGAGCATTTATAATGGCTGGTTTCTTACTTGCTGTTAACTCATTTGCTTGGTTTGTATTTATATCTAATGGTAATGGGAATATAACTGCTGATGTTATATCTTGGGATATCGTATTCTTAGATCAAGAAGAACAAGTAGAAATGTTAGATATTAATTTAGATGATTTATATCCTGGTATGTCTAATTTTTCGCGAGATATTGTTGTAAAAAATAGAAGTGACCTAGATGCAACTTTTAAGTATGAGGTAGAAGGTGTAATAGTGTATGGAAAAGAATATGTAGTAGAAGATTATATTGCTTCTTTACAAAATGATTTCCCTTTTAAAATATCTTTCACACATAACAAAAATGATTTAGCAATAGGTGAAAAGTTAAATTTTACTGTTTCAGTAACATGGCCTTTTGAATCAAGTAATGAATATTATAAATTAAATGAACTATATTCATATATGGATTTAGTTAATTACTATACATTATCAAATGGAACATATACTAAAGTAAACATTACCGAAAGTAACTTTGATAGTTATGTTAAAAATGGTTTATATGTTGAAAGTGATGATGCTGATACTTTTTGGGGAGAAACAAGTGTAACCTATAAAGAACAATTCCCTGAAGAAAGCGCTATTACACTAAAAGTAAAATTAATTGTTACGCAAAAAGTAAGTTAAAAAAAGAAGTAAATTTTTACTTCTTTTTTATTTCAATTAAATATGGAGCAATCTCATTATCAGTATTATGATATTCGATATAATTAATATTATTATTATTTAAATATTCATGAATTTTTTCACTTTCTATTTTCCCTTCATCATGACCTGGATATATGACAACAAGAATCATTCCCATATTATGAATAAGTTTAAATGCTTCTTCAATTGCTTTAATAGTAGTTTCATACTTCGTTGTAATTGTTTTATCTCCACTAGGTAAATATCCTAAGTTAAATAATACTAGTGATACTTTCCCAAGATAATCAGATAAATAACTAGTCATATTACTGTGTGAAGAAAGTATTAATTCATAATTATTACAATTATTACTATCTAAAAGAGTCTTTGTATTATTAATCGCACTTTTCTGAATATCAAATCCAAATACTTTACCAGAACTAACTGTTTTAGAAAGATACAATGTATCATTTCCATTTCCAGTAGTCGCATCAATAACGATATCATTAGGTTTTATATAAGAATCAATAAGATTATGAACATAATTTAATATTGTTTTACGATAACCTTGATAAGTATTACGGCGTTCTAATTCCTTATCTATTTCATTTAAAACCCCAAACTTTTTAATAAGCCATGATGGTTCAATTAAATCATCACTATTAGGATCACCTGTAATACGATTAATAACAATGTCTTCCCTCAAATGCTCAATCTGATCACAAACAATGTCCACATATTCTTCTTTACTTAATACATGAAATTTTTCTTTCTCATATAAATTAGCTAAAGCAGTATCTTTTAATATATGAAGCATATGTATTTTTATTCCTTGTATATCTAACTTATTTAAAAAAGTAATAGTTTCAATCATCATTTCCTTAGTTTCATAAGGAAGACCATTAATAATATGAACAACTACATTTATATTTCTTTTTCTAAGTTCTTTTACACAACTAACAAAACAATCTAAATCATGACATCTATTTATTAATTTAGAAGTAGATTCATGAATAGTTTGTAAACCAAGTTCAATAGTTAAATAAGTACGTTTACTAAGTTCTTCTAAATAGTCATAGCATTCTAAACTTATACTATCAGGGCGTGTTGCAATATTTAAACCAATAACACCATCTATTTTAAGAACTCGTTCATACTTATCTTTTAAAGTATCAATATCCGCATAAGTATTTGTATTAGCTTGAAAATAACCAATATATTTACTATTAGGCCATTTCCTAAGAATTATATCTCTAATAGAATCAAATTGTTCTTCAAGTGGTTTTAATACATCTCCAGCAAAGTCACCACTACCAAGTTTAGAACAATATATACATCCTCCATATCCAACTTTTCCATCTTTATTAGGACAAGAAAAGCCAGCGTTTAAGCTAACTTTAAATACTTTAGAATTAAATTTATTTTTATAAAAATAATCAAGTGTATAATATCTCTTATTAGAATTTGTATACTTAAATATATTCTTTTTCATTTTAACTTATTGTATATAAATACAAAGCTCCCATAAATTCTTTAGGAAATAATACACTTAAATCTGCGATTTCTTTATGATACTCAATAGGTTCTAACATAAATTTGTATATTGATTTAACTATATGTTTTCTATTTATAGCTTTATCAAAATTAAGTTTTTTTAATTGATTTATATTAATTAATTCTTTATCATCATAATTCTCAAATTTAACTTTTAAAATATGATTAAACATACTAATATCGTATACTTTATAATTAGGTATTTCAAATATTTCACCTAAGAACTCAATACTTTTATCCATTGTTTTTTTATCATTAAAAGAATTTTTAATAAGTCTTTTATAAAAAGTAATAGAAGTAAGTTGATTAATAGTTCTTTTTCCGTTAATACCAATCATTCTTTTAGCTACATAAGCATATTCAGAACCATATTTTTTATAGTTTTTGTCAAGATCATTTCTCTTAAAAGTATAATAGTCTCCATCTAATTTTCCATATGCTTTCATCGTATCGTTATAACCAATTTTCATATTTCTTTTAATAAGTTTCTTATCAAAAACTAAAAAACTACCAAGTTCACAACTAGGTTTAATATAAGTAACTTTAACATCTTTATTTTTAACACTTCTTCTAATACCAATACTATCAAGTTCAACAGCAATAACTTCTGTTGCTCCCATATCAATTGCTAAATTAATTGGTAAATTATCATAATATCCACCATCAATAAATTTATCTCCGTCAATCTCTTTCATTTCAAAAGCTGGAAAACAAGATGTTGATGCGACGATGTAATCATACATTTTATTCTTTTTAGTTTTATTTTTCGTTGCAAAATGTGGTTCTCTATCACTTAAATTATAAGAAACTACGCCATATTTAATCTTTGACTTGTAAAGTTTATCAATATTAATCCATCTTCTAACAAAGGTTTCATAGTTTTCAGTATCAATTCCTGTTTTATTAATAAAGTTTTTACTATAAAATTTAATTGCATTTTTTAACTCTTTCATTTCTTCTAAATCAGAACCAAATAATTTATAAAAATCTGTAGTAAGCCAAAGTCTCTTTCCTCGATAGTAAGTATCTTGTACAACTAAAGCACCATTAAGCGCTCCTATCGAAGTACCTGTAACAATATCAAAATCTATATTTAGCTTTTTTAAAGCTTTCCAAACACCCATTTGATAAGCTCCTTTAGCTCCTCCACCAGCAAGTACTAATGCTCTCATATTTCCTTCACCACTTAAATTATATCAAATATTGTATGAAAAAAGAATAAAAATGTTATATCTCTAGAATATATATGTTATAATAAATTATAGTAGAGTAAAAAGAATATGAGGGTGATTGTATGTATAATTTAGGGCAACATTTCACAATTCAACCAAACAACTTAAAAGCATCAGGTGATGTGACTTTTGAGGGAAGTAAGTATCGTATTACTGTTTTAACTGAAAGATTACTTCGCCTAGAGTATAGTGAAATAGGTCGCTTTTCGGACGATTCAACACAATTAGTTGTAAATCGTGTTTTTGACAAGCCTGAATTTGAAGTAAAACAAGATAATTTATTTTTAGAAATACGTACTAAATATTTCTCTTTAACATATTCAAAAAATTCACCATTTAAAGGTACTAGTGTTAATTCAATGAAAAATTTACGAGTTCAATTAAATGGAACAGAATCAATTTGGAGTTATGGACATCCTGAAGTAAGAAATTTCTATGGATGTAATTCTACTCTAGATAGTTTCAATAAAAAAGAAACGATTAATAAAGGATTATATTCAATCGAAGGATTTGTATCACTAGATGATTCTAATTCTTTAAGATTTGATTATGATGGAACTGTAAAAATAAATAATGAAGAAGATAAAAGTTATACGGATATATATTTATTTATGTATGGAAAAGACTTTGGTTTTTGTATCCAAGATTATTTTAAATTAACTGGAATGCCATCGCTTATACCTAGATATGCTTTAGGAAACTGGTGGTGTCGTAATTTACCATATACACAAAATGAGATTATTAAACTATCAGAAAAATTTAATGATAATGGAATGCCTCTTTCAGTTTTATTACTTGATAAAGATTGGCATTTTAGACAAAGACCATATGTTGAAGAAGTACCTGAAGAAGAAAAAAATAGAACAGTAAAAGAACAAGCTTTAGTTACTAATATGGGTGAAAAAATATATGATACTGGTTATACTTTTAATACTGATTTAATTCCAAATCCAAGAAAAATGGTTGAAGATTTACATCAAAAAGGTATTAGAGTAGGACTACATACTAATCCTAAAGATGGTATTAGAGATTATGAATATTTCTTTGAGGAAATAAAAAAATATATAACTCCCGATGAAGAAGGAAAAATTCCTTTTGCTCCATATGATCCAAAATATATTGATATTTATTTGAAAATACTAATACATCCTTTAGAAGGATTAGGAATAGATTTCTTTTGGAATGATTATAAAGAAGATAGTAAAGATCCAAAACAAACATGGCTATTAAATCATTATTTATATAAGGATTTAGCACGCCTTCCTGAAAAAAGAGGAATGATTCTTGGTAGAAGTGGAATGATTGCCGCTCATCGTTATCCAGTATTATACTCAGGAAAAACTAAAGTAAGTTGGGATAACTTCAAAACCATTCCATTCTTTAATCTGTCAGCTTCCAATATTGGAGTATGCTGGTGGAGTCATGATATAGGTGGTTATAATGAAGGAATTGAAGATAGTGAATTATATATTCGTTCAGTTCAACTTGGAGTATTTTCTCCAATTTTAAGATTCCATTCTGATAAAGGAAAATATTATAAAAGAGAACCATGGCGTTGGGATAAAAAAACATTTGAAATAGTTGATGATTATCTAAGATTAAGACATGAATTAATGACATATTTGTACACAGAAGCTTATGAATATTATTCAAAAGGAACTATGATATTCCAACCACTATACTACTTATATCCTAAGTTTTATGATGATGATGTTTATCGTAATGAATATTTCTTTGGTCGTCAATTATTTGTAACACCAATATTAAATAAAAGAGACTTAGTAATGAATAGAACTATCCATCATTTCTTTTTACCAGATGGAACTTGGTATGATTTTTTCACTGGTCAAAAATATATTGGTAAACATAAATATATTGCATTCTATAAAGAAGAAGATTATCCTGTTTTTGCCAAAGCAGGGGCTATTATTCCGCTATCAAAGAAAAGCAATGTTAATAACACCTCAGCGCCAACTGACTTAGAAATACAAGTGTTTGCTGGTGAAAGTAATAATTATGTAATGTATGAAGATGATGGTATTAGTTCTTTATATAAAGAAGGATATTTCTTAAAAACAGAAATTTCTTATAACTATATGCCAAATAATTATACTGTTATTGTAAGAGCTATTGAAGGTAAAAGTGGTATAATTCCTGATAAGAGAAACTATACAATTAGATTTAGAAATACAAGACAAACAGAAACAGTAAGTGTATATTTTAATGAAGATAAATTAGAAGAAACACACTATAATGATAATAATGACTTTGTTGTTGAAATAAAAGATGTACCAACTGTGGGTCAACTAACAGTTAGCGTAAAAGGTCCAGACATTGAAACAAGTGCTGTTCACGTAATGCAAGATGACTTAGATGATATATTAAATAACCTACAAATACAAACAGTATTAAAAGAAGAAATAGGTAAAATAATATTTAGTACTGATGATTTAAGAATTAAAAAGATTAATCTAACTAAGCTAAAGAAAAAAGGATTAGACCAATCTTTTGTAAAATTATTTAAGAAATTACTTGAATATATGGATCAAATTTAATATAATACACTTAATTGCTGTGAAAAGTAGTAATAGATTGATTATTTATAGAGAGTTAGTGGTTGGTGGAAACTAATAGTATAGATTTATGAACTTGTTTCACATGAAAGCAAATCGTAAGTCGCGTTAAGACATAGAGGTATATTAAGAGAATTCTTATATATAAATTAAGGTGGTACCACGATCATTCGTCCTTATGGAAGAATGGTCGTTTTTTGTTTTAGGAGGAAATATGATTGGTATAATTTTAAACTTTGGTGTATCAACACTATTAGTCTATCTATTTTATTTTATATTTATGATAAATAAATATGATAAAGATGGAAAATTAAAAAAGAAAAAAGAAAATAAATTTATTAAAAAAATAGTAGAAAAAATAAAAAGTTTTCTCTTTGGAAAAAAAGATAAAAAAGAAGAAACATTACTTAGAGGAAGAAAAAATAAAAAGATAAAAGAAGAAAAAGATGATATAAAGATACCTACAGAAGTAGAAATATTAATTATAAAATATCATATTGACTTGTCTAAAATTAATTATAAAAAACTATTAAAGATAGTAGGAATGACTTGTTCTATAGATGTTGGATTAATTATAACAATCTTATCTTTAGTACCAAGTGATAATATATATATTCAATTACTAATAGGAGCAATACTAATAATACCAACTATATTAATTAGTTATGCAATATTAGGAAATTATTTTAAAAAGAAAGGATTAGTGGTTACAAATGACAAAGGAAATAAAAAGTCTAAACGAAATAGAAAGTAAATGGCAAAAATATTGGGAAGATGAAAAAGTGTTTGAAGCTAGTAATAATAGTGATAAAGAAAAATATTATTATCTAGTTGAGTTCCCATATCCAAGTGGAGCCGGACTACATGTAGGACATGTAAGAAGTTATACAGCGTTAGATGCTATGGCAAGAAAGAAAAGAATGATGGGATATAATGTATTATTTCCATTAGGGTGGGATGCTTTTGGAGCACCAGCTGAACAATATGCTATTAAAAACCATATCCATCCAGCTAAAGCTGTAGAAGAAAATATTAAAGTATTCAAAGGTCAAGTTAAGAAAATTGGTATGTCAGTGGACTGGTCAAGAGAATTTTCAACGACTGATCCTGAATATTATAAATGGACACAATGGCAATTCTTGAAATTCTATGAACATGGAATGGCTTACAAAGCAAAGAAAAATATTAACTGGTGTCCAGTATGTAAGACAGGTTTATCTAATGAAGATTCATCGGGTGGAGTTTGTGAAAGATGTGGAGCACAAGTAGAACAAAGAGAAAAAGAACAATGGATGTTAAGAATGAGTGATTATGCTCAAGACTTAATTGATGGATTAGATGACACTGAATTCCAAGAAAAAACAAAATTAGCGCAAATTAACTGGATTGGAAAATCAACTGGTGCTGAAGTTGATTTCAAAATAAAAGAAATTGATGAAAGCTTAACTGTATACACAACAAGACCGGATACGTTATATGGAGTAACATTTATGGTAATGGCTCCAGAACATCCATTAATTGATAAATATCAAGATAAAATTAATAATATGGATGAAGTTAAAAATTATAGAGAAAAAGCTAACAAAAAGACTGAACTAGAAAGAACACAATTAAATAAAGAAAAAACAGGTGTTAGATTAGATGGATTTACAGGTATTAATCCAATCACAAATAAAGAAATTCCGATATATATATCGGACTATGTAATGATGGGATATGGTACAGGAGCTATTATGGCAGTGCCTGCTCATGATGAAAGAGATTATGAATTTGCTAAGAAATTTGGTATTGATATAGTTGAAGTTATTAAGGGTGGAGATATATCTAAAGAAGCCTATACTGGAGACGGAGAAATGGTTAATTCTGATATCTTAAATGGCATTGATAATAAAAAAGATGCTATTGATAAGATGATTAACTTCCTAATGGAAAAAGGTATAGGTCATGCAAAGACTAACTTTAAACTACAAGACTGGGTATTCTCTCGTCAAAGATTCTGGGGAGAACCAATACCTCTAGTATATTGTGAAGAATGTGGATGGGTACCAGTACCTGAAAAAGATTTACCAGTACTTCTTCCAAATGTTACTGAATATGAACCAACTGATGATGGAGAAAGTCCACTAGCTAAAATTGAAGAATGGGTAAATACTACATGTCCTAAGTGTGGAGGTCACGCTAGACGTGAAACAGATACAATGCCTAACTGGGCTGGATCATCTTGGTATTGGTTAAGATATATGGATGCTCATAATGATAAAGAGTTTGTTAGTCCTAATGCATTAAAATACTGGGGAAAACTAGATTGGTATAACGGTGGTATGGAACATGCTGCAAGACACTTACTATATGCTAGATTCTGGAACCAATTCTTATATAACATTGGACTTGTACCAAATAAAGAACCATTTAATGTAAGAGTATCTCATGGTATGATTCTAGGTGAAGGTGGAATCAAGATGAGTAAAAGTCTTGGTAATGTAATTAACCCAGATGATATGATTAATCTATATGGAGCAGATGCTTTAAGATGCTATGAAATGTTTATTGGTGACTATGAAAAAGAAGTAGCATGGAGTGAGCAAGGATTAATTGGATGTAAGAGATTTATTGATCGCATTATTCGTTTAGGAGATAAAGTAAATGATAGTAATGAATATTCTTCTAGTCTAGAAAAATCAATTCATAAAACAATCAAAAAGGTTACTGAAGACTTAGATAATATGAAATTTAATACAGCAGTATCAGCTCTTATGATTCTATTAAATGAAATGGAAAAACAAGAATCTGTTTCTAAAGCAGATTATCGTACATTACTTATACTTCTAAATCCAATCGCACCACATATCACAGAAGAATTAAATGATATGTATTCTCTTGGAGAAGTAATTTGTAAGTCTGCTTGGCCAGTATGTGATGAATCTAAACTAGTTGAAGAAGAAAAAGAAATAGCTGTTCAAGTAAATGGAAAAGTACGAGCTACTATAAAAGTAAATATTAATGATGAAGAAGAAACAATTAAAGAAAAAGCTCTTTCTGAAGAAAACGTAATTAGACATACTGAAGGAAAAGAAATAGTTAAAGTAATTGTTATTAAAGGAAAAATTGTTAATATTGTAGTTAAATAATCATATAAATTAGAAGACACTTAGTGTCCTCTTTTTGGTTTAATTGACTTATTTATACTTTTATGATATAATATAGCCGTTTTTAAGGGGGATTTTATATGAAAGAAGAAAAGGGTTTTTTTAGTGATTATAAAGAACAAATCCAAGAAGCTTTAACTGATTTAAAAACCAAAGGTAGAAGACATAAACAAATACCTAATATATTAACTTTATTAAGATTAACTGCACCTGCAGTGATTTTACCAGCCGCATTGATTGGAAATATTCCATTTATTATTGGTGCAACAGCTATATTTGGTCTAACGGATTTAGCTGATGGATTTATTGCTAGAAATTGGAAATTAACAAGTAAATTAGGAGCTGACTTAGATGCTTTAGCAGATAAATTGTTTGCTGGTACATTACTTTTAGCAGCGTCTATTACTAATCCCGCCTTACTAGTAAACGTAGGACTAGAAATGGCAATAGCTGGTATTAATATAAATCAAAAAGCTAAAGGTAAAGAAGCAGCATCTACTATGATGGGAAAAGTTAAAACATTTGCATTATTTCCATTGGCAGGAGCTGGTATTTTATCATCCGTTTTACCACCTGCACTTATTAATACTTTAGCTTTAACAACAACAGCACTACAAGGATTAACAATCGCATCTTACTTATCAAAATATAAGAAAACTAACAAAGTTACTGAAGAACAATCTGAAGTTAAAATAACAAATATAAATAATGATCAAGAAGTAACGATAGATAAAACAGAAAAAGAAAAAGCATTAGTAAAAGAAAAAGAACAAGCATCACAACCAGTTCAAGAAACAAATAAAAATTTAGAGCAATTAAGAGAAATGCGTGCTTTCTTATTATCAGAAAAAAGAATTGCTGAACCAGAAAAAGATAATGAAAAAGCCCCAATTCAAAAAAGTATTAAATAATAGAAGATATTAAATATCTTCTTTTTTTTGACAAAAAAATTAAAAAAATCATATTAAAATATTTATGGTGATAATATGAAAGTCAAACTTTTTGATGAGAATCATGAAAAAGACTTAGAAGAAAGTATTAATAAATTTATATCAGATGGCATAGAAATAATTGATATTAAATATCAAGTTGCAATATCTGTTTTTTCTGAGGAACAAATATACTGCTTTTCAGCCTTAGTTATGTATGAAGAAAAAAATATGTAATTTTTCCCATTTTATTGCTAAAACATGATATATTTTATATAATATTAAAGGTAGAAGAGGTGACAATATGTTAGAGATAAAAAAAGTAAGTAAAATCTATGAAACTGCAGGTTTCAAACAAAAAGCTTTAGACGAAGTTAGTATTAAATTTAGAGAAAATGAATTCGTTTCTATTTTAGGACAAAGTGGTAGTGGTAAAACAACCCTTTTAAATATAGTTGGAGGATTAGATCAATATACAAAAGGTGATTTAATTATCAATGGTATTTCCACTAAAGAATTTAAAGACCGTGATTGGGATACTTATCGTAACCATCGTGTTGGATTTGTATTTCAAAGTTATAATTTAATTCCTCACCAAACAGCTCTTCAAAATGTTGAACTTGCTTTAACTCTTTCAGGTGTATCTAAAGAAGAAAGAAGAAAAAGAGCAAAAGATGCATTAGTAAAAGTTGGTCTTGAAGATCATATGAATAAAAGACCTAATCAAATGTCTGGTGGACAAATGCAAAGAATTGCTATTGCTAGAGCATTAGTTAATAATCCAGATATCTTACTAGCTGATGAACCAACAGGAGCACTTGATTCGGAAACTAGTATTCAAGTTATGGAGCTATTAAAAGAAATAGCAAAAGATAAATTAGTTATTATGGTAACTCATAATCCAGACTTGGCAGAAGAATACTCAACTAGAATTATTAAACTATTAGATGGTAAAGTAGTAAATGATTCTAATCCTCTTTCAAAAAAGGAAGAAGAACAAGAAAAGAAAAAAGAAAAAGATGCTAAAGAAAAAAATAATAAGACACATATGTCTTTCTTTACAGCTTTATCACTAAGTTTAAATAACTTGTTAACAAAAAAAGGTAGAACTATTCTAACAGCTTTTGCAGGTAGTATTGGTATAATAGGTATTGCTCTTATTATGTCTTTATCTAATGGAGTTCAAGAGTATATCAAAAGAGTCGAAGAAGACACATTATCTTCATATCCATTAACTATCCAAAAAACACAAGTTGATACATCAAGTATGATGTTATCATTGATGGGAGATAATAAAGATACTTCTAAGTACGAAGAAGGAAAAGTATATTCTAATAATATTATGACTGATGTTATTTCAACACTTGCTAGTGAAATCAAAATAAATAATTTAGAAGATTTTAAAGATTATCTAGAAAGTGATAAATCAGGTATAAAAGAATATGTAAGTGATATAAAATATAGTTATAATTTAAATCTAAATTTATATAAATCCAACTACAAAGATAAAATTGTACAAGTTAATCCAAGTACAGTATTAGAAAGCCTAAGTTTAGGAGACCAAACTCAAAATATGGTTGGTCTTGGAGAAATGAACTCATGGACAGAATTAACAGGAAATGAAGAGTTATTAAAGACTCAATATAATTTAGTTGCTGGTAATTGGCCAAAAGATTATAATGAAGTAGTTCTTGTTGTTGATGAAGATAGTCAAGTTAGCGATTATGCTTTATATTCACTAGGATTATTAGATCAAGATGAATTAAAAGAAATTATGAAACAAATAATGAGTGGTCAAAAAATAGAAAAATTAGAACAAAAAGTATATGATTATGAAGATATTGTTGGATTAAAATTTAAGTTAGTTTTAAATACAGATTATTATGAAAAACAAGGAAGTATTTGGGTAGATAAAAGAGATGATGAAGAATACATGAAAAAAGTTCTATCTAAAGCTGAAGAAATTGAAGTAGTAGGAATCATAAGAGTTGATGAAGAGTCTACTATTTCAACAACAGGAGTTATTGGCTATACAGAAGCATTAACAGAATACACAATTAAACAAATTAATGAAAGTGAAATAGCTAAGGAACAAAAAGCAAATAAAGATGTAAATGTTATTACAGGAAGAGATTTTTCAGAATCAGCTGCCTTTGATATGAATGATTTGAGTGATCAAGAAAAAGCTTATTTAGCGAGTCTTTCACAAGAAGAGTTAGCACAAGTAATCGCATCATATACAGAAAATGCATCTGCTACATATGAAAGTACACTATTAAAACTAGGAATTGTTGATATTGAAAATCCAGATGTAATTAATATTTATCCTAAAGATTTTGAATCAAAAGAACGTATTGTTGAAATTATAGATAAATATAATAATAAATTAAAAGAAGAAGAACAAATTACATACACAGATATTGTTGGTGTTATGATGAAATCAGTATCATCAATTATTAATACTATTAGTTATGTATTAATGGCATTTGTAAGTATTTCGCTTGTTGTATCATCTATAATGATAAGTATTATTACATATATATCAGTACTTGAAAGAACTAAAGAAATTGGTATCTTAAGAAGTATTGGTGCAAGTAAGAAAGATATATCAAGAGTATTTAATGCTGAAACTTTAATTGAAGGTTTAGTAGCAGGATTACTTGGTATAGGTGTAACTTTACTATTAAATATTCCAATAAATATAATTATTAAAGAAGTAACTAATATTTCAAATGTATCTGTTTTACCAATAGATGGTGCAATTGGTCTTATTATAATATCAGTTATATTAACTGTACTAGCAGGATTAATACCATCTAAAATGGCAAGTAAAAAAGATCCAGTAGAAGCCTTAAGAACAGAATAAGAAGCTAGGGCTTCTTTTTTTGTGTAACTTGTGGTAAAAAATACCATTATATAATTGACAATTATATACTTATGGTTTATAATACCAAATGTAGAGGAGATGATTATAAGAGAATAAAATATTTTAGTTTGAATAAGAAAAATAGAAGAGGTGTAATATGAGAACTGTAGGAACAGTTGTAAGAGGAATAAGAACTCCAATAATAAAAGAAAATGATGATTTAGCTAATATAGTAGTAGATTCACTTTTAAAGGCACAAGAAAGTGAAAAATTTGAATTTCATAATAAAGATGTAGTTGCAATAACAGAAGCAGTTGTAGGAATTAGTGAAGGTAACTATGTTACAGTAGATGATATTGCTGAAGATGTAAAAAATAAATTTCCATCAGGAAAAATAGGAATTGTATATCCAATATTAAGTAGAAATAGATTTTCAATGATTTTAAAAGGAATTGCTCGAGGTATGGATAAAATTACTATTCTTTTAAGTTTTCCTAAAGACGAAGTAGGAAACAGTATCTTAGATCGAGATAAATTGGATGAAAGTAAATTTAATTTATCAAGTGTTATAACAGAAAAAGACTATGATAAATATTTTAGTGATTTCCTTCATCCATTTACAGGAATTAATATGGTTGATTTTTATAGAGAATTAGTTAAAAGTGAAAATTGTGAAGTAGAATTTATCTTAGCCAATGATCCTAAAGAAATATTAAATTATACTAAAGATGTGTTAACGTGTGATATTCATGAAAGATATAGGACTAAAAAAGTATTAGAAAAAGAAGCAAATACTATTTATGGATTATACGAAATTATGAATAAACCAATTAATAATAGTGGATATAACCCTGATTATGGATTACTAGGATCTAATAAAGCAACTGAAGAAAGATTAAAACTATTTCCTAAAACTGGAGATAAATTAGTTAAAAAAATTCAAAAGAAACTAAAAGAAAAAACTAATAAAATAGTAGAAGTAATGGTATATGGAGATGGTGCTTTTAAAGATCCGGTAGGATGTATTTGGGAATTAGCAGATCCTGTTGTATCACCAGCATATACTAAAGGCTTAGAAGGTACACCTAATGAAATAAAATTAAAATATATCTCTGATAATAAATTTGCTGACCTAAGAGGAAATGAGTTAAGTGAAGCTATCAAACAAGAAATAAAGAAAAAAGATAATGATTTAAAAGGAAATATGTTATCACAAGGAACAACACCAAGAAGATTAACTGACTTAATCGGATCATTATGTGATTTAACAAGTGGTAGTGGTGATAAAGGAACCCCTGTTGTACTTGTCCAAGGATATTTCGATAACTTATCTGATGACTAAAAAGGAATAATATTCCTTTTTTTTATGAATTAATATATAATCTAATCATAGAGGTGTCATATGAAGATAAAAAAAAGAATATATATATTCATATACTTAATATTTTTAATAGTAATTTCCCTATTAAATATGTTTTCAGTAACAGATGTATTAGATAATAGGTTAAACTTAAAATTAGTATCAAACCCCTTATTATTTCTTCTAGTAGATGGTATTATCATTTATTTTATTATGAAGAGATTAAAAAAAGAATCTTATAAATTACAACAAGAAGTATTAAATTATTTTAAAGGTACTAATAATTTTATATTATTTATAATATTACTTATATCTTGTTCTTTTTTAGTAATACCTATTAATATGATTATAAATTATCTATTAATAACGTATTTAAGGCCCTTAAGTAGAAATGAAGAAGAAAAAAATGCTTTAGAAGAATATTTTAAAGATCATCCAGAAAAAAAATACAATAAGTTTTATCATAGTAAAGAAGAAATCTTAGAAGATTATAAGAGTGTAAAAAAAGAAGTAGAAACAGAAATACCTGTACTTGATGTAAAAGTAAGAGAAACAAGGAAAAAGAAACAGAAAAAAGTTCTTTCTAATCTAATACCAATATTTATAATAATGGTAGTATTTATTGGAACTGCCTTTACTTTAATCGAATATTTAAAATCCTATTCAAGAGCGAGGTATAATTATTTTGAAGTAGAAATAAATAATCAAAGTATAAATATATGGTATGAAGAAAAGTATGAAAAAGTTGTAATACCTTTTGTATATAAGCAATCAGAAAGTAAGGTCTTTATATCTAATCCAAGTATAGATTCATTAGATAATTACATTGAAAGGCAAGAAAGCTTTACAATAAAGCTAATTGAATATGAATGCCATAATGATAAGAAAAATAGAGTTAGTTGTGGACAACCAAATATTGTTGAGAAACGTAAAGAAATTATTCCTAATAATAGTAAATTAAGAATTGTATTTAATAATAAAATTGTTTATGAAGGAGAATTTATAAAGGATCTTTCTAAATATTTAAAAGAAAATGGTACATATACATTTGAAATTGTTAATCAAAGGGATAATATTAATAACTATATAAAATTTAAACTATCAATAAATGAGTTAACAGTAAATGATTAACTCTTTTTTTGTCTATATTTTGTCAATTAACAACTCCTTGTCTTGAATTGTGTAAACAAATGAAATAAACTTAAATTAGAATAGGAGGTATAATATGGCAACAGACTACGAGAAGTTAAAAAAGGATGGATATGAAGAAGAAGAAATTCATTTGCACATTGAAGATCCTTTATCAAAAGTAGTATTATCTGATGCTCCTATGTCTGAAGGAAGAGAAGATAAATCGGCTAGTATAAGCGATTCACAAGGACATAGTATGAAAACCAGTAGCGTGATGATGGGTTACAATAAAAAAGGTTTAAATTTGCCAAGTGGTGAGTATGTCAGTGCAGATGAATTAGAAGCTGCTATGACTGGCTTTTTAACACAAGATTCTGAAAATAAAGTTATTGTATGCCGAAGTACTGGGGCTAGAGTTGATGTTAGTACTTTAACAGGGACCGTTATAGAAGGCTTAGTAGCTGGTGCAGGATTGACTTTAGTAGGAACAAGCGAAAAAATTACGAATCAAACAGCATATACTTATGGAATTAGAGGAGATACTAAACAAACAAGAGTTTTTATGGCTGGAAATAAAGGTTTTCAAATGCCTAATGGGGAATATGTAAGTGAAGAAGAATTAGAAAAAGCAATGGCTGATTACTTGTATATGGTAAAAAAAGATAAACCAATTATTGTTCCACCAATAATATTACCACCAAGTGGGGATGGTGAAGAACCAGGAAAAGAAAAGCCAGAGAATGAGCCTAAAGGACCTGTTGTTCCACCTGTAATTCCGGGAGGAGAACATCATATACCAACAGATGAAATTCCAGAAGAAAAATCAAAAGATCCAGAGCCTAAGGAAGATGAAGAAAAAGAAGAAGAAAATGAACGAAGAACAGTAGTTGCAAGAAGAAAATGGCCAGATTGGCGTCTTATAGCAGCCGCAGTAGGAACAGCCTTGATATTTTTAGTATCTACTTTAGGATTAAGCCAAGATGTTATTGAAAAAAGAATGACAGAAATTCATCAAAATGCAACATATCAAATTTCACAAATGAGTGAAGAACAAGTTTATGAAAATATTGATCAGGTCATTCAAAGAGCTATTTCTGATCATAACACCGGTGATACAGTTTATGTTGAAGAAGGAGTTCGTTATGATCATGAAAGTGATAGGACAACTGATAAACATGGTATAATTGGTGAAGGTTTAAGACAAGAAGGAAACTACACCCTAGAATATATATCTATATTAGATGAAAATGGTAATATTATTAAAGTGGAAACCCAAGAAGGAGTAAATCTAGGAGAAACAATTCAAGAAACTTTAGAAACTCGTGGATTAGAGTTCAGTGATGTTGAAGTAAGAGTACATATTGGTGGACCTGTTGCGGGATGGATTGATGCTAAAGATATCTTAACTGCAGATGAACTAACTCCCCAATTAATTGAAGAAAAATTTGTTGTTGAAAGTGTCTATGAAGGATCTGTTGAAAACTTTGATGGTACAATTAATATTCAAACAGGTAATGGCTCAACTACATTAGATGTTATTAGTCCAACAGGAGAGGTAAAAGAAGGACAAATGATTGTTGGTAGTGATGGGCAAACATATCAGGTTGATAATCTAGATATTGAAACAGTTGAAACAACAACAGTCACAGAAGAACTAGGAAAAAAACACTTAACAATGTCCTTAGATAACCATGTTGAACATGGTTGGTATGCTGCTATCGCAGAAACAATTTTATTATCGGGTATTATGACTCTAGGAGTTATACAAAAAAAGAAAAAAGAAGAAGAGGAAAAAGCAGAAAAAGAATTCGCCGAAGCTGAATATAAAGGAAAATTTGATGAAGTAGCTGGAAAAGTAAACGCTATTAATCAAAATAAAACATTCGAAGATATGCCACCAACAATTGACGATACACCAAAAATAGGAGGTAGACGTTAATGAAAGAACAAGAGGAATTTAATAATTATGTAGAAAAATTTAAAAAATTAACTTTAAAAAAGAAAAAAGAAATAACAATAAAAGAAATGAAAAAAGTTGTTGGATTTATCTCATTATTAAAAGAAAAATTTAACATTCCAGAAGAAATTTTATATAATCGAGAAATATTAGATACTAATACTAAAAAAATAAGTGAAGAGGATTTTGTTGAAGCTGCATTTGTATATACTTACATAATTCGTGAAGCTTTTGCAGAATATGTTGATAAAACAATTAAATAAAGGAGGAAATATGCATATTACAGAAGGAGAAATTTTAACTCTAGATAATAATAAAGAATTTATATGTTTAGCTGTAAAAAATTATAAAGAATATAACTATTTACTTTTATTAAGTAATTATAAACCAGTAGAAATTAGATTTGCTAAAGAAATAATAATAGGAAATAATATCGATTTAGAAATAATTAATAAGCAAGAAGAAAAATTAGAATTAATGGAATTGTTTAAAGAAAAACTAAGTCCAAATCAATAAAAAAGAAGCATTATGCTTCTTTTTTTAATAATTAATTTTACGATAATCACTATATATTTGTTCATAATGGATGATGTTTGGTTCACCTTTACCAGTTGTCTTTATTTCAAAATCTATAATAAAATTATCAAGATTCTTTTCATCTACCAATAAATCACATAATCCATAAGTATCAACTTTATCATTAACAAAGAAATCACTTTTAAATAACTTTGTTACTTTATTTTTAAATGTATATTTAACAATTAAATATTTTATTACTTGGCCATCAACTTTTTTATTTGTTGAATAGATTTCATATGGAACTCTTTTTATTAAGGTCCCATAAGTAGCTAAATGCTTAAGCAGATGGTTTTTTCGCATTTTCTTTAAAATAATAAAAATGCCAACTAATACTAAAGAGGTAGGAACAATTAATAATAAAACAACAATGATTGATATATCTTTATCAAAACTAGTAATACAATTATTTGGATTATTGACATCATAAAAAACTAATGGATCAGCTATTTTTGTATCCCCTAAATAATATGATTCACAAGTATAAACTTTATCATTAACTTTATATATATAGTCAGCAGAATAAAACTCTAAATTAATAACATTAATTCTTTTTATATTCCAAATCATTTTTTCTGCAACAATTTCTTCTTTTAATGAAACAGATTTTATGAGTGCTGGAAAAGATAATGATCCAATTATAATAAATAAAATAATTCCCAGAATAACTAAAGATATCCCAAAAGTATATCTAGCTTTAATTTTTTTCATATTTATATCATATACCATATAAACACCTCTATTATAATTATAAAATGTAAAAAAAAATAAATAAATAAAAAACTACAAAAATGTAGTTTTAATTAAAATTTATTATTAGGATTATAACCATCAAAACTTGAAGCAGTGTCATTGTTAATACTAGCAAATGTATTTTGATCGGCTTGATTATAATAGATAATATTAGGATTACCAACTCCCGTTGGTGTAATACTAAAATCAATAAAGTAATTATTATAATTATTAGCATCATACAACAAGTCACACATACCATCAGCATCACTTAAAATATTTCCCTTAAGTGGCTCACTTTTAATTTCACGAAGAACTCCATCAGGGAATTTATACGCAATACAAATACATTTTAAAGGAACGTTATTAACAGATATGTTTGAATTAACTAATTGATACGGAAGATTCTTAACTAATATACCCCTTTTAGCAAGTTCCTTCGCTATTTTAACTTTAGTAAAACACTTCTTTAATTGAAGAGCACCTACTACAATAAAAATAATTGGTAATAGCAAAAAGATAAACAAAAATCCATTAGTATTATTATCAAAATCAGTCATACAATCTCCTGGATTATTAGAATTATAATAAACTATTCCATCTCCACTTTTAATACTACTTGAAGTAGAAGAGTGACACACAAAAATAGTTCCATTAACTTCATATTCATAATTAGGAGAATATGTTGTTCCGTCTTCAGAATCATAATGTTCTTCCCAAACAATGTTCGTTGCTTTTGTTTCTGCATCCATTGAATTTTTTTTGTTAAAAGATGAAATAAAAATTCCTCCCATAATTACTAAGAAAAGTACACCGACTAAAGTAAATATTATCCCAAAACTAAGAGGGCCCCTAGCTTTTTTAAAATCAACATTATATACCATATAAACACCTCTACTTTAATTATAATAATAAAAAAAATAAATGACAAACAAATAAAAAAAATCTTTTATTTTATGTGTAAATAAAAAATACTAGACAAAAAAAATAAAATATGTTATCATAAACCTCACTAAAGGGGAATAATTCTAGAGATATATCTAAATATATATCTAGAAACAAAAGAATGGTTGAAAAAATACAAAAGAGACTTTTGACTAGGATTATAAAGAGACCCTTACAAAAGTCTCTTTTTTACCCTTAAAAATATTTTAGAGGTGAAATAAAAATGGAAAAAAAAGACAATATTGTAGATGCAGAATTAGTAACAGTAGAATCTAATGAAGCATCAAACTTACCAGCAGTTAGAACAGTAGCTAATTCAGCTGGAACAGAAATCGTAACTTATGGAGCAAACGGAGAAATCTTAGATTGTAAATTTACAAGAGTAGATTTTGATACTCCAGCAACTATTTTAAGTTATTGTGATGACATTAAAGATGAAATAAGTGCTATCTTAGACTCAACTGCACAAATGGCTTTAGATAGTCAAGAAGTTCAAATTGATGATGATATGTTATCAAATATTACTTCATTTGAAGATAGTTTAGATGAAAGTGATAAAAAAGCTGAAAAAGAAAAAAATTTACCAGCAGTTATTAAAGGCATCAGAGGTATTTTAACTACTTTAGGTGTTAGAAAAATTGATGAAAAAATTGCTGAAGAAACAACATACAAAGGTCGTTATGAAAAATATTGTGAAGGTTTAGATGAAGTATCTGCAGCTGTTGAATCACAAAAACAAGGAGCTATGAATGATATTGGACTAAGAAATGCAATTATAGCTGAAATAGCACCTTATATTGAAATCTTAGAAGAAATGATCAAAGTAGGAGAAATTGATAGAGCTACTTATGATGAATCAATCGAAGCTTTAAGACAATTACCACAAGATCAAGATACTCAATATATGGTTCAATATAAAACACAATTATCAGAAGTATTTAATGGTAAATTAAATAGATTAAGTAAAGCATTAGTTGCTTTAAAAGGACAAGTGCAAGAATATAGATTACAAAATGGTACAGATATGAATATTGTTATGGAAGCTGATTCATATTTAAAAGATACTGCCCCATTATTAAAGAGTAAAGGTAGTGTTAAAGTATTTAATCATCAACAAGCTAATCGTACAGTTGGACTTGCAAAATTAAATGAAGCTTCTAACCAAGCATTCATTGATACTGCAAAAGAATTAGAAGAAAATGCTTTAGCATCAGTTGAATTAAGTAACTATGGTGGAATTACACTTGAAGCTCTTGAAGCAATGGTTGGAGCAGGACAAAGAGGTATAGCAATATTTAAAAATGCTCGTCAACAAAAACAACAAATTATTGCTCAAGAAAGACAAGGATTAGCTAAGTTAACAGAAACATTAACTGATATGAATAATGAGTTATTACAATTAGCAGATGATGCTAGTGTTAGAGAAGAACTATTAAAAGGAGCTTCTTCTACTAAATATGGAGCACCAGTTAAAAAATTAGGTACAAGAAAAACAACAACTAAAAAAGGTAAAAAATAATGGATTTAAAAGAAGTACAAATATCGGAAATAAAAAATTTAAATTTGATATATGTCTTCACTACAGATAGTATTTTTAAAAAGGGATCCAATAAATATGTTGGGGCTAAAGTTGTATTTGAAAAAAATAAAATGTTAAGCCTTGATTATCAAGATAAACACTTTGAAAAGTTTATTAAGAGAGTACTTGATAGATATCATAAAGAAAAAGATAAAAGAAAAATCATTTTATTAGGAGAACTAACAAAAAAACTAATAGGTGATTCTTCTTTTGCTGTTTTGGAAAAAGTAGAAAAAAAAGGAACTCAAACAGAAGGAATACCATCGTTTAATACAAGTAACTTAAATGTAAAAAAAGCTGCACCATTTTTAAAAGATGTTATTACGACACTTCTAATGGTTTATAAAAATTATGAAGTAGTTACTATAGATAAAATAGATGGATTTAATAAAAAATACATGGTTGAATATAGTATTGGTTCTGTAAAGAAAATGTTGCCAATGATAATTTCTCAAAGAGAAAATGGAATTATCGATTTTAAGATAAATAGAATTGATGATATTTCTATGCCTATTGCTGGAACTTTAAAAAGTGATGGTGGAAAAGTCGAAGTAAAATGGCGAAATGATAGTGAAGAACTAGAAGGAACATTACTATATGATGCTCAAAATGATGTTGTAGAAAGAAAAATTACATCTAATGGTCAAACAATTGTCTATGATGAAAATAAAGATACTTTGTTAGAAGAAGATGCATCATTAATTAAATTTTATTTTGATTTATGTGAATTGCCTATTCCAAGTCATATTATAAAAGTAAATGATACAACATTCTTATTATCTGATGAAAATAATTTAAATGATGATGAGGAAGAAATATTATATAACAATATTGGTGCTCAAATAAATATAAGTAAAGATGAAGTTAGAATAAGTTATCGCATAAAGAATTGTTTTAGTAAATATAACAATCAAATTAATACTGTTTTAGAGGAAGAAAGTGAAGAAATAACTTTTAGAAAAGTAGGTTTAGAACCTGGTCAAGCAATATTAGTTGAAGTAAAAACAGGAACAACAGATAAAGAACCAAGTTACAATCATCGTGTTTATGAAATAGATTCAGACGTTGATTTAACTAGACCATTTGAATTTACTAAAACATATCATGTCAATGAAGAATTAAAAACATTAGAAAAAGCAAAACAATATATAAAAAAACCAAAAAGGGGGAATAAATAATGGGATTTTTTGATAAAGAAACACCTATTGAAAAACTAGTTAAAGAATTAGGATATACTGATTATGAATATAAAAATTTATTAAGCTCATTTGATTTTTCTCCATATATACATTTATTTAAAGATGAAGAACTATTATCAGATGTTTTAAGACAATTCGCAAGAAAAAATGTTGATTTTTCTATTCATATGGATTTTGTTGCTAATATGTTTTCAACTATTTGTGTAGGAGAAAGTCTTACAAAAGAAAAACAACTATTTAAAAGTTTCTTTAATCTATATATGGAAAAACCTGAAAACCAAGAATTATTTTTAATTAATGATAGTTTTCAAAAAATAATTAGAGCATTTGATGATAAAAAAATAGCTTTAGAATATTTAAGATTTTTAACAAATGATGAAAATATTTTAGAAAATTCTAGCTTGGAAAATTTATCATTATTAATAGATTATGCAGCTGAAGCTAGAAGATATTATGTTGATGATAGAGCTCATCTTTCATCAGCTGTATCTCTAATAAAAAACTTTGATCCTGTTTTATTAAAATACGGTGATAAAGAACAAGTAAAACAAATTATTGATAAAAGATTATCAGAAGATAAAAGAATGAGTGGTTTATATGATGTAGATATGGCTACTCTAGCTGAATTAAGTGCCAAAGTAGATGAAATATTTGCTAATGGAAATGGTCTAGAAACTCTAATTAAAATGTCTGAAAAAGAAAGAGAAATTTTAAAAAAGGAATTAACTGCTTTTAAACAAGGTATTGCAGCAGCTAAAGACAAAGAAATAGCTGAATTACAAAGAAAAGCTAGTCAAATTCTTAAAGAGTTTACAGCTACTCATTTAGAATTACAAGAACAACAAAGAACAACTGTAATAGCTGAAAAAGATTCTTTATTACAAGATGTAAATAATGAATTAGAAAAGAAAAAAGCTGAATTATTTGCAATAGCTGATAGTGTAGGAAAAAGAATTAGTACTGAGCTTGTAAGGGTACATAATACAACAAATGATTCAGTTAAGAGAATTAAAGAATTTGTTGATAATAATGAAGAAATAAAAAAATTAATTGCTGAATCAAAAAGTAATGATGAATTAGTAACAGCACTAACACAATTTGTTCAATATACACATCAAGCTGGATTAAGTATTCCTATTAGTCCAGATCAAGTAAAAATACCAACATCGTCAGAAGTATTTGTTACTCCTGGTGTTGCAGCCGTTAATGGTATTACTGTTATGAATGGACCAGAAAGAGAATTAGATCCAAGAGTAAATTATTACTTTGATGAAACAATTCCTTTTAAAGATCGTTTTAGACAATTAATTGAATTAAAGGAAAAAGATGAAAGAGAAAATGGAACAATCTATCATGAAAAATTTGATACCATAGCAAAATTCATTATGATAGGAGAAACTCCATATATGATTGGACCATCAGGATGTGGAAAAACATTTATGATTGAAGATCAAATAGCTAGATTGTTTGGATTAAATGTAGTTGCAGATAGTTACATTACAATTGAGCAAACAATACTTGGTTATACAAATGGTGGAAATGGTTCATATGTACCATCAAACTTCTATAGATGCTATAAATATGGAGATATTTATTTACTAGATGAAATTGATAATAGTATTGCTAATGCTGCTATTATACTAAATAAGTTTATGGGTAATAGTAATCAGTCATTTACATTCCCAGATGGTATAACTATTAATAGACATCCAAACTTTAGAATAATTGCTGCAGGTAATACTAAAGGTTATGGTAGTACACAAGAACATAATACACGTCAAAAACTTGATGAAGCAACATTGCAACGTATGACACCTGTTGAAGTTGATTATGATAATAGAATTGAAATGCGTATTTTAAAAGATTATCCAGCATGGTATGATTTTGCTGTTAACTTTAGAGCAGCTGTTGAAAGCACTTCACAAACAAGTTATGACGAAGTAAATACTATTGGAACATTTACAACAAGAGATGCAACATCAATTAAGAAATGTTTAGATACTGGAGTATTTACTGATGAAGAATTAATGTTATATAAAATAGTTGAAACTAAAGATGATGATACATTAGGTCAAATAAGCTTGGCTATGCAAAATAATGGTAACTTCAAAAATAATGGAAGTCGTCAATTATTTAACCTATTTAATAGTGTAATTGAAGCTAAAAAGACTAGAGGAAAAGTAAAATGCAAAACTATATAGAACAAAAAGATCATTATAAAGTATTTAATATTAAGTTTAGAAATTTAACAGACTTACATGATTATTTACTTTCAGATCCGCCAGTAAACACTGCTGTTTTTAAAAGACAAGCTAGTGTTAAAAATGATTTTGATTTCTCAGGAGAACCTCTTGAAAAAGCAATTGGTTATTGTATTGGTGGTTATACTAAAGACTTTGATAATTTCCTTAAAGCAAATACACAGTTAAGAGAAACTACTAAGTCAGCTTTTTTTAACAATCATAGATTAGTAAAAAGTATGTATGGTGGTGCTCCTCAACCAGCACTAGTTGCATCAGGTGCTCCAGAATGTATGTTACGCTATGAGCGAGAAGCAAAATCAACTGTTCGAAATATATATTTTAATCTTGCATATCCAGCATTTACTTCTACTAGTAGAATTATAAATAGAGGGCTTGCTACTTTATATATTGTTCAAGCTTTGGAAGCAAGAGGAGAAATGGTTAATTTTAAAGCATTTGAACTATCTAAAAATGATGATGAAATTGTAAATATCGAAATAAATTTAAAAAAACCAGGAGATCATTTCTTAAATATTGAAAAATGCTATTATCCAATTCGTGCTAAAGAATTTTTAAGAAGAGTATTATTTAGAGTTCTAGAAAGTTCTGATGTAGAAGACTATTACTGGGGTGATGGATATGGTACAGCCTTAGATCTTGATGAAATGAAAGGATTTCTAAAAACTGGACCAAAAGATTTATTAATATCTTATCCATCAGAAATGGGAATAGAAGGTAATGATATTTATGATGATACAATTACACTTATTGAAAGATTAAACTTACAACAAGAGTTTGATATACCAAAAATAAAATCATTAAGAGATAAAAATCAAAGAAGATAATACACCGTAAGGTGTATTTTTTTTTGAATTATGATATTATTAAATAGAAAAGATGTGGTAATATGAAAAAAGCTAAAAATTTAAAAAGAAATAATTTTATGCAAGGTGCTTTTATTGCTACTTTTGGGATTGTTATATGTAAGATAATAGGAATGTTATATGTTATTCCTTTTTATTCAATAATAGGAGACCAAGGTGGAGCTTTATATGGTTATGCATATAATATATATTCAATCTTTTTAGGAGTCTCAACAGCAGGTATTCCTCTTGCAATGAGTAAACTAATTAGTGAATATAATGCTTTAGGATATATTAAAGCTAAAGAAAAAGCTTTTAAACTAGGACAAAAAGTATTAAATATAATGGGATTATTTTCTTTTATATTATTAATGCTTTTTGCAAGACCACTTGCAACACTTATTATAGGTGACACTGTTGGTGGTAATAGTATTGCTGATGTTGAATTTGTTATAAGAGTTATATCAACAGCTGTACTAATTGTTCCAATTATGAGTGTATATCGTGGTTATTTACAAGGACATAAAGTTATAACTCCAACATCGATATCACAAATTCTAGAGCAATTAATTAGAGTTTTAATTATTATAATAGGTAGCTTTTTAGGAATGAAAATCTTTAATCTTTCTCTAAAAAGTACTGTTGGAATAGCTGTATTTTCAGCAACTATTGGAGCGTTATGCTCATATCTATATTTAAAATTAGTAGTTAATAAAAATAAAAAAATCTTCTTAAAAGAAGAAACTAAAGTAAAAGAACCTAAAATAAGAAACAAAGAAATTGTATGGAAACTATTAGGATATGCTTTTCCATTTATAATGATTGATATCTTTAAATCTCTTTATAACTCAATAGATATGTTTATGTTAATAAATAATCTTGTAAATAATTTAGGTTATTCTAAATCCGCAGCTGAATCAGTAATGAGTGTTATATCAACATGGGGATTAAAAATTAATCAAATAATTATTGCTATTTCAACTGGCTTAATGATAAGTCTAATTCCTAATTTAACAAGTAGTATTGTTAAAGAAGATTTAGTTGATGTTAGAAAAAAAATAAATCAATCACTACAAGTCATTATTTATTTAACAATTCCAATGGCTGTAGGACTAAGTATTTTAGCAACCAATATATGGACCGTTTTCTATGGAAATAATCAATATGGACCTAAAGTATATGCCTTGTATGTATTTGTCTCTGTTGCTACTGTATTATTTACATCAAGTATTACTACAGTGCAAATATTAAAAGATTATAAAATGGTATTTATATCATTAATTTCAGGATTTATTACAAAACTAATATTAAATATCCCACTATTATATGGATTTCATAAAATGGGACTTCCTGCCTATTATGGAGCTATAACTGCAACAATATTAGGATATCTAGTATGTGCTTTTATTTGTTTAACTTTCTTAAATAAAAAGTATAAAGTTGATTATGAAGAAACTTTAAAAAGGTTATTAGATGTAATTTATGCTGTTTTAGTAATGGCAATTGTACTTTTATTATTAAAAGTCTTCTTCCCATTAACAACTACAAATAGATTGCTAAATATTCTAATTATAATTATCTATACAATAATTGGTGGTATAATATATTTAGGTATAACAATAAAAAATGGATCATTATACAAAGTATTTGGAAATGATATCATTGTTAAAATAATAAGAAAATTCAAAAATAGGAGAAATGGATAATGGAATTTACAACACTAACAGAAAAAGAATTTAATAAATTTATTAAAGATCATCCTCAAAGTTCTTTTTTACAAACAATTGAACTTGCTAATCTAAAAAAAGAACTAGGTAATATTCCTCATATTTTAGGTATAAAAAAAGATAAAAAAGTAGTTGCAGCAACAATTATTTTAGAAGAAAAATCAATTTTAGGATATAAAACTTTTTATGCTCCTCGTGGTTTTTTAATTGATTATAATGACTATGACTTATTAAAATTCTTCTCCGATGAATTAATAAAGTTCGTTAAAGAAAGAAAAGGTTTTAGAATAACAATTGATCCTAATGTAATTTATAGAATTAGATCAAGCGAAGGTGAAATTTTAAATGATGATAAAGATCGTAATGATACAATCAAAGATAATTTAGAAAAACTTGGATATAAATATTTTGGTTTTAATTTATATGCTGAAACATATCAAGTACGTTGGGAATATCGTCTTAAATTAGATGAAGATTATGAAGCAAAAAAAGCTAAGTTTTCTAAAAGTACTAGAAAAAATATCGATGCTTGTTATAAAAAAGGATTAAAAGTAAGAAAAGGAACTATTGATGATTTAGATTCTATGACAGAAATATTTGATGCAACATCTAAAAGAAAAGATTTTGATTCACGAAGCTTAGACTATTATAAAAAAATGTATAAACATATGAAAGATCTAATGACTATTTACATCGCATATTTAGATCCAGAAACATATCTAAACGATACAAAGTCTCTTTTAGATAATGAACTTGAAAATAATAAATTAATTCAAGAAAAGATGAAAACAAGTATTGTTGGAAGTAAACTTCAAAATCAAAAGGAAACATCTGATAATTTAATAAATAAATATAAAGAAGAATTAGAAAAGGCTAAAGAATTTAAAAAGAATAATCCAAATGGAAAAGATATAGGAGCATTATTATCATTAAAATCAGGTAATGAATACTTAACATTAAGTAGTGGTATGCTATCTGAATATAGAAGTTTCACTCCAAAATATGCTATGTATAATGAACATATAAAAGATGCTTATGAAATGGGGTATGAATGGGTAGATTTCTATGGAATAACAGGATGCTTCGATAAAAATGATAAGTATTATGGTATGTATGAATTCAAAAAAGGTTTTAATGGAAATGTCGTTGAATTAATCGGTCAATTCGAAATAAAAACAGGATTTATGTATAATATTTATAATATAGGTAAAAAGATTAAAAATATAATAAAAAAATAAAGTACATTTAATGTACTTTTTTAATTATCTAATAATTCTATTTCTTTATTTAAACTAGAAGTATTATCACTAATTATATATAGATTATTTAATATATAATTTCCATATCGATAATAATAATTAATAAGTTCTCCTGAAGTATCTATTAGTTCAGTCATAATTAACTTATTATTATTTACTATTCTAGTAATAAGATCCTTATTAACTAAAAAAGAGTTTATTACATAAAAGTCATATTCATTATCAATTTCTTTTAAATTATTATCATTTATGATTATTCCTATTCTAGCTTTAGTATTACTATTTTTTAAAATAGATAATATTTCTTGATTAAAACTCTTTAAATAAATATTGATATTAGGATAATTACTAATTAAAGATAACAACTGATAAGTATACTTACTTGTTTTTTCTCCTTGATAGTCCAAATTTAATATTAGCATTTTATTACTATTGTTATAAATATCTAAGACCTCTTTTAATGTAACAACTCTTGCATTTAATACTTTAGTACCTATATTAAAATGTAAAAGATCATTATACGTATTATTATCAATATAACCAGCTCCTTTAGTAGTAAACATTAAAGCTTCTCTATCTACAATAATAAAAACATCATCTTTAGTATAAGCAACATTTAAACTAATTCCAGATATATAACTCGTATTTAAAGATAAAGAAATAGCTCCTTTAGTATTAGCTAAAGTATTCTTAGTAGTAATACCACCATCTGCGATTAAATACATAAAAACACCTCTAAATATTATATGAATAAAATAAAAAAAGAATAAATATTTATTATTTATTCTTTATTTTATTAACAAAATTCTTTAACTTTTTATAACTAGCAAAAGCAAATTTATAAAATTTATATTTAGCTTTATTAATAGGTAAATCAAATTCACCTATAAGTTCTACTACTTTTCCATTAAATCCTTTTTTAAATTCATATACTCCGTACATTGGATTGTTTTCTTTTTTGAAGTTACCTTCTATACCATAGAAGTTATATAATTCAAAACCTTTTTCTTTAGCAGTTTTAATCGCATGCCATTGAACTCCATACATCGCATCATACTTCATAAATTCATCATATCCACCACCATAAAGATTTAATAATTCTTTTTCACAAGCAATGAACATAGAACCAGCAAGAGGAATTCTACTACCATGTTTTTCTTCTAATTCTTTTAGTTCTTCAATCTTCTTTTCTAAAGACTTAATTTCTTCTTTTCTTTTTTCAGTAATATCACTAAAACCCTTAATAGTATTTATTTCTTCTTGAAGAAGAGAAGTTGATTTATCTATATTTAAATAACATAGAATAATACTCATCTTATCTCCTAATACATTAAACATCTCTTGATAATAACTTAAAGGTCTATCAATAAATCCACGTCTATTTCCAGTATGTTCAGTTATTCTTTTATATTCTTCTAAACCTTCAATACCAATTTCTTCCATCTCTAAACCAAGTTTAAGAGTTTTCTTAATATTCTTTCTAGTTGGCTTAGTAATATTATTAAATAATTCATCTTCAGTCCTATCTTTTAAATCAAGAGTAAACATCCATCTAGGTTGTAATTCTTTACTCATATCAATGTTGTATCCATAATGTATAAAACCTAATTCTTTTAAATGTTCAACTAAATTACTATTATCTTCTCCGCCAGGGACGATGTCTCCATTAACATCACGTTCTAAGTGGGGCACATATGGATCTATTTTAAGAAATGTTCCACCTTGTTCTTTTATATAATTTTTAATTTCTTTTACAAATTTATCTAATAATTCAGTATCATTAAAATCAATTAAAAAACCACGAGGAGCATAATACATTTTTAATTTAAATGGCATTTTCTTAGAAAGAAGAAGAGTAGCAGCAACTACTTTTTTCTTGTTTTTCATACCAACCATTTCATAATTCCAACCGTTTTTTTCTTTTAGAATTCCCCAAGTTTCCTTTTGGTGAAATGTTACATATTTATTATTCTTTGCAAAATCTTCAAATTCTTTACTAGTTAACTTAACTATTTCCATTTTTTCCACCTCGTCTTAGTTTAGAAATCTTTCTTATCATACTTCTATAAAAAGGTACTAATTTTGTAAATACAAAATACATAAACTTATTTGTTACTAAATCAAATTCTCCCATAAACTCAACATAGTTTCCACCAAATTTCTTTTTAAATAGATGAAGTCCATATCTAGGATTTTTTTCATCTAAATCACCAATTGTGCCAAATTGATCATACATTTTTATTTTATGTTCATGACAATATTTTATGTGTTCATAATAAGTTTTATAGTTAGCATATGAAGAAGTTAAAACATTATGATTACCAGCATATAATACCCATGCTTTATCACCATATTCCATAATAACATGCGCTGACAAAACAATTTCTTCTCCATACTCATCCATCGCATCTTGATATTCTTTTATATATTCATCAAGTTTAGCAACTCTATTTCCTAATTCTTTCATTTTTGTTTTATTACTTTTACTAGGATTTTCAAGTTCCATTAATGGATTCAACTTTTCAAGTATTTCTTCTTTTTCTTTTAAATAAGTATCAATTACTTCTTTACAATTAATACTTCCCATAAAAATATTCATTTTGTTATCTTTATTATAAATATCAAATAATCTTTGATAATATTTTAAGTCGTGAGAAATAAAATCTTTTCTTGATTCTGTAAGTTCCATTAAATGATTGAATTCTTCAACATCATCTCTTGTACCAATTCTAACTTTTGTACCTAAACTAGCTCCTTTATTAATTCTTTGCATCGTTGTTTTAGAAAAACAATTTTCAATATCAATCATATCTCTATCTAAATTAATTCTAAAAGAATATCTAGGTTGCATTGTTTCAAAATTTTTAGTAAAGCCTAAATGTTTAAATCCTAGTTCTGTCAATGAATCAAATATCTTCTTGGAATTATTGTCATTTAAAATTTCTTCATCTTTATAATTATATTCTTTCCATATAATATCTGGATCTATTTTTAAAAATATAGCTTTATAATCTTTAATGTATTTTTTTATTTTTTCCACAAATTCTGTTAATAACTTTTTATCACTAAAATCAATAACAAATCCACGTGGAACATAAAAATATGAAAAACTTAGAGGTAATTTTTTTTGTAATAATAAAGCTGTACAAACCAAATTATCATTCTTATCAACAAGTCCTACATAATGTGGAATTAACCCCTTTGCGCTTTTTGAGAATTCTCCCCAGGCATAGCTTTGTAAAAAGTGTCCTTTAGTTGGATGTTTTTTAACAAATTTATCATATTTTTTCTTATCTATATCAGTTACAAACTTCATTGTTATTTCACCTTACCCATACTAAAAGTATACTTAATTAAAATAGTAAAGTCAAACAAATGGTAACTAAAAAAAGCTTGAATCTCAAGCTTTACAAGATATAATTTCCATTAGTGTAATTTCTGTTTTCATTATTCGAAAATTGTTCATTAGAATAGTCTCTCCAATTATTATTAAACAACATATTTTCAAGTCTATTAATTCTATTATCTAAATGATTAATACGTCTTTGTAATTCATTTATTTCTCCACGACAATTACACTGATTAAATAGCCAATTACCAGGCATATGATTATTATTCATAAATCGACCTCTTTTCGTTTTTATTATATGCAAATAAAAACAATATGTTATAATATAACTGGTGATTTTAATGCGACTTAGAAATGTAAAAAATAAACAGGAAATTATGGATAAGGCAACTAATCTTATCTTAAATCCAAAAGAATACAAAGGAAAGTGGAATACGCTTTTTAATAATGATAATCCTATCTATATAGAAATAGGTATGGGAAAAGGCGATTTCATTATTGAACATGCTAAAAGATATAAAGATATTAATTTTATTGGAATTGAAAAATTTGATAGTGTGATTGTTAGAGCTATTGAAAAAGTACCAGAAGATTTAAATAATTTAAAATTAATAAGAATGGATGCTAAAGAAATAGATGAAGTATTTGATAAAGAAATAGATCGAATCTTTTTAAATTTCTCTGACCCATGGCCAAAAAAAAGACATCATGATCGAAGGTTAACTAGTCATTTGTTTTTAAAACGATATGATAATTTATTTAAAAAAGAAAAAGAAATAATTCAAAAAACAGATAATCGTGATTTATTTGAATACTCAGTAATTAGTCTTACGACATATGGATATAAAATAGAGGATATTTCACTAGACCTTCATAATTCAGATTATGAAGATATAATTACAACAGAATATGAAAAAAGATTTGTCGCTCTTGGTAATAATATCTATTATCTTGTCGCAAAAAATAGTGACTAATCAAGTAAAATAATGTTAAAATAGTAGTATTGATAGAAAAATGTGTTATAATTTTATTAGAGTAGGTGACATATGAAAAAGATTTTTGTATTACTTGCTTTAGTTTTTCTAGTAACAGGATGTAGCATTCAAGAAATGCCTAATGACAATCTAGAAAAAGTAATAGACAATGTTTTAACAAATAAAACAGATTTACAAAATCAGAACTTTTCTGGTTATCAATATTATCAACCAAGAGAAGTATCATTGATAAATAAATTTGATTATAATATTACTTTATTACATAAAGGTAATAAGATGTATTTCTATGTAGATGTTATTTCCCATTATCATAAAATTGATAAAGAATATAATCTAAAAGAAAATATATATTTATCTAAAGAATTAGAATATGGAAAGAAAAAAGGTTATATAAATATTGAAGAAAGAGATAATGATTACTTTATTGAAATAGAGTATAACTATGGAAGAATAGAAGCATATTCAAATAAACAAAATTTAACAACTACTGTAATTAATGCTTTATATATATTAAACACCCTAGAATTTAACGACGTAGTAATAGAAAGTTTAATTGGTGAAAATAAAATAGAATATAAAGAGGAAAAATTTAATTTATTTAAATCTGATTCAGACGATGATGGATATCTTAATACTGATAAAGGACATAATTCAGAAGATTTGGACAAAGAAAATAATATTTTTGAGGACGAAGACACTATTAAGATTGAAAAAGATGATGAGTTAGACTAGTAGAGGTGGATTATGGGATTTTTAAACAAAGTTAAAAATATCTTCTTTGAGGAAGAAATTATTGAGATTGAAGATGAACCAAAAAAAGCTAAAAAGGAAGAACCAGTAGCTAAAAAAATTGAATTACCTAAAGTTGAAAAAGTAAAAAAAGAAGAAATTGAAGAAATCTATGAAGAAGAAACAGAAATAGATTTATCAGAAGAAAAGGAAATAAAAGAAGAAAAAGAAGTAAAATTTCCAATGGATTTTGATGAAGATGACTTTAGAGAAGAAAGAAGAGAATATAGAGAAGAATATCAAGAACCGATTGTTTCTAGAAGAAGTGATAGAAGACAAACACCAATTTATGATTATGATGAACCAAGAGTAGAAGAAGTGTTTGAAGAAGAAATCAAAGAAGAAACAAAATATGATTTTGAATCTGAATATGGTAAAGAAAAAGAACCAGAAACTCATGGTTTATATGAAGGGAAAACTCCTAAGAAAGCGTTTACTCCAACACCAATTATTTCTCCAATATATGGTATTTTAGATAAAAATTATAAGAAAGATGATGTTGTTACTAAAAAAGAAATTAGACTTAGTAGCGCACCTAAGAAGATAGATTTAGACTCTGTTCGTGAAAAAGCTTATGGTGATTTAACTAGTGATATTTCTCAATCAATGGAAGAAGTAGAACCAAAAAAATATGAAGAAGAAATAGTTGATTTAGTTGAAGAAGATGATTTGCTATATGATTTAAATGAAGCATCTGAACCAGCACCAGTTAAGAAAGTTACTGTTGGAGATGCTGAAGAATATTTTAACGAATTAGGGTTAGAATATAATATAGACTACAAAGATACAAGTGTAGAAAATAGTCGTACAGCTAAAGAGAAAACAAGAAGAACAGAAGAAAAAGAAGAAAAAGAACCTGTGGAAATTGAATCAGATGAAGTTGAAGAAACAGAAGAAGATGATGGCTTAGAAAGCAACTTATTTGATTTAATAGAATCAATGTATGATGAAAAGGAGTAGAAAGAGAACATGGAAGCACTATATGAATTTTTACCAATATTAATTTATGTTTTAGTAGCAGCTTTATTAGTCGTTTTAATCGTTTTAGGGATTAAGTTAATAGATACTGTTAATAAAACAAATGCTGTTTTAGATGATATTGAAAAGAAATCAAAATCACTAGATGGTATATTCTCAACAATTGATGGTATTACAGATGCTGTTTCAATGGTTAGTGATCGCTTAGTAGATGGTATTGCATCAGTTGTTGGAAAAGTTTTAAGTTTTAGAAAGAAAAAAAAGAAAGTAGAGGAAGATGAAGATGAGTAAAAAAACAGGT
This sequence comes from Bacilli bacterium, assembly GCA_017436345.1. Classification (GTDB taxonomy): domain Bacteria; phylum Bacillota_I; class Bacilli_A; order RF39; family UBA660; genus RUG11788. Next base: position 92,702 of record JAFSDH010000002.1, read on the forward strand.
TGGGGAAAATTTGCACTAGGAGCAGCTGTTGGTGGAGCTCTTGGATTATTATTTGCACCTAAAAAAGGTAGTGAAACTAGAAAAGATTTAAAAAATAAATTAGATGAGCTAGTTGTAAAAATTAAAGGTATCGATAAAGATGAATTAATCGATAATATTGAAGAAAAAATTGAAGAAATCAAAGAAGAACTAGCTGATTTAGATAAAGAAAAAGTTATTGAAATTGCTAAAGATAAAGCAGAAGCTATTAAAGAAAAAGCTGAAGAATTATATAAAATGGCTAAAAAGAAAGCTGAACCAGTTATTGAAGAAGCAGCTAATGAAGTAAGAAAAAAAGCTTTAGCAGTTGTTAAAGAAATTGAAAAGAAATTATCTAAATAGTTTACAAAAGTAAAAAAATATAATAATATATTAATCATCATTTAATAGTGATGAATAAAAGTAGTTAATATTTGGCAATTAGAGAATTCATGGTTGGTGAAAATGAATCAATAATATTAATGAAGTTACATATTCTGAATTAAAACGGTTACGCGTTATAGTATTAAGAGCATAATAAAGTATTATGAAATAGGGTGGTACCACGGGTTTTCTCGTCCCTATCTTATAATACTTTTTTTATTGGAGGTTATTATGGAAAAACTAAAAAAGATATATGAAAGAAATAAAGAGTTAGATCATATCTTTATGAAGAAATATGAAGAAAAAGAACCATTATATTTTGAAAAAAACTGTATAGAATTTTTAGTAGAGTTTGGAGAATTTGTTAATGAAACTAAATGTTTTAAATATTGGTCAATAAAAAAGCCTAAAATGGAAGATGTATATGAAGAATTAGCTGATTGTATTACAATGACCCTTACAATGTATTATGTTCTTGATTTAGAAATAGATACTTTAGTAGAACATCACAAAAGCAAAAATATTTTAGAAGTTATTAATCATATCTATGGTCAAGGAAGTAAGTTAATGACTAAAATAAATGAAACTTTAGTTAAAGATATCTTATCTAATCTATTCTATTTGGCAGATTTACTAGAACTTGATAAAGAAGAAATATATCGCGTTTTAACATATAAACAAGATAAAGTCGAAGAAAGATTAAATAGTGATTATTAGGAGGTAAATATGAAAATATATGATGAATTAAAATGGCGTGGACTTATTAAAGACGTTAGTAGTCCAGAAATAGAAGAAAAATTAAATAAAGGCGGTATGACGTTCTATATTGGAACTGATCCAACTGGAGATAGTATGCATATTGGTCACTTTTCATCTTTCTTAATCTCTAAAAGATTAAAAGATGCTGGCCATAATCCAATTCTTTTAGTTGGAGGAGCAACAGGTTTAATTGGTGATCCAAAACCAGATGCTGAACGTGCTATGATTACAAAAGAAGAAGTTGAGCACAACTTTAAGTGCTTAAAAAAGCAAGCTGAAGACATTTTTGGGTTCGAAGTAGTAAATAATTATGATTGGTCAAAAGATATAAACTTTATCGATTTCTTAAGAGATTATGGTAAATTCTTTAATGTTAACTACATGTTAAATAAAGATATAGTAGCTCGTAGATTAGATACTGGTATTACTTATACTGAATTCTCATACATGATTATGCAAGCGTTAGATTTTGATTGGTTATATGAAAATAAAAACTGTATACTTCAAGTTGCTGGTCAAGACCAATGGGGAAACATTACTGCAGGTATTGATTTGATAAGAAAAAGACAAGGTAAAGAAGCATATGGATTTACAATGCCTTTATTAACTAAAAAAGATGGTACTAAATTTGGTAAAACAAATGGACAAGCAATTTGGTTAGATAGAGAAAAAACATCTCCATATGAAATGTACCAATTCTTCATAAATGTTGAAGATGAAAAAGTAATTGATTACTTAAAATTCTTAACATTCTTATCTAAAGAAGAAATAGAAGAATTAGAAATAAAAAATAATGAAAATCCACATCTAAGAGAAGCACATAAAAAACTAGCTGAAGAAGTAATAACATTCCTACATGGACATGAAGCTTATGAAGAAGCTGTTAGAATTACTGAATCATTATTTAGTGGAAATATTAAAGAATTAAATGTAAAAGAAATAGAAAATGCGTTTAAAGATGTTCCTAACTTTGATATCAGTGAAGATAAAAATTTAGTTGACTTACTTGTTGAAGCTAAAATTTGTTCAAGTAAAAGAGAAGCTAGAGAATTTGTATCTAATAATAGTATCAGCGTTAATGGGGATAAAATTAATGATTTAGAATTTATGGTTACAAAATCCACAACTATTGGGGATAAATATATTGTTATAAGACGAGGAAAAAAACAATATTATTTAATAAAATATCTTTAAAATAAAAGATTGCATATGCAATCTTTTTTTGATAATATCTAATCATAGAATAGGAGAGTTTTATGAATAATGAATTTAATAATTATAATATGAATGATTATAATAATCAAAGTACAATGAATAATAATATGAATAATTCTAGTAGCCCAAATATTACTAACAATATGTATGGTAGTAATAATGAAAATAAAAAAAGTTCAATAGTAATGATTATATTAATTATAGTTATAGTTGTAGGTATATTAGTATTTATAAGCAATAAAGATAGTTCAAAAGAGAATAAAGACAATAAAGAACCTAATAATGAATATATTGAAATAAATAAAAAAGAAATGATTTCAACGATTTCATCTTATATGTCAGCCGCAACATCAGAAGTAAATTATAATGCATATGGTCCTTTATCTAATCAAGATATTTTATATTATATTCCAGTATCTAATGTATCTAATGATAGTTGTATTTATTTAGAAAAAGGTGGTCTTAGTACTTTAGGAAATTGGAAAAAAGCTTATGTCGTAGTTTCTTATCATGAACCTACCTACAGCTATGATTATTATTTTACATTTATAACAGAAGCTGGTTATGAAATGCCTTTAATTAAAAGTAGTGAAATAAAATCTGATGGTAGTCAAATAACTAAGTCAAATAGACTTAATGTAAACAATATAACATCACAACTAAATGAAAGAGCTAAAACAACTAAAGTTCTACTTACACCAAAAGAAGCCGCTGGATATCAAGAAAATGTTGAATCTTGTAATGTAAAATACGCTAAAACTGGAATTGAAAATCAAACATCCCCAGATAATAACTAATATAAAAGCATCAATATTAATTGATGCTTTTATTATCTTACATAACAAGTAAGTATTTGATTAGGATCTTTTTGTAATACATAATTTTCAGAGATAGTATCTATTGTTTGTTTCGTAATAGTGTCACTAGATAATCCTCCATTATAAAGAATATCTTCTCCTGTTTCGGATAAAACTTTATAATTTGTAAGTGGTAAACTATAACCAGACATATCATAGAATGTAAAATAGTAATCATATGTATATTGATATGGTAAGTAATTTACAACTACATAAGCCTCTCCCCATTCTCCTAAAGGATTAACGCCATCTTTAATTTCAACACATGTCTTAGATTCAATATTAGAAACTGGAATATAATATAATACATTAGGGTTGGATAAGTCTCCATATAAATCATTGTTAACTCCAGAAGACGCTTTTAAAATATATTGTTCCATAACACTATATAATTCTTTTTTCTTAATAGTTAGTTCATCATAATCTTCTTTTTTATATGTCTCTTCTCCTTTTTCTTCTTCATTTCTTTCCTTGTGATCATTTTCAACACTAATAACAAAGAAAATACATAAACCAATAATACCAATTATACAAGCAACAAGACCAATAATTAAAAAACTTTTATTAATTCTAGGTTGTGTATTAGCATTTACTGATTCGTTTTCATAATTATTATTTTCTATATTATTATCATTATAATTAAAATTATCTTCGTTCATAAATACACCTCTATCTTCTATATTAAAATAACATAAAAAAAGATTGCATTGCAATCTTTTTTATTCTTATCTGTTATAGAATTCAACGATAAGTGATTCATTGATATCAGCGTTAAGTTCGCTTCTTTCAGGATATCTTACATAAGTACCAACTAATTTGTTTACATCGAAAGTAATAAATTCAACTCTATTAATAACTTTTTCTAAAGCTTCTTTAACTACTACCATATCTTTATCTTTTTCTCTTAAAGAAATAGTTTGTCCTGGTTTAACTCTGTATGAAGGAATATCTACTTTATTTCCATCAACTAAGATATGACCATGGTTAACTAATTGTCTAGCAGCACGACGAGTTGAAGCCATTCCCATACGATAAACTAAGTTATCTAATCTAGATTCAAGTAACTTTAAGAAGTTTTCCCCTTGAATACCAGCCATTTTACTAGCTTCATTAAATGTCTTTCTAAATTGTTTTTCAGTTAATCCATACATGAATCTAACTTTTTGTTTTTCTTTTAATTGTGTACCATAGTTTGAAGATTTACCTTTTCTATCTGCACCGTGTTGACCAGGTCCATATGGACGTCTAGCGATATCTTTTCCATTTTCTAAAATAGAAAAACCAACACGACGAGCTTGCTTATATGCAGGTCCTGTATATCTTGCCATTTTCTTTTCCTCCTTTATTTATTAACATAAACAAAGACTTCTTTTAATTATTCATAGGGAGTCTATTTTAATATTTTCACTAGAACAGCCAAGTTACTAATAAACTTAATAGACACATTACAAATAATATAAAAGTGCTGTTCATTGAATATGCGTTTATAATTATACAAAAAGAACTAATAATTGTCAATATTATTAGTCCGATATAACAAATAATCTTTTTATTTTTTCTATGAAAAATCCTCTTTTTTTAAGAAATTCAACTAATATATAAATAATAATTGAAACTAGTAATGTTAAACCAAGATAAATAACTAATTTTTCATAATAATTTAAACCAATATTTTTAGTATATAAAACAGTAATTTTTAAACAAAAACCATGAAAAATAAAAATAACTAATGATAATTTTTCTAAAAAATAAATAAATTTATTATTTAAAAACCTTTTTTCAAGTGTAATATTACCCATCGCAATAAGTATTCCAATTGCCATTATAAATAACATAATAAAATCATATCTTGGAGAATTATTTATAATAGTAGATATTATAAAAGGACAAGATAAACAAAACATTTCTATAAAAGTTAATATAAAAATACCTAAACTAGTAAATTTTATATTTTTAATTTTATCAATCAAAAAATAAATAATTATACCTAAATTTAATTCTGAAAAAGCTCGAATGTTATTATGTAGAGTAAAACCTGTCCACGAAACAGTATGGTCTAAACCAACAAACAAATGATTTAAATAACCAATTCCTAAATAAACTACTAAAGGTGCAACTATATATACATAATTCATTTTAAATTTTCGCATTAATGGATATATGATAAACATAGATAAAATCATAGAAGATAAATACCAAACCGGAGTATTAATAGAAAAATGTCTAATACCACTTTCATTTAATAATAACAATTCCCAAATAGAAGATAATAAATTACTAAAACTTACATCGTATTTAAAAATATATAGTGGAATAAGTAATATATACGCTAATAATAAATATGGGAAAAAAGTTTTAATCTTTTTAGCAATAAATAAAACAGTCTCTTTACCTAAAGTAGAAGTATCATGATCAAACTTTTTGACTATACTACTTGCTAAAAAAACTCCAGAAACAATAAAGAAGAATTCAACACCTATATAACCACCAAGTCCGATAATAGTATCAGAACTACTCCCTAAAATTTTTCCATGAAAGAAAACAATCAATAAAGCAAATGCAAACTTCCAAAAACTAATTACTCCATTTCTCTCCATAAAAACGCCCCCGATCTATGTTTCTATACAATTCAAGCATATCATAAAGAATTAATAAACAACAAATAAATTTAAAAAAAATTCACATATTTATTTTTTATGTTATAATTTAAATAGGATAGTAGGAGGTTATTATGGAAAAAAATCAAACTATAACAATTTCTAATCCGTCACAACTATTCTTACAAGTTGATGAGTTTTTAAATTTATCTAGAAAATTACCATCTCATCATGAACAATTACAAAAAAGAGAAAAAAGAATATTTGAGACGTTAGGTCCCAAAAGTATTAAAGAATATGAAAGAATTCTTATGTTTCAATTAGACTTAAATAAAGTAGCTGAACAAGTTAATCTTGAATTCCAAGATGGAATATATATTGATGATGAAAGAGATATTGTTCACTATCCTTATGATCGAACTATACGTACCAAACCTACTACTATAGATGCCCCAACAAAAGAAAAAGAATTATCTCCAAAAAGAGTTACTTCTATAAAAGTTGGAAAGCATAAGACATTACAAGATAATAGTATTGCTATAAAAAGAATCTTTTCAACTCCAGTATTAGCTTTAGAAGATACTTTTGAAACAGGTTCAAAAAGAAGATAAATCTTTAAAAAGATAACTACCTATGATAAAATAATTTTAGGAGAAAATAGAGGTGATTAAGTTGAATCCTTCAGTATTAAAAATAATAACATTCGTAATAATTGCTATTATTTCTATCACTATTCTATTAGTAGTATTAAAAAATAAAAAAGTAGGAAAATATAGAAAACATATTTCTTTCTTGGATAAAGAAAAAAATTTATTAGAAAGTGCTCCAGTAATTGCCGAACTTAGTAAAATAGAAACAATTATCAAAAATGATAAAATGGAAGAAAAATATAAGAGTTGGCAAAATAGATTTGAAGCAATAAAAGAAAATGATATTTCTACTATGAATGATTATATATTTAATCTTGATACTATCTTAGAACATAGAGAATATAATAAATTTAATGAAGAATATTCTAAAGCGGAATTACATCTGTATAAAATAAGAACAAAAATAAATAACTTATTAGAAGAAATACAAGATATTAATCAAAGTGAAGAAAAATATCGTGATATTATAATAAAATTAAAAGCTAAATATCGTGAATTAAATGCTCGCTTTGAAAAAGCAAAAGAATCATATGAAGGAATTGAAGGTATTGTTGAACTTCAATTTGAAAATATTGAAAAGAGATTCCAAGACTTTGAAATATTTATGGAAAAAAATGAATATAGTGAAGTTATTCATATTGTAAAAGCTATTGATACAATGATTGATCATATGTCAATTGTTATTGAAGAAGCTCCCGACTTAGTATTATTATCAACAAAAGTAATACCAAAACGTATTGAGCAAATAACAGATACATATGAAGAAATGAAAAAAGAAAACTATCCACTAGAATATCTTAATATTGATTATAATATTGATGAGTCTTTAAAAAATGTTAATAAAATATTTGATCGTATTAAAGTTCTTAATTTAGAAGATTGTATGTTTGAATTAAGAACAATGCTTGAATATTTAGATTCTATTTTTAATGAGTTTGATAAAGAAAAAATAGCTCGTAAAGAATACGAAGATGAAAAAGGTAATTTTGAAGAAAAACTTGATAAAATAGCAAGTATTGTTAAAGATGTATATGGACAAATTGAAAATATAAAGAACATGTATGATTTAACAGAACAAGATATTCAAGTTATTGATGATGTAAATTTAAGATTAGTAGCACTTAAAAAAGATTATAAAAAATCACTAAAGAAACTATCTAATAGTAAAGTTCCTTATTCAAAAATAAGTGAGGAATTAGAAGAATATACAGAACTATTAAAGAAGATAGAAGAAGATTTGGATGTATCTTTAAAATCACTTGGTAATATGTATGATGATGAAATGCGTGCTCATGAACAATTAGATGAAATCCAAGAATTGTTAAAAGAATCAAAATCACGTATTAGAAAGTATAAATTACCATTAATAAGTAATACATACTTTGTTCAACTAACAGAAGCAAATGAAGCAATTGCAGAAATTATAAAAGAATTAGAAAATAAGCCAATTGTTATTCAAACATTAAATACAAGAGTTGATACAGCTCGTGATTTAGTGTTAAAACTTTATAATACAACTAATGAAATGATAAATATGGCAAGTCAAGCAGAACAATTAATTGTTTATGGTAATAAGTATCGTAGTATTAATAATCGTGTTGACCAAGGTCTTAAAGCTGCTGAGCAATTATTCTTTAAAGGAAACTATGAAAAAGCCTTAAAAACTGCCATCGAAACACTTGAGGTAGTTGATAAAAACATAAAAAATAAAATGGTGGTAGGGTATGAAAAAAATTAAATTAAATAATAAAGGATTTGGTAAAAAGGAAACCATGTTTTGTTTATTAGTAATAATAGCTGGTGTAGCAATTGTTGCCAATAATTTCTTAAATAATACAGATTCTAATAATTTTAGTAATTTTATTAGAATGTCAAAAGAATTTGCTGATGCAGCTGGAGTAACAAGAGATGGTGAAACTATCGCGGCCTTTGAAACTAGAGTATTTTTATATGATGTTATGAGTTATAATTACATGGATTGGTTAGAAAGTCCATTTAATAAGAATGAATATTGTGATATATATGAAAGTCAAATTGAAATGGAACGACAATCTGTATATATTACTTTTAGATGTAGTGAGTATTTAATTTATAAACAAATATCAACCAATGAGGATTTTAAAATTTATAAAGTATCAGATTGGACTGAAGAAGTATTAACAGGTAGTAATATTCAAAAAACAAAATTCTATAATTATGTTGTTGATGGTAAAGAACAATTAGATGAATATTTACCAGAAAAAGAGTTTATTGTTAAGTATAATGAAACTGCTGGAGCTAATACATATTTTGTAACAAACTTAAAAGCTGAACATCAATTAGTAGAAAAAACATATTATCGCACAATGGAACGTGTAAACTTATAAAATAAGGGTGTAAAAACCCTTTTTTTTTGTTATAATGAAAATGGTGATAAAGAATGGGATTATTTGATAAAATCAAAAAAATGTTTACAAAAGAAGAAAAAGAACCCAGGGTTGAAGAAAAAGAATTAGAAATAAAAGAAAATTTAGATGATGATGAAATAGAAGAAGTAATCACTAAAGAAGAGAATAAAAAAGAAGAAAACAAAGTAAAAGAAGACGTAAAAATATACGAAAAAGGACTTACTAAAAGTAGAGAAAACTTTGTATCAAAATTAATTAACTTAACTAATAAATATAATAAAATTACTGAAGATTATTTTGAAGAATTAGAAGAAATACTTATTATGGCAGATATTGGTGTTAATACGGTTATGGATTTCATGGATCGTTTAAGAAAAAGAGTAAAACATGAAAATATTGAAGACACTGAATATTTAAAAGAAGTAATAGTAGATGAATTATTTATTATTTATGTTAACGATGAAGTAATTGTTAATAAAATAAATTACAGTGAAAATAAACCAACTGTTATTTTATTTGTTGGTGTTAATGGTGTTGGTAAAACTACTACTATTGCTAAACTAGGAGACAAACTTATTTCTGAAGGAAAAAAAGTAAAGATGGTTGCTGGTGATACTTTTAGAGCAGGAGCAACAAAACAATTAGAAGAATGGGCAAATCGTGTAGGAGCATCATTTGTTGGTAAAGAAGAAGGAGCAGATCCTTCAAGTGTTATTTATGATGGACTAGAAGAAGCCGTAAAAGATGATACTGATGTTGTATTAATCGATACAGCTGGACGTCTTCAAAATAAAACTAATCTAATGAACGAACTAGAAAAAATAAATCGTGTTATCGGAAAGATAATTCCTGATGGACCACATGAAACATTATTAGTTATTGACGCAACAACTGGACAAAATGGTATTAGTCAAGCAACAGCATTTAAAGAAATAACTAATATTACTGGTATTGTTTTAACTAAATTAGATGGAACCGCAAAAGGTGGAATCGTTCTTGCCATTAAAGAACAAGTTGGAATACCAGTAAAATATATTGGACTTGGAGAAAGAAAAGAAGATCTTCAAATATTCGATATTGAAAAATATATTTATGGATTATTTAAGGATATGATGTAAGATGGATAAGATCTATTTAAATGAAATATATATCTATTACAAAGAACTTTTTACAGATAAACAACAAATGTATTTTGATGATTATTATTTAAATGATTTAAGTTTAAGTGAAATAGCTGAAAACTATGGAGTTAGTCGTAATGCAGTACATAATCAGTTAAAAATAGTTGAAGAAAAGATTCTTTATTATGAAGAAGTTCTTGGATTAAAAAGAAAAAAAGAAGAAATAAATGATTTATTAAAAAATAAAGTAGATGAAAATACTTTAGATAAGATTAATGAAATTTTATAGAAAAGAGGGAATAGTATGTTTGATAGAATTAATTATATGGATGATACACATGTATATTTTGGTATCAAAGAAGGCGCTGAATTAAAAACTAATTTATTAAGTGCACATGTTGTAATTTCTGATAGTGAAAAACATGTTTTAGGTGAAATAGTTGAAATAAATTCAAAAGAAGCAAAAGCTCGTTTATTAGGGGAATTTGAAAATGGTCGTTTACGTAGTGGGGTTATTAGAAAACCACTTCTTGATGCAACAATTAGAACTATTATGCAAGAAGAAATACCACTTATTTTAGGTCAAAATGATAAAGAATCTTTATTATTAGGAGGAAGTCCATTCTATAATCAATTTCCAGTTTATTTAAATGTAAATGATTTCTTTAGTAATCACTTTGCTATTTTTGGTAACAGTGGTAGTGGTAAATCTTGTGGAATAGCAAGACTTATTCAAAACGTTTTTCAAAATGATCATGCTAGACCATATCGAGCTAATTTTATTCTATTTGATATTTCTGGTGAATATTCACAAGCTTTTCAAGATATAAATAAGATTAATCCAAATTATAATTATAGATGCTTCTCTAGTAATGATAATGAACCTGGAGCAGAAAAGTTAAGAATTCCTATATGGTTACTTAACAGTAGTGATTTAGCTTTATTATTACAATGTAATACACATACACAAATCCCTATTATTGAAAGAATGTTAAAATTAGTTAAAGCTTTTGCTGAAACTGGGAGTAACTCAGAAGCATTTAGAGATCATTTAATTGCTAATGCAATTATTACGGTGTTATTTAGTGATGAAACACCAGCTCAAAAGAAAAATGACATTTTTGCAATTGTAGAAGAGTGTCAAACAGATCATTTCCATTTAGAAGCAGAAGTTCAAGGTGTTGGATATACAAGAAAATTTAGAGAATGTTTTAATATTGATAAAACAGGTAACTTTACAGAAGGAATTCTTTTAACAGAATATGTTACTCAATTTATTAATCCAACATTTGATGATTATGAACCAGCTGGAGGAATGCCGTATACACTACAAGATCTTGAAAGAGCATTAAAGTTTACTTTAATATCTGATGGATGGTATAAGAATGAACAAACTTATTCTGATGCTGTAACTGTTAAAGTAAGACTTCATTCATTAATAACCGGTCCATATGGAAAATTATTTGAATATGATAACAATGTTAATGTTGAACAATACTTAGGATATTTATTAATAAACGGTGATAAAAAATACCAAATTGTTAATATAAACATGGATGATATTGATGACCAAGTAGCAGCTGTTATTACAAAAATATTCTCAAGAATTATATTTGATTATTCTAAGAGATTACAAGCTCGTGGATCAATTCCATTCCACATCTTAATTGATGAAGCACATAGATACGTAAGAAAAGACCAAGATATATTCCTAATTGGTTATAATATTTTTGAACGTATCGCTAAAGAAGGTCGTAAATATGGGGTTATTTTAGGTATTATAACTCAAAGACCAGTAGAACTTTCAGATACTGTTATCTCACAATGTTCTAACTTCTTAATATTCAAGATAAATAACCCAATGGATTCAGAATATATTAGACAAATGGTTCCTAATATAAGTGCTGAAGTAATTGAAAAACAAAAAACATTACAATCTGGTACATGTCTAGGATTTGGTTCAGCATTTAAAATACCAGTAATTGTTAAATTAGAAATGCCAAATCCATCACCATTAAGTAGTAACAGTGACGTTATTAAGTTCTGGGGAGATAGTCAATAAACACATAATATAGAAAGCAGGGTGATTATATGTTTGAAAGTCTAGGAGATAGATTACAAACAGTCATGTCCAAAATAAAAGGATATGGAAAAATAACAGAAGAAAATATATCAGAAATGACAAGAGAGATTAGACTTGCTCTTTTGGAAGCTGATGTTAACTATAAAGTAGTAAAAGAATTTGTTAACAATGTAAAAGAAAAAGCTCTAGGTGAAGAAGTTCAAAAAAGTTTAAAACCTGGTGATGTCTTTGTAAAAATAGTTAAAGATGAACTAACTGAATTATTAGGTGGAGAAAAAAAAGATTTAAATTTATCTGGAAATCCAGCTCTATTAATGTTAGTTGGTCTTCAAGGTAGTGGTAAAACAACAACTATCGGTAAAATATCTAATTTACTTAGAAAAAAACATGCAAAGAAACCATTATTAGTAGCGTGTGACGTATACCGTCCTGCAGCTATTGATCAATTAAAACAAATTGGTAAACAATTAAATATTGAAGTGTATGAAGAAGGAAAAAAAGATCCAGTAGAAATTGCTAATAATGCAATTAAATATGCTAAAGAAAATAAATACGATTATGTTCTTATTGATACTGCCGGACGTCTTCATATTGATGAACCATTAATGGAAGAGTTAAATAATATTAAAGATAGTGTTAAACCACAAGAAATATTATTAGTAATTGACTCTATGATGGGACAAGATGCCATTAATGTAATTGAAGGGTTTAATAATGCATTACCATTAACTGGTGTTGTTCTTACAAAATTAGATGGTGATACTCGTGGTGGGGTAGCATTATCAGTAAGACATTTAACTAATGTTCCAATTAAGTTTATTGGGGTTAGTGAGAAGATGGATGGTTTAGATTACTTTGACCCAGAACGTATGGCAGGAAGAATCTTAGGAATGGGAGATATTATTTCTCTTGTTGAAAAAGCTCAAGAAGCTATAGATGAAAAAGAAGCTGAAAAAACCGCTAAAAGAATGCAACAAGGAAAGTTTGATTTAGAAGACTTTTTATCAACAATGAAACAAATCAAAAAACTTGGACCTCTTGAAAATCTTTTAAAACTTTTACCAGGTGCTAAAAAAATGGGTATTGATAAAGTAAATATTGATCCAAAAGATATGGCAAGAGTAGAAGCAATCGTACTTTCAATGACTCCTGGGGAAAGAAGGCATCCAGAAATTATTAAAGCTAGTCGTAAAACAAGAATTGCTAAAGGTTGTGGATTAAGTGTTCAAGAAGTTAATAAGCTTTTAACACAGTTTGATCAAATGAAAAAAATGATGAAACAAATGTCGAATGGTAATTTAAAACTACCACCAAATATGAAATTTTAAGGAGTAGTAATACTCCTTTTTTTAGAAAGGAAATTATTATGAAAATAGATGCTATATATTTTGATTTAGATGGAACTCTATGGGAAACAACTCATACTACATATTTAGCTGTAAAAGAAATAACCGAAAAATACAATATACCAGAAGTAACTGAGCAAACTGTAGCGGATTGTATGGGAACAACAAAAGATGAATGTGCTGATCTTTATTATCCGAATGAATCTCATGAAAGAGCTTTAGAGCTTCTTGAAGAAGGATTGGAACTTGCTGCTAAAAAACTATCAATCCAAGGTGGTATCGTTTACGAAGGATTAGAAGAAACGCTACAAGAATTATCTAAAAACTATAAATTAGGAATTGTTAGTAATTGCTTAGAAGGATACATAGAAGCTTTTATGATTTCATCTAATTTAGGTAAATATTTTAATGATATTGTTGCTGCCGGAAAAAAAGGTATTACTAAACCTGATGCTATTAGATTAGCTATTGAAAGAGATGGTATTAACGCGGCAATATATGTTGGTGATACACATAAAGATAAGCAAGCTGCAGAAGAAGCAGGATTATTATTTATTCATGCTAAATATGGATTTGAACCAGAATTAGAAAATAAATATCATATTGAAACAATAAAAGAATTACCAAATCTTTTAAATGAATTGGAAAAATAAATATGGAAAATATTGAAAAAAGATTATATTATTACGAATTATTAATGACTTATGATGATACTAGTAATTATATAGAATATAATTTACCAGAAGGTTTTCACTTTGAATATTATCAAGATGGTGATATAGATAATTGGATTGATATTCATCTATCATCTAAAGAATTTACATCACGAAAAAGAGCTAAACAATATTTTTATGATTTCTATCATCACTTTATAAATGAATTAGGTAAGAGATGTATATTTATAGTTGACTCTAAAACAAATGAAAAAGTCGCTACAGCCACTATATCTTTGTTAGAAGAAAAAGAAGGTGAATATGAAGCTGCTGTAGATTGGGTTGCTATAAAAGAAGAATATCAAGGAAAAAAATTAGCTAAACCGCTTATTTCAAGATTCATAAAATTAGCAAATGAACTTGGACATAAAAAAATAATCTTACATACACAAACACACACTTGGTTAGCTGCTAAAATATACCTAGATTTAGGATTTAATCCCTACCAAATAGAAGAAAATCTAAAAGGATGGCAAATTTTAAAAACGATTACAAATCATCAAAAACTACAAAACATAGAGAAAGTTAAAGAAGAAGATATGTATTCTAAAACAGCTTGTAAAATATATGAAGAATTGAAAAAAATATATATTGATAATTTTAATTATGAAATATGGTATAAAAATAATCGTAATGATGTATATGTATATAAAGATAAATTAACATATGAATATAAATATTATGAAAAAGATGAAGATATAATACTAGAACTTATAAAAGAAGATAATTAATCTTCTTTTTTTATGATATAATGAAACTATAATAGGAGGAAAAAATATGAAATTAGTAGAAATTCCTAAAAATAAATATGATGAATATCGCTTAGATATTATATTTAATTGTTATAAATGGGATCCTCAATTCTTAGATAATAATACAGTAGCTAAATATGTTTTAGTATTATCAAAAGAAGAACATGAAGAAGTAAAAAGATTAACAGAAGCAGTAGATAAAGAAACAATTACAGCAGAAGAATTTATAAATAATAACTTAGAAATAGCTAAACCTCTTGCTTTACCTAAAAAAATATATAAAGAGTTAAAAAGAATGACTAATTATGATAAAGAAAAACACGTTCGACTAATGCGTTATGATTTTCATCCAACAAATAAAGGTTGGGAAATAAGTGAAGTTAATAGTGATGTGCCTGGTGGTTTTGCAGAAAGCTCTTTAATGCCAGAAGTAGCTAAAAATGTATTGGATAATGATCAATATGATTTTATTAATTTTGGAAATAATATAACTAAAGCTATTAAAAAGAAAGTTAAGAAAAATGGTAATATTATGATGGTTCATTGTACTTCATATAGTGATGATCGACAAGTAATGCAATTTCTTGGTGATAAACTCGCTAAAGAGGGATTTAATATAATATATGGAGCAGCTGATCATATTCATTTTAAAGATAAAAAAGCTTATAGTATTTTAGATAGTAAAGAATGTGAACTAGATGGAATCTTTAGGTTTACTCCTCTTGAATGGTTAAAAGATATTAAGCCAAAGTACTGGGATGGATATTTTGATACAATTACACCGTCTTGTAATCATCCAATTGCTATTTTTGCGCAAACTAAAAGATTTCCTCTAATTTGGGAAGACCTTGAAGAAAATGGTATTGATTTAACATACTGGCGTAAACTTTTACCTGATACAAAAGAAGTAAAAGATGCTAAAAACTTAAAAGGATATATTTATAAACCAGCATGTGGTAGAGTTGGTGAAGGTATTTCTATTAAAGAAGCATGTATTGATGATGAATTAAAAGATATTTTAAAAAGTGTCAAAAAATATCCAAAAGATTATCTAGCACAAAAAAAATTTAAAAGTATTCCATTAAAAGGTAAAGATGGCAAAGAACATCACGTATGCTTAGGATCATACACTGTTGATGGAAAACATGCGGGATATTATGCAAGAATAAGCAATGTACCTAGAATTGATTCTAATGCTGCTGATATTCCAGTATTGATTGAGAGGGATTAATTATGACAGGAAGAGAAATATATAAAATTTGGGCCCCAACAAGTTGTATATGGTCACCTTGGGTTAGACCTGTACCATTTGTAGCCATTGATGATCATTATGAAAATCATGAATTTATTAACTTTTGTCCTAATCAAATTACTTATTTAGAAAAATTTGATAAATCAACCGCAATCATAGTAGATTTACCAGGATATGAGAGTATTGAAGAAGGTATTGCTTTAACAAACTTTGGTTATCGTCCAATACCACTATATAATGGTACAAATGAACAACCTGGAGTTATGGCTACTACTAATAATAGAGAAATAGAGTTAGGATTAATATGGGGAAGTTACATCTTAAGTAATACTAAAATAAAAAAAGATGCTCCACCAGTATTTTTATTAGATAGTAATAGAATGAATCGTTATCAAATGAATCATTCCGTATTTGATAATAGTTGGGATATTTATCATCAAGATATGCCAAGTAAAGATTTCTTTAAGAAAAATGGTATTAAAAAGATTATTGTTAGGGGAATAAAATTTAATATAGACTTACAAAGAATTCTATATAAATTTCAAAAAAACAATATTAAGATTTATTATACAGATGGATATAGTTCTCCTAAGGAATATATAATAAAAAAACCAAAAGAAGATAATTTAAAAAAAGTAAAAGATAATTAAAAAAACATATGATAAATCATATGTTTTTATTTTTTTAATCTTAGTGACCTCCGCCACCACCGCCGCCACCGCGACCACCACTACTATAGCTATATCCACCACTTCGTGATGTATAAGAGGCTCTTGATGCTGCACTTCTAAATGAACGACTACTATGATGGAAATGCGTTGAACGATAATAAGTATTACTTAACATTGGACTAGGTTGAATACCTTGACATCTAATACCTATGGCTTTAGATACTTTAGCTGATAGTCCAAATGCCGTTGCATACACTAAGTATTGTTCCCACATTGGAAGTTCAACAACACTACGATCATTCATGAAATCTTCACTATTTAAGAATTCGTAAAAACCTCTCCATTTTGCATATTCATCTTCTCCAAATTGTGTAAGTAATACAAATTTAGGAGCAATTTTCTTAAGATGCATTGAACAAGCTATACAAATTAATCCTAATAAAGTAATTCCTCCATAAGCAAAATGGCCATAAGTTTCATAAGAATATATATTACCTAAAGTTAATAACAATACAGCTATAAAGATTAAGAAATTACTATAAGCATTTATATCCTTTTTAGGTTTATCATAATTTGCTCTTTGGAAATATCCTTGAGTAGTACCTATCTTAGAAACTGAGTTTTCAATATTAGTAACAAAAGTATCAGTATTTTCATAATCATCTTCAATTTTTCTTTGAAATTTTTTCATTTCAATTTCATTAAAGATAGCATGTCTAACTATTAAATTAAAATAATATTGTTCAGTTAATGTTAAAGGTTCATATTTTTTAATATCAGATGCTGATACATCTAATATTTCAGGTTCTACATTATTTATATTAGTAGAATTTACATAATTATTATTATTCATAACACTATTATTATAATAATTCCTATTATACATAGTTGGTATTGTTCCGTTCATCCTATTAGCAAAGAAATTTGTATTTTGTGTTGGATACCATTGATTAGATCTAATAATATTAGGATTACTAGGCATTGAATATATTTGAGTAGGTTGATATTTAATAACAATTTTAACGTTGTTTTGTGACCAATCATTTAACTCTCTTATTTGGGCAAGTTCAATATATTCTTTTCTTACCAAACTTAATAATATTGCTGAATAAGCATCATCTTCATTAAACTTTTTATTGTCTTTACAGAAAACTAAATTAGCAGCAAAGTATGGATCTAGATTACTAGGTGCTTCTTTACAATATAATACTTGTTTAGTAGGATTACAGAAAATATATTTTTTTCTTACTTTTTTCTCTTTAGTATAAGCATCTAAAGCAATTAATAATCCAACTGCTCCACATACTATTAGAATAGTTGCTTTAGTTCTTTTTTTCTTAATTGGAATAGAGTAATAATATTGTTGTGTTTCTCTAATTTCATCAAGTACATTATCATTAGAATAATAGTTAATAGGGGCATGTTCTGAAAAAATAGCTTTATCTTCATTAAATGACCACATTTCAAACTCTAAGAATTCACTATCATCATCAAACTTTAAATCTTCTTCATCAAGTTCCATCGTAAAAGTATGATAACCTGGATATTTAGTATCAGATTCTACATATGGATAATGCATATCAACAGTACCATAGTTATAAGCTTCATAATTTCCTACTTTAGGCATGTCTTTATTTCTTATTAATACTTCTGCTTTAAATGATTCTAAATAATTAACATCATTTCCAGAAAAGAATGTTAGATATAAATATGAACAATCAGCATATTTAAAAGCAGCTCCTGTCATTTCATATTCTATTTCAAAAGTAATTTCTCCATCCTTTAAACCGTTTACATAAAATAATACGCACTCGTATTGTCTATAATCTTCATCATATGGACCAGGACTATAAAACCATTTACCAGGTCCATATCCAGCTCCTGTATTAACATAATCATCATCATACCAATAAAGTTTATCACTTTCGGTATAGACTATTTCAGTACCATCAGGTCTAATTTCTTTAACCGAATTAACTTTATAAGTATTTCTAACACCATCAGCTACTGATTCTGGCATATCTCTCCAAAGTTCCCAGATCTCTTCATAGACATTTTCAACATGAATATCATATGTAATTCTTTCTGTTATGATAACTTTACCTTGTTGATTAACTTCATCTACAAGTTCAGCTTTATATTCAAAGTCTGTGATACGAGCGTAACTAGATCCATCGCTTTCTACTTCCATACTACCTAAAAATGTAATTAGATATATAAAAATAATCCATACAATTATAACTACTAATCCAGTATATTTTCTCATAAACACACGCACCCTATTATCTATCTTATTCAAAGTAAGTATATTATGAATTATAATCGATGTCAAGAAATCAAAATTAACTAGGCTATATAAATATTTATTTATAAAAACAGTGAATAAAATAAGATAGATAGGAGGAATAAAATGAACAGTAATTTACCTAATGATATATCTACTGTAAATGATATTGATATCAATAATAACATAAATATGTTTGATCCAAATGGAATGAATATGGGTATGATGAATCAACAAATGGGCACTATGATGAGTCCTATTATCGAACCAATGCGTGAAAGAGTAGTTCAAAGAACAATTGTTCATGAAGTACCACATGTATGTCCAACAAGAACAAGAATAATTAATAATCACGTATTTAAACATACCTTTAGACAAACACATAGTTGCTGTAGTGAAAATAAAGTAACTAACGTACAATGTGGATCATGTTGTGACTTTAATTAAGAAAGCAAAAGCTTTCTTTTTTATTTTTATTTATATATAATAAATATAGGTGATAATATGAAAGTACCATTACGATTTCAAGTAACAGAATTTGATTGTGGAACAATTTCTTTATTAAATGTATTTAGTTATCTTTTTGACAGGGATGAAATTCCTGCATCTCTTGTAAAAGCAATTCATAAATATACATTGGACTGTTATGATGAAGAAGGAAATATTGGTCAAGGCGGAACAAGTAGAGAAGCGATTGATAGATTAACTCATTGGATTACTAGGTATACTAATGAACATGATTTTAAAGTTAAATGTAGTCATCTTCAACAAGAAAACGTTACACTTGAGAAAATGTATGAATGCTTAAATAATAATGGATGTATATTCTTAAGATGTTGGCAAACAGTAGAGCACTATGTAATTATTACTAAAATGGATAAAAAATATGCCTATATCTTTGATCCATATTATTTAGATAAAAAAGAATATATAAAAGATAAAGAAGTAAAAATTATATTAAATAAGCCTTTTACTCACAATAGAAAAGTATCTTTAAAACGATTAATGTCTGAAACAAAAAAAGACTTCGCTATGGGAATTATAGAAAGAAGAGAATGTGTTTTAATTAATAGGTCATAAACTATTGATTAAAAAAATTAGATTATATATAATCACTATGGAGGATAAAATATGAAAAAATTAAGTATATTTTTAATGATTATTACATCTTTATTTTTAGTAACTGGATGTGATAGTAAAAAAGAAGAAAATAAAAATGATGAACCAGCTAATAAAACAGAAAATGTTGAAGGTGCATTAGAAGATTTAATGACTAAAGTTTATGAAGATATTCCTGAAGAAGAAAGACCTATGATGTTAATGAATACAGAAGTAAATGAAGAAAATGTAGAATATTATCTAGGTACAACTGAAATTGAATATGAAGAAGCTTTAGCATCTGAATCAGGTGTAGGATCAATTCCACATTCAGTAGTATTAGTAAGAGTAAAAGAAAATGCTAATGTCGAAGAAATAAAAAAGACTATCAAAGATAGTGTTAATCCTAGAAAATGGATTTGCGTAGAAGCAGAAGAAGTTGTTGTTGAAAGTCGTGGAGACTTAATTATTTTAATCATGGCAAGTTCTAATGTTGATAAACTACAAGATGGATTTAATAATTTATAAAATCTTCTTATGAAGATTTTTTTTCTGAGGTGAATTATGTTATTTTCAAGTATATCTTTTATTTATTATTTTTTGCCTATATTACTAATAATATATTTTTTAGTACCAAATAAAATAAAGAACTTTGTACTTTTATTTTTTAGTCTATTCTTCTATTTTTTAGGAGAACCTAAATATATCTTAGTATTAATATTATCATGTATAATTAACTATTACTTAAGTAAAGCAATATATAAAAAGAAACACTCTAAATTATTACTATTACTAGCAATTATATATAATATTGGTCAATTATTAATATTTAAATATACTGATTTCTTTATTTCAAATATAAATAATATTTTAAATACTAATATTCCATTTATGTATATAATTATGCCAATAGGCATTAGTTTTTTTACTTTCCAAGCCTTGGGTTATGTTATAGATGTATATAATAAAAAACATAAACCAGCTAAGAATTTATTAACATTTATGACTTACGTATCATTATTTCCACAATTAATTGCTGGACCTATTGTCAGATATTCTGATATAGAAAAAGAAATGACTAAAAGAGAAAGTAATTTTTCTAAACTAAGTGATGGAATTAGAAGATTCATAATTGGATTATCTAAAAAAGTATTAATAGCTAATACTTTAGGAGAAATTGCCACCTTATTAATTAAAGAAACTGTTGTTTCAGCTTGGTTAAAACCAGTACTTTTTACTCTTCAAATATATTATGATTTTAGTGGTTATAGTGATATGGCAATTGGACTTGGATTAATGTTTGGATTTAGATTCTTAGAAAACTTTAATTATCCATTAATCGCTAGTTCCATAACTGATTTTTGGCGTAGATGGCATATGTCATTATCAAGTTGGTTTAGAGATTATGTTTATATCCCATTAGGTGGAAATAAAGTATCAAAATTAAAACATATTAGAAATATTTTTATAGTTTGGTTCTTAACAGGATTTTGGCATGGAGCCAGTTGGAACTTTATAATATGGGGATTATATTTTGGAGTTATTTTAGTTATTGAAAAATATTTCTTAAAGAAATATATAGATAAAACAAAAGTAATTAAGTATATATATACAAGTATTATAGTGGTAATAAGTTTTTTAATATTTAATTCATTAACAACAAGTGAAATAATTCATAGTTTAAAAAATATGTTCTTTATAAATAATATCCCATTTATAAATAATGAAACATTATATTATTTACAAAGCAATTTAATACTTTTGATTATTTCGTTTATAGGAGTAACACCACTTATTAAAAATATAATAAATAGATTAAAAGAAACTAAAGCAAAAAAAGTTATAGATATATTAGAACCAATAACTTTAATTGCTCTATTAACCTTAGTAACAGCATTTTTAATAGATGCATCATTTAATCCATTCTTATATTTTAGATTTTAGGAGGAAATATGAAAGATAAGATAGTTGTAATTTTATTTATTGCGTATATATGTACTTTTTCAATACTTCATATTGTTATTCCTGATAAAGAACTAACGATATCTGAAAGAAGAAAATTAAATACTTTTCCAGAAATAGAATTAACAAATGAATATATAACTAAAATAGAAGATTATCTTTTAGATCATTTTCCATTTAGAGATGAATTTAGAAGTATTAAAGCTAATTTTAATTACAAAGTATTAAATAAACTAGATACCAATAATATTTATTTAAAAGATAATTATATTTTTAAATCAAATTATCCAACTAATAATAAATCAATTGATCATTTTATCAAAACAACAAAAACACTTAAAGGATTGTTAACAGAAAATAATAAGACTTATTTAATGATTATTCCAGATAAAAACTATTATTTAAATGATAAACAATTCTTGCAAATCGATTATGAATATATATTTAATGAATTAGAAAAATTAGATATGACACAAATTGATATAAAAAATACTTTAACTTTATCTGATTTCTATGAAACTGATACACATTGGAAACAAGAAAGACTTGATAAAATAATTAAAGTAATGAGTGAAGAAATGGATTTTAAATATGAAAAGATAGATTATAAAAAGAATATATATGATAAATTTTATGGTGTTTATTATGGCGAGTCAGCCTTAAAAAGAAAATCTGAAACACTAACATATTTAACTAATGAAACACTAAAAAATGTCGAAGTAAAATACTTAGAAAATAGCTCTTTAAAAGATATTTATAACAAAGATAATTTATCTAATCTAGATTCATATGATGTTTATTTAGATGGTCCAAGCGCGTTTATTGAGATAACTAATAATAATTCTAAAAATGATAAGGAACTAGTTATATTTAGAGATTCATTTGGTAGTAGTTTATCTCCATTACTAGTAAATTATTATAAAAAAATAACTATTATAGATAATAGATATTTTCATAGTAATTATTTATCTAGTATGATAACGTTTAACGATCAAGATGTATTATTTATGTATAGTACTTTATTAATAAATGATAGTTTTAGTTTAAAGGGATAAAAAAACAAGCATATGCTTGTTTTTATTTTTTCTTCTTATCAGTAGTTTTTTCTTTATTAATTAAATACATTGCTCCACCAACAATAACTAAGTTTCCAATCGCAACAATAATTTCTCTTTTATAATCATTATTCCAACTTCTATTAGATAATTTATGCGCTGAATAATCATTTTGACATTCTTCTTCTGTTATATAGTCCATATTACAATATAATAATTTATACTCATCATAAGTATAATCACTATCTTTAATTAATAAACTAGATAAATTAGAAACCATAGATACCGCAGATACAATCATCCAAATTAGTAATACTGCATTTAATGCTGAAAAAACAAATCCTTTTTCTTTAGAAAATAATTTCATACCATCACTCCTTATATTAATTTTAATATATATAATGATAATTATCAATTATATAAATATAACTAAAATATATATTTATTTTTATAAATAAAAAAACTATAATTAAGAAAAGGAGATGATACCGTGAAAATAACCTATGTAACAGGAAATTGGGCTAAGATTGAATCTGCAAAACAAACATTAGGACCACTAGGAATAGAAATTGATAATATAAAAATAGATGTACCAGAATTACAAGATGATTCAATTGAAAATGTTGCTAAATATTCGGCCAAATGGGCAAGTCAAGAATTAAAATGTGACGTATTAAAAAATGATTCAGGATTATGTATAGATGCTTTAAATGGTTTCCCTGGGCCTTATACTCACTATGTCGATGATACTTTAGGTGAAGATAAAATATTAAAGTTACTTGAAGGGGAAGAAAATAGAAATGCTTATTTTATAGAAGTATTGGCGTATTGTAAATATAATGAAGAACCAATAACATTTACTTCAATTACTAAAGGAACTATCGCAAAAGAAAAACAAGGAGAATATGGTTGGAGTTGGGATTTTATTTTTATACCAGAAGGACAAACTAAAACTCTAGGGTGTTTTGAAGATAATGAAAGATTTAAATTATGGAATAATGATGCTTACTTAAAACTTGCTAATTATTTAAAAGGACAAAAACATGAAATGCGTCTTCATCATGAACCATTTGAACTTATAAAAGCAAAAACAAAAACAATCGAATTAAGACTTTTAGATGAAAAAAGAAGTTTAATAAAAGAAAATGATATTATAGAATTTGTTGATAGAACTACAAATGAAAGAATAAAAACAAAAGTAATAAAATTACATAAATATAATAGTTTTGATGAACTTTATAAACACCATGATAAAGTATCTATAGGATATAAAATAGATGAAGAACCAAATCCTAAAGATATGGAACAATACTATCCACAAGAAGAACAAGCTAAATATGGTGTTGTTGGTATCGAAATAGAAGTAATATAATAATAAGAAAAGAGGAATAATTCCTCTTTTTTATGTTATTATAAAAAATGCAACCAAAAATTAACATAAAAACAACTTGAAGTTGGTAGAATGCAACCTGGTTTCATAGTAAGATTTTCGTGAGGTGATGAAAATGAAATTTAGTGAAAAACTAATTAAACTCAGAAAGGAAAATAAACTATCTCAAGAACAACTAGCGAGTAAACTTGATGTGTCTAGACAATCAGTTTCCAAATGGGAATCTGGTCAAACATATCCTGAAATGGATAAACTTATATCTTTATGTAAAATCTTTAAATGTAGTTTAGATGATTTAACTAATGATGAAATACAAGAACTAAATATAAGCCAAAATAAAAAGAATGGTTTTATTACTTTTATTTATGAAATGCTAGAATTTATTAATAAAAGTATTTCCATGTTAAAAGCAATGACTTTTAAAGGAATAATAAAAATGCTTTTGGAATTTATAGTTTTAGGATTCTTTCTTTTATTATTTAGATTTCCATTTGCTTTAATGATTGACTTTGGATATAAAGTATTTAATAGTCTAGATATGTCCCATGATTTTATAACAATATTATTTCATGGGTGGGAACTATTAGTAAATATTATATATTTCATATTATTTATAATAATATTTATTTATATTTATAAAGTTAGATATTTGGATAAATTCCAAGAAAGTGAAGAAATTATAATAAAGTATATTAATGAAAAGAAAGATAATACAAAAAACACTAAAGAAGATATAAAAGTAGAAGAAAGAATTGTTATAAAAAAAGAAAGAACGTTTGCTTTATTTAATATCTTAGGAACTATTATAAAATATATAATTAAATTTATAATTGTATGTATATTTTTACCATTTGTATTTACCTTAGCGGTTTTAGCCTTCTTACTTATTATAGATATAATATTTTTATTTAAAGGAATTGTATTTATAGGTATATTATTAGGAATAATTTTTGCATTATTATTTAATTATATGCTTATAGAAATGATGTTTAAATTTATTTTTAATATAAGTATAAATTTTAAAAAGATATTTATTATGTTTATAGTAGGAGTCTTTGGAATTGGCATATCTGTAGGAATATTTGCTTTAGAGGCGACATCCTTAAAAGTATATGATGAATTACCTAAAGAAATAGAAATCGAAACAACAATTAAAGAATTTAATATAAATGAAGATTCATATATTATATTTGATGAATTTATTGCAGATTGTGATAATGAAAATAATTGTAGATTTTTATATACAGATGGTTACAATATCATAAAAAAATATGATGAAAATATGAAAGATAAAATCAAAATAGAAGTAACTAATAATAAAGATTTTACAAGTATAGAAATAAATGAAAATAATGGTAAAGTAGAAATAAATAAAAATTATATATCTGATTATAATACTATTATCAGAATGTTAGATGTTGTAATTAATAATTTAAAAAATAAAGAATTATATACTATGGATAGTTATAAATTAAATATGGTAACAGTCATAATAACAACATCAGAAGAAAACTATGAAATATTAAATAGAAATGAATCTAAAAAAGTTTCAGAAATATATGAGGAAAATATTCAAAACATCAATAATCAATATGAACAAGAAATAAACGATTTAGAGTTAGAAATAGAAAGATTAAATGATAGAATATTAGAATTAGAAATTGAAAAAGATGAAGAGATAAGTAACCTAAAAGAACAACTTGAAGAAAAAGAATATGAATTACAAGAATATAAAGATAAAATCGCTAATCTATTAGATGAATAAAAAGGTAATTATTACCTTTTTATTTTTTCTTTTAAAATAAAAAAAGTAATGATACAATAAATTCAGGTGGTAGTATGAAAACAATAATTTATAATCAAGATTTACTTGATGAAAAAGATGTTAAATATAGAAGTATTCGTCTAAAAGCATTAATCATCAATTCAAAAAATGAACTACTAGTTGGATATTCTCATAATACTTATCAATTTATTGGTGGTCACCTTGAAGAAGGAGAAGACTTAATTGAAGGATTAATAAGAGAAGTAGAAGAAGAAGCAGGTATAAAAGTTGAAAAAGAAGAAATTAAACCATTCTTTTTAAGAAAAAAATACTACAAAAATTATCCAGAAGAAAATGCTAATAGTTGTTATGAATATCATTACTACGTAATTAATACCGATAGACTCCCGGATTTAACAAAAGTTAATTATACAGAAGCAGAAAAAGTAGGTAAATTTGAACTAAGATATATACCTATAGAAAAAATAGAAGAAGAATTCGAAGAAAATAAAAAAGTATCTGAAAGAACTAAAATAGTTGAAGAAGAAAACATAGAAGCAATAAAAATATTTAAGAGTATGTAGGGAGTGAAGTATATGCCAACACCAATGATGCATGTGGCAATTGCAAAAAAAGTAAATGAAAAATTAAATTTAGAAGATGACTTATTATATATAGGATGTTTGTTAACTAACTGGACAAATGTTGAATATCATGTTTCTCATTTTAAAGACGAAGAAGGAATAGAAGGTTTAACTAATCCTGATACTTATGTTAACAAATATGAAAAGTTATTAGATAATCCAATTGTTTTAGGATATTTGATTCACTTATTAACAGATCGTTTTTGGAATAAATACATGGTGAATAATGTGTATTTATATAATAATGATATGGAAGTGGTTGGAGTAAAGACTAAAAAGAAAAAAGAACTAACTCTAAATCCAGAATCTATTCATACATTAAAAGCTAAAACCTATAACAAATATGATAATTATTTAGTTAGTAAAAAGATGGTTTCTAACATCAATGAAAAAGTATTAGATCTTCCTGCTGTTGAAGAAATCAAAATAACAATATTAGAATTAGATAAGAAAATAGATGAGTATAATCAATTACTAAAAGAACATAAAAAGAGAATTAAACTTCCTAGTTTAAATAAATACTCACTACTAAATCAAAAAGAGTTTGAAAACAATTTAGAAAGATGTGCATCATATGTATACTCTTATTTACGTAGAAATGACATAATTGAACCATAGAAAATCAAGTTAAAATCATAAAACTTGATTTTTTTCATATAATGTGCTATAATGTAACTCGAAATGGCGCATTATCCTAGTCAATACATTATTATGAAGGCGAGCCTAAAAATTCGCTAAAGAGCACATCTATGAAGCGTCTGGTGCTTGCTTCATTCGCCCAGTTTGGGGTGAGTGCTGGATATGAAGAGTTCATGGGCGATCGTAACGGCATACGGCAACCGTTCCATTTACTCGCGGAGACCTAGTATTGTAGGAACAGATAAAACTTCGTCAATGATTGAAGCTGTTTTTACGAACTAGGATTGAACCTACCATGTGGCGAAAGCTATGGGTAGAGTAGCTTGACTTGAGTGATAATGGGGGATAGAGACAACTTAAACAGTGGTGCGCATCACTTGTTTAAGTATTGCTACTTGAAACCATTATTGCAAAAAAGTCTAGTAATAAGGGGTTATTGTTGAGGAAATCTCCTAGGGTGTAGATTAATATGAGTTTACAGTGTGCACTAAGTGGCAATCAAGTCGTAGATCAGGTAACTGTCTACCTATCTTTTTAAAGGGGAACCGCTTTACTGGTAACGGTAAGTAGAGATAGGAGAAATTCAACTTGACCTAAGGTACAAGGTTAATCATGTTAGTTGCCATTTTTTATTTTTTAATAAATATGAAAATATTTTATATAAAATGGGGAGAATAAAAATGAAACCAAAACCGATTAAGGTAAAAATAAAGAAAGAAAAGAAAAAGAAAAGTATGATTGACTTTAAGTGGACAGGTACTATTACATTACTTGCCTTTCTTATATCAGTTGTTTTTTCAGCAGTATCACAATCAGTAATACCAAATGCTCATGTAATGGTGAGTTTAATTGTAGTACTTGCAATTGTTTTGATTGGTATTTTGTTTGATATGATAGGTATGGCTGTTCAAGTTGCTGATATAAAAGTATTTAATGCACAAGCTGCTAAAAAAGTAAAAGGTGCTAAAATGGCTATCAAACTAATTAAGAATGCTCCTAAGGTATCAACTATATGTAACGACGTTGTTGGAGATATCTGTGGTATTATAAGTGGTTCTGGTGGTGCAGCAATAGCCGCAATACTAGCAATCGAATTAGGAATTGAAGCAATTATTCCAGCTCTTGTTATTTCTGCAATTATCGCAGCATTAACAATAGGTGGTAAATCATTAGGTAAAGGTGTAGCTGCTGCTAAAGCCAACTTTATTATAGAAAAATTTGCGAAGGTACTATCATTATTTTCAAAATAATGAATATCATTATTGAGAGAATATAAAAAAAATGATATATTATAAAATAGGTGGTAAGATGAAAAGAAAAATATCGCTAGGCATATCAATATTTGGAATTATATGTTTACTAGCTGGAGCAGGTTTACTATATGTAAACTTAAATAATAGTAAAAAAGAATATGAATCTTTAAAAACATCAATTGTTAATGATTATGAAAATTTTAAAGTTAAAATAGAATCTTTCTCTGAAGAAAGAACAAATATATATAATAGTTTAAATGAAATTACATATTTAACAGATTTAGCTACTAATTATGATAAATTAGTACAAGAATATAAAGATTATGAATTAACTCTTCAAGAAATAGAAAAATCTAGTAAAGATTTAAAAGTTAATTGTTATAAAAGGGATTATGTAGAAACTGATATTAATAATAAAGTATCTGCATTTACAATAAATTATGAACAAGCTATTAATTATTATATTCAAGATGTAGAAGCATTTAATGAAAAAATAAGAAATTATAATAATTGGGTTCAAACTTCACAAGTAATTAATACTTATACTATATTAGAAGAATATGAATCTAGTTATAAAGATTATGTTGATGTGAATGGTGATGGAATATATAATGGTGTAAATAAATAGTTAGGAGTTGATAACTATGGATGATAAGATTGAAAACTTAGATGAGGAAACAAGTGAATTAGAACACTTAAGAAAATTAGTTAAAGAAAAACAAATGAAAGAACAACAAAATGAACCTGTTTCTGAACCAGTTTCTAATGAAGTAAAGAAAACAAAAGTAGTATTAAGAAAAGTAGAAAGAAAAAAATCTAAAAGAGTATTAGGTATTAAATTAATTTTATTAAGTCTTTTACTTGTTCCACTTTTTGGATATTTATATATTATTTCTTTACATAGTAATCGTTTAATTAACGATACATTATCCACAGTTATGTTAGTATTAACTATTATTTCATCAGGAGTATTATTAACAGGTATTATCTTAGTCCTAAAAAATAAGAAAATTAAAACAGGACGTAAAGTAAAGACATGGGCTAAAGCAATAACTGGTATATTTTTAACTGGATATGTTGGAGTATCTACATTAGTAATGGTTCTTTTATATGGACCAAATAATGGTTTTAGAGATTGGTTAGTTACAACAGCTATGATGACTATGAATCATCAATATTTAGCTGAATGGTTCTATGATGAAGTAACAATAAAGGATATTCTAGATAGTAATACAGTTGTTGAGTCTGGTATTGATACAAATCCTGATTTAGTACAAATCGGTGGTGGAAATGCAGGACAAACTGTTTATGCTAATGAATATGAAGAAGCTATTCTTAAAAAAGATAAAGGTAATGAATTATATAAAATAATCGATATAAATGAAGGCAAATTCAAGGGTAAAATGGCGGTTATTTATGATCCTTCAAAAGTTAAATTAGCAGTATCTAAAGGAACAGGTAGTAATCTTGATTCATCATATGGACAAATGATAACTAAAATGTCAAAAGATAATAATGCTGTAATTGCTATGAATGCTGGTGGATTCTATGATCCAAACTGGAATAGTTCTGGTGGAGTTCCACATGGTGTTGTTATATCAAATGGTAAGTTAATTGCTAATAATAAACGAGCAGTTTCTGTTGGTGGAATTATTGGATTTAATAAAGAGAACAAATTAGTTCTTGCTAAGATGAGTGCTCAACAAGCAATAAATGCCGGAATAAGAGATGCAGTTGACTTTGGACCATTCTTAATTGTAAATGGTGAATCATCATTTATTAATGGTAATGGTGGATGGGGAGTATCTCCAAGAAGTGCGATTGCCCAAAGAAAAGATGGTATTGTTTTATTCTTAGTTATTGATGGAAGACAAACAGCATCAGCTGGGGCCGATATGAATGATTTAGTTAATGTCTTATTAAAATATGGGGCATATAATGCAGCTAACTTAGATGGTGGTACATCAAGTGCTATGTCATTAAATCATGAAATAATTACTAATCCAAGAAATGGTAATTTCCAACCTAAAACAAGAGCGGTACCAAATGCTTGGATTGTAGTAAAATAATAAAAAATAGTAAAGATATAATTTAATTTATATCTTTTTTTTTTAACTTATGTTAA
Organism: Bacilli bacterium; assembly: GCA_017436345.1. GTDB lineage: Bacteria > Bacillota_I > Bacilli_A > RF39 > UBA660 > RUG11788. The sequence goes on from JAFSDH010000002.1 coordinate 123,722, forward strand.
TATAGAATTAACTAATAATGTAAGGAGGAATCTTTATGGATAACAAAATTGGTTCTATCGATAATGATGGAAATATGACTGATAATAGTATGGACGATTTTAATAGTATGACAGCTCCTAGTGATAGTGATAATACTAGTAGTTATGATACAACTTCATATACTAGTGATTTTGATAATAAGTCAGATGATAGTAATGAAGAATTTGATGTTTTTGGTAATTCAAAACCACAAAAAGAAGGAATTAATAAAAAAATACTATTAATACCACTAGTAATTTTAGTTGTATTAATAATTGCTTTAATTATTTTCTTTACATCAGGAAATAAGTATAGTGTTGATACTTCTGCGATAACAATTAAGATTGATGAAACTGCACAAATAGAAGTAGAAGGTAAAGAAAAAGTACTTAGCAAACTTACTTATCAAACAGAAGATAAAAAAATCGCAACTGTTGACAAAAATGGTAAAGTAACTGGTGTAAGTGTTGGTAAAACATTTATCTATGTTGGTAAAGATGGTAAAAAAGAACATAAGATTACAGTCAAAGTAAATACTAATAAAGAAGCATTGATATTAGAAACAGAAAATATCACTGTAAGAAAAGATGAAACAGCTCAAATAAAAGTAAAAAATGTTTTAAAGGACGATGTATTTACATATACATCTAATAATGAAGATGTTGCTACTGTAGACCAAGAAGGTTTAATTACTGGTATTCATGGTGGTACAACAAATATTATAGTAAAAGAAAGTGATGGTAGAACAGTTAAAGCAAAAGTAACTGTTGAAAGTGATGAAGTACTAATTGAAAGTATTACTTTAACACCACAAACTATTGCAATCGGCGAACAAATAACTTTAAAACCAAGTTATGAACCAGCTAATGCAGTAGCTATATTTAAATATGAAAGTAGTAATGATAAAGTAGCAGAAGTTGATGAAAATGGTGTTGTAACTGGTATTAAAGATGGTTCTGCAACTATTACAGTTAAATCACACAATGGTAAAAAAGCAACAGCTAAAATAACAGTAGATCAAGATTTAGCTGCTAAGATTACATTAAGTGGATGTCAAAATGTTGTAATTGGTACTCCAGTAACTCTAACAGTTAATTATGAACCAGATACTGCTAAATCAAAAGTAACATGGACTTCTTCTAATGAAAGTATTGCAACAGTAAGTAGTGGAAAGATTACTGGTAAAGTACCGGGTAAAGCAACTATTACAGCAACAACTGCTAATGGAAAAAAAGCAATATGTAATGTAACAGTATCACCAACTGCTGTATCTTTATTAAAAGCTAGTGTAAGTAGTGTAACTCTAGATCAAAAAGCTACTAAAAAAGTATCAGTATCTTTTGAGCCAAGTAGTGCATCAAAATATTATACAGTAGCATGGAAATCATCAAATACAAAAGTTGCTAGAGTAGATGGCGAAGGAAATATTACTGCTGTTAATCCAGGTACTGCAACTATTACTGCATCAGCTGGAGGAAAAAGTGCTAAGATAACTGTTACAGTTAATGCAACGGAAGTAACTAAAATAAATCTTACAGGTTGTCAAACTTCTCTAGAAGCAGAACAATCATTTACAATGACAGCAACAGCTACTCCAACAACAGCTAAAAATGCAACAATCAGATGGAAAACATCAGATTCAAGTATTTTAGCAGTAAGCGGAGGAAAAGTTACAGGTAAAGGGAAAGGTACTGCAACAATTACTGCTTATACATCAAATGGAACAGAAGCAACTTGTACAGTAACAGTAACAGCACCACCAATCGAAAAAAATAGTTTATCATTAACAATTGATGGTACTGAATATAGTGGAAGTAATGCTTTTAAACCTAAAGTAGGAGCTTCTAAAACAGTTAAATTAACAACTAATTTAACATCAACACAAATGAGTAAGTATTATAAAGCAACTTGGACTTCAAGTAATCCAAAGGTGGCAACAATATCACCAAGTAGTAATACTCAAAGTGCTACATTAAAAGCACTTAGTAAAGGTGCAACAACTATTTCCGCAACAGTTGGTGGACATACTGTATCATTTAGTGTTCAAGTTACAGAATAAATAAAATAAAAGAGACAAAAAATTGTCTCTTTTTTATATGTCTTATTTAAAATAATAGAAAAATATTATATAATTGAATAGGAAAAAGGTGATAAATATGAAATATAAAATTATGGATGGGAATGAAGCTTGTAGTTATGTAGCATATAACTTTACGGAGTTAGCTGGAATATATCCAATAACACCAGCATCTCCCATGGCAGAATATACGGATAAATGGGCTGGAGAAGGTAAGAAAAACTTCTTTGGTGATAAAGTACAAGTAGTAGAAATGGAAAGTGAAGCAGGTGCTATTGCAATGGTACATGGATCACTTCAAAATGGAATGTTGTCAACTACTTATACAGCAAGTCAAGGACTACTTTTAATGATTCCTAATATGTATAAAATAGCAGGAGAAATGTTACCATGTGTAATAAATGTAGCCGCAAGAAGTATTGCTACTCATGCTTTATCAATACTTGGAGATCATCAAGATATTTATAGTGCTAGACAAACAGGATTTGCTTTTTTGGCATCTTCGTCTGTTCAACAAGTAATGGATTTAACTAGTGTTAGTTACTTATCTACAATTGAAGGAAAAATTCCTTTTGTAAATTTCTTTGATGGTTTTAGAACAAGTCATGAACTACAAAAAGTAGAGCTTTTAGATATGGATAAAGTCAAAGGACTAATTGATACAGAAAAATTACAAGAATTTAGAGATAGAGCCATTTCTAATAATATAGTTACAAGAGGTACTAATCAAAATGATGATATCTATTTCCAAATAGCTGAAGCAAGAAATAAATATTATGATAACTTACCAGATATTGTAAATGCTTATATGGAAGAAATATCAAGAATTACTAAAAGAGATTATAAACCATTTAACTATTATGGAGATAAAAAAGCTACTAAAGTAATTGTTGCGATGGGTTCTGTTTGTGAAACAATTAAAGAAACAATTGATAGTTTGAATTCTCAAGGAGAAAAACTAGGACTTATTGAAGTACATTTATATCGTCCATTTAGTGCGAAATATTTACTAAATGTCCTACCAAAAACTGTAGAAAAAATAGCTGTACTTGATCGTACTAAAGAAAGTGGTAGTCATGAACCATTATATTTAGATGTATTAGATGTTATTAAAAATAATAGACCAACAATTGAAGTAATAGGTGGTAGATATGGTTTGTCTAGTAAAAATACAACTCCATATCAAATTAAAGCTGTCTATGACTTCTTAGATAATCCAAAGAAGTTTAATGGATTTACTATAGGTATATATGATGATGTAACTAATTTGAGTTTAAAAGAAAAGAAATTTGATTTTAATAATAATGCTCATGAAATGTTAATCTATGGATTTGGATCTGATGGAATGGTATCAGCTTCAAAAGATATAATTAAAATTACAGGAGCTAATACTAAAGCTTATACTCAAGGATATTTTGAATATGATTCTAAAAAATCAGGAGGACTTACTAGATGTCATTTAAGATTTTCTGATACTCCAATTAGAAGTACTTATTATGTAGATCATCCATCACTTGTAGTATGTACTAAAGATACTTATTTAAATAGATACTTTATGTTAGATAAAATAGAAGATAATGGCATTTTCTTACTTAATACAACTAAGTCTAAAGAAGAAGTATTAGACTTATTTACTAGTCGTGATAAAAAAGTAATAAAAGAAAAAAATATTAAAATATATATAGTTAACGCTAGTAAAGTATCTTATGAAGTAGGATTAGATAATAAAATAAATACTATTATGGAAACTATTATCTTTAAACTAGGAAAGATTATTCCATTTAACTTTGCTATAAAAGAATTAAAGAAAAACTTAGAAGTAATGTTTACTAATAAAGGACAAGAAGTAATCGATAAAAACATTAAAGCAATCGATAGAGCCTTAGAATCTTTAGAAGAAGTAGATTTAAGTAGTATGAATGTAAATACTAATAAAGCTAAGAATAAAGACTTATTTGACGTAATTGATTGTAAGATGGGAGATAAATTAAAAGTTAGTGAACTAGAACAATTTATAGATGGTACATTTGAAGGTGGAAAATCTAAAGAAGAGAAGAAAAATATTACAGATATGTTACCATGCTATGATAAATCTAAATGTATTACTTGTAATCAATGTAGTTTTGTATGTCCACATGGTGTAATTAGACCATTCTTAATAAATGAAGATGAAGAAAAAGATTTACCAGAATCTATTAAAGAAGATTTAATACCAGCAATGATCCCAAAACAAAATTTAAAATTTACTATTGGTGTAAATCAAAGTAATTGTACTGGTTGTGGTTTATGTAGTAATGTATGCCCAGGTAAACGTGGAGAAAAAGCTATTACTATGAAACCAGCTAATGAAGTAAAGACTGAACAAACAGTAAAAGATAATGAATATTTATTTGATAATATAAAAGAAAAACTAGTATTCAATCCATTAACTGTTAAAGGAAGTCAATTTATTAAACCTAAATTTGAATATTCAGGAGCATGTGCTGGTTGTGGAGAAACTCCATACTTGAAATTGTTAAGTCAATTATTTGGTAATGAACTAGTAATCGCTAACGCAACAGGATGTTCATCTATTTATGGTGGAAATGTACCAAGTACTCCTTATAGTGTTCCATGGGCTAACTCATTATTTGAAGATAATGCTGAATTTGGATTTGGTATGGCTGTATCTGATCGTATTAGAAAAGATAAGATAAAAAATATTATTGAAGAAAATATTCATACTATACCATCTCCTTATCAAGAAATATGTGCTAGTTACCATAAGAGATTAAGTTATGAAGCAAGTTGCTTATTATATGAAGCTGTTGATAATATTAAAATAAAAGAACTTCAACAAATGAAAGATTTCATTAAGACTAAATCATTCTGGATGATTGGTGGAGATGGATGGGCTTATGATATTGGATATAATGGACTAGATCATGTATTATCTACAAGAGAAAATGTAAATATCCTAGTCCTTGATACAGAAGTATATTCTAATACTGGTGGTCAATCATCAAAATCTTCTAAAGCAGGAAGTGTAGCCAAGTTTACTGCAAATGGAAAAGAAAATGCTAAAAAAGATTTAGCTAAAATTGCTCTTACATATCCACATGTATATGTTGCAACAATTTCTCTAGGAGCTAATATGCAACAAGCTATAAAAGCATTTAATGAAGCTAAAAATTATAATGGACCATCTATTATAATTGCTTATGCTCCATGTATTGCCCAAGGTATTTTAAAAGGAATGTCTAATTCTATTGAAGAAGAAAAATTAGCTACTCAAGTAGGATATTTCCCAATATTTAGAAGAAACCCAGAAACAGGAGAATTTAAATTAGATAGTGAAGCTAATTTTGATGGATATATGGATTTCTTACTTGGTGAAACTAGATATAGAGTTCTAAAGAAAATGAATCCAGAACGTGCTGAAGAACTTTATGAACAAAATAAAAAGAACGCTATGGAAAGATATGAATTCTATAAAAAATTAGATAATACTAAAGAATAAAAAATTAAAAAGAACTAATTAAAATCAATTAGTTCTTTTTATGTTATAATTTAATAGTAGGTGATGATATGAAAAAGTGTGTTAATTGTCATAATAATTTAAATCCTGGTCAAAAACAATGTCATCATTGTGGAACAGTTCAACCTGAAAATCATCAAAATTCTTTACTAATATCATTAGTTTTAATATTTATTGTTATTATTTTTATGATTTATAATTTTTATAATATAACTAAAAGACAAGAAACAAATATGGAAAAAAGAGAAGAAAACGAAGTAAAAGAAAATAATAATTCTTATGATAAAAATAATAGTAGTAATAATAGTAATAATTCAAATAATAACACTAATACAAACTATGATACTAGTATGTTTAAAGAAATAACTATGAGTGATTTTATAAGAATATTTAATAATCCTGATGATGAAATAAGATATGTATATACAGGAAGACCAACGTGTAGTTATTGTGTTCAGTTTGTTCCGATATTAAATAATTCATTGAAAGTATATGACTATAGTTTATATTATTTAGATGTAACTTATGTAACAGAATCACAATATAAGGAAGTAATTAAATACGATCAAGACTTAGCTGATTCATTTATGTCAACACCAACGGTCTATAAAATAAGAAATGGTAAAGTAATAAACTATAGTGCTGGATATAAAGATTATGCTGATTATTTTAAATATTTGGAAAATAATGGTATTAAGAAAAGATAATAGGTGGTAGTATGAAAAAATGTAAAAATTGTAACAGTGATATATTTGATAATGAAAAAATTTGTATGCATTGTGGAGCAGTTCAAGAAAACAATAATAATGATAAAAAAAAGTTTGTAATATGTATTGGTATTATATTAATAATTGCAATTCTATATGTAGCTTATAATTATAAATTATCAGAACAAACAGAAACTAATAGTTTTAAAGAAGAAAGTAATGAAGAAGTAGAAAATAATAACAATAACAATGAAAATAATCTATATGATAATAATTACGAAGATGAAAAAACAGATGATAATTATTATAATAGTAGCTATGATACAAGTAATTTCTTTCATATATCAATTGATGATTTAAATAAAACACTAAATCAAAAAGATAATCAAAAATATTTTGTTTTAGCCGCATCTCCTTATTGTAGTCATTGTCTTGAATTTGTTCCTAAAGTAAATAGATCTTTAGAAGATTATGAATATGCGATTGAATATATAGATATGAGTAAAGTATCAACAAATGATGTTAATACAATTAGACAAAAAAGAGGATTTTCTTCTTTTGGTTCAACACCAATTGTTTATGTTGTTCAAAATGGAATAGCTATTGATTCAAGTATTGGTAATGTTGATTATTATAATTACTTAAACTTCTTAGAAAAACATGGAGTACAAAAGAAAGATAATAGTGATGAAATTATTATAGAATCAGTAAAATAAAAAAAAGAGACTTTAAAAGTCTCTTTTAATTTTAAACAAAAAAGAAGTGGTCCCCCCTGAAGGGCCACTTCATAAAAAAGAATAAAAAGGGGTTGGCTAGTGTGATACTAGCGACCAATTCGCCAATTTCGAATTGGTAGTTACTATAATAATCGAAAAGACCTAAATTGTCAACAAAAAAATGCATATTTTTTAACAAAAAAAATAATCAAAAATAAAGTCCAAAAAAACTACCAAAAAAAGACAAAATATGCTATAATAGCGCCTAGGAAGTGATGGGAATGTTAGAGTTATCTGAAGTAAAAGGTATTGGACCAAAAACAGAAATGCTTTTAAATAAAATAGGAATTACTAATATCGATGATTTAGTTACACATTATCCATTTAGATATGATGTATTAAAAAGAAGTAATCTTAAAGAAGTAACAGAAGAAGAGAAAATTGTAATTGATGGTAAAGTAGAAAGTATACCATTAATTGTAAGGTTCAAAGGTGGCCTAAATAAGCTTAATTTTAGATTAGCAACACCACAAGGACCAGTAGGAGTTTCTATCTTTAATAGAGCCTTTTTAAAGCCTCAATTAGAGATTGGTACTAATATTATTGTTTTAGGTAAATTTGATCAAAAAAAGAATATTATAAACGCTAGTGATATTAAATTTGGAAGTTTATCAAATACAGAGAAAATAGAACCAGTATATCATACAACAAGTGGTCTAAATCAAAAAACATTAAGTGGATATATAAATAATGTTTTATTAAAACATGGAAACGATATAGAAGATAAAATACCAAGATACTTATTAGATAAATATGATTTTTTAAATAAAAAAACAGCTCTAAACATAGTCCATAATCCACCTAACTTTGAAAAATTAAAAGAAGCTAGTATGAGATTAAAATATGAAGAATTATTTGAATTCATGTTTAAAATAAATTATTTAAGACTAGAAAAAGAAAAAAGTGAACAAGGTATAAATAGACAAGGTAATAAAAAAGATCTAGATAAAATAATTAAATCTTTATCTTATGAATTAACAAGTGATCAACAAAAAGTATTAAATGAAATAATAGAAGACTTAGATAGTGATAAAAGAATGAATAGAATTATTCAAGGGGATGTAGGTAGTGGTAAGACTATCGTATCTTTCTTGGCAATGTATTATAACTATTTATGTGGATATCAAAGTGCTTTAATGGCGCCAACTGAAATATTAGCTATTCAACATTACAATAATATGAAACAAGTATTTAAAGATACGGATATTAATATTGAACTACTAACAGGATCTATCACAAAGAAAGATAAACAACCAATCTATAAAGGACTAAAAGATGGAAGTATTAATATAGTTATAGGTACTCATGCCCTAATCCAAGATGAAGTAGAATATAATAACTTAGGTTTAGTTGTAACTGATGAACAACATCGTTTTGGAGTAAATCAAAGAACTAACTTAAAGAATAAAGGTGTTAAACCAGATGTACTATATATGAGCGCAACACCAATCCCAAGAACTTATGCTTTAACTATTTATGGAGATATGGATGTATCTATCATAAAAGAAATGCCAAAGGGAAGAAAACCAGTTAAGACAATCGTAAGAAGTGAAGCACAAATTAAAGATGTATTAGAAAGAATGCATGAAGAATTAAAAAATAATCATCAAATCTATGTAATCGCACCATTAATCGAAGATAGTGAAAATGTAGACTTAACTACAGTATGTAACTTAAGAGATAAAATGAAACTAGCATTTGGTAGTAAATATAAGATTGATATCGTTCATGGTAAAATGGCACCTGCTGCTAAAGACTTAATCATGGGTGAATTTAAACAAAATAAAGTAAATATACTTATAAGTACTACAGTAATAGAAGTAGGTGTAGACGTACCTAATGCTACTATGATGGTTATATTTGATGCTAATAGATTTGGACTTTCTACTTTACACCAATTACGAGGAAGAGTAGGAAGAAGTGATCTAGAATCACACTGTATCCTTATTAGTAATGCTGATACAAAAAGATTAGAAATAATGGAAAGTACACATGATGGATTTGTTATTTCAGAAGAAGACTTCAAACTACGTGGATCAGGAGATATCTTTGGAACAAAACAGAGTGGGGACATGTCTTTCAAAATAGCGAACCTTAAATCAGATTACAAAATCTTATCACAAGCTAAAAAAGATTCACTAGAATTCTTAAAAGACAAAGACTATGACAATGATCCAATCAAAATAAATTTAATCCAAAGTGTAAAGACAGATTAAAAATTAAAAATAAAAATAAAAAAACTAAAAAACCAATTGACTAAATATAGAAAAATATATTATGATTAATATGCATAAGATAAACCTTATGCAGATGAACACTTAACGATCATATAATGTTAAGTGTATTCAACCAAAACCCCCTGAAGAGACGTCGAGAGACGTCTCATTTTTGTTTGTAGATAAGAAAAAAACAACACAAACCAACTCCTTCAGGGGATTTGGGTGGTAAAAAACGTTTAATTTATATCTCTGACAAAATTACTGACAAACATCAAAATATCAGTAGTTTTGTCAAAGAAATTAAAAAATTAAATTTTAAAGTGCAAAAGACGATTTCTAAAGTGCAAAAATTGCACTTTGAAATTGTTTTTTTTATAAAAAAATGGTATAATATTAATAGTTGGGAGGATTATTTATGAATAAAAAAGAAGATTGGAGTATTGAATTATCAGAATATATTAAACAAGGTGAACCAACGCGTGTTGAAAAAACTAAAACATGGGGAACTGCAATTGGTTTACAAGAAGTAGATGGATTAAAACCATCTGAGTATTTAATAGAGACTGCAAAAGAACATATCGAAGGTAATATCGATTTACCAGAAGTTGAACATAGAATAAATGAATATTATAAAGTTTTAGGTAAGCGTAAAACAGAAGAAGTAGAAAATAGTGAAGAAGCAGATAAAGTTGCGGTAAGAATTACAGAAATCCTAAGTGAAAAATCTTTTAACTTTAATCCGACAGAATTAGTGATGATTCATCAAAGATTATTTTCAGGCGTATATAAACACGCAGGAAAAATTAGAGATTATGATTTTATAAAAGCAGAATGGGTTTTAAATGGTGATACAGTTACATATTCTCAATACGAAACAATTAAACCAGCTTTACAATACGATTTTGAAAAAGAAAAAGAATTTTCATATAAAGATCTACCAATAGAAGAATCAATAAATCATCTATGTCGTTTTACTTCTGATATATGGCAAGTTCATCCTTTTTGTGAAGGGAATACAAGAACTACTGCAGTATTTATTATTAAATATTTAAGAACTTTTGGATTTAATATAAATGACGATGTTTTTGCAGAACATTCTTGGTATTTTAGAAATGCACTAGTAAGAGCTAATTATAAAAAAATTGAAAAAAATATTTTTGAAGATATATCTTTCTTAGAAAAATTCTTTTATAATCTTTTACAAAATACTAACTTTGATTTAAAAAATAGATATATGCATGTTGATTATAACCAAAGTGCAAATGATACAAATTTAAAGTGCAATGATTGCACTTTAGATGAACAAGTTATTATAAATATTATTAAAAGTAATCCAACAATAAGACAAGAAGAAATAGCTAATATGATTAATAAGTCAGTAAGAACTGTAAAAACAAGAATGATTGCAATGCAAGAAAAAGGACTTATTGAAAGAAAAAATGGAAAGCGTAATGGAGAATGGATAGTTTTATAAAAAAATAAGTTTAAAACTTATATAAGAATACCTACAAATAGAAAGGAGGAAAATATATGAAATTGATTAAAAGTACAAATATTGAAGAATATGTAAAGAAAAATAAAAAAGAAGCTGAAAATGAAATTCCATATATTTTGAAAAAACTTATTAATAATACTGTAAAAGAGATAAAAGGGATTGACATTCCAAGTGGAGACAATACAATTCAAACAGGGTTTGATGGTATAGTGAGTTTTAGAGGAACTAACAAATATTTAGGAGATAAAACGGCAAATATAGAAATTGGCACGAATGCTGATTATATAAAAAAAGCTAATGACGATATAAAAAAAAGAGAACCAAAAAATAATGAAAATTTTATTTTTATAACTCCCTACAGATGGAATAATAGAAAAATATCGAAGGATTCATGGATAAGTTCTAAAAAAAATAAATATAAATGGAATGACATAAAAATAATAGATGCTTCTGTTTTAGAAGATTGGTTAGAAGAAGATTTTTTAACTACAAAATATTTTTTAGAGAAAATGGGAATATCAACAAAGAAAGTATATTCTATTGGTGAAAAAGAAAAAGAGTTTATTAAGAAAACAAAACGTGGGATTAGTCTTGAATTTTTCGATTACGATGATAAAGAGTATGAAAAAATATTATCCGAGCTAAAAAAAGAACACTATAATATTACAGCTCCGACTAGAGAAGAAGGATTATTAGTAACGTTATATTATTTGAGAAAAATAGGGAAAGAAAATGATACTCTAATTATAGAAGATGAACTTGCTTGGAAAAATATTGTTAGTAATAATTTAGTAAAAAATAGCATACTTATTCCAAATTTCTACCATGAAGAGGGGTTAGAGACTTTAGATGAAAATGTAACTTTATTCTTGCATGATAATGATGAATTAATCAATGATTCAGATTATATAATTAAACAACGTACAATCAGCAATCTAAACAAATGTTTAGAACTTTATTATAAGAAAGAAAGAAATCAAACTGATTACGAAGCTATTAATTTAATAATTAATAAAAGTTTAGGCAAATATGTTCCCCTAAAAAGAGAACTATTCAAAGAAGTGATTAAGCCTAAATGGTACAATGAAAGTAATATAAAACTATATCTATATTTATTTTTTGTTAATAATTTTAAAACTTATGATATGAAATTATTCGAAGATCTTGGATTAAATATAGAGGAATTGAAAGAAAAACTAAAAAAGTTAACAAAAGAAAAAGATCCATTCATTGTTTATTATAAATATTGGGATCAGTACAGGGTTGTAAATATCTATAATGCAATCGATTGCTTAGGTTCATTTATTGATGAGTCGGATATTGAAAAACTATGTAATATTGCTCGAAAAGTGTTATTTTATCTAGAACCGAAATATTTACCTGAAAATATTGATAAAAAGTATTATATTGAGAATAGTGCAATTAGAGAATATAGTGATGTAGTTAAGGAGGGTATATTAAGAAGTTTAATAATTACAAAATTATATTTGGAAACAGAAAATAAGAATAATTTAGTACAAAAACTAGAAAATCTAATCGACGAATATTATAATTCTATAGAAAATGAGGGACAATTTTTAAGTCTAGCTAATATAGCGTCTAAATTAGTTGAATTTGACTACGAAAAATATCTAAAAAAAATTCAAAATTCAGTCACAAATAAAGAATTTGAAAAAATGTTTGACTTAAGCAATAAAGATACTATTTTTTCATCTAATGAATATTGCAATATACTTTGGGGAATTGAAAAGGCAATAAATAAAAGGGATTATATTTGTGATGCTATTGAAACATTAGCGTTATTGTCAGAAATGAAGAATACAGAATACAAAAATATGGCAAACAAGCCAATTGAAACTCTAAGAGTAGTGTTTTTAGGATGGGATAACTTAACATGCTTAGATATAAGAGAAAAAGTAAAACTATTAGAAATGTTAATAAAGAAGCATAATGAATTGGGAAAAGAACTTATGAAAAAAATTCTTCCAAATAATAGTTGTACTTGGTCCCCATTGCAAAAACCTGAATTTGATAAATATGATGAGGTGAATAAGATAAAGTATGTTAGTGAACAAAAAGAATATTTTGAAAAATACTACATGCTTTACTTGAATAATTATGTTAATAAATTAGATGATTTAATTTGCATATATGACGAATTGTATTTTGTAGATTTTAATTGTTTTGAAGATATAAAAACCAAAACTTTAAGTTTAATAGAACATAGTTCTGATAAGCAAAAACTTAACTTCAAAGAAAAAATTTCCGAAAGATTAAGAGGATATGAAAAATTTAATAATCAAGCATGGAATTTAACTGAAAAACAATTTGACTTTTTAACTGAAATAAAAAATAAATTAATATATGATAATTCAATTTATGATTACTTGTATTTGTATCAATATAATCATTTGAAGGATGAAGAAGATGAACCAAAAAGAAAAGAAGCAATGGAAATACTAAAAAACAATATAGAAAACGAAAATATATTGTTTGAGAATTGTAATGATAAAAGAAGGCTTATAAGTGATATTTACAAGTATTGTCATAATGGTCAATGTAATATAAAGTTCTTAAGAAAATTATTTATAAATTATAGTGAATGCGTTGAATTTTATTTAAGAATGATTTATTTGAATGAAACGGTAGAAAATATCATAAAAATATATAATAATCATGAGTTAGAAGAAATACCAATAGAAAATAAAATTTTTATTCTATCAAATATGGGGTATAACGAATTTATTTATAATGAAATAAAAGGAAGATCCGAAGAAGCAACATACTGGAAAAAATTAAATATATTTAACGGAGAAAAAAATGACTTTGTATACGATTCATGTTTTAAATATGGTAATTACGAGATATGCTTAGATATGATATATGAACAAAGTGGTAAATATGAAGAAAAGTGTAAATTACTAGAAAAAATGCAAGAAATAGATGGATATAAAAACTTTTTAGATGAATATAGAATAAACAAAATATTTGAGAGTTTTTACAATTCTAATGATGTTAGTAATTATGAAAGGCTAGCTAAATTGGAGATTTATTATAGTCCAATTTTAGATAATAAAACATATTTCTTATCAAAAGAAGCAAGTAAATATCCAAGTATAGTAGCAGAAATGGCTGAAATAATTTATAAAGATGAAGAAGGAAATTTTTCGGAGTTTAAAAATAAAGAGAAAATTGTTTCAAATTGTTATACTAAATTAAGAGAATTGAATATTGATTTTGAAAATGCAAATGCACTAGAATGGTGCGAAAAATTTATAAAAGCTATGATAGAAAAGAAAAGAAGTCATATTATGTATAATGTACTAGGTAGATTGTTAGCCAAATCTGGAACTGATAAAGATGATAAAATGTATCCAACTAAAAGCGTAAGGATGATTATTGAATATTATAAGTCAAAAGAATTAGCTCATTCTTTTGCCATCGAACGTTATAACTCGCGAGGCGTTCATTTTATTGGTGTGGGTGAAGAAGAATTATCATTATATAAACAACATTTGGAATGGTCTAATAAAATGAAAATCGAATATCCAGAAACATCTAAAATATTAAAGAATATCGCTGAAAATTATAGACAAGAAGCAAAGATGTTGAGAGATGAAGCGAACTATGTATGAAGCTTTTGTTGGAAGAGAAATCGAATTAGATAATGAAATTATAACAATAACAGAATATATTACTAAAGGTGGTAATAGTATAGTATTTGGCTGTAAGTATTTAGAGAGGGATTACGTTATTAAATTTTTTAAAGGTAAGAATAAAGGTAGATATGATAGATTTAAATCAGAAGTTGATAAAATCAATTATTTAAATAATAATATTCAAAACTACTCGCCGCAAGTAATCAAAAAAAATTTTCCAAAGTATAATTATCGTCTATTTAATACCACACAGGTAGAAAATTTACCGTTTTATGTTATGGAACGCGGAGAGATGTATGAGTATTCTAATTTAAATTTTGAACAAAAATTAAATGATATAATTGAAATCTGTAATAGTTTAAATAGTATGCATAGCATAAATTGTATCCATAGAGATATTAAACCAGAAAATATAGTAAGGTATAATGGAAAGTTAACATTTATTGATTATGGAACTGCACATGTTCCTGGAATAGATACGATTAATAATAAAGAACAAATGGGGAGTAGAGGGACAATTGCTCCTGAAATGGTTGATCGAATAAATGGACAAAATGATAATGAAAATAAATATTCAGATATTTATTCTTTTGGAAAAACTATGTGGATATTACTTACGAATGATCGCGCCGCTTATAAATTTACAACATATGATTCAAATAATATTAACAGTAAAATAAGATTGAATGATGTAAATAAAGGTATAGTTATGGCTTTAGAGAGAATCATAGCAAGAGCTACTAGAGAAAATTATTTAGAAAGAATAGAACTTAATAAAATGCTTGAATTATTGATTCTTATAAGGGATGGTTTGTTAAAGAATGATAGGAATTGTAATATAATGAAATTTAAGTGTTTGTTAGAGGATACAGTTGATATTTATTACGATGCTACATTAATTGATAATGAAAATAAAATAATAGAATATATAAAGCAAATAAAAGATTTAGGATGTATTTTATCTTTAAAAGTAGATAAAAGAAATTTATGCGATGAAGTAGAACTAGAATCATTTGATATTGAGTATGAACCATCAGGGAAATATTATTATTTTATATTAAATGCTAAAAAATTTATTTTTAAAATTAAAGAAATAGTAATTAACAAAGATAATATATGTATCAAATGTAATGAAATGTCCGAACCAATATTAACGGAAAATAGCACTTTTTTTAGAGACATAGATCCTTTTAGCAAAAAATCAATATTATCTAATCCAATAGATGACATCGCTGAGAATGTGTATTTAGAATGCGATGTATGTCTAAATGTTGTTGAATAAGAAAAAAGAACTTCGCTAGAAGTTCTTTTATTATTTTCTACTTACCAAAATTATATTCTTCTCCATGGTTTAATTTCAATCCAAAGAATCTTTCAATTTCAATTAAAGCATTTTCTTGAGAGTCAGATCCATGGATAACATTTTGATTAACTATTTCCTTATTACCATAATCTCCTCTAATAGTACCAAGAGGTGCTTCAGCACTTTTAGTAGGTCCCATTAAATCTCTCATTCCTTGAACAGCATTTTCTCCATATACTATCATAGGTACTACATAATCAGATAACATAAATTCTTTCATTTCAGGATAGAAATCTCTATCTTTAACATGAGCATAATGTTCATCTAAAACTTCACCAGTTAACTTTCTAACATCAAATAATTTAATTTCAAAACCTTTACTATGAATTCTTCTAACTATTTCTTCAGTTAATCCCATTCTAACACCATCAGGTTTAATCATTATATAAGTATATTCTTTCATATTTATCTCCTTTATAAAAATTTCTAAATCTATTATAACTTATAGTTAATAATTAGTATATAAAGATTTACTTAAAGTCTTAATTTAATAATATGCTATAATCATTATAGGAGTGATAATATGAATAATTGGGAATTATCTTTAAATAAATTCTTAGAACAATATATAAATGAAGATTACTTTTTAGGAGCAATCCTAACAGGAAGTTATGCTACTGGTAATAATGATATTAATAGTGATATAGATGTCTTTATCGTAACAAAAGATACTACTAACTGGAGAGAAAGAGGAAATAAATTAATAGATGGATACTTAATAGAATATTTTATAAATCCAGTAAGACAAGTATTAAAAGAATTTGAAGAAGGATTTAAAAATAATGGTATCGCAACAACACTTATATTTGCTGGAAGTAAAATATTATATGATAAAGAAGGTACTATCGAAAGCCTAGTAAATAAAGCAAAACAAGATTTAAATAAAGAAATAAATAAAATACCAGAATTTAAATGGAAAATGAACTGTTATACAGTATGGCATTCTTTTTATGAATTAAACTCTAAATATATAAAAAATGAAGATATAGATTATACATATAATATATATTTAAATGATATTATAAAAGCACATTTCTTAAATAATCAAATACCAACATTACCAGTACATAAAATAGAAAAAATATTAACTAATAAAGAATATAGAAATAGATATAATATAAAGAAATTACCAGAAGATATATTTATAGATAAATTATTAAAATGTTTTAAAGAAAAAGACTATAATAAAAAATATGAATACGCTAAAGATTTATATGATTACTATATGAAACAAAATAAAGACTTTGATATAAATAATTTTGAATTAAGAAGTGAGATATAAGAGAAAGAAAAACTTTACTAAATGTAGGGTTTTTCTTTGTTTTAATTGTTGACACATGTTAAACTATTAGTATAGAAGGTGTGAAGAATATGAACAATAAAAAAGAACAAGAAAGAGAAGAATTGCATAAAACAATTTGGAAAATTGCAAATGAACTTAGAGGTTCAGTTGATGGATGGGATTTTAAACAATATGTATTAGGATTATTATTTTATAGATTTATTTCTGAAAATGTAGAACATTATGTTAATGAAAATCAGAAAAAAGCAGGACTTATTGATTTTGAATATAAAAATATAAGTGATGAAGAAGCTTTATTTGGTAAACAATCAATACTTGACGATAAAGGACTATTTATATTACCAAGTGAGCTGTTTTGTAATGTAAGAAAAAATGCTGATAAAAATGAAAATTTAAATGTTGTAATTTCAAATATATTTAAAAATATTGAATCATCTGCAAGAGGAACAGCATCTGAAAATGATGTTAAAGGTTTATTTGATGATTTTACTATAGATAATAAATTAGGTAATACAGTGGATGAAAGAAATGAAAAATTAGTAAAGTTACTTAATGCTATCGGCAATTTAAAACTAGGAGATTACTACGATAATAATATAGATTTATTTGGTGATGCTTATGAATTTTTAATGACAATGTATGCATCATCTGCTGGTAAATCAGGTGGAGAATTTTTCACGCCACAAGAAGTAGGGGAATTACTTGCAAGAATAGTAATACAAGATAAAACATCAGTAAATAAAGTATACGACCCTGCGTGTGGTTCAGGCGGTTTATTATTAAAATTTGCTAAAATACTTGGAAAAGAAAATGTAAGAGATGGATTTTTTGGACAAGAAATAAATTTAACTACATACAACTTAGCTAGAATAAATATGTTTTTACACAATATAAATTACAATAAATTTCATATAGCAAGAGGAGATACATTAGTTCATCCAGAACATTGGGATGATGAACCATTTGATGCGATTGTTTCTAATCCACCATATTCAATTAAATGGGCAGGAAAAGAAAATCCAATTTTAATAAATGATGAAAGATTTTCACCAGCTGGAGTATTAGCACCTTCATCTAAAGCTGATTTAGCTTTTACTATGCACATGTTATCATGGTTAAGTCCTAAAGGAATCGCTGCTATAGTTGAGTTCCCAGGAGTACTTTATAGAGGAGGAGCAGAGCAAAAAATAAGACAATATATGATTGATAATAACTTTGTTGATGCAGTTATTCAATTACCATCAGATTTATTCTTTGGTACATCAATTGCTACATGTATATTAGTATTAAAGAAAAATAAAACAGACAATAGTATCTTATTTGTGGATGCTAGTGAAGAATTTGTTAGAAATACAAATAAAAATAAATTATCTGATGAAAATATAAATAATATTGTTAATTTATTAAAAGATAGAGTATCAGTCGATAATAAAGCTTATTTAGCTAGTTATGATGAAGTCAAAGAAAATGATTATAATATATCAGTAAATTCATATTTAATAACAAATGCTGGAGAAGTAGAAATAGATATAGAAGAAGTGAATAAAAAACTTGCTGAAATAGTTCCAAGACAGCAACAAATAAGAAATGAACTAGAAGAAATAATCAGAGAATTGGAGTCTGATTATTATGAGTAAGATTAATGATTTAATTAAAGAATTATGTCCTAATGGAGTAAGATTCTATCAAATAAAGGATATAGCCAAAGTAACGATAGGTGAGTTTGTTCATAAAAATAAACAAACAGCAGATGGTGAATATCCAGTTTATAATGGTGGAACATCAAACACTGGTTTTTATGATGAATATAATAATGATGGACAGAAAGTAATTATTAGTGCAAGAGGAGCAAATGCAGGCTTTATTAATAGAGTAAGAGGCAAATATTGGGCTGGTAATAGTTGTTATACAATTAATATAAATGATGAAACTTTATTAGATTGGAATTTTTTATATCAATATCTAAAAAATAATCAGAAAGTATTATTAGGTGTTCAACAAACTGGTAGTATTCCTTCAATTTCAAAAAAACAAGTAGAAGATTTTAAAATTGCAGTTCCTCCATTAAAAGTACAAGAAGAAATAGTTAGAATTCTTGATAAATTTGGCGAGTTGGAAGCGGAGTTAGAAGCGGAGTTAGAAGCGAGAAAGAGTCAGTATGAGTTTTGGCGTGGACAAATGTTTAAGCGTAAAGGTAATACCAAAATATCTGATATGTTCACAAGAGTTAAAGGTACTGCAATAACAGCTGGAAAGATGAAAGAAATAGAAGATACTAACGGTAAAATAAGAATATTTGCTGGAGGACAAACTGCTGTTAATGCAAATCTTGAAGATATTCCTAAAGCAAATATTATTGATTATCCATGTGTAATAGTACAATCTCGTGGATTGATTGATTTTGTGTATTACGATAAGCCATTTACATTTAAAAATGAAATGTGGGCATATAGTTGTGATAATAAAGTAACAGTTAAATACTTATATTATTATTTGAAGAATAATGTTAACTATTTTAGAGAAATTGGTACACAGATGGGTTCAATGCCTCAAATATCATTGCCAGTTACTGAAAAATTTGAAATATATTTACCTACATTAGAAGAACAGAAAAAGGTAGTAGACATTTTAGATAAATTTTCAAAATTAGTTAATTCATATACAGAAGGTCTTCCTGCAGAAATAGAATTAAGAAGAAAACAATATGAGTATTACAGAAATAAGTTGTTAAGCTTTGAGGAGTTGAGTAATAATGAATAATATAGGTTTAATTAGTGAAAATGATAACTCTACTGTATTAGCTGAATATATTGGATTGAATAGAGTTGCTACATCTTTTCAAGGTGAAGAAGCTTTAGAAAAAGAATTAATTAATACTTTAATTGAACAAGGATATGAAAGATTATTAATTAATAATGAAACAGAATTAATTCTTAATTTGAGAAGGCAATTGGAAGAACTTAATAATTATCGTTTTACTGATGGTGAATGGGAACATTTCTTAACTAAAGTTATTGCCAATAAGAATGATTATATAATTGAAAAAACAAGATTAATTCAAGAAGATTATAAACAAGAAATAACTTTAGACACAGGTGAAAAAAGAAATATTTATTTAATTGATAAAAAAAATATTCATAATAATAGCGTTCAAGTTTTAAATCAATATATCAATAATGATGGTAATTATGATAATAGATATGATGTTACTATTTTAGTTAACGGTCTTCCTTTAGTTCATGTCGAATTAAAGAAAAGAGGAGTAGATTTAAGAGAAGCATTTAATCAAATCGAGAGGTACCAAAGAGATTCTTTCTGGGCTGGTTCTGGATTATATAATTTTGTTCAAATATTTGTTATTTCAAATGGGACATTAACTAAGTATTATTCTAATACTACTAGGGAATTTCATATAAACAATCAAAAGAAAAAGAAATCTAATTCATTTGAGTTTACTTCTTATTGGGCAGATCAAAAAAATAATGGTGTTACAGATTTAATTGATTTTGCTAAAACTTTTTTTACTAAACATACTTTATTAAATATATTAACTAAGTATTGTGTATTTACAAGTGAAGAAGATTTGCTTGTAATGAGACCATATCAAATAGTTGCTACTGAAAAAATATTAAATAGAATTAAAGTAGCATATAATAATAAATTTTTTGGAAAGATAAATGCTGGTGGTTATATCTGGCATACAACGGGTTCTGGTAAAACTTTAACTTCTTTTAAAACATCTCAATTAGCTAGTAAATTAGATTTTATTGATAAAGTATTATTCGTTGTTGATAGAAAAGATTTGGACTATCAAACAATGAAAGAATATGATCGTTTTAAAGAAGGAGCAGCTAACTCGAATACATCTACAAAAGTATTAGAAGAACAATTAAATGATCCTAATGCTAAAATTATTATTACTACTATTCAAAAATTATCCCAATTTATTAAAAAGAATGCTGATAGTGAAGTGTTTAATAAACATGTAGTATTTATATTTGATGAATGTCATAGATCGCAATTCGGTGAAATGCATAAGTCAATAATAAAAAAATTCAATAAGTATTATATATTCGGATTTACTGGTACTCCAATATTTCCTGAAAATGCTAGAACTATTAAAGGGATATCAGAAACTACAGAACAAGTATTTGGTCAAAGATTACATACTTATACAATTGTAAATGCAATAGCTGATAAAAATGTTTTGCCTTTTAGATATGAATATATTGGTAGAGTTGATATTGGTGATGATGTTAAAGATGAAAGAATTTATAACATAGATGAAGAAAAACTATTTGATAACAAAATAAGAATAAATTTGATTACAGAATATATAGTAGACCATTATAGTATAAAAACAAAAACTAGTGAGTCTTATATATATTCAACACTTGATAATGTTGTTGAAGTAGCTAAAAAACACAGTGCAGAAGAAATTAAATCAAAGAAAAATGTAAATGGATTTAACTCAATTTTTGCAACATCAAGTATAAAAATGGCAAAAGAATATTATAGTGAATTTAAAAAAGTATTATCAACTAAGAATAGTAATTTAAAAGTAGCATTAATATATTCATATGGTGTTAATGGTGAAGATGGAAATATTGATGAAAATTCTGAGTCAACAGAAGCATTAAGTGTTGATGATAGAACATTCTTAGATAGTACAATTAAAGATTATAATAAAATATTTGGAACTAGCTATGATACATCCTCAGAAAGATTCCAAAATTATTATAAAGATGTTTCTTTAAGAATGAAGAATAGGGAAATAGATATTTTAATTGTTGCTAATATGTTCCTAACTGGATTTGATGCAAAAACTTTAAATACTTTATGGGTTGATAAAAATTTAAAATGGCATGGATTAATTCAAGCATTTTCAAGAACAAACAGAATCTTAAATAGTGTTAAAACTTATGGAAACATAGTATCATTTAGAAACTTAGAAGATAGACTTAATGAAGCATTAGCTAAATTTGGTGACGAAGATGCCAGCGGTGTTGTTTTATTAAAACCATATAAAGATTATTACTATGGGTATGAAGATGATAATGGTAAAACGTTTGAAGGTTATAAAACTTTAGTTGAAAAATTAATGTCTAAATTTGTACCGGGTGAATTAATGCAAAGTGAACAAGAACAAAAAGAGTTTATTAAACTTTATGGTGCAATCTTAAAAGTAACAAATATTTTATCAGCTTTTGATGAATTTAAAGATGAAGAATTAATTAACGAAAGAGATAAACAAGATTTTCATAGTATATATATTGAGCTTTATAAAGAATTTAGAAATAAAGCAAAAAGAGATAAAGTAGATGTATCAGAAGATGTTGTATTTGAAATGGAATTAATTAAATCTATTGAAGTAAATATTGACTATATTTTAGGATTAGTTAAAAAGTATCATGAATCTAATATGGAAGATAAAGAAATATTAGTAACAATTCAAAAGACAATTATGGCTAGTCCAGATTTAAGAAATAAAAAAGATTTAATTATGGCGTTTATTGAGTCGCTAAATCAAAACTCTAATGTTTATGGGGATTTTGAAGCATTCATGAATAGTAAGAAAAAAGAAGAACTAGACCAAATTATTTCAGACGAAGGATTAAATAAAGAAGAAACATATAATTTTATTCAAAGATCATTTGAACAAGGAAAAGTAGAAACAAATGGTATGGAAGTATCTAATATTCTTCCACCAATGAATATGTTTACTCCAACAAATGATAGACAAGAAAAGAAGAATAAAGTTATAGATAAATTATTAGAATTCTTTGATAAATTTTTTAGTATATCTAGTAATAAGTTATAAAAATTGTTAAAATAGTATTGATAATAGAGTATATTTCATTTTATTTAAGATGGAATATGCTCTTTTTTAGATATAGGAGGAAGTATGAAAGATATTTTAAAACTTATAAATGATAATGCGATTTTGGCATCTTTGATTACATTAATGATTTCAACGATTATTCAGATAATTTTTAGAGCAAGCGATAGGAAATATAATGATAAAAAAGATAGGGTAAAAGAAAATAGAAGAGAATATGAAAATAAAGCGGAAATGCTAATAGATAATAACATGGAAGATGATGGAACGATACCATGTATTAGACTATTTATGACAGATTTTGATGCTCATGTATCCAAAGAAGAGGTTATATTTAATTATCGTAAAGATATATTAAACTCAAAGAAATACAAACATTTAATATTTTATATTAAGAATATTGGTAAAGCAGATATAAATCAATTAGATATATGTGTAACTAATCAAAAACACCATATGTTATGTCAAATAGATAGTTTAAAAACTGTGGTAAAAAATAATGTTGTTAATTATAGTTATTGCTTTGATAGAAAAATAATGAAAGGTAAGGCAATTAAAATAGATATAGCTTATTTAGAGGACTCTAAAATTTTTCATTTAGCTAGTTCGGAATTGTCTTTGTTATTTAGAGACTCTTATAATAATTTATATCAACAACCATTTTTTATTGGACAAAAAAACTTGTATGAACCATATAAAATAAAAGAAAAAGATTACAGAATTTATGTTACAGTAGATACAGCACTTGAGTGCTTTAAAAATCCATGGATGTGGTAACGACATAAAAATGCACTAATGTTAAAGAAAAAGTCGCAGCATATTTTAGCCATTAATTTGAAATAATTAATGTAGATATTATTACATATTTTCATCAAAAGAAATATGTTTTTTATGCAAAAGTTATATAAATAAATTAAAGCGATAATGATAATTATAATCCAGCAAGATGTAGTTATAAAATGTAAGCATGATTTTAATAACCCAAATTTTTAAAAAACAACCATAAAAATTCCATGATATTGCTTGAAAATGAAATTTGTGGTAGAATTGATCTATCAGGCTAACTTTGATGGAGGTGTGGTATGATATCGTTAAAAAATTATATTAAGAAATTAAATTTTTATGAGATGACGGAATTTGAAAAAATAAAACATATTTCTTATTACTTGTATTCAGCAGGAGTTAAGGAGTTTGAAATAGAACTACTTGTTGATAAGCTAAAAGAAAATGGTTTTTATATATCAAATTTATCAAGACTTAAAAGAAGGGTAAGAGATAGTAAATTGTTTAAAAAAGTAACTCCTGATACCTATACATTGACTACGGTTGCACACAATGAATTAAAAACTTTAAATCAGTATTTTGAAAGTGAAGAAGTGGAAGTAGTTGAAATGGAACTTCTAGAAATGAATATTTTTTGTGGACATACTAATTATCTAAATAAATTAGTATTACAGGCAAATAAATGTTACGAAGAAAAGTGTTATGATGCTTGCGCTACTATGTTAAGACGAATTTTAGAAATTTTATTAATAAAAAGTTATGAAGAGTTAGGGATTGAACAAAATATAAAAGATTCTAATGGTAATTATTTTTTGCTTGAAAAAATCTGTAATGATGCAAAAACGAATACCAGTTTAAATCTTTCAAGAATTAAAAATAAATTAGACATATTAAGAAATATTGGAAACTATGCTGCACATAGAATAACGTATAACACTACTAAAAAAGATATAGATGAAATAAAAGTAGATTTAAGAGTTATACTTGAAGAATTACTTTATAAAGCTAATTTCATACAGTAAGGGAGGTTTTATTAATGAATAATAGTAGATTAAAAATAAAGTATGGGATGATAGAGTTTGAAATTGAAAGTGATCCGGAAACAATAGAAAAAGAAAGAAAAGCTTTTTTGGAAACATTACCAACAATATCTGTGCTTTCAAATAACAAGCCCGTATATGAAGCAGAAAAGGTTGAATTGATTGATGAACCGAGAATGAAGGCTCTGCCTAGTCAAACTCCAAATATAACAACTAATTTAAATACTTTTCTTCAAGAAAAAGGATTTAGTTCAGACATAGATAAATGTTTGGGAGTTATTTATTTTATGAATAATGTAGAAAATGAAGAAAGTGTAAGTAATCAAACTATAAAGGCAAGAATGCAAAAATCAAAATTATCTATTCCGAAAAGTCTTTCGGTTGCTTTGAACGGTTTAACAACAAAAGGATACATTCAGTTGTTTGACAAAGATGGGAATAAAGGAATGAACTATTATATAACTCCTGAAGGTATACAATATATAGAAGCGTATGAAAAAAAAGAAAAAAAAGTTAAAACTATAAAAAGAAATAAATCTTTAAAGCGCACTAGTGAAAACAGATATGATTCATTAACAAAAGAAATAATGTGTTTAGATGATTATCCGGCTTTTTCTAAATTAAAGACAAGCAAAGAAAAAATAATGTTATTAATGTATATAATGAAGAAAAGAGATCTAGGAGAATATTTTACAGTTTCTGAGATAAAGAGTGTTATATCTCAAATATTTAATGAAAGATTAAGTGATGATGCTATAAAAGGTGTATTTAAAAATAGATCAACAGCTAAATACTTTGATAAAAAGAAGTTAGAGAATAATAATAAGGTTTTTGAATACAAAATGCTACAAAATGGTTTTGATTATTTTGAAGACGCTATTATAAATAAATAGTATTAATGTGAATTAAGAAAGAAATCATATTTTAACTAGACACTTATGTGTCTTTTTTTCTTAATTTGCATCTTTCCCTCTTTTGTGTTATAATGTGCCTGTAGTAAATCAATTAGCCCATTCGCGTTTTACTACCATATAAACTTTAAGTTTAAAGGAATAATGATGAGCCTTAAGAATCTCCTCATGAATGGCAAAAAACAAATCACAGTAAGAATTGTGATAGTTTTTGCTGTTTATGAAAGGAGGTTCTTTTTTATATCACAAATACTTAAGGAGGAATATATATGAAATTATTTAAAGAAGTAATAAAAAACAATTTAAAAATGATAATCTTTTATGTCCTAATAGGAATAATAATAAATTTCTTAGATTTATATAGTGTTACATATTATCAAAAAATATTAGATTCATTTCAGTTTAAAACTCTAACCCTAACACCTCTTATAATCTATGGTCTTTTATTAATAATATCTACTATCTTAGGTTACATAGAAAATTATCCAGAACAACAAGTTAAAAACAAATTATATTTAGATTTTAAACTACAATCTCTAAAGAAAATGAAAACTATAGATTATTTAGAATATCAGAAAATTGGTACTGGTAAATTAACTCAAAAAGTAGAAGATGGATCTATCGCATCAAGAGATATCTTAATAGACTTTTATTTAAAATTATTTAGATATTTAATCCCAACGGCTTTATTTAGTTTAATTTTTATTTTTAGAGTAAAAAAAGAATTAGTATTATTTGTCTTTCTAGGATACATAATCGTTATAATAGTATCTAATTTAATATTAAAAAAATTATATAAATTAAAAGAAAATATTTTATATAATCAAGAATATTTAAATAAACATTTAGTACGTGGTTTTATGGAATTAGTAGTCTTTAGAACTAATAAAAAATATGATACTGAAATAGAAGTATCTAATGAAGGTATAAAAAATATAGTTAATAGTAAAACTAAAATAAAATTAGTTCATGAAATCTTTTTTACAGTATTTGCCTTTATTGTTAATGTTTTAAAAGTAGTTGTTTTAGGATACGCTGTTTTAAAGTCTGATTTATCAGTAGGTGCAGTTGTAACTGTATTATCATTACTTGGAAAAGCATATGAACCAATCGCTATATTTAATGTTGAATATGTTGATTACAAATTAAACAAAGTAACTGTTAAAAAGTACATTGATTTTTTAGATTCAACTGATGATGAAAATTTAATCTTAGGTAAAAAGATAAAAGAAATAGATGGGAAAATAGAATTTAAAAATGTAACTTATTCCTACTCTGATTCATCTAAAAACATAATTGAAGATTTATCTTTTACTATAAACAAGAATTCATCTATTGCATTAGTAGGAGAGAGTGGTTCTGGAAAGTCTACTATCATAAAACTAATAATGGGACTAATAAAATACAAAGATGGATCTATTCTTATTGATAAAAATGAATTAAAAGAAATAAATTTAAATTCATTCTATGACAGTGTTACTTATGTATCACAAGATTCGCCAATCTTTGATGGAACATTAAGAGAAAATTTAATATTAGATAAAAAGATAAATGATGAAGAAATAATAAAAGTATTAAAACTAGTAAACTTAGATAAATTTTATGAAAGATTAGAAAAAGGTTTATCAACAGAACTTGGGGAAAAAGGTATAAGAATGTCTGGTGGTGAAAGACAAAGAGTAGCACTAGCAAGATTATTCTTTGATGACTCTAAAATCATCATTCTAGATGAAGCAACATCAGCAATGGACAACATCACCGAAAAAGAAGTAATGGAAAATGTTTTAACTAAATTAAAAGATAAAACTATCATCATAATTGCACATCGCCTAGAAACAATAAAAGATGTTGATAACATCTTTGTCTTAAATGATGGAAAGATTGTAGAAGAAGGAAAGTATCAAGAGTTATTAGATAAGAATGGATATTTTAAGAAGCTATATAAATCGGCTAAATAAAATAAAAATCAACTATCTAATAGTTGTTAATTGTTGACATATATTTACCAAAATGTTAATATATGTATATAAAAGACTGTGTTGTAAGGGGGATTTAAATGCATCTAGATAGACTTGATAGCTATAAGAGGGAAGAAAAAAAGTTAAAAAAACATATAGAAGAACAAAAAATGTATGAGAAAATATTAGGACATATAAAAAATTGTGATAACTATGAGGAATTAAAATCGAATCCATTATCTAAAACATATGGATACGAAGCTTTAAAAGAAGATTTATCTGGTTATCATCGCTTTAACTTATGTAAAAATGGTGGAAAAATAAGATTAATATTTACAATAAATGAAGAATCAAACACAGTATATTTAACATATATATCATTAGAGCATTATGTAGATTTTAAAAAATGGTTAAGACAAAGGTGAAATGAAATGGGAAATGTGAGATTTAAGGATTATTTAATTGATTATTTAGAGTTTAATAATATAACAAATAAAGATTTTGCAAATAGAATTGGAATAAGTGAAAAACATTTAATAGATATACTTGCAGGAGAAAGAAATCTTTCTTCTGATATTATTGAAAAAATATCAATAGTTACTGATATACCGCAAAAATATATATATAGCATAGAACTCAATTATAAATTAGAGAAAAAAATATTTGAGTATTTAGAACAAGAAAAAATTCAAATAACTAGTTATTTACAAAAATTTAAATATACAGAGCTAATAAAAGAATGTTATATAGATTTTACAGATAAAAGTGATAAGATCGAAATAGTTAAAGATATTTTAAAATTTTTGAGAGTTCCAGAACCACAAAAAGTATATGAAATAGAAAAAGGATCTGTCTTGTTCAAAAGTAAAAATGATAAAACTGAATTGCTTTTACTGTGGTTAGAAAAATGTTATAGAAAAACTTTGGAACAAAATGTTGAGAATTATAATAAAGAAAATATAAAAAAAATAGTAGATTTTATTTTAGAGTGTGCAAAAAAAGAAGAGTTTATTGAAGAAAAATTAATTGCCGAATTTAATAAAAATGGAATTAATTTAGTAATTCAAGATGATATAGTTGGATCGAAAATTAGGGGAGCGTTTAAAGTACATCGTGGTATCCCCGCTATCTATATTACACATAAACATAAAAGAATTGCAGACATTTATTTTGCATTATTGCATGAATTAGCGCACTGTAAGAGTGATTTTAATAAAGCTCAAGGAAGTAGCCTTGTTTCTTTTATGGATGAAAATTTGGATGAGTGTGAAGAAAAAGCAGACAAGCAGGCATATAGTTGGATGGTGGATGAAGAGTATTACCAGACAATTTGTTGTAGTGATGAATATAATATTTATTTAGAAGACAAGTATCCAAAGGCTTTTGTAGTATATAGATTAGCTAAAGATAAAAAAATAAAATATGGTTCAGATGAATATCAACAGTTTAATATAAGTATATAAATATAGGAAAGGTGAAATATATGCAAAAATTTAGAGATTATATTTATTGTGATATAAATAAAATAAATTCATATATAAGTCAAATTAGCGAACTAAATAAATTGGAAACATCTAGCAGCTATGAACGAGAAACAGCTGTTGAAGGGGGACTTGATTTTAAATTGGCAAAAACTGGTACTACATTAAATGAAAAGACTTCAACAAATTTTGTTACCAATAATAGTCCGTTAGAAAAAATAGTTAATTGGGCGTGCAATCGTAAAAATGCCATAAATTATGAGGGGGAAAAATTGGAAGCAGATGATATAGATAAATTAATAGTAATAAGTGGAAAATTGAACGTCCCAGAAATGAGTGAAAATATGGAAATAATCAATTCTTTAGCTCAAAATACGACGTTGTTTGATATGATTCCTATGTCAGAAGATGATAGGAAAAAAATGGCATTCATAAAAGAAACAGAAAATATACCAATATTATTAGAGTTAGACTCCGACTATATTTTTAACTGCAATCTAAAAAGGGCTAGTATCATTGGTGACAAAAATGATTTTTTTGATAACATAGAAGATGATATTACAATAATTGGCAGAATAGATAGAGTTTATAATAATGAAGAAAATATAGAAATATATGATTTGGCAAAGGAAGTGTTTAAATTGAATAGGACCATTAGAAGGAAAATACCTAAAGAAAATTTAGAGAAGGCCATAATTTTTGAAAGTGGACCATTAGTAAAAATTACACCAATAATAATTTATAAATAAGCAAAAAAAGATATACACCCCAGTATATCTTTTTTGTTATATAATTATCTTATGGGAATAATATTTTTTAGCAAGAGATGAAGATATGATTAAAAATAGAACAACTCAGCTAATATTTCAAACTACTTATTTAGCTTTTGGATTTATTGGAATACTTGCTAGTCTTGGTTTATTTGCTGCTAAGTTTCAAAATAATTTTTATGTATATTTTACTAATTTAAGTAATTATATCTGTATAGGTATTATGTTATTTGAATTAATTGAAACAATTAAGAAAAATAAAAATAGTTATGTTAAGTTTAATCCTTTAATTAAATTTATGGGTATCTTAATGATACTTTTAACATTCTTTGTTTTTAATGTTTTACTCGCAGATGATCGAACTTTAATAGAAAACTTATCAGTATCAAGCTTACTTTTACATGTTGCTTTACCAATTATGTTTGTATTAGATTGGATTTTATTTTATGAAAGAAGACAAACTAAATGGTATTATCCATTATTATCTATTCTAGTACCACTAATATATGTAATTTTTATTTATCTACGTGCTTTTATCTTAAATGGTAAAGGAGAAGTAATCTATCCTTATTTCTTCTTTAATATAAATGAAATTGGATTAATGGGAGTAGGTAAATGGATTTTAATCTTACTAATTACTTTTATAGTAATCGGATACCTAATATATTTCTTAGATAAAATAATAAAAAAGTACAAGTAATTTACTTGTATTTTTTTTATTCTTGTAGCATCACTTAAAAACAACTCAAAATATTTCAAAAAAAGACTCATATATATATCAATAGCTATAATTTAAAGTTATAATTAATGTATAAATATTTATACTTCAAACTATTGACATCGAAAAGAAATAAAATATAATAAAAGCCATAAAACAGGCTAATAGCCGTCTAAAAAGAATAGGGAGAATACTATGAACAATAAATATATAATTGTAGTAGATTTACTGCTATACGATGAAGAAAAAAACAAATATTTATTATGTAAAAAGAAAAATGATAAATACTTTCAACTACCAGGTGGTCACTTAAAATATGGTGATGATTTATATGATGGAATTATTTATTATACAAAAAAGCAACTTGATATTTCTTTGGATAGAAATGATTTAAATATTAAACATACAATGATTTATCCAGATAGAAATAAAATATTCTATTCAATCGAAGCAAATTATAAAAATCAAAAAATAGATTTAAGTAAATCGTCTCATTATTTTGAATGTGATTGGTTTGAAAATAACGATACTTTAATAATTGATGATAAATTAAAACAAGTTATGAAAAATGTTAAAAATAATAATTTATATAGTGTATATGGAGATAATGTAATGAAAGAAGCTGTACTTAGACAAGAGAGTTTTGGTGGAACATATTTTTGTTTTAATACCAATACTAGATATTATTTAAATGAAGAAGAAACAAAAAATATAATAGAAAATGGTATTTACCCAGAAGATTTTAAAGAAAAAGATTGTATTGATAAAACAAAAATTAAATATATTCCTATGGATAAAGATGAAAATCCCATCAAGTTTACATTTTCAGATGTAGTCTTTATCGAAGTAACACGTGCTTGTAATTTACAATGTAAACACTGCTTAAATAACTCTGGTACAAGAATGAAAGATGAACTTAATAAAGAAGAAACAGAAACTTTAATAAGATCTTTAGCTAAAGCAGGAGTTAGTGAAATTAGATTTACTGGTGGAGAACCTTTATTAAATGAAAATATATATGACTACATAAGTCTTTGTACTAAATTAGGTCTTAGTACTTCTATAGGTACAAATGGTACTTTAATAAATGGAAAGATTATTAATAAATTAAAAGAAGCTGGATTAAAAAGAAGTGTTGTTAGTTTAGATGGTACTGAAGAAATTCATGATGATATAAGAGGAAAGGGAAATTTCCAAAAATCATTTAAAGCAATTAACTTATTAAAAGAAGCTGGAATTGATGTAAGAGTAAATGCTGTAATAATGAAAAATAATATAGAAGATGTAATTGCACTTGCTAAGTTCTTAGATCAAAATAAAATTAAATTATATATAAGAAGATTTATCGAATCTGGAAGAGGTCTTAATCTAACTAATTATGGTCTTACTTTAGAAGATTATGATTATGTAAGAGAACAATTAAAAGAAGAATTAAAAGGTAAATATATTGATGGTCACTATTTAAAAAGTAGTGAAGTATTAAAGAAATTTAGAGTCGATTTACCATTTGAAGTAACTGGATGTCGTGCTGGTCAAAGATCATTTTGTATAACTCCAAATGGTGATATATTCCCTTGTGGCTTTTTAGCAGCTCAAGGTTATGAAAAAGTAGAAAATGTAAGAAATATAACTGATTGGAGAAAATTTTGGAATGATTTACAACAAAATAAAAAATTATGTGCATTAAGAAATGACATGATTAAATTAAATCATCAAAAAATAACATGTATGGCTTATTTATATAGTATCCAAGACAATTAGGGGGGATTTATATGTTAATTTGTTTTACAGGATTACATGCAGCAGGTAAGAGTTTTTTTGTAAACAAAGTACCACAAATGTTTGGTTTCAAAGTGTATGATAAAAAAGAAATAGTTAAAAGTTTATACTATAAAGAAACTGGAAAAACAGATGATGAATGGAACAAATGGTTCGGTCAAAAATTTGAAGAAAATCCAGAAGCAATTATTAGAGAAATTCTAGGATGTATGCCACAAGATGAAGATATTATTTTAGATGCTGTTCACAGTAATTTAGAATGGGAATTAATTCATCAAATAATGCCTAATTCTCATTTAGCTGTTTTTATAACACCTAAACATTTACGTGAAGAAAGATGGGAAAAAAGAGAAGAATCACAACGCCCAATGGATAAATATGATCAAAGTAGATTAAAGTATTGGCACAATCCTAAAGCAGAAAGTAGATGCCTTTTAGAACACGCCAGTTGGTCATTCAATGGAGCAGCATCAGATGAATTAAATATCGAATCATTCTGGCAATTTATAAGTTACTGTAAAGAAGAAGAAAAAGAAATAGAAAGAGAAAAATCAAACAACCCAGTACTAACATTAAGAATGAAAAAGGATAAATAATGAATGAATATTATATAATTTCAAATAACAAAGTAATAGGTATTAATAGTAGTTTTAAAAAGTATTTATCTAATAATAATGATAATGCTCCTGATATTCCTAAAGGAGTTATTGAAATAGATGAAAATACTTTTAAAGATATAGAAAATATAAATGAAATATTTATACCAGATACATTAAAAGATTTAAGTATAAAAGTCTTCGAAAAATACGATTCTATTAAAATAAACTATAATAATATTTATTTAATAACTATAAGAAAAAAAGATGTATATGCTAGATACAATAAAGTATATAAATTATCAGGATATTTTAATGATTTAAATATTTATCTTGATAATAATAAAGGAACTTTATATGAAATACCTAAATGGATATCTTGTATAGGGGAATTTTCTTTTAAAGAAAATCTAAAGATTAAAAGAGTAATTCTAAATAATAAAATAGCAATATTTAAAGAAGCATTTTGCGATTGTCATAATTTAAAAGAAATAATTAATTCTAATTATATTGTTGATTATGGTGATGATGCTTTTAGAAACTGTATTAAGTTAAAAGAAATTGATATTCCTATAGATGTCTTAAATATAAGATCAAATGTATTTCTAGGATGTAGAAACTTAAAAATAAATTTATTTAATAAAGATATTTTAACGGCGAAAGAATTCATAATTAAACAAAGAAACTTATTTATGAATGATCGAAAAGATTCTTTTAAAGTACTTAAAACAAGAGATTATTATTATTTTATAAATAATGATATAGTAGATAAAAAATCTAAAAAAGAATTTACTTATTCTAATGTAATAAATAAACATCTAGGTTACATCTATAAAAATAAAACATATTTTGAAGATAACTTAGAAACAACATATAAAATATATTTAAATACAGGAATAGTTCCTTATGATTTTATTAGTAAAAATATTAAAAATACATATATAGATAATTATTTAAAATATGAAAAAGAGTTTGATAAAGTAATACTTAATAAAGTTAGAACTATATCTAAAAAAGTAAGTTTAAATAACAAAAATGAACAAGTAGGTAGACTTACTATAAGTCAATATGAAACACTATTAAAGTTATGTATTATATCTGGATTCTTTGAACATGAAGAAGGAATAAGAAAGAAATCTATTAATTTAATAAATAATTATTTATTACCAATAGATAGTACTAAAGGATTAAATTTATCTTTAAATAAATTAGATAATTTATTTAAAAATATTAATTCTCAAAATGTAACTTATAATCAGGAATTTTCTACTTATTTCTTATTTAATAAAGATAACTTGATAAAACTAATAAAAAAATTATCTAAGTCACATCAATCATTTATAAATACATTACTAATAAAATGTGGAGATAGTGATATTAAATATAAACATGATGATAAATATGAAGATAGTTTAGGTCTACTTCATGATGAATGGATTGTATATCGAAATAATAATAATGATAAACAAAAAAATATAAATAATAACAATAAAAGTACAGTACTAAGTTTTATAGATTGGTCTTTAACATTAGATGAACAAACTAATTATAATAATTTAAAAATAGATAATAAAATAATAGATTTATTTTCTAAGTACTATAACAACGAAAAAGCTTTGATTAAACTAGATGATGTTATATCAAATAGTAATGATATATGTCCTTATATCTTTATCCCAGATAAGTATTTAGATAAAGAATATAAAAACTTTAATATTGCAAATATTCATGCAAATGATGTCTTTAAAAAATTAGAAATATCTAAAGTAAAAAATATAAATGATATTAATGAAATCATAAAAAAAGAAGAAGAACTTTTATCAGTAGAAAAAGATAACTTTAAAGCTATTATTCTAGAAAAAAATAGTTATATCGCAGCTTATTCAAGTTGTGTTATGGGCAATTGTGCTAATGTAACATCTACAGGTTGTGAATACTTATATGAATCTTATTATGATAATTCAACACAACCATTTATTATCTATAATGATAAAGAACCAATAGCTAATTTTAGAATTGATATAGATAAAAAAACAGGTAATGCTTCTATAAATAGTTTAGAAGTAATATCTAATGTTAAATTTAAATATTCAAACGAAGATAAAAATAATATTGTATATGTCTTTGATAAAATAATTAATAATTTTATAGAAATATACAATAAATATAATGATATTAATATTAAAAAAATAAGTATGGGTAAATTATCTAACTTTGATATTAATGATATTCTTGAAAAACATTATAAATCTACCCAAGACTCATTTTATATAAAGAAAAGAATAGTTTGTACACCATCTACTAAAAATCATTTTATAGTGTACAACAAGGAGAACTAGTATGAAAAAATTAATAGTATTTTTAGATTATGAAAGTAATTATTATGATCGTGTTGAAAGAATAAAAGAAGATGCTAAAAATGAAGTAGAATATTATTACTTGGAAGATTACTTAAAAATAAAAAATAAAATAAAAGATGAAGATGTAATTTATTTCTTAACTAACGTTAAAGAAATAATTAATATAGTAGAAGATTTACCTAACAATAAAATTTTAAATAAAGATTATTATTTAAGTAGATGTAGTAAAGTAGAAGTACAAGAAAAATTATTAAAAAATGGTATTGATACTCCAACTATAATAAAAGATATTGATAACTTAACAAATAGATCATTTCCTTTATATGTAAAAAATAAAAATCATGATGTATTTGTAGCTAAAGTATGTTCAAAAAGAAGTTTTAACTATATGTTTAATAAATTTGATATTAATGATTTTTATTTAGAAGAAGAAATAAAAAATAAAGATATTATTAAAGAACATAAAATCTATTATGCTAATAAATCTGTCTTTGAAAACGACGAAGATATAATAAGTGATAGAATTAAAGAAACTTGTCATAAATTAGGTGCGATAACAGGATTAGATGTATATTCTGCAGACCTAATTGAAACAAAAGATAAAGTATATGTTATAGATGTTAATTCAGCACCAGGTTTCTGGTATTCAAGAGATTCAAGATTAAAATTATTAGAGTTTTGTAAGTAGGGGATAGTATGGAAATATTTGTAAATGGAAGAATATGTTTAGCAGGAGAACATTCTGATTGGGCAAGTGAATATAAAAGTAAAAATAAAAGAATAACACCAGGCAAATCTATTATATTTGGTCTTAATCAAGGTATTCTTGCAGACGTTGAAAAATCAAATGATATTATAGTTAAAACTAAAAAAGGTAATTTAAAGATAAGTACGAACCTAGATAAATTATATGAACACTCAAAGAAACATGACTATTTTTCATATTGTACAGCAGCATCATATATTGTCTTAAAAAAATATGATGTAAAAGGTATTAATGTTAATATATTAAAAGAAGATTTACCTATCAAAAAAGGACTAGCGTCTTCCGCTGCTATATGTATATTAATAATTCGTTCATTTAATAAACTATATAATTTAAATATGGATATTAAAGAAGAAATGGACTTAGCTTATCAAGCAGAACGTTTAATGGGAATTAAATGTGGTAAAATGGATCAATTATGTGCATATGGAGAAAAATTTGTCGCAATAGATTATAAAGATAATAGTCTTGAAGAAATAAATGTAAAAAAGAATATGTACTTTGTCTTTGCAGATTTAAACTCTAAAAAAGATACAAAATTAATACTAGAATCACTAAATACTATTTATCCTAAAGCCAAGAATATAAAAGAAATATTTGGTCATCTTACATTAGGTATTATAAGTAGAACTATTGTAAATAAAATGATAAAAAATATTCAAAAAGGAAATGTAAAAGAAGTAGGAAGATTAATGACAAAAAGTCAAAAGTACTTTGATAAAAATCTTGCTTACTTATGTGAAAGTGAACTTACATCACCTAAACTACATTCACTATTAAATGACCAAGAATTACAAAAACTTTCATATGGAATGAAAGGAGTAGGTTCTCAAGGTGATGGAAGTATTCAAATACTTGCTAAAGATGAAAAAACACAAAAAGAAATATATGAACTATTAAAGACAAAAGATGTTATCCCATACATCGCAACAATAAAAAGAAATCCAATTAATAAAGCCGTAATTGCGTTATGTGGAAAAGGAACAAGGTTATATCCATATACTAAATTTGTTACTAAAGAATTTTGTCCAGTTATTCATAAAGGAAAATTAAAACCACAAATAAACGTATTATTAGAATACATTTATGATTCTGGTATAAGAGAAATTATTATTGCTATTTCAAATAGAAAACAAAAGAAACAATACAAAGATTATTTTTATAAAACATTAGATGATAGTAATAAAGAATATGATTCTAAATTAAAGAAAATATATAAATGTATAAAATTTATCATAGTAAAAGATAGTATTGGTTTTGGAGATACAGTTTTAAGATTTAGAAAAGTAGCTAATAATGAACCAGTTATATTATTTTTAGGTGATACTTTATATGATTATAATGAAAGTAATTGTATTGAACTAATAAAAAATAATTATGATAAATATCAAAGTCCATTAATAACTATTTCTCCAAAAGAAGATGAAGAAGTACCATCATGTGGAATTTGTAGTGGAAAAGTTATTGATACAAATATAATGAAAATAGATAAAATAGTTGAAAAACCAAATATTGAATATTGTAAAAAGAATCTTCAAACTAATAAAAAAAGTTATGGTATATATGGATGTTACTTAATAACAAATGAAATATTTGATAACTTAGAAGATATGAAATTAAATAAAAAAGATTCAAAAGAGATGCAACTGACAGATGCTTTAATTAATACATTAGATGAAACAAATATTTATGGTATTATGCTAGAAAAAAATTCTTTAGATTTTGGTAATGTAAATGATTATGCTAAAAATTTTAGTAAATTAAGCGGAGAAAAACATGAATGAAAAAGAAATAGAAAGATTTAAAGAACTATATAATAGAAAAGAACATTATGGTAAGAATTCTATTAAATTTTATGATCAAATATCTGAAATTATAAAGAGAAATAACTACAAAAACATACTTGATTTTGGATGTGGAAAAAGCGAACTATATCAAAAACTTATCGATGATTTAAATGTTAGTGTATATCGATATGATCCTGCGATAGAAGGCTTAGAAGAAAAACCAAATTCAAAATTTGATTTTGTTATATGTTCTGATGTGCTACATAATTTAGAAGAGGAAGATGCCTTAAAAGTATTAGAAGAATTAAAAGATTATTCTGATAATTGTTTTATATATTTAAACTGTATTGATCATCCAACAACATTCTTTGATGGAACAAAAACGAATCGATGCGTTCATGAAAAAGAGTGGTGGGAAATCAAATTGAAAAATATTTTTGACTATGTTATGATTATTAATGTAGAAGATAACACAAAAGCAATGTTTGAAACTAAAGGAGGAAAATATGAGTAAAGTTAAAAAAGCAGGATGTGTGTTAGTTAATACTAAAGAAAAAACAATTGCCTTAGTATATAGGGAAAAACAAAAAGACTATTCATTTCCAAAAGGGCATGCTGAAGGAAACGAAACATTAGAAGAATGCGCAATTCGTGAAACAGCAGAAGAAACAAAAAGAGATAGTGCTTTATTAGAGAAAGAACCAATTTATATTGAACAATATGTAACACCAAGTGGTGAAGATGTAGAAATGTATTATTACTTAGCTAAAGATATGGGACCAAGTGCAAATACTTCAGATGATACTCATCCAACTTTCTGGATTCCATTTGAAGAAGTACATGATACATTATCATATCCAAGTTTACAAACAGTATGGAATTCTGTAAAAGATAAAGTACAAAGTTATTTTGAATAATAAATAATTAATTAAATATATAATAATTATGTTAAAAGAGTATATTTCATTTTATGATGATAAAATATATTCTTTTTTTTATGTAAAATAAAAAAATATTTAAAAATTGACAAAATATGATAAAATTATAATATAGGGTAGGAAGTCTTAATTTTTGTTATGTCTTAAGTAAACAAAATAATTG
The DNA here is from genome assembly GCA_017436345.1 of Bacilli bacterium. Classification (GTDB taxonomy): domain Bacteria; phylum Bacillota_I; class Bacilli_A; order RF39; family UBA660; genus RUG11788. Next base: position 162,746 of record JAFSDH010000002.1, read on the forward strand.
ATTTTTAACCTAATATAATAAAACCAATTATTTAAGAAAGGAGTATTCATAATGAAAAAAAGAAAAACATTTATTGCAATGGCACTTGTTATTGCTGTATTAGTTTTAGGTGTTGGGTATGCTGCTATTAGTAACATTAATTTAACTATTAACGGTACTGCTAATGTTACTGCAAATGCTGACTTCACTGTTGAATTTGATACAACTCATGAAGTAACAAATGGTGCATATACAGATGCAAAAACAGCTACTATGACAGTTAACTTATCTAATGATGTAAAAACAGCAACAGCAGTTTATAAAATTAATAATAAGAGCACTGAATTAGGTGCTACATTAACTGCTAATGTTGCAAATGATGACGAAACTTTAAATAAGTATGTAGAATTCGCAACAGCATTCTATGCAAATGAAAATTGTACTGAAGCATTAAATGGTCCGGTTGCACATGGACAAACAGCATATTTAAAAGTTACTGCAAACTTAAAACAAAACCCAGCTCAAGACGTAAAAGATAAAGTGTTTACTGTAACAATTACTGCAGAACCTGCAGATGCTAATTAAAATTATTTGAAAGAAAGTAGGCAAGAAAGAGGATGAAAAAAGATAAAATAAAAATATATTTATTTTCCTTATCATTGATTGTAATACTTTTTCTTGCTCTCTTTGTGTCAAATAGTTTAAGTAAAAAAATTCTAGCACTTATTCTAGTATTCTTTGCTTTTTTATCAAATATCTTAGTGAAAAAGAAAAATAAAAGTTTTTTATACGAAAAAGAAGTAACTTGGTTAATGACAGGTTTTACTCTTATTTATATAGTTGCTTTATATTTACTAGGATTATATTTTGGATATTATAAATCATCATCTTTGTTTAATTTATATACTATTAATAATTTTATAATTCCACTTTCATTAATAATTATTTCATCTGAAATAATTAGAAAAAAAATTATTAACTTAAAAGGTAAATATATTAAAGCATTAGTATTTATTATAATGGTACTTATTGATTTAATTATATATTCAAGTGCATATGATGTTACTAAGTTAGACGATGCATTAACATTAATAGGATTTATATTTTTCGCATCTATTTCTTGTAACTTATTATATAACTATATAACAGTAAGGTTTTCAAACAAAGGAGTACTTATATATAGATTAGTTACAATTTTATATATATATTTTATTCCTTATATTCCAAATATATATATATTCTTAAATTCATTTATAAGAATGTTATATCCATATTTAATATATTTAGTTTTAGAATATACATATGCTAAAACAAATAAAAAAACAGCACTTAAAGAAAAAAAGAAAACAGTTATAGGTACAACTATATGTATGATTCTTTTAACACTTATAATCTGTTTAATATCATGTCAGTTTAAATACGGACTGTTAGTAATAGGTACTGGTAGTATGACTGGTACTATTAATAGAGGAGATATTATTTTATATGAGAAATATGAAAATGAAGATCTTTCACTTGATACAGTAATTGTATTTGAACAAAATGGTAATAAAATAATTCATAGATTAAAAGAAGTAGTATCAGTTGATGGATCTACAAGATACTTCACTAAAGGTGATGCTAATCCTGAAATGGATGCTGGCTATATTACTAAAGATCAAATACAAGGAACAGTAAAGTTAAGAATAAAATATCTTGGATATTTAACTTTATGGGTAAGAGATTTATTTAAATAAGAAAGGAGGAAAGCTATGAAAAGAAAACAAGTAAATGAAATACTTAGATTTCAAACTGTAAGAAGAAGAAATGTATGTTTATTAGTATTTACTATAATCATAACTTTCCTTATTTCTTTATTCTTTTTACTATCATATATAAATGGTAATAAATATCATTATGTTAAATATAATGAACAAAATAATACGACATATAAAGTATATTTAAATAAAAATGAATTCTTTAATGGCGATTACTTGGAAAAAGATAATGAATATATTTCTTCTTTAATTAATAAGATAGAAGCTGACTTTAAATATAATTTAGCAGTAGAAGAAAGTGCATCTTACAATTATTCATATCGTATTGAATCAAATGTCATTGTTAAAAGAAAAGATAGTTCTGAATACTTATATAATAAAACTGAAACTATTTTAAATACTGTTGAAAAAACAACAGAACAAGAAAATGTAAAAATAGAAGAACTAATATCAATTGATTATAATAAATATAATAATTTAATGAAAAAATTTGTTAATATATATGCTCTTGATGATATTGAAAGTACATTAACTATAAATATGTATATTAATGTAGTAGGAGCATGTAATAGTTTTGTAGAAGTAGCAAATAAAGAAACTATTATATCTATTAAGATTCCATTAACTACTAGAGTCGTTGATGTTGAGTTAAGTGATAACTTAATGAATAATCAAAATAATTTGATTGAATGTAAAAAAGAATCAGAAAATGCAAATATATTCTTAGTAATATTTATAGTATTTATTTCAATAACAATAATATTAACATATATGACAATTAAATATATAGTTAAAACAAGAACTGCTGAAAGTATATATCAAAGAGAAATGAAAAAGATATTAAATAATTATGGATCTTATATTCAAACATTAACTAATATATTTGACTTAAAAGAATATAAACTTTTACATATAGATTCTTTCCATGATATGTTAGAAATAAGCGAAACTATAAGTCAACCAATTCTATTAAAAGAAAATGAAGAAAAAACAGGAGCTTATTTCTTAATACTTACTAATTTTGGAGTAATATATATATACAGATTAAAGGTATCTTCTATAGAAGAAACTATTAAAAATAATAAATAACTATTATAAGGAGGTTATAATATGGTGAAAAAACTTAAAATAAAACCTAGTTTTTTTACGCTATTAATTATTATAGCTTCTTTTTTTATGGCTATAGGTTATGCAGCTATTAATGCAATAACTTTAGAAGTAAATTCAAATGTTAATATAACTACTAAAAATGAATTATATATAACAAATGTTGATATAAAAACAGAAAATAATTCTATAGGTGAAATAAATTTATATGAAGGAAGATATTTCAGTAGTACATCTACTTTATCTAAGACAGATCCTTCTTCATCAGTAACCTATGAAATAACTATTGCTAATAATACTCCATATATATATGGTTATATCGATACTAAATATATGTTAGGAGATACTACATATGATAATGAAAATATAATATTTGAACTAAATGGAATAGATACTACTACTGAATTACAGAGTGGGGATAGTATTACATTTGATATTACTTTTAAATATAATGATTCAACTAATATTAATAATAATATTTTAAATAGTAGTTTAAGTTTTATATTTAAAAATTTATCAGCAATGCAATTAAGTTCATTAATAGAACTAAATGAATCTGCATTATCTGATAGTGGATTATCTCCATATGAAGATAAATATTATTTCATAGGATCAAATGTAAATAATTATATTTGGTTTAATTGCCAAGATGGTCATACTAGTGGAAGTGAATATTGTGAAAAGTGGCGTATCGTTTCAATTGAAAATGATGAAAGAGTTAAAATAGTTAAAGATGAACCAGTAAGTTTAGCGCAAATAACTGAACTTGAAACTAAAACATCATTCTGGAGAACTAATACTAGTGAATGGATGACTAATACTAAAATTTTAGCAGCCGGCAAAGTAATCTTTGATCCTAAAGGAAGAAGACCCTTAGATACAACAATAACTAATTCATATTGTATTAATACAAATAATGGATGTAATGCGTATGCTTCTAATCAAAATATAATAGGTTCATACAAAGATTTAAACGTAGATGCAGATAGTTTAATAAAATTATATTTAGAAAATGTCTATTATCCATACGGACTTACAACTCAAGCTAAATCATGGATTCAAGAATATACATTCTCTGTTGGACTAGTAGGAGTAGATTTAAATTTAGCAAGTATTATAAATAGTGAAAAAAGTATTACTGTTAATTCAAATATAGGTCTTTTAAGTCCATCAGACTATGTAATTATATCTAATGATATAAACTGTCAAACAAACTTTACTAGATATCATAATTCTAGTTGTAAAACAACAAACTGGCTTCCAATAGCAGATAAACAATATATTATGATGAATGGTAAAATATTAAATACTGATGATAAAAATGCACAAATTTGGACTGTTAATTCTAGTGGAGCAATAATAAGCCAAGATGCTAATAATGAATTCTATTTAAGACCAGTAGTGGTTCTAGATAAAGATGTTCAAGCAATTGGTTTAGGTATAAATAATGAAGATAACTATTATATGTTAGTATCATAATAAAAATACAAGTATAACTACTTGTATTTTTTTATATATGGAAGAGCATATTCATCATTAAAACTTTTTGGTTCTAACATCGATTCAATTATTTTTCTTCCTGTTCTTCTAAATACTTTTCTAAGTTCATAACTACTACAATATAAATCTAAATTATATGCACCTAGAATCATTTTATTGTGCATATATGGATGAACTCCTTCATCAATACCACGCATCTCATTATATTCAATTAAACTATATGGAAATACATCCATTTTATAATCTTTTATTTGAACATTATCCATATCACAAAACTTAACTTCACCAGTGTATCTATTAAATAATATATTTCTAGGTTCCATATCTCCATATACTATTCCTTTACTAGTAAAGTATTCTAATACTTTCTTAGTTTCCTTTAAAAAATGTAATAACTCTTCACTAGTTAATTGATATAATTTCAAACAATCAAAATCATATTCATCAACCATTTCATAACCAATTATCATATCGCCTAAACTAATCGTACTTATTGGTTTAACACTATAATCTATTTGCTCATTATATAGCTCGATAACTTTTTTCTCTTTATTATCGCCCATAGCTTTAGGTTTACCATGTCGATCAAATATTTTATATAAAGTATAAGGATTATCTCCTCGACATATAACAGCTTCTCCACCAGTTATAATTCTTCCCATTGTTAGGATTCTATTTACTTGTTTTTCATCTAAAGATATATTAGGAATTCTATTCACTATATCACTCCTTAATTAGGCTATATTATAACATACTTAATTAAATAAAAAAATATAATATAATTTATAAAAAAAATATATGATATACTTAAACTAGGTGATAGTTTATGTTATTTAAAAAGACCAATTATTTAACAAAAAAATATATGCAGGATAAATATATTAAGTATGATCGAAAAAAAGTATACGAAAACAAAACTAACTTTATGGAATTTTTAAAGCAAATAGAAGAAGAATTCTATACTCATGAATTTAAAGAAGATAAAAGATATGTCTGTGTATCTCGTCATCGCTTTTTAATCGATGAAATGAGTGAATTATATTTAACTAAAAAACAATGTGAAGAAAAACATCTAGATAAGTGTCCAACCGTATGGTGTTTAGACTCTCTTTTAGAACTTATTTTTTATCCTAATAATTTAACTATAAGTGCTCATGAATCTTTAATAAAATCTTCAATTATTTATCAAGATAAAACATTTAATGAATGCCGTGAAATTTATGAATCATATAACAAAGATGGAATTATTTCTTTAAATGAAAGAGACCATATTATGCATGCTTTAAATATGATTAAAGATTCTTTAAAAAAATGTAATGAAAAATTAGAATGGAATGATTAGATAACAGTTTGGTTATCTTTTTATTTTATTGAAATATAATAAAAAAAGTAATATAATTACTTTAGAATAGGATTGATGTATATGGATAAGAAAGAAACTAAAAGAAATAACACATATAAAAAAATAATAATATTAGTTATTATTATTATAATCATACTTTTATTACTTAAATTCTGTACTAAAAAGACATACATATTAACGATTAATTATAATAATGCTACAGAAGAATTGAAAATAGAGTTAGAAGAAAATGAATCTTATGAATTAATCATACCTAGTAAAGATGGATATACATTTGATGGTTGGGATATCATAGGAGAAAACTCTAAGATAGAAAATAATATTTTTATAATGGGAAAAGAAGATACATCAATAAATGCTAAATGGACTATATCATCCTATAAGATTAGTTATGAATTAAATGGAGGAACCCAAGAGCAAGAAGAAATAAATAATTATACAGAAAATACAGAAACATTTACTTTACCAATTCCTAATAAAGCAGGATATACATTTGATGGTTGGTACAATAATAAAGATTTTGATGGACAAGCTGAAACTCAAATAGAAAAAGGAACTAAAAATAATAAAACATATTATGCGAAATGGGAACCTGTTGTATATGAAGTTGAATATGACTTAAATGGTGGAACAACTGATAAACCTTTGATAAAAGAGTATACAATTGAAACAGATTCATTTGAACTAGCTGTTCCTACTAAAAAAGATTATATTTTTGTTGGATGGACTGGAAGTAATTTGAGCGATAAAAGCTTAAATGTATCAATAGAAAAGGGAACAATAGGTAGTAAAAAGTTTATTGCTAATTGGAAACCAATTAAATATAGTATTAGTTATGATTTAAATGGAGGTGTTTTAACAGGAAATATTATAGATTCCTTTACAGCCTCAACAAACACTTTTTCTTTACCAAAACCTGAAAAGAAAGGATATACATTTCTAGGTTGGTACCAAAATGCTGATTTAACAGGAAATAAAATAACTGAAGTGAAAAAGGGTACAAGAGAAAATAAAAAATATTATGCAAGTTGGGAAGTTGCAACATATAATATCAAATATAATCTTAATGGTGGTAATGTTAATGCTCCACTCCCAGTAACTTATAATATAAATTCAAATACAATGACAATACCTAATCCAATTAAAGAACATTATATTTTTACTGGTTGGAAAGAAAGTAATAGTATTTCTACTATTAAAAATCTTACTATAAAGAAAGGATCTTATGGTAATAAAGAGTTTATCGCAAACTATGAACCTCTTAATTATCAAATTACATATAAAATTAATGGTGGAATATTAAATGATTCTATTAATAAATATAATATTGAAACAAAAAACTTTGACTTACCAATACCAATAAAAGATGGATACAAATTTGTTGGATGGTACACAAATAAAGATTTTGACGGTGAAATTATAAAAGAAATAAAGTCTGGTACAACAGGAGATAAAACATATTATGCTAAATGGGAATTGGTTTCATATGAGATTAATTATGAATTAAATGACGGGAATCAAGAAGAAAATCCAATAACAACATATACGATAGAAACAAGTAAATTTAATCTTCCATTACCAACTAAAAATGGGTACAATTTCAAAGGATGGTATGAAAAATCAGATTTTTCTTCTAAAGCACTTGTGCAACAAGAAGAAGGGAAATTTGGTAATAAAACGTATTATGCTAAATGGGAAAAATATAAAGATTATAATAATTCAACTATTATTGAAATGATGGAAGAACAATACTCTTATGATGATGAACAAAGTCTTTTTGTTACAAGTTCAGCAGGAATAAACTTTTTAGATAAATCTAGTATTTCAAATGGTAATGGTATTTATATTATGAGTTCCACTAAAAATGATGAATATCCAATTTATTATTACAGAGGAGCCGTACCAAACAATAACGTTGTCTTTGGAAAGTATTGTTGGAAAATTTTGAGAACTACAGAAACTGGTGGCATTAAATTAGTTTACAATGGTTTATTAAAAAGTGATGGAACATGTAGTAATGTTGGAAGTAATACCCAAATATATTCTAGTAAAACATTTAATCCAACAAATATTGGAATGGCTGGAGCAGGATATAGTTATACCGAAAAAACAAAACTAAAGCTAAATGCTAAGAATGATAAAAATATAACAGAAGGAACAATATTTGCTAATGATATAGAATATGATAAAGAAAAAGGAATATATAATTTAATCGGTGATAAAGTTAAAACATCTACTAATTTTACTGAAGAAAAAGATAATAAAATAAAAGAACATCATTATACTTGCTTTAAAACAACAGAAGATGGTTGTTCAAGTGTATATTATGTTTATATGAGTAGAGACGCTCAAATATTCTATGTAACTTTAACAGATGGTCAAAAAATAGATAATCTATTAAAAATAGAATTTGATGGTAATTCAACAAATAATACTAAATCAACAATCCAAACAACTATAGAAACTTGGTACAAAGACAATATGAACGATTTAACAAATTATTTAGAGGACACTGTTTTCTGTAATGATAGATCTTTATATAACCCTTGGACATTAACTAGTTCAATAGCTAATGACAATGATATAAAAATGCACTTTGCTACTAAAGCTCGAGTAGCATACACAGGTAAACCAACTGTTAAATGTGCATATAAAGCCGATAGTTTCACAGTTGATTCTAAAAATGGAAATGGTAAACTAACTTATCCAATTGGTTTAATAACATTTGATGAAGCAAATCTTGCTGGTTTTTCTTGGAATCAAGTAAGTGATGACAATTATTTATATACGGACAGAGTTTGGTGGACGATGTCACCTGGTTTTGTAAGTGCAACAGGAGTGTATAATGGTGTAATACATAGTACATTAGATCATGTAGCTGTAAACTATGTCGGAAGTAGCGGTGTTGCTGGGGGAGTAAGACCATCCATATCTTTAAAAAGTAATATAAAGATTATAAGTGGTGATGGAACTAGTGATAATCCATTTATCTTAGAAGATAATAAATAAAAGACATACCAATATATGTCTTTTTTTATGTTATAATGTACATATAATAAGGTGATATATATGAAAGAAGTAATAAGAAGGATAACGGATAAAAGAATTAAATCATTTGAAAAAAATTTCATTTGGTTTGTATTAGGACTTTCCTTTATACTTGTCGCATTTAGATATGATTCAGGTTTTCTAGATGAATTAAGTATTATTGTTATGATGTTTATGATTATTCCTTTGAATAATGGACTAAAAGATCTTATTTATATATTATTTCCAACCAAAACGCCCATCTTTAGACAATTAAAACATATTGGTAATAAAGCAGCTATTTGTGAATATATTTTAAAACAAGAAGAACAAAAAATATATGAAGATGATGTAGTAATGATTACTCCTAAGTTAATAATTGATAAAATAAATTTTGAAAATGCCGTATTACTTGATAATATATATTCTATATCTTTAATCATAACTACAAAGAAAAATAAAAAAGAAGAAGTTAAATTAAAGATAGAATGTTATAATCGTAAAAATATAGATATAAATTATCCTGATACATATGATAAAGATAATTTACAAGAAAAAGCTAACGAAACTATTAAAAAAATTAATGAAATAGCTAATAATGGTAAAACAACTAAGACCCAATTGAATAGTAATATCATAACACATATAATTGAGAAGTAATAAAAGATATGCTTTAGACATATCTTTTTATGTTATAATAATAAGTAGGGAGTGAGGTTCTATGATAAAAAATTCTAAATCTATCGCATGTCCAAGTTGTAAAAGTAATGATATTGATTTAACTATTGGATATATTAATGCTGATGAAAGAGAAATTGTTTACGAAGATACTAAAGCTTTTGAATATTCAAGAGATAAAGTAATGGATTGTAAGTGTAAAAAATGTGATACTAAGTATTCTGTAAATCAAGGTAGAGAAATATATACATTACTTCGTAAACCAATGCCATTAACAGTATCAGGAGATGTTAAATTAATTTCTTTTTATACAACTGAATTTGGATATGATTTTAAATTATTAAGAATGTCTACTTATAATAATAGAAGTATCTTAATGGCTCAAGTAGAAAATGATCAATATCCAGTAATAATTCCTGATGAAAAAGGTATTGAAAAAGATTCAACTAAAGTAAAATCATTAATATTTAATACATGGATGAATAGATATCGTTAAAACATAGAGAAATCTATGTTTTATTTATGTTATAATTTATTTAGGTGATTATATGAGTCTATTTGATATGTTTTCTACAAAGAAAAGTAAAGATAAAGAATTAGATAATTTAGGTCTATTTAAAAATGAAAAAAAAGAATATAAAAAAGGTAATTATGATAAATCTAATTTTGAAGAAGAAGAACTAGAAGATGATGATTATTATTCTGAAGATGATTAAAAGTAGGGGGACTATATGAAAGAAGAAGTAATATCTATTATAAAAAGATCGTGGACTAAAGATACTTGTTATCCAGGATGTATTGAAGATTGGTCTAAAGATAATCCATCACTTGGTCAATGTGCAGTTACATCTTTAATTGTAAATGATTTCTTTGGTGGTAAAATAATGCGTTGTATGTGTAATGGAATAAGTCATTACTATAATGTTGTTAATAATGAAATAATTGATTTAACTGTAGATCAATTTAATGGAGAAATACCAAACTATGAAGAAGGAGAAGAACGTACTAGAGATTATCTTTTATCAAATTCAGATACTAGAGTAAGATATGTTTTGCTTCTTTATACTACAAAACTAAATTTCTTAAAATATGGTACAAAGACTTATCATTTACGAGATGAACATAATAAAGAAATAGAAAGTATTATTCCAGGTACACTAGGTGGAAATAAAAGATTAAAGATATATGGAAAACTAGATTGTCCTTCGGCTTTAAGACATATAGAAGATGGTAAATATGTAAAACATAGAGTTTTTTTTGCAGATGAAGAAACAGCTATTAAAGCCGGATATCGACCTTGTGGTGTATGTATGAAAAAAGAATATGAAGAATGGAAAGAAAATCATAATAAGAAAGTTAAGAAGAAATAAATAAAAGAAAAGGTGTAGAATATCTACACCTTTTTAAATTAAATAATTATTTATATTATTTCTTTAAAGTAACACTAGTGATACCATCAGTAACTCTAACTGTATTGTCAAGAAGAAAAGTATGTTTATCTCCTTCCTCATTATGAGAAGTGCCTTTCCATACTAATAAACTACCTTTATGCATAAATTCTCCTTCTTTTTCATAAAAGTAAATAGATTTAGGATTATTTTTATTTAATAAACCAACATATACTTTATAAGTACCAGGACAAAAATCTAATCCAGCAATTATATCTTTTTCTGTACCACCATCAAAATTAAAAGTATAACTATTCTTACATTCATTAATAACCCTTAAATCAAAACAATGTTTCTTATTAACATCATATTCTGGAACAATACAAATAGTTGTAGTTCCATATTTTAATCCTTTAATATTATTATTTTCATCAATTGATACAATATTTTTATCGTATTCTAAACTAACATTTTTATTTTTTACATCAGGACTGATACTATAACTAAATTTAATTGTTTTATTAACTTCTACATAAGTATTACCAAAACTAGCATTTACTACTAAATCAGATTTAGTAATATTAACATTGATATCTTTTTTGCTTTCATTACCATCTTTATCACTAACTTTTATTTCAATAATTTTATTACCAGCTTCTTTAAAATCAATTCCATCAGTATTAATAATAGCTTTACTATTATCTATTTCTCCATCACTATAATCATATAATTTAAAACATGTATTTAAATCAATATTATCAGTATCAGTATAGGAACAATTAACTTCTTCAATAACAGGCCCCATATCATCTATTAATTTAAACTCTATATCTTTTTCTTCAGTTTTAAAAATATTTTTTAAATAAGTAGTAAAAGTTACTTTTAAATTTTCTTTATCAATAACAACATTACTAATAACTATATCAGAATAAGTCTTATCTAAATTTTTTTCTAAGAAGTTATAACTAGAACATGTACCATCAATATGACATTCCATACTTAATTCAGATACTTTAACTTCTTTATTTTTAACTACAACTTTTTCATTTAAAAAATATAAACAAATAGAGATAATTGCAACTAAAATAATAACAAGAATTGTAATTAATACTATTTTTATAGTTTTCTTTTTCTTTTCTTCTTTGTTATATTTAGAAGTAATAAACTTATTAACTTTATCTTCTAGCTTTGCTTTTTCATTCTTATCACAATAAAGAATATAATTATTCCAATATATATTTAGCTCGCGACTAGAAACTTTACAATCTAGATCTTTAAAATTATTAGTAGAATCATTTAATATTTTTAACCAAAATTCTTTGTTTAAAGAAGTAATATTACTTAAATATTTTTTACAGTCATGATCACTAGCAATAGAAGTATACTTTTCCCAATAATCATTTATTTCTTCCATTTCTTTAACTCTAGTAATTTCTTTTTTAAATTCATTAGTAATACTTAAAATAAGTCCAATATATACTTCTGGTTTATGAGCATATTTATCAAGTAATTCTAAATATAATTCATACGCTGTATCATAATCTTTAAATTTATGTAGCGTGGTATAAGCAACTTTTAAAGAAGTATCATCTGTGATTTCAACTGTACCACTATGTTCAACTCGCTTAATACCATCATCAATCGTAAAGTGTGAACCACAATATTCACAAACACCATCACGACTACCATCTTTTAATTTTAAATTAGCATTACAATTAGGACACTTATGTGTAACTACTTTCATATCATCACCTAATATAATTATATCATTTAAATAAAAAAAGTAATATGATAAAATAAAATATATAGTAGGTGATAGTATGAAAGAAAATAATAATATGAGTAATAGTGTTGAAAAAGATAATAAAAAACAAAATCCCAAAGAAGAAAAAGGTAAGATATGGGGTGTTATTTTTTTTGCCTGGTTCTTTGCATCAATTATCGCATTAATGTATTTTAGCAAAACGAATCAATTGTTTTCAGTAGCTGTATTTGGACAATATTTTTTAGTGTTTGGATTGTTGGGATTTAATGCAAGTAAAAATGAAAAAGGCTTTGACAAATACTTTCCTTTAATATTTGCGCTAGTAGGACTAATATGCATTATAGTTCCACTTCTAATGGCAAATCCTGATTTTTTATCAGTAACAATTATTTGGGATAATGCTATTCCAGCATTAATGCTTTTAGCATTTGTATTATCTGGTTTTGGATTAATATTTATACCAATGATTTCAAGAAGAAAAAAACTAGAAACAACAACATATAAAATTACTGCAACAATAAAAAAATACAAAACAACAAGAGGTGATTCATCGACAGTATATTGTCCAATATATGAGTTTTATTATAATGGAAAAGAATATTTAGTCGATGATAATTCATATACTAATGTTGGAGTAAAACCAGTTGGTACTAATGTCGAATTATTAATAGATCCAAATAATCCTGAAGAATTTTTAACTAAAGAAAGATGGAATGGAGCAAGTATCATTACTCTTATATTGGGAATAATGTTTCTACTAATGTCTCTACCAATATTTATATATTTCATAACTAACAATCCTTTAATTGCATAAAACAACCTAGTGGTTGTTTTAATTTTGAAACAAAAAGTGTATAAAATACACCAAAAACCATTGACAAATGTAAAATATACACATATACTATATGTGTAAAAAGAGACACATGTGTCAGGAGGGTTTATGAAAAAGATATGTATAATAGGTGCAGGACATGCATTTAAATTCCAATATCAAGCTTTAAAAGATTTAGGATATGACATCTTAGTATGTGACATTAATCAAGAAAAAATAAAAGATTATCCAAATGGTGTTACTGATTATCGTAAAATACCCGATGATTATAAATTAGTTTTAATATCAACACCACCAAATACTCACTACGAAATAATTAAATATCTAGCTAAACAAAATAAACAAATAATATGTGAAAAACCATTAGTAATAAGTTTGAAAGAATTATATGAACTAGAAGAAAATAATTATCAATTTTACAACATTCTTCATTTCTCATTTGGTGATGAGATAGAGTGGTTTATAAATAGTAAATATAAAAATGAAAAACCTCTTCATATAAAAGTTCATATTAATGATCCATATATTGAAAATAATCACATAAAAGAAGAACAAATATGTTTAAATGGTTCTTACTTAGATGAAACTATTAATCCATTAAGTGCCTTAAAAAGAATTTATAAAAAAGATATCTTTTATCGCAAAGTAACCAAGTTTATGTATGAAGATGATAAATATGATTATGCTTCAATCTCTAAGTTTCAAATGGAAAATATTGAAATAGATGCTTTAGTAAAATGGAATGATAAAAATGATCGTAGTAAATATATAGATTTATATTTTGAAGATTATACAATTCGTCTAGATAGTATTAATCGAAGTGTAATTAATTTAACAACTAACGAAATCCTATATAAAAATGAAGAAGAAAGAATGTATAAACATTATATAAATGCTATTAAAGATTTTGAAAAAGTACAAAATAACGAAAAAGAATCACTTAAATTAAATAAAGAAATATTACGAGGTGCCTAATGTGTAAATTAATATTACTTGGTGGAGTACCAGGAGTAGGTAAAACAACAATTGCTTATGAACTAGCAAGAACTTATAAAATAGATAAAGTTTTAAGTATAGATGTTATTAAAAATGTTATAAAAAAGTTTATCTCTAATAAACAAGAGCCATATCTTTATACAACTACTCATGAAGCTTATACTCTAGAAAATTTAAATATTGTTGATGGATATAAAAAGCATAGTCAAATTTTAAATAAATATGTAATAGATATTTTAGATACATTTAAAAACGAAAAAATAATTATTTTAGAAGGAGCAACTCTTACTAAAGAAATAATAAAAGATCTAAAAGATTTTCAAGTCTATTACTTTAACCTTTATTTAGAAAATGAATCTAATTTAATAGAAAGATATGAAAGTAAACTTAAAATAAGAAAAGGAAGATGGATAGAAAATATTGATAAGATAAAAGAAATAAACAAATATTTACTAAATCAAAATTGTATAAATATAAAAGCAGAAAATATCAAAGAAACATTAAAAGAAATTAGGAGGTATATTGATGAAGATCTTTGTAATTAATGAAAATACTTGTACAAGAGTAAAATTATATGGAATGGATGTTATAAACTTATTTAAATTAAATGGTTGGGAAATAGTAAAAGAAAAAGAAGATGCAGACTATATCGCCATTAATACTTGTAGTTTTTTAAATAGTAAAGCAGCTTTCTTTCTTAGTAAAACAAAAAGATTATATGATGAAAAAAAGAAAAATCAAAAGATAATGATTATCGGTTGTTTAGGTGGAACTAATAAAGAAGATATTGATAAGATAAGTAAAGATATTATAGTATTTAAAAGAGATATAAACGAAATAAAAGAATACTTTAAGTTTGAGAAATTACCAGATACTAAATCAACATCTGTAAAAGATAAACTACCACTAAAAAAACAAATATTATATTTATTTAATAAGTTTATACTAAGAAGTAAACATATTGAGTATCGCCTAAAAAGAAATAAAGTATGTTACTTACAAATATCTAGTGGATGCCAAGGTAAATGTAGTTACTGTTCTGAAAAATTTATTACAAAGTTAAAAAGTAGAAGTGTTGAAGAAATAATAGAAGCAATTAATGATGGAATAAAAAGAGGGTATAAGTTGTTTGGACTAAATAGTGATGATGCATCAGCTTATGGAAAAGATATTAATACAAATTTAGAAAATCTTCTAAAAGAAGTAGTAAAAATAAAAGAAGATATTAATTTCTCAATCCCTGAATTTAATCCACAAGGGCTTACTGATAATGTTGTTGAACTTTTAAAAGATAAAAAATTCTTATATATAACTTGTCCTATTCAAAGTGGTTCAAATAAAACGCTAAGAAATATGAAAAGACCATATACTATAGAACATGCTTTAAAACAATTAAGAAAAGTAAAAGAAAATAATAAAAATATTATGATAAATACACACGTAATTGTAGGTTTCCCTGGTGAAACAGAAAAAGACTTTAATGAGACAATTAAAGTTCTAGAAACAGGATTATTCGATCGTGTTAAAGTCTTTATGTATAATGAAAGACCTAACACCGAAGCTTTAAAAATAAATCCTAAAATAAGTGAAGAAGAAAAAGAAAGAAGAAAACAAATAGTATTAGATGTAATAAAGAAAAATAATTTAAAGAAAAAATCTCTTACTAATTTAATTCTAAATAGGGAGCAATTAAAATGATTGAATTATTAGACTATGTTTTAGATTATAATGATAATTTCTGGATAGTAGAACAAATTGATAATGAAGTAAAAGGATTTAAAGTATATGAAGTAGATGAAAATGGAAGTAGATATAATAACATCACAAAAAAAAACTACTCTAAAGCTAAATTTC
The DNA here is from genome assembly GCA_017436345.1 of Bacilli bacterium. Classification (GTDB taxonomy): domain Bacteria; phylum Bacillota_I; class Bacilli_A; order RF39; family UBA660; genus RUG11788. The sequence continues at coordinate 178,992 of JAFSDH010000002.1, forward strand.
AAAAATTAGAAATAATACCTGCGTATAAAAAATTATTTAAACCAAATGAATTTTATTTAAAAGTAAAAAAAAGTTTAAAAGGGGTATGGAAAAAGTATATTGAAGTATTAAATAAAATTGGAATAGAAGATTCTGATATTGGTATTTATGGATCATATTTAATTGGTTTTGACATAACTAAAGATATAGATTTTGTTATTTATGGAGAAGATAATTTATATAAATATTATGATAATAATGAATTAATAAAAGAATATACAAACTCTACTTATATAAATGAAAAACATATTCTTTATCAATATGAAAAACATCGTACTTATCATCATAAAGATACAGATTTATTAGAAATAATAAAAAGAAATTGGAGTGGGATTCAAGTAGATGAAAATGTTTTATCAACACCTAGATTTATTGACAGAGAACACCAACATCAAACACTTGAAACCGATAATAAAAAAGAAATTATTTTTGAAGTAATAGATGGATTTAAAACCGCATTGTTACCTAGACATGCTACTGTTTTATATAATGGTGAAGAATATAACTTAGAAACATGTATATGGAAATATCAATCTTTTTTAAGAAGAGGTGATGTAGTTAAATGTTATGCATCAATTAATGAAGGATTAAAAACAATACTTTTAGAAAAAGAAAAAAGCTATGTAAAATTTATTAAAAAAGGAAAAGAAATAAAATAAGTTCATAAGAACTTATTTTTTAGGAGGTAAAATGTTAGAATTATTAGATTATGTTTTAGATTTAAATGATAATTTTTGGATTGTTGGATACATTGACAATGAATTTAAAGGATATATTGTATATCGTGCTGATGATAATGGAGATCGTTTTAATCATATTACAAAAAAATATTATAAGAAATGTGCATGTCATAAATTTGAAAAGATACCAGCTTATAAAAAAGTATTTAAACCAAATAAGTTTTATTTAGAAAAGAAAGATGAATTAAAAGGAGTTTGGGGTAAATATATAGAAGCATTAAATAAAATAGGGATAGAAGATTCTAATATTGGTATATTTGGTTCATATTTAGTAGGATTTGATATTATTAAAGATGTTGATTTTGTAATCTATGGTGAAGAAAATTTATATAAGTATTATGAAAATAATGAATTTATAAAAGAATATACAAAGTCTACTTATATAAATGAAGATCATATTTTAAGACAATATAATAAGCATAAAAATGATTATCATGATAAAACAGATTTATTAGAAATAATAAAAAGAAATTGGAGTGGAATTCAAGTAAGTGAAAAAGTCTTATCAACACCAAGATTCATTGATAGAAAAAAACAACATATACTTCCAGATAATAATAAAAGAGAAATAATTACATTTGAAGTAATAGATGGATTTAAAACCGCAATGTTACCAAGAATTGCTAAAGTAAAATATAAAGATGAAGAGTATAACTTAGAAACATGTTTATGGAAATATCAATCATTCTTAAAAAAAGGAGATGTTGTTGAAGTATATGCATCAATAAATAAAGATTTAAAAACAATTATCTTAGTTGATCATGATTGTTATGTAAAATTTATAAAAAAAGGAGAAAAAATAATATAAAAAATAATATAAAAGATAAATATCTATGTATCATTAATTCTCTTTACAAAAACTAAAAAACAAGTATAATAACTCGTACCAAAGGAGAGGTATTATGGAAAAAGATCCAATTGAAATAGCTCAATTAATAGTAAGAGGAGAATACTATAATTTCAGTTTAAAGAAACCTTTTATTGATACATCAGGCATATATCGTTTTACTAATGAAGATATTTCTTCATACTTTCATCATTTAAAAAATAAAAAGAATGTATTAACAGTAATTGGTAGTGGAGGACAAATATTAAATGGTGTACTTGCAGGTACAAGAAGATTCGATTGCTTTGATATTTCTGTCTTCCCTGAATATTATTTATATCTTCAAATTGCTAGTGTTTTGTCACTGTCTAAAGAAGAATATTTAGACTATTACTTTTCAGATGATCGTGAAATAGTATTTGGTGATGATTACTATGATAGAATTAGAATTAATCTACCACCCAAATATAAGGATTTTTGGGATTCACTATATGATTTTGATGATGGTTATGATATCTATAATTCTCTTCTTTTTAGAAGTGATCCCTGCCTAAAAAAGTTTGTTTTATCTTCAAATCCATATCTCCAAGATGATAATTATCAAAAATTAAGACATTTACTTCAAACCGAAAATATTACTATTACTCCAAGAACTTGTGATATTTTTAAAGAAAGATTTAAAGATGAATATGATCTAGTAAATTTATCTAACATCTTATCATATTATTATACAGAAAATGATAAAGAAAAATATATTGCTTTCTTAAAAGATAACTTTTTATTAACACCATCTGGGGAAATAATTAATTATTTTTATGATATGAGTAGAAAAAATGAACAAGAATTTAACTCTTTACTACAACCTAATGGATATGTAGAAAGTTTAGATAAGAAAAAACTACTAGTTTATAAGAAGTAACCTATGGTTACTTTTTTTATGTCAAATTGACAAAATTCCCTTTTTGTGGTAAAATATACGCGATTTTAAGGGGGTATTAAAATGTGGTTCTGGTTTCAAAATATATTTGATTATTTAAATGATGAATCTGTTTTAATAGAAAAAAAAGAAAAAATTTTACAAAAGAAAACAAAGAGAGTTAAACAAGACTTTCAAAAACTTTTACCATCACAAATTCTTGATTATTTATTTAATTCAACTCTTCCTGAAAGTGTAAAGAAATTTATTTGTGATGAACTAGATAATTTAACATCTACAGAATATGATCATAAGTTCTTAGGAATGAAAAACTATTATGAAAAAAACAATTTATATCGTGAAGAATTATTATATTTAGATTACTGTCCTAAATATATGAAAAAGAAAATAATAGATGAGATATTTGACTATGATGTTAAGCCTTTAATATGTGATAAAAAGACATCCAGTCGTTTAAAAAAAGTATTAATCGAACATCGATTATCATCATATGAATCAATAAGACTTTTATCAGAATCTCTTCCAAGAGAGATAATTGATTTTATTATTGATAATAAAATAAACTCTAATAATGAAATAGGAGAATCTATAAAAAAAGATGAAATATCAGAAGAAATAAAAGATGAAATTGTTATAAAAAAAGTAAACACTAGTAATATGTTTAATATAATTCATCTAAGTTTTCATGGTGAAAAAGAAAGAGTATATCGCTTAAAAGATAAAGAAATAGAAGAATATATCTTAAATCTTAATTCTGATAATATTTTAGAAGTAATAAACGATTATAATACTCCTGAAGATTTCGTTGAAAGAATAGTAGTATTAAAAGAAAAAACAATAAAAGAAGCAATTTCTAAATGTGATAAAAAGTCTTTAGACAAAGTTCTATATCGTAGTAGATTAACAAGTATTGTTAATATGGCAGTTGAACTTCGTAAAGATGATACTTATCAAGTATTAAAAGAAATAGATAAAGATCGTTTATTATATTTTTTAAATCAAGATAATTTATCTCAAGAATTAAAAGAGTATATTTTAGAAACGCATAAAGATATTCTAGATAGTGCAATTATTGATTTTAGAGAAAGTGCGCTTGGTTTTGAAATGTGGTATTTAAGTAACAAGGCTTCTTTACCAAATAGTGTTAAAAAAAGAATATTTGAACTAAGAAAAGATTTATTTATTGAAAGGATAAAAGAAAGAACAGATTCTGAAATAATGTCTGATCTTAAATATTCTTCCAGAACTTATTTTCCTCTTAAAGAATTAACTATTCAAATGCGTGTTAATGAAAGTAATATTCATGAATTATTATCATATGAATATTTAGATGAAGAAACATTAGATTTAATTATTAAAAATAAAAATGATATTTTAAGACCTTTCTTAGAAACAATTCCTTTTACTAAATTAATAAAACTAGATATAAATGAATTTTCATGGAAAGCAAAAGAAAAAATATTGGAGTTAAATAATGACTACGTAAAAGAAAATATCAGTTCCTTAACAGAAGAAGAATTATATAAATACTTAAGTGATATTGATGTATCTGCATACGTAAAAAAAGTCATTCTTGAAAAATTTAATATAAAAGAAAAAGATGTTGAAATATGTCTTCAATTAATAGATGGTAAAAATGCTCAAATTATATTAAAGAACTATAATAATATTACTGATTTTATTAATAAGAATAATATTAATCTTCAAGCTTTTCTACAATATGGTAGTGGTAGTATTAAATACGCTAATTGGTTGGATAATATTATTAAAATAATAGATAATAATCAAATAAAAGAATTTATAAAATGTAAAGATTACTTTTTTAATAATTACTATGATGGTCTAAATGAAAAAGAAAATACTGTTTATGTAATAAATAGTTTCTTAAACTTAATTGAAAACTTTAATAAATATAATGAATTATGTATTAGTCTATCTAAGAATAATATATCTTTATCAGAAGAAGATAAATTAAGTTTAAATTTCCTATTTAATATTAAAGATCTTAATGGAATAAATCCACCGACATCCTTAAAAGAATTAAAAGAGTTTAAAACTAAATTATATGATGGATATATTAATAAAATAAATAGTAAAGATACTGAAATAGAAGAAATAAAAGAAATAATAAATAGTTTATTATTTAGTAATAGTGATTATCTATTTAATAGTATTGGTGGTACTAAAACATTAATATCTTTAAAAAAGGATAATGAAAATTCTTTATATATTACATCTCTTATTAATGAATTAATTTTATATTCAAAAGTAATAGAACAAGTAAGAGATACTGATAATATTACAGGACTAAAAAATATTTTAAATATAGCGTTTAAAGATATAGATACTTTAACAAAATTCCAAAATATGTTTTCAAGTCTTGATACTAAAGTAAATAAAGTATTTGAACTAGATGCTAAAAATCATTTGACTTCTCTTGAAAAAGTAAAAAGTATAGACGGTGTTTTAAATTTAGAATTAAGTAAAGAATATGGAGGAGAAGTCTACGATTTTAGTAATTCTAACTATGTTTTATATGCCCATGTTTTAAGTAGTCGTGAAAAAATAGAGTCACTTATAAATGGGGAATCTAACGGTCAAAATAACTTTATTTCAATAAGTCCAATTAGTTATAAAGGACAAAAATATTATTGGGATCGTGGTGAATTTATTATTGCCTATGACAAAATTCCAAACGGAAGCTTTGTATGTAGTTCAATAAAAAATATGGGGAGCAATTATAGTATTAAAAAGAATTCATCAGAAATAGGTGATATGGCAATAATTCAAAGAGGTATTTTAGAAACAAGTGCTGTTACTAAAAACAATTCTGAAGTATTATTATATCGAGAAGGATTAAAAGCTTGTGGATTAATTCTTCCAGGTGGTAGAAAACCAACCAAGGCTGAACTAGAATATCATCAAAAGTATAATTTACCATTTATAATTACTCAAGAAGCGAAACAAGCAATTGATAAACCAGAAGTAATATTTGAAAGAAGTGATAATAATAGTATGAGTATTACACCTAAAAAAGAATTAGAAGATATTATCAAGTTGATTGACACTAATACTAAAAGAGATAAAGAAAACGATATTTATACAGGAAAAGAAATAGCTATTATTACTGATTGTCATTCAATGTATGAACCAACGTTAGTTGCATTAGAAGCAATAAGAAGAAGAGGAATTGAAGAGATATATTCACTAGGGGATAATATTGGTTTAGGGCCAAATCCAAAAGAAGTATTTGATTTACTAGAAGAATATAATGTTAAATCAGTTGCTGGTAATAGTGAATATTATGCTATTTTAGGAACAGAATCATTCCCATACTTTTATCGTGAGAAAAAAGAAAGTCAAGATTGGACTGAAGAACAACTTGGTAAAAGTCGTATTAAGAAACTAAAACTTTATCCAGCATCTATTGATTTATTTATTGGTGATAAGAAAATTGCGCTTTGTCATTTTGCTAATGATGTGCGTTGGGATTTTAGAAAACAAAGTACACATACATATCAAGCTAATTTTACTCCAGGAGAATCATCAAAACAATTTTTATATACAAACAGTAATCAAGCTAAGAAAAAAGTTGTTTTATCACTAGCTGATCATCCAAAAGGTGATGAACGTATGAAAGGATATCAATCATCTAAAGATAGTCCAATTTTTGAAGGAAAAAAAGTAACAGATTATGATGCTATTATTCAAGGACATGTTCATTTTGATCGTCGAGATTTCCTAGATGAAACTAAAATATATACACTAAGAGCTGTTGGTATGGGATATGAAGATGATCCTACTAACTCTGCTTGTTACTATGTTTTAAAAGAGAAAAAAGATGGGGACTTTGACTTAGAAAAAGTCTTAGTACCATTTAATAAAAATTTATTAATATCTGATATTCATAATAGTGGAGTACCAAATAAAGACTCTGTCTTAGAATATGTAATAACTCCAAAAGATCGAAAAAAATAAAAGTAAATAAAACATCTATTTTACATCATAATATTTATCTTTATTGCTAAATCTTATTTTAATGATTTATAATTTAATTAGAATAGGGTTGATAATATGGATAGTAATTTTGAAAGATATGAACAAATATTTTCTAGTGACAATCTATTGCAGATGGCACCTGAACACTTTAATTATTTCATTGGTGGTTTTATTAAAAACTGTATGGAATATATTGAAAATACAGATGATAATATGAATATCTACTATTCGTTTATGAATATATCCGGTTTAAATATTCCTAATCCTATTAAATACAAAGTTATGTTAGAAGCAATGAAATCTCCTAAGCTGCGTCAAATAATATGGGATAAATCAATTACAGAAATTGCTGACTCATTAGGTGAAACCTTAGGACTAACCAATCCAGAACTTTTAGAAGATTTAAGAGATGATCTTTTAGGACCAGATTTCCTCATGCTTGGATATCAAGCTAAAAGAGACTGGCCTGGTTTTATTGAAAGAATAGAACCATATGTAGAACAAAAAATAAATAGTGTTGAAGACCCAGAAAAAATTATTTTTTGGAGTAGTAGAGATACAACAGAATTAAATGCTGAATATACAACTGTTGAAAATGCAACTATAGGTAATAAAATGTTATTTTTAGAAGGACTTGTTTTTATTAACTGGGCAAGTGAATCATCACAAATACCAACATTTTCTCCGTTTTGGGAAGAATTATCAGCAATGTATACCAAAACAGTTTTAACTAGATTAGAACAAGAAGAAAAAACGAGTATTCCTTTTTATAGTACGTCTGATGAAAAAGATGGCGTTAAATTTGGACCTATTTTTCAAAAAATAGAATTACCAATGATTTTAGAAAGTGGTATTGATACAATAAATATAAATGTAAAAGATGGTTCTGAATACGCTCTCGATATTTATGGTTTAAGACAACAGTATCAAAGTATGAAAAAAGATCTTGAACCTGGTGTGTTAATTCCTATGATAAATCAGGAATTAAGAACTGTAACACAAACGTTAATAGGTGGTGAAAAACAACATGGATAGTAAATATGATAAATTAATATCTAGTATGCGTGAAATAAGAAACGATGAACTATTTGATCCAGAAGAATTAGATTCTTTAACAGAAGAAGAAAGAAAAAAAGTAGAATACGAAATTGTTTTTAATGTTTTATATGGTAATCCTAATTTCTTTAAATTTATTCCGCATTTAGAAACATTTGATGCTAAAGGAATAAGAGATAAGATGGATTACAAATCTCTATCTGATACCAGTATTATTGAACTGGATAGTCAAATCTATCGTGCTACTAATGACATGAATGATTTAAAAAGAATTATTCCTATGGCTTTAGACAACCAACAAGCTTTCTATAGTCTTGCTAAAATATATTCATATAATACTGAAAAAAATTTAGATGAGAATAATCAACAATTATTACCACATTTAAAAAAATGTTTAGATAATAAACAAGATAAAAGTTATGAAACTATTTTTGAATCTGAAGTATTTAAATCAAAATAAAATGAAACAGAAATGTTTCATTTTTTTATATCTAATGATAAAATTAATTATAGAGTAGGTGTCTTGTATGGAAGAAAAAAATAGTTTTAAAATCGTAAGAATTTTTTTAGTAATTTTTGTTTTATTAATAGGAATGTTATTTATAAAACCATCAAATAATATTTTGACAAGTACTGATAACATTGTAAGCGAAGATATAGAAGTTAAAGATGTAGAAATAACATCTATAAAATTAAATTCAGGAGTTGAGTTAATAGCTAATTCTACTAATTCAGCTGATATGAAAAAAAATACTACTAATTTACAAAATGCTATTGATAAGGTATCAGAAAATGGTGGAGGAATAGTGTATTTACCAGCTGGAACTTTTTACTTTGCACAAGGAGGAATTGCTGCTCATGGTAATGAAGATTATGCTATTAGATGTCGTAATAATGTTCATTTAAAAGGTGCTGGAACAAATGAAAATAGTGCTAGTGTAACTATATTAAAACCATATTATAATAACTCCAAGGCAGATGGTGGAATGGATATGTTCTATTTCAATAACTATGCTGATACAGGATATAATGATGACGGTAAAGATGTAACGCCTGAAACCAAAAGAGATGTAACATATACAGATATGAATAATAAAACAGTAACATTAAAGAGTCAAACAGTTTATTTAATAGATGCCGATTTTTCTGACTTTATTGTTGATGGTGATTCATCACGTGGTGGAATAAAAAAATGCGGTGGTACTTATAAAACTGATGGTAAAGGTTTTATGATTAATTTATTTAAAGATTGTGATTGGAATAATGTTGTTGTAAAAAATACAGATGCAACAGGTTTTGGAGTAGATTGTCCCCTTAATTCAACTATGACTAATTGTAAAGCTATAAATTGTGGTAAAGCTGCAGTACAAACCGATGGAGGAGCTTCTGGTTTTGGAATAGGAACAGGATATGCAAAAGATGAATCTTTAATTATTACCAATTGTGTTGCTATAAATAATAAAAAATTTGGTTTCTTCTTTGAACACCAATCTCGTTTTTCAAACACACATTATCCTTCAACTACATCAAAGGGTTTTGTCGTTTCTAACTCTATAGCAGGTGGAAATATGTATGACTTTGGTGGTTTAAAAGCTTATGATGTAACTTTTGAAAATATAAAAAGTATTTCAGGACAAGCATCTTATACAAATACTAATTTTAAAAGTGTAACAACTTCAAGTGGAAGTTGTGGATATTCAGTTATTACTTATAGTAATGCTAATTCTATAAAATTGAATACTAATACTGAAAAAATATATTTTTCTAATTCGTCTAAAAATAACTATATTATTAATGGCAATATAACTACTAATGTAACTGATATTAAATCAAATATTAATGAAAATAAATGGGCTCTAAATAAAGGTATCATCCAACTAGAAAATCAAACAACTTATTCTCCAAATAAAAAAATGACTAGATTTGAAGTCGTTAATGCTTTATGGAACTATAAAAATATGCCTGGGACAATTACAAGTAATAAATCATCAAATGAAGATATACAAACTAATCAAGATTATATAAAAACAACTATTAAATATACAGATCTTGGAACAAGTACTTATGCTAATGATTTAGATGGTATTATTTGGGCTTATCAAAAAGGAATTATTAGTAAAGATACCAAATTTTATCCAGAACGAATTTGTACTAGAGCAGAATTTGTAGTAATGTTATATCGTTTAGCATCTTCACCAACTGTATCCGGTACAATTCCTTTTACTGATGTATCTTCTTCAAGTTGGTACTATAATGCTGTTGTTTGGGGATATCAAAAAGGAATAATCAAGGGTAATACAGCAAACACTTTTAATCCAACAGGCGAAATATCTAAACAAGAATTAGCTATATTTTTATATCGATATAATTCTTTAAGTGGAACATATCCAATCAGATATAATTTAAATGGTGGAACTGCATCAAATCCAACAAAGTATTCATCAACAAGTTCCCTAACTTTAAAAAATCCAACAAGAAGTGGGTATACTTTTGTTGGATGGACTGGAAGTAATGGTGCTACTGCATCTAAAAGTGTAACTATTAAAACAAAAACAACAGGAGATTTAATCTATACGGCTAATTGGAAAGCTAATTTATCTAGAATTGAAATTAAGTCTAATCCAACAAAAACTACTTATTTTCAAGGAGAAAATGTAAATACAACAGGATTAGTTCTACATGCTATATATAATGATAGTAATTATCAAGAAATAACTGGTAATTATAGTATTAGTCCAACAACATTAAATACAGCTGGAACTCAAAAAGTAACAGTAACTTATAGTGGTAAAACAACAAGCTTTAATGTAACAGTTAAATCAGTATCCTTAGAATCAATCTCAATAAATACTAATCCAAACAAAACAACTTACTATCAAGGAGAATCAGTAGATACAACTGGATTAATTCTAAAAGCTAAATATAATAATGGAACAACTAAAAATATAACTAGTGGATATACTGTATCTCCAACTACTTTAAATAGTACAGGAACACAAAAAATAACTATTACTTATCAAAATAAGACAACTAGTTATAATGTAAATGTAAATAAAAATGATATAAAGAGTATTTCTTTTAAAACAATCCCTAAAAAAACCGAATATTATCAAGGCGAAAAAATAGATACAACCGGAATGGTTTTAAAAGTAACTTATAATAATGGAACTACTAAAGAAGTAGATAAAGATTTCACACTTGATAAAACTACTGCGACTATAGTAGGAACTGAAAAAATAACAGTAAGTTATGCTGGTAAAACACTAACTTATAATATAATGGTAAAGGAACTAAAAATAGATAAAATATCTATTAAAACGTTACCAATAAGAACTGATTATTTAAAAGGAGATACTTATAGTAATAAAGGATTAAGTATTCTAATTTATAAAAATAATGGGTATGTTGAAGAAGTAACATCTAACTATACAACATCTATAAGTGAAGGTACTGTCTTAAATACCTTAGGTATACAGACAGTAACTGTTACTTATAAAAATTTAAAAACTAGTTTCGAAATAAAAGTATCAGATCCCAAAACTGAAAATCTAATTCTTTTATCAAGACCAACTAAAACTAATTATGTTGTTGATGAAGTGTTCTCATCAGCTGGATTAAAATTAAAATATATCGATGCTACTGGAAAAGAAACAGATATAGATAAAGGATATACTTTATCATTAAACGATGGTGCTGTTTTAACAACATCAGGTACTAAAAACATTACTGTAACTTATAATAATAAAACAGTAGAGTTTACTATAGAAGTGAAAAAAGCCGAAAAGATAACTATTACTGAAGGTAGTATTAAAGAAGAGTATAATACCGGTGAAGAATTTGATGATAAAACGATTGAAATTGAAGTTGAATATGATGATGGTACTAAAGAAATTATAACTTCCGGTTACGAAGTAAATGTTGAAGGTGGAAATACTTTAGAAACTCCAGGTGAAAAAGAAGTTGAAATAACTTATGGAGGTACATCAAGTAAAGTAAACATTACAGTTGATGAAAAAGAAGAAAACAAAGAGGTTTCTTCTCCAAAAGCCAAAGAAAAAGGTCCTAGTGTATTTATTATCGCAATACCAGTTGTTATTATTGTAATAATTATAGGAATAGTACTATTCTTTAGATTTAAAAAAGTAAATGAAGTAGATTAATTTAATCTACTTTTTTTGTTATAATATGAAAAAGGAGGAAGATTATGAATATAAAAGAAGTATATTTAAAAGATATTGATATAAACGATCCATTCTTTGATTCTTTAAAAGAAGATTATCAAAATTTTAGTACTTGGTTTAATAAAAAACAACAAGAAAATAAAAAAGTATATGTTACTTATAATAATGATAAATTAACTTCTTTTTTATTACTAAAATTAGAAGATGAAAAAGAAATCTACGAATTTAATTTTTCTCCTAAAAAAAGGTTAAAAATATCTACTTTTAAAGTAGATGAAACAAATAGAGGAATAGGAACTAAATTTATAAAAATTATTAATAAAGAAATAGAAAAAAATAATATAGAAGAAACTTATTTTACTATTTATCCAAAATATAAAAAATTAATTAAATTCATGGAAAAAAATGGTTTTAGATATTACTGTAATAAAGATAAAGAACTAGTTTATTTAAAGAAAAAAGAAACCATTCTTTTACCAATAAAACCTATATACGCTAATAAAATTTTAAATGGAAAAAAGAAATATGAATACCGAAAAACAAAACCTAAAAAAGATATAAATAAAATTATTATATATTCTACTTCACCCATAAAAAAAATAATAGGAGAAGTACAAGTAATAAAGATAATCGAATTACCAAAAGAAGAATTATGGAACATAACTAAGAATTCTTCAGGGATTAATAAAAAAGATTATGATAAGTACTTTGAAAAACAAGAAAAGGCAGTTGCATATGAATTAGGAAAAGTAACAAGTTATGAAAAAGACTTATCAGATATTGGAATATGTTTTACTCCACAATCATACATCTATTTAGACAATTAACTTGATAAAAATTAATATTTATTTTAAGATAAAGTTATAGGAGAAGATATTATGATTAAATTAACTAATGAATATATGAAATTAAATGAAAAAGAATTAATGTTAGTAGGTGGAAAAGCTGGTATTGGTAAAACGAGATTTATTGTTAATGAGGTAAATAATTCACAAAAAGATAACAAAGTTTTATTTCTAAGTTTAGAAGCTTCTAAAGATAAATTAATGTATGATTACAACTTACAAATAACTAATAATTTAACTGTAATTAATAATAAAGAAGAACTAAAAGAAAACTTAGATAAAAAAGAATATGAATACTTATATATCGATCATTTGGGATTATTAAAAGAAGATTTAGACGAAATAGTTAAATTGATAGATGAATATAATCTTAAAGTATTTATAACTGACTTTATCGCAATAAATGAAAAAGATGATAAGTATCTAGATGAAAAATATCAAAAAGCAACTAGTATTTACGTATTAAAAGAAGAAATCATTAATAAGATTAAGTAAAAATATTATTTCATTATAAATAAATTTATATAGTAATACATATATAAAATAAACCAGTGTATACTGGTTTTTATATTGAAAGAAAAACAAAATAATAGTATAATATAGAGCTGAAAAAAGGAGGTATTATGGATAAAAAAGATAATGTTGCATCAACAATTGAAACTGTTTTAAATAATGAGAAGTTTCTATTAGAAATCTTAAGTCAAAAAAATTATTTTAACGATGATCATTTATATGAAGTCTTAGCAACTACTTTGGATTATTATCTAGCAACACGTGATCAAAATCCTAATTTAACTCCTAATGAAGTGCTTTTTGCTTTTGATAAATTAAATCATGGTGTTATGACTAATAACCAAATAGAAACTATAATTGATAATGGATTTTTAACACATTCTTTTAATGGTATTGAACAAGAATATATTTCTAGATATGGTTTTGATTATTGGGGAAAGATAACAGAAGAAGAAAGAAAAAAATTGTTACATATAAGAGAAGGATTAAAAAAATTAGAATCGGAAATCAGTAAAAATCACTTCCAAATTTATCGTGAAGAAGAAAATGAAAGTGAAATAGTAGAAAAAGAATTATTTTTATCAGTACCAGGAACAAAAACAATTCATTATTGTACAAGTGCTCCAGAAAGATTTTATCTAGGTCCTGTTGGAAGTGACTCATTTAGTTATTTTCCAATGATTACAGGAGAATCAAAGAAAGATTACTTAATGCGTATTTTAAAATTTAGAATTGAAAATATGACTAGAGATGCTGATCAAGATGAATTACTTGAAATGGCTGAAAAAGTAGTTGATTATTATACTAAGAAATCTTCTAGTATTGCATTTATACCAAATAGGGAAGTAATTGATAAAAAGGTATATTCAACATATTATGGAAATGGTGATGGAGACAACTTCAAAAGTTTTTGTGAAAGAATGAAAAGTGGTAAATATTATGTTACGCATGCTTTTACTATTCAACCCAAAGATGTTTATGAAGAGCCAGAAGATATTGGAAATTTAGTTGTTTTATCTAGTGATGTTTCAAAAGATAGTCTTACTTTTTCAACTTTTCCAGATATGTATGATTTAAGACAAACATATACGAAAGAAAAAGGAATTAAAGAAGGAGTACCAGTTGAATATTACAGTTGTAAAAAACTAGATACAATTAGTGATATGGAAACTGATATTAAAAGATACTACAAAGGAATATAAAAATAAAAAAGATATTTTAAAATATCTTTTTTTATAAGTCTAAATCAAAATCTTTATCTTCATACATATCTTCACTAATAGAAGCTAGTTTACAAAACATTTTACTTATACCATCACTAGATTGTTCATAATTAGCAATTCTATCTTTTTTAATACCAATACTACCACCCTCTTCAAAAGAATCTATATTGGCTCCTAAAAAGATAAATTCCCAATTATTATGTTTCTTAATTAAAGAAGAAATTTTTTTCTTATTATATTCACAAGATGAATTTTCTAATCCATCAGTTGTAATTATAAATAAAACTTTATTTCTAATCTTTTCTTTTTCAAGTTTACATATAGTTGTACCAATCGCATCATATAAGGCTGTACATCCTCTAACAAAATAATCTTTTTCAGTTAAATTATCTATTTCTCTAACATCTTTTCTAAAGTATAAGTATTCAATCTTATCATCAAACAAAACAGTAGTTATCTTTGCATTTTTATCTCTTTGTTTATCTAAATAACTATTGTATCCTCCAATCGTATCTAAAACACTATTATGCATTGATCCACTTCTATCTAGTAAAAATACTACATCTAATTTATTATTTGTTTTTATCTTTTTCATTATAATTCCTCGCTTTCTGATATAATAGTAATATATCTAAACCAAATTTTGGTCACTTGAAAGGAGACAAATTATGGATATAAAGAAAGAACTGAAAAAATATATAGAATTAAACTTTGAAAAAGATGAACCAATAAAAGCTAGAAGCTTTGTAGTAGATAAAATAGTTAAAAAAATAGATGTTTTTTACGAAGCGGAAACTTATACAGATGAATTAAGTCCTAATCTTGATGAATATCTAAAACAAGAAAAAGAAGAGAGTAAATTTCAAAAATTATTATTTAAATATATTGATTCAAGAAACTTAAAAGATAGTGATGTATATAATAAAGTAAACATAGATAGAAGATTATTCTCTAAGATTAGAAATGAAGAAAATTATCATCCTAGTAAAGAGACTGTTATATTGCTTTCTTTATCACTTGAATTAAATGAAGATGAAATGTTATCTCTTCTAAATAGCGCTTCATATTCTCTTCCTAAAAATAATATTTATGACTTAATAATAAGGTTTTGTTTTATAAATAAAATCTATGATTTAACAAAAGTAAATGATTTATTATATGAATATAATTGTAAGACTCTAAATTAAAAAACGAACATAATTTTGTAAAGATTTGACAAATTTAAAAAAATGTGTTATATTTATTATGCATTGACGAGGAAAAGTAACTTTATTACTTATATCAGTGAGCTGGGTATAGTGTGAACCAGTTATAAGAATTTAGTGAAAGAACACCTCTGAGCAAACTACCGAAAGGTTAATCCGAGTAGACTAGTTCGGCAGGCAATCCGTTACCATGTTGCTAGGTTTGTTAGAACTGAAGAGAGATTACTGATTAACAAACCATTTTTATAGAAATGGTTTTTTTAGTGATAAATTAAGGTGGCACCGCGGATACCCGTATTCGTCCTTATTTGTAGGATGATACGGGTATTTTTATTTTAATAAAAAAATAGGGAGGTTGTTACTATGAGTAAGTATTTCAAAGAAGTACTTAAAGAAGAAAAGCATCTAAGTGAATATGAAGTAAAAGATGCACAAGAACAAAGAGAACTTGAATATTTAATTGAAGTTTTAGGAGATGTACCAATAGATGAAGATATGAAAAAGTTATTTCATCAACAATTTCATTGTTTTGGCGGAAGATATTCTGTTAGAACTAAACCTGAAACAATTAAAGGAGTATATGATTTTACTAGAAGATTTCCAGAACTTACAAAAAATGCAATTGATGAAATATGGTTCAGATATATTGATGACACATTTGAAAAATATGATATGAAATCAGTATTAGATAAGTATTTAGAAATCTTTGGTAAAGAAGATGAAACATTTGAATTATTCATTGGATATGTAGAAAAGAAAGCAGAGCAAGAACAAGAAATAAAAAAACAAGAAGCTCATACTTTAGATGAACTAAAAGAAGAATATGGAGAAAAGTTTACAACGCATTTAAAGAGTCTTGTTGTAAGACAACACAAAGATATAGATGAAATAAAAAAATATCTACCAAGTGCAGAGCTCATAAGAAAAGATGAAGAGCATATCTTAGATTTATCAAGAAGAACTAGAATATTCTTTGGTTGTTGCGAACCAGTATCTTATACAATGTTTGATATCTTATTAGAAGAAAAGACTTTAGATACATATACTGAAACACCAACATATTACATATCAACTGGAAGAAAAGAACAAGCAACATTTACTAAAACAGATTTTCTTGAAAGTATAAAAAAAGAAAAAACAAAAACTAAGAAATAAAGGAAGTGGTTAATATGTCAGACGACAATAATAACAATAATCATTTCATAAAATAGATAAAAGATTTTCATTTTTAATCTATTTTATGAATAAAAAATAAAATAGATATACCTACAAATATCTTAATTAATAAAAATAAAAGAAAACAAAAATAAAAAAGAAAAAATTAATAATTAAGAAAGAAGGAATTAAAAATGAAAAAAGAATTAAGTTATTTCGATACAGTTATAATGATCGATGAAGTAAAAAAATATTTTGAAAGTCAAATAGAAAAAAGATTAGGACTTATTAAAGTACAAAGTCCATTATTCGTTAAAACATCTTCAGGATTACAAGATGGTTTAACAGGAATAGAAAAAGCCGTTGGATTTACAAAAGGAGATGAAGAATTTGAAATAGTTCATTCACTTGCTAAATGGAAAAGAGAAGCTTTAGGTAAATATGAATTTCCTTTATATAAAGGATTATATACCGATATGAAAGCAATTCGTAAAGATGAAGAGGTTGATGAAGTTCACTCTTTATATGTAGAACAATGGGACTGGGAAAAAGTAATAGACAAATCTGATAGAACTGTTGATTACTTAAAAGATACAGTAAGAAGTATTTATAAAGCAATTAGACAAACATCTATATTCATTAAACAAAAATATCGTTTCTTATCTTTAGATTTACCTAAAAGTATTACTTTTATTACAAGTCAAGAATTAGAAGATATGTATCCTGATAAAACTCCAAAAGAAAGAGAAGATTTAATTACAAAAGAAAAGAAAGCCGTATTTATCATTGGTATTGGTGATAAGTTAGCTTCAGGTATACCACATGATTTAAGAAGTCCAGACTATGACGATTGGTCTTTAGATGGAGATTTACTTATTTATGATAAAACATTAGGTAGAGCAGTAGAATTATCATCTATGGGTATTAGAGTAGATGAAGATTCATTACTTGAACAATTACATAAATCAGGATCTATGGAAAAAATAACTATGCCATATCACCAAAAAGTATTAAAAAGAGAACTTCCATATACTATTGGTGGAGGTATTGGTCAATCAAGAATACTAATGTTACTTCTTGAAAAATCACATATTGCTGAAGTACAAGCATCATCTTGGGAAGATAAAACATTAGAAAAAGTTAAGACAATGAAGGTGCTTTAATATGGAAATAAAAGAAGTATTTAAAAAAGAAAAAGATTTAATAGAAAAAGAAATAGAAGTTAAAGGTTGGATTAGAAAACATCGTAAACAAAAAGAAATAGGGTTTATAGATTTATCAGATGGTACTACTATAAAACAAATACAAATAGTTTATGATAAAAAGTTAAAGGATTTTGATGAAATCCAAAAGATACATTTTGGTAGTTCTATTAAAGTAAAAGGGATTTTAAAAAAAGAAAGAGATATAGAACTACACGCTAAAGAAATTATTCTTATAGGTGACTGTAGTGAAGATTATCCAATTCAACCTAAAAAACACTCTAGAGAATTTTTAAGAGAACAAGCATATCTTCGTCCAAGAACAACACTTTTCCAAGCAGTATTTAGAGTAAGAAGTGTAGCATCAATGGCAATACATGACTACTTTCAAAAAGAAGGATATGTATATCTTCATGCTCCTTTATTTACCGCAAGTGATTGTGAAGGTGCAGGAGAAATGTTTAGAGTAACAACTCTAGATTTAGAAAAAATTAAAGAAACTGGGAAAATAGATTATGAAGATGAGTTCTTTGGTAAGAAAGTAGGGCTATCAGTTTCATCGCAATTTGAAGGTGAAACATTTGCGCAAGCATTCTCTAAAGTATATACATTCGGACCATCATTTAGAGCGGATAAATCTCATACTCCATATCATGTAGCAGAGTTCTGGCATGTTGAACCAGAAGTAGCATTTTGCGATTTAGATGGAATTATGGATATCGGTGAGGATGTTTTAAAATATGTTATTAAATATGTCTTAAAACACGCTAAAGATGAGATGAAATTTCTTGATGAGAGAGTTGAAAAAGGTCTTATCAAAAAACTAAAGAAAGTCTTAAAAGAACCATTTAAAAGAGTAACTTATAAAGAATGTATAGATATTTTAAAACAAAGTAAAATAGACTTTGAATTTACTCCGGAGTATGGAAGTGATATCTCTAAAGAACATGAGAAATATTTAACTGAATATTTTGATTGTCCTACATATATTACTATGTGGCCAAAAGAATTAAAGTCTTTCTACATGAAAGAAAAAGAAGATGGTACTGTTTATGGTGCTGACTTAGAACTACCAGGTATTGGTGAAGTGTATGGGATGAGCCAAAGGGAAGATAGTTATGAACTTCTTTTAGAAAGAATGAAAAAACTAGATATGAAAATAGAAGACTATGAATGGTATCTAAAACTAAGAAAATATGGATCATGTGAAAGAAGTGGATTTGGGATAGGTTTTGATAGACTTTTAATGTATTTAACAGGAATTGAAAGTATTAAAGATGTAATACCTTATCCTAGAAGTCATAGAAGTTGTGACTACTAATTTGCTTTTTTTAAAAGAATATGTTATTATGTAACCATAAATTTACAAATCACTGATTTGGAGTAGTAAATAATTAAAAGTTTATAGAAAGTAACTGGTTGATGGAAAGTTATAATGGCTAATTATTGAATGGACCAATGAGAGATTCTTCGAACTAATAGTAGAGGAATACAGGATTTTCCACCTGTTATCAAAGGAACGTGTATGATGGTACATGATTAACTATTTTTAGGTGGCATAACAAGAGTTCTTGTCCTATTTAGGGCGAGGACTCTTTTTTTATTAAAGGAGGTGGTGTACATGGAAAACAGTGAATGGGACTGGAAAATAAAGGAAATAAATAAAATAAAAGGAGAAAATTACTATGAAAAAAACTATGATTACTGGTGTACAACCATCAGGAAATTTTACTCTAGGTAATTACCTAGGTGCTATTAAAAATTTCGTAAAACTACAAAAAGAACATAATTCATTTATATTTATTGCTGATTTACATGGACTTACATCTTACCAAAAACCAGAAGATATAAAAAATAGAATTCTTGATTTAGCATCTTTATATCTAGCGTGTGGAGTAGATCCTAAATATACTAACTTCTTTGTCCAAAGTGATGTTAATGAACATGGAACTTTAGGATTCTTAATCGCATTTCAATGTCGAGTAGGAGAACTTTCTCGTATGACTCAATATAAGTCTAAAAAAGAAAAACAAGGTAAAGAAGGAATAGACTTAGGTCTTCTTATTTATCCAACACTAATGGCTGCTGATATTCTGTTATATGATGCTGAAGTAGTACCTGTAGGAATGGACCAAAAACAACATATAGAAATGACTAGGGACTTAGGAGAAAGATTTAACAAAAGATATGGAGATACTTTTAAAATACCTGATTATTATATTCCAGAAGTAGGCGCTAAAATAATGAATCTTCAAAATCCAACTGAAAAGATGAGTAAATCAGCACCCAAAGATGATAAAGGGACTATCTTCATTTTAGATGATATTAATATAACTAAAAAGAAAATTATGAGTGCTGTAACTGATACTGATAACAAGATTTATTTTGATGAAGAAAATAAACCAGGTATTTCTAATTTAATATCTATATATTCAGCAATTACTAATAAGACTATTAAAGAAGTAGAAGAAATGTTTAAAGATAAAAACTATGGAACATTTAAAAAAGAAATAGCTGAAGAACTAGAAAGATTTATCTTACCAATTCAAGATAAATATAATAAATATCGTTATAGTAAAGAATTATATGAAATACTAGCTAGAGGTGCTAAAGAAGCTGAAATTTATGCATCTAAAAAACTACTTGAAGTAAGAGAAAAACTAGGAATAAAGTATTAATAATTAAAAATAAAACATATATGATATAATAAAACTAGGTGGTTTTATGTCTAAAATATCTAATGTAATTACGATGATGGAACTCTTACAATCAGGAAGAAAATATAGTATTAAAGAATTATCTGAAAAACTAGAAGTTTCTGAAAGAATGATAAGAGTATATAAAGAAGAATTAGAAAAAGCAGGAATTTACGTTGATACTATTATGGGACCATATGGCGGATATGTTCTTAACCAAACAATAAGAATTCCTGTTCGTAAATTTAAAAAAAGAGATTCTGATTTATTGGATAAATATATAAAAGAAGAAAAAGATCAAGATAAAAAAGAAAAATTAATTATGCTTCAAGATAAAATAAAAGGAGTCTATATTGGAAGTATAAAAGAGCAAGAAGAATTAAATTTAAAAGATGAGACTCTAAAGAAATATAATGTAATGACACGTGCGATTAAAGAAAGACGTAAAGTTAAAATATTATATTATTCTTATGGAAAAGGTGAAAATGAAAGAATAATAGATCCAGCTGAAATGTTTTTATTTCAAGATGGATGGTATGTTGCAGCTTTCTGCGAAAAAAAACAAGATATAAGACACTTTGAATTAAAAAGAATAAGAGAATATGAATTATTAGAAGAAAAATATATGTAGACGAAATATTTCCTCTTTAAGTGATTAAATGTACTTAAGGAGGAATTTTTTATGGAAAAGAATATGAAAATTAATTTTGAATATTTAGAAAGTAGAGTAAAAGATGCACTTGAAAATACTGATTTAGATAATATTAGATATCAGTTAAAAAGAATAACTGCACCAACATTAGTTACAGGAGTAGGTGGCTCTAATGTAGTATCTGATTTTACAGCTAAAGTACTAAGAGAAAAAAATAGAATTATTGCTTTAAATAATGAGCCAAGGAACCTAATATATGATAATCTATCTGGATTTGAAAATGTTATAGCGTGTAGTTATAGTGGGAATAATTTTGGAGTAGACTTAGCTTTTAGAAATGATTTAAAAAAATATTTACTTTCAAATAATAGCTTTGGAGATAAGGATGTAACATATTTAAAATATGAAACAACAATTCCAGAAGAAAGAAGTTTTATCTCATTAGGTGCAACACTAATACCAATAAGTATATTATTAGATTATTATAGTAATGGACAAAATATAGATATAAAAGAAAGAACTTTTAATTTTGACTCTAGCTGTGATTGTTTTGAAATATTTAGTGGAAGTGATACATCTACAACTGCAACATATCTAGAATCAACTCTTACTGAATCTGGAATAGGTATACCAATAGTTCATGATAAATATGGATATTGTCATGGTAGATCTACTTTATCAACTAATTATAATAATATAGCTATTTATTTAAATAGAAATACAGAATTAGATAAACTATTATTAGAAGAATTAAAAAAATATTACAAAGATATAATTGTTTTAGAATCAAAAGAGCAAGATCCAATCAAGGCTGACTATGATATGTTAGTAGAGTCTATGTATTTAACTAAATACATCGCGGAACAAAAACAAAAAGACTTATCCAAAGTAGAGTACAATCCAATCGTAAAAAAACTATATAGATATAAAGGAGAACTATAAAACAGTTCTTTTTTTATGCTATAATTTATCTAGGAAGTTGATACTATGGAACATAAAATTAATTTTATAAAAGATAAATCGGATTATATAAAAGAAATAACTAAAGATAACATATTTAATATAACTGGTGAAAAAGGATCAGGAAAGACTACTTTTGGTAAGAGTGTGAATGAAAAAAAATCTATTATAATTCATCTTGATTGGGTCTTTGATGGCAAAGGAGAATTTGAAGGAGAAAATGATTCTATAAAAGTAAGAGATTTATTATTAAAAAAATATAAAACGTTAGATATAGATAGATATTTTGAAGAAAAGTATTATGATGAAATAATTAAATATATTAAAAAAAGTAATAAAACAGGATATATCGAAGGAAATGCAATTGCTGAAATAAAAGATCTATCCAAAATAAAAGGAACTGTTATTGTTAAAAGAACTCCTATCTTAAAATGTTTTATTAGAGTAGTAAAACGTGACTATAAAAACCCATATTTTAGAAAAGGATTAAATAGATGGGGATTAATAAAGAGATATATTCATGTAGTTAAAAGAAGAAAAAAGATTTTTAAAACATATAAAAATATTGAGGATTTTATATTAAAACTAGAGAACTATAATAAATAGTTTCTTTTATTTTTTATTACTTAATAACAAAATGTTAAAAAGTATATTGACTTTAGAGATACTTTGTATTAAAATGTAACTATGTGGGAGGTTTGTTTATGAAAGTGCTAGAAAAAGGACCAGGATGGTCAACTAAACAAAGATGTACAGGAAAGGGGAATGGTTTAGGAGGATGTGAATCATTACTTCAAGTAGAAGCTGGGGATATCTATGTCACATCACATACTGATATGGTAGGAGATACTGATTATTTCTATACATTTACTTGTCCAGTTTGTGGTAAAGAAACTGATATACCTGAAAAAGATGTTCCTGCATCAATAAGAAGAGAAGCAATGGAAAATAAGAAAAAAGTATTGAGAAGAGGTAATTATTATGGATATGTCGACTAAAATCAAATATGCAACAGATATATTAATATATTCAATTGATAGTAGAAAAAATTTAAATACAAGAGAACTTCCTAAAAAATATTTTAGTATTCTTTTAGTTAAAAGAAATAAAGAACCGTTTAAAGATATGTGGTGTTTACCTGGAGGATTTGTATTTGAAGATGAGACATCATATGATGCTGCTAAAAGGGTTTTAAAAAAAGAAACAAATTTAACAGATACATATATTAAACAATTAGGAACTTATGATGATATCAAAAGAGATCCGCGTGAAAGAATTGTTTCAACCGCATACTTATCTTTAGTTGATAAAAATAAAATCAAAGATGAATTATCTCTTGATGTCAAATGGTTTGATATTGAAATAAAAGAAGAAAAAGAACAAATATATTTAGAATTAACTAACGAAGATAAAATATTTATAAGTATAAAAAAGAAACTTATCAATAATAAGGCTAACCAATATGAATATATATTAGAAAATAGTGAAAATATTGCATTTGATCATGGATTAATTATAAATGATGGAATTATAGAATTAAGAAAAGAAGCAGAAACTACAGATATTATTTTTAATTTAATGCCTGATAAATTTACTATTGGTGAATTAAAACAAGTTTATGAAATAATTCTAGGTAAGCAATTAATTAATTCAGCATTTAGACGAGTAATCGCTAAAAAAGTAGAAGAAGTAGATGAAATAATCCAAACAGGTGGACATCGTCCTTCCCAAAAATTCAAGTACAAAGGAGATTAACAATGGACGAAATAATAGATGTTTTAGATGAAAATGGTAATATGACAAACAAAACAATTTCTAAAGATTTAGCCCATTCAAACGGAATATGGCATGGAGCTATTCATATTGTGGTTATAAGTCCTGATAAGACAAAAATACTTCTTCAATATCGTTGTCATAATAAAAAATTATATCCCAATACATGGGATATAACAGTTGGTGGACATATATCAACTGGTGAGAAACCAATTAAAGCAGCTGAAAGAGAACTTAAAGAAGAATTAGGATTAAATCTTGAAGATTATCAAATAAACCAATTATGTATAGTAAAAGAAATGTTAACAAATAATGATATTTACAGTAATGAATTTGTCACTACATATATTATTTACAGCGATATTGACGTAAATAAACTTGTCTTACAAGAAGAGGAAGTAAGCAGTGTTAAATGGTTTACAAAACAAGAGTTAAACGATCTTATTCAACAAAAACGAGTAGTACCACATTTAGAACTATTTGACAAATTAAATAAAATATTGCTTTAAAAGAAGAAAAAGAACCAGAGTTCTTTTTTTATTATGTTATAATTATTTTGGTGATAAATATGTCAATTAACTATTTTTGTAGTGGATTTAACAAAGAACAAGCTTTTTGGCATGAACTAGGAGAACAATTACAAGAAGATTTACCTGATACTAAAAGAATTGTTTATATACCTGGCTCTACAAAAAAAGAGAAAATAGATAAAACAATAATTGAAAAAATACCATTATTTACTGAACATTTTAGAAAAGTAGGTATTGTTTTTGAAGATGTAAAATGTATAACACCAAAGACATCTACAGAAGATGCACAAGAATGGATTAATAATTCTAGCATGGTTATGTTGATGGGCGGTAATCCATTCCTTCAAAAAAATCTTTTAGAAGCTAAAGAACTAACTAAACTTCTTCAAAATTATGATGGTGTGATAATGGGATTTAGTGCTGGTGCCATGAATATGTCAAAACACATTATTATTACACCATGTAGTAAAGAGTATCCTGAATTTGATGTTAGGCCAGGATTAAACTTATCTGAATTATCCATTTTTCCTCATAATAATTTTGAAGGAGAAGATTATCCAGAAAAAGTTTATATGGATGATGAGATAATTACTGCGAGTGATTTGAATATTGTTGCAAGACAATATGGAAACTTTTATTGTTTACAAGACTATACTCAGGAAGATAATTCAACAAGCGTAAGTCTTATAAGAACAACTCCAGATTCTTTCGAAATATTAACTAATAATAATGGAAAAGTTTGGGAAGTAACATCAACAAGTTTTAATCTAATTAATGTGTTAAATACTTTACAAAAAACTAAATAAGAGATAATATCTCTTATTTTTATATGATACAATTATAAAGAAAGAAGTGATAATATGAAAATAACTTTTTTAGGAACAGCTGCTATTGGTTTCCCCTTATCTTTTTGTAATTGTGAAAACTGTCAAAAAGCTAAAAATCACAAGGGAAAAAGTTTAAGAAAAAGAGCATCACTTTTAATAAATGATGAAATGATAATCGATTTGGGACCTGATGTTCAAACTTCAATGATGATGTATGAAAAAGACATGGGAAAAGTAAAATATCTTTTACAAACACATCCTCATCTTGATCATTATAACGAAGAAATGCTTATTGCTAGAATTCCGTATATGGCAATGAAAAATCAAGAAAAATTACATATAGTTGCAAGTCGTGTATGTATAGAAAATATGAGTGAACGAATATCAAGATATGAAAAGGCTGATTTAATATCAGAAGAAGGAAAAAATAAATTGCTTGTTGATCCAATCTCTTTAGAAAAAGGAGAAAAAATTAACTTGGATGCTTATCAAATAAAAGCCATTGAATCAACTCATGATGAAAAACATGGTTCTTTACTATTTGTAGTTACATATAATCAAAAAAGTATATTATATGCAACTGATACTAAAATGTTAACTGAAGAAGCATTAAAACAATTATCTGATTATAAATTAGACTTAATAGTCTTAGATCATACTTTTGGTAATACTGATTATACTTTTTCTCATTTAAATAAGAAATCTTTTATTGAACAAATAAAAATATTGAAAGAATTAAAAATAGTAAATGAAAATACTTTAATATATGCCACTCATATATCTCATGATGGTAATTCTTATCATGAAGAAATTGAAGAAGATGCTGTAAAAAATGGATATCATATCGCCTATGATGGATTGGAGTTAATTCTATAATGAAAAAAATAATAGATAAACAAGTAACATTTGTTTATTCAACATTATCTCTTTATCTTTTTCTTCAAATTATTTGGCTATTAGTAGGTTTTAATGCAAACAAAGAAGAAATATTATTAATATTTGACTTACTATGCCTAATATATACTATTTTTATATTTATTGGGGTACTTTTAAAAAAAGAAGGTAAATTTGAAAAGCTTCCTTCGTTTTGTATGGGTAATATGCTTTTTGGAATTATGTCTCAAAATATAGTTAATATTGTTGGTGGTTTTATGCTATTAATAATGACTTATAGAGTTTATAAAGCCGAAACAACAGATTTTAATACTATAATCCTAGAAAATGAAAATCAACCAGTACCAGGACTAATTACTAATGTTGTTAAAATAGATGATTATTATTCAATAGAAGTATCCTATCAACATAATAATGAATTATATGTTTTTAATCATGGACGTTTTGATTATGATATTTCTGAAACAATTGATGAAAAAAATCTAAGAGATATTACTGTTTATATTAGAATTGATGAACCTGATAAAGCATATATAAATGAAGATGAATTTATGTGGAAACTACAAAATTAAATAGTAGTTTCTTTTTTTAATATTTTATGGTATAATATATAGCACTTATTTAGGGGGAAAATATATGGCTTTAACTTATACTGAATTTAAAAAAATAGTACCAAAAGAAACTAGTGATTTTTTCGATACTTTATTACCATATCTAAGTTATTATTTTGGAAATAATTATGATATATCTTTTTCAGGAACCGATACTAAATCTTCTAATTCTGATAGTAAAGTTTTTTATTTATCTTTATATGCTTTAAGTGAAGCAAAAGAATATATGGCATTTCTAGGTGAATTAGGATTTAAAAAAAGTTTATATCGTATAAATCCAGCTAACTTAAATAAAAATATTGATTTAGAAAGCTTATATGAAAAATATAATTATCTATTACCAGTTCATAATGATAAAACTTTATATTATGGACTACAACCACTAGAAATAGTAAGTGATGCTTATCAAAAGTATTATAATAGATCTAATCATTATCTTTTCGATGAAGTTTTTGGGGTTGTAACATTAGGTAGTTTTAAGCAAAAAATTACGGATGAAATAGATGAAAAAAAACAAATTCAAGATCGTGAAATAGAAAAAGAAATATATACTAATATACCCATTTCTGTAATTTCACATATTGAAACAGCTTCAAAGATTAGAACTTTATTATTAAATAAATTATCTTATTCTCAAAATGGAATAGCTAAAGAATTAGATATTGATATCGTTCCTTTATCACTATTACTAGCACTTTTTTATAACAACAATAATAATCAAACTAAAGATAATTTAAATAATCAAGGTGCTTTAGTATGTCTATTACAAGAAAAAGGTATTACTCTTGAAAAAATATTAAAAGTATTAAATATAAGCCTAAATCAAAATGAAATAAAAAATGCACCTAAAAATATTTTTGCGATAAAAAATCTATATGAAAAATATTATAAATTAGGTAATACTAATAACATTAATCCAAGTAGTGTATCG
Source organism: Bacilli bacterium (assembly GCA_017436345.1). Lineage (GTDB taxonomy): Bacteria > Bacillota_I > Bacilli_A > RF39 > UBA660 > RUG11788. Next base: position 206,787 of record JAFSDH010000002.1, read on the forward strand.
ATTCAAGGAATCATAAAATCTATTTTAAATCGTAGTTTTACAAATAGTTTAGTAATTGAAAAATTATTATCAAGCTTAGATTGTAATATCGATATGTTTAAAAATATTGAAGCAGATACTTTAAGAGCCGTTGAAACCCAAAAAAGAAATATTGAACAAGAAAATATTAAATCTTTTTATAAAGATGTTCCTAAAAAAACAAGGGATTTTATAGAGTTTGCTGTTAAGACATATTCTTTACTTATTGAAAAAATGCATGAAAATAAACATAATGATAAAATCTTATCAACAGAACAAGATGCTGTTATTTTATCTTTATATATTGCTAGTATGTTTCATAATTCTAACTTAAGCGAATTCTTTAATGATAATGGAGTAAGTCTAGCTAAAGTATTAAAGTTATTAAATATTGAACTTAAAAAAGAAGATATTGTAAAAAGAGAAGTAAATCAAAAAATTCTTGTTGATAAATTTAAACGATTTGTTTATGAAGGTGAAAATAGAAATGTATCTACGAGTAAACTAGGGATAAATGAAATATGTCAAAACATGTGTAATCGTGATTTTAATCAAAGCATGATGCTTGAAAATATCTTTAATTCTTTATCACCTGATATTGAAATAAGTAGTAATTTCTTATCACAAATGAAAGAATATTTTGTAAATAAAAGTAAAAGATTAGAAATCGAAAAAACACAAAAACTATTTTATGATATGCCTGTTGAAACAATAAAAATAATTGAAAATGCGTCTCGTCTATATCAAAAATTATCTAAAAGTAAAAAAGGTTTAGATAAAAAAGGAATTCAAACTATATCAGTTTTAATCAGTGCTTTAGATAGTAATGATGTCGAAGTAAGAAACTTTTTAAATGAACAAGGATTCTATTTAAATAGTGTTTGTAATTATTTTGAAATTGATAATAGATATTTAAAATCAAGTCCAATTGATATTGATATCTTATCAAAAGATTATGGGTTATTAATGTTTGGTCTAGCAAATAAGGATCGTAAAAGAGAAGAATTAACACCTCTTAATATTATAAGAAACTTATTTTCTAAAGAGTTCAATAACAGTGTAGCTATAAGTAAATTTTTATCCGAATGTAAAACTAGTTATGAACAATTATCAGACTTTGATAGTTTATATAAATCATTTCTTGCAAAACAAGAAAAAGAAAAAAGAGAAAAAGAAATAAAAGATTCAATTAGTGGATATCCACAAGAATCATGTAATCAAATAAAAAATGCTACTAGAATTCAAAGATTAATTGAAACAAGAGTAAAAGATAAAGTAAAGGATGAATCAGAATTAGAAACATTATGTATGGTATTGGCATTATTTTGTGAAAGTAGTAATACTAGAGATTTCTTTGAAAAGAATAATATTAATATTGAAACATTAACAAATGCTTTTAATCTACCTAATAATTTATTATATAACTATTCATCACTTGATATTGATTATGAACTATTAAATGAAAAATATAAAAAATACTTAAAAGGTGATAGTAGTAAAAATAGAATTTATGTATCTGATATTTTTAGATGTTTAATTGAAGATAGTGATTATATAAAAACAATTGCTGGTTTAACTTCGTCTAACTATGAAATATTAGAAAGAGAAATAACAACTGGTAAAAGATATGAAGAAACTCTTACAGTATCTGATCGTATTAAAAATCTAGCGCGTGAAGAAGTAGAAAACTTAGATTCAAGCGACATGCAAAGTATTTTAGATTTTGGTAATTCATTATTACCACATTCTAAATATATTCATAGTGAGATACCTAATCTAATGAAAAGTGATGTAAATGCTAATTCAATCACTGCTATAACTTCAATTCTTGATAGTATTTATGTAACTGAAGAAACACAAAAAAAAGAACAAGGACTATTTGCTAAGTTATTTAAAGGTGAAGAAGAAGCAGAAGAACCTAGATTGTTAGTTAATAGAAGTCAATTATATAATTTAAAAAATACAATTGATAGTCATTTAGATAAATTAAAAAAAGATTTACTAAAATATGATGAAATCCGTAAATATATTGAAGCATATATTGTCAAAAATAAAGATTATTATGAAAGAGCAGATGAAGCTTTAATAAATATTAATCAAAGATTATCTGAATTAAATCCAGATGATGATGCTGATTATGCTGATTATTTAACAACAACTTCAATAATGCAAATTGTAAATGATAAACAAACACGTTTTGCAACAGTAAACTTATTAATGAAAAAAGAACTGTTAAGAGTTAATCAAGCTATCGTAAATCATTTTGTGACAATCAATTCATTAGAGATGGCAAGAGACGACTTAATTCCATTAATTGAGTCAGAACTCGTTATAAATAATGGTCAAGAAAATGAAAAAGAAGCATTAGATTTATCTAGAAATGTAATTGGACTATTTAGTTCGTTATTAAATAGAAATATTGATAGCGCAATTGAAAACATGGATAAAATTCAAAGATCTACAGTATCTCCAGAATTAATAACATCAATCAATAATGATATTAATACATATATCCAAGGTGTATCTCAAATAAAGTTATTAGAAAGTAAAATAGAAGGTCAAGAAGAACCAACAACTAAAAAAGTATTAGAAAAAACTAAAAAGTAGAGAAATCTACTTTTTAGTTGCTTTTATACAACTTATGGTTTAAAATACTAAATGTATAGGAGGTCAATATGATAGTAGCAAGTAATAATAAAGGAAAACTAAGAGAAATAAAAGAAATATTTAGTGATATAGAACTAAAATCTTTAAAAGAAGCAAATATAGAAATAGAAGTAGAAGAAGATCAAGATTCATTTTATGGAAATGCTTTAAAAAAAGCAAAAGAAATCTATGAATTAACTAGTGAAGCAACAATGTCTGATGATTCAGGATTATGTGTTAATAGCTTAAATGATTGGCCAGGAGTATTAACACATCGCTTTTTAGGAGAAGATAAAACAGATCGTGAAAGAAATTTAGCTATTATTGAAAAATGTGCTGATTTAAAAGATAGAAGAGCTAAAGTAGTATGTAATATTGTATATTACGATAATGGAAAAATAATAGTAGGAGAAGGAATACTAAATGGATTTATTACTACTAAACCAAGAGGAGAAAATGGATTTGGATTTGATGAAATTTTTGAACTTGATAATGGAAAGACTTTAGCGGAATTAAGACCAGAAGAAAAAAATAAAGTTAGTGCAAGATATTTAGCGCTTATTGATTTAAAAAATAAACTAAGTAAATAAGATTAAATAGATAAAAATCTATTTATAAAATAATAAAAAAATGATATACTAAATGAGAATAAGGAGGTATCCTCTATGGATGGCGAAGCAAAATTTAGTATTTTAGAAAGATATGGAGAAAATTATACTGAGAAAGAATACATCACTAATCCAGCTATTGGACGTGATCAACAAATAAAAGAATTATTATTAATACTTTTAACACCAGAAAAATCCGCTATATTAGTTGGGAAACCTGGTATTGGGAAAACAGCCATTGTTGAAGGATTAGCTTATGCTATTCAAAATAAACAAGTACCAGAAGCATTAATAGGATATACTATTATAAATATTAAAACAGCATCATTATTAGGTACAATGCCAAATGGCGAAAGTAAAGTACAAGTAATGATTGATGAATTAAAAGATAAAGAAAAAATAATACTATTTGTTGATGAAATACATATGTTAATAGGTGCAACTGATGAATCGTCACTTGACTTTGCTAATATTTTTAAAGAAGGTCTAGGACGTGGAAGCATTAAAGTAGTAGGGGCAACAACTACAGAAGAATATGAAAGATATATATTACGTGATAAAGCTTTTACTCGTCGTTTCCAAAAAGTAAATGTTCCAGAACCTACTAGAGATGAAACTGTTTCAATTATGATGGGAACACTTCCAAAATTAGAAAAAACAACCGGAGTTCGATTAAAATATTCTAAGTATCAACAAGAACTAATTATGGGATTTATCGTTGATTTAACATCTGAATATAAAAGAGTATTTGAAGTAGGATCTCGTTATCCAGATATAGCATTGACATTATTGAAATCAGCTTTTTCATTTACTGTTTTTGATAATCGAAAAGAAGTAAATATATTTGACTTTGAAAAAGCTATTTTAAATACACATTTAGTTTATGAAGATGTAGTAAAAAAAGAAATGCCATTGTTTAAAGAAAAATTTAAAGATATGTATAATGAAGAAGCAGGAATTGTTAAAGAAGGAATTGTTATACCAAATACTTCTACAGCACCTCTTGAACAACCAACTATTGATTTAGAACCAGTTCAAGAAAATAATATTCCTCAAGCAGTAACACCAGGAATAAGTGCTCCAACAACAATTACAGCAATGGGAACTCGTGATGAAAGAGTTAAACCAACAAGAGAAGATACAAGTACTTTTAATGATTCATTAATGAATGGAGTTGTTTTAACACCTGAAGAACCAAAAAAAGTAGAAGAACCAGTTGTTGAAACTCCACCTCCAAAAGTTCAAACAATGCCAAAGGAAGAATTTGAAGGAGTATATTATACACCAACAGCATCACAAATTGATGGGATGTATGATAATCCAGTTCGAGTTACTGCAATGGGACGAGATGAACGTGTTGTTCCAAATCGAGATAGTTCAACAGCTTTAGATGGTGTTTTAACAAGTAATCAAGCTATGATGCAAGCACCAACAAACTTTAATTTAGATTTAGAAGATCGTGATGATTTAGATAATAAAGATGACGATTTCTTTGATGAATAAAGACCTATGTGGTCTTTTTATTTGCACCAAATAATACTTTTATAATATAATGTTATTAAGTATAGATAGAAAGGTTGTATTTCTATACCTAGCGCCAGAGCTTTAAATAGTTGACGAGGTTAGTAGGTAATCGAAAATTCGGCGGGTACTACTACGGTAGAGTGAATCGTTAGATATATAATAAAAAGCAAAATTAACATTGCAACAAAAAATATATCCACACTGAATTTTTTTGCATGGAGGAAAATAGAAAATGTGTGGAATTATCGGATATATTGGTAAAAAAACTAATATCCAAAAAGTATTAATAGAAAGTTTAAAAACGTTAGAATATAGAGGTTATGATTCAGCAGGAATTGCTTATGTAACTGATAAAGTAAATATCTTAAAAGCTAAAGGAAAAATAGCTTATTTAGAAGAAAAAATAGATAAAGAAGAATTAGGAGAATTAGGTATTGCACATACTAGATGGGCAACTCATGGCGAAGCTAATGATATAAATTCTCATCCTCATCGTGTTGGTGAAGTTACAATTGTTCATAATGGAATTATCGAAAACTATATGGAATTAAAAAAACTACTTCAAGATGAAGGATATACTTTTCAAACTGAAACAGATACTGAAGTAGCGGCAGCTGTCTTAGATTATTTAAAAAAGAAAAATCTATGGACAAACTTAGAAGTTATAAAAGAGTTTTCAAATTATGTAAAAGGATCATACGCTTTAGGAATCATCTTTGATGATGAATTAGATACATTATATGCAACACGTGAAGATAGTCCTTTAATAGTAGGTATTGGTAATGAAGAAAACTTAATTGCATCAGATGTATCAGCTATTCTTAAATTTACAAAAAAGTACGCTTTACTTGACAAAAAAGATATTGTAAAATTGACAAAAAATAAGATTGAATTTTACGACAAGGAACTAAAAAGTGTTGAAAGAGAACACTTAGAAGTAAATTGGGACATTGAACAAGCCGAAAAGAATGGTTATGAACATTTTATGCTAAAAGAAATTCATGAAGAAGCAAAAGTCTTAAAAGATACTATTCATGAATATGTAGAAAGCTTAGATGCCTTCTTAAATAAAATGCCTGATTTTAGTCGTTACAACAAAATTCATATCGTAGCATGTGGTTCAGCAATGCATGCCGGTTTAATTGGAAAATATTTAATAGAAAATTATTCAAATATTGAAACATTTGTTGAAATAGCTAGTGAATATCGTTATAAAAAGGTATTTTATGACAAAAATACATTAGTAATATTAATATCACAATCTGGAGAAACTGCAGATACTATCGCATCACTAAGAAAAGCTAAAGAAGATGGAATAGATACACTAGCAATTGTTAATGTTGTATCATCAACAATTGCAAGAGAAGCTGACAACGTATTATATATAAGAGCAGGAGTTGAAGTAGCTGTTGCTACAACAAAAGCCTACTTACTGCAAGTGGCAATGCTTATGTTAATAAATTTAAAAATGATGGTAGAAAACGATCTAATAAATAACAAAGAACTAAAAGAAGTTTTAGAGTCTTTAAAAAATTCACCTGAAATAGTAGAAAAAGTACTAGGTAAGGAAAAAGAATATTTCCAAATTGCTGAAATAATAAAAGAAGAAGAAGACTTATTCTTTATTGGAAGAGGAATAGACTATGCTATGAGTTTAGAAGGAAGTTTAAAATTAAAAGAAATTTCTTATATTCATAGTGAGGCTTATCAAGCTGGTGAGTTAAAACATGGTACTATTTCATTAATAGAAGAACATACTAAAATAATTGCTTTAATGACTGATGAAGATTTAGCGCTTAAAACAATCAGTAACATAAAGGAAGTAAAAGCTCGTGGAGCCGATGTAATATTAATTACTAGTGATATATTAAATGATAATTATGACTTCGCAGATATAAAAATAGTTATCCCTAAATGCCATAAATATTTAATGCCAATCTTAGCTATTATCCCACTTCAATTAATAGCGTATCAAGTTGCCAAATTAAGAGGTTGCGACATCGATAAACCTAGAAACTTAGCTAAATCAGTTACTGTTGAATAAATAAAAAAAATCGAGATTATTTCTCGATTTTTATTTTCCTCTAAAAATTCTAAGGGAATTAATAATTGTAATTAAGCATACACCAACATCTGCAAAAATTGCTCCAATCATATTACTTAAACCAAATGCTGCTAGAATTAATATTAATCCTTTAACAACAAGAACAAAAGTAATATTTTGATAAATAATTTTTTTAGTAAAACTAGCAATATCAATAGCTGTATTAATCTTAGCTAAATCATCATTCATAATAACCATATCACTAGCTTCTAATGCCGCATCACTTCCAATACCACCCATTGAAACACCTAAATCAGCAGCAATAAGAGCAGGGGCATCGTTAACACCATCACCAACAAACATAACATTTAACTTTTCTTTTTTAGCAGCATTTAAATATGCAACTTTATCTTGTGGCAATAATTCCGAACTATAACGACTTATTCCAACACTTTTACAAACACTTTTAACAACATTATCATTATCACCAGATAAAACAATTAAATCTCTAATACCACGTTTCTTAAGTTCACTAACTATTTTTTTACTTGATTTTTTGATTTTATCACTTATAAGAATATAACCTAAGTATTCATTATTTTTACTTATATATACAACCGTACCAATATCTTTAGTCATATTAAAATTAACTTTATTTTTTCTTAGTAAATTATAATTACCTAAAATATATTTATCATTATCATAAGTAACAGTAACACCACCATCTACTAATTTAAAATTCTTCAATTTAGAAGTATCTACTTCTTTACCATATCTTTCTTTAATTGATGCTGCTACAGGATGAATACTATTACTTTCACATATTGCAGCAATTTCTAAAAGTTCTTTAGCTTTTATTCCAAATCCTTTTACTTTAACAACTTCAAATACACCTTCAGTAATTGTTCCTGTCTTATCAAATATAATTTCATCTATATCTAGTAATTTTTCTAAACATAAACTATTTTTTACTAAAATTCCATTCTTACTACAAGCACCAATTCCTGAAAAGAATGATAATGGAATTGAGATAACTAAAGCACAAGGACAAGAAGTAACTAAAAAAACTAATGATCTATAACCCCAAGTATTAAAATCTTTTGTTATAATAGACGGAATAATAAATATAGCAAGGGCTAAACATACAACAATAGGTGTATATATTTTTGCAAATCTAGAAAAGAATCTTTCAGTTTCAGCTTTATCTTTATCTGAATTTTCTATCAAATTAAGAATCTTACTAACAGTAGAATTTTTATATGTTTCAGTAACAATAATCTTTAATGTACCATTCATATTAATCGTACCACTTAATACCTTACTATCTTTCTTAACTGAAAGTGGTTTAGATTCTCCTGTAATACTAGATGTATCTACTAAACTAACACCTTCAACTACAATTCCATCAAGTGGGATTTTTTCTCCAGGATTAACCAAAATAATATCATTAACTTTTACCTTTTCAGGACTTGTTTCTTTTTCTTTATCATTAGTAATAACTCTAACAACATCACTTCTAAGATTCATTAATTTAATAATATCTTTACGACTTTTATCAACTGCTTTATGATTAAGTAATTCTCCCAATTGATATAAAATCATAACAAGAAGAGCTTCCTCATATTCTCCAATTATAAACGCACCAATTGTTGCGATAAACATAAGAAACTTTTCATCAAAGATTTCTCCTTTAAAAAGGTTTTTAAAAACATCAATAACTAATTCATAACTAATAATAATATATGAAGTAATTATTATTAGTAATTTATATTCACTAAATTTAAAACTAAATATAAAAAGTATAATAGAAATAATTAATTTAACTAATTCTAACTTATGATTATGTTCATGATGATTACAATCATGACAATGATTATGACTCATTTATATGTTCAACTCCAATCCTTATTATTTCAAAAATATGATCATCCTTTAAAGAATAATATACGCTTTTACCAACTTTTCTTGTTTTAACTAATTTCATATCTCTAAGTACTTTTAACTGATGTGATATAGATGAATGACTCATATTTAAAATCTCACTAATATCACAAACACAAAGTTCCGCATACAATAAAGAATTTAATATTTTAAGACGTGTTTCATCTCCGAATACTTTATATAAATTAGAGACTTTAGAAATAGTCTTATTATCAAGCATATTCTTTTTCGCAGTATTAATATTTCTTTCATGGATGATATGTTCTTCACAAATATTGTTACTCATATATCCTCCTTATATGAATGATTATTCATATATAATATATCAAAAATTATATCTTATGTAAATATCTATTAAATAATTTGGTATAATTAAATAGGTGGTTATATGAGTCGAATATTAAAAAAGAAATATGACTTAAAAAATAAAAAAATAAATAAAGAAAAAAGACTTTTATTAATAAGTGATATTCATATAAGTAAAATATTTAATATAAAGAAAATTGATAAAATTATAAATGAATTAAAAAAAGAAAAAATAGATTATATCTGTATTCCTGGAGATATCATTGATTGTACTAATGTCTTAGAAGAAGAAAAATATCAAAATATAATAATAGATTTTTTAGAAAAACTATCTAGTATTTCTAAAGTGATAATATCCTTAGGTAATCATGATATATCAAGATTAAGGACCAGTAGAAAAGAAAAAAAATGGACTTATGAAAAAAAAGATAATTTCTTTAACAAAATAAAAAAAATAAAAGATGTTCATCTCCTTGATGATGCGGTATATATAAAAGATGATATTTGTTTTATTGGTCTTACTCTAAGCTTTGATTATTATAAAAAAACTAAAGAAAATAAAAAAGATTTATTAGATGAATTAAAAAATAAAAATATAAAACTAGATAATAATAAATATAATGTTTTATTATGTCATACTCCAGTACACATCTTAGATAATGAAATAAATAGTATTGACTTAATAAAAAATACTGACTTAATTTTATCAGGACATATGCATAACGGAATGGTTCACCCGATAATGGAAAAAATATGGAAAGGAAATAAAGGAATAATTACGCCAACCAAGAAATTATATCCTAAAGCAAATCTAACAAGAGGGATAAAGAATAAAGATGAAAAAGTCTTAATAATTAGTGGTGGTATAACAAAATTATCACAAGCTTCAACAAAGTTTTTATATCATTTTAATGATATTTATCCTATGCATATTGAAATAATAAATATTAATAATTAAATGGTTGAAATGCCATTTTTTTAATGTTAGAATATTTGTGTAAAATAGGAGGGTATATGAGTAGTAATTTAAAATTAATATTGATGCCGAATATAACTAAATTCGGGACACTTGTTGATGAAAAATTAAAATTAATAAGAGGAGAAGAAGATTCACATATTGTTAAACTAAAACTTGATCGTTTTTCAAATGGTGAAGGAAAAGCAACACTAATTGATTCAATTAGAGGAAAAGATGTCTTTTTATTATCCGATGTAGGTCATTATGGAGAAGAATCTAAATATGTATCACGAGGAATTGAATATTTAAAAAGTCCAGATGACCATTTCCAAGATATAAAAAGAGTAATATCAGCTATGAATGGTAAAGAAAATAGTTTGCATGTTGTAATGCCTCTTTTATATGAGTCTAGACAAGATAAAAGAAAAAGCTGTGAGTCTCTTGATTGTTCAGAAGCATTAAGAGAATTAGAAAGAAGAGGAGTAGATGGAGTAATTACTTTTGATGTTCATAATCCAGCTATTGAAAACGCACTTCAAAATTGTTCATTTGATAATTTATATCCAACATATTCAATTCTAAGTAAATTTATTGAAGAAGAAGTATATGATCCTGATAATTTAATGATAGTTGCACCAGATACAGGTGCCATGGATAGGGCTATTTATTATGCTGATGCATTAGGAGTAGACGTTGGAGTATTTTATAAAAGAAGAGACTTTTCTAAAGTCGTAAATGGAAAAAATCCAATTGTTGAACATAAATTTTTAGGTAGTGATGTTTATGGTAAAGATTTAATAATAGCTGATGATATGATAGCTAGTGGATCATCTATTTTAGAAGTAGCTACTGATATGAAAAAAAGAGGAGCAAATACTATTTATCTAGTATCTACATTCCCTTTATTTACTGAAGGAGAAAAAAGTATTAAAGCCTTTGATAGGGCTCATCAACAAGGAATTTTTCATAAACTATATACAACAAATGTTACTTATGTACCTGAAGAAATTCAAAATAAAGAGTGGTTTAAAGAAGTTGATTGCTCTAAATATTTAGCTAAAATAATTAATGCTATATATGAAAGAGATTCTATAAGAACATTCTTAGATGGAAGAACTAAAATATCTGAAAAAATGAAAACTTTAGGAAAATATCCCACCAAAAAAATAGAAAATGAAAATAAATAAAAAAACTATGAAAATAGTTTTTTTATTTGTTCTTTAATATTTTTTTATAATCATCATATAATTCTTTAAATCTTTGGAAGTGAACAATTTCTCTTTGTCTTAACCAAAGTAAAGGTCCAAGTATATCTGGATCATCTGTCAAATCAATTAAACTTTCATAAACAGCACGAGCTTTTTCTTCGGCTGCCATATCTTCACTTAAATCGGCTAAAACATCACCAGTAGTTGCAAAATAAGCCACAGTAAATGGTACACCTCTAGCATCTACTGGATATAATCCTTTTCTATGTTCTGCATAATGACTAGCTAGACCAGCTTCTTTTAATTCTTCAACTGTTGCATCTTTCATAAGTTGATATAACATTGTTGAAAGAATCTCAACATGGGCAAGTTCTTCAGTTCCAATATCTGTTAAAAGAGCTTTACCACGTTCATCAAGCATTGTATATCTTTGGTTTAAATAGCGAAGAGCAGCTCCAAGTTCTCCAGCAAAACCACCATATTGAGTAACTAATTGTTTAGCAAACTCTAAATTCTTTTTTGTGATATTAACAGGATATTGTAATTTTTTTTGATAAAGCCACATCAATTATCACTCCTTTCCCAAGGCCAAGGTTCGTTATTCCATTGCCAAGGTACATTATTTAAACTATCACTACATATTTCAAGTGGACCAAATCGATTTTCATATTCTTTTAGTAACTCCATATACATGTCTCTATTTTTATTAAATTCATTTATCATATTATTATCATTAGGAAAATTATCTAAATATAAATGAATATCATGCATAGCAAATTGTGCTTGATTTAAATCAAGTAAATATTGTTCTTTCTCATTTCTAGGATTAAGCATCGCAGGTTTATAATTTCTATATTGATCATACAAATTATTAAACATATTTCCACGAATATATCCCGTATATAGACCAGCTAAATTATTATTAGAAATATTATTATTATTCATATTAATATTATTCTTAATATTAAAATTAAGCATTTGTCTATTAATATCATAATTGTTCATTTTATCACTCCTACAATAAAGTATGATAAAATATAATAAAGTTATGGGGGAATAACTATTTTAAAGAAAATACTTGATTTTTTTAAAAATATATAATATTATAAAGAAGTCATTAAGAAATGGCGGAATTGGTGAAGTGGTTAACACGCCGGATTGTGGCTCCGGTATGCATGGGTTCGATCCCCATATTTCGCCCCATATATGAATTAAAGAACACGAAAGTGTTCTTTTTTGTTTTATATTATTTTATGATATACTTAAATAGGTGATAGTATGAAAAAAGATAAAGAAAAAGACAAAGTATTATATACATGTAAAAGTATTTTATCTGAAGAAGAATATGCTAATATGGCTTTATATTATCCAGGTTTTTATAGAGCGTATCTTTTGCGTGGAACTCTTTTAAATATCATCCTTGTTACTATTATTACTTTAATAATATTAAAAAATTTTATGCATGGATTAGTATTATTTTTATGTATTGAAATAATAATTGCTATTATAAATAAAGTAGAATTAAAAGATAAAGCTAAACAAACTTATCGAATTAGTGTTAAATTAAATGATTTTAATACAGAGTATACTAATTATTTTCATAAGGATTACTTTATTAGAAAAAATAAACAAGTTAATAATAAATTTGAATATAAAGATTTAGATAAAATAATTGAAACAGATACTAACTTCTATTTAGGAATTGGAAGATTAGTCTTTATTTTTCAAAAAGAGTATTGCAATTTAGAATTAATTAATCATATAAGAAATATAAATAAAAAAATATATATTAATAAATTAGGAAAAAAGAGTAGTTAATACTCTTTTTAATTATGTTATAATAAAGCCAACTGAGGTGTTAATATGGAAATAAATACTCCACAAGAGTTATTAAATTTTATGGATAAAAATATTAATTATGGATATTTAGGGAAAAATAAAAAGATATATCACTTTGGTGATATAAACTTTGATGAAGAATGGTATGAAGAATATATTTTATCTTCAGCAAGTGATTTATTAAATAATAAAGTAGGCAATTGCTGGGATCAAGTAGAATTTGAAAGAGATTGGTTTGAAAAACGAAATTACGAAATTAAAACTTTCTATATAATGGTTGATTTACCATATAATAATCCTTATCCAACTCATTCATACCTAGCGTATAAAGATAATGATAAGTGGTACTATTTTGAAAATTCTGATTTTGATAATAGGGGAATTCATGAATTTAATAATATTGATGAATTAGTGAATTTTCAAAAAGAAAAACACATCGAATTATTAAAAAAATATAATATAAAAGATGAAGAATTAGATAAACTAATTATTAAAGAATTTACTAAACCAAAAGAAAATATAAATGCAAAGGAATATATTGAACATATTATGAATACAGGAATTGAATATAAAAAAATAGACGCTGTTATAATTGGTAATACAGCATATGATATAAATACATTTTTAAATAGAGATGGTGAAGAAAAAAAAGTTATTGCTAATAAAGGTGGTGCGTGTCTTTATTCTTTAATTCCAGCATCTATTTTTAATAGAGTAGGTGTTGTTACTAAAATAGGAACAGATTTTGAAAAAGAATTATTTGATAATAACTACAACATTGATACAACTGGATTAAAAGTAATAGATGGTCCAAGTAATAAATTTATACATACATATTTATCAGAAGATGGTCAACAAAGAACTTTTAAGGATGAAACAAATCCAGAATGTTTACTAACTAAAGAAGATATACCAGATGAATATTTAAGTGCTAAATATATACATGTATGTACAAATACTCCAGATACCCAATTAGAACTTGTTAAATATTTAAAAGAAAATTCTGAAGCTATAATAAGTATTGATACTCATGAAGAATATGTAAATGATCCTAAAGTATTAGAAGTATTTAATTTAGTAGATATTGCTTTTATAGATAAAGAATTTAAAAATTTATATGATTGTAAAGCTAAAATAAAAATATTTAAACAAGGAAAAAGTGGATGTCATTTTGTATCTGATGAAAAAGACTTTATTGCAAGCACAGTTCTTTGCGATAACGTTATTGATAAAACCGGGGCTGGAGATTGTGTAACGGGTGTTTTTTTAGCTTTAAAAGCTTTAAATAAAAGTGATGAAGAATCATTACAAAAAGCTGTCGAAGTAGCAACTGAATCAATAAAAGATTATGGAATGGAACACTTACTTAAAAAGTTTTAGGAGGAATTATGTCAACATACGAATATAATGATTTATTTATTAATTGCCAAGATACTGGTAAATATCATATGTTTGTTTTTGATATTGAAAATTCAAAACAAATGGATGATCAAACTCGTATGCAAGCTCAATATCAAATAATTGATTTATCACTTACAATGTATAAAAAATTACAAGAAAAAGAAAAAGAAGAAAATAGACAAATATTAGTTTTTGAAAAAGATTTTAATCACTTTTGGGAAGAAAAAAAATATAAAGGCTTTGGAGTTAAAACAGAACCATTTTTATATGGTGGTGATACAATTGGTTTTACAATTTATCGTGATTCTGTTAGTGAAGAAGAAGTTATGTCTATATTTGAAAAAACTAAAGAAGAACTTGGTATTAAATTTAATATGCATTCTGCAAATGGTTATTATGAAACGAATGATTATAAAGAAGGAGCAACTAAGTATTTTCGTGGATACTGTGTTGATTTATTAGGAAATATTCACAAAGAAAAATATAGTGATGTAAGAGAAGCATTATCGCATAAAAAGCGATAGTGCTTTTTATTTACTTTTTAACTAAATTATGTTATAATATGCGCCGAAGAAGGGGATTAGAATGTTTGATAAAATAAAAAAGTTTTTTAAAAAGACTCAAGTAGAAGAACCAGAAGACTCAAAAGAGGAAGTAGCTAAAGATATTCCTATAGATATCAAAGATTATGGATTATTTATTAAAGTTGATATTAAAGAAGATTGTAATTTAATGGAATATGTACCAATAATGAGAAAAAAAGTACAAGAGTGGGTTGAAGATAAAATACCTAATGCTACATTGCTTGATAAAGGTATAAACATAAATAAAAAAACAATTTATTTATTTGATAAGGATAATATAAGTTACAGTATTTTTATAAGTGATCAAATAATTCATATCAATGAAAGAATTAAAACAGAAAATAATCATATTGATGAACGAATAATAAATATATTTAAAAATGATGATAACTATCGCATTTCACGAATGAAACATGATGAATCTAGAAGTACTTATTATGTAAAAGGTTTTGAAAAAAAAGATCCGGATTTTAAGTGGTTTCAATTAGGAAGAGAAAACGCTATTAATTTATCAAAAGAAATACTAAGTAATTTAGAAAAAATACCTTTCCTACATCGTATTATTAATCTAAATGATATATATAATTATTTAGAATTAGAAAGAAAAATACCTACACAAGAAATAAAACCAATTAAGTTAGATGAAACTATTCAAAAAGAAAAAATAAAAGAAAAGAAATAATCTTTTCTTTTAATTATGTAAAAATATCTTGTTTTAATCATAATAATTGATAAAATCTAGTATATATGCTATAAGAAATATAGAATGTAGTAGGTGATAAGATGAAAAAAAAGATAAAAAAAGCTTTTAAAGAGGCCGATAAAAAAACAATTGTTGTCTACTTTGTACTAAGAATTTTAGTAATTTTATGTCTTGTAAGAGAACTTATTAATGGAAATTATGAAAATGCTTTAATCTGTATACTAGCACTAATATTATTTTTAGTACCTAGTTTTTTAGAAAGAACTTTAAAAATTGAATTTCCAACTACTTTGGAAATAATTATTTTGATGTTTATTTTCTCTGCAGAAATTCTCGGTGAAATAAATAATTTCTATGGTAAATTTGAGTTATTTGATGATATCTTACATACTATTAATGGCTTTGCCTGTGCTAGTATTGGTTTTTCATTAGTATATATACTAAATGGAAATATTGAATCATTAAAACTATCACCATTTTTTGTATCACTTGTTGGCTTTTGTTTTTCAATGACGATTGGTGTATGTTGGGAATTTTTAGAAAATAGTATTGATACTAAGTTAGGATTTGATATGCAAAAAGATGAATATGTCGAAGAAATACGAACTGTGACATTAGATCCTGAACAAAACAATAAAGTATTTGAAATAAAAGGTATCGACCATACGATTTTATATGATAAAGATGGAAATGAAATTGTAAGAATGAATAATTATTTAGATATTGGGTTAAATGATACTATGGTTGATTTAAAAGTAAACTTTATAGGTGCTTTACTATTTAGTATTTATGGATATTTATATATGAAAAATAATAAAAAATTTAAATTAGCAGAACAATTTATAACAAAGAAGGTATAAGTATGGATAAAATTGCAATCATATCAGATATACATGGTAATTTAGAAGCTTTAAAAAGTGTATTAGATGATATAAAAAAAAGAAATATAACTAAAATATATTGTTTAGGAGATATTATTGCTAAGGGTGCTAATCAAAAAGAATGTTTAGATTTAATAAGAGAAAACTGTGAAGTTATTATTCAAGGAAATTGTGATTTGTTTTTTAGTAGTGATGTTGATTTAGAAAAAGAAACTGATATAAATAAAGAAAGATTTTTGTGGAATAAAACTAAAATAACTGATGAAGATCGTGATTTCTTAAGAAGTCTTCCTTATTGCCATGAATTTTATATGAGTGGTAGTTTGATAAGACTTTTTCATGCGACTCCTGAAAGTATATGTGGGTTTGTTGGGGATATAGATTTCGTTGAAAATAAGAAAAAATTATTTATGCCAAGTAAAAATACAATTTCTAATGAAATAGCCGATATTGTCATATGTGGACATATACATGTTCAAAGTTTAAGTCGTATGTATAATCGTACTATCTTAAATCCTGGTAGTGTAGGTAATCCAATCGATGTAATTAGAAATGATGAGTTTGATGGAAATATTCTTCAAACAACAAGAGCTAATTATATGATTATAAAAGGAAATTTAAATAGTAAAAACTATGATGATTCACTATCTTATGAATTTGTAAACTTATCATATGATATTGATAAGGAAATAGAAAGTAATGTCGATACTTTAGAAAAAGAAGCATATATTACAGAATTAAAATATGGACGATATCGTGACATGGAAAAAATAAATAAATCATTCATTGAACGAAATATAGATTATAAAAATTTCTAAAAAAAAATAAAAGGTTATCCTTTTATTTTTTATTTGTATCAAAATTCCAAATTCCTAAATGACCTTTAGCACTAATTGGTTCTATTTCTTCGATATCATCTAAAACCCATGCATAACGCCCAACCTTATAAATGCCAAGTAAATATTCATCATAATTATTTTCTTTGATTTTATTGATAAAATCTTCATCCATATAAATACAATCAACTAATCTACATTTACATATTATCTTTCCATAATTTACTTCTGAACTTATCATATAATTAGGATTATCTTTCCATTCTTTAGGAATTTTTTTATTACTAGCATGAATAAATAATTCTCCTCGATAAGAAGTTTTCCAACTTCTCGTTTCTATATATTTCTTTTTATTTTTAATTAAAGAAGCAAAAGGTTCAACAATTGTTAAAATTTTCATAAAATCACCTAAATTAATTATATACTTTTTACAAAAAATATGATACAATATGTCCACAAATGTGAAGTATTATAAATAGCAATTGTTAAATTATCAGATATGCTTTATACTATATTTTGGAGTGTGGTCATAGTGAAAAAGAAATATTTTTCTGCTGAAATTTTATGTTTATTTTTTATAATTTCTACATCTATATTATTTGGAAAAACTTTATTAGATGTAAAGACTGTTTTGGGGGCAAAAATAAATCAATACATGCCACAGCCAACAATTAGAATTGAATATAAAGCTTTTAGTTATAAGTATAAAAAAGAAATAGAAGATTTAGAAGAATTAACTATAATAAAAAATACTGAAGAACTAGAAAAATTTAAAGATAAATTAGATGAAGAAGATATTGATATATCTTGGTTAAATGAAAAATTAAAAAATCACGAAGAAGAATTTTTTAATGATCATGTTTTAGCTATTATATGTATTGTTAATGATAATAATATTTCATCAACTAGAATTAATGGTGTAACAAAGAAAAATGATTATGTGACAGTTGGTGTAACTAAAAAAATTAAAGACTTTGAACCAAGTAAAAAATATACTTGGTTAGCCGTTTTAGAAATTGCGGATGTAGAAAGTAAATTTGTTGTTGAGACAACAAAAAATTAAAAGACTATTTTGGGGGAAATGGTATGAGAATTAATGAAAATTTAGAAAAGAAATTATTAGAATTAGAAGTATCAGGAAAAGATAATTTATTAAATATTTTAGATGTTGCAACAGCATTAGAAAATGTTTATGATTTTATCAATGAATCAATGATTAAAGATGAAAAAGATTTTGACATAGTTGAAAATGATTTTAGATATGTTAAAGAACGATATGATGCCATTAATGGTAAAACAATTTATAATGTAAAAACAGTTGATAGTGAAGATGTTTTATTTAACATTGAAATATCTAACTTAGGTGAAATAAGTTTTGCTGTAATTGGAGCAAACAAAGAAGAAATCGAAAGATTAATTGATAAAGTAAATGAACCAAGTAATAATGTTTTAGAAATGATAAAGATGAATGCTGATATATCTTTTTTTACTGAAAATAGGGAATTAGTATTATCAACAAAACCATATATAGCTATAAAAATGGGTAATTTTGTTGAAGGAAATAAAGCCGTAATTGTCTATAAAGAAGAACAAAGAGAAGAAGATATTAATAAAACAAATACAGGGTTAAAATATTTAAGAGTTGATCAAATAGAAGGATACTTAAAAAATATAAAAGTTGATGAAAGAAAAGTGCCTGTTTTAGCATATGCTTATTTAGGAAGAGATTTTACTGACCAATTAAAATACAATCGATATTTACTAGAAGAAAGTACATATCCAAAGTTAACGGAAGAAAAAGTAAATTATTTTACTGACAGCAAATATTATGATAAGTTATTTGATACTACACTTTCCTTTGGACTTGGTGGAGGCTTTGCTCTTGGGTTTGCTGGTGCAATAATTGGTGGAGTAACTGCACTACCTTTTTGGCCATGTTTATTAGTTGGTGCAGGACTGCCTGTTGCATCAAGTGTTATTGTTTATCGAAATAGATGTAAGCAAATAGAGCGTTCAGAACAAAAAGAAGAATTAGTTGCTAATGCTAAACTAGGAACTTATAGTGTTATAAAAAAATATGCTAATGAAAATATTAG
This sequence comes from Bacilli bacterium, assembly GCA_017436345.1. GTDB lineage: Bacteria > Bacillota_I > Bacilli_A > RF39 > UBA660 > RUG11788. The sequence goes on from JAFSDH010000002.1 coordinate 226,380, forward strand.
TTATAAAGAAGCTGAATTTACTCGCTCTAGAGCTAAGAAAAATAGAAAAATAATTGGTTTAAGTGTTAGTGATAAAGTGAATAATACTGAAGTTATAAAAAGTATTAAATCCTCTATTGATGATGTAGAATTATTAAAAAGACCATTTTTAAACATTATGTTGATGCATATTATTGATAGTTATACAAAAAATGATAGTCAAAATAAAGAAACAGAATTATATGCTGAATTAATCAAATTAAATGATGAGATAGATAATATTGAAGAAACTAAATTTGTTGATTTAGTTAATACTACTTTAAGTACTATTCAAAGAACTAAAGTTGATTATAATACGACTTTATCATCATTAGATAGCTTGCTTTCAGCAACTGATAAATTAGCCGCTCAAAGATCAGCTGTTCAATCAGTTAAAGATAAATTAACATCAGATATTGTAAAAGCCGAAGCAGAAACAATGTTAGAAACTCTTGATGAAGGAAAAATTCTTTCAGTTGAAACTGTCGCATCATTGTCGAGTTATAATAAATTTCTTCTTAATGATATGCTTAATAAATTTGGAGATAGAATAGGTTATTTTAATGATCAAGCAAAAAAGGTATCTTCATCAGAAATAAAAATAATTGATGCAAGAGATGAACCAAAAGAAGTAAAAATTATTAAAATGTTAAATGTTATTAGTGAAAATAAACTAATATCTGATTTATTAGGTAAAGATATTAAAAAATCATCTAAAGTAAAAGAATTAAAATAGGTAATACCTATTTTTTCTTTATTAAAAGTGTTAATATAGATATGGTGATAATATGATAAAAATATGTTTTGTATGTTTAGGAAATATTTGTCGTTCTCCAATGGCTGAATTTATTATGAAAGATTTGATTGTCAAAAATAATATGATTAACTCTTTTTATATAACTTCAAAAGCAACAAGTTACGAAGAAATAGGAAATAGTATTTATCCACCAGCTAAAGAGAAATTAATGGAGAAAAAAATATTTTTTGATAATAAGAAAAAAGCTAGTAGATTAGAAAAAGAAGATTTAAATAAATTTGACTATATTATAGGTATGGAAGAGAAAAATATTACAAATATCAAAAGAATTTTAAATAGTAATGATGAACAAAAAATATTTAGACTTTTAGATTATTCAAATAACCCTAGAGATATTTCTGATCCTTGGTATACAAATGATTTTGAGAAAGCATATAATGATATTTATGAAGGATGTAAGTCTCTACTTGATTTTTTTATAGAAAATAATATAGTATAATAAAATGAAAGAAGTGGTAGCATGATAAAAGATTTAGAAAATAAAGAATATATAATTCTTGAATTAATTCCTACGTCTCCTAATCCAGAAACAGGTGAAATAGCGCAGTTGTCAGCTTTGAAATTAAATGGATTAACTTTATTAGATAGATTTGATTATCGTTTAAAAGAAGATAATATAAATAATATATATATTGAAGAAATGGTTAATTATGATAAAGAAAATTTTATTTATAAAGATACAACTAAAGAAATAAAAGATGAATTTAAAAAATGGATTAAAAAAGATTTATTGCTAATAATAGATAATGATTATACAAAAGATTATTTAAAAGAATATAAAAATAAAAAAGAATCTATTTTTAAATATTTAAATACATGTTTTTATGATGATGTATTTAAAGAAATAATTGATAAATATAATTTAGAACCTAGTAATTATATTGTAGATTTATTATATGAAGCTTTAATATATGAATCAAATAATGAGAATAAATAGTAAAAACAAATATAAATATCCACAGATTTGTGGATATTTTTTTGTAATATATTATAAATTATTGATAAAAAAAATAAAACTATGCTAAAATGTTATTAGTAGAGTATAAGTGTTGATAGAAAGGATGATATGATGAAGACAATTATTGTAGCAGATGATTCTCATATTATTGTTAATATTGTAAGAAAAGCTTTTGAAGGAGAATATAATGTTTTAAGTGCAGAAAATGGTGCTCAGGCAATAGAACTTCTTAAACAAAATAATTTAGATGAAATAGTAGGGATGCTACTAGATTTAAATATGCCAGAAGTAGATGGTTTTGCTGTACTTGAATATTTAAGTAATAATAATTTATTTACTAAAGTACCAGTATCAATAATCACTGGTGATGATGATATGGATGTTATAAGTAAAGCTTTTGAATACAATATCATTGATATGTTAAAAAAACCTTTTACAGTAGATAATGTTAAGAAAATAGTAGAAAAAACAATAAGTATTAGATCTATAAATAATATGTAAAAAGACTTAATTATAAGTCTTTTTTTATTTTCTAATTTAAAAATTATGATATACTATTATAGAATAGGAGTGATCATATGAATACTAATGAATATATAAAATATATAGAAGAATTGATTCCAACTACATTTGAGGATATCTTCGCTATAGATATGTTATCAGATTTAGTTACTGAATATATGTATGAAGATCGAAAACTAGTAGTAAAAACAACTACACCATTTACAAGTTTCTTTGCTCATATGGAAGAATTGATTCACCCTGATGATATAAAAGGATATATAGATAGTATTTCAGGAAATTTAGATGAAGATCATATTAGATATGAATATCGTAAAAAAATGCCAGATGGAGAATATAGTTGGCATAGTAATATTATTAAAGTTGTTGATGTTAATTTAAGAAAAATAGCTATCGTTTTGGCATCAGAAGTAAATGATAATATCGTATCTAAAGAAAAAGATAGTCCAGAACTAAAACAAAATCAAAGTGTAATGATAAATGCTGTATCAAACGCTATTATTAAATTAAATAATGTTATGAATATGAATTATTCTAACGATAATGCTGAATTAAAAAGTATGACAACATATGTTAATAATATTATTTCAGACTTGACAACAACATTCCCTGAATTTAATAATGCCTTAACAGCAAATATTATAGCTGGAGCAAATCAAGGTACTACTAAAACAATTCTAGTAGTAGATGATGATGCAGTAACATGTAAACTTTTAGCTAAGACATTTGAAGATACTTACAAAATTATAACAGCTAGTAATGGTCAAGAAGCTATTAGTGTTTTAGAAATAAATAATGATATTAATACGTTAGAAGAAAAAGATAAAATAGTAGGTATTTTCTTAGATTTAAATATGCCAATTGTAGATGGATTTGGTGTATTAGATTATATGAGTTCTAAAAATTTATTATCAAAAATACCAGTAATAATTATTAGTGGCGATTATGATCAAGAAACAAAAGAACGTGCATACCTATATCCAATTGCCGATGTATTAGAAAAACCATTTAATGTTCAAGTAATAAAGCATCGTATAAAAAACTTTATTAAATTATATAAAGCTAATAATTCCTTAAATGAAATAATTCTAAATCAACATCAAGATATTAAATATATCTTAAAAACTATTGTAAAATCATATTTATATGATTATTCATATGATATTAAACAAGTAACTAGCTATGTTAATATTTTAACAAGGCAATTAGTAAAAGATCATCCAGAATATAAATTTGATGAAGAAAGAATAAAAAAATTAACAGAAGCATCTAAGTATTATAATGTTGGATTATATACTTTACCTCATAAAATGTTTAAAAAACAAAACTTTAATGCAGATGAAATAAAGATTATTAAAAGTCATCCTAATATAGGAAAAATAATTTTTAATAGTGTATTATATAAAAATATGGATGGAGCATTTAATCATTTAACTAAAGAAATAATTACATCCCATGAAGAAAGATATGATGGAACTGGATATCCGCAAGGATTAACAGGTGATAAAACACCTATATCAGCTCAAATAGTATCAGTAGCTATCGAATATACAGAATTATTAAAAGTGATGAATGAATCATCTGTATTAGAGGAAATTATTAAAGGATCTGGAACAAAATTTAATCCTAAAATAGTTGAAAGTTTAAAAAATTGTATTGAAGATATTAGAAAAGTTAATTCTACTATGTAAGAAAAAGGTATTATAAAATACCTTTTTTTGTTACAATAAAATAGAAATGAGTTGATTATATGCAAATAAGAGATTTAAATAAGAAATATGATCAAATGCAAAAGAAATATGGTGATAAAAAATTATCTTCTATTTATAATGGGGGATGTGAAACAAGTCCTGATATTTGTTTTGTATTTATGAATCCAACAGGAAGAAATATCGCATCAGAACCAAACTGGAAAGGAAGAAGATCTCCCTGGATTGGAACAAAAAATATATGGAAACTATTTTACCAAATAGGTTTATTAGATAAAGATATATATAATGATATTCAAAAGAAAAAAGGAAAAGAATGGGATGAAGATTTTGCTGATTTAGTTTACAAAGATATTGAAAATAAAAAAATATTTATAACAAACTTAGGTAAATGTACACAAATTGATGCAAGACCATTACCAAATTCTGTCTTGAAAGAATATTTAGATTTATTATATAAAGAAATAGATATAATAAAGCCTAAAAAAATAATAGTATTTGGTAACCAAGTAAGTAGTATTTTTCTTAATAAAAAAATATCAGTATCTGAATGGCGTAAGAAAAAAGACCAAATAAAAATAAAAAAGAATACTTATGATGTTTATCCTGTTTATTATCCTGTAGGTAATGGGATGAGAAATATTGATATGGTTATTGAAGATTTAAAATATGTATTAGGAGAGTAATATGATATTAGTAAGTGCGTGTTTATGTGGTGTAAATTGTAAATATAATGGTAAAAATAATTTAAATGAAGAAATGATGGAATTGTTAAAAAGTGGTGAAGCATTATTAATTTGTCCAGAACAAATGGGTGGATTAACAACTCCAAGAAATCCTTCTGAAATAAAAATAATTAATAATGAAGTAAAAGTATTTATGAATGATGGTACTGAGGTAACTGCTAATTATAAAAGAGGAGCTGAAGAAGTATTGCGTTTAGCTAAAGAATTAAATATAAAAAAAGCTATACTAAAAAAGAAAAGTCCAGCTTGTGGATATGGCGAAATATATGATGGAACTTTCTCTGGAGTATTAACAAAAGGAAATGGAATTACAGCAGCATTACTTTTAGAAAATGGAATAGAAGTAGAAACAAGATAAAAAAATAGGTATACAATACCTATTTTTCTTTTAAATATTTATTTAATTCATTAATAATGAAATCACTACATTCTAAAACTCCATTAATAAATTTATCTACTTCATAAACAATTAATTCATGATTATTATCTGTAATAGATTCAATATTACTAAAATTAATTGTGTCATTTAATCCATCAAATTCAATTTCATTCATCAATGGTAAAGAATTAATCTCATCCATCGATAATTGTCTTAATTGACTTAAAGAAAAGTGCTTAGAAAGTAAAAAAGCCATTTTTTTACTTTCTTTATAAAGTAATTCTTTTCTAACACCTTTTTCTCCATTTAATAAAGAGCCATCTAATAAAATAATAGATCCATCTAAGCTAAAACATTTATAAAACATACTAGTACGCCAATGAAAATCAGTAATTAAATGAACAAAATATCCCATAATAAAAGGTTCATTTAATTTATCTTTGTATTTATCAAAAAAACGATCATAATTTTCGATATATTCATCGTCGTTAGAAAAATGTGAATATTTTCTTTTTTCTTTTTTAGGAAGTAACGAATCTTTAAATCTTTTTGAATTTCTCCAACAATCAGGTGCAATAGAACCAATTTCATACATATAAATATCCAAATTGTTCTCATATAAATTCATTTTTTCTAAAACCATTTTACTAACACATCTATGTATAATTGATGATGGCATCTAATCACTTCTTTCCTTTAATACTATAACAAAAAATAATAATTCATGAAAGTATCTAAATGTTAAATAATGTAAATATGTGATATAATTAAAAAGGTGATAAAATGGATGCTAATAAAGAGATAAGAAATGATGAATTAAAAACAGCTATGATTACTTTGAAATTACAAGATGATAAAGAAAGTGAAAACTATTTTATTGAAGAATTAAGAAAAGCTTTTTTTATAGTTCCTGCAGTAGATGATGGTAAAAGCGATGAACTAACACTAATGTTACTTTCTGATCAAAATAACAATAATTATTTTCAAGCGTATACAGATTTAGATGAATACAATAAATGGAGTAAAGAAGAAAAAGCTAAGTACTTTATTTTAAGATTTGATGAATACGCTAATATTGTTATTTCAAGTGATGAAGAAGTAAAAGGATTAGTAATTAATCCATTTACAGAAAATATTATTGTAGATAAAGATTTTCTAAATAGAACATTTAAGATGGGAAAAATATTTATAGATGAAGAAAAAGAATGTTCTAAAGAAGTAAAAAGTATCATTAAAAAAGTATTAAAACAAGAAGATAAGGTATTAAAAGGATATTTATTTAACATAGAAAAAGATAATATTCCTGGATATTTATTAGTATTAGAAACAAAAGCTAAAGATAAAAAGAAACTATTTGATGAAGTAGGAACTGAAATATTAAAACATGTTGAACAAATAAATATTGATATTATAGATTCAAAGGATAATGCTGTAAAAGAAATACTTAAAAATAAAAAAGAAATATATGTAAAGAAATAAAGAGGTTTACCTCTTTTTTTTGTAAATTAAAGTGTAAAGTTGTAAAATACCAAAATTTTCAAATAAAAAGTATGATAAAATATAAGCATAGAATAGGAGGATTTATGAAAAAACTAAAATATTTATTTACTTTAATGTTAGCATTTGCACTAGTAAGTTGCTTTACATATGTTCATGCAGAAGTAGCATATAAAGCTTATAATCGTGGAGACAAAATTGTTGCCAATTTAAATGACAACTTAAAGGGTAATTTCTATGTACTAGCAGATAGTGATACTACTAATAATACTATTACTGCTGTATATGAAACTACTTTGGGGGAAGCTGTAAAGTACGGAGCTACAGCTAATGGTTTTGATGGTTCGGAAGTTGAAACCAATTTAAAAACATTAACTTCAACTTGGACCGCTAAAAATATCGAGATAAGATTATTAACAGCAGAAGAAGTTAAAGCAGGAATTAATTTTTCTAAAGATGTTTCAGAAGATTTTACAGAACCAACTTTCTTAATTAATAATAAAAACTATTGGTTAGGAGATGTAGCTATTGATGGAGATAAAACTTATCCAGGAATTGTAAATTATTGGAATACATATTCAACTATAACAGTTGCTCCAGAAGATACTACAACAGCTTATATTAGACCTGTTATAACAATTACAAAAGATTTAATAGAAGGTGAAAATAAAACACCTGATTATGCTACTGAATGGAATAAGTATGTAGAATTTTATAAAGATAATGATATGATGGACTTTATAAAATATTTGATATTAGGTGATGGAGAAGACGAAGATACTACATTTGATATTCAACATACTGAAAATTCATTAAAAGTTATAATAAAGGATACTTTAGAAGAATATATAACAAACTTTACTTATAAAGATGGTGTTATATCATACGTTGAGTATGCCGGACCAGAAGATTATTCTGCTTTTGATCAATTAATGGTAGCTAATGCTGAAGTAGCACTAGTTGAATATAAAGGTTTTGATTTAGAAAAATTTGAAGAATGGTTAGAAAATTCTAAAGGATTAACTCTAGAAAAAGATGGTATTGAAGTAGTTTTAGTAACAGAAACAGAAAAAGATGAAAATGGAACTAGTACAACTACTTATATGAAATCATTTAAAGCCGACATAACACATGATTTTGCAACATACCAAGAATATCTTAAAAATCAATCTTCTCAAAATAAACCATCTGAAGATACAACTACTGAAAAAAATCCAACAACAGGACTTTTGAACTATGGAACTATAGCTTTAGCAAGTGTAATAGTTGCTGGTGGAATTTATTTAGTAGTAAGAAAGAAAAATAAATTACCACATGCGTAAAAAATAGTAAATATTAAATAAAAAATAAAGAGTCTAAAACTCTTTATTTTTATTTTCTTTTAATAATTTTACTAATTGATTAGTACCAAAACTATGCATACTATCTTTTAATAATATAATACCAAATTTCTTTTCATTTAACTTTGGTGTTGTTTTAACCTCAAATAATTCGCCACTTTCCAAATCTTTCTTCACAAATTCTTTAGTAACAAATCCAACTCCAAGACCTATTTTAACAAATTCTTCTAATAAATTAGCTGAACCAATTTCCATCTTTGTTGTTAGTTCAATGTTATGTTTATGACATAAATTATCTAAAGATTCACGAGATGTTGAAGGATATCTTTGTAATAAAATTGGATATTTATCTAACTCCTCAAAATTAACTACTTTATCTTTTAATTCACTATATTCATTACTAGATATAAAACAATCATGTAATGTACCAAGTTCAATAGTTTCTAAGTCGTTTGCTTCTTCATCATAAAACTTAGCAATAACTATGTCTAGTCGACCATCTCTTAATTTATTACGCATTAACTTTGAAGGATCTGTACTAATTTCAATTCCAATATTAGGATGTTGTTTATGAAATTCTTTTAAATAGTCAATTAAATATAATTTAGCTAGAGTAGTTGAAACTCCTATTCTAATTGTTCCTTTTTCTAAATTTTTTAAATTAGCAAATTGCATTTCAGCATTTTGAAAACAAACAATCGCATGTTTAACATAATTAAATATTTCACGACCATTATCTGTTAAAATAACACCTTTCTTAGTACGGATAAAAAGTTCTCCACCTAATTGACTTTCTAATGTTTTTAATTGTTTAGTAACTGCAGGTTGACTAATCATTAATTCTTTACTTGCTTTAGTTATGTTACCACAAACAGCTACTGTATAAAATATCCTATATAATTCAAAATTAATATTCATAAATCCTCCATTTATTTGCGTATATATTAACATAAAAATAATAAATTTTCAATTATGTTGTGATACAATAGGTATATCGAAAAGGAGTACCCCTATGATTATTAGTGATAAGAGAATTTTAAACAAAACCATTAACTATATAAACAAACAAGATATTGATCAAAAAGAAAAGAAAAAAAGAATTAAAAATATCGAAAAAATTATTAAAGAAAAGGATATTGAAAAAAGATATTCTAAACTATATGATATGATTTGTGATTACTTAGATTATGATTTTATTGAAAGAAACTTCTGTGGCTTTAAAGATAATTTGTGTTCTAGAAGAAGATATATGATTGAAAAAGGTATAAAGAAAGATACATATCTAAATGGATGTTGTCATAGTTATAAAGAAGGAAAAACTTGTGAGCATCTAAAAGATGGAAGATGTAGCATTAAAAATATTGCTTGTAAACTTTTTACTTGTCCATATCTAAGATTACAAGGAAAAAATTATAGTTTAAATAAAATATATTTAGCCAGATATTTCTTTAACTTTAGACAAAAATTCTATATTCAAAATACTTATTTTGTTGATAAAGATGTTGTTTTAAAGGGTATATTAGAAAGAATGTGATAGAATGGAAAAACTTTATGAAAATTGTAATTTATGTCAAAGAAGATGTAATATCAATCGATATAAACAAAAAGGAATTTGTGGGGCAACTGATAAACTAAAAATAGCAAGAGCGGCTCTTCACTTTTGGGAAGAACCATGTATTTCTGGTGAAAATGGTAGTGGAACAATCTTTTTTTCAAATTGTAATTTAAAGTGTGTATACTGTCAAAATCATCATATTTCTACTGGAGGATTTGGAGAAGAAATAACAATAGAAAGATTATCTGATATATGTTTAGAACTACAAAATAAAAAAGCTCATAATATAAATTTAGTTACTCCTACACATTATGTACCAAGTATTATCAAAGGAATAAAAAAAGCTAAAGAACAAGGATTAAATATTCCTATCGTTTATAATACAAGTACTTATGAAACTATAGAAACAATAAGAATACTAGAAAACATTGTAGATGTATATTTGCCAGATTTAAAATACTATGATGATAATTTAGCAAAAAAATATTCTAATATAAAAGATTATTTTGAAACAGCAACTCGTAATATAAGAGAAATGTATAATCAAGTAGGAAAACCTGTTTTTAAAGATAACATTATGCAAAAAGGCATTATTGTTAGAATTTTACTACTTCCAGAACACTTAGAAGATACTAAAAAAATAATTAAGTATTTATATGATGAATATCATGATGATATATACATAAGTATTATGAATCAATATACACCTATAAAAAAACACAAACAATTTCCTAATTTGAATAAAAAAGTAGAAGAAAAAGAATATGATGAGCTAATAAATTATGCCTGTGATTTAGGTATTAAAAATGCTTTTATTCAAGAAGGTGAAACCCAAAGCGAGAGCTTTATTCCTGATTTCAATCTAGATGGAGTAAGGTAAAACTTGCTTTTTTTTATGAAATGTGATATAATGTAGCCACTAATGAGGTAGGGGTTAAAACAACATAAAAATTGACAAAATTAGATTTTTATGTTAAAATGACACCAGCTTATTTAAAAAGGGGGATTTAAATATGAAAAAAGAAGAATTATATGAAGAAGAAGTAGTAGAAACAAATGAAGTTGAAACAAAAGCTGTTAAAAACTTAAAAGTATCTAATAAAATGAAAGGTATTTTAATTACTGGTTTAACATTAGTAGTTTTAACAACTGGTATTTTAGGATTTAAATACGCTACAAATAGAACACCAGACATTAACATTAGTACTGGTGAAGTAATTACTATGGTAAGTGAAAACAGTGTTGTTGATGAAGTTATTGGTCAAACTACAATTGATGAATTAGATCAAGTATCTGCTAAAGTTGAATTGTCAGAAAGATTACATAATTTAAATTTACAAAAATATATTGGAGATTTAGTTAAATTAGATGTACCTGAGACTTATTCAGTTGATAATGTTAATGCTATGATTGATTCATTTGAAGAATTAGCTAAAAATGATAAAGTTAAAAATGAAGTATTAAGTAAAGAATCAAGAGAATTTACAGAGCTTGCTTTATTATTAGAAGCTTATGAAAGATGTGTTAACGGATCTTTAAGCAATGATGCTTATAAAGCATTAGTAGCCTATGCTATACCAGAAGTAAAAGCAGAAGTAGCTGATGCTTGTGGATTTGATGCTAGTGATGTTGACCACATGAAAATAGGAGCTGGAGAAAAATCTTATGTTATTACATTTACTGATCCAAAAACCGGAAAAGATTATAATGTAAAAGCTGCTAAAAGTAATCCATTCTCATCAACAGGTTATGTTTATGATGTAATTGATAGTATTTATAATTGGCAAGATAGTTCTAAAAAGGCAAATGATACAGGAAATACATATGATGCTGAAAGAAATAATGACATTAAAAAAGGTGTAGATATGTTAAAAACATTAACAATCATGGATTGTGAGATTACTGATAAAGGTGTTATTAAAACAACAACTCCTATGAGTACAGTTAAAGATAAAGTAAAAGAATTTGGAAAAATAGAAAAATAAAAAAAGACTGTTTTAACAGTCTTTTATTTTTTTGGCCCAATTATTTTTGATCCACAATATTTACAAGTAACTTTTTGACCACGATTAACATCATTTAATGCACCGCAATTACTACATACAACAGAAATAAAGTCATTACCTTGATTTTTACTTAAATCTAAAAATATTATTTGTTTATTTTCTTCATCAATCTCAATTTCAGAAACTAATCCTTTCTTATAAAGATATAATAATTCGGAGAAATTAAAATTAGAACCATTATTAACTGAATAGTTAGTTGACCTTCTATTTAAAAAAGAATTATATTTTTTTAGTAAAACTTCATCTTCATGGCTACATTCAACTAATTTATAAAGTCTTGTATTTATATAAAGATTAGGAATGATTTCTTTATTTTCTAAAAAAGCTATAATCATAATACATTCTTCTAATGAAGAATTACTATTATTAGCAATTTCTTTAATATCATCAATTTTATCATCCATAATCATGTTTTTAATACTATCAGCTTTTGTCCTGAAAGATTGATTATTTTCATAACATTTTTCATATTCAAGAAATACTTGTGTATTAAAATAAGTATTTTTTTCTAATGTAGGTTTTTCTTTTTTTAAATTTAATTTGTCTACAAAATGCATTATTATATTCCAAATAAATGTAATAAAACCAAGTATTATTCCAACCATTATTATACCTGCAGCTGGATCATTAAATATATACATATTATCACCATTATTAATATATCACAAAAATATAACGCTAACAATTAATTAAAAAACTAATATTTGTAAAAATAGATATAGATTATGATATACTTAAATAGTAGGTGAGAATATGAAAAAGAGAATAAGTCTTTTTACTATCGCAGTTATATTATTAATAGGTATATTAGAATTAAATGGTATTGATGTTGAGAACATATCTTTTGATAGTATAAAAGATAAATTTGTTTCTGAAACTGTCAAGTTGAAAGAAGAAGAAATTAAAAAAGTAGATATTGTTGAATCGGAATTAATGGTCTACTATATAGATGTTGGTCAAGCAGATTGTGTTTTAATTAGAAATAATAATGAAAATATGTTGATTGATGCTGGGAATAATGAAGATGGAGAAAAACTAGTAACATATATTAAAAGCTTAGGAATAAAAGATTTTAAATATGTTGTTGGTACTCATCCTCACGAAGATCATATCGGTGGTTTAGATAATATTATAGAAGAATTTAGTATTGAAGAAATATTACTTCCTAATGCTTATACAACAACAAAAACTTTTGAAGATATATTAACATCTATCGAGGATAAAAATATGAATTTTACGGTTCCTGAAATTGATTCAGATCTAACTTTAGGAGAAGCTAAAATAAAAGTATTATATACTGGTGATAATCCAAGCGATTTAAATGATGCATCAATTGTATTAAGATTAGACTTTGGAAGTAATTCATTTTTATTTACAGGAGATGCTACTGAAAAAGTAGAAAAACAAATCTTAAATAAAGATTTAAAAGTTGATGTTTATAAAGTTGCTCATCATGGATCAAGTTATAGTAACAGTGATGCTTTCTTAGAAAAAGTAAAACCAACTTATGGAATTATAAGTTGCGGAAAAGATAATAGTTATGGACATCCACATAAAGAAGTATTAGAAAGCTTAAATAAAAGAAAAGTAAAACTATATCGTACTGATGAATTAGGAACAGTATTAGTTGTATCAGATGGAACAGATATTGAAATATCTAATTTTAAAACAGATACTAATGGAGATTAATATGAAATATGTAGTTGATAGAATAGAAGATAGTGTTGTTGTTCTAGAAAATCTTAATAACAAAGAAAAATTAGAATTACAAAAAGAAATCTTACCAAGCGGTATAAAAGATGGGTCGGTTGTAGTACTAAAAGATAATAAATATGTATTAGATTTAGAAGAAGAACAAAGAAGAAGACAAAGTATATTAGAACGATTTAATCGTTTAAAGAAAAATTGATATCATAAGATATCTTTTTTCTTTTTATTACTTGTCGAAGTAAAAAAGAGTATGCTATAATTAATTCATGCCTGCGTGGTGGAATGGTAGACGCGTTGGACTCAAAATCCAATGGTAGCGATACCGTGTCGGTTCAAGTCCGACCGCAGGCACCATTAAACGCCGAAATAGCTCAATTGGTAGAGCAACTGACTTGTAATCAGTAGGTTACGGGTTCAAGTCCTGTTTTCGGCACCATTTGAATTAACGAACTTTATAGTTCGTTTTTTTTATAAAAAGTATGATAATATATATTTATAAGAGAGTGATAAATATGAAAAATATTATAAAAATAGTTATAATATTAATATCTATAATGGTATTAGGACCTAAGTTCATAAATGATTATGTCATTATATCAACTAAAGATAAAATTATTTCAGAAAAAGACTATGATAAATTAACAGATATTGATTGCATTTTAATATTAGGCGCTGGAGCATGGGGGAATAGTCCAAGTCCTCTTTTAGGAGATCGACTTGATAAAGGAATTGAATTGTATCAACTAGGTATATCAGAAAAGATATTAATGAGTGGGGATCATGGTCAAATAGAATATGATGAAGTAAATGTAATGAAAGATTATGCATTAGAAAAAAATATACCATCTAATGATATATTCATGGACCATGCTGGATTTTCAACATATGAGTCAATGTACCGAGCTAAAGCTATTTTTAAAGCTAAAAAAATCGTTATAGTAACTCAAGAATATCATTTATATCGTTCTATCTATATCGCAGAAAAACTAGGATTAGAAGCTTACGGAATAGCCGCAGAAGAAATGAATTATCCTGGTCAATACTATCGCGATATTCGTGAAGTACTAGCGCGTAACAAAGACTTTGTAAAAGTTATTATTAAACCAAAACCAACATATTTAGGTGAAGAAATTCCAATTAGTGGCAATGGTAATATTACTAATGACAAATAAATGAACTATTGTAGTTCGTTTTTTTTATGATATAATAAAAACATTTACAAAAGCAGATTTATTATTGCTTGGGGTGGTGAAATGATTCAAAAAGTTTTCAAAAGAGTAGAGCAAAAATATGTCCTATCTGAAGAACAATTTTTAAAATTACAAGATATATTAGATAAAAGATTTACCCCAGATAAATTTTTCTTTAGTAAGATATATAATCTATACTTTGATAATGATAATTTCGATAATATTATTACTTCAATAGAAAAGCCGGAATATAAGTCTAAAATTAGGTTAAGAAGTTATGGAGAAGCTAGTAATGATGATTATATATATTTAGAGATGAAAAAAAAGTATAAAGGTACAGTTTATAAAAGAAGAATTAATCTTACTTTAAAAGATTTTAAAAACTATCAAGAAAATAAATCATTTCCAAGACAAAATAAACAAATTATGCAGGAAATAGATTATCAGATAAAATATCAAAAGTTAAAACCTAAAATCTTTGTTGCGTATGATAGACTATCGTATTATTCTAAAGAAGATGATCATTTTAGAATTACTTTTGATTATAATTTGAGAAGTAGGTTTAAAAATTTAGAATTAAAAGATTCTAAAAAGGATGAATTATATTTTGATACTATTACTTACATTATGGAAGTAAAATGTCTATTTAGTTTACCTATCTGGTTTGTATCTGAATTAAATAAATTGAAAATTTATCCAAAATCCTTTTCTAAAGTAGGAAATATATATATAAAAGAAAGAGGTAAGAAAAATGTTAGAAAGTATATTAAAAAGTACAACTGAATTATCAATAATTAATTTATTATTTTGTTCTTTGTTCTCTATTATCTTAGGATTAATAATATCTTTAGTGCATAAATATACATCACATTATACTAAGAATTTTTTAATCACATTAGCAATATTACCAATTCTTGTTCAAAGTATTATTTTAATGGTAAATGGTAACTTAGGAACATCTATTGCTATTGTTGGTGCATTTAGTTTAGTTAGATTTAGATCAATTCCTGGAACTAGTAAAGAAATAGTAAGCGTTATATTTGCTATGACTATCGGTTTAGCAACTGGAATGGGACATGTATTATTTGCAAGCATCATAACTTTACTTGTTAGTTTAGTATTAATTGTATTAAGTAAAACAAATTTTGGTAGAAGAAAAGAAACTCAAAAAATTCTAAAAATTACTTTACCAGATGATTTAAATTATACTGAAGTTTTTAATGATATATTTAAAAAGTATGTTAATGAATATACTATTGAAAAAGTTAAAACAGTAAACTTAGGAAGTCTATTTGAAATAACGTATCATTTAGAAATGAAAGAAGATATAAATGAAAAAGAGTTTATTGATGAATTACGTTGTAAAAATGGTAATTTAAAAATAATTTTAACATATCCTATTGAAAGTAATGAATTATAAAACGAGTGAAATATCACTCGTTTTTTATTTCTTAATTAATTGTTTTAAATGAATAATTTCATAAGTAGGATCAATTCCTATTGTATTTTCTTTTTGATGTGGATTAAACCAACAAGAATCAATACCATTATATATACCACCTAAAATATCTGATTTTAAAGAATCTCCAATTATTAACATTTTATGACGATCTTTAGTGTTCATTTTTGAAATAACATATCTAAAAAATCCCGGCATAGGTTTAGAAAAACCACATTCACCAGATGCTACGATTTTATCTATATAAGGATGTAGATTTGCAGCTTTAACCTTTTTAAAAGCAGCTTCTTTCGGACCATTAGTAGATATAATCATTTCGTGATTTTTAGATAGTTCACTTAATACTTCATTAGCTCCATCAATAGGAATAATATTTTTATGAAGTAAACTTACATAATAATTATTTAATTTTTCAGCTTGTTCATGAGTTATATTAAATTCTTTAAAAAATTCATAAAATCGATTATATCTTAAAAAATCAATTTTTTGATGTTGTGAATTAACCCAACTAGGAAAAATAAAAGTACCATTTTCCCATTCTAACCAATAATCAATATCAAATTGTTTCCACTTTTGAAAAGTATCATCGCAACATGGAATATTAAAATTCTTATATATATCAAAAATAGCATACTTACAAGATTCATCATTATCTATTAAAGTATCATCTAAATCAAATAAAATTGCTTCATATTTTTGCATTATACCACTCCAATTTTTTAAATATTATATTTTGTTTCTTTACAAAAAGCAACATAAAAATAAATAAGTTAATTGTCATTTTAAGTTAAATTAGATATAATCTATTATGATAGGATAGGTGTGGAATGAACGATTATAACGATTATCAAAACACTGAATATAAAGACGATTTTTATATGCCTAAAAAAGAAGATAATATAATAAGTAATAATGAAGGAAAAAAAGATAAACCTAAAAAAAATATAAAGGATTATTTTAATAAAAAAACAGTAATTATTATAAGTATTATTCTAATTATCTTAATAATAGGTATTGTTTTGATAATGGTTTTAAAACCTAAAAATGAAACATCTACTAGACTAAGTAATATTTTGATAGAAAATAATACTTATGAACCAAAGTTTAATAAAGATATATATGATTATTATTTATTAACTGACGATGAAGAAATAACTATTGAATGTAATACTAAAAAAGAAATAGAAGGTTGTAATGAAAAGATAGATTTATCTAAATATGCTAATTATATTCATGAAATAAAAGAAGATGATAATCATATTTATAAGATCTATATTAAAACAAAAGAATCTGACTCAGAAAAAAATATCGTTATTAACTCTATAGAAAAAAATGAAAATTGGACAAATGAAAATCAAATAATTACAGTTAATGCATCTTGTGATAATGAAATTAAAAATTATTCATTTGATAATGGATTAACATGGATAGATACTAATACTTTTGAAGTTGAAAAAAATTCCGAATTAAATATTATTGTTCAAGATATATATGGGAATCAAAGTGCTGTAAGACAAATAAATATTGATAATATTGATAAAAATAATCCAAGTGGAATTATTATTAAAGAAAAATCATCATCTAATGAAATAACTCTTAAAGTAATTGGTAAAGATGAAGAATCAGGAATTGATTCCTATAAATGGAGTACTGGTAGTACTAAAGATAATATAAAAATAACTAAAAAAGGATTATATACAGTAACAATTACTGATAAAGCAGGAAATAAATCAGAAGAAATAAGTATTGATATTAAAGATAGTGACTTTAATAAAAAAGAACAAGTAGCAATAACTTTTTATAGTAATGGGGCTTCTTCAATATCAAATGACTTTTTAAGCTGTACTAAAAATAATGATAAATGTAATTTAACATTACCTAGTATTACTAGAGAAAATGCAACTATCATTGGGTGGTCTAGTAAAAAAGATGCTAAAGATAAAGAATATAGTGTTGGTGAAAAAATAGAAATAAAAGAAAATATGAAATTGTATGCCGTTACAACAGAAAAAGTAACAGCTATATTTAATAAGGGATTTGCTGATGATATTACTTCTTTGAAAGAAGAATGTACTTTATATAATGATGATAAATATTGTTTTATAACTGCGCCAAATATTATTTATTCATCTGGTAAAATAATTGGTTGGAATACAAATCAACAAGGAAATACAGTTTTAGTAAGTCCTAAATCAACAATTAAAATTAATAAAAATACTAATTATTATACTTTAGTATATAAAGAAATAATTATTAATTTTAATAAGAATGGTGCTGATGAAATTTCTTCAAATAAAGAAACTTGTCGCTTAAAAAACAATAATGCATCATGCTATATAAAAACACCTACTATTACTAAAGAAAATTCTAATGTATTAGGTTGGTCTACTTCTAGCGAAGCAACAACTGCATCTATTCAAGCAAATACTGATTTATTAGTTAATGCTAATATGAATTTATATGCAATAACTAGAAAAGATATAACAATAACTTATGAAAAAAATGGATCAGATAGTATCACTAAAACACTAGATAAATGTACTATATATAATGCTCATAAAAGCTGTGATATAACATTCCCCGAAATAAATCGTGCTAATGCTGGAATTATTGGTTGGTCAACTAATAAAGATTCAAAAGATGCTGAATACGAAGAAAAAGAAAAAATAAGTGTTCATGATAGTAAGACTTATTATGCTATATCATATAAAGAAGTAACTGCTAAATTTGAATTTAACGGATCGGATGAATTATCAAAGATTAGTGAAAAATGCTCTTTTTATAATGATTCTAATGGTTGTAGTATAACAACTGCTGACATTAAAAGAGAAGGGTGGACCGTTCATGGATGGAATACCAATAAAAATGCAACTAGTGAAACGGTTAAAGAAAAAGCTAAAACAAACATAAAGAATGATACAACTTTTTATGCTATAACATCTAAAAAAATAACTGCAACATTCAATAAAAATACAGCAGACAGCCTTGGCGGATGTACAAATCCAACAAGTACGGGTTGTAGTGAAAGTTGTTATGTGTATAATACAAATAATTCTTGCTCTGTAAAAATACCTTATATCTATAGTAAAGGAAATGAAGTTCAATTATTCTCGACTGGTACTGATCCTTCTACTACAACGGGACATACCCCAGCAAAACCTTTAAGTATAAGTAGTAATATTACTTTAAATGCTATTGTTGATAATCGATATAGAAAGAATACGTATAGTATTATAAAAACAAAAAACTATGGTTATATGGCTTTTGAAACAGAGAGTGGGTGCCCAGCAAGTGTCTATAATAATTATTATACTTTTGTTGATAGATTATATAGTAAAGTACCATATATTTTTACTGGTGCAAAATTAACTTTTACTGGTGATAACTCTTTCCAAAAAACATGGGGAAACTATTCAGGAATGACTTATGGTATTGCTTTAGGATATCGAAACATCGATGTTAAGTGTCCTAATTCATATTCAAACTATTACCTACAAACAATTGTCCATGAATTAACTCATGGTTGGGATAGTTATTATAAAGCTAAAACTGGATTATCTTTAAGTGAACAACCAGATATTAAAAACTTATATAATAAATATAAAAATGCATCTAAGAAACCCTTAAGAACATATGCATATTCTAACGAAGCAGAATTTATAGCAGATGCGTATGCTTGGTATTATTTCTTATATATAGATACATCTAATCCACCATATATCATTACTGATAATTACTATTATCCTAATGATTTAAAGCTAGCAATTGAAAAATATATAAAAATAGCTAAAAATGGATATAAATAGAAGAAGATTTTAACATCTTCTTTTTTTATATATTTTTATTTTTTTATGGAAAAATAAATTCATATATTGTATAATGATAATATCAATAATTGGGGCAATATTAAAAGGAAGAATAAAAAGGAGGACATATGATGAACGGTAATAATAATTTTTTATTGAAAATTCATATGGAAGATGAAGAAAATACAACAGAAATATATTTAAATAAAGAAAGACGTTCGTTTACATTTATAAATGATGAATGTATTTCAGATTTAATAATTCCTGAATTTAAAATGACTAGTTTAAATATGATTTTACAAAATATCAGCGACGACAAGGGCGATGATAATTTTTATGCTGAATTTGAAAAAGATAATGAATTGGTAAGAGAATACGATAAAGAAAAAATTACTATATTAAGTAATATGATTACTAAAATATCAATAAATGACTTTTTAGATTATCAAAAAGATATCAAAATTAACGAGTATTACGTTGATAACATTGTTGATGCATATGATTGTGTTCTTCCAAACGAAATAAAGAAAATAGTTTCCTACACAACAAATGGTGTAGTTTTTAATGGTGAAGAAATAATATATTTTCTTCCACATGAAGATATAGTTTCATATGATGGCCCAATTAAAAACTTTATTCCTTTAATGATTAGAAATGGTAAAAATTATATTGGTTATGATTTCAAAGAATCTATTTATAAAGAATATGAAGATGAAAAAGTTGTAAAAGAAGCTAAAAAAATTGATGATTTAATTGAAATAATAGATTTGATTTCAGTTGATGAAGAAATATCTGAAAAACAAGAATTAGATGCTATTAACCAAGAAAAAGAAGCTTATGATATAGAAATGATTGGTGAAGTAGAAGATAATGAAGAAGAAAAAGTTATTGGTGATGAAAAAGAAGAAGAAGAAGTTAATCTAATTGGTGAAGAAATTTCTTTAGAAGATGAAAAAGAAGATTTATTAAATTCTAATGAAGAACTAGATATTGAAAAAGAATTAGAAAAATTAACCGTTAAAGCAGAAGATATTGAAACACAAATCGCAAGAATTGATGAAGAATATGAAAATACTATTAAGAATATTGATTATCAATTTGAAAAATTAAATAATGGTTTAATAAAAAAAGAAGAAAAAGAAGAATATAAATTTAAAGAAAAAGAAATAAAAGAAGAACCAAAAGAAATAGTTGAACCAGAAAAACCAATTGTGGATAAAGTTTCTATTGAAGATGAAATAAGAGCTGGTGTTAGAAAATCACTAGAAGAAATAGAAAATACAAATGAAATAATTGATGAAATAGATAAAGATATTGAAAAAGTAGTTGAAAAAGCTAAAAATATTAAAGCTAAAAAAGATAAAGCAGAAAAAGACGAAGTAATTGGAAAAGAAGCTATTGATATTTTAGAAAAAATAAATGCTGAAATTGCTAATTTAGAAAAAGCAAAAGAAATAAATAATAAGAGACGTAAGAGTGAACAAATAAATAAAGAAGCAGAGGACATCTTACAAAAATTAAATAATGAACTTGCTCAAATTGCTAAAGATAAAGAAGAACGTGTTGAAAAACAACGTAAACATCAAATAAATAGAGAAGCTGAACAAATATTAGAAAAACTAAATACTGAATTAGAACAAATTTCTGCAACTAAGAAAAAGAATGAAGAAACGAAGAAAAAAGCTCAAATAAATAAAGAAGCAGAAAATATTCTACAAAAATTAAATGTAGAGCTAGCTGATTTAGAAAAAGCAAAAGTACAAGTAAAAGAAACAAAGAAGAAAGAAACTAAAAAAGAAGATAAAACAGAAATTATTTCTAAACAAGCAGAAGCAGTACTTGCAAAAATAAATGCTGAACTTTTAGAAATAGAAAAAATTAGAAATGATAAGAAAGCTGAAAAAATTACTAAAGAAGCCGAAAGTATCTTACAAAAACTAAATAAAGAATTAGAAGAAATTGAAGGTATTAAAGCTCAACAAGATAAGGTTAAGAAATATAAAGAAATTAGTAAAGAAGCGGAAGATATCTTAACTAAGTTAAATGGTGATATTAAATTAATTGAAAAAGAAAAACGTAAAATTGAAAGAGCTAAAGAAAAAGAAAAGAAAGAAAAAGCTGAAAGAAAAGACATCTTTTCATTAGAAACGTTAATTAATAATTCAATTAATAATGCAATTAATAATTACCAAATTAATTTCAATGATACACAAAAATTAGTAGTTGAACATTTACCATACTATGAATTTAGTGATGATTTTAATGTTATACAAATTCCAGAAATAGAAATAGAAGTATTACCTTTATTACCAGAAGGAGAAATTGATTTAGGTAGATTAAAATTAAAAGTAGTTGAATATGATGCAGAAAAAGTTAAATTTTATGTTCAAAATGCTTCATTCCTATCTGATGGAAATGATAATAGAGTTAAGAAAGGTGATTATTTAACTCTTAAAATTAATAATGAAATTAATTTAAGACTAAACAAAAAGAATACTATGGAATCATGGTCAATAAAAATGGAAAAGTCAACATTTGAAAGAGAACTAAGAAATATTGATTTTCATAAGATTATGAACAAAATAGTAGAATTAGAATCATTCAAAAAATTAGGAAATATTGAAAAATATGAATTAAATAAATCTATTATGC
The DNA here is from genome assembly GCA_017436345.1 of Bacilli bacterium. GTDB lineage: Bacteria > Bacillota_I > Bacilli_A > RF39 > UBA660 > RUG11788. The sequence continues at coordinate 248,804 of JAFSDH010000002.1, forward strand.
TATTCATTAACTTTGTAATGCAAAATAAAGAATATAAAGTTTTAGAAAAATTATATAGTATATTAGAAAAAAATCCTAAATTATATGAAGAACATATCACAAAATATAATATTGAAAACTCACTTAAATTAAAAAACTCATTAAATAGTTATGAAGATAAAAAAGGATATTATACAAAGTTAAATTATGTTAATGGATTAATTGATGCTAAATGGTTAGATTATCCAAGATATATATTTAATTCACATAATTATTTTTACCAAGATGAATTTATGACTGAGTTTATTGAAGAAGTAGATGAATTACTAGATGAAAATGATTTCTATAATTATTTAATGAATTTATTTAGTGAATATGAAATGTTTAATAATTTAGATGAAGAAGGAAAAGAAAACTTAGATAGATGTATTGAATACTTATCTGTTTTATATAAATATCGTCCTGATATCGGTGAAGATAATAAATATAAAATAGAAAGAACATTCATGATTGGTGCAACTGAAGAAGAAATGGCATTATTAATATCAAAATTATGTCGAAGAGGAATAAAAGATTACTCAATCTTCACTGAATATGATGCTGTTATGAAAGAAAAATTTGTATTAGGAACATTAAAGTATCCAATATATTCAGAATATTTTGAATTGGATGAAATCAGAAATGGTGGTGGATTTGATGAATTCGAAGGCTAAAAAACAACCTAAAGATACAATTACATATATAAATAAAAATGTAGGTTTTTCTATTACAATTCCTGATTCTTGGTTAGAAGTAAGAAAATCTTCATACAAAGACTTAGGTATTAATGAAAATACTTTATTTGCTTTCGCAATTGATAAATTCACTATCATTACTGCGATTTTTAGTGGATTTTGTAAAAAAAGAAATTTTAACAGATTCTTTGATAAAGTAAATTTAAAGAATAATTTTAAAATAATTAAAACAGGTCAAAAAGAATATAATAATAACATTTCTAATAAATTTATATTAATTGAAACAGAAGATAAAAAAATAATGAATAATTTTTGTTTAATTAATGAAATGATTATTAATTTTACAATTAATATTGATCCTAAAAATAACTCATATAAAACAAAAGGTTTAAATAATGATAAGAACTATAAATTAATCAATAATATGTTAAAAAACATAGAAACATTTAAACCGGTTAATCCTCCAATCCTAGTAGAGGATCGAAAAAAACATTCTATTATAAAAGAAGAAATAGAAGAAGAAATGAGTTTAGCTAAAAAATATATTGCAAGTGATTGTCGTTATAAAAATATGCTTATACCTGATTTTTATCTTCAATATATATATAACCAAGATGAAAAAGAAGAAGTATTAAATGTAATTGGAAGCGAAGTATATTTTAAAGAATTAAATGATAAATTTAGAATTATTAAAGTTAACGATGATTTAGCTTCTGAAATAAAAGAAGTAATAAATAATAATATTGATGAATTAGTAAATATGAATTCTGAAGAAGAATCTAATAATAGATTAGTTATTAAAGATTATGAAAAATATATTTATATTAATCTATCTACTGATAAAACAAATCTTTCTTTAATAAATGATATATTATCTAATATTACTAAGATAATTAGTAAATATAATAATAGTGAAGTTACAAGCTTCACGTTAAATAGTGATATTGAAGAAATAAAAGAAAAAGATAAAACAGATAAATGTAACTGTGAAGAAAATTGCAATTGTCAAAAAGAAAGCCATGAAGATTGCGATTGTGAAGTTTGCCAAGAAGAAAAACGTATTATTAAAGATATAGTTAAAGAGTTAGAAGAAATAGAAGATTTAAAGAAAAATGTTCAAGTAGAAGAAACTAAAAATGCTGAAAAAATATGTAAAGAAGCAGAATTAGTATTACAAAAATTAAATACTGAAATAAATGAGTATAAACAATTAAAAAATAATAAAGAAATGGAAGTTAATCGCAAAAAGATTAATGAAGAAGCTCAATTAATTTTAATAAAATTAGAAGATGAAATTAATCATTTGAAAAATCCTCCTCAAAAAGCAATTCCTGCAATTATTGAAAAAGAGGCAACTGCTATTTTAGAAAAACTAGATAATGAAATGAAATATTCAGAACATCAACAAAATCAAGAAAAAAGAGAATATGATTTAACAACATTTGATGAATATTTTCATAATATAGATGGACATGCATCATTTAAATTTTTATTTCCACATGCATCAGGAGAAAAAGTCTTAAGAGACTTTAATGTATTTGATATCGTTAAAGAAGAAGTTGAATATCGTGTCTTTATCTTCAAATGTGAAAATAAAGAAAAATATGAGTTAAAACTAGATAATTGGATGGAAATGAATAAAACATCTAATCAATGTGAAATAAAAGATAAATATAAAAAAGAAACAGAAAATGGTTTAGAAATAAGGACATTTATTTTTGAAAATGGTAAGTTCTATAAAGTAGCGTATAAAAAAGAATACTTATTAGCTGTATCTGGAATAGAAAGTGAAGAAAAATTATTTAATGCTGATTTAGCTTTAGATTCTGTTGAAATTGGCGAAGATAATCGCTTATTAATTGAATCTCAAGAAAGAAAAATGCGTAGTATTCAAATTCTACAATCACAAAATATACCATATATAGATGAATTACCTCCACTTGCAAGTAGTTATGAAATTCAAGGTAAAAATCTTGAAGAAATAGCAAGAAGAGCTATGATTCTATGTATTTGTTGTAACTTTGCTAGTGATGTATTAAGTAATAAGAAAAAAAGATATTTAAAAGAATCTAAAAAATTCTTTAATAAACTTATTGATAAATATTTCTTAAGAGATTACATGACTAAAGAAGAAAAATTACTATTAGATAAGATGGATAAGAATTTAGCTATCCAAATATCATGGCAATTTGAAGGATATGTTGTTCTTTTATGGACACTTGGTTTAGTTGATGAAATTCCATTCCCTGATACTTTAGTTGATCCAGATTCCGTAACAGCAATTGTATCTTCTTGTGAAAGTTATCGTGAATTCTTAGAAAAATGTAATCTAAGAACAGTACACGAAGTACTTGATTTAGCTGATTTAACATATCGTTATAATTGGTACTGTGTTGAATCAAAGATTTCTAATGAAGAAATTACATTAAATCCAGAAATAGTAATGGAAAGACATCGTGCTCTAAATTGGTTATTAACTGATCAAAAATGGGATAAAGTTGAAATAAATACATAAAAAAGAATGTGGGGTGTACCCAATGAAAAACTTAATAGGTAATACATGGAAATCATCACAAACTAGTGATTATGTAGAAGTAAGAAATCCATATAACAATATGATTTTAGATACTGTACCTAATTCTGATTATGATGATATAAATGAAGCAGTAAAACTAGCTAATAAAGCTAAAAAATACTGGTTAGGATTATCTATAAATGAACGTAGTGAAATAATATTAAAGTTTAGTGACGTAGTTAAAAAAGAACGTTTTGAACTTGCAAAATTATTAACTAGTGAAACAGGAAAAAATATTCAGGAATCAGAAGAAGAATTAGATAGTTTAATAAGTCTAACAACAGCTTTTGTTGAAAAAGCTCGTCATATGTATGGTGATGTAATACCAGCTGGGTTAGATGATCAAAATGATAATACAATTCAAATAACTAGTCGAGAACCAATTGGCGTTATTGCAGCTATGTTACCATTTAATTTTCCAGTTATTAGTTTTGCCCATAAAGTCCCAGCGGCTTTAATTATGGGAAACACTGTTATTGTAAAACCATCATCTAAAGCTCCACTTACCATAACTAAACTTGCTTACTTATTAAGAACTGTTGGAATACCAGAAGGTGTTATTCAAGTAATTCATGGGACAGGTGAAAAAGCTGGTCATAATCTTGCTATGCACCCTGATATTGAATTAATAACTTTTTCAGGAACAACACCAAATGGTATTAAAGTTATGGAGGCAGCATCTACTAACTTAACAAGAGTACTTCTAGAACTAGGTGGTAATGATGCAATGATAGTTTGCAAGGATGCCAATATAGATTTAGCAATTGAAGAAGCCATAAAAGGACGTCTTTACAATATGGGACAATCTTCTTCATCAACAAAAAGATTTTTAGTACATAAAGATCGTAAAACAGAATTTGTTAATGGACTTCTTCGTAAAGTAAGTTCAATGCGTTATGGAAATCCTATGGATACAAGTAATACATTAGCATGTTTAATTGATGAAGAAGCGGCTATGAAAGTTGATGAACAAGTAAAAAAATTAGAAGAAGCTGGAGCTAGAGTAATTCTTGGTGGAAGACGTAATAAAAATTATTACGAGCCAACTATAGTAGTAGATGTAACTGTTGAAATGGGTGTTTCAACTAATGTTGAAATAATGGGACCTGTTATTCCAATAATTGAATTTGATGATATTAATACTGCTATAGAAATAGTTAATTCTTCTCCTTATGGATTAGCATCTTCAATTTTTACAAATGATATAAAAACAGCATTTAAAGCAACAAAATGCTTAGAAACAGGTACTGTAATTATTAATGGGAGTACTAATTATCGATCTAATGAAATGGCTTATGGAGGATGGAAATATTCAGGATTTGGTACTGAAGGTGTATCATCTACTTTAGAGCAATTGTCATTAGTTAAAACAACTGTCTTAAAAAATGTTTTAGAATAGAAGAGATTTCTCTTCTATTTTTTTCATTTTTATAGTACGATTAAGAAGGTGGTAAAATGGTAAGGATAAAAGAAAAAGACTTTATAAGATTATTTGTTTTAGAACTAATTCTAGTTCAAAAAGAAAGTGTCTTTGATTTATGGGATGATGAAACAGTTGATTTACCTAATGATTATATGACTGTTTTAGATAAAGTAACTTCTGATGATGTAAAGAAATATAGATATCAAGATTTAATACCATTAGAAAATAAAGACGAATGGAAATATAATGTTACTTCAGGATTAAATGACTTTTTAAAATCAACAGGAGTAACACATACATATAAAGATAATAATATGAGAATAAATTTAAATCGTGAAGCTATTTCCAAAATTTTATTTGATGAAAAGTTTGATTATTCATTAAAAGGAAAAGTAGCTGCTTTAGCAGAAGATTTCCTAGTTACAAAAACTATAGAAAAACAAAAACAAAAGACTATAAAATAGTCTTTTTTTATGTAAAAAAATTGTAAAAAAATAAAGAAATATATAGGTAATTATTTAAGTATTGATATAATAAAAGAGGAGGTAAATGATATATGGCAAATAGAATCGTTTTAAATGAGACTTCATATTTTGGATGGGGATCTCGTGAAGTACTTGTAGATGAAATTAATACAAGACATTTTAAAAAAGCATTACTAGTAACTGATAATACATTAATTAGTTGCGGTGTTGCTGGAAAGGTTATGGATACGTTAAATGCTTCTAATATTCCTTATGAAGTTTATAGTGAAATTAAACCAAATCCAACTATTAAAAATGTTCAAGATGGTGTAGCTAAATGTAAGGAAGTTGAAGCTGACTATATTATTGCAGTAGGTGGTGGAAGTGTTATTGATACAGCTAAAGGTATAGCTATCGTTATGACAAATCCTGAATTTGCAGATGTTAGAAGTTTAGTAGGAGTAGCAGACACTAAAAATAGATGTCTACCTATTATTGCTTTACCAACAACTGCTGGTACTGCTGCAGAAGTAACAATTAACTATGTAATTACTGATGAAGAAAACACAGTAAAATTAGTTTGTGTTGATCCAAAAGATATACCAGTATTAGCAATTGTTGATACTGAATTAATGGCTGGTATGCCAAAATTAACTGCAGCATCAACTGGGTTAGATGCTTTAGTTCATGCTATGGAAGGTTATATTACTAAAGGTGCTTGGGAAATGACTGATATGTTCCATTTAGAAGCAATTAGAATTATTTATCATAATATTGAAAAAGCCGTAGAAAAAGATCAAAAAGCTATGGAACAAATGGGACTTGCACAATATATTGCTGGTATGGGATTCTCAAATGTTGGTTTAGGTATTGTACACTCAATGGCTCACCAATTAGGAGCAACTTACGACGTACCACATGGTATTGCTTGTAGCTTATTCTTACCATACGTTCTTGAATGGAATGGAGTAGTATGTCCAGATCGTTTCAGAATTATGGGAGAAAGATGTTTTGATTTAGATATGAAAAATGTATCTGATGAAGAAGCAGTAACTATGGTTGTTAAAGCAATTCGTGATTTAGAAACAAGACTAGGTGTACCTCAACACATGAGTGAAGTAGGGGCTAAAGAAGAAGACTTTGCTGTTCTTGCTCATAAAGCATACGTTGATCCATGTACTGGAGGTAACCCAAGAGAAGTTACAGAAGAAGCCATTATTGAACTATTTAAAAAATCATTTTAATTACCAATAGTAATCAAAGTATAAATTAAATCAAATATAAATAAAAATGCTAAGATTGAAAAAATAAATCTTGGTATTTTTTTTATAATAAAATGTATATATGGATGAATAATATAAATAAGTAATAAAGAACTAATTCCCCAAATAAACATCATTTTTAATGAAGTATATTTAAAAATAGAAAACATTTCATTACTATAATCCCAAAATACTCTACCAAATATTTTTTCAATAACAAGACCACTCATAAGTTCAAAAAGACCTAATATTAAAGCACAAGTAATAAATAAAATAATAGGTCTTATTAATTTATTTTTAAACTTTCTACATATTAAATAATTAATTAATATAATTAGTAAAACTCCAGTACCATATACTGGAGTCCAGTAACCATATAATATACCACTATCTATTTTAGTATAAATAAAGCTCTCTAAAATATGTCCAAGAATAGAATAAAATAAAAAAGTATTAATATAATACATATCATCACCATTATATTATGTGACAAATATATTACATTAATACAGGTATTATTCATTAAAATCATCTATTAATGAAGTATCAACTTTTTTATCAGGATTACTATCTAAATAAACTTTATTAAAATTCTTTATCATTCTAACAGCTTCTTTTCCTGTATAAATTTGTTCTCTACCAGTAACCTCAACAACTTTTAAATATAAACGTCCATTATTATCAACGTCTTCATCAATTTCCATACCAGTAGTCTTTTTTATAAACTCATTTCTTTCTTGATTATGTTCTTCAAACTCTTGTAAGAATGAAAAACCACCACTAAAACTATTAGTATCATTAGATGATTCCATCATATCTTTCATTTGTTTAATTCCTACATCCTCTTGATCAAGAGATGTATTTTCATTAACAGCATTCATAAGTTCGTTTTCATTAGAACTATTATTATTATTAGGACTAGTTAAATCACCAAAAGTAATCTCATCATTAGTTGTTTTATTATCATTATCAGGATTATTAAAATAACTCATGATGCTACTTGGATCATCTAAATTTTTAAAATTATCACTAGTATTATTTTGAACAGCATTTTCTAAATTATTAAACTCATTATTAGAATTGATATTAGAATTAACATCAGAATTATTATTAGCACTACTAGTCAAATTACCAAAATCTAAATCAGTATTAAAATTATCTATTGTATTTTCAACTGGAGTAGTTTGAGTAGCTAAAAAGTCTTTAATCAAGTTTTCATTATTAATTGTATTGTTATTATTAGTAGTATCAATATTATTAACATCAGTATTCATGTTACTTAGATTATTATCCACAATAGGAGTAGTATTATTAACACTATTCATATTATTATCAGTAATATTATTTTCCATACTATTAGGTTGTGTTCTTGATTTATCAAATTCCCAGTTTGATGTATCTACTTTCTTACCAGGTCTACTTGATTCAAATAATTGATTATATCCAGTTAATTTTTCCATAGCCTCTGTACTATAATAAACAGTTGTTTTACCATAATCATCTGTTATCTTTAAAGTAACAACACCATTTTCAAATCCTTCTTCAATATCTATATCCATAGTGTCTCTAATAAAGTTATCACGTTCAAGATTTACATCATAAGTATTATCTTCAGTAGTATGAATAGTATGATCATAAGTTATAGAATCAGCAATTGTATATAAATCAGGTAAAACTAACTTAGAAAAATCATCAATTTTCTTACTAGTATAAGTATTAAATGAACCAATAATTACTTCGTTTAAAATTTGTTCTATTTCAAATTCAATACTTTGATAGTTTGGATAAGTTTGTGAAAAATATCCTTTTAAAGAACTTTTGATTCTATCTATTAGATTAACATATTCAGCAATCTTATTCATATTAGTAACAGCATTAGCTAAATTAGCTGTTATAGTATTCATTTCATTGGAAATAGCCTCATCTGGTGTATTAATATCTATTTTATGAATATTACTTCCATCAAAGTGTTTCTTTAAAATATTAGAATATTCTTTAAAGGCATTATTCATCATTGTTTTAATACCTTCACTTGCAATATCTAAATTATAAGTATTAATTTGTTGTCTTAAACGATTAGCAATATCTTCAAAAAATACTTTATTATTTTCATAATTATCAATACTATTAACTAAATCATTTAGAAAACTAATTAATAAATCATTATATTTTTTTATGCTTTCCCCATTATTCATAGTATCACCAATTATATTATAATATATATTTTAATTTTATTTAAGAGTAAAAGTAAAAATTATAAAAAAATAGTAAAATATTTGATATAATAATTTATATAGTAGGTGAATAATATGATAGACGTAGAAAAAACAGAGAGATTAAAAAAAATATTACTAACTAAGTATGATTCTTTTGATGATGAAACTGTCAAAAATATTATAAGTACTAGTAAAGATATTACAGTTGAAGACTTTTATAATTTTGTTCAAGAATTTGAATATAATAATGAAATAAGTAGAGAAGATGAAGAATTACTTGGCAACAACATATTACCTATTTTTTCACGTTTATATTCACTTAAAGAAATTATTGATATCTTAAAAAAAACAGATGACTATTCATCAATACCAACAATTATTGAATACTTTCAAAAAAATAGCCTACCAGTTGATGAAAAACCTAATTATGATGAAATAGTTGATGAGATTATAGAAAAGAAAAGATGGAGTTCTATTGTTTACTTATATGATGAAGTTATTGATGAATTATCTTTTGAAAGTAAAAAGAAAATTTTTTTTGCTGTAAAAGAAAATATAGCTAGTTTATATCTTCATCAAGAAAAAGCTTTAGCAGATCTTCTTAAAACTGGGTGCTTAATTGATGAAGATATATCTTTTTTATCCCAAAGTATTCAAGATTATCCTAAAGCGTTAGTAGAACTATGCCTTAATAAAGAATTAGAAGTATTAAAAAAATATTTATTAATTGCATCAGATGATGAAAAAAATATAATTAGAGGATTAATTACTCTTAACTCAACTGATGTTATAACTGATGATTTAATGGGTGAGTTATTCTTAAACTTAAGTGGTTATGAAACTGGAAGTGCAATAGCAAGTTTCGCTGTAAATAGAGGATATGTTCCAGGTCTTGAAATTTTTTCTAGCAATCGTGTTTATTTTTCTAAAGACATTCATCTTTTATCAGATAAAAATTTAATATATTACTATATCGAAAGAAGATCAGGCTCTATAAGTTATGGTGTTGAAGATAAAATAATTGAAACTATAGACACTGAAGAAAAAAAACAAGCTTTTAATTTAATTCAAGAATTAGGTAAAGGATCATCTTTCTTTTATTCATTAAATGATATTGACTATTTATTGGAAAAAGTTTTTAAAGTAGAAAATATTCCACATTATTTTAGTTCTACTGGCTGTAAAAAAGAATTACTATATGAAATATTTACAGTTTATAATCAGTATACTGAAAACGACAATCTACCAGCTTTAGTATATGAAAAATGTAAAGAACAATTAACAGACATTGAAAAAAAATATTATGATTTATATACATCAATTTTTAGTTTAAATTCAGGTTGGCTTTATAACTCTGCTAGATTAGATGTTTTAATGAATGTTATTTCTACACCAGAAGAATTAAGTAAATTGACTGATGAAAAGGTAATAGAGCTTTTAAACTCTACTAAAACAGATAAAAGAATTATACTTGGTTTGTTAAAAATAGGTATGATAAATGAAAATATCCAACAAGAGATTTTTACGCCTAGAGAAAGAACTGTTTTGTCAATAACTAAAGAATATTTAGATAAAAGTTTATCATTAGAAGATATATATAATTTATATAAGGATATATGGGATAACAAAACATTTATTAACGAAGATGGAAAAATAACAAATGAATACTTTGAATATTGTTTAAGTAATGATTTCCCTCAATATATAACAAGTTTAAGTAATAAATATATAACAGATGACCAAAGATTATTTATCTCACTTATGGTTCCAACTATAGCTAGTGAGTATTATAATAGTTCGACTGAAAAATTATCATTTATAAAAGAAACCTTTTTTAGTAGTGAACTTTTAACAAAATATATAAAAGATGGCAAGGCTACTAAAGCCTTAGTTGATAAATTATTCGAAATAGGTGCTTTAAATAATATCGAAAAAATAGATAACTATACAGAATTATTATCAGAAAAACAAAAAACAATTCTAGAAGTTTTTAACCAAATTAAAGAAGGAGAAATCCAAAATGCTTATTGCGATTTCATAAAGGGAAGTTTATCCTCAATTTATGATGGAAAAATAGGAGAAGAGATAGTTACTAAAATTCCTGATTTACTTAATAAAATCAATTTATCAAATTCAAGTGAAGTTGCTGGAAGATATATAAGTATAGCTAAATTAATCTTACAAAACACAACAGAAACCCAAGTTGATCCAATGCTTCAATTTAAAAAAATTGAAAAAATATTTTTAACTAGAGAATTATCTCATATGGATAAAATCTTTAAATCATTTCAGTTGTTATATCCACATGATAAATTAATTGCAGCAATAAAGGAGCGTGATGATCGTGTATCTCCGACTTTACTTGCATATGCTCAAGCTAAAGAAGACACCATTTTAGGAAGAGAAGCAGAAAAATTATATGGTGATAAAACTTATGCTGTAGAAATGATTATGTATGCTGATTTACTTAAAACAACAATTGCATCTAATGATAAGACTTTTATTGAATATATCGATAATATTGAAAAAGGTAATATTTTGTTTAAGAGCTTAATGACTAAGGAAAAAGCTATCACTAGTCTACTACCAGAAGAAAAATATATTTTAAATAATTATATTAGTCATTTAGAAAATCTATATAAAAAGAGTCATCCTGGTAAGAAAATTAAAATTTCTAAAAATTTGGATGAAGCCTTAGTACTTTTAACAAATTTATATCAAGGTGTTAATATTGATTTAATTCCAGATCAAATAATTAAAAATAAATATCAAGCATATTTAGGTATTTCGACATTAGAAGAATTAAGAACAGTAATGCATGATGCAAAAATTCAAGCTGATGCTAAAGGAAGAGAATATGCAACAAGACCACTTGTTTTAGAAAGTGGAGATTTAATAAAAGGAATTGGACAAATTACATATCTAGATACTATTATTCAAAATGGTTCAGTTTCAAAAGAATTTTTAGGTGGAGATGTAGGATCTGACTATACACCATTTGATACTGATTTATCACGAGTTAGTGAAAAGAAAGATACATTAGAAGATAGTCTATCAGGCTTAGAAGCTAATGGATTTGGACCAATCTTCTTTGTTATAAAAAGTCCTCAAAGTAAATTTAATTGTACAAGAACAACCCGAGATGAAGAATTTAAATTAGAAGAAACCTGTGAAGAATTTAAAAAAATAGAATTATTTAGAACTGCAGGAGATACTCATTATGGTATTAGGACAGGATTTGCCTCTACCCAAGTAGATTATATTTATTGTCAATCAGGTTCTCCTGTTTTAGAACAAATAGGATTAATTCTTGCCAAAAATGGATTCTATATCCCAGTAATTGATCAAAGTATGAACTTAGCATTTACACCAGAAGATTTTGATAAATTAAGAAAAAAAATGAATGGTTTATCACACTATGGAATTAATAGTTATGAGTTTTCATCAACAATTAGTAGTCCATATACTGAAGGCTTAGTTGATGATATTATTGAAAATATTAAAATAACTCAAAGACAAAAAAGAGAATTAGAATCTAAACTAAGAGAAGGATTTGAACAAGCCGGGCTTGAAATGAAAGTTGCTATTGATGGTGACATGAGTCCTGGTAGTGTTGAATTAATTGATACAGGATCAACAAGCCGTGGAACTAATCAAATAGGAGATGGGGACTTTGATTTTACTGTTAGATTAGATCGTGTTTATAAAAAACAAGATTCAAGTCCCGTAAAAACAAGCGTTTGTCGTGCTTTAGGAATTGGTGAAACATCATCAGATGTTAGAAAAGCTAAAGTACAATTATCAGATAAAGAAGTAGAAGTAGATATAAGTTATGCATCTAAATCAGATCGAATTACATATACAACAGATATGTGTATAACAGATCGATTAGAAACTATCAAAAAACAAGATCCAGAAAAATATGTATTAGTTTTAGCTAATATTATTCTTGCTAAAAATATTTTAAAAACAGCTCAATGCTATAAACCACATCATGCTAGTGAAAATGCTCAAGGTGGTTTAGGAGGAGTAGGAACTGAAAATTGGATTTTACAAAATGGTGGATCACTAGAAGAAGCTGCAACAGAATTTTTAGTAGCAGCTGGAGTTTTAACAACTCAAACTGATGAAGAAGGAAAAACTTCAATTGTAATAGACGAGAATAGAGAAAAAGAACATAAAGATTTCGCAACATCATACCGTGTTTGGGACTTTGGTCAAAATCAATTGTCTGAAATGAGAACACGAGACTTCCCATATGACAACTTTGTATGGAATAATATGAATCCTAAAGGATATTCCAGAATGGTTCAAGCGATGCAAGCGTATATGTTAGAATTACATCCAGAGATTAAATTTATCCCAAAAGAAGATAAAGATGAAGAATTAAAAAACGTATCAGAACAAACTAGAACATATTTACAAAGTATGGTAAAACAAGATATAACGACGGAAAATAAAGGTAAATAATTTATATCTTGAAAAAAGAAAATTATTGTGTTAACATTATGTGTATTGAAAGCAAGTGCGAAAGACGTAATTAGTGAAAGGTTTTATAAGAGAGTCTAGTAAGGTGAGAGTAGACAAACAAATAACTAATTAAGATCACTTTCAAGTGCGTTTTATGGATAAGATAAAAACGGTAACGCGTTATAGTTAAGAGGTAATTAGAAAAGTCACATACTAATTACAAATTAAGGTGGTACCACGAGCAATTCGTCCTTTTGGATGTTTGCTCGTTTTTTTTATTTAAAGAAAGGAATTGATATTATGAGTTTTAAAGAATTATCTAAAGAAAAACAATCAGACTTAGAACAAAGACTAAGTGAAAAATGGCAAAAAGAAAATTTGCTTCAAAAAACAATTGATAATAGAGATGAACACTTTGTATTCTATGATGGACCAGCAACAGCTAATGGTATGCCTGGAATTCACCATATGTTAGCAAAACTACTTAAAGACACTATCTGTAAATATAAGACAATGCAAGGGTATAAAGTACTACGTAAAGTAGGATGGGATACGCATGGATTACCAGTAGAAGTAGCAGTAGAAAAAGAATTAGGATTCTCTGGTAAAGGTGATATTGAAAAATATGGAATAAAAGAATTTAATGAAAAATGTCGTGAAAATGTATGGAAAAATGAAAAAGCATTTACTGATTTTACAAATAAAATGGGACAATTCATTAACTTAGATGATCCATATATTACATATCAAAATGATTATATTGAAACAGAATGGTGGATTTTAAAAAGATTCTTTGATGAAGGTTTAATCTATGATGGTTTAAAAATACTTCCATATTGTCCAAGATGTGGTACAGGTCTAGCTTCTCATGAAGTTGCTCAAGGATATAAAGAAATAAGTGTTAATACAGTAACAGTTCCTTTCAAATTAAAGGATCAAGAAAATACTTACTTCTTAGTATGGACAACAACTCCATGGACATTAATGAGTAACGTTGCAGTAGCAGTTAATCCAAATGAAACATATGTAAAATGTTTATCGAAGGGATATAACTTTATCGTTGCTGAAAAACTAGCTCATAAAGTATTAGGTGATGAATTTGAAGTAGTAGAAACTTATACTGGTAAAGATTTAGAAAATGTTGAATATGAACAATTCTTACCAATATTAAGTGTTAATAAAAAAGCATTCTTTGCTACATGTGCTGATTATGTAACTATGGAAGATGGTACAGGTATCGTTCATATCGCTCCAGCATTTGGTCAAGATGACTACGAAGTTGGATTAAAATATGATTTACCAGTATTAAATCCAGTAGATGAAAATGGATGTTTTACAGAAGGTCCATGGCAAGGAAGATTGGTTGTTGATAGCGAACTTGAACTAGATATCATTAAATATCTAGCAGCAGAAGATAAAATCTTCAAGAAACAAAAAATGGTACATAACTATCCACATTGTTGGAGATGTAAAACACCACTTGTTTACTATTCAAAACCAAGTTTATATATTAAAACAACTGCTATAAAAGATAAAATTATTGAAGAAAATAATAAAGTAAATTGGTATCCAGAATACGTTGGTGAAAAACGTTTTGGAAACTGGTTAGAAAATATGAATGACTGGGCAATCTCTAGAAATAGATATTGGGGTACACCAATTCCTTTATGGAGATGTAGTTGTGGTCATGATGAAATGATTGGTTCACGTAAAGAATTAGTTGAACGTGCTATTGAAGATATCGATGAAACAATTGAACTTCATAGACCATATGTAGATGATGTTCATTTAAAATGTCCAGTATGTGGAAAAGAAATGACAAGAGTAAAAGATGTAATTGACTGTTGGTTTGATTCAGGAGCAATGCCTTTTGCACAATATCATTATCCATTTGAAAATAAAGAATTATTTGAATCTCAATTCCCAGCTGACTTTATCTCAGAAGGAATTGACCAAACACGTGGATGGTTCTATTCACTTCTTGTAATTTCTACATTCGTAATGGGTAAATCTCCATATAAAAATGTATTAGTAAATGACCTTCTTTTAGATAAATATGGACAAAAAATGCATAAATCTAAAGGTAATGCTATCGAACCATTTACAATCCTTAAAAACTATGGAGCTGATGCAACAAGATTCTATATGTTACACACATCTCCAGTATGGACTCCACTTAAATTTGATGAAGATGGAATTAAAGAAATCAATTCTAAGTTCTTCAATACATTAAAGAATACTTATACATTCTTCCAAATGTATGCTAATACTGATAACTTAGATCCAAGAGATTTTAAAGTAGAATACAAAGACTTAGAAGAAATCGATAAATGGTTATTATCTAAATATAATAAACTAGTTAAAAATGTAACTGATTCATTTGAAGAATATGACCTTAATAAAGCAGTTAAATACTTAAATGGATTTGTTAATGAAGAACTATCTAACTGGTATATTAGAAGAAACAGAAGAAGATTCTGGGCTAGTGAATTAGATAATAGTAAAAAAGCTGTTTACCAAACTACATATGAAGTATTAGTAGGATTATGTAAATTAGCAGCACCAGTTGTACCATTTACAACTGATGAAATCTATACTAATTTAACTGATGAAGAAAGTGTTCACTTAGCAGATTATCCAAAATGCGATGAAAGCTTAATTGATGAAGTAATTGAAAAGAGAATGGATTTAATTAGAGACTTAATTTCATTAGGAAGAAATGCTCGTGAAGAATCTAAAGTAAAGGTTCGTCAACCAATCAGTGAAGTAATCCTTGATGGTAAAAATAAAGCTACAATTGAAGACTTAATTGATTTAGTTAAAGAAGAATTAAATGTTAAAGAAGTTAACTTTGTTGACGACTTATCAGAATATATGAATTTTGAAGTTAAACCTAACTTTAAAGTATGTGGGCCAATTCTTGGTAAAGAAATTGGACTATTCTCTAAAGAACTAGGAAGTATCACTAATGAAGATATTTCTAAACTTGATAATGGAGAAGAAGTAACTTTAGGAAACTTCAAAGTAACTAAAGATATGATTGATGTAAGAATTTCTTCTAAAGAAGGATTTAATGCAGCAATGGAAAATAATAATTTCATTATCTTAAATACAACTTTAACAGAAGAATTACTTGCAGAAGGTATCGCAAGAGAACTAGTAAGTAAAGTGCAACAATTAAGAAAAGAAAAAGACTTTAATATAACTGATAGAATTGACATTTTATATAGTGAAAATGAAGAATTAACTAAAGTTATGAATAGTTTCGAATCATTCATTAAGAATGAAACTTTATGTGATAACTTCTTAGTAAAAAATGATTTAACTGAAGATTATAATTTAAATGGAATCGAAGTTAAATTAGATGTAGTTAGAAAATAATAAATAAAAGCATCGTTTTGATGCTTTTTTTATGTAAAAATATATAAAAAAGATAAAAAGTGTAAAAAATACACTAAAACTATTGACAAATGTAAAAAGTACACTTATAATTGTAATCTTAATCAAAGAAGGGGGAATAATTAAAAAAAGATTAAGTATTTTTATCATAAAAAATACAAGGTAAAAATAAATAAAAATATAAAAATAAAAAAGAGATGCTATGCATCTTATAAAAAACAAAAATAAAGTGTAAAAAATACACTAAAGCAAAGAAAGAAGGAATGAAATATTATGTTTAAAATTTTAACAGAGTTTGAATTTGACTATAAGTTATTTAAAGCGTTAGATACTAAAACTACTGATTTTGCTAAAAGAGATGGAAAATCATATGACGGTTGGTGCGTTGAAGAAGTAGATTGTAATGGTGAAGAAGCAGCAATTTACAAAAATGATGGAAAAGTACAAATTTTAGATTTAACTAATCCAAACGTTGGGATAAGACCAGCAATAAATTATTCACAAATTAAATCAAGTGCAAAAGTAATTAGAGAATTAGAAGAAGGATTAAAAGAAATAGAGTTTGGAGAATATCCACAAGAAAGAGTAGAAGATTATTTACAAGAACAATTGAATCAAGATTTACTAGATAGTAGATTAGAAACAACAGAAAAAAAATATACAATCTATAATAATGATGAACAAAATCCAGATACGATAAGATTAATTGAAGTAATGGATAAAGATGGAAATAAATATGTAAATAAA
Organism: Bacilli bacterium; assembly: GCA_017436345.1. Lineage (GTDB taxonomy): Bacteria > Bacillota_I > Bacilli_A > RF39 > UBA660 > RUG11788. The sequence goes on from JAFSDH010000002.1 coordinate 266,073, forward strand.
AATGATACTTGGTATAAAGTAAGTCCAGTTAGATGGATTGTAAATGAAAAAACAAATTTAGCAGTAACAAAATATATGATTCAAGGTGGAATACCATATGGTGAATATAAAGAACCACCAATGACAGAATGGGAAAAAGAATTTGAAAGAAGCATTCCAATGAAGTTGCCGCCTTCTGTAATAAGAATGCACGAACTAAGAAGAATAAATCCAACAATTATAGAAGGATTCTTAAATGTAGTATTATCAAAAGATTTAATAAGGGCAAATGAAAAGATTGAAGAAGAAACAAAATTAAACGAAAAGCCAAAAGAAAGAAGAACAGGTATTGATACAATAGTCTTTAAAAATCCACTTTGTCAAAGATATGTAGATATAATGGGAGGAGAAGAAGAAAAAACATCAGAAGAATACTTCAGAAAATTACTTGAATCTTTAGACGAGGACAAAATAAAAGTAGAAGCCGCAACAAGATTTCTACATCCAACATTACAAGAAGAATACATAGAAGGAAAAAGAGCATTAAGAAAAACATTAATAGATTATAAAAAGAATAGATAAAGGAGTAATAAATATGAATTTAGAAATATTAAAGAAAAGTGAATTAAATGAAGAACAAATAAAACATTTAAAACAAGAAACAGTTCCATTTGGTTTAATAAAAGGATCTTGTTATCAAGGTTGGGCAATACTAGATGATGGTAAAAGTAGTTATGATAGAAGTCCTGCTATCTGTAAACCAAACGGTAAAGTAGAAAAATTTAATGGATTTTCAAAAGAACTTGGAATTAGATTAGTTACAGATAGTATAAGACTTGATAGTACTTTTAATAATCAAAGAGTAATAAGAAATATAGATAATAGATTCTATGAAATTGAAAATGGTGAATATCCACAATATCATGTTGAATTAGAATATCAAGAAAAGATGGATAACGATTTACTATCAAGAAAATTAATCCCAACAGGTAAAACATATACTACTCATGATACTCAATATGGGCAAAAAGCTATATTAAAAGAAGTAATAGATAAAGATGGTAATAAATATGTAAATAAAAACAATACCTGGTTTAAAGTAAGCCCAGTTGTATGGATACTAGATACTGAAACAAATATTGCAATGTCTAAATATATAATGACTGGTGGAGTAGGTTTTGGAGATTTAAATCCAACAAGATATCATTATGAATACATGTTAAAAATGGGAATATATAATATATTCGATTATGTTACTAGAATGTCAAGTGAATTAACTCCAAGTAAAGATATAAAAATATTTGAACTAGATTTAGACCATTATAATCCAAAATATGTACCAGTTAAACCGTGGGAACCATGTGATCCAATTCCTGGAAGAAATCCATATGAACCATGTGATCCAATACCAGGAAAAGAACCATGGAAAATAACTCCAGTGCCATTGCCATTTACTCCATATGATCCAACAAAAGAACCTAAATGTGAAGAAAAAGTAAAAAAAATTGGAACAAAATAATAAATAAAAACCAATAAAAAAAGATATAATTTTATATCTTTTTTTATGTTTTACTTGAATAAATATTTATAAGAAAATATAATAAATAACTAGAAATATCTTAGAGGTGGGTTATGGATGAATATACAAGATTAAAAAATAAATTAGAAGCATATTTAAATATGCCAGATGTTGAATTAACAGAAAATGAAATAAGTATTTATGCATTACGTGAACTAATTAAAGACAAGTTGGAAGAACTACGTAAAATTCAGTTTGATTCAGATTTACCAGAAGAAATAAACAAAAGTTATACTATCATTGAAAGAGTAGGAAGAGTATTTAAGAAGAAGATTTCTATGTGCCAAAGGCAATGTACTCAAGTAATGTCTTATTGTAATGGAAACAAATCTGAAATAACATTTTGTTTTAAAGTAAAAGATTCTTGCGTTGGAAGTGAATATTTAACTATCTGTAAAGATATGGATAGTGATCAAATTTATTTTGATCGTCATCATGCTGATAAAGAATTTGTTGAGAGACATTTTGATCGTATAAGTGAACATTTCTCTATATTAGAAGAATTTAGTAAGTTATACCAAGGCGGAGTTGGTGGTTCTGGAAAAGGTGTTGGAGAAATTATAAGTGATGGGTTCTTTAACATAGAAATAGAAAGTGATACATATGGAAGAACTAATATAAAAACGACACTAACAAAAACTGAAGATAAAGAAGGTTTATTTACAAGAGAATGGTTTCAAAGACAAACACTTAAGGAATTATATCAAGAAGAAGAAGATGATATTTTAAAAAAGATATCAGTATCAATAAATAGTTTAAATTATACATATCAAACTATTGTTAAATCTGCTATTAGTAAACAAAATGTACCACAACTAGTTAAAAGAAAATAATAACTTGTTTATCATAAAATAATTTTTTATAATTAAATTAAAGGAAGTGATAATATGTCAAATACAATTTTACCCGCTGATACATATATAGTTGTAAATAAGACTATTATTACTGAAACGGACAAAAAAATAGTAACGACTCTGTATCAACCAATTATTGGTAATACTGCAGTAAGTTTATACTTTACATTAATAGATGATTTGTTAAAAAGAGAAATAATGTCAAATGAAGAAACTCATCATCATTTAATGTCTACGATGCAGATAAAATTAGAAAATTTAGTTATCGCAAGAGAAAAATTAGAAGCAGTAGGACTATTAAAAACATATGTAAAAAAAGATGATGTAAATAATTATGTATATGTTTTATATTCACCAATGTCTGCTCAAGAATTTTTGAATCATCCAATTCTTAACGTTGTTTTATATAATAATATTGGAAAAAAAGAATATGATAAAATTATTAACTGTTATAAAGTTCCTAAAATTAACTTAAAGGATTATGAAGATATAACAGCTAATTTTAATAGTGTTTTCTCTAGTGTAAGAGGAAATGTCTTTAATGAGAATGACAATATTATTGATAAAAATAGTCGTAGTCTAACTCTTGATAAAAAGGTTGATTTCAATTTACTTATTTCTAGTATTCCTAAAAGCATGATTAATGAAAAATGCTTTAATGATGATGTAAAAAATTTAATTGAATCATTAGCATATATATATACAATTGATGATTTAAATATGCAAATGCTAGTTAGAAATAGTATTAATGAAAAAGGAATGATTGATAAGAATGAATTACGAATCAATTGTCGAAACTTTTATCAATATGAATCTAATGGTTCATTACCAACTCTTGTTTATACAAAGCAACCAGATTATTTAAAGACACCTCGTGGTGATAATTCTAATCGTGCTAAAATGATTTATACATTTGAAAATACAACGCCATTTGATTATTTAAATAGTAAATATAAAAATGGTGAACCGAGTATTAGAGAATTAAAGATTATTGAAGATTTAATGATTAATTATAAAATGAAACCAGGGGTTGTTAATGTCTTAATATCATATGTCTTAAAAGTTAATAATCAAAAATTTACTAAAAACTATGTTGATACAGTCGCAGCACAATGGAGTAGATTAAATATTGAAACTGTGGAAGATGCTATGAAAGTAGCAGAAAAAGAACATAATAAAATAAAGAAAATGTTAAATAAAGAAAAAGAAGAAAAGAAAGTGTCAAAAACTCCAGTTGAAAAATTACCAGGTTGGTTTGGTGTGAACTTAGAAAAAGGAGAAATGACTCAAGAGCAACAAGAAGAAATAGACAATTTATTTAAAGAATTTGATTGATAAATAGTCACATTAATTGACTATTTTTTTTTATAGTGATATCTTTTTTATAGAAGATAGGTGAGATAATGTATAAGTTATATTTAATAATTATAATTATAGCTATAATAGTTTTTATCATAAAAACAGAGATTGAAAAACATAAAGCAGCTACTAATAAAAATAAATCTCTTAATGATTTATCATATCAACAGTATTCAAAGTTTTTTGGAGAAGTAGCTAAATCTGATGAAAATTTTGAAGAAAAGATAAATAAAATATATGAATTGATTGTTAATAAGAAATATGATGATATCGATAATATTGCTAATCTTGCTGGTTGTACTTATCACGAATGTGAAATGAAAATAAAATACTTGAAAAATAAACGTATGATAGGAGATTATTATATTGATTCTTTTACCCATAAAATTAAATTGTGTGATACTAATGATAAAAAACTTTTAGCTAAGTATAGTAGATTTATTTATAAAAAACATATGAATATAGATGAAATAGTTGTTCAACTAACTGATACAACAATGCAAAATAAAGAAAGAAAACGAGAACAAGTAATTGAAGAATTAAAATATTTAATTGATAAATCTTTAATTAATGGAGTTGCAATAAATGAAATAGATGGTAAATTAATATATTATTCATTAGTTAAAAAAGATAAAAAAGAACATAATATCGTTCCAATTGATTGTCCACATTGTGGTTCTTATAATGAAGTAAGTCGTGGAAGTAAAGTTCGCTGTGAATATTGCAATGCCATAATAGAAGCACCACTAGAATAATAAAAAGCAAAGAAATTTGCTTTTTTTTTAATTGTATGATATAATCTAAACCCGTTATGGAAGGAGGGGGAATATGGCAAAAATATTTTATCAACCAAAGACATTTTTAGTAAAACCAATAGAAAAACCAGAAAAAATTAGTATTTTTAAACATACAGTTCTATTTATAAATGAAGAGGATAATACAATAGAAAGAGCTATTCCTGATTTTAAAGAAGTATATATGGATTCAAAAAGCTCTAATATTGAAAAGTTAAATGGTGCACCACTATCATTTTTTGAAATCGTAGATGGAAATACACAAAGTGATGAACCTATCTTTCAAGTAACATTATTTGAAGGTAAAGAAACAAATCCTACAGAGTATAATGGACCAAAAATAATTGATTCAAAATGTATTAATGGTTATACATGTAATTTAGAAGATGTAATTTTTGAAAGTACTATGAAAAAAGTAATGATGAAATAATATTTTTATTATTTACTTTAAAAAAATAGTGTGTTATTATTTATTCATAAATCGTTGATTGAGCTAAGTACATAGAAATTTATACCTAGAGAGTTCATGGTTGGTGGAAATGAACTATAATATTTATGGAAATCTACTCAGGAGAGAAATTAATAATTTTCGGTTAACAACCGTTATCAAAGTAAGTTAAACAGAGGATGGTACCGTGCTCATGCACTCCTTATACCATTCTCTTTTTTTCTTATATGAAAGGAGAGAGAATATGTTAGACATTAAATTTGTAAGAGAAAATCCTGAAAAGGTAAAAGAAAACATTAAAAAGAAATTTCAAGATCAAAAACTTCCATTAGTAGATGAAGCAATTGAACTTGATGAAAAACAAAGAAAATTAAAACTAGAAGGAGACAATCTTCGTAGTGAAAGAAATAATATAAGTAACTCTATTGGTGCTTTAATGCGCGAAAAGAAAATTGATGAAGCTAACGAAATGAAAGCTAAAGTAAAAGAAATTAATGATCGTTTAGTTACTTTAGAAGAAGAAGAAGCAGAACTTGGACAAGAACTAAAGAAAAGAATGATGGTTATTCCTAATATCATTGATGATACAGTGCCAATAGGAAAAGATGATACTGAAAATGTTGAAGTTGAAAAGTTTGGAGAACCAGTAGTGCCTACTTATGAAGTTCCATATCATGCTGATATTATGGCTAATTTAAATGGTATTGATAAAGATTCATCAGGTAGAACTAGTGGTAATGGTTTCTACTATTTAATGGGAGATGCTGCTAGACTTCACTCTGCAATGTTATCTTATGCAAGAGACTTTATGATTAATAAAGGGTTTATTTACGCAATACCACCATTTATGATTAGAAGTGATGTTGTAACAGGTGTTATGTCTTTTGCGGAAATGGAAGCAATGATGTATAAAATTGAAGGTGAAGACTTATACTTAATTGGTACAAGTGAACATTCTATGATTGGTAAATTTAAAGACCAAATCGTAAAAGAAACAGAACTTCCAATTTGTATGACATCATACTCTCCTTGTTTTAGAAAAGAAGTAGGGGCACATGGTATTGAAGAAAGAGGAGTATATCGTGTACATCAATTCGAAAAACAAGAAATGGTAGTATTATGTAAACCAGAAGAATCAATGGATTGGTACAACAAAATGTGGAGCTATACTGTAGAATTCTTTAGAACACTTGATATTCCTGTAAGAACTCTTGAATGTTGTAGTGGGGATTTAGCTGACTTAAAAGTTAAATCATGTGATATTGAAGCATGGAGCCCACGTCAACAAAAATACTTTGAAGTAGGAAGTTGTTCTAACCTAACTGATGCACAATCTCGTCGTTTAGGTATTCGTGCTAAAGGTGAAAAAGAAAACTATTTAGTTCATACATTAAATAATACTGTTTTAGCTACTCCAAGAGCGTTAATTGCTTTCTTAGAAAACAATTATAATGAAGATGGAACTATTAATGTACCAAAAGCTCTACAACCATATATGGGTGGTAAAACAATTATTGAACCAGTCAATAAATAAAAAAGAAAACAACCATTAGGTTGTTTTTTTATTAATACTATTATTAATTGTAATTGCTATTTTTCTTATAATAATATAAAAGAATATTGATACAGCTAAAAATATAGAACCAATAATAAGTAGTAGTGATAAATCAATACACATATAAGAATCACTAGGATTTGATGGATTATAATAAACATTTTCTTTTTTATTAAATGATCTTTGATTAGTAGTCAAATTAGGCGATGCTAAATAATCTTTATCATTTACTGTATATTTATATCTAGCTCGACAAGAAGTATCTTCATCAACAACTTCATAATCGCTAATATCACAGTCATAAAACTCATATAAATAACCAGTAGTTTTAGTTAAATCTTTAATTTCATAATATTGATAAATATAAGAAAAAATTCCAAAACCAAATAATACTATCCCAATAAATAAAAATGGTCCCATAAACATCAAATAAATAAAATGACCTAGACATCCCATTTTATTATTATTTTTCTTCTTAGAACTATTAATACTATTTTTAATATTTTCTGTACTATATATACTATTATTATCAATATTAGTATAGTTATCATTTATATTATTATTAAAATTATATCCACAATAATGACATTTATCATTGCCTTCAATTATTTCTACTCCACAATGCGGACAATGAGCTTTGTTATTATCCATATTATCACCACGTATTCTAATAATTAAATTATATATTAAAATATAAAAATAAAAAACTAATTTTTCAAATAATATTTATATGTTATAATTGTAAAGAGGTTGATTAAATGGAAAAGAATAGTATTACAAAAATAAAAAAGATATTAATAGTCATATGTGTATTATTAATAATATCTTTAGTATCATATGTATTAATTGCTAACAAAGTAAAAGAACCAACAAGAGAAGAGATAATAGAAAATACAGATAAGTATATAACACATACTAGTTATGATGATAAATTTACAATTGAAACCCCTAATACATGGAAAATAGTAGTAGATAAAAATTCATTAAATAAAAATGCTATTTTAGAATTACAAAATGAAGAAGAAAATGCTTATTTAGTAGTAGTAATTAATAGTAAATTAGATTTAAATGAAGATTTTAATACTTATAAAACAAAAGTATTTAAACAAAAAGAAACATTTTATAAAACAACCATAACAAGCTATACAGATGTTGTAATTAATGAAAGACAAGCTCAATATGGGGTAATATATTATACTAATTCTAATAATATAAATACTTATATAAGATCTTATGCTTTTGAAACAGAAAACTATTATGGACAACTAGTAATATGGACTTTAGCTAGTAATGAAGAAAATGTTCAAAAAGAGTTTGATAATATAGTTAAAACTTTAAAAGAAAAATAAAAATTTGACAAAATCAAAAAAATATATTAAAATTCATAAATATATTTTAAATTGTTGAACGGGACATAATATTTATTGCTCTTATATCAGTGATTTAGGGATAGTGTGAACCTAATTATAATCGATAGATATTCCTACCCAGGAGAGAAACTAATAATTTTCGGTTAACAACCGTTATCAAATTAAGTTAAATAGAGGATGGTACCGTGCTCATGCACTCCTTATGTACCATCCTCTTTTTATTTAAAATATAAAAGAATAAACAAATTTTAGGAGGTAATTTATGAAATTAAAAGAAAGTTATTTTTTCACTATAAGAGAAAATTCTAAAGATGAAGAAACAGTAAGTGGAAATCTTTTAGTGAGAAGTGGAATGGTAAAAAAAGCAGGTAGTGGGATATATTATTTTTTACCGATGGGATTACGAGTATTCAAAAAGGTTGAAAACATAGTTAGGGAAGAAATGAACAATGCAGGAGCACAAGAACTAGTAATGCCGTCAATGCTTCCAGAAGATGTTTATGTAAAGAGTGGTCGTCGTGAAAACTTTGGCGATGATATGTTTGGATTAAAAGATAGATATGGTAGAAAATACGTTCTTGGTCCAACACATGAAGAAATGTTTGTTGAAGCAGCAAGAGAACATATCAAATCATATAAAGATATGCCTATTAATCTATATCAAATAGCTAATAAGTATCGTGACGAACCACGTCCAAGATATGGTCTTATCAGAGTAAGAGAATTTTCAATGAAAGATGCTTATTCATTTGATAGAGACTTAGATGGATTACATGTTTCATACATGAAGATGTTTAATGCTTATAAAAAAATATTTGATCGTATGGAAATAGATTATAAAATCGTAACAGCATCAACTGGTGTTATGGGAGGATTATTATCAGAAGAATTCCAAGCTGTAACTGATATTGGAGAAGACGTCTTAGTTCTTTGTGATAAATGTGATTTATCATCAAATATTGAAATTACTGAATGTGTAGATCAAAAAATAGTTGATCAAGAAGAAGAAAAAGAATTAGAAATGATTTATACTCCAAATGTAAGAACAATTGATGAACTAGTTAATGATTATGGTATTCCAACAGAAAAAATGGCTAAGACATTAATCTATAAAATAGATGGTAAATTCTATGCTGTAATGGTTAAATCACATCGTGAAGTAAATGAATATAAATTATTAAGATTATTAAATGCTAAAGAAATAGAATTAGCAGCATTTGAAGATGTTGAAAGAATAACTCATGCTGAAGTAGGATTTGCTGGACCAGTAGGTTGTGAAGTCCCAGTAATTATTGATAATGAAGTAATAGGAATGAAAAACTTCTTAGTAGGAGCTAATAAGACAGATTATCACTATAAAAATGTAAATCTAAAAGACTTTGAAGTATATCTTCAAGCAGATATTGCTAATGTAATTGAAGGAGATAAATGTCCTTGCTGTGGAGGAAACCTATACTTCAAAAAAGGTATTGAAATAGGTAATACTTTTAAATTAGGAACTAAATATTCAGAATCTCTTGATTTAACATATCTTGATGAAGAAAATAATTCACATCCAGTAGTAATGGGATGTTATGGTATTGGTATAGGAAGAATAATGGCTGCTATTGTTGAACAAAATAATGACGAAAATGGAATTATCTTACCAATGAATATCGCGCCATACCATGTATCAATAGTTTTAATTAATGATAAAGATAAAAAACAAGTAAAAGTAGCTGAAAAACTATATAATGATTTAACTAAAAAAGGTATTGAAGTTGTTCTAGATAATAGAAATGAAAGACCAGGAGTTAAATTTAAAGATATGGATTTAATTGGTATACCAATAAGAATAACTGTTGGTAAAAAAGTAGAAGAAGACCAAGTTGAATTAAAACTTAGAACTGATAAAGAAAGTACAGATATAAATATTAAAGATGTTTATAAAACTGTTTCTAAGATAATAAAAGAAAAAACTTTATAAAAAAATAAAAGAAGATTATAGACATCTTCTTTTTTTATGTTATAATATCTAATACAAAAAAGGAGTGGTTTTGATGAATAGAGAATTTGTTTATTTAAATAATGAAAAAGTAGCTGTTACTGATGAAAACGGTAAAATAACAGTTCGTGATGCTGAACTTGGTATGCGTGATGTATTAGTTAATGAAGATAAGATTGAAGATTTAGATAGTAATATTAGTCGTTTAAGAGAATCTATTAAAATCGAAAATACATCTATTAAATTAATCAATAAATGGTATAAAGTAATGGCTGGTATAAGTGCTGTTATCGTTATCGGAGCACCTATTGGTTTAGGAATAATTAATGGTTTAGGATTAATCGGAGCTTGGGCTGTAGCTGCAACTGCTGCTTGTGGATATGGATTATATACACAAAGAGATTCACATAAAAGAATTAATGGTTATAGAAAAGAAATTCAAAAATCTAAACAATTAAAAGCAAGCTGTGAAAAAGAACTTGAATTATCAAGAGAATACAATAAAGATTATAAAGTACCATCTTCATTAGTTGGAAGCGTTGTTGAAATCGATTCTATGAAAGATTTTGAAAGACAAGACGCATCATTACATAGAGCATTTAGAATTGGTTATAGAGAAGAACCAAAGATATTAGTAAAAACTATGAAACCAAAAAATTCTTTAAAATATAATCATAAATAATAAAACTATAAAATCAAATAAAATAAACGGACTTATTGTCCGTTTTTATTTTTATATAAACTAATATATGATATAATAATATAATGTAGGTGGTGATATTATGAGAACATATAATTCATTTAAAAATATGGTTTTTTCCATAATATCAAATACTTTAACTATCCTAATTGGTTTTGTTGTACAAAAAGTTTTTTTAGATACTCTAGGAACTGAATATTTAGGATTAAATAGTCTATATACTAATATTGTTAGTATGTTAGCTATTGCGGATTTAGGAATAGGTACAGCAATTATTTATAATTTATATGAGCCAATTGCTAAAAATAAAAAAGATAAGATAAAAGCATTAATGTCTTTTTATAAAAAAACATATCATATTATTTCTTTAATTATATTTATATTTGGATTAATTCTTTTACCATTCTTAGGAATAATAGTAGGTAAAACAACCATTCCAAATCAAGAATTAATTATTCTATTTATCTTATTTTTAATAGATACTGTATCATCATATTTATTAAGTTATAAAAGAAGTTTATTATATGCTGATCAAAAAAGTTATCTAATTTCAATTGTTCATATTGGATACTTAATAATAATGAATTCACTATTAATCGCTTTTCTATTATTAACACAAAACTTTTATTTATATTTAATTATTAAAATAATATGTCGTATTTTAGAAAACGTAATTATAAGTATTTTAGCTAATAAAAAGTATCCATACTTAAAAGAAAAGAATAATGAAAAACTATCTAAAGAAATAAAAAATGATATTATTTTAAAAGTAAAAGGATTATTTTTTCACAAATTAGGATCATTCTTTGTCTTAGGAACAGATAATATTTTAATATCTATATTCTTGGGTGTATCAGTTGTTGGACTATATAATAATTACTATTTAATTATCTATGCTTTAACAACATTAATTTGCCAAGGATTTACTTCATTTACCGCAAGTATTGGTAATTTATTAACATTGGAGTCAAAAGAAAAATCATACCAAATTTTTAAAAGAATAAGATTTTTAAACTTTTGGATTGCTGGATATACTGCAACAAGTATTCTTGTAGTTATGGAAAGCTTTATATCATTTTGGTATGGAAAAACATATCTATTAGACACAGGTGTTTTAATTGTATTAGTATTAAACTATTATCTAACTGTAATGCGTTATAACATAAGTACTTTTAAAGAAGCCGCAGGAATATTTCATGAAGATCGTTATATTCCAATATTAGAATCAGTTATTAATATAATAGCGTCGTTAATTCTTTTAAAGTTCTTTGGTTTAGCTGGAGTATTCTTAGGTACAATATTAAGTAATTTATTATTACATTTATATAGTTATCCTAAATATGTATTTAAAAAATTATTTAATAAAAAAATACTTGATTATTTTAAAAGTATTATAAGTTATTTCTTATTATTCATAATATCTATAACTATTACTTATTTAATATCTAGTTTAATTACTTTTAATAATCCATTTATTCAAATGATAACAAATATATTAATATCACTAATAATACCAAATTTAATATATTATTTAGTATTTAGAAATAAAGATGAATATAAGTATTTCAAAAAAACAATTAAAAAAATATTAAGTAATAAGTTGAAAGGAGCAAGATAATATGTATTTTATAAAAAACTTTTTTTCACATTTACTAGCATTTATAATGTTTGTTATTATTCTCTTTTTAGTAAGTACTGGTATTGCTAGAAGTATCTTAACAAGAAATCAAATAATATATGCTTTAGAAGATTCTGGATATATGGAAGAAGCTATTAATGAAATATCTAGTGAATATGAAGGGATGGAAGATGTCTGGGAATATATTGAAATAGAAGATATTATTAATAACTACATTGCTGACAAAATCTTATATGAATTAAAAAGAATTGATAATGAACCAAAAATTGATATAGATTTATTAAATGAAAGAATTGCTGAAGGAATAGAATTATATATTGATGATACAGTAAATGAGTATACTGGTGGCTTATCTTCTATCTTTGAAAATGCTGGTTTTGATATTTCAGATAAAATATCTGATTATATAAATAATAATACAGAAATAGATTTAGAAAATAATGAAATAATTACAGAAGAAGACTTAGAGGAAATATATAAAGAAATAGATAAAGCATTTGAAGAAGTAAGAGAAAATAAAATAATTTTTAAAGCTTTAGATATCATATATAATGATACTATTAGTATTATTTTAGTTATTACTTTAATCGTTATTTATATCATAATTTCTTTAATTAACTTTAATGCTGTAACAGGACTACTATATACAATTGCTCCTGTTAGTATAAATGCTCTTTTAACACTTATATTATTTATTACATCTTTAGTAGTCAAAGTAAGTGGTGGTATAGAAGCTAATATCGTTAATTATTTTATTAAAGAAATGGGAATAATTTCCTTTAAATATTTTATAATTCTAATATTAATAACCATAATAATCATATTTTCATATTTTATTGGTAAATATTTAAGTATATTTATATCTCATAAAACAGGAAAAACAACTTTAGATACATTTTTTGATGATTATAATCGTGAAGAAGTTATTAGAGAAATAGAAGAAAAAGAAAATATAAATAAAGAAGAAAAAGAATAATCTTTTTCTTCTTTTTATTGTATAATGATAATGGTGATAGAATGATACTTATAAGTAGTAAAGAAAGTGAAGTAGGAAATACTCTTAATAAAAAAAGAGATAAAGCCTATTTAGATATATATAAAGAAACTGAATTTATGGGACTAGGCTTTTTAATAGATGAAGAACTAGATGTTTATAAATATCAGTGGAACATTGGTTTTAATAAAGAAACTCATAGTTTTGGTAATAATACTTATTTATTTAAATCAGAAAATAAAATTGATTATCAAAAATTAGAAACCTATTTAATAAAAAATCTAAAGATAGTAGAAGAAGAATATAAAGATAGTTCTAATGAAGAAGAATTATATAGTGAAATAATTAAGTTAAAAACTTATGTAAATGAGTTTAGTAATAAAGAATTATATGATAAAATAAAAGAGAAAATAGGAAAGTTAATTAAGGAGGATTTATGAAAATATTAGTAACTGGAGGAACAGGTTATATTGGAAGTCATACCTGTGTTGAATTATTAGAAAATGGATATGAAGTAGTCATAGTTGATAACTTATCAAACTCAAAAAGAGAAGTTGTTGATTATATTAAAGAAATAACAAAAAAAGATGTTACTTTTTATGAAGGTGATGTTGCTGATAAAGAAATAATGACTAAAATATTTAATGAAAATAAAATTGATGCAGTAATACATTTTGCTGGATTAAAAGCAGTTGGTGAAAGTGTTCAAAAACCATTAATGTATTATCGTAATAACATAGATACAACATTAACATTATGTGAAGTAATGAATGAATTCAATTGTAAGAAAATTGTCTTCTCATCAAGTGCAACTGTATATGGTTCACCAAAGAGCCTACCAATTAAAGAAGATTTTCCATTGTCAACAACAAATCCATATGGAACTACTAAATTATATATTGAAGGTATCTTAAAAGATTTATATGTATCTGATAAAGATTGGAGTATTGCTCTTCTTAGATATTTTAATCCAATTGGAGCACATGAATCTGGATTAATAGGAGAAAATCCAAATGATATACCTAATAACTTAATGCCATATATTGTAAAAGTAGCTAATAAAGAATTAGAAATACTTAGTGTATTTGGTAATGATTATGATACTAAAGATGGTACTGGTGTAAGAGATTATATCCATGTTGTTGATTTAGCTAAAGGACATATAAAAGCAATCGAAAAAGTATTAAAAGATAAAGGAGTAGATGCTTATAACTTAGGAACAGGTCATGGTTATAGTGTTTTAGAAATTGTAGAAACATTTAAGAAAGTAAATAATATTGATGTTCCTTATAAAATAGTAGAAAGAAGACCAGGGGACATAGCTGCATGTTATGCTGATCCAAGTTATGCTAAAGAAAAATTAAATTGGCAAGCAGAAAAAGAAATAGAAGAAATGTGCCGTGATAGTTATAACTTTGTAAATAAAAAAGACTAATAAGTCTTTTTTTTATATAAAGATATGATAAAATTATAATAAGGTGGTAATATGAAGAATAAAAAGGGATTTACTTTAATTGAACTATTAGCAGTTATTGTAATACTAGGGCTTTTAATGTCGATTGCTATACCAAGTATTACAAGATATATTACTCAGTCAAGAAAAAAGACTTTAGCAACAAGTATCGGTGAATATATTAATGCATTAGTAACCCAAGTAAATGATGGTGAATATCATTTCTCGGACGGAAGATATATATATGCAGTTCCAATCGAATGTATTCCTTTAGAAAAAGGAGGAACTGATCCATTTGGAGAATGGATTCAATCAAGTGATGAATATTGGGCATATGTTTTAGTTCAATATGACCCTGAAAACTTCAATTATAAATATGGATTTACTTTCAAAGATAGTGCTGGTTATGGAATGTATCCTAAAACAAGTGCTGTTATGAGTAGTGATGGAAAAGAAATAAAAACAGATTTATTTTTATCAAGACCTAAGACTGGTCTTCATACCTTAATGACTGGTGAAGAAAACTGGAAAAATTCGGGATTTATTCTTAATGAAACAACAAAACTAAAAGTTTTAACATCAAGTAAATGGGGAAGTACTGGAAATGGTAAAAATACTTGTACTTTAATGCGTAAAGGAAGTAATTATGATAAAGTTTTATCGAAAGTAAATACAGACTATGGTAATTTTGAAGCAATAACAAAAGACGATACTAGTGATTTGAATTACTGTACAACATTTGAATCTTGTTATGGAGATAATAATGGAGAATTAGAATATGATGAATATGGTGGATTAATTCTAGATAACGATAATCCTGTTGCTATAATTCAAGCTGAAAACTCTCAAGAAATAACTGATAAATTTTCTCTTCACTTAACTTTAAGAGCAAATACTAATCAAGTACCAAATGGAGGTAGTTTTGCATCAACTATTGTATCTGTTTCAGGACAAACCCAAGGTAATTATCTCGTTTGGGTTGGTCTATACCAAAATCATTTACATGTATATAGTTTCACTGGATCACCACAAGCTGGTGTAAATTATGAAAAAAAAGAAACAGGTTTTACAAGTATCTATGTAGGTGACTATACTAATAAAACATTTAATGTCCAAGTAACAGGTACTATTAATAAAGAAACAAAAGTATATATAAATGGTGAGTTAAAAGAAAAGTTTACATCAGGAAATAAAAAAATAATAGTTGCTCAAACTATTTTAGGAGATTTAAGAGAACATCGTAATCTTAAGTTTACTGGTACTTTATATGAAATAGAAATATATAATAGAATAATAAGCGCCGATGAAATAAAGAGTAATTATGAACATTCAAAAAGCGCATGGGGAATATATTAAAGGACAATAGTCCTTTTTTATATGAAAAAATATAATTATATGTTAATATGTTATTATAGGTGGTCTTATGAAGAATAAAAAAGGTTTTACGCTAATAGAATTATTAGCTGTTATTGTAATACTAGGACTTATAATGTCTATTGCTATACCAAGTATTACAAGATATATTACTCAGTCGAGAAAAAAGACTTTAGCAACAAGTATTGGTGAATATATTAATGCATTAGTAACCCAAGTAAATGATGGTGAATATCGTTTTTCTGATGGAAGATATATATATGCAGTTCCAATCGAATGTATTCCTTTAGAAAAAGGAGGAACTGATCCATTTGGAGAATGGATTCAATCAAGTGATGAATACTGGGCCTATGTTTTAGTTCAGTATGATCCAGCTAATTTTAATTATCGTTATGGATTTACTTTTAAAGATAGTGCTGGTTATGGAATGTATCCTAAAACCAGTACTATTATGAGTAGTGATGGAAAAGAAATAAAAACAGATTTATTTTTATCAAGACCTAAAACTGGTTTACCAAACGTAATGACTGGTGAAGAAAATTGGAATCAATCAGGATTCATTGTAAAAGAAGAAACGAGATTAAAAGTTTTAACAGCAACTACTGAAGGAAAAATAGGTAATGGTAAAACAACATGTACTTTAGCTAGAAAAGGATCAAACTATGATTCAGTAAGTTCAAAATTTAATACAGATTTTGGAAACATGGAAGCCAATAAAGAATCATATAAAACAGAAACTAATCATTGTAGTAGTTTCCAAGAATGTTATGGAGATAATAATGGAGAATTAGAATATGATGAATATGGTGGATTAATTCTAGATAATGATAATGCTGTAGCTATAATTACATCAGAAAATGCTGTAACTGATATTACAACAGAGTATTCAGTTCATTTAACAGTAAAAGCTAGTACTAATCAAGATCCGCCTGCTACTACATATGCCGCTACTATTGTAGCAGTAGCTAACAAGGGTGCAGGAAATTACATTTCATGGATAGGGTTATACAAAAATTATTTACATATTTATAGTTTTGAAGCCAATTCTCAACCAAATAGAAATACTACTTATACAACAACAGGTTTTACAAGTATTTATATAGGAGACTATAATAATAAAACATTTAATATCCAAGTAACAGGAATTAAAGGTGGTAAAACAAAAGTATATATAAATGGAGAAATGAAAAAAGAATTTAATTCTGGTAATATGGGTATTAAAATGGAACAAGTTACAATAGGGGATTTACGACCATATCGTAATCTTAAATTCACAGGTACTTTATATGAAATAGAAATATATAACAGAATAATAAGTACTGATGAAATAAAAAGTAATTATGAACATTCAAAAGAAGCATGGGGAATATATTAGGTGATTAATATGAAGAAAAATCAAAAAGGATTTACATTAATAGAATTACTTGCCGTAATAGTAATACTTGCATTAATTATGATGATTGCAATACCAAGCGTAACAAGGTATATTACACAATCTCGTGTTAAAACAGTAACTAAGACAATGGATAGTTACATAACAGCTGTTGTTCAAGAAGTAAATGATGGTGATTATCATTTTTCAGATTCAACGAAAGTTTATGCGATACCAATTGAGTGTGTTTCTTTAGAAAAAGGAGGAACTAATCCTTTTGGAGAATGGATGCAGGCAAATGATAACTATTGGGCATATGTATTAGTTCAATATGATAATGTAAACTATAATTATAAGTATGGTTTTACTTTTAAAGATAGTGCAGGGTACGGAATGTATCCAACAGTATCGGCAAATATTGATGAAAATAGTAATCAAGTAAAAACTGGATATGATGATTTAACTAAACCAGAATCAGGTAAAGCTGTCGAGTTTGTTCCTAGTGATAAGTGGAATGGTTTTGATATAACAAGTGATACAGAACTTATTGTTTTAGAAGCAACAAGTGAAGGACAAAAAGGAAATGGACAAACAACTTGTACATTATGTCAAAAAGGAGATAATTATGAGCAAGTAGAAGAAGAGAAACTAGCTAATAGAAAAGCTTGCAATTTAATTGAAGGAGCTAGTGTTGCTTTAGGAAGTAGAATAGAATGTGGTGGTGAATATTTTCATGTTATATCTGTTACAGGTAATAGTGTAAAAATGTTCGCTGATGAAGCTATTAATTCAAATACAGGAAAACAACGTGTTGATGGAGAAAGTTATAGCAGTATGGAAAAACCATATTTAGCTACATCTACTTATTGGCTTAGTGGTTCTTCTTTAAAAACAAAATATGGTACATCTTATCCCGCTTATGTTTATGATAGTAATTCTTCTTCTTATCCATTGATTAATACATATAAAACATATTTACTTGAAACGGTTGGATTAAAAGATGCAGAACTATCTTTAATTGATATCAAAGATTTAATCAATTTAGGATGTTCTATTTCTTCTAATACATGTAATAGTGCCCCTAGTTGGGTTCGCTATGAACATAGTGGTTATATAACTGGTTCTGTGACAAATGATAAAAAAGTTTATTTTGTTATGGCCGGCGCATTAACTTATTTTAATTATAATAGTGTTGGAAGTTCTCCTAGACCAGTTGTAGTAATTTCTTTGGACGAAATAAAAGTATAGCAATAAAAATATGTCATATATGTTAGTGCTTAATACTTCAAAAATAAAAGACTTTATTAAGGAAGTAGAACATCATAAAGAGTATTCATATGAATATTCTTTTTTATTATGAAAAAAATATATAAATATTGTCAAAAAAATATTCATTCATGATATAATTTTTATATAAACATAGGAGGTTATTATGATTTATACAAAAGAAGTAGAAGAAATGTGCCCAGTAGCAAAAGGTGTTGATCATGGACCAGCACCAATACCTGAAGAAGGTAAATGGGTAAAAGCAAAAGAAATAAAGGATATATCAGGATTAACTCATGGTATTGGTTGGTGTGCTCCTCAACAAGGTGCTTGTAAACTAACTTTAAATATAAAAGAAGGAATAATTGAAGAAGCATTAGTTGAAACACTAGGATGTAGCGGAATGACTCATAGTGCAGCTATGGCAGGAGAAATTCTAGTAGGAAAAACAATTCTAGAAGCATTAAATACAGACTTAGTTTGTGATGCCATTAATACTGCAATGAGAGAATTATTCTTACAAATAGTATATGGAAGAAGCCAATCTGCATTCTCAGAAGGAGGACTTGCAATTGGAGCTGGACTTGAAGATTTAGGAAAAGGAACAAGAAGTCAAGTTGGAACTATTTATTCAACTAAAGCTAAAGGACCTAGATACTTAGAATTAGCTGAAGGTTATATTGTAGAAATTGGTCTAGATAAAGATAATCAAATAATTGGTTATAAATATGTTAACCTAGGTAAAATGATGGAAAATATCAAAAAAGGAATCGAACCAATGGAAGCTATTGAAAAAGCAAGTGGTAAATATGGTAGATTCGATGAAGCGGTTAAGAAAATTGACCCAAGATGTGAGTAGGAGGACGTATTATGGCATTATTTGAAAGTTATGAAAGAAGAATAAATCAAATTCAACCAGTAATGGATAAATATGGAATTAAAGATTTTGAAGATGCAAGAAATATTTGTAAAGAAAAAGGTTTTGATCCATATGAAATAGTTAAAGGTGTTCAACCAATTTGTTTTGAAAATGCATGTTGGGCATATACATTAGGTGCAGCAATTGCTATTAAGTCAGGAAGAACTAAAGCTAGTGATGCTGCTAAAGCAATTGGTGAAGGGTTACAAGCTTTCTGTATTCCTGGAAGTGTAGCTGACGATCGTAAAGTGGGATTAGGACATGGAAATCTTGCTTCTATGTTACTTACTGAAGATACAAAATGTTTTGCATTCTTAGCAGGACATGAATCTTTTGCAGCTGCAGAAGGAGCTATTGGTATAGCTAAAAGCGCTAATAAAGTAAGAAAAGAACCATTAAAAGTAATTTTAAATGGACTTGGAAAAGATGCTGCACAAGTAATTTCAAGAATTAATGGATTTACTTATGTAAAAACAGATTTTGATTTCTTTACAGGAAAAGTAAATGTAGTAGAAGAAATAGCTTATTCTGATGGAGAAAGAAGCAAAGTTCGTTGTTATGGAGCAAACGATGTAAGAGAAGGTGTAGCAATCATGCACTTAGAAGGTGTTGATGTATCTATTACTGGTAACTCAACAAACCCAACTCGTTTCCAACATCCAGTAGCTGGAACATATAAAAAAGAATGTATTGAAATTGGCAAAAAATATTTCTCAGTAGCATCAGGTGGTGGAACGGGAAGAACTCTTCACCCAGATAATATGGCTGCTGGACCTGCTTCATATGGTATGACTGATACTATGGGAAGAATGCATAGTGATGCACAATTTGCTGGTTCATCTTCAGTTCCTGCGCATGTTGAAATGATGGGATTAATTGGTATGGGAAATAATCCAATGGTTGGTGCGACAGTTGCAGTAGCAGTAGCAATTGAAGAAGCATTTAAATAAAAAAATATAAAAACAAAGTAATCGACAAATTACTTTGTTTTTTTCTTTTTGGGAGTTGAAAGATTAATTATAAAGTAGTATACTTAATCTATAATAGACGAGAAAATAAGAAGTTATATATAAAGTAGTGGAGGTTAAAGTGAATAAGACAACAAAGTTAATCTTAAAAACAATAAGTACTTTAATTGTTATAGTCGTAGTAGCCTTTGCTTTTTTATTGGTAGGAATAAAAATATTTGGGGTTGAGATTTATTCGGTGCTATCGGGTTCTATGAAACCAACATATCAAGTTGGTTCTGTTATTTATGTTTTAGAGGTTGAAACAGATGATTTAAAAGCAGGAGATGTAATTACTTTCCAATTAACTGATAAAACTATTGCAACACATAGAATTGTAGAGATAAAAGAAGAAGATAATCAAAAAATTTTCTATACCCAAGGTGATGCTAATAAGATGCGTGATGAAAGCCCCGTAAGAGAAAATGAAATTATTGGAAAACCAATCTTTACAATACCACTTTTAGGTTATATTGCTCATTTTATGCAAACAACATATGGTATGTATATAACGATAGGTGTTGGGGTTTTATTAATAATTGCCGTTATATATATTGATACAATCACTGATGAAAAAAAAGAAAAGAAAAAAGAAATATAAGAAAAATAAATAGAAAGAAGGGATTAATATATGAAAAAGAAAACACTAGTACTAGTAATCAGCATATTATTAATCTCTATTTTTAGTATTTCTACAACAATTGCCTTTTTATCAGATAAAGAAACAGATACTAATACATTTACAATTGGTAATGTTTCTATAAAATTAGTTGAATCTAAAGTAGATGAACTAGGTAATAAAACTGGTGGAGAAACATCTATAACAAATGTTTATCATTTAATGCCAGGATATACATATACAAAAGATCCTACAATTATAGTAGAAGATAAAAGTTCTGACTCATATGTAAGAATCTTAATTACATTAAATAACATATCTAAAATAAAAGATATATATGGAGAAGATTTCTCTTTAGAAGATATTTATTCAAACTGGGGAGAAAATTGGATATATACAACTAAAAAAGATAATTCGGATGGAACTATTACATATGAATATCGATATAAAGATGTTGTTAATGGAGAAAATGGTGAAAAAAAATTAGAACCATTATTTACAGAATTTACAATTCCAGGACAAACAACAAAAAATGAATTAGAAAATTTACAAGAATTAAAAGTTACAATAAAAGGACAAGCAATTCAAGCAGCCAGTTTTAAAAATGCTGATGAAGCTTGGAAAGGATTTGTAAAACAATACAGTGAATAAGTCTTATAAGGATGGATGATAATATGTTTAAAAAAATAAAAGAATTAAACAAATCAAAATCTATCATTCTAACAGTAACACTAGTAATAGTATTGTTATTAGTAGTAGGAACAACATATGCTTGGTTAACAAGTAGAACAACCTTACTATCAAATACTTTTACATATGGTGATATCGAAATATCAATAAGAGAAAGTGATACTAATGATGGTGATGAAGATTTAAATACGAATAGTTATGTAATAATGCCTGGAGCTAATATTACTAAAGATACAAAAGTAGTAGTAAAAGCTAATAGTGAAGATTGTTATTTATTTATAAGAATAGATAAAGAAAATGATTTTGATAATTATATGACTTATTCATTAGAAAGCAATTGGAAAGAGTTAGAAGAATACGCAGGTATTTATTATATGGAAGTTGATAAATCAGGTGAAGAACAAACTTTCAATGTAATAAAAGATAATATAATAAAGGTAAAAACAGATTTAACTTATGCTGATATAAGAAATATAACTAGTTATCCAACTATGATGATATCTGCTTATGCAGTACAAAGAAATGAAGATATGGATGCTATAAATAGTCCAAAAGAAGCCTGGGAATTAGCATATAACCCAGCAAGTTAATTAGATGTAAACAGAAATGTTTTACATAAATAAAGATTATAAGGGAAGGAGTGAAAAATATGAAAAAGAAGATTTTATTAGTATTGAGTTTTTTAGCAGTAATTGGATTATCAGTTGGAGGTACAATTGCATACTTCACTGCTCAAGATGCAGAAGTTGCAACCTTCACATATGGTAATGTAAAAATAGAACAATTACAATATGAAAGAGTTGTTGAAAATGGTGAATGGATTTCAATGGGAGAAAGTAATAAAGACCAATGGGGTTATATACCAGACAAAATTCAACAAGTAACAAGTACTCAAGGAAGCGCAATACTACCAGCTGTATATCAAAATGAAAAAAATACAATGATTTGGGATGATAGAAATGGTAGTGAAGCAGCATCAGGTGAAGGAAGTCACCAACAGTCATGGGGACAATTAAATGCTCCAGGATCAAATCAATTATTTGATGATTCAGTTAGAAATGTAGTTGATAGATTTACATTTGTAAAGAATACTGGTAATGAAGATGCATATGTAAGAACATGGGTAGCATTTGAACAAGGTAATATATCAGAAGAACAATATGAGAGAATAATCCATGTAAATCAAAATGAAAGCTGGTGGAATAAAATTCAAGAAATTTATGACTATGAAATAACTGACGAAGAAACAGGAAAAGTAAATAAATATTACGTTATATGTTATGAATTTAAAGGTGAAAATGCTGATAATAGAAAAGCAGGCATTCAAACATTATCACCAAATGCTATAACTCGTCCAAGTTTATTACAATTCTATCTTGATCCAACAACAACTGGAGAAGAAGTAGAATTAATGGATGGAAATGGAAATGGCCAATTGGATGTTATTACTATTTCACAAGCAGTACAAGCTGAGGGATTCAATAACGCTCAAAATGCTTTTGATAAAGCGTTTGGAACAAACCTTCCATTTTAATAAATAAAAAATAAGAAAGGAAATGATAAAATGAAAAAGAAAATTTTAATTGCTTTAGCATTAGTTGCAGTAGTTGCATTATCAATTGGTGGAACAGTTGCATTCTTAACTGCTAGAGAAACAGACACAAACACATTTACAATGGGTGATGTTAGTATTGATTTAACATCAGAATTAGAAAATGAAAATGAACCAATTTTATTAATGCCTAATAATAATGATAAGGTAGCGGCAAACTATAGAATTACTAATACAGGTGATTCAGCTGCATATGTATGGTTAACTGTTAAAATTCCAGTAGCATTAGAAGACACTGGTGATGCAGCAGCTAACAATATTATTCACTGGAATTTACCAGGAGCTTTCTGGTATCCAAATAACAAAACTGCTAAATATGTTGAAAATGCATTAAATGCAGGATATATCACTGAAGCTGATTTAGTTGATGGTGTAGTACCTGATTCAAAAACTTGGTTAGTAAATGATTCATTTGGAGATAACAAAGGATTATATACTAATGAAAATGGTGTAGATTACAATGTTTACAACATTTTATATAATGGTCCATTAGCATCTGGTGAAACTACTAATGTTGGTGTTTCAACATTCTTCTTAGATGAAAGAATTGATAAAGTTGAAGGTGGATACGCATTAATTATTAATGGTGAACCAGCACAAACAATCGATTTTGATTTTGCTAAAAATGAAGCATTCATTGTAGAAGCACATGCTATTCAAACAAGTGGATTTGATACTGTTCAAGAAGCATTTGCTGCTTACCAAAAACAATGGAATAAATAATTTAATCTAATTAAATTAAATTAAAGTAATTTAACTCCTACGAAAGTAGGGGTTATACAAGAGAACCTCATATTTTGAGATTTTCTTGTATAACCAAAATATAAGAAAGGAGATGAATATATGAAAAAGATTAGAAATATGATTTTAATATTATCTATCTTTACTTTTACATTTATAAGTACATATCATACAATTGCATATTTAATTGCTGAAGCATCTCCTGTTATAGGTACTTTTATTCCTAATAAGAATCCAACTAATGATTTAATAATAAGTGCACCTGTTGAACATAACTTAGGAACTAATTATGAAATACCTGATAATATATATTTTGAATACGAAGTAATATTAGGTACTGTTTATTCTGGTAAAACAATTGAAACATCTAGTGGTGATTTAGTAGCAGATAGTACTGGTACTATTAAAGTTAAAATACCAGCTAATAGTGATATTCATATTTATGAATTAGATGAAACTATGGATATAACTATTAACTACTTAAATACAATGCCAGGATTTAGTGTTGAAAATGATATTATAAGTACAAAGATACCTGAAAATGGTGAAGTATCTTTTGTAACAAAATATGAACCAGCTCCTGTTAGTCTTTCTGAATTCACAATTTCTGGGGAAAAAATTTTAGAAACAAGAGATTGGGTTGAAGAAGAAACATTCACATTTAATTTAGAAATGTATGTTGATGGTGAATGGATTTCATTAGGAACAGATACTATTACATATGACAGTACAAATCCAGATTCAACTAAATTTGATTTATCTGAATATTTAGATAACATCAAATTAGATAATGTTGGAGAATACAAATTTAGAATGACCGAAGTAATAAATTCAGACCAAGAAATAACTGACTTTGATAATATTCCAAAAAATGTTACTGTAATTGTAACTGATAATGATATGGATGGTAAGTTAGAAATATCTAATGTTGAAGTTGGTAAATATATTGAATTAATAAAAGAAAATGATACATATAAATTAGAAGTAACATTTAATAATTCTTTCAGTGTATATGATTTAGTATATGAAGATAAACCTGAAGATTCATTCTTAACTGAAGATATTGTTGTTGTTAAAAATGATGCATATGATATTGAAACAGTAATAGATAATTTTGATGGTTTATCAGAAGATTACACATATAAATTATATGATAAAGATGGAAATGAACTTAATTCAACTCTAGTTCGTACTGGTGATTACGTATTAATAAATTCCAATAATCAAGAATATAAATACTTTATAGTATTAAAAGGTGACGTAACTGGTGATGGTGAAATAGCCCCAATCGATTACGTTAAAATTAAGAACCATATTATGGAAGAAAAGATTATTGAAGAAGGCGTATATAGATTAGCCGCTGACTATAACGATGATGATGGAATTACTCCTCTAGATTACGTTAAAGTTAAAAATCATATTATGAACGGAGGTAACTAAAATGAAAAGAAGTAAATATATATTTGTATTATTATTAATAACTATGCTTTTCCCTTTTCAAGTATTTGCAAAGGGAAGCGTAGCGCCTAATAAAACTAGTATATCAGTTGTAGAAGGATCATCTACTACTTTTAAAGTAAGTGCTTCTAATGCTGCTGGTAAAGTAACAATCTCAAGCAGTGATAAAAGTATTGCTACTGTTAACAAATCATCAGTATGGTTAGATAATGACTCTGTAACAGTAAATGTTAAAGGAGTTAAAGTAGGTACTACAACTATTAAAGTTGTAATAGATGCTGCTACATATGATGAAGAAGTAATTAAAAAGACTCAAACAATTAAAGTAACAGTAACTGAACCTAAGTCAGCTAATAATAAATTATCTAGTTTAAAAGTTAGTCCTAAAGATATAGATTTTAATTCTAATAAGACTAATTATACAATTGTTGTAGATAATGATGTTGATGAAGTAAAGATTACTGCTAAAGCAAGTGATAGTAGTGCTAAAGTAACTGGTACTGGTACTAAATCATTAAATGTATATGAAAATAAATTTAATGTTGTAGTAACAGCTGAAAACGGTTCTAAAAGAACTTATACAATTACAGTAAAACGTAAAGATAAAGATGGAAATGATCATGTGCTTTCATCTAATACTAAACTTAAAGACTTAACAGTTGATGGATATAATGTTGCGTTTGACGATAGTAAAGATACTTTTACTTTAAAAGTTCCTAAAGATGTTGAATCAATAAAAGTAAATGCAACTCCTGATTCATCTGCTGCTAAAGTAGAAATAACAGGTTACGAAAACTTAGAAGCTGGTGAAAATACTGTATCTATTAAAGTAACAGCTGAAAATGGTAATGCTAAAACATATAAACTTATTGTAACAAGAGATGATGGTATTCCTAGAGTTAAATTAGATGAACTATTAGAAACATTAGAAAATACTGATACAGATACTGTAATCGTAAATATTTATGATGATAATAATACTATTACAGCAGAAATGTTTGAAAAACTAGGAAATCGTAAATTAATAATTAATAAATACATTGATGAAAAACTAAGATATTCGTGGGAAATAAATGGTGATGATATTAAACAATATCGTGATTTAGATACATTAGTTGAATTCTATAGTAATAGTGATAAAAAGATGAATGATTTAACTAATTATGCCAAATACTTATATTTCAATAATCACTTAGATACAAGTATATTTAATTATATTAAATTAAAGATATATGTTGATGAAGAATATAATGATAATGCTATCTATGGATATTCATATGAAGATGAACATTTAGAAAAAGTATATGATAATCTTAAATATAATGAAAAAGGTTATATTGAAATAGATAATATTCATCTTGGTACTTCTTTAGTATCACAAGCTGAAATAAAAGGATGTATTTATAAAACAATAGCAATTATTGAATATATAATTATAATGGCTATCGGTATATTTGCTTTATTTATCTTCTTTAAGAAAAAGAATGATAAAAAAGATAAAAACCAAAAAAACAAATCAAAAGAAATAGAAGAGGAATAACTCTTCTATTTTTTTATGTAAGTTTGTAATATAATTAGTATTAGGAGGGTACATATGAAAAAAGATATTAAAACAGCTCTTATTCTAGAAGGAGGAGCAATGCGTGGTATTTATACTGCTGGAGTATTAGATACATTATTAGAAAATAACATTCATGTTGATTGTGTAGTAGGTGTATCAGCAGGAGCTATTCATGGATGTAGTTATGTATCTGAACAATATGAAAGAAGTATTAGATATTATAAATCATGTCGTAAAGACTACCGTTTTATGAGCTTTAAATCTTTTTTTAAAACTGGTAACGTCGTTGATACAGATTACTGTTATGATGAAATCCCTAATAAGCTTTTTCCATTTGATCATGAAGCGTTTGAAAAATCTAAAACTAAGTTTTATGCAACTGTTACTAATTTAGAAACAGGAGAAGCTGAATATATTAATTTAAAGACTTTAAGGGGAAATAAAATAGATTACTTACGTGCATCTGCTTCAATGCCAGTAGTTTCACAAATTGTTGAAATTGATGGTAATAAATATTTAGATGGAGCTATAGCAGATAGTATTCCAATAAAGAAGTTTATAGAAATGGGATATGATAGATGTATTGTTGTTAAAACTAAACCCCATAGCTATAAGAAGAAAAAAGAAAAAGTACTAGCGATATCAAAAAGATTATATAAAGATTATCCAAAATTTGTAGAAAAAGTAAATAATCGACATAACATGTATAATGAAACAATAGACTATATTGAATCTTTAGAAAAAGATAAAAAGATAATTGTTATTGAACCAAGTACTAATCTAAAAATAGGTCGTATGGAAAAAAAGATGGAAACTATAATTGCGGCGTATGAATTAGGAAAAAAAGATACAAATAATAAATTAAGAGAAATAAAGAAGTTTCTAAAAAAGTAAATGTAAAATAGTATAAATATTATTACTAAAAGTAATAAATATGATATACTCAAATTAGATAAGAAAATAATCAAGGAGGAATATATGACACCACATAATGAAGCAAAAAAAGAAGATATAGCTAGAATTGTAATCATGCCTGGAGATCCTAGACGTGCTAAGTTTATTACTGAAAATTATTTAGAAAATTATACTTTAGTTAATGATGTACGTGGTATGCTTGCATATACTGGATATTATAAAGGGACAAGATTAACAGTAATGGCTAGTGGAATGGGAATTCCTAGTATGGGAATTTATTCATATGAATTATTTAAATTTTACGATGTAGATGTAATTATTAGAGTAGGTAGTATGGGAGCTTATGATGCTAATCTAGAATTATATGATGTAGTTATTGCTGAAGAATCATACTCTGATAGTCCATATGCAAGAATTCAAAATGGTAATGAAGACAATATATTAAAGTCTGATACTACTTTAAATGAAATAATTACTAATACTGCAAATGAACATAACATAACTCTACATAAAGGAAGAGTATATTGTAGTGAAGTATTCTATCATGAAGAAGTTGATATTGATTATATGAACCATACATTAGGATGTTTTGGTACAGAAATGGAAACTTTTGCTCTTTTCCATAATGCTAAAGCTCTTGGCAAAAAAGCAACTGCAATTATTACTGTATCAGATCATATTAGAACAGGTAAAGAAACAACAGCTGATGAAAGAGAAACAGCATTTAAAACAATGATGGAACTAGCATTAAATAGTGCTATTAAAATGTAAAAGAGATTATTTATAGTAAAAAAACAAGAAAATCTTTATAAAATATAAAGATTTTTTTATTTTAAAGAAAAAGAGACTAGTCAAAATGACAAAAATAGTGTATAATATAGCCATTAAAAACGGAGGTAACTATGGAAAAAGAAAGAGAACTTACTGTTTTAGATATAGATTTAGATGATTTCATTAATCGTTTAGATGAATTAAAAGCAGAAAAACAAGGAGAATTTCTTCAAAGAAGACTTGTTTATGATGTTAAACCTATTAATCCTAATAAGTGGATTAGACTTCGTACCAATGGTAAGAAAACAACTCTTACTATTAAAGAAATCAAAGATAAAAATGCTATTGAAGGGACAAACGAATTAGAGATAGTTGTTGATGACTTTGATAAAACTAATGAAATTTTAGAAGAACTTGGATATATCGCAAGAAACTATCAAGAAAATTATCGAAGAGTATATCTTTTAGATAATACAGAAATTTCCATAGATTCTTGGCCATTAATACCTACTTATGTAGAGATAGAAGGAAAAACTAATGAAGATGTTGAAAGAGTCTTAGCGTTAGTTAATACAAAAAATTATAAAATTACAACTTTTGATGTTGAATCTATATATCGAGAAATATATGGAATAGATATTATGAAAGTAAAAGAATTAAAGTTTGGGGAGAATAAAGATGAAAGTATGTTGGAACATAACTAGTAAATGTAATAAAAATTGCAAATATTGTTTTAAGTTCAATAAAGAAGACTTATCTTTAGAAGATAATAAAAAGATTCTTAAAAGTTTAATAGATAGAAAAGTAGAAAGAATCGCATGGACTGGTGGAGAACCATTCTTATATAAAGATTTAAAAGAATTGTTAAAATTAAGTAAAGAAAATAATATTATAAATCATGTTAATACTAACGCATCTCTTTTAAATAAAGAAAATTTAAAAGAAAATATCGAAAATATAGATCGTATTATAATATCACTTGATTTTATAGATGATACTTTAAATGAAGAATTTGGAATAGGAAAAGGTTATTTCAACCACGTTAGTTCTTTGTTAAAAATAATCAAGGAAGTTAATCCAAGTATTGAAATAAGAATAAATACAGTAGTATTTAAAAACAATATTAATATGATGGAAGATTTATATAATGAACTTCTAAAATATAATATTGATTATTGGAAATTAATTAGATTTTTTCCAATAAGAGGAAAAGCAATAGAAGAAAATGATTTAGGCGTAGATGATGAAGAATTCGTTAATTTAAGAAATAGTTTTGAAAATAGAAAACAACATTTTGAAATTATTGTTAATGACGAAGCTGAATTAAAAGAACGTCATATTATTGTTTTAAGTTCTGGTAAATTAGTATACAGCGAGGGTGGAGAAGACATAGAATCAGACGATAAATTAATATAGTTTATCAAGGGGGTTTTTATGAATAAAGATTTAAATTTAAATTTATATAAAATATTTTATGAAGTAGCTAAAAATAAAAGTATTTCTGCTGCCTCAAAAAATATGTATATTTCTCAACCTGCTATTAGTAAAGCTATTAAAAATCTAGAAAATGATTTAGGAGTAGTCTTGTTCTACCGTACATTAAATGGTACAGTTCTTACAGAAAAAGGACAAGAACTATTTGAATATGTAGAAGAAGCTTTCAATAGTTTTAGAGCAGCTGAAAAGAAAATGAATGAGAATAAAAACTTAGAAAAGGGATCGTTATCAGTAGGAATACCTTCTCATATCGCATCTTTCTATATAATGAATAAAATAGTAGAGTTTCATGAAAAGTACTCTAAAATAGATGTTACGGTAGTAAATAGACCAAGTAGTGAATTATTAAAGTTACTTGAAAATAATGAAATTGATTTTGTTATTGATACAATGTCATTTAAAGATGAATTAGATTGTTTTAATGTAAAAAAACTAACAACATTCTCACATTGCTTTATTGCTTTAAGTGATTCTAATTTTATTGAAGATAAAGAAGAATATAGCTTAAAAGATTTAAAAAATGTTCCATTAATCTTACCAGTATTCCATTCTTCACATAGACAAATATTAGATAATTTAGCTAAAGAAAATAATGTTGAATTAGAAAATATATTATCTATAGAAACATCAGAATTAATCTATAGTATGGTAAAAAAAGGTTTAGGTGTTGGATATATCTTGTATGATATGGTTAAAGATGACATTGAAAGTGGTAAATTAAAACTTATCAAGGTAAAAGAACAATTACCACAAGTACCATTGAATTTAATCTATCGTGAAAAGAATTTAACAGAAGCACCACTTAGATTTATAAATGAATATTTAGGAAAGTAGTATATAAGTTATACTACTTTTTTTAGTAATAACTTAAAGTTATAACTCTATGAATTTCTAATATTATTATATTTTTTAATTTTGTATTAAAATAAATAACAAAGAATTATTAAAGGGGAAAATCTATCATATTTATATGGACATTTACAAGGAGGAGTTATGCGTAAAGTATTGAACTTTATTGGGACAGGTACTGCCTTCTCAAAAGAAAATATCAATAATTCTGCCTTCTACAAAACAAGAGATAAATTAATTCTCTTCGATTGTGGAGAAACTATCTTCCATGAAATTCTAAATAAGAATATCATTGATGAAAGCCTAAAAGTTATTGATATAATTATTACACATTTTCATTCAGATCATGTTGGGAGTCTAGGAAGCTTGGTTTTATACTGTCAAAAAACTAAGAAAGAAGTAAATATAATCTTTCCAGATAAAGAAATGCCGGTAAATTTGTTAACTTTATTTGGAGTAAACAAAGATTTATATACTATAAAAACACCTATAGAAGTAAAAGATTATTATTTGAAAGAATATAAACAACTACACGGATATACAGATATAAATAATCAAATTGTGAAAATACCTTCCTACGGATATCACTTTATAAATGATAATGATAATCTATTTTATAGTGGCGACTCAAGTATCATACCAGATGAAATAATCAAGATGTTTAAAGAAAAAGATATTTATTATTTATACCAAGATGTATCAGATGATGGTAATAAAACGCATCTCCAAGTAAATGAACTTATAAATCTAATTGAACCTAATTATCGCAAAAGAGTTATGTGTATGCACCTTACTGACTCGTGTGATATTAAAAAAATCAAAGAAAATGGATTTGAAACAGCAAGATAATGACCAGTGATATAAGAATCTGCTCTAAAACTAATGCCAGTCTAGATGAAATAAGAGAAAGATTATTAAATCTAAATTTCTTTGTTCAAGAAGAATTTCAATTAGTAGATATTTATATGATAGATAAAAAAGAAGAAATATCATTAGAAAATTTCGAAAATATATTCTCTAATTATTTATTAATAAGAGAATTTGTTGGTAAGAAAAGTTCTTTAATGTTAAAAAGAAAAGAAACAAATGAAAAAGGGGAAACATTAAGACATACTTCTACCAACTGTCCAATTGTATCATGCAATGATGCTTATAGCCTATTAACTGCGTTAGGCTATGAAAAACTACTAACTCTAAATGTTCATAATATAGTGTTTTCTAATGGTAAAAATGAAATTTGTGTCCAAGATGTTGAAAATTTGGGGGTTTACATCAAAATGAGACAAAATAATCAAAAGATTAATCATAATAATGGTGATACAGTGGAAGAAATGATTAATATATTAATGGAATATGATTTACCTCTCGATAATACAAACTTTATGGCAAAAAAATCATATGATATGTTAAAAAAAATAATCAAAGAAAAATAAAAAAGAATAAAACATAAATAACAAAGACCATATATTCAAAAATACACATTATAAATAATGTGTTTTTTTGTGTATAAAAAACTAAACTCTATCTCATAAAAGAAATGAAAGGAGAATGTTATGGCACGTCATAAAGTTGAAATAAGTGGCGTGAATACAGCAAATATCAAAACATTATCTTTCGAAGAGATGGAAAGTTTATTTAAAAAAGTAAAAGAAGGAGATGAAAAAGCAAGAGAAGAAATTGTTAATGGAAACTTAAAACTTGTTCTAGCACTTTTAAAAGATTTTAATAAAAAAAATGAAAACATGGATGACTTATTTCAAATTGGTTGTATTGGGTTATTAAAAGCTATTGATAATTTTGATTTATCTTATGGTGTAAAATTCTCTACTTATTGTGTACCTATGATTCAAGGTGAAGTAAGAAGATATCTTAGAGATAATTCATCTATTCATATAAGTAGATCAGTAAAAGACTTATCGTATAAAATAATGAAACTAAAAGATGAATATTTAATTTCTAATTGTAAAGAACCATCTACCAAATACCTATCTGAACAATTAGAAGTTGATGAATCTGATATTATCAATGCTTTAGAATCAATGAAGGATCCTGTAAGTATTTTTGAAGCTATTTATAATGATGGAGGAGATACTATTTATTTATGTGATCAAATAGAAGATAAAAAAATAAATAGTGATTTAGATACTCGAATAGCATTAGAAAACGCTATCCATGATTTAGATGAAAGAGAAAGATATATTCTTGATCAAAGATTTGTAATTGGTAAAACACAAATGGAGATCGCTGATGAATTGGGAATTAGTCAAGCACAAATATCAAGAATAGAAAAAAGTAGTATATCTAAATTAAAAAATAATATTACAAAATAAAAAGATAAACTTATGTTTATCTTTATTTATTATAAAATTCTCTATGTTCATTAATAACTTCAATAACTTTTTCTCCATTATCCAAATGTTTGAATGATAAATAAGGATAATTATTATCATTATTATTAAAAAAATCTATTCTCTTTAAATAATGACCTTTTTCTTCATTTTTAATTTTAAATGTAGGATTAAGTTCTTTTTTTATAGTATGAAATTTAGTATTATTAATTTCAATTTTAGTTATATCACTAATATATATTGCTTTAAATAGTTTGCTTATAGGATTAAAATGAATTATTCTTTTATTAGTTATGTAATATTCATTTTTTTTAAAATGTATAAAGAATAAAAATGGTATTAGTACAAAAAACTCCATAATACAAAATAAAACAATTCCAAGTATTATACATTCTTTAATCATATCAATATCATATCCCCAATCTGTTGGATAAGATGTATACGCTATAAAACAAGCTAAAAGCATTAATATTATTCCACCAATAGCATAGGTTTTATTATAATAATGTATATACTCGTTAGATAAGTTGAATTTTGCATCTAAAACTTCACCATCAAGTAAATAGTCATTAATACTTTTTTTCATATCATCACCTATACTAATTATAAATATAAAATTTCCAAAAGTAAAAGATTTTTGTTATAATAAAAATAGGTGATAAATATGAAAGTACTTTTATATACAGAAGGATTAAAAACAGTTGGAAAAAGTGGTTTAGGTAAAGCAATTAAACACCAACAAAAAGCTTTAGAAAATGAGCATATTGAATATACATTAGATCCTAAAGAAGATTATGATATATTACATATCAATACTTATTTTCCTAAATCATATTTTCTAGCAAAAAAAGCTAAAAAACAAGGAAAGAAAATAGTATACCATGCTCATTCTACAGAAGAAGACTTTAAAGACGGATTTATTTTTTGTAGACAAATATCTCCTTTATTTAAAAAATGGTTAATAAAATGTTATAGTCTAGGAGATGTTATTGTAACACCAACACCATATTCAAAAAGATTATTAGAGGGATATAAAGGTTTAGAAAATAAAAAAATCTACGCAATTTCTAATGGTATTGAAATTGAATTTTTTAAAAAAGATAAAAAACTTGGTGAAAAATTTAGAAAAGATTTTAACATAAAAAAAGATGAAAAAGTAATTATAGGTATTGGTTTATATATTGAGCGAAAAGGAATTGTTGACTTTGTTGAATTAGCTAAAAGAATGCCAGAATATAAATTTATTTGGTTTGGTTATTCACCACTTGCTGCTGCAACAAAACCTGTAAGAGATGCTGTAAATACTAAATTAGATAATTTAACTTTTGCGGGGTATGTTGAAAGAGATGTTATTCGTGGTGCTATGAATGGTTGTGATTTATATTTATTCCCAACATTAGAAGAAACTGAAGGAATTCCAATCATTGAAGCATGTGCTTGCGAGACTGATGCTATCATTAGAGATATTCCAATATTTGAAGGTTGGTTAGAAGATGGTAAAAATGTTCACAAGGCTAAAGATGTAGATGAATTCGAGAAAAAAATCAAAGACTTCTTTTCAGGTAAAATTAAATCAGTTGCTAAACATTCATATAAACTTGCTGAAGAAAGAGATTTAAAGAATGTTGGTAAACAATTAAAAGAAGTATATGAATCTATTTACAAAGAAGATAAAAAGAAAAATAAAAAGAATAGTTAACTATTCTTTTTTTCTTTTGTAATATTAAGAACTAATCCAATTAAAATCATATATGATATTAAACTAGAACCACCATAACTAATAAAAGGTAGAGTAATACCTGTAATAGGAAGAAGACCAATTGTCATAGAAATATTTTGAATTTGTTGATAGAAAATAATTCCAACAATACCTATTAATAAAGTTTTATCTTTATAATTAATTCGCTTATTGCATAAATTAATTAAATAAATATCAAATAATAATAAAAATATAATTAAAAAACTACTTCCTAAAAAACCAAAATTAGATGCAAAAACACCAAATATAAAATCAGTGCCAGCTTCTGGAAAATAAATAGGAGTATTATTAAAACCAAAACCAAACATACCACTAGCACTAATAGCAGCCATACTATTTTCCAATTGCATACCACTACCATTTCGCCAATTAACAATTCTATCCATTCGATAGAAAAAATCATTACCTAAAATATTTATAAAAATATCCTGCTCATAAAAATAAAAATAAAAGAAACAAGACATCGATAGAAGTATAAAACTAAATAATATAACAAACCATCTAATTCTAATTTTACTTATAAATAAACAAAAAAAAGTAATAATAAAATATATAATTATTGCTCCTGTATCAGGTTCTAAAAAAGTTAAAATACTGGGAATTAATAAAAGAATAAATATTTTTAATAATAATATAATTTCATCTTTAAAATTTATCTTTCTTTTTTTATTAAACTCACCAATTATTTTACTATATACAAGAATTAAACTAATCTTCATAAATTCACTAGGTTGAAAACTAAAACCAAATATATTATACCAGCATTTACTACCATTAATTGAAGGAGCAAAAAAAAGTAGTCCTAGAAGTAATAAACAATTAATTATATATATCGAAAATGAATATTTATAAAAAAATTTATTATCGAATTTGATAATAACAAATATTAATAAAAGACCTATTAAATACCAAATACTTTGCTTAATAATTAAATTTCCCAAACTACTAGATAAATAGATTGATGCTGAATTAATTGAAATAATACTAATTAAATAAAAAATAAATATTGTAAAGAAAATGAATCGATCTATATAAATATTCTTTTTCATGATATCACCATTATTATTATGTAAAAATAAGTCATTTTTATTAAATAAAAACATAAAATGTATAGTAGGTGATTAAATGAAAAAACTTCCAGAAATATATAAAACTCCAAAAGTAAAAAGTTCTAATAAAGAAGTATATTATTCTTATGAAGATAATAATATCAGAAATGAAAATATAACGAAGAATATAACAGAAAATAAAAAAGATATTATTTTTAATGATATAGTAATTATAAAAACAATAGACAATAATATCTATGAGACAAAAATTGTCTCTAAATTAAATGATCATATCATTACATCAAATAAAAAAGTAATACTATTAAAAGATATTGAATCAATAAAAAGAAAAGACCACTTATAGTGGCCATTTTTTATAATCCAGATACAAATGTATCACCTAAACATTGCATTGCACATATACAATTTAAATTAATCGTAAAAAAGCTTTCTGTAGCAATATATGGAATTGTTGCAGTTGCATCAGGATTAGGTGCTAAAATACGACATCTACAACAACAATCATCTAAATTTTCAACTCTAAAAACACCACTAGTACCATCAGTACCATTCAAAGTATATGGAAAAATAAATTGTTCACCAGTATTACCATAAAAAGTAATTGGTCTAGTATTTAATCCAAGATTACTAATAATATTACCTAAAAAAGGTCTATCGCATCCAAAATCATTTAAAGAATCACCTTGTTGTTGTAATCCTATAATTCTTTCAATAATCCTACTAAAACATGAGCAATCTACATTGTTATTACACATAATCATTCTCCTTTCTTAGTATAAGATATTCATAAAATATATCTTGGTGTCGACATAACACCTATATTAAATTCTATTCAAATCTAATCATTTTAAGATAAAAGTTTGTATTTTTTTAAATTTATAGTATAATTAAATAAACATATAAGAAAGAGAGATAGGTATGAACATAGAGTACATTATTATTGGACTAATAATATTAGTTATATTATTAGCAGTATTAAAAGCAGGAAAAAAAGATGCTCATTTAGAATTAAATAAATTAGTAGACTATTTAGGTGGTAAAGAAAATATTATTTCTACTGAAACTAATATGTCTCGTTTTAAAGTAACTTTGAAAGATGTTACAATTGTAGATAAAGAAGCAATCCAAAAACTTGGTGCAAAGGGAATTGTTGAAATTGATAACCAATTAAAAATAATTCTAGGTAGTGAATCAAAGCAATTAAAAAAATATATAGATGAATTAAAATAATCTATATTTATACATAATTCGACAAAATTCGACAAATTATATTCATATAATAATTTTGAAAGAAGGTATTATATGAATTTTTTTTATAACATAAGTTTAAATTTTATTTTAGTTTTATTTCCTATATTAGTTTACTTGCTATTAAAAGTCTTTTTATTTACTAATGAAAAAAAAGATAATCTGCACTTTGCAATAACATCGATTTTTTCAATTATTCTATTATTTTTATTTAGTAAAATTAATTTTATGGATATCTCTATAATTATCTTTGTACCAATATTATTCAATTATATAAAAGGAAATAAATATCTAGCATTAACATTATCATTAATCTTGATAAGTATATACAATCTAAACTTTAATATTAATATTTACATACTTATATCAGAATATTTAATATATTTTATTAGTTATTTAATTCTATTTAAAAAAGAAATTAAGATTATTAATTTCATAAATAAATTTATTGTTATAAGATCATTTTTCTTATCATTTTATGTTTTTTATTTATATCCAAATAATGATTTTAATATAAATATTCTATATATAATTTTTTCTATTATCATTTCATATACTCTATCATTTACATACTATTATTTGCTTAGTCAAAGAGTATCTTTAAATGAAGTAATTAAAATGAAAAAAAATATCGATGCACAAGACAGTTTAAGAAATTATTTATGTGCCGTAACCCATGAACTTAAAAACTCTTTAACTATTAGTAAGGGATATCTAGATATGATGAATAAAAAGAAAAAAGAAGAATACTTGAAAATCGTAAAAAAGGAAGTTAATAGATCTATCGATATAATTCAAGATGGATTAAATCTATCTAAAGATAAGATGAAATATGAAATATTAGATATAAATATTTTATTAGAAGATGTTATAGAAACACTTGGAGAATTGTTAAAAAATAAAAAAATAAAATATAAAACAAGCTATTATGAAGATGATGTATATATATTAGGAGATTATGAAAAACTAAAACAAGTAATAATAAATATGATAAAAAATAGTATTGAATCAAAAGAAAAGAATCTACTATTAGAAATAGAGAGTGATT
Organism: Bacilli bacterium; assembly: GCA_017436345.1. GTDB lineage: Bacteria > Bacillota_I > Bacilli_A > RF39 > UBA660 > RUG11788. The sequence goes on from JAFSDH010000002.1 coordinate 304,905, forward strand.
TATTGAAAAAAAATATATGTATATCTATAAAAGATAATGGTTGTGGGATAAAAGATGTAGAACAAATAGGAAAAGGGTATTCTACTAAGATAAATGGTATGGGAATAGGGACTATTTTTTCTAAAAATGTTATCGACAAACATAATGGTAAAATAATATATGAATCAGTCAAAAATGAAGGTACAACAGTAAAAATTTTATTACCAATTTTTAGATAAAAAACTATTATAAATATAAAAAATATATTATAATAGAAAAGAGGTGTATATATATGAATTTTTTATCAACTTGTACAGATCCAGGTATATTATCTGTGATATTACTTTTTAAAAGATTATTTGAAATTATTTGTATATTAGTTCCAATTGGATTAATATTAATGGCATCAGTTGAAGTAGGAAAAATTACTATGAATCCTGATCAAAAAGCTGTTAAAAGTGCTACAACAAAAACTATTCACAAATGTTTAGCTGCTGTTGGTGTATTTTTTGTACCAACTTTTATGAGTATATTTATGAATTTAATGGCCATGCCTAATTATAAATCATCATCATGTTGGAGTAATTCTAGTGTTGAAATGATTAATGCTTATGAAGAAGCAAAAGATTTTGATGATGATGTTGAAGAAGAAAAACGACAACAAGAAAGAGAAGCGGCAGAAACTGAAAGAGCTGCTTTAGCTGCTGCTCGTGAAGCGGCCAGAGAAGAAAATGAAAAAGCTGCTGAAGAAGCAAGAAAAGCAAGTGGTAATTCAACAGGTAATCCAACTGAACTTGCTGCTAAAATGATTCAAATAGCACAACGTGAAGCCGACTCACATCCACCTGATTCTCCAAATAAATATACATATGATTTTGGATATATTCCTGGTTATTCAGGAAATGGTTATGGATATCCGTGGTGTGCAGCCTTTGTTTGGTGGATATCTAATGAAGCAGGAGTGTATAATCATTCTAATGGTCCAGTTACGCATAAAACTGCTGGTGTAGATAGTTATATTGGATATTTTAGAAATAATAGTGATGGTAATCGTTATGAACCAAGTGCTGCTCATGGTGGAAACTATGTTCCAAAAATGGGAGATTATATTTTCTTTAGTAACGAACATATTCAATATGATGGAGATCATATTGGTGTTGTAAAAGGAGTATCTGGAGATAAAGTATTAATTATTGATGGAAATTGTAGTAATACAGTATGTGATAGATATAAATCATTAAATGATGGTTATATCATTGGATATGGTGTATGGGAGTAAAAAAATATGAAGAAAAAGGGATTATTAATATTGAGTTTATTAACCATGATTTTGTTTACAACAGGTTGTACAGCTTCATATACTTTAAAATATGAAAATGATACATTCACTGAATATGTAAATATTTCTGGTCAAGAAGAAAATGAAGACAGTCCACAATTTGATGATGCTCATCCAACATATGATGATATCATTGAAAACGGATTACTAGCTGATATTCATGGGGAAGAATATTTTGATATTTCACCAGATAGTTCAAGTTTTGATGTTAATTTAACTCATAAATTAAAAAATGTTAAATTAGATGAATTAAAAGCTGTTTCTGAATGCTTTGCTTTAAGTTCTTATCGTGAAGGTGAAGGAATATATTCAATGGCCTTATATGGAAAGTTCACATGTTCTTTTCTTGAAGATAGTACATTTACATTAGAAACAGATGCGGAAGTATTAAAAGAAAATGCTCATGAAAGAGATGGCAATAAATATATCTGGCATTTAGATCAGAATGAACTTGGAGAAGATGGTATAACTTTCCAAATAATGAAAACTAGTGTAGAAGATGCTAATATCAAGAATGATACAATGTTACCAATGGGATTTAAAATATTTGTAGCAATCTTGATAATTGTAGTTGGATGTGCTTTAATATTCTTATTAAAAAAAGCTTTAGAAAGATAATTTAATTATCTTTTTTTAGTGCTTAGGAGGATTTATGAAATGCATTAAAAAAATTCAAAATTTAGTTTTAGGAAAAATAATAGAACATCAAGAACAAACTGCTGAGGTTATGAATAAACCTAAAACTGATGAAACATATATAATTTATTCATCTGGTGAAAATCCATATTCGGAACAAATCATAAAAGCTAACTTAGGAAATGTTCGTTCTTTATATGATGGAACTTTTGGTGAAGAAGGAGATGAACATAACTATGTTACAAGTTCAAAAACTGGTAGTACTAATATTGTTCCTTTTATTGTTGCTTTAAAAGCTAATAAAAAGATTTTACCAGTTTATATCTCGAATGGTGCAAATTTAGTAATATCATACGCTTCTCCATTCGAAATAAAAGATTGTTATACGAAAACTGGATGTTTTGATTATCATAAGATAAATAATTACATTGAAAAATGTCATTTATCAATCGAAAAGGCTAAACAAAAAAGTAAGAAAAAGATAGTTAAATGTAGTTAACTATTATTTTTTTGTTTTAATATTTCAAAATATATTGTATAATTAAGAAGATAAAAGATTAATTTTGAGGTGTTTTATGCTAGGTTTTTATAATTATACAGTTATTCTTACATATATGAGTTTAGTTTCTTCGATAGTAGGGATAACATTGGCATTTGAAGGAAATACTTTTGGAGCTGTATTCTGTTTATTACTTTCAGGATTTTGTGATATGTTTGATGGAAAAGTCGCAAAAACAATGAAAAGAACAGAAGATGAAAAGAAATTTGGAATTCAAATAGATTCATTAAGTGATCTTATTGCTTTTGGAGTATTGCCAGCTGCTATTGGTTATTCGATTGGTTTAACTGCATGGTGGGGTAAAGCAATTATGGCAATTTTTGTACTAGCTGCTTTAATAAGGCTTGCATACTTTAATGTAATGGAAGAAAAAAGACAAAAGAAAACAAATGAAACAAGAAAAGAATATACAGGTTTACCAGTTACAACTGATGCTCTTATTTTTCCATTAGTTTATGCTTTAAGAAGTTTTTTTGGAAGTAATTTTTATATTTTTTATGCCTTTGTATTAGTACTAGTTGCATTCCTATTCTTATATAAATTCAAAGTAGTTAAGCCTAAATTAAAAGGTATGATTGCAATGACTATCGCAGGTATTATTGAATTATTCTTATTAATATGGTTGATGAAATGATAAAAAGAGAAAGAATTTCAATAGAAGATACATTCCAGGGACCAATAGTATTTTTATACCGAAATAGAATTGGGCGTTTTTTCCTGAAGATTATAACTCTTCCAACTATTTCTAAAATAGCAGGTTGGTTTATGGATAAAAAAATATCTGCCTTTGCTATAAAAAGATTTGTAAAAAAGAATAATATTGATATTGATGAATATGAAGAAAGAAAGTATACTTCGTATAATGATTTCTTTACTAGGAAAATCAAATCTGAATGTCGTAAGTTTGATATGAATAAAAATAGTTTGATTAGTCCATGTGATTCAAAATTAACAGTTTATTCAATTGATGATAAAAGTATTTTTAAAATAAAAAATTCATATTATCGTGTTGAAGATTTATTAAAAGATAAATCATTAGCTAAAAAATATAAAGACGGTTATTGTTTAATATTCAGATTATGTATTGATGATTATCATCGTTATTGTTACATAGATGATGGTACCAAAAATGAAAATAAATTTATTAAAGGTGTCTTGTATACAGTAAGACCTATAGCTTTAGAAAACTATAATATTTATAAAGAAAACTCACGTGAATATACTACTTTAAAAACAAAAAACTTTGGTGATGTAATTCATATTGAAGTAGGAGCTACAATCGTTGGTAGAATAAAAAATCATCATGAAAAATATTCATTTTCCAAAGGTGAAGAAAAAGGAATGTTTGAATTTGGGGGATCAACAATTGTTTTATTAATTGAAAAAGATAAAGTTACAATTGATAAGGAGATACTAGACAATACTAGTCAAGGATATGAAACAGTTGTTAAAATAGGTGAGAAAATAGGAATTAAAAAAAGCAAAAAATAAATTGCTTTTTTTTGTATTGTTGAAATGTTATAATTAAATAGGTGATAATATGGACTTAATACTTTTAATCTTAGCGATATTACCAACTGTCGTTTTAGGATACATAATTTATACAAATGATAAAATTGAAAAAGAACCAGTGCCATTACTCGTTAAATTAGCACTAGGAGGTATAGGATCAGTTATCGTAACCTTAATTATTACATTAACGCTAGAAATACTCGTACCATTCTTTTCATTAGAAAATATTACATTTTTATCACCCGTAGAATTAGCAATATATGTCTTCATTGGTATTGCTATAATTGAAGAATTTTCTAAATGGATTTTTATTTATTTGATAGCATGGAAAGCAAAAGCCTTTAATCATGTTTACGATGCAATTGTTTATTCAGTATTTGTATCATTAGGATTTGCAACTATCGAAAATATACTATATGTGTTTATGAATGAATCTTTTGAAGAATCGATCTTAGTAGCTATAAATAGAATGTTTTTCTCTGTACCGGGTCACGCTTTTTTTGGTGTAATCATGGGATATTTTATAGGATTAGCTAAATTAACTTATGTACATGGGAAAAGAGAAAAAACAAATAAATATTTATTACTAAGTTTATTTGTTCCAACAATGTGTCACTTTATATTTGATTATATCTTGATGTTAGGTGCACCTATGTTTGTATTCTATTCATTTGTTGCAATCATGTTTGGATATGGTATTTCTCGTATGAGAAGACTCGCAAATGTTCCAACCAACATTTTTGGTTTACCAGCTAATAATAATTACGTATATAATGCTTTTGGAACTAAAAACTTAAATAATCAAAATAATCAAAAAAACTTAAATAATTTAAATAATCAAAGTGATAAAATTTGTAAAAATTGTGGAGCTAAATTAGAAGGAGATTATTGTAATTACTGTAAAACAATAAACTATTAGGAGGTTTTAATATGAAAAATGCATACATAATATTCTCATTTACAGGTACTTATTTTTCTAGATTCCTAAAGTTTATGAGTAAAGAGAAGTATATTCATGTTAGTATTAGTTTTGATGAAAAATTAAAAGAAGTTTATAGCTTTGGTAGACATAACCCAAGATGGGCTTTTCCTTGTGGTTTTGTTTTAGAAGATATGAATTTAATTTCTAAGGTATTTAAAAATGCTACATGTCAAATATATCAACTACCATTAACAAAAAATGAATATAAAAATTTAAGAAAAGAAATGAAAAACTACATTGATAAAAAAAATGAATACCATTACAATATCAAAGGTTTAGTTCATATTCAATTCAATAAAATATATCATCGAAAACATCATTTTGTATGTAGTCAATTTGTAGGTAAAATTTTAAGTGATGCTAATATCTATAATTTTAAAAAAGATTATTCATTAGTTAGACCAAAAGATATTAGTAAAATACCAAGATTAGAAAAAATATATGAAGGGAAGATTATTGATTATCTAAAGGTATTAAAAAATGACTAAAAAAAATAAAATACTACTTATTTTATTACTAATATTTTTTGTTATATTATTAGCACTTATAAAAATGAATAAAACAATTGAATTTGACTATAATATATATAAATTGGTAATAAGTATAAAAAGTGATACAATAACTAATTTACTAAAATTAATAACTAGTTTAGGCGATACTCTTTGCATAATTTTTATAATACTATTATGCTTTATTATTTTTAAAAATAAATTCTATCCCAAAATAATAACAATCAATATTTTAATAACAGTCTTTATTAATCAAGTACTAAAACACATTATTCAAAGACCAAGACCTAATTTTACTCATTTAGTAGAAGAAAATGGTTTTAGTTTTCCATCTGGTCATTCAATGGCAGCGTTTAGTTTTTATGGTCTTTTTATATACTTAATTTATAAAAGTAATATTAATAAAAAAATAAAAATATTATTAATAACGTTATTATCTTTACTAATAATCACGATTGGCTTATCAAGAGTATACTTAGGAGTTCATTATATAACTGATATCATAGGTGGATTTACAATGTCACTTATAATACTAATCTCATTTACTAGTTTTGTAAAAAAATATTTAAAAAATGTATAAAAATAATATTTTTACTAACTATATAACTAGGAGGTATAAATATGGAAACATTACAAAAAATTGCATTGGTCCTAACTGTAATAGGGGCAATTAACTGGGGATTAATTGGATTACTAGATTTTAATCTTGTCGCAATGATCTTTGGTGATATGGCTGCTTTATCTAATATTATTTATATATTAGTAGGATTAGCAGGATTAATAAATATAGGTTTATTGTTTTATCACTATGAACCAGCAAAATAAAAATCTTTTTTATAAAGATTTTTTTATTTTGTGATATAATAACCTCGGTGATTTATATGACTAAGATTTTTGACTTTAAAAAAGAGATAAATAGTGAAGAATTAAAGCAAGCTGCAAAAAGTATTCGAAATGGTAATTTAGTTATATTCCCAACTGAAACAGTCTATGGAATTGGTGCTAATGCTTTAAACTATAAAGCCGTTGATAATATATTTTTAGCTAAAGGAAGAGCAAACGATAACCCTTTAATTGTTCATATTGCCGATTTTGACATGTTAGATGACCTAGTAGATAACATATCACCATTGGAAAAAAAGTTGATGGATGCTTTTATGCCAGGGCCATTTACATTGATTTTAAAGAAAAAAGATATTATTCCTAATAATGTTAGTGCTAATTTAGATACTGTAGGAATTAGAATGCCGGCAAATAAAATAGCTCACGATTTTATTAAAGAAGCAAATATTCCAATTGCCGCACCATCTGCTAATATATCTTCTCGACCAAGTGGAACTAATATTGAAGATATAAAAGAAGAATTTAACAATAAGGTAGATATTATTATCGATGGTGGAGATACAAGTGTTGGTCTTGAATCAACTGTTGTAAAGGTAATAGATGGAGTTCCTACAATTTTAAGACCAGGAAAAATAACTCCTGAAGATATAATTGAAATAATAGGAATTTGTAAATTAAGTGATAATTTATTTAAAAAAGCCGATGGAATAGTAGAAAGTCCAGGAATGAAATATAAACATTACGCACCAAATAATAAATGTATTTTAATATATAGTGAAGATGAAAATAAATTAATTGACTTAGTTCAAAAAAACATAAAAAGTAAAACTTTGATTATAGGTAATGAAAAACATAAAGATAAATATGATTCTTATAAATATCTATCTTATGGAATAACTCTAGATGATATATCTCATAATATTTTTTCACTTCTTCGTAAAGCTGACAAATATGAACCAGATTTAATAATTATTGAAGGAGTAAAAAAAGAAGGTTTGGGTATCGCTATTATGAATCGATTAATTCGCGCATCTAGTTATAATTATATTGAAGAATAAAATCTTAAGTGTTATAATTTATTTACATTTTAAGGAGGGGATAAAATGCATGAACTAATTCATTGCTTAATTCATACTATAGAAGAAGTATTATTATTAATACCATTCTTATTCATTGCATTTTTCATTATAGAAGTAATTGAACATAAATTATCTAGTAAATCTAAAAAGATAATTGAAAAATCAGGGAGACTAGGGCCTTTATTTGGAGGACTTTTAGGTATGATTCCCCAATGCGGTTTTTCAGTTGTCGCAACAAATCTTTACATAACAAGAATTGTATCACTTGGTACTCTAATAGCAATATATTTATCTACTAGTGATGAAATGTTACCAATTCTTATCAGTCGTAAAGCAAGCATTAATACTATTTTAGGATTATTGTTTATAAAATTTATAATTGGTATGATTGCTGGTTTTATAATTGATTTTTTTATAAGAAGATATAAGAAAAAACATAAAATAAAAATAAAAGAAAATTTTGACATTTGTCATGATGAAGATTGTCATTGTGAAAAAGAAAATCTTTTTGTATCTTCTCTAAAACATACTTTTAAAACAGTATCATTTATCTTTATAGTAACTTTTTTACTACATATAATGATGGAATATTTAGGAGAAGATGTTATCAAAAAATTATTTTTAAAAGATAATTTATTTAGTCCGTTTATTTCAAGTTTAGTTGGACTTATTCCTAATTGTGCCGCTAGTGTTGCTTTAACAGAATTATATTTAAGTGGAGTAATATCAACATCAAGTGTAATTGCTGGATTATTAACAGGTAGTGGAGTAGCAATACTTGTATTATTTAGAGGAAATAAGAATTTAAAAGAAAATTTATTTATTTTAGGTTTAGTATATTTTATCGGCGCATTTAGTGGTTTAATTATTGGAATAATTGAAATGCTTTTATGATATTAATGGTAAGTGGAAGAACTGATGTTGTAGCATTTTATACACCATGGTTCATGAATAGATATAAAGAGGGATTCTTAGATGTAAGAAATCCTTTTTATTGTAAAAATATAAGTAGAATATATTTTAAAGATGTAGATGCAATTGTCTTTTGTACTAAAAATCCTATTCCAATATTAAATGAAATAGATAAAATAGATAAACCAATTTTATTTCATATAACTTTAACTCCATACAAAAAAGATATTGAAGTAAATGTTCCAAATAAAAAAGAAATTATTGATGCGATAAAAATTCTCTCAAATAAATTGGGAAAAGATAGAGTAGTAGTAAGATATGATCCAATTATTGTAAACGATAAATATACAATTGATTATCATATAAAAGCTTTTAAACGTCTTTGTAGCTTATTAAATGGTTATATCGAAACGATTATCGTATCCTTTGTTGATGACTATAAAAATGTTAGAAATAATTATAAAGATTTAAAGATAAGAAATTTAGTTGAGAATGATTACAAGGAAATAGGAGAAAACTTTTCTAAATTAGCAAAAGAAAATGGTATTAGTGTTCAGACATGTGCTGAAGAAAGAAATTTAGTAGAATATGGTTTTCGTAAAAGAGATTGTGTTGATCTAAATCTTGCTTATCTATTAACTGGTAAAACCAAGTTCAAAAAATGGAAAGCAAGAAATAGAAAAGAATGTAACTGTGTTGAAATGGTTGATGTTGGTGTATATAATTCTTGTAAACATTTATGTAAGTATTGTTATGCTAATTACGATGAAAAACAAGTTATTGATAATTATAAAAAACATAATCCTAATTCTTCATTATTGATTGGCGAGCTTGAAAAAGATGATGTTATAAAAATTAGAACAAATTAAAAACGAATATGATTATTCGTTTTTTTATTTTTTTATATACACAGTAAATTTCTTGATAATAGGATCATCTATTATCTTTTTATTTATACATAGACCAATTTTTCTAGTAGGAATTTTAAAATCTGTTTTTATTATAGATAAATTACCATTTTCAATATCATCTTTAACATGGTTATAGTTAACGAATCCAACACCTAATCCTTCTTTTAAAAAATCAAGTACCAAAGCATAACTCGCTATATCATACTTACTTTTCAAAATAACATGTTTTTTACTTGCTAATTCATCTAAAAACTTTCTTGATGTAGAAACTTCTGATTGCAAAAGGAGAGGTAAGTCATTTAATTCTTCCATAGTAAATGTTTTATTTTTAAAGTTATATGCACTAGTTCGATAACAAAATACATCTTGAGCTTCTTCAATAACTAAAACTCGTTTATCATCTTTATTACCAGGATTAATACTTAAAAGAACCATATCTAATAAATCTTTATCTAACATATCTATCAAATTACTTGTTATTCCTTGAATAATTTCAAACTTAACATTAGGAAATTCCTCTTTAAATATTTTTAAAACAGGCATCAAGGAATACTTAATTAAAGTAGTACCACTACCAATTCTAATAGTCATATCTTTATTATCTTTTTCATTAATTAAATGTCTTTTACCATTATTTAAACACTCAATTGGTTTTTTTAAATAATTAAATAAAACTTCACCATCTTCTGTTAAATTCATTCCTGTTTTTGTACGATAAAATAGTTTAATTCCTAGTTCTTCTTCTAATTTCTTTAATGCCTGAGAAACAGCTGGTTGCGAAATAAATAAATCATTCGCTGCCTTAGATAAATTTTTATTTTTTGCTACATAATAGAATACTTTATATAATTCAAAATCTATATTTTCCAATTATAATCACCTCTTATAATTTATATAAGTAATATATATTATACTTATAACACAAACTATAATATAATTCAAGTAGGGAGGGATATTATGTTAATAGGTATTATGGGAAAAACAGGTAGTGGTAAATCAACTATTACAGGATTATTAAATAAAGAAAATAAGTATTTAGTAATTGATGTCGATAAAGTTAATCATTCACTAATCGAAAGTACATCTTTAAAAGATGATATCATTAATAGATATCCTGAAACTTTAGAATCAGGAGTTATAAATCGAAAAAAACTTGGTATGATTTTATATCAAGATAAAACAAAAATGGATGAATATAACGCATTGGTTTGGTCATATCTAGAAGAAGAATTAGATAAATTAATTCAATCTTCAACTAAACCAGTAATAATTGATTGGATGATGCTACCACTTACTAAGTTTTACGATATGTGTGACTTAAGAATTTTAGTTGATAGTAGTTTAGAAACGAGATTAGAAAGAATTAAAAAAAGAGATAATGTTGATGAAGAACATTTTAAAGCAAGAGATAAAAACAGTGTTAATTATAATGAATCAGATTTTGACTTCATAATTAACAATGACAAAGGATTTGATGAAAATGAAATTAAAAGTATTGGGAAATGTATCTCCTTACGTAAAAGGAAATAATAATTGTCCAGGTTATTTGATTGAAAAAAATGATAATAAAGTTCTCTTAGATTGTGGTAGTGGAATTACTAGAGAAATGAATCTACCTAATGATTTAGAAAATCTAACAATAATAATAAGTCATTTACATAGAGATCATTATGCTGATTTATTAACATTAGGTTACGCAACATTTGTTTATCATAGATTAGGTCTATTAAAAGAAAAAGTTAAAGTATATATTCCTAACGAGGAATCTTTAGATAAAAATTATCTTACTAATATGGATGAACATTTTTTAGAATTTATTCCATATGAAGAAAATACTAAAATACAAATAAGTGATTTAGAAATAACATTTAAACAAAATCCTCATCCAGTATTAACGTATTCAATTAAAGTAAAGGATGATAAACATAATCTTGTTTATTCAAGTGATACTGGTTATATAAATAACACCTTAGAAGATTTTGCCAAAGATGCAGATTTGTTTATATGTGAGACAACTTTCTTAAAAAAGCAAAAAGGAGCTATTGATAATCATTTAACAACAATCGAAGCTGCAACAATCGCCAAAAAAGCTAGTGTGAAAAAATTAATGATTACTCATACATGGCCGGAAATAAATCAAAAATTGTATTTGAAAGAAACAAAAGAATTATTTAAAAAAGTTATTCCGGCAAAAACGGGAAAAGTACTAAAGATAGGAAGATGATAATATGAAAAATATTGCATTTTATGCTGGTAGTTTTGATCCTTTTACTTTAGGACATTTAGAGCTAGTTAAACAGGCATCAAATATATTTTCAAAAGTAATAATAGGTATTGGTATTAATACCGATAAAAAAAGAAGATTTGATAAAGAGAAAATGAAAGAAGCTATTATAGAAACACTAAAAGAAGAAGCAATTTCTAATTGTGAAGTTATCATATATGATGGTTATACCTATCAAGCTGCTTTAGATAATGATTCTAATATATTAATTAGAGGATTAAGAAATGAAACAGATTATTTATATGAAGAAGAAATAGCTAAGTTTAACGATAACTATGGCATAAAAACGATTTACTTACGCGCTGGAAATCTTGGACATATATCTTCTAGCTTTGTTTATAAAGAATTAAAAAATAAAAAAGATATCTCAATTTATGTATCAGATCCTATAAAAAAATTAATATTAAAATAAACAAAACAATGTTATAATACTTATGAAGTTGGTGGAAGTATGAATGAGTATAAAGAAATTGAAAGAAGTATTATAACAAAATATCGCAAAACTATATGGAGTCGTTTTGTAAAAGCTGTTCAAGATTATGAATTAATCAAAGAAAACGATAAAATCATGGTTTGCATATCCGGAGGAAAAGATTCTTTTCTTTTAGCAAAATGTATACAAGAGTTACAAAGACATGGACGTTTTCCATTTGAAGCTGAATATATTGTTATGAATCCAGGTTATAATGATATTAATCAAAAAATGATTGATGAAAATTCTAAAAAATTAAACATTGATATAAAAGTGTTTAAATCTGATATTTTCGATGTAGTGACGACAGTTGATAAAAGTCCATGTTATTTATGTGCTCGTATGAGAAGAGGATATTTGTATAGTAAAGCTCAAGAACTTGGTTGCAACAAAATAGCTCTTGGACATCATTTTGATGATGTAATTGAAACAACGCTTTTATCAATGCTTTATGGCTCAGAAATAAAAACAATGCCACCTAAGTTACATAGTACTAATTTTGAAGGTATTGAACTTATTCGTCCAATGTATTTAATAAAAGAAGAAGATGTTATTTCTTGGGCCAAAAATCATAATTTAACTTTTTTAAATTGTGCTTGCCGTTTTACTGCTGAATCAGTTACTGATGAATCTCGTAGTAAAAGAAAAGAAGTGAAGAGGTTAATCAAAGAATTAAAAAAGACTAATCCTAATGTTGACATGAATATTTTTACAAGCATGTCTAATATTAACTTAAATTGTGTTTTAGGATATAAAAAAGGAAATACAAAACATTCTTTCTTAGAAGATTACGATAATTTAGAATCTGAAGAATAAAAGACTGAAAAGTCTTTTTTTTATAAATAAATTTGTATTTTAATCATATAAATTAGATAGGTGATAATATGAATAGGAAAATAATTTTAGGAAGTGTATTAATTATTTTGATTTTAAGTGGTTCAATTTTTATAAAACTATCTAATGATAATAGACAAGATTTAATTAATAATAGCGAAATAACATCGGTAGAAAAAGATTTTGTAGAAGAAAATAACGAACTTGAAAATGATAATGGTATTTTCAGTGATTATTATATTTTAGCCAAAAATAAATTAAAGACAATGACTTTGGATGAGAAAATAAATCAGTTGTTTTTAGTTAGATATCCAGATGATAAAACTGCTACAGATATTCAAAAAAAATACCAATTTGGTGGATATATTTTCTTTGAAAAGGATTTTTCCAACAAAAGTAAACAAGAAGTTAAAGATATGATTAATAGAGTTCAAGATGTATCAAAAATACCCATTTTAACTGCTGTTGACGAAGAAGGTGGAAGTGTAGTAAGAATAAGTACTAATGAAGCTCTAGTATCTGAAAAGTTTAAATCACCTAGTGAATTATATAAAGAAGGTGGTTTTGCATTAATTCGACAAGACACCATTAATAAAAGCAATTTACTATCAAGCTTAGGATTAAATCTAAACTTAGCACCAGTTGTTGATGTATCAACTTCTAGTGAGGATTATATTTTTGAAAGAAGTATACAAGAAGATACAATTGTGACATCAGAATATGCAAAAACAGTAATAGAAGCAAGTAAAGAAAATAATGTTTCTTATGTCTTAAAACATTTTCCAGGATATGGAAATAATAGTGATACACATATGGGTGAAGTAATAGATAATCGCAGTTATCAAAGTATTGTTGAAAATGATTTACCACCATTTATATCAGGAATAGAAAGTGGTGCTGAAGCAATTCTAATAAGTCATAATATTGTGACTAACATTGATAAGGACTATCCAGCCTCACTTTCATTAAAAATCCACGATTTATTAAGAGATGAATTAAAGTTTACTGGAATAATAATTGCTGATAACTTGGATATGGAAGCAATTGAAGATATAGAAGAAGCAACTATAAGAGCAATTGAAGTAGGTAATAATTTAATCATAACAACAGATTATCAGACAAGCGTTACAGCAGTAAAAAATGCGCTTAATGATAAAAGATTAACTGAAAGTCAAATTGATAATTTAACTCTTCGAGTTATAGAATGGAAATATTATAAAGGACTTCTTTATGAAAATCAAAAATAAAACTCTAGTTATAGCTAGAGTTTTTTAATTTTTCTTTAACATCTAAAATCTAAATTCATTTTTATTTTATTGAAAAAAATCTACAAATATGGTATAATAACACCACTTTATGTATACAGGTGAGTTATATGGAAAAAGATTTAGAAACATTAAAAAGCAAAATTGTATATGTTGATACAAACTTGAAAAAAACACAAATATCTGGTGTTAGTGAATCTGAATTAGATGAATGCTTAAAGACTATCGTGGAAGCGAATCCCGAAACAAAGTTTATAACTATTCAATATTCAAAAAGAGATCACAGGCTATATTTTTATACCGATAGTATTATATCAACAAATTGTTGGGTAAAAGAAAGTGTTAAAATGACTAAAGAAATACGAACAGTTCCAGAAATATTAGAAGAGATAAAAAGAGTTTTTTTGATAGATGAAAACGAAAGTAATAGCTGTATTTCAATTTATGATGCAGATTATATTACTCCATTATACGAAGTTCTAAAAGCTCTAAGAGAAAAAGAAAATAGTTATGCTGCAATGAAAAAAAGTTATGAAGACAAAATCGAGTCTGAATACCAAAGTCGTTACCATAATAATGGACATTGTTTTACAAGTGGATTTGATCATGATACACATAAATTAAAAATGGCTTTTTCAACTTATAGTTTTGGTGATTACCATTATGTAGAATTATATAAAAAAGATGGTGATTTAAAGGCTGAAAGAATAGATGGATACGTTAATACTGAAGAAATTTTATTAAGTGCTGGAAATTATATATCAGAAGCAATTGATGAATATCAAGAATATGATGAATTTAAACTACAAAGATGTGAAGATATTCGAACTATAAATTCTAAATTTAAAGTAGATATTAGTAGCTATGGAGTATTACTAAAATCAAGTGGAAATAATTTTTCTTTAAATATGAAAAGTTACATGGATGAACCTGATTATAGTTGTAGTTCTTATAACATAACATCATTATTAGATAAAAAAGAAAATGAACTTTTAAAAAAGATATATGTAAGAATAGATGATTGTCCTGAGTGGATGCATGGAATTTTGTTTGAAAGAAGAGAAATTGTATTAAAAGAAAAAGAACGTCAAAGAGAAGAAAAAAGAGCAATTGAGCTAAAAGAAAAAGAAAAAGCTGAAAAAAGAGAGAAAAAAATCGAAAAACGAAAGAAGTTTAGAAATATTTTTTCTAGAAATAAATAGGGGGATTTATGGAAAAAGAATTTTTAATGCAATTAGATGAATGTTTACAAGATGAAATATTTTTACAAAGATATCGTGAATATGCAAAAAAAAGTCTAGGAAGTAAAAACATGTTTTTAACAAAAATATTAAATTTTTTAATATCTACAAGAGATTTTAAAAGCGTAGGTTATTATATCGAAAATTTTTCACTAAGTTATGTTGATTGTGATTACAAAAGATGTTTTCCGTATGATTATTTAAAATTTAAAGGACTATCTAAAGAAGAAAGTGAAAAAACAATCTATGATAATTTTATAAGAAATGGATTTTTATTTCATATAACACCTGACACAAACTTAAATGAAATATTAAAAAATGGTTTACAAACTTTAAATGATCGAACAAAAAGAAATATGTATGATGAAACTTTGAGGGTAAATAGAGTATATGAAAAAATAAAAAAAAGAAATAGTGGAATGTTCACGATGTCAACACTTATAAGTATTCCTGGTGGAGACATTTATCTTAATGAAGAAAGATTTGACTCAATATACTTATCATCAAATTTGGATTATGCTTTAAAAACATATGGCTTATCAAGTGAAATATCAACTTTATTTGTAAGAGACTTTTTTTGGGCATTCAAAAACAAAGTGCCATATGAAAAAATGGACAAAGAAGAGATAAGAACAAATATAATCGAAACATTAGAAAGTCATCCTGGTCAAATATATGATGATGAAATTGAATGCATTGTTGGCTATTTTAATAGAATATATCATGATAAAGAAGATTTAAGATCACAAACAAATCAATCAATTATAATGGTTCCGACCCAATCAATAAATACTGATGATAAAAGTTTCAACATTTTATATAGAGATGGTACAATAAAATATGCTCCTGAAGTAATAATTGATTTTAATAATGGGGAAGTAACGAATAAAGGAAGCATATCGACAGATAATTTAATTGCGTTAAATCCTACAAGAGAAAAAATTCTAACTTTAAAAAAAAGTAACAATTAAGTTACTTTTTTTATTTGTTAGGAATATCCTGCTTATAACAGTAAAGATATAGTAGGTGGTAATATGAAAAATGGTTATTTAAGTGAATATGTTTTTATAAATAACATAAATAATAGAAAATATAAAGAAACTAATATATTGGTTCAAGAATTGTTAAAAGAACTATATCCTAAAATAAAAGACAATGATTTGATAATTGCATATAAATATGGGAAATATGCTAAAGTAGATATTGTTGTTTGTGTAAGAAATATTAAAAAGGGTATAAGTATGAAAACAGGTAATAATAATTCTGTTCATCTAGAAAAAATAGATAAATTTTGTAAATGTCTTCAAAAGTATAGTTTTAAAGAGTCAGAAAGATTAAGAAAATATTTATATTCTGATGGAACTAATAATAATACAGGGGAAAATAGATACTCTACCAAAGAATATCAACAAATGTATCCTCAAGATATTGAAATACTTAATAAGGAATTAGAAAAATATAAAAAAATTTTAATCACTAGATTTCTGATAAAAACAGATGTTAATTATAAAGTTAATGTAGATGCAGTAGTATATGGTGATATAAATAATTTTATTTGGGCAACGAAAAAAGAAATTCTAGAATATTTAAATAACAAAAAAGTAGATTCAGTAGGAGTGCATGTAAGCAGTTTATTTTTTCAAAGTTGGGATAAAAATTTAAAATATAATCCACTATATGAAAAGTGCAGGGATTATATTCAAATAAAATGGTTTAGTCTTTTTGAAGATATACTAATGATAATGTGTAATAGAAATATGGTAGAACCTCATAAATCCTTCAAGTCTGACAGCGTGAAATATAAAAAAAAGAACTCAGTAATAACTAAGTTCTTAACTAACATATGGAGCGGATGATGGGAATCGGACCCACGCAGTCAGCTTGGAAGGCTGAGGTTCTACCATTAAACTACATCCGCATCAGTAGACATTTTTTATTATATCATAAATAAAAAAAATGTCAACTTGAAAAAATAAAAAAAAGTATTATAATTTTTTTATCAGTTTGAAAAGGAGGTTTCTTTATGAAAGTCATAACTATAAAACAACCTTTTGCAACACTAATTGCGGAAGGTCTAAAGGAATATGAGTTTAGAACGTGGAAGACTAAATATCGCGGAGAAATTCTAATTCATGCTGGTAAAGGTGTCGATAAAAAAGCTATGAAACGATACGAAGATTTAAATCTTGACTATCCTTCTGGATGTATTATTGCTAAAGCAGTTATTACGGATTGTGTATATGTTGATGAAAAATTAAAAGATATTTTAAAAGAAAAAAATGAAAAGGTATACCATGGTGTTATTAAGAAAGAAAGTACATGGCAAGGATATGGATTTAAATTAGAGAATATTCAAAAAATAGTTCCTATTTCTGCAAAAGGAAAATTAAGTTTGTGGGATTATGAATATGAAGGAAAGTGATATTATGGAAAAAATAAAAAATTTAAAAGTAAACATGGAACAAAAAATTTTATTAGCAGATAATGTTGTAATTGTTCCACATAATGTAGTAGATTTTGATGCGATAGGTTCAGCAATCGGATTATCAATGATTGCAAAAAAATTAAAAAGACCTTCTTGTATAGTAGTTAATGATCCACCCTATAAAATAGACCAAGGAGTTCAAGCTATTATTGAGGAGGCTAAAAAAGATTTCAATATAATTAATAAAGACAAATATTTACAAAATAAAAGCGAAAATGATTTGTTTATTTTAACAGATGTCAATAAAAGTAATTTGATATCATTACCAGAGGTTGTGCCAAGCAAAGAACAAGTTATAATAATTGACCATCATGGTACTGACGATAGAACTATCCAAGCAGATGATGAATATATTGATTTACAAGTATCAAGCGCATCTGAAGTTATAAGCAAATTAATTTGTATGTATAAAATAAAATTAACACCAGAAATAGCTAATTACCTATTGGCGGGTATTTATTTAGATACCAACAAACTAACAAAAAATGTTAGCCCAGAAACTATGAAGACAGTTGCCAAATTATTAGAAAGTGGTGCTAATATGAATAGAATAACAGATTTGTTTGTTGAAGATTTTATTAGTGATAGAAAAGTACAAGAACTGGTAAGCAGAGCCAAAATATTAACATATAGCATTGCGACTGTTTGTGCTGATGAAAATGAAGAATTTACAGGAATTGAGCTAGCTAAAGCCGCAGACTACTTGTTGAAATATAAAGTTGATGCCGCTTTTGCTATTGGAAAAGTATCGGATGACGTAATTTCAATAAGCGCACGTTCAAAAGAAAGAGTTAATGTAGGTGAAGTTATGGAAGCATTACAAGGTGGAGGTAATCAATATTCAGGAGCAACTAAATTAACAGATTGTACAATAGAGGAAGCAGGAAAAAAATTAACAAAGATTATACAACCACCATGCTATATAAGATAATGTAAAATAAGAGACTAAGTTCTCTTTTTTATTTTTATTTTAGTAATTTTATGATATTCTTATAATAGGAAGTGGATAAAATGAATAATCAATATAATAATCAAAATAACATGAATCAACCAATGAATAATATGAATCAACCAATGAATAATATGAATCAATCAATGAATAATATGAATCAACCAATGAATAACATGTATCAACCAATGAATAACATGTATCAGCCAATGAATAATATGAATGGTAATATGATGATGGGGGGAAATCAACCAAGGAAAACAAATAATGCATTAATAATAATTATTATTATTTCTATTATTGCAGTTATTTTAGGAATAGTTTTATTAGGTAAAGATGATTCTAAAGATACTAAAAAAGATAATGAAACAAAAGAAGAATCAAAAAAAGATGAAAAAGATGATGATTACGATTATAACTATGATTATGACGATGATTACGATTACGATTATGATTATGATTTTGATTATGATTACGACTATTATGATAAATTTGAAGATTTGTCATTAATTATAGAAACAAGAGTTGAAATA
>JAFSDH010000003.1 GCA_017436345.1 Bacilli bacterium
ACAGTATTTAACTATGAAACATTAAAAAATAGATTAAGAGAGCTTGCTTTTTTAAATAAAGGGTTGCAAATTACTTTAACAGATGAAAGAGAAGTAGATAAAAAAGATTCATTCTATTATGAAGGTGGTATTGTTGAATATGTTCAAATGCTTAATGAAAATAAAACACCAATTCACGAAACAATAATAGATGTATCAGGTGAAGAAAATGATATTTCCATTGAAGTAGCACTACAATATAATGAAAGTTATAATGCTAACATATATTCATTTGTTAATAATATTACAACACCAGAAGGTGGAACTCATGAAGATGGTGTAAGACGTGCTTTAACAAGAGTATTAAATAAATATGCAACATCTAATAATATATTAAAAGAAAAAGATGAACCTTTATCAGGAGAAGATGTAAGAGAAGGTATTACAATGATCGTTTCTTGTAAACATCCAAATCCTCAATTTGAAGGTCAAACTAAAACAAAACTTGGAAATGCTGAAGTAAGAAGTATAGCAGATAGAATATTTTCTGAATCATTAGAAAGATTTTTACTAGAAAATCCAGAACAAGCAAGAATTATTATTGATAAATCAATGACAGCATCTCGTGCTAGAGTAGCCGCTAAGCGTGCAAGAGAATTAACAAGAAGAAAAAGTGATTTAGATGTAATTAACTTTGGTGGAAAACTAGTTGATTGTAAGGATAAAAATCCTGATGTATGTGAAATATTCTTAGTCGAAGGGGATTCTGCTGGAGGAAGCGCAATTAAAGGAAGAAATTCAATGACTCAAGCAATTCTTCCATTAAGAGGTAAAATTCTTAATGTAGAAAAAGCAAGACTTGATAGAGCTTTATCAAATGAAGAAATTAGAACAATAATAACAGCATTTGGTACTGGAATAGGTGAAGATTTTAATTTAGAAAAATTAAGATATCATAAAATAATTATTATGACAGATGCTGATGTTGATGGATCACATATTCGTGTATTATTATTAACACTATTCTATAGATTCTTTAGACCAATTGTTGAAGCTGGGCATGTATATGCTGCACAACCACCATTATTTTGTATTAAACATGGTAAAACAATTAAATATGTTTTAAACGAACAAGAACGTGATGAGTACTTAGCTACACTTTCGCCTAATACAAAATACGATATTATGCGTATGAAAGGGTTAGGAGAAATGGATGCTGAAGAATTAAATGAAACAACAATGGATATTGATAAAAGAATTTTAAGAAAGATTACAGTAGAAGATACAATGGCTGCAGATAATGTATTTGCTAAATTAATGGGTGAAGAAGTAGAACCAAGAAGAAAATTTATTGAAGAAAATGCAGTATATGTTGAAAACTTAGACGTTTAGGAGGGTTAAAAGATGGATCATAATAAAGATAGATTAGAAGAAAATAACATAGTAAATGAAGTCGAAACATCCTTTCTAGAATATTCGATGAGTGTAATTGTACAACGTGCTTTACCAGATTTAAGAGATGGTTTAAAACCTGTACATAGAAGAATTTTATATTCAATGTATGATACAGGATACACTCCTGATAAACCACATCGTAAAAGTGCCAGAATCGTTGGGGAAGTTATGGGGAAATATCATCCACATGGAGATAGCTCAATTTATGAAGCAATGGTACGTATGGCGCAAGATTTTAGTTATAGATACATGTTAGTTGATGGACATGGTAACTTTGGTAATATAGAAGGATATGGAGCAGCAGCAATGCGTTATACTGAATCTAAATTATCAAAAATATCACTTGAATTATTAAGAGATATAAATAAAGATACAGTTAACTTTGCACCAAATTTTGATGAAACTGAAAAAGAACCTGAAATATTACCTTCTAGATTTCCAAATATTTTAGTAAATGGAACTATGGGTATTGCTGTAGGTATGGCAACAAATATTCCACCACATAATTTAGGAGAAGTAATTGATGGTTGTGTTGCATATATTGATAACCCTGAAATAGATACTTTAGGATTAATGCAATATGTCAAAGGCCCAGATTTTCCAACTGGTGGAATTATATTAGGAAATTCAGGAATTAGACAAGCTTATGAAACTGGAAAAGGTTCAATAACCATAAGAAGTAGAGCTAGAATTGAAGAACAAAATGGTCATAATTGTATTATTATTGATGAAGTTCCATATGGAGTTAATACTTCAGAGTTAAAGAAAAAAGTTGCTGATCTAGTTCATAACAAAGTAATTGAAGGTATTTCTGATTACCATACAGATTTAAAAGATGGTATAAAGATAACTATTACATTAAAAAGAGATGCAAATCCACAAGTTGTATTAAACAATTTATATAAACATACATCATTCCAAACAAATTTTGGTATTATCTTTTTAATGTTAGATAATGGAACACCAAAAACTCTTGGATTAAAAGATATAATTTCAAAATATGTTGATTATCAAAAAGAAGTTATTATTAGAAGAACTCAATTTGAACTAAAAAAGGCTGAAGCTAGAGTTCATATCTTAGAAGGATTTAAGATAGCACTTGATAATATCGATGAAGTAATAAAAATCATTAAAGAAGCTGAAAGTGATGATGAAGCTAAAACTAAGTTACAAGCAAGATTTGGTTTAGACGAAATTCAATCTGATGCTATTCTTGAAATGAAATTACGTCGTTTGACAGGATTAGAAAGAACTAAGATTGAAAATGAATTAGCTGATTTATTAAAAGAAATAGATAGATTAAGATTAATTCTTTCAAGCGATGCTAATATTTTAGCAGTAATTAAGGAAGAATTACTTGAAATTAAAGGAAAATATGGAGATGAAAGACGTACAAGTATCGATATGACAGCCATTGATTATATAGAAGATGAGTCTTTAATCCCAGTAGAGGATATAATTATTACATTAACTAATAAAGGATATATCAAACGTGTACAAAACGACACATTTAAAGTTCAAAATCGTGGAGGTGTTGGAATAAAAGGAATGGGAACAAATGAAGAAGATTTCCCGGAAAAACTTATTTCAATGAAAACACATGATTATGTATTAATGTTTAGTAATTTTGGAAAAGTTTATAGAATGAAAGGTTATGAAGTACCTGAATTTAGTAGACAATCAAAAGGATTACCAATAGTAAATTTAATACCAATTGAAAAAGATGAAAAAGTAACTTCAATGGTAATGGTAAAAGCTGAAGAAGAAGAAAATAAATACCTTGTATTCGTTACTAAGAAAGGTGTTATTAAACGTACAGCATTAGAAGAATTTGAAAGTATTAGAAATAATGGTAAAAAAGCAATTGTTCTTCGTGAAGATGATGAACTAATTTCAGTTAAAAAATCTGATGGAACAATGGAAATTGCTGTAGGTGCTGATAATGGAAGAATGGTTCGATTTGATGAAAATGAAGTAAGAATCATGGGAAGAAGTAGTACTGGAGTAAAAGCTATAGAATTTGATGAAACAGATAATGTAGTAGGAGCTGAAGTAGTTACCCCAGATAAACAAATATTAGTAGTAACTGAAAATGGGTATGGTAAAAAGACAAATGTAGAAGAGTATAGAAAGACACATAGAGGTAGTAAAGGTGTTAAAGCTCTTAATACAACAGATAAAACAGGAAAAATGGTTTCTTTAAGAAGTGTAGAAGGAAATGAAGATTTAATTATAATTACTGATGGAGGTATAACAGTAAGATTAACACTTGAACAAGTATCTTCTTTAGGAAGAAATACTCAAGGAGTAAGATTAATTAAATTAAAAGATGATCAAAAAGTATCTACAGTAACAACAATAATTAAAACAGAAGAGGATGAAAATTTAGAAAATTCTTCTTCTGAGGAAGTAGAAGAATTAACAAAAATTGTTGATAATACTGTAAATGAAGAGGTAAATGAATAATTTTCCTCTTTTTTTGTTGAAAAAATAAAAAAAATATAATATATTATTTATTGATGCAATATATATGTTTTGAACCAGGTCAGGACCGGAAGGTAGCAGCCTTAAGGGATTGTATATATGTGCATCATTTTTTTTGGAGAAATGCGTATGAAAGATGATTATTATATGAATATAGCTATTAACGAAGCACAAAAAGCATATAAAAAAGATGAAATTCCTGTAGGTGTAGTAATAGTAAAAAATGATAAGATTGTTGCTAAAGGATATAATAAAAGAAATAAAAGTAATAAAGTGAAAGATCATGCCGAAATAATAGCAATAGATAAAGCTAATAGACGCCTAAGAAATTGGCGGCTAGAAGATTGTGAAATATATATTACGTTAGAACCTTGTCCAATGTGTGCAAGTGCTATAGAACAAGCTAGGATAAAGAGGATAATCACAGGAGCTGTGAATAAAAATAATGAAACAAATAATATATCATCAGTAATTCTTAAAAATAAAGAATGGACAAAAGGTGTACAAAAAGAATTGTGTACAAAATTGTTAAATGATTTTTTTAAAAATAAAAGATAAAAAAATATTTCCCGGGAAATATTTTTTTTATTTCCCAAAGGTGTAAAAAAGGCGGTTTGTGAATAAAAAAAACAATTCAATTCCTTTTAAAAAATGGAATTGAAAAGAAAATAATTATTTCCCGGGAAATAAAACAAGGAACAATTCTTTTGAAAATAGAATTGTGGAAAAATAAAAAATATGTTTCACGTGAAACAAATAACAAATCGCTTGAAAATTGATTTGTGAAAAAAAATATAATGTTTCACGTGAAACTGTAATTAAAGGAATAAAATATACAATTCTTTTGTAAATAGAATTGTATAAAATAAAAAAGTTTCACGTGAAACTTTTTTTATTAACAAAAAATGTTGATAAAAGTTTAAAAAAAATATGTGTAATGATATAATAAATGTGGAAAAAAGGAGGTTTTGAGATGAGTTATCAAGCTTTGTATCGAAAATATAGACCTAGAAATTTAAATGAAGTTTATGGACAAAAAGTTGCTGTTAATATTTTAAAAAATGCAATTATAAATAAAAAGTTTGCTCATGCTTATTTGTTTACTGGATCTCGAGGTTGTGGAAAAACAAGTGTAGCAAAAATATTATCTAGATTAATAAATTGTGAAAATCCTGTTAATGGAATGATGTGTGAAGAGTGTAATAGTTGTGTAAATAGCAAAATAAATAATTGTGTAGATATAATTGAAATAGATGCTGCGTCTAATAATGGTGTAGATGAAATTAGAGAATTAAAAAGTAAAGTGAATTTAATTCCATCGGTTCTTAAATATAAAGTTTATATTATAGATGAAGTTCATATGCTTTCAATAGGAGCTTTTAATGCACTGCTAAAAACTTTGGAAGAACCGCCAGAACATGTTGTTTTTATTTTAGCAACTACAGAATTGCATAAAGTTCCAATAACAATTGTATCTAGATGTCAAACTATTGAATTTAAAAAAATAAATAATAAGGATATGTTTGATAGGTTAAAGGAAATAGCGGTATCAGAAAATATAAATATAACAGACGATGCAATAAATGAAATTGTTAATACTTCTGATGGAGGTATGAGAGATGCAATTGGTATGCTAGATATGTCAACTGCGTATTCAAATGATAATATAACTGAAGATGATATTTATGCAATAAATGGTAATGTTTCTAATAATGAAATAGAATATTTAACTGATCAAATTTTGAAAAAAAATTTAAATATCGTAATTTCACAAATTAATGAATATTATAATAACGGTAAAGATTTGATTAAGATAACTGAAAAAATTTTAATTGAATTAAAAAATAAAATGATAAAAGAAAATGATACGAACATTAGTTTGATATTAGAAAAACTTATTACATCAGTAGAAAAAATGAAAAATTCTTCAGTAGGTAAGATATATTTGGAATTAACATTGTTTGAATTGTGTAAAAATGAAAACACACTTCCTGTGGAAAAAAGTAAAGAAATTAATGAAGTTAAAAAAGATAATCGAATAGAAATAATTGAAAAGAAAGAAAAAATATCAACAGTTTCTGTTGGAGAAAAAATAGAAACTCCTGTGATGATAGAAAAAAATATAAAACAAAACAAAAATATTAAAAATATTCGAATTAATAATACTTTTGTAGAAGTAAATAAAAAATCACTTAATGATATAAAAAATGATTGGTCTAAATTAAATGATTATACTTTTGATAAAGAACAAGGTGCTCTTGTTTGTGAACTTTTAGATGCAGTTCCTGTTGCTGCTAGTACTAAATATTTAATGCTGGCATATAACTATGATTCGTTTGTAGAAAAAGGAAATATGTATGTTGATAAATATGAAAAAATATTAAAAAATATATTAAACTTAGATGTAAAAATTGTCTTTTTAACAAACAAAGAATGGATTGATGTTAAAAAAACATATATAGAAAATATTAAAAATAATGTACAATATAATTATATTGATGAAATGGTCGAAGAAAATGAAATTCAAATAGATTTGTCCACTTCGTCAATACCAGACAAATCAAGTGATTTACTTGAAAAGGCTAATGAATTGTTTAATATGGAAAAAATAGAAATAAAAGGAGAATAGATAAATATGAATATGCAAGCAATTTTAAAACAAGCTCAAACTATCCAAAAGGATATGATGAAAGCACAAGAACAAATTAATTCAACAATATTTGAAGGTAGTAGTTCTTTAGTAAATATTAAAATGAATGGTAAAAAAGAAGTAATAGAAGTAAAAATTGATAAATCTAGTTCTATGGATTCAGAAGATTTGGAAGCTTTAGAAGATATGATTATGCTAGCGGTTAATGATGCAGCAAAAAAAGTTGATAAAATGACAGAAGAAAAAATGGGTAAATATACTAATGCAATGCCAGGTTTATTTTAATGTATCCTAATAGTCTGAAAAATTTAATAGAAAGTTTTAAATTATTACCTGGGATAGGTGAAAAAACTGCTGAGAGATTAGCTTTTTTCATGATGGATATAGATGAAGAAAAAGCTGATTTCTTTGTTGAAAGTATAAATGAAGTAAAAACAAAAATAAAAAAATGCCCAATATGTTCTAATATAACAGAAAATGATGTTTGTAGTATCTGTGCAGATGAAAATAGAAACAAAGATCTATTATGTATATTAGAAGATAAAAAAAATATTTTTCTGTTTGAAAAAATAGGAAGTTATAATGGTTATTATCATGTAATTGATAACTTAATATCACCACTTGATGGTATAAATCCTGAAGATATAGGGTTAGAAAAACTTTTAAAAAGAATTAAAGATAACAATTTTAAAGAAGTAATAATAGCTGTAAAACCAAGTATTGAAGGAGAAACAACAAGTCTATATATAAAAAAAATATTAGAAGGAATTGATGTTAAAGTAACTCGTATTGCGAGTGGTATCCCAATAGGTGCAGATATAGAATATATTGATGCAATAACATTAGAAAGAGCTTTAACAGATAGAAAAGTAATAGAATAAAGCTTATATATAATCATAAATTTTAATAGAGGGATTTATGATTGAAAAAAATATAAAAAAAATTATTTTAAGCTTTTTTTTATTATATTGGTTTAATAATATTGGAGTTAATTTTAATCTAATAATACCAATAAATATAGTAACTATTTTATTAATTACATTGTTAGATATACCTGGATTAGCTCTATTATCAATATCATTAATAGTATTATTTTAGGAGGTTTTATATGTTAGAAAAATATAAAGAAGATTATAAAGAATTTTATTCAATAATAAATAATGCTATTAACAATGACAAAATAAGCCATGCTTATATGTTTGAAATAGATAATAATTTAGATAAAGAAGAGTTTATTAAAGATATATGTGAAAAATTAATTCTAAAAGAAAAAAAAGATAATACTATTATCAATCTTATAAACAATAATAATTATAGTAATATAAGAAGAATAATAGCAGACGGTCTATGGATAAAAAAAGAACAAATATTAGAAGTTCAAAACGATTTTAAAAAAGAATCTTTTGATAATAATTTAAAGATATATGTTATAGAAGAAGCTGAAAAGTTAAATAAATCATCTGCTAATACATTATTAAAGTTTTTAGAAGAACCAGAACAAAATATTTGTGCAATTTTATTAACTAAAAACAAATACGCAGTAATTAATACTATTATGTCTAGATGTATAAATATAAGTCTAATTAAAAAAGAATATTTAACAATTGAAACAGATGATTTGGCATATAAAGCAGTAGAAATATTAGAAAAACATCAAAATAATTCTTTACCATATTTATATGAATTATTAGTAGTAAAAAAAGAAATAGAAAAAAAAGAATACATTGAACTATTTGAAAAAATGCAAAAAATATATAATGATGTTATGCATATTAATAATCAGATTGAAGATAAGTATAATTATTATGATATAGAAAGTATTAAAAATATAAAATTTGACAGTAATGATACACTTTTAATAAAAAAAATTAATGCATTACATAAAAATTCTGAATATTTAAGATACAATGTAAATATAAAAACAATATTAGATAAAATAATCATTGATGTATATGGTGGTGAAAAAAATGCATGAAGTAGTAGGAATAAAATTTATTAATTCACATAGAGTTTATTATTTTTCCACAAATAATATAAAAATAAAGGATAAAGATAAAGTTATTGTTGAAACAGAAAAAGGATTGCAATTTGGTATTGTAGTAGGAGATCCTATTCAAATGCCTGAAGAAAAGCTAGTATTACCTTTAAAAAATGTTTTAAGAATAGCAAATAAAAATGATTTAAAACAAGAAAAAGATAATGAAGAAAAAGGTAAAAAAGCCTTACAAGATGCAAAAAACATTGCTGAAAAACTTGGTTTAGTGATGAATTTTATTGATGCTAGCTTTACTTTTGATAAAAAACAATTAATATTTAATTTTTTAGCTGATGAACGAATAGATTTTAGAGAATTGGCAAAAAAATTAGCTGCTATCTATAAAACTAGAATAGAATTAAGACAAATTGGAGTAAGAGATAAAGCTAAAGAAATTGGTGGAATTGGTCCTTGTGGTAGATTTTTGTGTTGTAGTACTTTTTTAACAGATTTTAATAGTGTTTCTATTAATATGGCTAAAAATCAATACATAGCGTTAAATCCTACTAAAATAAATGGTATTTGTGGACGATTATTATGTTGTTTGAATTACGAAGACCAACAATATAAAGAAATGAAAAAAGATTATCCACCAATTGGTACAATAATAAAAACAGATGAAGTTCAAGGTAAAGTAGTAAGTCACAATTTATTAAAAGGAACATATACAGTTGAAAAACAAGGAAAAATATTAGAGGAAATAAAATTAGATGAAAGTAATAAATGATTTATTAGGATATGATAATTTAAAAATTGTTCAAAATCCAGAATGGTTTAGTTTCTCCTTAGATTCTGTTTTATTACCTAACTTTGTTACCTTAAATAAAGATGTAAAAAATATATTAGATTTAGGTACTGGTAATGCCCCAATCCCTATGATTTTATCTACTTTGACAGAAAAAGCCGTTATTTATGGGATTGAAATTCAAAAAGATGTTTTTGAAATGGCTGAAGAATCAGTTAAAATTAATAATCTAAATTCAAGAATAAAATTAATTAATGATGATATGAAAAAATTAGATCAATATTTTGAAGCTAATTTTTTTGACGTTATAGTATCTAATCCGCCATATTTTAAATTAGAAGAATTGTCAAAGAAAAATGAAGATGAACATAAAACGATTGCAAGACATGAAGAAAAGATTAATTTAAAAGAATTAATACAAATAGCAAAGAAATATTTAAAAAATAATGGTGTTTTTGCAATGGTTCATCGAACTGATAGATTAATTGAAATAATAGAAGAAATGCGAAAAAATAATATTGAGCCTAAAAAAATTCAATTAATATATCCTAAAGAAAATACAAATTCTAATATGGTTTTAATTGAAGGAAAGAAAAATGGGAATCCTGGTTTGATTATAAAAGAACCTTTAATTGTCCATAATGAAAAAGGTGAATATTTAGAAAGCATTAATAAATTATTTTTTAGGAGGTAATTATGAGTCAAAAAAGTTATGATGACAGTAATTCTGTTTATTTAATACCTACACCTATAGGTAATTTTGATGATATAACTCTAAGAACAATAGATACTTTAAAAAAAGTTGATGTATTATTTTGTGAAGATACAAGAATAACAAAACAATTATTAAATAGATTAGAAATAACTAAAAAATTAATAAGTTCTAATGATCATAATGAAGAAAGCACTAAAAATTTAGCAATTAAATATCTTGAAGAAGGAAAAAATATTGGAATTGTTACTGATCGAGGAACTCCCATAATAAGTGATCCTGGTTATAAAGTAGTTGAAGAAGTAATAAAAAAAGGATATAATGTAATACCATTACCCGGTGCAAATGCTTTAATTCCAGCATTAATTGCATCAGGTGTAAATCCTGCGCCTTTTATGTTTTATGGTTTTTTAAATGCAAAAAAATCTAAAAGAGAAAAAGAATTGGAAAACTTAAAAAAATATCCTGTAACAATTATTTATTACGAAGCTCCTCATAGAATAATAGAAATGTTAGAATCATTAAGAAATGTATGTGGAGAAAGAAAAATTTCTGTTTCACGTGAAATTTCGAAATTATATGAAGAAATATATCGAGGTACTGTATCAGAAGTAATAGAAGAATTGAAAAAAGAAGAAATAAGAGGAGAATTTGTAGTAGTAGTAGAAGGAAATTGTGCTGAAGTATCATTTGATGACATTTCAATTGAAGAACATGTTAATATGTACATTGAAGAAGGATTATCTGAAAAAGAAGCTTTAAAGAAAGTAGCGAAAGACAGAAATACTACTAAATCAGAAATATACAAAATATATCATACTGGGAAGTGATTGAATGAAATTAATAATTGGATTAGGTAATCCAGGTAAAGAATATGAAAATACCAGACATAATATGGGATTTATTTTTTTAGATGAATATGCAAAAGAAAAAGGTTTTGAAATTTCAAAAAAGAAATTTAATGGTTTATATATTGATTTTATAAATCATGGGGAAAAAACAATTTTATTAAAGCCTCAAACATATATGAACTTATCTGGTGAATCAGTACGTGCTTTTGTTGATTTTTTTAAAATAGATATAAATGATATATTAGTAATAAGTGATGACTTAGATATGCCTATTGGTAAAATTAAACTAAGACCAACAGGTTCTAGTGGAGGTCATAATGGCTTAAAAAATATTGAACATCATTTAAACACTCAAAACTATAAAAGACTAAAAATTGGTATATCTCACGATAAAAATATAGATACTAAAGATTATGTTCTTGGTTCCATATCAAAAGAAGATAAAGAAAAAATTGAAGAATTAAAGAAAATAGTAATAAACATAATTGATGATTTCTACAATAATGATTTTGATAAATTAATGGCAAAATATAATCATAAATAGAGGAAAATATGAATAATTTTTTTGATAATTTAGTTGACATAAGGAAAGAAAAAAACATCTGCCTAACAGGAATGACAGATGAGTTTTTTTGTGTCTATTTATCAAAAATATTTAAAGAAGAAAATCGTGATATTTTAGTTGTAACATCAACGCTATATGAAGCAAACAAACTTATTAATTCATTGAATAATTATAATGATAAAAGTTTATTATTTCCAATGGATGATTTTTTAACAAGTGAATCAATCGCAATAAGTCCTGATTTAAAAATCACAAGATTAGATACTTTAAATCAATTATTAAATGATGAAAAACACATTGTTGTAACTCATTTGAATGGATTGCTTAGATATTTACCAACAAAAGAATTATTTAAAAATAAAAAAATTTATTTAAAAAAAGATGATGATTTTGAAAGAGAAAACTTAATTGAAAATTTAATTAGTTTAGGATATAAAAGAGAAACAATAGTTAATAAAACTGGTGAATTAGGAATTCGTGGATTTGTAATAGATGTTTTTCCTTTAGGTGAAGAATATCCTATTAGAATCGAGTATTTTGGGGATACAATTGATTCTATTAGGTATTTCGATGAAAATACTCAAAAAACTATTCGAGAAATAAATGAAATAGTGATTAATCCATATACTGAATTTTTAACTGATAAAATTATTGATATAAATGAAGAAAAACAAAAGAATCTTCCTTTATATAATGAAAAAATTAATAACATATTGCAGTATATGAATGATCCTCTTATTGTATTTAAAGATTATTCTCAGATTCAAACAAATGTAGATACATTAAGGACCCAAATATTTGAATATAAACAAAATAAAGATCTTAATTATGAATATAACTACATGTTTGATTTTGATGAAATTTTATATGACGATGTTATACATTATAATACTTTAAATAACATTGATAGTATTATTCCTAAAAAAAATACTTTTAAATACGATGTCCATCAAATAAGAAAATTCAATGAAAATGTAGAAGCAATAAATGAATATTTAAAAAAGAGTTTATATATTAATAAGACAATTATTATCTGTTTGAGAAAACACCAATTAAAAACATTTCCTAACTATTTAGAATGTCCATATATAATTACAAATGATGAAAAAATAATTGATAATAGTATTAATATAATAGAAAAAAACATATCAGAAGGATTTGAATATAATAATTATATAATATTAACTGAAAATGAATTATTTAAATCTACTCAGAATAAGAAAAAATATAAAACAAGTTTAAAGTATTCAACTAAGATTAGAAGTCTAAGTAATATTGAAATAGGTGATTATGTCGTTCATGATGTTCATGGAATAGGTGTATATAATGGTTTAAAATCATTAACCCAAAACGGACTGTTGAAAGATTATTTAGAGATTATATATAGTGGAAAAGATAAATTATATATTCCTGTTGAAAAAATAGACTTAATTAGTAAATTTACTGGTAAAGAAGGTATAGCTCCTAAAGTTAATAAACTTGGTGGTACTGAATGGCAAAAAACAAAACTTCGTATAAAAAATAAAGTAAAAGATATAGCCGGTAATTTAATAAAAATATATGCAATGCGTGAATTAAAACAAGGATATAAATTTAGTCCAGATAACGAATTGCAAATTTTATTTGAAAAAGAATTTGATCATGATGAAACTCCAGATCAATTGTTAGCTGTAAATCAAATAAAACAAGATATGGAATCTATTACTCCTATGGATCGCTTGCTATGTGGGGATGTAGGATTTGGTAAAACTGAAGTAGCATTTCGTGCTATGATGAAAGCTGCCTTAGATTCAAAACAAGTGTTGTATCTATGTCCAACAACAATTTTATCGATGCAACAATATGACAATGCAATTGAAAGATTTAAAAATTTTCCAGTAAAAATAGAAGTTTTAAATCGTTTTACTACTCCAAAAGAAACTAAAAGAATTATAAATGAATTAAAAGATGGATCGATTGATATATTATTTGGTACTCATCGCTTATTAAGTAGTGATATAAAACCAAAAGATTTAGGATTACTTATTGTTGATGAAGAACAACGTTTTGGAGTAACTCATAAGGAAAAAATTAAAGAGTATAAAGAAAATGTTGATGTTTTAACTCTAACAGCTACTCCAATTCCAAGAACGCTTCAAATGTCATTAGTCGGTATTAGGAACCTTTCTTTGATTGAAACACCACCAACTAATAGATATCCAGTTCAAACTTATGTAATTGAAGAAAATAATCAACTTATAAAAGATGCTGTTTATAAAGAAATGTCTAGAAATGGACAAACCTTTATTCTTTATAATAGTGTTGAAAAGATAGAAAGAAAAATGTACGAACTTCAAAAACTAATTCCAGAGGCAAGAATAGTTGTAACTCATGGTCAACTAGCCAAATCAGAATTAGAAGAAAGAATGGAAGCTTTTATTAATCATGAATATGATATTATGCTTTGTACAACTATAATAGAAACTGGAATTGATATACCTAATGCTAATACATTAATTATTCTTCAAGCTGATCACTTTGGATTAAGTCAACTATATCAAATAAGAGGAAGAGTTGGTAGAAGTGATAAGATTGCCTATGCTTATTTAATGTATGATAAACAAAAACAGTTAAATGAAACTGCAATAAAAAGATTAAATGTTATAAAAGAATTTACTGAATTAGGTAGTGGATTTGCAATTGCAACTCGAGATTTATCTATAAGAGGAGCAGGAGATATTTTAGGTAGTGAACAAGCTGGATTTATAGATAGTGTTGGAATTGATTTATATTTAAAAATCCTTGATGAAGAAGTAAAAAGACTTAAAGGAGAAGTAGTTGAAGAAGAATCTCCAACAAAAGAAGAAAAACCATTTATTCAAGTATCTACTCATATAAAAGATGAATATATTGAAGATCAAAATCTTAAAATAGAAATTCATAGAAAAATAAATGAAATAGATTCATATACTAAATTAATTGAAATAAAAACAGAACTTGAAGATCGCTTTGGTAAACTAGACGAAGACATGATTTTATATATGCATGAAGAGTGGTTTGAAAAATTAGCAAAGAAATTAGATATAATTCAAGTTTCACAAACAAGAAATTCTGTTTCGTTAATATTTAGTCAAGAAATGTCTGAGAAAATAGATGGTGAACAATTATTCTTAGACGCTTGTAATATATCTAGAATGTTTAGATTTCAATTTAAAAATAAAAATTTAATAGTTGTATTAGACACTATAAAATTAGAAAAACATTACTTATTCTACTTATTATCTTTAATGAATAAAATAAAATTAAAAGAAAATGCATAACTTGACTATCAAACATATATTTGTTAATATTTTTATATAGATAAGGTGGAAAACATATGATGAATATAAATGAAATGTTTTTTAAAAAGAATTATGAAATATTAAAAAATAAATTAGATTTAGATATAAATAATAACGCAGATTCTTTAAATCATACTATAAGTAATTTTATTGATTTAAAAGCAATTGGCTTAAATAAATATATAACAGAACTTTATGATGATTTAAAAATAAAATATAAAGATGAAAAAGTAAAAAAAATAATAGAAGAAGAATCAAAAATTTTAAAATCAATATTTTTAAAAAATATTGAAGAAAGAAAGGAAAATATATCTAAGTTCTTTAATCAAGAAATAGATGCTACTAAAATAGAAGATACATATTTAAATGATTATCATAATCATATTGATAACTTAACTGAAACTTTTAAAGAAAATGTAGATGTCTCAGCTCGAGAAGAAATATGTACTAAATTCTCTGAAAAAGTTATAGGTGCTTACAAGTTACCAGATCAATATTCAAAAGAAAAATTATTAGAATATATTAATAAGTCATATTGTAATGGTTTAATTGAAAAAATGGTAAGTGAATCTATTTTAAGAAATTCAACTCTAAAAAATTTATCAAAAGAAGCATTTGAAAGATTTAAGTCTATGAATGAAAAGACAACATCATAGATTTAAGTCTTTTTTGTATCAAAATATGTATTTAGTTCATAATAATATCGAAAAGAGTTGATATTTTGAATGAATTTATAAGAAAACTTGATGGATTAGGAAGAATAGTAATTCCTAAAGACTATCGAAAAAAACTACAAATAAATGATGATAGTAAACTAAAATTATCTCTATCAGAAGAATATATAAAAATAGAAAAATATTCAGAAATAGATAATAATATAGAAAAATTAATAAAATTTAAAAAAATAATTCAAAAAGAATTAGATATAAATGTTATTATTACAGATTTAGATAATGAAATAGAAAATAAGATTATTTTAGATAAAACTATAATAGAAAAAATAAAATACGGTAAATGTGAAATAATAAATCAAACAAAAGATTTATTATTAAATACAGATAAATTAATAAATATGATAATAGTACCAATTATATTGTATGGAGAAATAATAGGGTCAATAATTGGATATTCTTATAAAAGAGAAATAGATGACTTAGACAAAAAGATAATTAGTATTGCTAAATTAATTTTAATTAAAGATATTGAAGATTAAAAAAAATAGTGCTATAATATGCCTAAGTTGAAAAACGAAGAAGGAAAGAGATATATTGATTCTTATTATTAGAGAGCTTGATTAGGTGAAAGCAAGCATAAGATAAATATTGAGAATGGCTCCTGAGTTTATTAGTTGAATAATTAGACTAATACGTATAGATGCGTTAAATCTTTGAGAGTATAGAATTATTTCTATAAATTAAGGTGGTAACACGGTAACTCGTCCTTATGATGAGTTTTCGTGTTTTTTTATTTTAGAAAGAGGTGGTTAACATGAGTCGTTTCTTTGAAAAAATCAGCTTTGAACAATTCAAAAAAGATATTAAAGATGATAAAAAATTATATGATGCATACAATTTACCTAAAAGAGGTACAAAGTGTAGTGCTGGATATGATTTCTTTGCTATTGAAGAATTTACTATCAAACCAGGAGAAGTTAAAAAAATTCCTACTGGATACAAGATGATGTGTAATGAAGATGAAATGTTAATGATAGTAGTTAGAAGCAGTATGGGATTTAAGTACAACGTACGAATGTGCAACCAAGTTGGAATAATTGAAACAGATTATTATAATAATGAAAATAATGAAGGACATATGTGGGTAGCGCTTCAAAATCATGGTGATAATGATTATCATGTGAAGCAAGGAGAAGCATATGCTCAAGGAATATTTACAAAATTTTTAACAGTAGATGATGAAGATAAAATAGAAGGAAAAAGAAAGGGTGGATTTGGTTCCACTAATGGTGAATAAAATGAAAGAAAAATATTATATATCAACAGCTATAGCTTATACATCAGGTAAACCTCATATCGGTAATACTTATGAAATAATCTTAGCTGATGCTATCGCAAGATACAAAAGATTTAAAGGATTTGATGTTTACTTCCAAACAGGAACAGATGAACATGGCGAAAAAATCCAATTAAAGGCTGAAGATAAAGGAGTAACACCACAAGAATTTGTTGATGATGTTGCTGATGAAATAAAAAGAATTTGGGATTGTATGAATACAACATATGATAGATTTGTAAGAACTACAGATCCTAATCATGAAAGAGTAGTACAAAATATATTTAAGAAACTATTTGATCAAGGAGATATTTATCTAGGTAAATATGAAGGTTTATATTGTACTCCTTGTGAATCTTTCTTCACAGAAAGTCAATTAGTAGATGGAAAATGTCCTGATTGTGGTAGAGAAGTAGCAAAGAAAAGTGAAGAAGCTTACTTCTTTAAATTATCTAAGTACCAAGATCAATTAATTAAATATATTGAAGAACATCCAGAGTTTATCCAACCAGAATCAAGAAAAAATGAAATGATCAATAACTTCTTAAAACCAGGATTACAAGATTTATGTGTTTCACGTACATCATTTAACTGGGGAGTACCAGTAGATTTTGATCCTAAACACGTAGTTTATGTATGGTTAGATGCTTTAACAAACTATATTACTAATATAGGATATGACGTAGATAGTCAAACTGCTGAATTCAATAAATTATGGCCAGCAGACTTACACTTAATAGGAAAAGATATCATTAGATTCCATACTATTTACTGGCCAATATTCTTAATGGCTTTAGATTTACCACTACCAAAACAAGTATTTGGACATCCTTGGTTATTATGTGGTAACGATAAGATGAGTAAGTCAAAAGGTAATATTATTTATGCAGATGACTTAGCAGATCTTTTTGGAGTAGATGCAGTAAGATACTATGTACTTCATGAAATTCCATTTGCCAACGATGGAACGCTTACTTATGAATTAATGATTGAAAGAATTAATAGTGACTTAGCTAATATCTTAGGTAACTTAGTAAATAGAACTATTTCAATGGCAAATAAATACTTCGAAGGAACTGTTACTAATAAAAAAGTTACTGAAGAATTAGACAATGAATTAATTAATCAAATAAATGATTTAGATAAAAATGTAGAAGCAAAAATGGATAAACTAGAAATAGGTGCAGCTTTAGATGTAATTTTTGATTTATTAAGAAGAAGTAATAAATACATTGATGAAACAACACCATGGTCTTTAGCTAAAGAAGAAGACAAAAAAGATAGATTAGAAACAGTTTTATTTAACTTGTTAGAATCTATAAGAGTCGCAGCTATATACTTAAAACCATACTTACCTGAAACATCAGATAATATCTTTACTCAATTAAATACAACTAATGATACTACTAATTATGATGAAAATAATTCATATACAGTAGGAACACCGGTACCATTATTCCAAAGAATTGATAAAGAAAAGAAATTAGCTGAAATCGAAAATAATTAATAAAATTAAACCTCTATGATATAATAACCATGGAGGTTTTATTATGTATATAGATTCTCATTGTCATTTGTCTAAAGAATATTATGATTCTATAGATGAAATAGTTAATAAAGCTAAAGATAATAATGTAAATAAACTAATTATTAGTGGTTGTGATAAAAATGGAATAATTGAAGGATTAGATATAATAAATAAATATGAAAATATCTATATGACTATAGGTTTTCATCCAAGTGAGGCAAATATTACAACAGCTGAAGATTTAATATGGTTAGAAAATCTAATAAAAGAAAATAATAAAATTATCGCAGTAGGAGAAATTGGACTTGATTATTACTGGGTTAAAGATAATAAAGAACAACAACGAGATTTATTTAGAAAGCAACTTAGTATCGCAACAAGATTAAATTTACCAGTAGTAATTCATTCAAGAGAAGCAACACAGGAAACATATGATATCTTAAAAGAATATGACTTAATAGGAATAATTCACTGTTATAGCGGTTCTCTTGAAATGGCTAAAGAATATATAAAATTAGGGTATAAGATAGGTATAGGTGGAGTAGTTACTTTTAAAAATACTAATCTAGTGGAAGTAGTAAAAGAAATAGATTTAAAAAATATAACTCTAGAAACAGATTCTCCATATCTAGCTCCAACGCCATATCGTGGTAAACAAAATTCTCCTGAATATATTCCAATAATTGCCCAAAAAATAGCAGAAATA
The DNA here is from genome assembly GCA_017436345.1 of Bacilli bacterium. Classification (GTDB taxonomy): domain Bacteria; phylum Bacillota_I; class Bacilli_A; order RF39; family UBA660; genus RUG11788. The sequence continues at coordinate 19,041 of JAFSDH010000003.1, forward strand.
AAAGGAATAACAAAAGAAGAAGTAGGAAAAATAACTACAAATAATATAAAAGAATTATTTAATATAAATATATAAGTAGGTGATATTATGGATTATCAACATAATTTTAAAAAGAAATTTGGACAAAACTTTCTTAATGATGAAAATATTTTAAACAAGATAATTAAAGAATCAGAAATACCAGATGATACTTTGGTAATAGAAATAGGTCCTGGTGCAGGAGCATTAACTAATAAATTAAAAGAAGTAGCTAAAAACGTTCTAGCATATGAAATAGATTTAGATTTACAAAATATATTAATTGATAAATTTAAAGATACAAATGTTACATTTATTTGGGAAGATTTCTTAAATAGAAACATAAAAGAAGATATAAAAGAATATAAATATAGCCATATCTTTGTTGTAGCTAATATTCCATATTACATAACAACACCAATTGTTGAAAAAATAATAAATAGTGGTGTTGATGTTGAAAAAGTAGTAATTATGGTTCAAAAAGAAGTAGGAGATCGTTTTAGTGCTAAACCGGGTAATAAAGACTATGGTTCAATTAGTGTTTTCTTAAATTATTATTACAATATAAAAGAATTATTTATTGTAAGTAAAAATTGTTTTACTCCAAGACCTAATGTTGATAGTGTAATTCTTTCTCTTGAAAAAAGAACAGATAGACCACAAGTCCAAGATGAAAAAGTATTATTTAAACTTATAAAAGATAGTTTTAGATTTAAAAGAAAAAATTTAAGAAATAACTTAAAAGAATATGACTTAGTAAAAGTAGAAGAAATCTTAAAAAAATATAACAAAGATTTAACAGCAAGAGCAGAAACTTTAGATTTAGAAATATTTGTTGATATAGCTAATAACATATAGAAAAGATTATTAATATAAAAAAAATAAAAGCATATAATGTCTTGGAGATGATTATATGCTTTTTAATATTGGTGATTTAGTTACAAGAAAGTCTCATAATAATGATGTTATCTTTGAAATAATAAAAATAGAAGATAAAACGGCTTATTTAAAAGGTAAAGATATAAGACTATATGCTGATAGTCATATAAATGACTTAGTATTAACTCCTAATGAAAATTTAGATAATGATGAAGAAAATATAAATAGAATGAAAGAATTAATATCACTAGATAGAAGTGAGTATTTTTATTTGCCAGGAAAAATATTACATATAGATGGAGATAATGAATATTTAGAAAGATGTATAAAATTTTATAAAAAATTAAATATAATGGCATATGGTTTAAAAATAGATGAAAAAGATATTTCTTTTGAATTAGAAAAATACTTATCTCGATTTAAACCTAATATTTTAGTTATTACAGGACATGACGCTATGTATCATCGTAAAGATAAAATAACGTATAAAAATAGTGATAATTTTATAAAAGCTATAGAAGTTGCTAGAAATTATGAAGACAATCAAGAAAGATTAATCATAATAGCTGGTGCTTGTCAATCAAACTATGAAGAATTAATAAAAGCAGGAGCTAATTTTGCTAGTTCTCCAAAGAGAGTAAATATCCATGCATTAGATCCCGCTATAATTGCTTCATCCATAGCCTTATCTGATAGAAATATTCCGATAGATTTATTATCTATAATAGATAGAACAAAATATAAAGAAGAAGGAGTAGGTGGAATTATTACAAACGGAACTATGTATAAGGGGTATCCACGATGAATATAAAGAAAATAAAAGAACAAATAGAACTTTTAAAAAATAAAAAAATTCATTTTAAAGTAAATGGTTCAAGAAATCAAATAGAAGAATTTGATGGTATTATTACAGAAACATATAATTATATATTTATAATAGAAATAGATAATCTAAAGATAAAAAAGAGTTTTAGCTACTCTGATGTTTTAATTAACAATATAGAAATTACAAAATAATATTAAATCACTTTTTTTTATGCTAAAATATAATAAAAGAGAGTGATTGTATGATAATTAATTTTTTAGGAGTTTGTGATAGTTCAAATTCATTAAGTGTAATATATTTATTAAAAACAGGTTTAAGTCTTATAACGTCAATAATTGTTCCAGCTATATTGATATTAATGCTTAGTATTGAAATAGGAAAAATTGTTTTAGGTAAAGAAGAAAATATTAATAAAAATATTAAAGGCGTAGTAACTAAAATAATAGGTGCTGTACTTGTATATTTTGTACCAACTTTTGTTAACATCTTATTTTCTCTTATGGAAGTAAGTAATGCGTCAATTGTTAATTGTTATAATAATGCAACAGCTGATCACATCGAATATCTTTCATCAGTTGAAAAAGCAGATCGCGAATTTGCTAAACAACAAAGAGAAAAAGAAAAAAATAATGCTAAAATAGAACGAGAAAAACTTGAAAAAGAACGTGAAAAAGTCCGTCAAGAAAATGAAAAAACAGCAGAAGAAAAAAGAAAAGAACAGGCAGCTGCAGCTAAAGCAGCAATTGGGGATCCAGATACAGGAAATAAAAGTGGTCCTATAACAACAAATGAAATTGTGTATATAAAAGTTGATGATTTAGCCATTCCTTTATATTATTCAGATCATAAAACAACATTTAGCGTAGTTGGTGTAAATAAACAAATTCAAACTCAAATGCATAACATTTTATATAATATAAGTTTATATGTTAAAAATAATAGTGATTTAATGCCAAGATTCGAAACAGCAGGATTTTATGTAAATAAAGCTGGATATCATGGTCGTGGTTTAGCGGTAGACTTATTCAATAAATGGTCTTATCAAAAAAATGGAAAAACATATACTCCATATGATGGTCAAGGAACATGGACGTGGAATCAATATAAAAAGTTTATTTGTGAAGTGTGTAATGGTCAAGAAAATTGTGAATATAATATAAATTACATCATTTTCGAAAAATATTTTAAAGGAAATGGTTGGTGTTGGGGAGGAAACTGGGGACCTGGTTCATTTGACCCAATGCATTATGAATTAAGAGATGGTGCATGCTTAACTAGTAATAAACAAACGGTAAAATGTAATTAAGGGTGATAATTATGAAGAAAATAATAACGTTATTTTTACTACTATTCATTATTACTGGTTGTAGTAGTAGTGTTACATATGATTTTGGAGAAAAAGACATTAAATCTAATATTGATATTGAATTTCATCAGGAGGAATTTAAAGACTATATAAATAGTAATATGGTCCATACTGAGGAGAGTTTAAAGACAGAAGATACAACAGAGGAATTTATTATTAGCAAATATAATGAAACTTCAATCATTGCTTTAAAGAAAGATGATAAATATGAATATTATGAAGGTAATAAATATGAAAAAAATGGGGATAAATATAAATATTCATATAAATATGATTTTGATTATGAAAATTTTATAGATAATCACTATTTAAATGAATGTTTTGATTTCTATTTTGTATCAGAAGATGATAATTTTTATCATTACAACATTAGTGGTAAATTTACATGTGGTAACGACGAAAAAATGCAGTTAATAGTTAAGTCTGATTCAAAAACAATTAATTCAAACTCATCAAATGTAAAAGACGAAAAACATGTTTGGGATATAAAAACAGAAGATAATAAAATATCTTTCTCTATATCAAAAGAAAATAAAATAGAAGAAAAACAAATAGTAACTACAACACATATAATTGGATTAGTTTTAATTGTTATATTAATAGGATTAGCTTTTGTATTTCATAAATTAACTAAAAAAAATGACTAATGTAAAATATATTGACTTTTATAATTCAAAATAATAAAATTAAGGTATAAAGTAAAGATACTTTAAGAGGGAGGATCACAGAATGAAGATTACATCTGTAAATGTTCGCAAAATTAATAAGGAAAGTTCTCGTATGAAGGGAATCGCATCAGTTTTAATTGATGATAGTTTTGCAGTACACGATATTAGAATTATTGAAGGAGATAATGGATTATTTATTGCTATGCCAAGTAGAAAGACAGCTACTGGTGGATATCGCGATATAGCTCATCCAATTAATCCAGAAGTACGTACAATGTTCGAAGAAGCTATTTTTGAAGCTTACGAAAATGCTGAAGAACCAACTGACGAAGTAGAAGAATAAGAAAAGACCAAATGGTCTTTTTTTTAGTTATAAAAACATATACAATACATATAATTATCTAGGAGGAAATACATATGGATAATAATATAGATAATTATAATCATGCTATAAACTTAATAGAAAGAAAAAATATGTTAATAACAGGGGTAAAAAAAATAGATAATTTTGATAGTGAAGAATTTTTAATGGATACAGTAATGGGATATTTAATTATAAAAGGAAATGAATTAGAATTACTTAAACTAGATACAATGCAACAAACAGTATCTATAAAAGGACAAATAAATAGTTTAGCATATATTGAAAATCCTAAAACCAAAGAAAAAGATTCTGGATTAATCAATAGGTTATTTAAGTAATGAACTTAAAAGAACAATTATTAACAATATTTATATCTATACTATATGGATTCTTTACTTATTTACTTTTTTATATAAATAGAAATATATTATCTAATAAAAATATCTTAAAAAAAATAATAATAAATTTATTATTTGTATTAGATTTAGTATTAATGTATTTTATAATTATTAAAAAAATAAATGATGGAGTTTTAACTTATTATTCATATATATGTATAATAATAGGAATATTACTTCAAAAATATATAATTAATATAAAAAAAACTTATAAAAAATAAGTTTTTTTTTTGACATCAATGACATCTATACTATTTTATAGTATAATAAAATCGGGTATTTTTAAGGAGGAACTACATGAATATAAATGAAAATTCACAAGAGTTAGTAAATATGATTACAGAAGCATCAACTATTTTCTTAATGGCACATAAAGATTTAGATTTAGATGCGATTAATAGTTGTATTGGAATAGATTACTTTTTAAAAAAATATAAGAAAAAAGCTTATATTATTATTGATGATAAAAGAAAAGAACCAGGTGTAAAAAAAGTATTACAAAACTTAGATAAAAAAATAAAATTAATTAAAAGTAGTAAAGTAATTAATAAAAAAGATTCTAAAAGTATTTTAATTATATTAGATACAAATAAAGCAAAGCTAACACAAAATTCTGATATAATTAAACAATTTGATAAAATTATAAATATTGATCATCATGATAAATCAATCGAAAGTATACAATCTTCTCTAAGTATTATTGATAGTAGTGCATCAAGTACTTGCGAAATGATTATAGAATTAATTGAAAATAATAATATAGAATTAAATAGTTATATATCAACTTTATTATTAGGTGGTATAATATTAGACACAAACTATTTTAAGTCTCATTCAACAGCAAAAACATTTTATTATAGTTATCGTTTAATGGATAATGGTGCTAAAATGTGTGATATTAATGAGTGGTTAAAACAAGATATTAAAGATTATAAAAGAAGACAAAAAATAATTTCAACAGTTAAAGTAATAAATGATATAGCAATAGCAAAAGGAACACAACGTAGTGAATATCAAAAAGAAGAAATAGCTAAAACGGCTGATAGTTTATTAACTTTTAACAAGATAAAAGCATCATTTGTAATTGCTAAAATCGATAAAAATGTTGTTGGAATAAGCGGTAGATCAAATGGCAGTATAAATGTTGGTAAAGTATTAGAGCAATTTAATGGTGGTGGAAGTGAAACAGAAGCAGCCGCTAGAATTGAAGATGACAACATAAATAATGTAATAGAAGAACTTTCAAAATTAATAAGAAATCTATAAGGGAGGGATATTATGAAAGTTATATTTTTAAAAGATGTTAGAGGTCAAGGTAAAAAAGGTGACATTAAAGAAGTAAAAGATGGTTATGCCCAAAACTTTTTAATAGCAAAAGGATTTGCTGAAAAACTAACAGAACAAAGTTTGGGTAAATACAAAAGAGAAAAGAAACAAGAAGCAGACTTAGATCAAGAAATGCGAGAAAAAGCCTTGGCTTTAAAAGAAAAATTAAAAGATGTCACAGTAACATTTAAAGTAAAAACTGGTGCTGGTGATAAAGTATTTGGTAGTGTTAGTCCAAAACAAATAAAAGATGAGTTAGATAAAAAAGGATTCAAAATAGATAAAAAACAAATTGAACTAGACCATGCTATTTCTGCATTAGGTTTCCATGATGTAAAAATAAATCTATATAAAGAGGTATCTGTAAAAGTAAAAGTACAATTAGAAAAATAGGAAGTGATAATATGGCAATAAAAGAAATTCCAAATAATATAGAAGCAGAACAAGCCGTAATTGGTTCAATGTTTCTTGAAAAAAATGCCTTACAAAAAGCTTGTGAAGTATTAAATCCAGAAGCATTCTATTTTAATAATAATGCTAAAATATTTGGAACTATTAAAGATATGGCTGAAAAAAAGGTTCCTATTGATTTAACGACAGTAACAACCGAATTAAAAAATAGAAATATTTTAAATGAAGTAGGTGGCGTTGAATATTTAACTGAAATACTTGATAGTGTAGCAACTTCTGCTAATATCGATCAATATGTTAAATCAGTTGAAGAATCTGCATTACTTAGAAAATTGATAGAAGTTTCAACTAATATAGCAACTACAGCTTATAATCCAGAAAAAAGTGTTAATGAAACTATTGATGATGCTGAAAGAAAGATACTAAGTGTTGTAAAAAATAGAAGATCATCAGAATTTAGAACTATTAAGGATGTATTAGTTCAAACTCAAAAAAATCTAGAAATATTATCTCAATCTAAAAGTGATGTAACTGGAGTAGCAACTGGTTGGTATGATATTGATAAATTAACAACAGGATTACATGGTGGTCAAATGATTATTATTGCTGCTCGTCCTGCCATGGGGAAAACAGCGTTTGCTTTAAACTTAGCAACAAATGTTGCTTTAAACAATGATAAACCAGTAGCATTATTCAACTTGGAAATGGGTGCTGAACAACTAGCTAACAGAATGCTTTCTTCACTAGGACAAGTAGAAGGTAATAAAATAGCAACAGGGAAACTTTTGAATGATGATTGGAAAAGAATTAATGAAGCAATTAGTCAATTATCAGATGCTAAACTATATATGGATGATACTCCTGGTTTAACAATTGGCGAAATTAGAAGTAAATGTCGACGCTTAGCTAGTAGTGATGAAGGTTTAGGATTAGTTGTAATTGACTACCTACAATTAATTACTTCTTCTACTAACTATGGGACTAATAGACAACAAGAAGTATCAGATATATCAAGATCTTTAAAAACAATGGCTTTGGAATTAAATATTCCAGTAATAGCGTTAGCACAATTATCCCGTGCTGTTGATTCTCGTGAAAATAAACGTCCAATTATTAGTGACTTAAGGGAATCAGGTTCGATTGAACAAGATGCCGATATTGTTGCATTCTTATATCGTGATGATTATTACAATAAAGATAAAGTTACTGATAGTAATACAAGTATAAGTGAATTTATTGTTGCTAAGCATCGTAATGGTCCTACAAAGACTATTGAATTATTATTTAAAAGGGATACATCAACATTCTTAAGTTATCAAAATAGTGATATGAAAGGTGAATAAAATGAATAAAAAATCGATTATATTTGTTATATTTGCTTTACTATTAAGTGCTTCTGTATTCTTTGTGGGATATACTAAAGCTAAATCCCCTGAGACAGTATATAAAGTATACTTAGATGGTAAAACAATTGGTTTGATTGAATCAAAAGAAAAACTAGAAACATACATTGATGAACAACAAAATGAAATTAAAGAAAAATATGGGGTTGATAAAGTATATTTGCCTAACAACTTAGACATAGAAAAAGCAACAACATATAGTAGTGACATTAGTTCTGTTCAAGAAATATATGAAAAAATAAAAGACATCGCCCCATTTACTATTAATGGATATGAAATAAAAATAAAAGGGGTAGAAGTAATCACAGATGAATATAAAGAAACAACAAAAACTATAAAATTATATGTATTAGATGAAGAAATATTTAAGGATTCAGTAGAAGATACAATATATGCATTTATTGAAGAAGATAAATATAATGCTTTTAAATTAGACAATCAACCTGAAATAACTGATATTGGTAGTATTATAGAAAACATATATATTGAAAATGACATAACTGTTAAACAAACTAATATCTCTGTCGAAGAAGATATTTATGTTGATTCAGATACTTTAAGTAGATATTTATTATTTGGAACATTAGAAGAAGATAAAAAATATTCTGTAAAAAGTGGAGATACAATTGAAGATATAGCATTTAATCATAAGATGTCTACTAATGAATTTTTAGTAGCAAATCCTGATATAACAAATGCTGAAAATTTACTTTATACTGGACAAGAAGTAAATATTGCGGTAATTAATCCTGCTTTCCAAGTAGTAGAAGAAGATTATGTTGTTGAATATCAAAAAGTAGATTATGGGGTAACATATGAATATGATAAAAATCTACCTAAAGGAACTGAAAAAGTAAAACAAAATGGTAAAAATGGACAAGCTAAAGTTACTTATACTGTTACTAAATCAAATGGTAATATTATCGAAACTGAAACTAAGTCATCAGAAACTATCGTTGAAGCTCAAAATAAGATTATTATTAAGGGAACAAAAGTTGTATCTGGAGTAGGTGTAAGTGTTAGTGGTATTTGGCATTGGCCAACAGAAAAACCATATCGTATTACTAGTCCATGGGGATGGCGTAACTTTGGTGGTAAATCATCATTCCATAGTGGAACTGATATTGCTGGAAGTTATAAATCAAAAATATTCGCTGCTAATAATGGTGTTGTTGTAGAATCTAAATATGATTCTTATAATGGTAACTATATTATAATAAACCATAATAATGGTTATTATACAACGTATGGTCATATGTCTTCTCGTGTTGCTAAAGTAGGTGACACAGTTGAGATGGGTCAAGTAATTGGTTATATGGGAGAAACTGGATATGCAACAGGAGTTCATTTACACTTCGGTTTATGGAAGGGATATCCGTTTAGATGTGGAAGTGAACAATCATGTAGTTTACCAGGTACTAAAGTCTTAAAATTCCAATAATGAGAATAAAAATAATATCAAGTGGATCTAAAGCTAACTGTACATTAATTAGTTGTGGATCCACTAATTTATTAATTGATGCTGGTCCTACTTCTAGTTTTATAATATCCGAACTAGAAAAGGAAAATATATCTCCAAAAGATATAACAGGTATCATAATTACTCACACCCATAGTGACCATATAAAAGGCTTAAAAGTATTTGTAAAAAATAGTAATACAAGTGTTTATATAACTGAAGAATTACTTCCAGAAATAATAAAAATAGTTCCTCCAGGTAATATAAAATTAATTGATAAGGCATTTACATTAAATGACATAAAAATAGAACTATTAAAGATGTCTCACGATGTTCCTTGTCATGGAATACTACTTACATATAATGAAAAAGAATTAGTATATATAACAGATACAGGATATGTTAATAAAAAATATATTCCTAAGCTAGTTAATAAAGATTTTTATATAATTGAAACAAATTATAATGAAAAAATGCTTATGGAAGGACCATATCCATATACGTTAAAACAAAGAATTATTGGTGATAGTGGACACATGTCAAATAAATATGCTGGAACTCTACTTGCTAAATGTGTTGGACCCAAGACTAAGTATGTTTATTTAGCACATATAAGTGAACATAATAATGAAAAAGAACTAGCGCTAAAAGAAGTAAAGGAAGAATTAAAAGATATAGATTTTGAAGAAAGTAAAATTATTTTAACTGATCAATACGTATCTTGTGAGATGGTGGAAATATGATAAAAATAATTTGTGTAGGAAAAATAAAAGAAAACTTTTATCGCGAAGCAATAGAAGAGTATAAAAAAAGATTATTGAAGTATACTGATATTGAAATAATTGAAGTACCAGATGAAGGTTTATCTGACATAAAGACATCTGTAAAAAAAGAAAGTGAAAAAATAATGAAGCAAGTCAATCCGAAAGACTATATTATAACAATGGAAATAGAGGGAAAAGAATTATCCTCTGTAGAATTAGCTAAAAAAATAGATGATATATTTAATATAAATAGTAATATTACTTTTATCATTGGTGGAAGTTATGGATTGAGTGATGAGATAAAAAAATTATCTAGTTTTAAATTATCATTTTCAAAATTAACATTTCCTCATCAATTATTTAGAGTTATTCTTTTAGAACAAATATATCGAGCATTTAAAATAAACAATAATGAATCTTACCATAAGTAAGTATTATTGTTTTTTTTATGTAAAAATGATAATATTTATATGAAAGTAGATGATAAAAATGAAAGAAGCATTAGTATTAACTTCATTTTTAGGAGCTTTAAACTCAAATGTTGCAACAACTAAAACAGAAGCTCCAGTAGATATTACCGAAATGAATATATATGAAATACAAGAAGCTGTAGATGATGGTTATCTAACATATGAAAAAATTATGAATATTTATTTAGAGAGAATAGAAGAATATAATGATCAATATAATGCTGTTTTATATATTAATGAAAATGCAATTGAAGAGGCTAAAAAAGCAGATCAAGAATATAAAGAAAATGGTAGAAGTAGTATGTTGTTTGGATTACCAATATTAGTTAAAGATAATATCGATGTAAAAGGAATGCCAACAACTGCAGGAACTAAAGCTTTAAAAGATAATTATCCAAAACAAAATGCCCCAGCTGTTCAAAATATAATAGATGCTGGTGGGATAATTATAGGGAAATCTAATATGAGCGAATTCGCAATATCAGGATATAACTCCTATAGTAGTTATGGTCATGTTTATAACGCTTATAACTTAAAATATTCTAGTTATGGTTCAAGTGGCGGAACAGCTGTTGGTGTATCAGCAAATTTAGCAGTTGCAGGACTAGGAACTGATACTGGTGGATCTGTACGTCTTCCAAGTGCTGCTAACAACTTAGTTGGTCTTCGTCCTACATGGGGAAGTGTATCTGGTGATGGAGTTATCAAATATGACAAAACAAGAGATACAATTGGTCCTATAACTAGATATGTTGAAGATAATGCTATATTAATGGATATCTTATCAGAAAAAGAGACAAACTTTGAAGAGTCATTAACAAAAAGACAAGACTTAAAAGGAGTAAGAATTGGTGTTGCAACTCAATTTATGAGTTTGAATTCAGCAAAAACAGGAATAGCTACATCTAATATTGATTATGACATATATCAATCAATGCAAAAAGCTATCAATAATTTAAAAAGTCTTGGTGCTGAAATTGTTTATATAAGTGATTTCTATAATGGTTATTATTCATTTAATGACCAATCATTCTGTTATGACTTTAATGAGTATTTAAAAGGAACAACAGGAACAATTAGAACTTATGAACAATTAAAAAAGTCAAAGCAATTTGTAAGTGATATGAGCTGGGTCGATATGAATTGGTGTAATACTGATTATACTAAATCTAGTTTATATACAAATACTAAAAAAGATATGGATAACTTTAAGACAAATGTTAAAAACAAATTTAATAAATATAATGTTGATATAGTAATATATCCTACAATTAGAAGTAAACTATCAACCGCAACAGCTGCAAGAACTACATCAACTAAAACAGCAGCATACACAATAACAGCTTCTGGATTTCCATCAATGAACATTCAAATAGGGTCAATTAATGGATTGTATTATGGTATGGAAATGGTTACTCTAGCTAATAACGAGTCAGAATTATATTCAATAGGTTATTTATACCAAAATAAAACAAACTATTATAAAAATCCAAGTATAAGTAAGAATTTATATTCTGTATCAAACGAACTGAAAGAAATGAAAAAATATCATGATAAAGAAGATAAACCATCTCAATATAATTATTTAGATTCTATTACAAAAAATTATTTAAATAATTATTCATCACAAACAAGATCACATATAAAAGAAAGTGCTATTTTATCTTTATATGAATTACTAAATAAAAATATAAAAGCTTAGATTATTCTAAGCTTTTTTTAATAGAATTAATTAGGTGATAAAATGAACTTAATTAATAAATATATATGGGTAGTAACAAGTTCAATTATTATATTAATAAGTATTTATTTTTCAATAAAAGAAAAATTTCCTCAGTTAAACATAAAACATATTTTTAAAAGTCTTAAATCAAAAAGTAATACTAACATATCAGTAATAGAAAGTTTAATGATGTCTCTAGCGTCCCGAATTGGTGTAGGTTCAATTGCTGGAATTGCTCTAGCTATAAAATATGGTGGAATAGGAAGTATATTTTGGATATGGATTATTACAATATTAATATCAAGTATCTCATACATAGAAAGTTACTATGGTGAAAAATATACAGGAGGCCCCCACTATTATATTGCTAAAGTTTTAAATAAAAAAATATTATCTAGAATATATGCCATAATAATGATTATTTCTTATGGAATAGGTTTTATTACAATACAAACAAATACTATAGCAACTGTTACTAAATTATCAATCAATATAAATAAACATATTATAAATATAAGTATTTTATTAATATCAATATATTTTTTATATTCAAATACTAATAAAAAAAGTAAAATTGTTTCTAAAATTGTTCCAATTATGACTTTATTTTATTTTGCTTTAGGAATATGTGTAATTATAAATAATAGTAGTATTATCATTTGTTTATTAAAAGAAATTTTAAAAGAAGCTATAAGTACTAGTTCAATAAAAGGTAGTTTCATATATATTTTTATAATTGGAATGCAAAGAGCAATATTTTCAACAGAAGTAGCAATAGGTACATCAGCAATATCGTCAGCTATGGTAAATACAAAAGATAATAATCATGGTTATATACAAATATTTGGCAATTATATAACAACATTCATAATATGTACAATAACAGCTTTAATAATATTAAGTTCAAATTATAATGAATATATAGACATAACATCTAATGGAATAGAACTTGCTTTTTATGCGTTTTATTATCATTTTAAAGATTTAGGACAAATCTTTATCTGGATATGTATTTTTTTATTTGCCATTTCAACGGTTATATCAGGTTTTTATTATGGAGAAAACTGTTTAGAATACTTAACTAAAAATAAGAAGATAAAAAACATATATAAAACAATAGTTATAATATTTATTATTATTTCCACATATATAAATGCTACTGAGATATGGATTTTAATAGATATATCAGTTGCCATTTTATGCTTAATAAACTTATATGCTATAATAAAAATATATAGAAAGTAAGGAAGATATTTATGAATAAAAATGAAGTTGATTTCTTTTATCATGCAACAGGAGATACAGAAGAAACATATGATACAATGTTAGCTATAATTAATGATGGCGCTATTAAAAGTAAAAGACTGCAAAGAAAGGACCTAGGACAATCTTTATTTAATGGAGATGATTATATAAGTGTTGCTGCATGGGATAATAGTATTGATAAAGATAGTAGTGAGTTTTTCTTAAAATCATCATTTCCAGGATTTGTTATGGGACTTCCGTGTTTCATCATATCAGGTGATATTGACGCAATAAAATGTGAACCATATACAGGTTCTTATGATTCATCAAAAGAAAGAGTAAGTCAGTATTTGGACGAATGGCACGTAAAAGATAAAATTGATCTTGATAAAGTAGTTGGAATTGCACTTCCAAAAGAACAACATACAGAAGAAGAAAAAGAAACAACAAGAAAAATATTAGAATGTGCCAAGCTTTATAACTGGGAAGTTTTTGTAAGTGATAAAAATTTAGTTGATTCAGTAAGAGAAAGATTTGCAAGTATAGAAAAAAAAGAAAAGTAGACTAATAGTACGTTTAAAAATAAATTAAAAATTGATAATATCATTCTAGAAAGTAGGGATATTATGGATCAACAAAAAATTGGAAAGTTTATTCAAGAACAAAGAAAAAAACAAAAACTTACTCAGGAACAACTAGCTGAAAAATTAGGTATAACTAAAGGTGCTGTTTCAAAATGGGAACGTGGATTAAGTTTAATGGATATGTCACTTTTAAAACCTTTAAGTGAAATATTAGAAGTATCAATAATAGAAATAATAAATGGAGAAGAAATTAAAGACAAGGAAATAAAACAAAAGAGTAGTGAAGCAATAGTTAAAACAATTAAACATTCAAAAGATAAAGAAAAAAAAATAAAAAGAAGAACTATTACTAAAACTTTACTTACTGTATTTTTAATTTTTGTAATTGGTTTTTTAACTTATAAAGTATCATATATAAAAATATATTCTAATCAAGATAGAGAAAAAGAAGAGATAAAAAAAATAGTTGATGGGTTAAGTAATCAACAAACAATGACGATTTATAAAAAGACTTTAAATGAAAATGAATATTTAATATATGACGATATAAAAATAAGAAATGATTTTAAAAATTTTAAATATGAAGAAAAACTTTCATCAAAAAAATGGCAAGAGTATAAATTATATGACGAAAATGGAAAAACTAAAAGTGTATTCATGTTAGGAAGTGCCACTACTTATATAGATTATTTTACTAGTGAAGCTATATTAGTTGGAGACCTTGGTCAATTTAATTCTGCTGATCGTAATTATTTCTTGTTAAGAAATGATATAAATGATGATATTGATTTTCTTAATTATATAAAAGATAATTATTTTGCTAAAAGTAACATCTTCACCCAAACCCGTAAAATAAAAGAAAACTATGCTTTAAACTTATTTGTTGATGTTGCAATACCAAGAGTAGATAGTTTAACTATAATAAACGGTGATTATACAGGATTTATTTTTAATTTAAATAATGTTAGAGAAGTAAACATTCTAAGAAATAATAAAAGATATATATTTATGTTTACTGGAAGCAAGTATATAACAGATGAATATATAAAAGACATATTAAGCACAGTAGAAATAAAATAATACTATTATAGGTATATTTATTATTTTCCAAATAATGATATAATATCTTAGAGAAGGTGAAGTTATGTTAGGCAACGATTGGGACGAATTATTAAAAGAGGAAATGGAAAAAGAATATTTTGATAAATTATTTGATTTTGTAAAAGAACAATATCAAGAAAAAGATATCTATCCTAAAATGAATGAAATATTTAATGCTTTTCGACATACAGCGTATAAAGATGTCAAAGTAGTTATTTTAGGTCAAGATCCATATCATGGTGAAAATGAAGCGGAAGGTTTATCGTTTTCAGTAAAACCAGGTATTAGAAAACCCCCATCACTAAATAATATTTTTCGAGAATTAAAAGAAGATTTAGGATATGAATATCCTAAATATGGTAGTTTAGTAAAATGGGCAGATGAAGGAGTACTATTATTAAACAGTGTTTTAACAGTAGAAAAAGATAAACCAGCATCACATCGCGGACGTGGATGGGAACAATTTACTGATAATGTGATAAAAAAAATAAATGAGAAAGAAACTCCGGTAGTATTTATTCTATGGGGAAACTATGCTAAAGCTAAAAAAGAGTTAATTACTAATCCAAATCATTTAGTATTAGAATCAACTCATCCATCTCCATATTCAGCATCAAGTGGTTTCTTTGGTAGTAGACCATTTTCTAAGACAAATAACTTTTTAAAATCCAAAGGAATAAAACCAATTGATTGGGACTTATCAAAATAAAAAGCCAGTTTAATCTGGCTTTTTTTATGCTTCTTTCTTTTTATTATCTTTTTTTAATATTTCAAATAATTCCTCTTCATTAAAAGTATATAAATTTTTATAATCATATCCTTTTTTCTTTGCAATCATTCTAGATGGAAACTTATCTATTAATTCATTAAATATATTAGAATTATCATTATAGAAAACTTTAGTAGCTTCTAAATCAATTTCTAATTCATTTAATTCTTCTATTTTATTTTTAAGTTCTTCTTCTGGAACAAAAGATTTATTAACTAATAAATATTCTTTTAGTTCAGTATATATTTCAGAAAGATCTTTATCTAATTTTAATGTATCAATATTTTTCTTCATTACTTTTTTAACAGAAGAAAAAACTCTATTATCGTTAATATTATTTATAGCTTCACATATTTCATCTAATAAATCAGCTTTTTTATTTAATATCTCAGCAATTTCATTTTCTCCCAAATGAACTCTTTTCAAAACAGAATTAAAGTCTAGAACAACATCTCTATACTTATATATAATTATAATTAATATTATTACTATAACAAGTGCGATATAGGCAATCATATTAAACACCTCGTATTCTTAACTTGATTATATCAAAAAAAAAAGAATGATTCAATCACTCTTTAATTAGTATTAGGTCTTCTATCAAAAGTAGCGTAATTTAAATAAATACTCCAAATTAAATAGTATTCATTATTCTCTTCATTAAATATTAGAATATAGTCATCACCAGCATCTGTTAAAACCCCATAAAAAATTTTATCTCGCCAATCTACTGAATCAGGAAAAGAAACAAAAAAGTATCCAGTCATTCCAATGTTTTTTTGTAATACTCCTTGGGCATAACTATTTGAATTATTTCCATTATTAATATTATTATTCCAATTTCCCATATTTGGAGTAGTTGGAGTTAAGTTAGTATTATTAGAAGTATTTAAAAAATCATTATAATTAGGAGTGTTTCGAAAATCGTTATAAAAAGAATTATTCATTTTATCATCCTTCCAGTTTAATATATGTAAACAAAGGTAAAAATGCTATAAAAACTTATTTTATAAATAAAAGTCATGTTATACTTAAAAAGAAAGAAGGTAATAAAATGAATTTCATAGAAAGAATAAAAGAACGAGCAAGAAGTGATAAAAAAACAATTATTTTACCAGAAAGTATGGATAGAAGAGTAATTGAAGCAGCAATTGAAATAGAAAAAGAAGAAATAGCTAATATTGTTTTAGTGGGAAGAGAATCTGATATCAATCAAACAGCGGCTGAATTAGATATAAGTAATATTAATATAATTGATCCATACAATTCTGATGTAACAGAAGAATTAGTAGTAAAATTATATGAATTGCGAAAAGAAAAAGGAATGACTCTAGAAGAAGCTAGAAAAATATTATTAGAAGATTATATGTATTATGCTTGTATGCTAGTAAAAACAGGAAGAGCTGACGGAGTAGTATCAGGTGCTTGTCATTCAACTTCTAATACTTTGCGACCAGCACTTCAAATAATAAAAACAAAACCTGGGGTAAAACTAGTATCTTCATTTTTCTTAATGGTAGTACCTAATTGTGAATATGGAGAAAATGGTGCCTTTGTATTTGCTGACTGTGGTTTAGAACAAAATCCAGATTCAGAAAAATTAGCTGCAATTGCTGCATCATCTGCTGAAAGTTTTAAACTTTTAGTAGAAAAGGAACCTATGGTTGCTATGCTTTCTCATTCAACCGTGGGAAGTGCTAAACATGCTGATGTTGATAAAGTAAAAGAAGCAACAAGCATTGCAAAAGAAAATTATCCACAATATAAAATTGATGGTGAGTTACAATTAGATGCTGCTATTGTTCCAGAAATAGGTAAATCAAAAGCCCCTAATAGTGAAGTAGCGGGATGTGCAAATGTATTAGTATTCCCAGACTTAGATGCTGGAAACATTGGATATAAATTGGTTCAAAGATTAGCAAAGGCAGAAGCATATGGTCCAGTATGTCAAGGGATAGCATCCCCAGTAAATGATTTATCAAGAGGATGTTCTTCTTCTGACATTGTTGGTGTTGTTGCTATAACTGCTGTTCAAGCTCAAAATAATTAAAAACAAAAAGATATAGTTTCCTATATCTTTTCTTTTAGAATAATATCAATAAATTTCTTAGTTGTAAAACTTGGAATTGTATTAGAAAGAGTAGCTATTCCAATATTCCTACTAGGAATTTTAGGAGTATAATCAATTTCAAATAATTCTCCTGATTCTAACTCTTTTATCGCAAATTCTCTTGTAATATATCCAATTCCTAAATTCATTTTAGTCATATCTTTAACCAAGTTAAAGCTAACAACATCATATTTCGGTATTATATCAATATTATTACTGTTCAAATAATTATTTAAAAATAATCTAGTATTTGAAGGAGATTTTTGAAATATAAAATCTTCTTTTATTTTAGTTAAATCTAATTTTTTATTTAATAAATCTATTTTTCGTTTACCGACCATAAACGTATCATGTACTTCTAAAAAAGGAACAACATCAATATCTTTATATTCCTTAGTAGGTAAATTAAGAATTAATAAATCAACACTTCCTTCTCTAAGAAGTTTAACTAAATCTTGAGTTAAATTATTAACAATTGAAATACTTACATTGGGATATCTTTCTTGAAATATATCTAAATATTTTAATAAAACATGTTGCGTTACAGTAGTTGATGCCCCAATTTTTAATGTTCCACTTTCAATATTCATTAATTCTTTAAATTTATTTTCTCCATTTTTTATATAATTAAGTCCTGATTCTACGAACTGAAATAACACCTTTGCTTCTTCAGTTAATGTTACCCCTTTTTTAGCTCGAATAAATAATGTTGCTCCTATTTGTTTTTCTAACGAATGAATAGCCTGTGTTACAGCTGGTTGTGAAATATATAATTCTTCTGCAGCTTTAGTAATATTCCCTCTCTTTGCTACTTCATAAAAAATCCTATAAAGGTTTAAATCTATATTCATAAGTCCTCCTTATACTTAACATAAGTAACATATATTTAACTTATATCACATTTTATACTAAAATACAATTAAGAAGAGGTGATAATATGAGAAATAAATATTTGAAAATTTTAGGAATACAATTGCAAGTAGAGTTGGATTGTGATGAAACTAATGAATACTTAATCGAAACAAATAAATATTATGAACAAATTAATAAAACAAAAGAATTAATCAATAAAAAAAATCCTGATATAGTAGCACTACCTGAAATGTGCTATTTAGAAGAACTTGATAATTATTATTTAAAAGAGTCAAAAAACAAATTAATTATAGCAGGATCAATTTATAAAAATGGAGTTAATTATACTGTTGTTTTCAATAATAAGAATAAATATCTAATTAGAAAATGTAACGCGAGTGGGGCTGAACCAATGATTAGGTATCAAGAAAATATAACAACAGACGATTTTATAAAATATCATTTAAATAATCATATCTTTAAAATAAAAGATAAAAAAATACTTATATTAAATTGTATGGAATATTATCAACATGCTTACATAATATCAAGAAAATTTAATGATATTTTCGCTATTATATGTATTTGTTCTAATAGTAATCAAAAAGTATTTATCGAAGAATCAAAGGCTATTCATAACCATCAAGAACATATTTATTCATTTGTTATTAACTGTATTTCTACCTATCAAAAAGAAGAATATGCGAAAGGGAATACTTATATTTTTGGACCAATTCAATATCATGAACAAGATTGGTTAAAAAAAGAAGGTTATGACTTAGAAAATCATTCTTGTTCAATATTAAAGTTATCAAATAAACCTGGATATTTTTATGGAGAATTTACTAATAATTTTTCTCGTTTTGGACGAAGTGATCATTATTTAAATAATCCAAAAAATATAGAAATAGGTAATTTATAGGAGGAAAATTTATGAAAAAAAATATTATTATTACTGCCGGACCAACTAATGAAAGATTAGATGCCGTTATGAAAATTACAAATATGTCTACAGGAGCTTTAGGAGCAATCATTGCTGATGAATTTTTAAGTGATAAAAATTCTGAAATAGATACTTTATATTATATTTCCCCAAAATTAGCAAGAAAACCACAAGTTGAAAGTAATAAATTAGAATTAATTACAATAGAAAGTGCAGAGGACTTATTAAAAGTATTAAAACAAATACTTCTTGAAAAAAAGATAGATACTGTTATACATTCGTCTGCAGTTGGTGATTATGTCGGAGAGTATGCAATTACTGCAAAGATGTTGGCAAATGAAATAACCCAAAAAACATATGGTTCTAAATTAAATAAGGAAGAATTAGAGGAATTTATTCTTGGAATAATTAGATCTCCAGAACAAATAGTAAGTGATGAGCATAAAATATCTTCATATGAGAGAGATTTAATGTTTAAGTTAAGTCTTACTCCTAAAGTAATAGGAGAAATTAAAAAAACATCACCAGATACTAAGTTAATTGGATTTAAATTGTTAGATGGTGTTTCATATGAAGAATTAATAGAAGTTGCTACACGTCTAAGAGAAAAAAATAAAGCAGATTATATCATTGCTAATGACTTATCAAAAATAGGTAATGGTAATCATAATGCTTATTTTGTAGGAAATAATGGTGTAGAATATAAATGTGAAAATAAAAAAGAAATAGCTAAGACATTAAAGAAGATAATCTTTAAGTAACTACTCCTCATATAATTCATCAAAAACCATCTCTTCCCCAGTGGGTTCTGTACCTTTTAAATAGTACAGAATCCTTTTTTTTGAATCATTATTAACTACAGGACTTCCATTAATAGGATCTACTAATACTCCAATCACATTAGAAGGCTTTTTATACCATACTTCTTCTTTATCTTTTAAATAGTTTTCCATTGTATATGCCCATGTATTTTTAGATTTAATTGATGTACCACTTTCTAGATTAGTCGCATCATCATATCCAATCCAAATTGAAGTAACGACATCTGGATTATATCCAATTGTCCAACAATCAGTAGCTGTTGTTCCTGATTTAACCGCATATTTTTTAGATAATTTAGAAGCTACTGATAAAAGAGTAGGTTGACTATAATCTATAAAAGAAGCATCATAGGTAGTCGTTAATAAATCATTTAAAATATAAACTAAACTTTGATTTAAAATAAGTTCAGGTTCTTCATTATATTCATATAAAACATTCCCATTTATATCTTCAACTTTAGTTATTAAATGAGGATTAACTTTATAACCAAGATTTGCAAAAGATGCATAAGCACTAGTCATTTCAATAATATTTATTTCATATGTTCCTAAAGGTAAAGAAGGAACAGCATCAAGCTTTGTTGTTATTCCTAAACGATTAGCCATATTAACCAAGTTTTCTTCTCCTAAAAACATATGGGTTTTTACTGCATATATATTATCAGAATAAGCAATAGCTGCTGCTAAGGAAATAGCTTCATTTCCATAAATCTCTCCTGCATTTCTAGGAGAATAAGTTTCTCCATTAGAAAATACAAAAGTCGTTTCTTCACTAGTAAAAGAAGTACTAGAAGTAAAACCATTTTCAAGTGCACTATAATATAAAAATGGTTTCATAGTGGAACCTACTTGTCTTTTTGAGTTTGTTGCTCGATTGAATTGGGATTTATCATAATTTATACCCCCAATTAAAGCAATAATACTACCATCATTAGGATTCATCATAATACCTGCAGCTTGTAAATTATTATTATTAACTTCATTTTCTAAACTAGATTCTAAAGCTTCTTGAGCATTAACATCAAGAGTTGTATAAATCTTTAACCCTCCAGTATCTAAAAAAGAAGTTGGAATATTCTTAATTGTTTTAAGTTCTTCAATAACCGCATCTTTATAGTACATTACACTAGATAACTCTTTTTCTTCTTTTTTTCCAATGATCGTTAATTCTTCTTTTAAGTATTTATCAAGTTCCTTTTCATTAATATAACCATTATCATACATACCTCGTAATATCATTTCTTGCCTTTTTTTCGCATTGCTATAATTAGTAACTGGAGAATAATTTGAAGGGGACTTAGGAATGGCAACAAGCATTGCTGCCTCACTAATACTTAAATCACTAGAACTTTTTCCAAAATAATATTTAGAAGCACTTTCAACTCCATACATACCATGACCATAATAAATTGTATTCAAATATCCCTCTAATATTTCGTCTTTTGAATAATGTGTCTCCATATTTAAAGTAAGCCACATTTCATTCCATTTTCTTTCCCAGGTTTTATCAAACTCTAAAAATAAATTTTTTACATATTGCTGAGTAATTGTTGATGCACCTTGAATTGTTTTCCCAGCTTTAACATTTATATATAAAGCTTTAGCAATTCTAAAAATATCAAAACCATAATGTTTATAAAAATTCTTATCTTCAGCTGAAATAGTAGCATTAATAACATTATTAGATATATTATCTAAACTTATCCATTCATTATCACTAGTTCCTTGAAAAAATATTTTTTCCATATTGTCATAAAAAATAATATTATTAGCTTTTTCTATTTCTAATTTTGGTGAAAATTTTGAATATCCATAAATAGATATTAATACTATAAATAATAAGATAAAACATATTAAAAAAAACTTAAGTATTTTTCTAAATATTTTCATAAAATCACCATTCCAATCTTAATATGTACTAAAAAGATAAAAATATGTGTTAAAAAAATGACTTATATGTTATAATTCGAGGTAGAAATTGGTGGTGATACTCTATGACAAAGTTAAATATTAAAGCAATTATTAGTCTGACAGATGAAAAACTTGTTGAAGAAACAACAGGTTCCTTTGAAAGTGGAATAATTAGTTATAAAGAAAGTAATAATACTTATGTCTACTTAGATATTAATCGGCATGAATTAGTTCGAGAAAATAATGATATGACAATGAAATATATTTTCAATGAAGAAGAAGAAACAATTGGAAAAATATTTGTCAAAGAATTAAATCATGAAATAGAATTAAATTTAAAAACAATAAAAATAGAAAAAGAAGACCATAAGTATAGAGTAGAGTATATTGTTGGTAATGATACTTTTACTTATGAAGTTGAATATTCGGAGGTATAGTATGAGTTATTTAAAACAAATAGAAAAAGATATAATAAAAGCAATGAATAATATTGGATACGAAGTAGATCAAATTGATTTAACAACATCTAATAGACCAGAACTAGGAGATTATCAAATTAATGATGCGATGAAATTAGCTAAAGCTTATCATCAAAATCCTAGAGAAATAGCTGAAAAAATTAAAACAGAATTAGAAAAAGATTATAGATTTGAAAATATTAATATAGCTGGACCTGGTTTTATTAATATATCAATTTCAAGTCAAGCATTAGTAGAATTTTTAAATGAATTGAATACAGATGTAAGAAAAAATCTTGATTCAAAAGGAAAGAAAAAAGTTCTTATTGACTACGGAGGAGCAAATATTGCTAAAACTCTTCATGTAGGACATTTAAGAAGTGCTAATATTGGTGAAGCACTAAAAAGACTTGCTAAAGCTCTAGATAATGAAGTAATAGCTGACGTACACTTTGGTGATATTGGAAGACAATCAGGAATGGTTATTTCTGAAATAAAAAGACTTCATCCAGAACTTCCTTATTTTAAAGAAGGATATAATGGTGAAGAAGTAGATTTTACTATAACAGCAGAAGAATTAGGTGAAATTTATCCAAGAGCATCAACAGCTGCAAAAGAAAATGAAGAAAGAATGGAAGAAGTTCGTCAAATTACAGCTGAACTTGAAGAAGGACATAAAGGATATATGGCTCTTTGGACAAAAGTTAAGAATGTATCTATGGAAGATATAAAACAAATTTATATTAAGTTAAATACCGACTTTGACTTATGGGAAGGAGAACTAGATTGTTATCCTCATATTCCAGCTACTATAGATTTAATAAAAGACCATTTATATGAAAGTGAAGGAGCATTAGTAATTGATGTTGCTGAAGAAACAGATAATAGTCCAATGCCACCACTAGTAGTTATTAAAAGTAATGGTGCAACTTTATATGCAACTCGTGAATTAGCAACAATTTATTCAAGAATTAAAAGATTTGAATTAGATGAAATGTGGTATGTAACTGATTTTAGACAAGGACTATATTTTGAACAAGTATTTAGAGCAAGTAAAAAATCAGGATTAGTAAAACCAGAACTAGAATTTAAACATTTAGGATTTGGTACTATGAATGGGCCTGATGGTAAACCATTTAAAACAAGAGATGGTGGAGTAATGGATCTAAAATCTTTAATAGACTTAATTTTAGTAGAAACAACTGCTAGATTAAATCCTAATATTACAGATGAAACTGAAAGAAAAGAAATAGCAGAAAAAATAGCAATAGCGGCATTAAAGTACGCAGATTTCTTGCCATTTAGAACAACAGATTATATATTTGAACCATCAAAATTCTCTGATTTAGAAGGAAAGACAGGACCATATCTACTTTATTCAACAATAAGAATGAAATCTCTTTTAAATAAAGCAGATACAAATGATTTTGATATTAAAGTTTTAGAGAATAAAACAGATAGAGAAATAGCTATAACATTATTAAACTTACCTGAAGTAATTGATAAAGCCTATGAAGTAAAATCATTAAATGATATAGCTGATTACTTATACAAATTAACAAGTGTTTATAACAAATTCTACGCTGAAAATAGAATTTTAACAGAAGAAGATCAAGATAAAAAAGAATCTTGGTTAACATTAACAAAGATTGTTAAACAAACAAATGAAATGCTACTTGATATACTAGGAATAGAAGTTCCTGAAAAAATGTAAAAAATATGTTGCTTTTACTAAAGAATAATGATATAAAAGATTAAGGATTTATTAAGTCCAAGCAAATGTATAAAGAACACATATAATGTTTACCGTAGGAGGAATGAACATGAGTATTAAAGATTTGTCTAAAGACGAATTAGAATTATATTCACACAAAGATTTAACAAATATGCTTTTAGCAGAAAAAGGTGCAATGAATACTGTTGATTTGTTTAGAGAAATTACAACGTTATTAGAATTACCTAATAGTGTTTTTGAAAATAAAATTGCAGATTATTACACTACATTAACCACTGATAAACGATTTATTATGTTAGAAGATGGAAAATGGGACTTACGAGACAATCATACATCTGACAAAATGGTAACTGTTGCTGATTCAGATGATGAAGAAGAAGTTGAAGAAGAAGAATCTGAAATAAAAGATGAATCTAGTTTAGATGATGAAAATGAAGAAGATTACGATTCAGCAAGAAATGATGAAGATTTTGATGATTCAACAGATGAAGACTTAAAAGACTTAGTAATTATTGACGAAGATGAACTAGAATTAGAAGAATAATTTTAGTTCTTTTAATTTGTAGTAGGAAATATTTAACTTTAATGTTATAATATGCGTAGATATTTTTTGAAATTGACTTTAAAAAGGAGAGAGAAATATGATTGAAAGACTTGAAATAATTAAAGCCAAATATGATGAATTGCAAGCTGAATTAATGAAACCAGAAACTTTATCAAATGTAAATAAAACAACTGAATTATCTAGAGAAATAGCTTCACTTGAAGAAACAGTTGCTTGTTATAAAAGATACATGGAAGTAGAACAACAAATTAAGGAAGCTAAAGAACTTGCTAAAGATCCTGAACTTGGAGAAATGGCTAGAATGGAACTTGAAGAATTAAATGAAGAACATACTAATCTTGAAAAAAGAATAGAGATTTTACTGATTCCAAAAGACCCTAACGATGGTAAGAATATTATTATGGAAATTCGTGGAGCTGCTGGTGGTGATGAAGCTAATATCTTTGCTGGGGACTTATATAGAATGTATACAAGATATGCTGAAAAACAAGGATTTAAAATCGAAGTTCTTAACTTAATAGAAGGAACTGCTGGTGGATTTTCACAAGTAGAATTTATGATTAAAGGTGCTAATGTCTATTCTAAATTAAAATACGAAAGTGGTTCTCATAGGGTACAAAGGGTTCCAGAAACAGAATCTCAAGGAAGAATTCAAACTTCAACAGCTACTGTCTTAGTAATGCCAGAAGTTGAAGATATTAGTATTGAAATTAATCCAAATGATTTAAGAATCGATGTTTACTGTGCTAGTGGTCATGGTGGTCAAGGTGTAAATACAACCCCATCTGCTGTAAGAATTACACACCTACCAACTAATACTGTTGTAACATGTCAAAATGAACGTAGCCAAATTCAAAACAAAGAACAAGCTATGAAAGTATTAAAAGCAAGACTTTATGAAGCAGAACAAGCTAAACAAGATGCTGAAGTTGGTAGTGAAAGAAAAAGTAAGGTTGGTTCAGGAGACAGATCTGAAAAGATTCGTACATATAACTATCCTCAAAACCGTGTAACAGATCATCGAATTGGTTATACAACTAATTCATTAGATCGTGTTATGAATGGTGCTTTAGATGATATTATTGAAGCTTTAATTACAGAAGATCAAAGAAGAAAATTAGAAGGAACAGAAGAATAATGAAAGTAGATGATTTAATTGTCTATGGAAAAAGTAAGGTTCATTCTGATTTAGCTAAAATGTTACTAGCTGACTTAATGGATATAAATTCATTAGAATTATTAACTATTTTAGATCGCGAAGTATCAAGTGATATAGAAAAAGAATATAAGTTTCGTGTTGATGAGCTTAGAAAAGGTCGACCTATTCAATATATAATTGGTAATGTTAACTTTTGTGGAAATATTCTAGAGATTAATGAAAATGTTTTAATACCAAGATTTGAAACAGAACAATTAGTAGTTAACACTGTTGAAAAAATAAAAGAATTATGGCCTAATCAATCTATTGATTTAATTGATTTGGGAACAGGCAGTGGTGCTATTGGTTTATCAATTAAAAAGAAATTACCCAATGTAAATGTAACACTTTTAGACATAAGTGAAAAAGCTCTTGAAGTAGCTAAAAAAAATGCTACTAATCTCAATATAAATGTTAAATATATTTTAAATGATATGTTAGAAAATCTTGCTAATAAATACGATGTAATAGTATCTAATCCTCCATATATTAAAACGAATGAAGAAATAGAAGATATTGTTAAAAATAATGAGCCTCATTTAGCTTTATATGCAGGAGATGATGGATTAGATTGTTATCGAAAAATTCTTAGTCATGTTAAAGAAAATATTAATAACAAATATTTAATAGCTTTTGAAATAGGAGACACTCAAAAAGAAGATTTATATAAATTAGCAGAAGAATTTTTAACAAACTATAATATAGAATGTGTTAAAGATTTCTCGAGTAGAGATAGAATGATATTTATTTGGAATAAATAAATATCTTTTTTTGTATAAAAAATTATAAAATAACCATTATTATAATGGTGATACTATGAAAAAAATAATGATACTTTTAGCAGTAATAATTACACCTTTTGTATTTGCTAAGAATTTAGAAGAAGAAACAATTATTATTCCAAATGAATCAATAAGAATAAGGGTTATCGCAAACTCTAATTCTTTATCTGATCAAATAGAAAAGAATAATATTAAAAATATATTACAATCATATTTAGATGAAAAACTAAAAACTTCAAAAAGTATTGAAGAAACTGACTATATTATTAAAAAAAGTCTAAATGAAATAAGAACGCAAGTAGAAAAAATATTAAAAGAAAATAATTCAATTAATGGAGTTAATGTTCGTTATGGTAAAAATTTTTTCCCCAAAAAAGAATATAAAGGTATAACTTATGAAAGTGGAATGTATGATTCATTAGTAATAACAATAGGAGAAGGCAAAGGAAATAATTGGTGGTGTGTATTATTTCCACCATTATGTTTAGTAGATGAAGATATGGAAGATCAAGAATATAAGTTATATATAAAAGAAGTGATTGAAAAATTTAAATAAATTAAATATCAGAACATAGAATTATATAGGTGATTCTATGTTTTTTATTATAAATTTTTTAACAGCATTAGCATTAAGTCTTGATGCTTTTTCTTTATCAATAATATATGGAACAATAATTAGAGAAAAAAATAAAAGACTAATACTTGCGATAAGTGTTGGTTTATTTCATTTTTTTATGCCATTATTAGGATATTTATTAGGAAATATATTTGTATTAAATTTAATAAAAAATACTAATATAATTTCTTTTATTATATTTATATTTTTAGGATTAGAAATGTTTTTTAATAAAGATGAAGAACAAATAATATCTTTAACAAAAGCAACCAATATTTTACTATTTGCATTTACTGTTAGTATTGATAGTTTTAGTGTAGGAATAGTTTTATCAAATAAAAATATCTTAATTCCCATTATGTTATTTTCAACAGTAAGTTTTTTATTTACGTTCGTAGGATTAGTTATTGGTAATAAGCTAGACAAACTATTAGGGAAATATACAACTAAATTAGGAGGATTAATTTTAATTCTGTTATCTTTCTATTATTTATTTACATAACAAGACACCCATTTTCCTTTATTTTATTGATTATATCTTGCTTTGTTGATAAAATTAAATCAAGAAAGAATGGTGATAAAATGTTAGTAAATGGTAATAAAATATTACAAGATGCTAAAAAAGGAAAATATGCTGTTCCTCAATTTAATATAAACAACTTGGAATGGACTAAAAATATATTAGAAGAATGTGAAAATTTAAATATAGCTGTAATTTTAGGAGTAAGTGAAGGTGCTGCTAAATATATGGGTGGATATAAAGTTGTAGCGGATATGGTTAAGGCATTGATGGAAGAATTAAATATAACAATTCCTGTTTGTTTACACTTAGACCATGGTTCTAGTTTTGAAAGTTGTAAGAAGGCTATAGATGCGGGTTTCTCATCAGTTATGATCGATGCATCTAAACATGAATTAGAGGAAAATATAAGAATTACTAAAGAAGTAGTTGATTATGCTCATAGTAAAGATGTAACAGTAGAAGCAGAAGTAGGACATATTGGTGGAACTGAAGATAATGTAACTGCAACTTCTTCAAATGCTACATTAGAAGATTGCTTAACATTAGTAAATGGTTCAAATATAGACTCATTAGCTCCAGCTTTAGGAAGCGTGCATGGTCTATATAAAGGAGAACCAAATTTAGATTTTGAAACAATGGCTGAAATTAATGAAAATTTATCTATCCCATTAGTATTACATGGTGGTACTGGAATTCCAGATTATGATATTAAAAAAGCAATTAGTTGTGGTATCAGTAAAATAAATATAAATACTGAATTACAAATTGCATGGCATGACGCTGTTAAAAAATTCATTTCTGAAAATCCAGATGCTTATGATCCTAGAAAAGTAATAGGAAGTGGTAAAGAAGCAATGAAGGCTAAAGTAAGAGAAAAAGTAGAAATGTTTAATAACAAATAAAATAATAACTAATATTATATTGTAGTGGAGGTATTATGAAAGTATTAGAAATAACTGGGGGAAAAGAATTAAGCGGAACGATTCGTATTAGTGGTGCGAAAAATAGTAGTGTTGCGTTAATCCCTGCTGCAATTTTAGCTGATGATGACGTTACAATATGTAATGTTCCAGAAATAACAGATACAGATGCTTTAAGTGATATATTATCTTATTTAGGAGCGGAAGTTAGAAGAGCTAGTGAAAGTATCGTTATTAATCCAGAAACAATTGAGAATAAAGAAATACCAGAAGAACAAGCCAAGAAATTAAGAGCTTCATACTACTTTATGGGAGCCCTTTTAGGTAAATATAAACATGTTGAAATGTATTTTCCAGGTGGATGTTCAATAGGTCAAAGACCAATAAATTTACACCTAAAAGGATTTGAAGCTTTAGGTGCAACAGTTAGTAATGATGGAAATAAATATATAGTAGATGCTAAAGAATTAAAAGGAGCTAATATATATTTAGATATAGCATCAGTGGGTGCAACAATAAATATAATGTTAGCAGCAGTTCGTGCTAAAGGAAAAACAACTATTGATAATGCTGCAAAAGAACCAGAAATAGTTAATGTAGCAACTTTCTTAAATAATATGGGTGCTAAAATTAGTGGTGCTGGAACAAGTGAAATTATTATTGAAGGAGTAGAATCTTTAAAAGGATGTTTCCATGAAGTAATTCCAGACCGAATTGAAGCTGGTACTTATACAATCATAGGAGCTTTAGTAGGAAACTATTTAAAAATAGATAATATTATTCCTGAACATATTGAAGCTTTAACATCTAAATTAACAGAAATGGGAATAGAATTAGAAATTGGTTCTGATTATTTAATCGTTAATAAATCAGATTCATATAAAAGTGTTAATATTAAAACACTAGTATATCCAGGTTTCCCAACAGACTTACAACAACCTTTTTCAGTTTTATTAACAAGAGCAAAAGGAAAATCATCAATTACAGAAACTATTTGGGAAAATAGATTTATGCATATTCCATATTTGAATAAAATGGGAGCAAATATTACAGTTGATGGTATGAAAGCTGAAATTATGGGACCTACTAAACTAACTGGTTGTGAAGTAGAAGCAACTGATTTAAGAGCTGGTGCTGCCATGGTAGCCGCTGCTTTATCGGCTGAAGGTACAACAACAATTACTAATATTAATCATATCTTAAGAGGATATGAAAATATTGTTGAAAAGTTAACTGATGTTGGTGCTAAAATAGAATTAAAAGAAATATAATAAAAGTAGAGTAATCTACTTTTTTTAATGAGGTGATATTATTAGTAAACTATCTAAAATAGCCGTACTATTAGTAATCATAACTTTAACAATTATTTCAATTTTTATCATATATGAAAAAAATAATCCTAATAAATACACTTATATGTTACTAGGAGATGGTGTTAATAAAGGTAATTATTATCAAGAGATAAATAAATTTCTAACTAATCAGAATAAAAATATAGATATGTATAATTACTCTAAAAAAAATTTATCTATAAAAGAATTAACTACTGATTTAATTTATCAAAATAATCCAACTTTAAAAGAATATTTAATAAAATCTAATTTAATTATTTTATCAATAGGCGAAAAAGAAATAAAAGATAATGAAAGTTTATTAAATATTGAAACAGATATGAATAACTTAATACAAGAAATAAAAAAATATAATTATAATATATGTATCTTAAGTAAATATAAAAATAATATAAATGATAAGAAAGTATCTGAAATAAATAAAATATATAAAAGTATATCGAAAGAAAATAATTTAATATATATAAATATTGAAAATATACCAATATTAAATAATAATTATCCTTCTAAAAAAGGTAATAAAGACATAGGTAACTTGATAGTTAAAGCAATTGACTTAAAATATAAATAAAAAACTTGCTTTTTAAAAGATTATTTGTTATATTAAATTAGCAATTATTTTCTATGATTGTAAATCAATCATGGCGGAAGGAGTGGAAACTATGAAAGCAGGAATTCATCCAGAATATAAAGATACTAAAGTTACTTGTGCTTGTGGAGAAACATTCGTTGTTAAATCTACAAAAGACGAAATGCACGTTGAAGTATGTTCTAAATGTCATCCTTTCTATACAGGAAAACAAAGTAGAACTTCTCATGCAGGTAACGTAGACAAATTTAATAAAAAATACGGTTTTACTAAAGAAGCTGAATAAGAAAAAGAAAAGAGAAAAAATTCTCTTTTTTTATTGCCAAAAACCTCTAGAGAAAATATAATAAAATTATAATAATAAGGAGGAGTAAGATGAAAAAATTTAAGATTAATGCAAATGTTTTAGCATTATTAATGTTAATTGCTTTATTTGCTGGATGGGAATATATGATTCTTGTAACAGTATTTATTTGGTGTTTCTGCGAAAGTAGTCAAAATTTAAAAAATTTAACTATAAGTGCTTTGGCAATTTATGCTGGATGTCATGTTTTCTCATTATTATGGAACATTGCTGAAGGTTGGTGTCTTTTTGGAACAGATGCTCTTGAAGGATTATTTGAAGTCCTAATTGGTTGGGAAATCGATGTTTTAGAAGCAAGTTTAAATTTAACAAAATATGTAATTATTCCAATTAAATATGCAATTAGTGTAATTGATTCATTAGTAGCGTTATTAATATTATTAACTAAATTTAGATTCGTTGTTTCTATTATTACAAATAGACCAATGACTGGTGCATTTAGTAAGATTCAAGAATATATTAACTATTTCATTAACTTTGCTAATAGTAATTTATATGAAGATCAACCTATGAATAATATGAATGGTCAAATGAATAACGGAATGAATGGACAAATGTAATAAAAAAGATATTCAAAAGAATATCTTTTTTATTTTAAAAAATAAATATTTAATATCTATGCTATAATAATAATATAATTGAGGTGATTAAATGAAAATTGGAATTGCAAGTGACCATCGTGGGTTTCCATTAAAAAGTAAGTTGATTAATTACTTAATAAAAAATAATTTTGAGGTAATTGATTTTGGTACAACATCTACTGCTATGGTAGATTATCCAGAATATGCTTTTAAGTTAGGAGAAGCTGTTGCTAGAAGAGAGATTGATTTTGGTATCGTTACATGTGGAACCGGAATAGGAATTAGTATCGCATGTAATAAAGTAAGAGGAGTTAGATGTGCTAAAGTTGATAATGTAAAAGAAGCAGAATTAACAAGACGAGATAATGATGCCAATGTTTTAGCTTTAAATGGATCAATGCCATTGTATCGTGCAAAAGATATTGTTGATGTATTCTTTAAAACTAATTTTACTGGAGTTGACCGTTATATTAATCGAATTAATCAAATATTAGAATATGAAAATAATAGTAATTTAATGTTAAGAATTGGAAAAGAAAACAAGGATCAAAAAAGTAAATATGAGCAGTAAATTTTTTCTTTATATAGCTATAACACCATTAGTTATTTATGCTTTATCATCATTAAATATAAATAGTATTTTTAAAAAGAATAAAGTAACCGCAGCATGGACATTTTATTTTTTATTAGCTATATCAATGATATATTTAGTGACAAATTGCTTATATGATGTATTTTTATATTCTATTTAACTTTTTTTGTATAAAATAAAAAAAAGTATCCACACTTATAATGAGGTGGATAAAAATGAAAAAAAGATTAAAATTAAGACCATTTGTATTTCCTGTAGTCTATATGATACTTGTATTAGTATTATTGGGTGCAGTTTATTACAATGGTCTTATTAATACTTCATATTTGGAAGAGGATTTAAATAATTTAAAATATGTTACAAATTTAGATTTTTCTGAAACAATTGAAGTATCAAAAAAAGAAGAATTAATGGTTAGACCATATACCAATGATAAGGTAAAGATTGGTAAAACATATTATGATTATCAAGAAAATAATGAACAACAAGAAAATTCTATAATTTATTATGAAGGTACATATATTCAAAATTCAGGTGTTGATTACACTCTAAATGAGACATTTGATGTTGTTAGTTGCTTAAAAGGTACAGTAATATCAGCAGAAAAAACAGATTTAATGGGATATGTTGTTGAGGTAAGATATAACAATGATATTATTATTTCTTATCAAAGTTTATCAGAAGTAAATGTTAAAGCTGGTGATACTTTAGAACAAGGTCAAATTATAGGTAAAAGTGGCACTTCAACAATAGGTAAAGAACTAGGAAATCATCTTCATCTAGAAATGTATAAAGATGGAACTACAGTAAATCCCGAAGACTATTATAATAAAAATATTAAGGATATTTAATGAAAGATATTGGAATTGATTTAGGTACTACTAATGTTTTAATATATGTAAAAGATGAAGGAATATTACTAGATGAACCATCCGTTATTGCAATAGATACAGATACAAAAGAAGTTTTAGCAATAGGGGAAGATGCAAATAAAATGCTTGGAAGAACTCCAAATAAAGTGAGGGCTATTAGACCATTAAAAGATGGTGTTATAGCGGATTTTGAATATACTAATAAAATGCTAGAAGAATTTATAAAAAGAATCAAAAAGAAAAGTTCATTAAAGAAAAGTAAAGTATTAATATGTTGTCCTGCTAATATTACACAAGTACAAAAAAATGCAATGTATGAACTGGCTGAAAATGTAGGTGCTAAAAAAATATATATCGAAGATGAACCAAAAGCGGCTGCTTTAGGAGCTGGTTTAGAAATAGATAAAGCTAGTGGTTGTATGATAGTTGATATAGGTGGAGGAACAACTGATATAGCTATTCTTTCTTTAGGATCAATTGTCGATAGTACTTCAATAAATATTGCTGGGAATCATTTTGATAAAGCGATTATTGATTATATAAAAAATAAATATGATTTATTAATAGGAGAAAAAACAGCAGAAGAAATAAAGATTAATTTAGGTACTTTAAATGATACTAATAAAGAAAATACACTAGAGATTAAAGGAAGAAGTATTAAAGATGGAATGCCTAAAACTGTTGCTATAACAGAAGAAGAAATAAAAGAAGCATTGCTTCCAGAAATTGCTAAAATAAATGTTGAAATAAAAAAAGTATTAGAAAAAATTTCTCCTGAGTTATCCTCAGATATTGTGGATAAAGGAATAATCATTACTGGTGGTGGTGCATTATTAAGAGGAATTGCAGATTATATAGAAGATGATATAAAAATACCTATCTATATAGCGGAAAATCCATTAAGATGTGTTGCTGAAGGCTGTGGGATAATGTTAATAGATTCGAAATATTTAGATAAAAACTGTTGATAAAACTCAACAGTTTTATTTTACTTTATAAAATCAATATTATATAATTAGGGTATTGAGGTGGTAAAATGTCTAATGAATACGTAATTAGAGTAATATTAATGGTAATAACAACATTTTCAATATCTGCTCTTATAATGCCCTATATAATAAAAATTGCTCATCATATTGGAGCTTTAGATGTCCCAAGAAAAGAACAAGGAGACAGACATATTCATAAAAAAGTAACTCCTAAATTTGGAGGAATGGGTATATTTATTAGTTTCTTAATTGGATATATGTTATTTGGTGTTCATAGTGTTCAAATGAATGCCATATTAATTGGGAGTTTCTTTATAATTTTAACAGGAATGATCGATGATATTAATTCTCTTAGTCCTAAACAACAATTTTTGGGACAAACAATAGCGGCTTTAGTTATAATATTTTATGGTGGTATAACTCTAAATCATATTACTGCATTTGGATTTGACTTTCAGTTTGGTATTTTTGCTTATCCAATAACTTTATTCTTCATATTAGGATGTATAAATGTTATAAGATTAATAGATGGTTTAGATGGATTAAGTGGTGGTATTTCATCAATATTTTTCTTAACTATAGGAGTAATATCATTACTTCAACAAAGAGTAGGAACATTGGAAATAACATTGACTTTTATTATGTTAGGTTCTACATTAGGATTTTTAGTTCATAATTTTCATCCGGCCAAAACTTTTGCTGGTGAAACAGGAGCTACCTTTATGGGATTTATTATAGCAGTAATATCTTTACTAGGATTTAAAGGTGCTTTACTTACATCAGTTTTAGTTCCTTTATTAATATTAGCAATTCCAATATTAGATACTTTATTCGCTATTATAAGAAGAATTATTAAACATAAACCAATATCTGAAGGAGATAAAGATCATACTCATCATCAATTTTTAAAAATGAACTTTTCTCAAAGAAAAACAGTTTTAATTATTTACGCAATAAATATATTATTCTCTATTGCAGCAATAATATATACGATTAAAAATGCTAAATTAGGTATAATTATTTATATAGTTTTATTCTGTTTAGTAGTTTGGTTTGTTTTACATACAAGTATTATTAGTGATAGATTAGAAACTACTACTAAAAATATAGAAAAAAAGAGTTTAGAAAAATT
The DNA here is from genome assembly GCA_017436345.1 of Bacilli bacterium. GTDB lineage: Bacteria > Bacillota_I > Bacilli_A > RF39 > UBA660 > RUG11788. The sequence continues at coordinate 54,720 of JAFSDH010000003.1, forward strand.
GTCAATCAAAAAAAAGAAAAAGTAGAAATACTTTTTTTTCTTTTATAAAAATAAAAACTTATGATAAAATGGAAAATACAGCAAGAAAGGACGATGATAATGATAAATTTTATTATATATGATGATGAGAAAAAATTTTTACAAAGAAATAAGAAAACGATTGATAGGACAATGATGAATTGTGATTATGAATATAGATGCTATTTATTTGATGAATATAATGATGAGTTTGAAAATATAATAAACGATAATATTGGTTTAAAGATATATTTACTTGATATCGAAGGTAAAAACAAATCAGGGTTAGATATTGTAAGAACAATTAGAGAAAAATATAATGATTGGTCTTCTATCATTATATTAATAACTAACCACAATGAACTAAAATATGATGCCTTAAGTAATAGATTATATTTAATGGATTTCATAAATAAACTAGATAAATGGGATGAACTATTAGAGGAAGATATAAATAGAATTATTAATACATATGGAAGTAATAAAGAGTGTTTAGTTTATGAATTTAATCATAGTTATAAAAGAATAGAATTAAAAAATATTACCTATATTGAAAAAGAGAAAGATTCTAAAAAATGTATAATTCATACTTTGTATGGTAATCAACCTATAAGCAGTAGTATCAATGATATATTTAGCAGATTAGATAATAGATTTATCAAGACTAGTAGAAGTACTATAATAAATATAGAACAAATTTCTGAGTATGATAAAGTAACTAATCAAATATTATTTTTAAATGGTTCAACAACTAATGATATTTCTAGATTATATAAGAAGGATGTAATTAAACATGTATTTGGTTAAAAAATATGTATTTAGTGTATTATTTGCTTTGTTGAGTCTATTAATAATAAGAAAGTTAATAAATAAAAAGAGTAGTAAAAGTATAATTTATAAAATAATTTTAATTTCTATATATACTTTTATTATTTTTTTATCTAATTTTGTTACTGATATGCCATTAAGTATAATATTAATATTTTTAGGTCTAATCTTTATAATTAAAAAACTATATACTTTAAAATTTTCTACATCTATATCAAGCAGTATTATTATATTAATATTATTTACGATACCAAAATTAATAGATTATTTTGAGTTAAGTTCGACTATAAATAATAGTTTAAAAGAACTTATTGTATTACTTTTAGGATATATTATTTTTCAAATACCTATCATAAAAAACTTTTTCAGAAAGTTAATTTCTAAAACAGAAGAAAATAATATAGAAATAATATCATTAATCTTTTTAATATCAACTTTTACATTTGTATATTGTGTAATATTTTTTAATAGAAATATTGCTGTAAATAGAATGATTTTAATGATATTAGTTATTATTTTGTGTGTATTATATATAATACATGTATATGATAAAATTAATTATTCAAATCTTATAAAAAAGTATAATAGTCTTTTAGACTATGCTAATTCATATGAAGAAGAACTAGAGCGTGACTGTTTAATACGACATGAGCATAAAAATCAATTAGCAGTAATAAAAGGAATGGTAAATGATAAAAAAGTAATTGATTATATAAATGAAATTATAAAAAGTTATAAAGATGAAGAAAATATCTTTATAAAAGGTTTAAATATATTACCAAATGGTGGTTTAAGAGGGTTAATCTATTATAAGATTTGTACGATGAGAAGAAAAGAAATAAAATATAGTCTTGATATAAGTAAAAATATAAAAAAACATTTATTAGATATAAAGTCTGATCAAAAGAAAATTTTAACTTATATTATTGGTATATTTTTAGATAATTCAATCGAAGAATGTGAACAAGTTAAAGATTCAAATATATCAATTGAAATGTACTACATTAACAAGAAAATAAACATTGTAATAACTAATACATTAAAGAATAAAATTAAACTAAATAAATTAGGAGAAAAAGGATACTCTAGAAAAGGTAGTAATAGAGGTAAAGGAATTTATTTAATTAAAAAGTTATTGAAAAAGAATAAAGAAATATCAGTTACTACTAAAATTATTAATAATTATTTTGTACAAGAAATAAAAATTGATACCAATATGTAACTTAAAGACTCAAAAGAGTCCTTTTTTATACAAAAAATTACCAATTATTACCAAAAAAGGCCTCATATTAAACAAATAAGGAAATAATAAATATAACTAATAAAAAAATAGTAAAATATTTTTTGTTGAGTCGACAAAACAAAAATATAAAAAGGTGGAGGTGTAGAAGTGAGAGGACGTGTAAAATGGTTCAATAATGAAAAGGGCTATGGATTTATTGACTATATTGATAATGAAGATATCTTTGTTCATTACTCGGCAATCAAACAAGATGGTTATAAGAGTTTACAAGAAGGACAATATGTAGAATTCGATTTATTAGAGACATCAAAAGGGTATCAAGCATTAGACGTGATGGTTCTTAAAGAAACAACTACCATAAAATAGGTAGTTTTTTTTATTTTAATGTGTTATTATATAGTTAGGAGGATGATTATTATGAAGATATCTGTAAGAGGAGACAAAATTAAAGTTACAGAAGCGATGAACAACTATGTCGTTGAAAAACTAAAGAAGATTGATAAGTATTTAGACAACCCAGATGCGGTTAGTGCTAGTGTAGTTGTAAGAGTTGAAAAACAAGGACAAAAAGTTGAAATCACTATCCCTTTAAAAAATTTCATGCTAAGAGCAGAAGAAACACAAGAAGATATCTATGCAGCTGTTGATACAATTGTAGATAAGATTGAAAGACAAATAAGAAAAAATAAAACTAAATTGGAATCACAAGCAAAGAAATCTCGTGAAATTAAGGGATTCGCTTTTGCTTCCATTGAAGATATAGAAGAAGATGATGAAGCAGAAACTTTAATTGTTAAGAGAAAGAAAGTTGATGTAAAACCTATGAGTGAAGAAGAAGCTGTTCTTCAAATGGAATTACTAGGACATGATTTCTATTTATTTAAAGATGCTGATACAATGAAACCTACTCTTGTATATAAGAGAAAAGATAATCAATATGGAATTATAGAAACTGAATAAGTTTCTTTTTTCTTTGTGCGAAAGTAACTAAAAAGGCATTTATCAGTAAAAATGCTTTAAATATCAATATTTATTTGATAAAATATTAAATATGGGGAGAGATGAACAATGAACATATTTAGAAACTTATTTGATCATGAATATAAAGAATTAAAAAAGTTTTCAGCTATTGCCGATAAAATTGAGGCTTTAGATGAAGAATATCAAAAATTAAAAGACAAAGATTTACAAGCTAAAACAGAAGAATTTAGAGAAAGATTAGATGCCGGAGAAACTTTAGATGATATCTTAGTAGAAGCTTTTGCTACTGCAAGAGAAGCTGCTCATCGTGTTATTGGAGAAAAACCATACTATGTACAATTATTAGGTGGTATAGCTATTCACAAAGGAAATATTGCTGAAATGAAAACTGGTGAAGGGAAGACTTTAACAGCTGTACTTCCAGCATATTTAAATGCTTTAACTGGTAAAGGTGTTCATATCGTTACTGTTAATGAATATTTAGCAGATCGTGATGCTAACTGGATGGGTAATATTCATAGATTCTTAGGATTAACAGTAGGAGTAAACCTAAGAGGGTTAACACCAAAAGAAAAACAAGATGTATATAATTGTGATATTGTATATACAACTAATAATGAACTAGGATTTGACTATCTAAGAGATAACATGGTAGTAAAAAAAGAAAATCGTGTTCAAAGACCATTAAATTTTGCTATCGTTGATGAAGTTGACTCTGTATTAATAGATGAAGCAAGAACACCATTAATTATTTCTGGTGGAGAATTAAAAAGTGCATCTCTATATACAGAAGCAGATAGATTTGCTAAAAGCTTAAAAGCAGAAGCAGATTATAATTATGATGAAAAACAAAAAGGTGTTACACTAACTGAAGATGGTGTAAAAAAAGCTGAAAAAGTATTTAATGTAGATAACTTATATGAAGCTGGACAAACAAGTTTAGTACATCATATTAATCAAGCTTTAAAAGCTAATTATAGTATGAAAAATGATGTTGATTATGTTGTTCAAGATGACTCTATTGTAATCGTTGACCAATTTACTGGACGTTTAATGAAGGGGCGTGCATTTAGTGATGGTCTACATCAAGCTTTAGAAGCTAAAGAAGGAGTTAAAATTCGTCAAGAAACAAAAACTTTAGCAACTATTACATTCCAAAATTTATTTAGAATGTATAAGAAATTATCTGGTATGACAGGTACTGCTAAAACAGAAGAAGAAGAATTTAGAAATATCTATAATATGTACGTTATTGTTATACCTACTAATAGAGATGTTATAAGAATTGACCAACCAGATTTAGTTTATGCAACTAAACAAGGTAAGTTTAATGCTTTAGTAAAAGAAATAGAAGAAAGACATAAAACAGGTCAACCAATTCTAGTTGGTACTATTGCTATTGAAACAAATGAATTAATTAGTAAAATGCTAACTAAAAAGAAAATTCCACATGAAGTATTAAATGCGAAGAACCACGCTCGTGAAGCTGAAATTATTGCTAAAGCTGGTGAAAAAGGTGCAGTAACAATTGCAACTAATATGGCAGGACGTGGAACAGATATCAAATTAACAGAAGAAACAAAAGAACTTGGTGGATTATGTGTATTAGGTACTGAAAGACATGAATCACGTCGTATTGATAATCAATTGCGTGGACGTTCTGGTCGTCAAGGAGATCCTGGTTATACACAATTCTATGTATCAATGGAAGATGATTTAATGGTTAGATTTGGTACAGATAGAATTAAAACAATGATGCAATCGCTAGGATTTGATGAAACTCAAGCAATAAGAAGTAAAACGTTTACAAGATCAATCGCATCAGCACAAGCTCGTGTAGAAGGAAATAACTTTGATATAAGAAAACAATTATTACAATATGATGATGTTAATAATAATCAAAGAAAGATTATGTATGAACGTCGTAATGAAATATTAGATAATGAATCTATTCATGAATCAGTTAAGAAAACTGTACGTGATCACATTGAAGATGTTGTTAAGTCACACATTTATCCTGAAGGAAAATTAACAAAAGATGATTTAAAAGATATAACTGATTACGTAAATACTTTAGTAAAAAAAGATTTCGATGTAAAAGATTTTGATAAGCAAAAAGAAGAACAAATTATTGATAAGATTTATGAAAGAATAGTTAATGAATATCAAGAAAAAATTGGTATTGTACCATTAGAAATAGCTGAAGAATTTGAAAAAGTTATAGCTCTTAACATTATTGATAAATATTGGACAGAACATATAAATACAATGTCTCATTTAAGAGAAGGTATTTATTTAAGAAGTTATGGTCAAGAAGATCCATTAAGAGCGTATACTGTTGAAGGATTTGATTTATTTGATAATATGTTACAAGCAATTGATAAAGAAATTACTAATTTCTTAGTAAGAGCGCAAATAACACAAAATCTTGAAAGAAAAGAAGTAGCTAAAAATAAAATAACTAATGATAATGATGACACTAAAGCTATGTCTAGAAAAACTAAAAAAGAAAAAATAGGAAGAAACGACAAATGTCCATGTGGAAGTGGTAAAAAATATAAACAATGTTGTGGTAAATAATTACAAAACCCTTATAAAATAAGGGTTTTTAAATGCCCGAAATTTACTTGCATAAACAAATATTTCTAAATATAAATTAGATATATTGACAGACTAAATGATATAATATACAATATTATTGTATTAATAAAGTAATACAATGAGGTGAAAATATGGAATTTACTTTTGATAATAATATCCCAATATATATTCAAGTTTTAGAGTATATGAAAATATACCTTATTTCTGGTGTATTTAAATGTGGTGATAAATTACCTTCAGTTAGAGAATTTGCAACAACATTTAAAGTTAATCCTAATACAATGCAAAAAGCCCTTGCAGAACTTGAAAGTATGAATCTTATATATACTGAAAGAACAAATGGTAAATATGTTACAAATGATAATAAATTAATTGAAAAACTAAAAGATGAATATGCAATTACTCTTGCGAAAAGTTATTTTCAAGGAATGAAAAGAATTGGATTGGGAAAAGCTGATTCAATAAAATACTTAGAAGGGATAGATGATTAATATGAAACTTTTAGAAATTAATGGTTTAAATAAGTCTTTTGATGATAAAGAAATACTTAAAGATATTAATTTAAGCATTTCAAAAGGAAAAATTGTTGGATTACTAGGTAAAAATGGTGTTGGTAAGACTACACTTATTAAACTAATAAATGACTTACTAACTCCAACAAGTGGAGAAATCTTAATTAAAGGTCAAAAAATTGGGGTTGAAACAAAAAAAATAATATCTTATTTGCCAGAAAGAACATATTTAAATAAACAAATGAAAGTATCTGAGGTTATTAGTTATTTTGAAGATTTCTATGAAAATTTTGATTCTGCAAAAGCTAAAAAATTGTTAAAAGATTTAAACTTAGATATTAATCAAAAACTATCTAAAATGAGTAAAGGAATGCAAGAAAAAGTTCAATTAGTCCTTGTTATGTCCAGAAATGCAGATTTATATGTTTTAGATGAACCTTTAGGAGGAGTAGATCCTGCAACAAGAGATTATATTTTAGACACTATCCTTTCTAATTTTAGTGAAAATGCTAGTGTTATTATTTCAACTCATTTAATATCTGATATTGAAAAAATCTTAGATGAAGTAATTTTTATTGATAAAGGTCAAGTTGTTTTGCAAAGTGATGCTGACAAACTTAGAAAAAAGGAAAAATCATCTATTGATGAAATCTTTAGGAGGATGTTCAAATGCTAAGTAAATTATTAAAATATGATTTAAAATATATGTTAAAAAATATGTCAATATTTTATATATTATCTATATTCTTTGCTATAACAACAAGAATATTATTTAATTTAGAGCAATCAATAATTATTAATATAATTGGACAAATAAGTGTTGGTTGTATGTTTGCAATGCTTGCTAATATATTAATAAATACTATGATGAGAAGCTGGGTTAGATTTAGAGATTCGTTGTATAAAGATGAAGCTTATTTAACACATACACTTCCAGTTACTAAGAATGAATTATACAATTCAAAATTTATACAAACTCTTACATTCTTCTTTATAAGTTTTATTGTTATTTTAATAAGTCTATTTATTGCATATTATTCAAAAGATAATTGGCTACTTTTAACAAATTATATAAATACAATTACAACAGGATTAGACATGAATACTTCATTCTTTATTATAATGTTTATTACACTTATATTTTTAGAAGTGTTTAATGCCATTCAATGTGGATTCTATGGAATGATTTTAGGGCATAAAAAGAATAATGGCAAATTAGGGTATTCAATATTATTTGGATTTATAATATATCTATTAGCTCAAACCTTAGTATTAGCTTTAGTATTTGTGTATGGATTATTTGACTCATCAGTAATGGAACTTTTTAAAACAACTACAGGTAACATTGATGTAGGGTCATTTAAAGTTTTAGCTATAGTAGCATCTTTATTATATTTAGTAATTATGTTTATTATGAGTATACTATGTAAGAAAGAATTAAATAAAGGAGTTAATATTGAATAGAATAATGATAAAAATTTGAATACAAAAAATATTCGAAAAATTCATTGTTGAAAATTACGATTGTCTTTTTGTTTATATAAAATAAAAAGATTTTCTTAAATAAAAAAGAAATATGACCATTACCAAATAAGCATAGATTATTAATGGATTATAACTTATTAATTCTATGTTATAATTACTACAAGAGGTGGTAATATGAAAAAAAGCGTATGTTCAAAATGTGGAAGTACTAATATTAATTATCAGGCAATAACAAATACAATACAAAAAAATAAGTATCATAGTCTTACATGGTGGTTATGTATTGGATGGTGGTGGATTCCCGCCAAATGGTTCTTTTTTACTGGAATTGCCTTATTTATGTTTGTTTTAAAATTACTTGGTGTAAGAAAAAAGAAAAACATAATTATTGATAGAACAAAAGCTGTATGTCAAAATTGTGGAAATTCATGGAATGTTTAAAAAAACAGGAGTTGATATTATGACAAAGTATATATTGGAACCATATACTGATCAATACTATGACTTTGTATATAATGTAAAAAAGAATGCATATATAAAATATGTTGAACAATGTTGGGGAAAATGGAATGAAGAAGATCAAAAAGAATATTTTAAGAAATTTATAGATACATATAAAACTAATTCATATATTATTAAAGTTGGTAATAAAGCAATTGGATTTTATAATGATGAATATTTAATTGATGGAAGTTATGAAATAGGTAATATATGCATAATTCCAGAATATCAAAGAAAAGGAATAGGAACTGATATTTTAAGAAATAAATTAGAAGAACATAACAACCAAGATATTAAAATTCAGTTTTTTAAACAAAACCCCGTAGGAATATTATATGAAAGATTAGGTTTTGTTCCAAATGGCGAAACAGAGTTCCATTATCAAATGATAAAAAAAGGAGAGTAAAAATGAATAATATTGTTCTATGCGGCAGCATGAAAATAAAAGATAAGATAGTTGAAGTAGGACGCAGTCTAGAAAATATGGGATATAACGTTTTATTACCAGTTGAATGTATGCAAGGACTAGACAAAATAATTGCATCTCGTGCACATTTAGATCGAATTGTAAACCCTGAAAATGAAATAGTATTAATTGTAAATGATACTAAAAATGGAATTGAAAACTATATTGGACCTAATAGTTTTGCTGAAATAGCATTTGGTTTTTACTTTAATAAAAAAGTTTATTTATTAAATGATATATATGAACCATATAAAGATGAACTAGTTGGATGGAAAGTAATTCCATTAAAAGGTAATCTTAATAAAATAGTAAAATAAAAAAGCTCGTTATCTATTAACGAGTTTTAATATTATAAATATAAGTGTAAAAAATACACTAAAACTATTGACAAACGTATAAAATACACATAAGATAGTATTGTCTAAGAAAGAGGGATAAAATGGAAATAAATAGTTTAAAATTTGAAATAAGTCATTATGATTTATCTTATGAAAAAAAAGTTATTGTAAGAAAATTAACAGGTGGAAAATACCAAAAGGAATATCCTGAAGTAACTGATTATGCTGTTTTAAATGGTTTAAAAACAAAGATTAATAAAAAAGGCGAAATTTATGGGGATTATTGGATTGCTGATACTCAAGATGTATATGAAGGCCCAATGGACATGATAGCTTATGGTCCTGACTATACATTCCAAAAAACAAATGCCTATGGAGCCTTTCCGACAGATAAAACTATAGGAACTAAACCTTCAATCAAATATTCATTAATTGAAGAAAGAGCTAAAGTTATCAAAAAATACATATATCCTAAATGTTTTTATGATGAAGAATACTATATTGTTGAATTTGGAGAGTATCCTCAAAATCTAGCAATGCCTAACACACAAAAAACATTAAATGATTTATATAGTCAAAATAAGTTAAATAAGACAGGAAGATCTTTTTCACGCGATATAGGTGATGTTAATGAGGGGATGTTGTGCGTTACTGAAGATGAATACGAATATCAAGGAAAAAAATATGTAAGAGTTAAAAACTTAAATCCAGAAGGAGTACTATCAAATGGTAAAAAAGCAGGTGTTGAAGAATATTATTGGATAAAAGTAGAGCCAGTAGTGTGGTTTGTTGATAAAGGTGAAGATATTGCAACAACAAATAAAATTATAATAGGTGGAGTAGCGTATAATAATTCGGAAACTTATAATTATCAAAACACATATATTTCAAATTTTATAGAATATTTCTTCAAAAGAGAAATTAACCAAAAAACAATACGTTTAAATACTGAATATACTCAATCTAATGATGAAAATAGTAATCAAAAAAACACGCATAAAGTAAAGGTTAAAGTTAAAAAATAAAAAATTAATATTCATTAATCAAACTTGTTATAATAAAAAAAATATGCTATAAGTATAATGAAATATTATAAAACGGGTGGTTTGAATGAAAATAAATGATAAGTTAAAAAAATACATCGAGGAAAATGTTTTTCCTGAATATCAAAAAAATGATGAAGGACATAATATTGATCATATAAAATATGTTATTGAAAGAAGTTTAAAGTTTGCTAGTCTTGTTTCTGATATAAATTACAATATGGTATATACCATAGCTGCATATCATGATATAGGTCATCATATTGATGCTAAAAACCATGAAAAGATCTCTAGTGATATGTTACTTTCTGATCAGTCTTTAAGAGAATTTTTTACTGAGGAAGAAATAAATATTATGGCTGAAGCTGTATATGACCATCGTGCTAGTTTAGAGTATGTACCAAGAAGTATATATGGAAAAATTGTTTCATCAGCAGATCGAAATGTAAATATAGATTTACCTTTAAGAAGAACATATACTTATCGCTTAAAACATAATACAGAATATTGTTTAAGTAACATTATAAAAGAATCAAGAGAGCATTTATTAAATAAATTTGGTAAATTAGGTTATGCTACTGAAAAAATTTATTTTGATGATCCAGAATATAAAAAATTCTTAGAAGAGATTCATCTTCTAGCATCTAATGAAGATTTATTTATTGAGCGATATATCCAAATAAATAATATAAATGATACTCGTTTTAAACTAATATTTGAGCAAGAAAAAAAGAATAATCCATCTCTGTCATTAGATGAACTTTTATATGAAACGTATTTAAAAACAAGAATTAAAGAAGAAGATAATTTTGATGATTATCGAGAAAAAATATTAGAAACTAATAATATAAATGAAATAGATTATTATACAAAAGATGTTAATCTTGATTTAAAGAAATATGTAGAAGAAGAAATCTTTCCTAAATATGAATTAAATGATGGTGCTCATGGTATTGTTCACATAATTGAAGTAATAAGAAGATCTTTTGCTTTAAATGATACATATAAATTAAATCTAAATCCTAATATGATTTATGCAATTGCAGCCTATCATGATTTAGGAAAACATGAAGATCATGAAAAACATCATTTAATAGGAGCTCAAAAGTTTATTTCTGATGAAAATATGAATAAATTTTTTACATCAGAAGAAAGACAAGTTATAAAAGAAGCAATTGAAGACCATCGTTCATCCAAAGAAGATGAACCAAGAAGTATATATGGAAAATTAATTTCATCAGCAGATCGTAATACCAGTATAGATATAGTGTTTATTAGAAGTTTTTTTGTTGCTAAAGAAAGACAACCTGAAACAAAAATAGAAGATTATCTTGATTATACAATTAAGAGATTATCTAAAAAATATGATGAAGAAAATCCCGAAAACATGTTTTTTGAAGATCGTACTTATCAAGAATTTATTAAAGATATGCGTTCTTTATTAAAAGATGAAAAGAAATTTAAAGAAAGATATTGTCAAACTAATCATATTACTTCAAGAACTAATTGTGTTGGTGATGAACTTGGTGAAACATCTTTTATAAAGAAACTTTCTAAAAAATAATACATGTAAATAGACTTATTTAAATAAGTCTTTTTATATTGAAAAAAAATAAACTTTGATATAATTAAAGTAGCATAATAAGACAAAAAGAATATGAAGGTGAAACAATGGACTATGAAATTTTAGGAATATTTATATCAGCATTAATAGGTGGATATTTATTCTCTCAACTTTTAAAAAAGATAAATTATGAATTAAAAGGGTTTGAGATAATAATCTATCAATTAGCTTTTTTATTAGTATTTCATTTAGGTAAATATAATAATTTTGATTATTATCAAAAATACTTAGGAATTTTTCTATTTATAATGGTAGGTATATATTACTTTTTAAGGAGTATCAAGACTAAAAAATATATAGAAATAACTTCAATAGTCTTATTGATTATGAGTATAATGTTTAACTATTTATCTATTAAATCTATACCTTATGACCTATCAAAAAGTGTATTTATAATATCTGGTCTATCAATTTTATCGGTAATTGTTATCGATTTTATGATTTTATTTGCTATGAAAACAAATTTAAATATAGAAAATAAACCTAAGAAAAATAAAGCCATTTTAACTATTCTAACAATTTTTACTTTTTTAAATATCATATATGGATATGTTGGTAATATACTATTAGAAAAAAGAATAGAAGAAAAAGCAATAGATTACTTAAAAAACAAATATAGTCAAACGACAGAATATCAATTACTTAAAGAAGATTCCTTTTGTGAACAATATGAATGTGAATATCGCTTTAAAACTAACAATAAGTATGAATATTATGATGTCGAAGTAAGAAAGGATACAGAAGAAATAAAAAGCGAATTTAAACATTGTATTTCTAAAAAGGAATGTAACACTAAAGCTGAAGATGTAGCTAAACAATATTTAAATAAAAAATATGGTAAATTTGATTATGAAACTAATAATGATTTAACAGAATGTAATTCATACAGATGCTATGTTATGTTTGATTCTAAATACACTAATGAACCATTTGAAGTAACTGTTGATAAAGAAAGCTTTCATGTTGATTCTGATGATTTTCTAGTATTATATTTTTCAAAATTATTAGATGAAGATTTTTATTCAACTTATTCTTTAGAAAATGTTATACTTGATGAAATCGAAGAACAATTAGAAGAAGAATATAGTATTAAATATGAGATTGATTTAAGTTTATATTCTTCATACTTTGATCAGGATTTAGATGAAATATATTTTGGTAAAATACCAACAATTGAAGACTTAAAAAAATATGCCGTTATAAGTATAAGTGACTTAGAAATAAAAAAAGTATTTAATGCAAATCAGTTAAATGAATTTAATGAATATATTATTTCTATGTATGAAGACTTTTATAAAAATAAATTAACAACTAGTAAAACATTGTTTTTTGATTTTGCTTATGATAACCCATTTAATACACAAGGAGTAGGTAGTTATAAATATGGCGGATATATTAGAGATGCAGGAAGTTTATATATGATTTATTTACAACCAACACCATATAAAATTGATAAATAATTAGGAGGAAATATGTATAACAAATTAGTAAGAGATAAAATACCTGAAATAATAGAGAATAATGGAGAAAAACCTATAACAAGAGTTTTATCAGAAGAAGAATATAAAAAAGAATTAGAAAAGAAATTAAATGAAGAATATCAAGAAGTATTAAATGCATGTGGTGATGATCGAATTGAAGAGTTGGCAGATATGCTAGAAGTTATGATATCTTTAGCTAAACTTGACAATAAAGGATTAGATGATATAATAAAAGCCGCTCAAAAAAAGAGAGAAAAACGTGGTGGATTTGATAAAAGAATTTATTTAGAAGGTGTAAATAAATAAAATAAGAAGGGGGATTGGAAATGAATTTAAAAGAATATTATGAAAGAATTAAAGCAAATATTTGTATAGATAAAGAAATAAGAGAATTATTTTCAATGAGTTTAAATTTAGGAAATATTGTTAGAGTTACTTCTCATAGAACAGATAAATTTTCAACATGTAATCCACATATGCCATCAGAATATTTTTCTAAAGAAAATATTGTTGAAGAGTTTGGCGTTGTTACAGATAGAAATGAAGAATATGTAATTAGAGAAGAATATTTAGGTTTGAATTTTGAAAGTCCATGTGATAAATACATTCTTCATATTTATGATAAAAATGAATATGTAGTTGCTGATACATCAGATTTAGAAAATTATTTAGAAAGTAAAAAACAAGTAAAACAAAAACGTAAGAGTATAAGAAAATAATGAAATTAGACGTTAAAAAAGTAGATATTATTGTCACAATGCCTAAAGAGCATGTTGATAAGATAAGAACTGCTATTTGTGAAGCTGGTGCTGGAAAAATGGGAAAATATACTTTCTGCACTATATCTTCAAATATAGTAGGAACTTTTAAACCAGATGATGATGCAACGCCATATATTGGTAAAAAGAATGAATTAGAATTTGTTGAAGAAATAAAATTAGAAGTAATTTGTGATGTTGAAAAAGTTGGAGAAATTTTAGAAATAATAAGACAAGTTCATCCATATGAAGAACCTGGAATTGATATAATTCCATTATTTAGTCCTGAGGATTTTAAATAATTTATAAAAATAATAAAAAAAGAAATAGTTTTACGCTATTTCTTTTTATTTATAAGCTTTTTAGTGTTTGTTTTTTATCTTTTGTGCTATAATAACGCTAGGTGATTTATTATGAAAAAAGTTAGAACTAGATTTGCACCAAGTCCAACAGGATTTATGCATATAGGAAATTTAAGAAGTGCACTATTTGAATATTTAGTTGCAAAGGGTCAAGGTGGAGATTTTATCTTAAGAATTGAAGATACTGACCAAACTAGATATGTAGAAGGTGCTGTACAATTTATTTATGATACTTTAAAAGTATGTAACATGCATATTGATGAAGGTCCACTAGAAGGTGGTAATTATGGTCCTTACACTCAAAGTGAACGTGTAGACTTATATAAAAAATATGCTGAAGAGCTTGTTGAAAAAGGACATGCCTATTACTGTTTCTGTACTGAAGAACGCTTAGAAAAATTAAGAGAAGAAGCAGATATTAGAAAAGTAGCATTCATGTATGATGGACATTGTCAAAAATTATCAAAAGAAGAAGTAGAAGCAAAAATTGCAGCAGGAGAAAAATATGTAATTAGACAAAAAATGCCTAAAGAAGGTACTACTTCATATGAAGATATTGTTTATGGAAAAATATCAGTTGATAATAATTTATTAGAAGATCAAATTCTATTAAAATCAGATGGATATCCAACATATAACTTTGCTAATGTTATTGATGACCATTTAATGGAAATAACTCATGTAGTTAGAGGAAATGAATATTTATCTTCAACTCCAAAATACTTATTATTATATGAAGCATTTGGATGGGAATCACCTGAATATATTCACTTACCACACATCGTAAAAGAAGGTGGAAAGAAAATATCTAAACGTGATGGAGATTCAACATTCATGGATTTATATAATATGGGATATTTACCAGAAGCTATCATTAACTATTTAGCTTTACTTGGATGGTCTCCAGAAGATAATCAAGAAATCTATACAATGGATGAATTAATTGAAAAGTTCAATGTTAAAAGAATTAATAATTCTCCAGCAGTATATGATATAAAGAAATTAAACTGGGTAAATGCTCATTATATTAAAGCTTTATCTATGGATGATTTCAAAAAGTTAGTAATTCCATTCTTAGAAAAAGAATATGATTTATCAAGTAAAAGTGAAGAATTCTTAGATGAATTATTAGGAATTTATCAAAATCATATTTCTCATGGTAAAGAAATAGTTGAAGAAGTAAGACTATTCTTTAATGATGAAATTACATTAAATGATGAAGCAAAAGAATTTATGACTACTGAAGGAGTAGATAAAACAGTAGCTGAATTTGCTAACCAAATCGAAAATATTACTGAATGGACAGTAGAAAATATTAGTGCTGCTATTCAAAATACAAAAGAAGTTACTGGTAATAAAGGAAAACTTTTATTCATGCCAATTAGAATTGCTACAACTGGACAAATGCATGGACCAGAACTACCTAATACAATTCATTTATTAGGAAAAGAAACTGTATTAAATAGATTAAAATAATTAAATAAAAATATAGAAAAGTAGGTGTCTTATGAGAGTATATAATACGTTAACAAAAAAAGTAGAAGATTTTATTCCATTCGAAGAAGGAAAAGTTAGAATGTATACTTGTGGTCCTACTGTATATGATTATGCACATATAGGTAATCTTCGTACTTATATTTTTGAAGATATTTTAGAAAAATCTTTAAAGTATGTAGGGTATGAAGTTTATCGTGTAATGAATATCACAGATGTTGGTCATTTAACTAGTGATGGAGATACTGGTGAAGATAAAATGGCTAAGGGAGCACTTCGCGCTGGAAAAACAGTAAAAGAAACAGCCGAATTTTATACAGAAGCTTTCTTTAAAGACTGTGAAAAGTTAAATATTAATAAACCAGCAGTAGTTTCTCCTGCTAGTGAACACATCGATATGTATATTAAAATGATTACTAAATTATTAAATGATGGATATGCATACGAATCAAATGGAAATATTTATTTTGATATTAGTAAAGCAAAAGATTACTATCGTTTATCAGGAAAAAATCCTGAAGACCTATTAGTTGGAGCAAGAGATTCTGTAGAAGAAGATACAGCTAAAAAGAATCCAGCAGACTTTGCTTTATGGTTTACTACATCAAAATTCCAAAATCAAGAAATGAAATGGGATTCACCTTGGGGAGTAGGATACCCTGGATGGCATATTGAATGTTCTGGTATTTCTGGTAAATATTTAGGAGAATATCTAGATATCCATTGTGGTGGTGTAGATAATATTTTCCCACATCATACTAATGAAATTGCGCAAAGTGAAGCATACTTTGGACACAAATGGTGTAATTATTGGATGCATGGAGAATATTTAAATGATGCTACTGGTAAAATGAGTAAATCTAAAGGAGAATTCTTAACAGTATCATTATTAGAAGAAAAAGGATATGATCCATTAGCATACAGATATTTCTGTTTGAATAGCCATTATCGTAATCCTCTAACATTTACTTGGGAAGGATTAGATGGAGCTGCTAATGCCTATAAAAAATTAAAAACAAGAATCAAAAACTTAGATCGTACTCCAGATTTAAATGAAAATAAAACTGATGCATATCAAGTAAGATTCAAAGAAGCAATTAAAAATGATTTAAATACTTCAACTATGATGACTCTTGTATATGACGTATTAAAAGATGAAGATTTATCTGATTTTTCTAAATTATATCTAATGGATAATTTTGATAAAGTATTAGGATTAAATTTAATTGAAGAAGAAGCTGAAGTTGATGAGGATTTAGAAAAAGAAATTCAAGCTAAGATTGAAGAAAGAAATCAAGCAAAAAAAGATAAAGATTATGCTAAAGCAGACCAAATCAGAAATGAATTATTAGAAAAAGGAATTAAGTTGATCGATTCTCGTGAAGGAACAACTTATGAATTAATATAGTATGTTTCATTTAGAATGTCTTATTTATATTTTGATTGTAATATATTCTTTGGTATATCAAATAAAATCTATTAGATTATATAAGAAAAACAAAAAAAGAGTATTAAAAAATGCTTCAGGTTTGTTTGTTGCGAAAGACATATTAAATAATAATAGTTTAGGGACTTTATATGTAACTAAAATAAATGGTAAATATAATGATCATTATGATATAGAAAGAAATGTAATTAGATTATCAGAAGTAGTATATGAAGAACAAAATATTTCTTCTTGTTGTATAGGTTTTTATCAAGCTATTAAAGCAATTATGTTTAATGATAATAAAAAAAGGAAAGAAGAAAAAATAAAACACATAATAGTAGATTACGCTAATAAAATATCCTTTGTTTTATTTATTCTTGGAGTTGCATCAAAAGCAATTGATGTTATGACTTTATGTCTAATTATAATGATAGTAATTATTGTTATAAAGTATTCTTATACAAATAGGAAAATTGATATCTATAATAAAAATATTAATTATTTAAAAAAAGAGTATAAATTAAAAAAAGAAGAACTAGATGAAATAGAAAACTATATTAGAACTTTAATAAATAATGATTTATCGTTACATATAATTAATAATAATTATTAAAATTAGTGTATAACACTAATTTTTTTATTTATCACTTTACACATCTAGCTTCTAACATTATTGAGAAATATGTCTTTTTATAGTATCATTAGTGTAGTGAGGTGTTAATATGACTTTAATTTGTAAGAAATGTGGAAAAGAATATGAAGATTCAGAATTAAAATGTCCTTATTGTGGTGAGGCATATACTGAAGAAAATGAAATTGATGACATATTAGAAGTACCTCTTGGTGAAGAAGAAAATAAAACTTTAGAAGAAGTTAAAATTTCAGAAACCCCAGCAGTAGTTAGTGTTGAGGTAAATGCTGAAACAAAAGAAAATATTCAAGAAGAAGTTGTTTTAGAAGAAACTAAAGAAGAAGTAACTAAACCCACAATTATTGAAGAAGAACCTGTTACATTAACTGAAGTAACTCCTGTTGTAGATACATTACCTTCTATTGAAGAAGAAGCTCCAGTTAAAGCAGAAATGCCAATAATTGAAACACCTAATTTAGATGATATTTTACCAACTGATACTTTGAATAATTTAGATGAAACTAATATTTCAAACGATAATCTTGAAACGATTTCTGTAGAGCTACAAGAAGAAACCTTAGAAGAAAAAGAAGAAGTTTTTGAAATACCAGAAATGCCTGCACCTGAAGTTGGGGAAGTAGACTTAGAACAATTAATAAATAAATATGATAATGATGAAAAAGAAAATTTAGAAAAAATAGAAGCTAAAAAACAATATGATGAAGCTGTTTCTGAGCAAAAAAGGTTAGAAGAAGAAGCTAAAAGACAACAACCTGTACCAAAGCCAGATTTATTAGCAACAATTCCTGATGAAACAGATGTTGATATTGATATTAAAACAACTAAAAAGAAAGGAAAAAAACCTATGAAAAAAGTTATGAATGCTATCTTAGTAATATTAATAATTGCCGTTATTGGAGTATTAATATGGTACTTTATCCAAGGAAGAGAAACTAAAGAAAATAACAATTACATGAAACCAGTAGATGAATATTTTTCTGCTTATAAAGCAGGGGATTCTACCAAGATGTTAGCGTCTTTTGTACCATGTGTATCTCAAACAGATGAGATAACTACTTTAATAACAACAACAGTTAATAATAGTGCTCAATATGGAGTAATTACTCTTGAATATAAAGAAACTACAACTGAAGTCGTTAATAAAGATGATCAAAAACATTTAGATGAATATTTAAAAAATATGTGTCCAACTAGTACTCCAGCAATTGAAGAATATAAACATGTATTTGTAGAACAAAAAATAAAAGGTCAAGAAGAAAAAGAATTCACAGTAAACAATCCAGAATTTTGGGTAGTAAAAGTGAATAATGAATGGTATATTTTACAAATTCAATAAAGAGATATCTATCTCTTTTTCTTTTCTTTTAATTAACTTTATAGTAAACTACATGTAGGTGATTTTATGTCTATAAATGAAATAAATGTACTAGTACTTGCATATTTAGGAGATACAATATATGAAGATTACATAAGAAAGTATTTAATAAATAAAAATATAGCTAAAGTTAATGACTTACAAAAAGAAGCATCTAACTATGTATCTGCGAAAGCTCAAGCTTCTTTTTTGAAAAGTATGATTGAAAACAATTTCTTTTTTGAAGAGGAATTATCAATTATAAGAAGAGCTAGAAATTATAAAAGTAATTCTCATCCTAAAAATTGCGATATAGTTACATATAAACATGCAACAGCATTAGAAGCAGTAATAGGTTATTTAGAATTATCAAACAATAGAACTAGAATAGATGAAATAATGAATAATATATTAGGAGAATAATTATGTTAGTATATGGAAGAAATGTAGCAAAAGAAATATTAAATAGTGATAAAAAAGTAGAAAAAATAATAATTCAAGAAGATTTTAAAGATGAAATGATAATTTCTTTAATAGAAAAAAGAAAAATTAGACCTCAAACTATGTCTAAAAAAGAATTTTCACGATTTGATAAATATTCTCATCAAGGTATAATTCTTTACATAGAGGATTTTAAGTATGCTGAATTAGAAGATTTTATCTATGAAGAAAATGCTAAAGTTGTAATTTTAGATCATTTAGAAGATCCCCATAATTTAGGAGCTATTATAAGAACTTGTGAGGCTGCCGGAATTAATGGAATTATTATTCCTAAAGATCGAAGCGTTGGAGTAAATTCTACTGTTATGAAGACTAGTACTGGAGCATTGGAAAATGTTAATCTAGCTATGGTTACAAATCTAAATCAAACTATCAAAAAATTAAAAGATAATGGATTCTGGATTGTTGGTACTGATATGGAAGATAGTATTGATTATCGTGAAATTGATTACTCTGGTAAAATAGCTTTAGTAATAGGTAGTGAAGGATTTGGAATGAGTGAAAGTGTAAAAAAATCTTGTGATTTTATTGCTAGAATCCCTATGAATGGAAAAGTAAATAGTTTGAACGCATCAGTAGCAGCAGGAATTATGATTTATGAGGTGATACGCTCAAACAAATAGGAGGGCGATATTATCTATAAAGAACTTAACGATTTTGAATTACTTTACATGATTTCAGAAAATAATGAAGATGCATATTCCTTAATGATTGAAAAATATCAACCACTAGTAAAAAAATATGCTGAGCGTTATATGTATAAGTATAAAAACTATGGAATTGAATTAGATGAATTAATTCAAGAAGGAACAATTGGGTTAATAAATGCAATTAATTCATACATGAATCAAGATAAATGTATATTTTATACATTTGCTAATTTAATAATAAAAAGAGAAATGGATCGATATGTAAAAAAGACTCTTCGTAATAAACATTTGATTTTATCAACAGCAATTTCTATGTCCGAATCTATTGGTGTAGATGATTTGATATTAGAAGAAACGATATATCATGAAAATAATCTTGTTGAATTCTATTTAGAAGATGAATACTATTCTAAATTATTATACAAATTTAAATATGAATTATCCGACTTACAATCAATGATATATGAATTACGACTAAATAGTTTTTCGAATAAAGAAATTTCTATTTTATTGGATATAACTTATAAAAATGTCGATAATAGTATTAGATTAATAAAAAATAAATTTAAAAATTATATTCAAAGTAAAATATAATTGTGATAAAATTATAATAGGTGATACTCTATGGAGACTTTAGGACAATATTTTAGTTACAATAATGATCCAGAAAAAGTACAAGAAGTATTTATATCTTTAGATAATCAATTAAAACTTATTCATTCGAAAGGATATTCTGTAGATATTAATTCAAGTACAATTGTTTATGAAAATGGATTAGGATTTTCTAATTTTAATAAAGGATTAACAGAATCTCAAAGAAAAGCTAATATTGAAGATTTAGCTAAGTTAGCTGTTGGAACATATTTCTCATTACCAACAGGATCTTTTTCGGATTATACTCATCTTCCTAATGAATATATGCGTGAGAATTTTGATATAATGGAAGCTAGTATATTAAAATCAGGAGAATCTGATAATTATTATCGTGAAGTTTTAGTAGAAGGAAAAGTTGGTTATTATAGTGATTATATAGAAACTATGAGAAAAAACAATCCTCAGTCTAAGAACAATAATAGAGTTTTAACCTATTCAACGCCAGAAGGAAAAGCAATGTCTAAAAGAGATGACGCTGCTTTCATTGATTTAGCCTTTTATCCAATATTAATAACAATAACAATTATTTTAGCGTATATAGTTTATATTTTATTTATTTAAAATATAAACTTTTTTTTATATTTACCAAGAATTATAGTATAATTATATTGGTGATAAATATGCATAAAAAAGTTGTAGTTTTTGGAGGAGGAACAGGAATTTCTTATTTATTAAGAGGATTAAAAGATTTTCCTGTCGATATAACAGCAATAATAACAGTTGCGGATAATGGTAGATCAACAGGTAGATTACGTAATGAATTTAATGTACCAGCAGTTGGTGATATAAGACAAGTAATAACTAACTTATCAGGAGAAAGAAAAGAAATAAAAGATTTAATGAGTTATAGATTTTCTACATATAGTGATTTTAATGGTCATTCTTTAGGAAATTTAATTCTAATTGCAATGATGAATATAACTGGAAGCCTAAAAGATTCAATCACATGCCTTAGTGATTTATTAGATGTAAGACATAAAGTTTATCCCATTTCTGAAGATAGTTTAACTCTTATGGCTGAAACTGAAAAAGGAGAAATTATTGAGGGAGAAGAAGAAATAACTCATAATAGAGATATTAAAAAAAGAATCTTTTATAAAGATGAACCAACAATAACACCTGAGGCTTTACAAGCTGTTTCAGAAGCTGACTTAATAATTTTTAGTATGGGAAGCTTATATACTAGTATTTTACCAACAATTATTGGAAAAGATATGCGTAAAGCAATAAAAAAATCAAAGGCTAAATTAATGTATATATGTAATGCTATGACTCAACCTGGAGAAACGGATAATTTCTGTGTAAGTGATCATATAAAAGTATTAAATAAATATTTAGATAAAAGAAAAATAGAAATTGTTATCGCAACTAATACTGATATATCTCAAGAAATGATTGATAAGTATCGTCGTGAAGAAGAAAAATCAAAGGTAAATATTGATTATGAACAATTAGATGAATTAGGAGTAGAACTAATTGAAAGCGATTTATTAGTTTTAGATGATGGAACTTTAAAACATGATAGTTTATTATTAAGTACCATTGTATTCTCTTATTTAATGCGAGGATGTTAAGATGTCTTTTGCTACAGACGTAAAAAATGAAATAAGTGATTTAAGATTATCTAAGTCTGAAAACATTGCCGAATTATCGGCATTTATTAGAAATAATGGACATATATCAAAAGATTCAATTCTTCTTTATACAGAAAATATGATGATAGCTAAAAGAGTTTATGCCATTGTAAAAAACATTTATGGTATACATAGTTTAATGACTACTAAGCAAAACGTAGCGTTTAATAAGAATAACGTTTACTACATAGAAATAAAAGAAAAGATTGATTTTATTTTAAAAGATTTATCTGTTAATGATGAAAAAGGTAATTTATTAGATTCACCTAAAGATTATATTGTTGATTCTGAAGAAGAGATGAAAGCCTATATAAGAGGAGCCTTTTTATCAAAAGGAAGTATAAATGACCCAAAAACATCACAATATCATTTAGAGTTCCTTTTCGATAAAAAATATGAATCGGTGTTTGTTCAAAGACTTTTAAATAATTTTGGATTAAATAGCAAAATATTATTAAGAGATACAAAATACATGGTTTATTTAAAGGAAGCAGAAAAAATTGCTGATTTCTTAAAGTTAATTAAAGCATATAAATCTGTTTTATATTATGAAGATGTTCGTGTTTTACGTGAACAAAAAAATATTACTAATCGTTTAAATAACTGTGAACAAGCTAATACAGAAAAAGTAATTGCAACATGTAATAATCAATTAAAAGATATTGATGACATAGAAAGAATAATTGGATTAGATATTCTAGATGATAAAGTAAAATTAGTTGCGGAATATCGTCGCAAATATCCTGAATCTTCTTTAGTTGAACTAAGTGAAATTATTTCTTTAGAAACACAAACTCCAATTACAAAATCAGGTCTAAATCATCGTTTTAGAAAAATAAAAGAAATAGCTGATAGACTAAGAAAAAATGAAGAAAAAGAATAATTCTTTTTCTTTTTTTATTAATATATTATAATGATAATAGGTGATAGAATGATACCAATAAATGAAAAGAAACATGTAAAAAGATTAAATGATAAAAAAATTGTTATAGAAGAACGATTTTATGATAAAAAAAATAAAAATCAACAAATACTAATTAGAACCTCTAATTATGAAAAAAATGATACTATTATTGAATGCCCTAGATTAGAAAAAGAATATTTTCATAATGGAAAAAGTATATATACAGAAACTAGGTTTAATCCTGATATAAAATATACTTATATATCTAATATAGATTCTGATGAAACAGTAGAATGTCCAAGTTGTGGATATACTGATAAGGCAAAAATGTTTTTAGAAGGATGTCCGTATTGTGATACAGAATTTTCAATTAATATAAGCAAAAAAAGAGAAAAAATAAAGGATATTGTTATAAATGATTCAACAGCTTTTTTCGTTGTTTTAATAATTGGAATCATTCTAGTTAAATTAAACATTATTTCATATGAAATAATATTCTCACTAGTAGTATTTATAGAAGTTCTTATATTCATATATCTTTTATTTGAAATAATAAAAGAAACTAGTCATCGTGATATATGGGATGAATTTAAAGTAGTAAATATGAATATAAATAAGCAACGTGTTTATAATGATTTAAATATGCAGTTGAAAGATATTTATTATGACAATACTAAAGAAGAATATCTAAACTTAATTGATTTTGATATTATTAGATATGTACATGCTGCTCTTGATAGAGGAAAAGATATAATATTAACTTACAGAATCAGAAAATATTATTTTGATGGAACTAATATTAATGCTGTTGAAAATTATAGTAAAGTTAGGTTAACTAGAAATACTAAAGTAAAAGTAAAAAAGAATTTTTCTACTAAATGTAAAAACTGTGGTTCACCAGTAAATTCAAATGATAAAGAATGTTCTTATTGTGGTACAAAAAATGAGTCAAGTATTGGCTGGATAATCTCTGAAATAATTGATGATGAAATTGATAGTAAATTAAAACAAGAAAAATAAAAACACCTTCAGGTGTTTTTTTATGATAAAAGTATTTTATCGATAATTCCATATTTTAAAGCTTCATCACTATCCATAAAGTAATCTCTTTCAGTATCATTATTAATTGTATTAATATCTTTACCAGTATTATTAGCTAAGATTTTATTTAATTTATCTTTTAATTTTAAAATTCTTTCAGCAGCAATTTTAATTTCAGTTGCTTGTCCGCTAGCTCCACCTAAAGGTTGATGAATCATAACCTCAGCATTAGGTAAAATATATCTTTTTCCTTTTTTACCACATGATAATAAAAATGCTCCCATACTAGCAGCCATTCCAAGACACGTAGTAGCAACATCACTTTTTATCAAATTCATTGTATCATAAATTGCCATACCACTAGTAATAGATCCCCCAGGAGAATTTATATATAAATTGATATCTTCATTACTAATTGAATCTAAATATAAAAGTTGTGCAATAACAGAATTAGCTAAATCATCATCTATTTCTCCACATATAAAAACAATTCTATCTTTAAGTAATCTAGAAAAAATATCATAGCTTCTTTCACCATATCTTTCTCTATCTACTATAACTGGAATTAAATTCATATCATCACCTATATAAATAATAGATAAATAATAAAAAAATTATACATATTTATGTAAAAAACTAAATAATATTTAAAAAAAAGTGAATTGAAACTAGAAATATGGTAAAATGTATATAGGATAGAAAGAGGAGATAGTATGATAGATACAAGTTTAAAAGTAACTATTATGGGAGAAGAAACAAAAGTAATGACAGGTACTATTTTTGAAGACATCGCCAAAGAATATCAATCTAAATTTGCATATCCAATAGTTATCGCTAAAGAAAAAGGGATTTATAAAGAATTATCTGAATTAGTAGAAGGTAACTCTGAGATTGAATTTTATGATTGTAGTGATTGTGAAGGTAATAGAATTTATCTAAACGGATTAGTATACTTATTAATTTACTCTGTAAAAGAACTATATGGTAAAAATACAAAAGTAAATGTTAGATATACTATTGATAAAGGATTATATATTACTTTAAATAAGAAACTATCTAAGGATATGATTAAAGAAATAAAAAATAAGATGTTAGAAGTAGTAGAACAAGATGTAAAAATTTCACCTAAAAATGTAATGCGAATCGAAGCTATTGATTATTTTGAAAAAATGGGAGATTTAGATAAAGCTTCAATGTTAAGGTATAATACTAATAGTTATATCACACTATATAAATTAGGAAATATGTATGATTTCTATTTTAGTAAAATGCCTACTTCAACTGGAATATTAAATAACTTTAATATTGAGTACTTAAATGAAGAAGGATTTATTTTAATGTATCCTAATAGATATACTGATGGTGAAGTACAAAAATATCAACATCATCCACAAAGATTTGAAGTGTATAATGAATATCGCGATTGGATAAAAATGATGAATATTGAAAATGCTTCTAATTTAAATGAAATAGTTAGTAGTGGAAAGATAGGTAATTTAATTAGATTAGATGAAACTATTCAAGCTAATAAGTTATTAAATATTGCCAAAGAAATTTATTCACATAAAGATCGTTTAAAAATAATTCTTATAGCGGGTCCATCATCATCAGGTAAAACAACAACGTCTATTAAATTGACTAATTATTTAACTAGTTTTGGACTAAATCCAATTCAAATATCAATGGATGACTATTTTATATCTAGAAGAGAAACCCCAAAAAAACCAGATGGTAATTATGATTATGAATGTTTAGAAGCGGTTAATACAAAATTATTTAATGAAAATGTTGATAAATTATTAAATGGAGAAGAAATAATCGCACCAGTTTATAATTTTATAACTGGAGAACCTGAATATAAATTACCAATGAAGTTAGGAAAAAATGATGTCTTAGTTATTGAAGGGATTCATGCTTTAAATCCTGAAATACTAAAAAATATTCCACGAAGTCGTAAATATAAAATTTATATTTCACCAATGACAGGAATTAATATTGATAGTCATAATCGTATTTCTACATCTGACAATAGATTATTAAGAAGAATTATTAGAGATAATCGTACAAGAGGTCACAAAGTTGAAAAGACTCTTGCATCATGGAAAGATGTTCGTGAAGGTGAAGAAAAATATATATTCCCATATCAAGACGAAGCAAATGTAACATTTAATACAGCATTAACTTACGAGTTAGGGGTATTAAAAACATATGCAGAACCATTATTATATTCGGTTGATCCAAGAAGTGAATATTATAATGAAGCTAAAAGATTAATTAATTTATTAAAAACGTTCTTACCAATGCCATCAGAAGATATTCCTGATGATTCATTATTACGTGAATTTATTGGTGGAAGTTGTTTTAAAGTAACATAAGGAGATGAAATAAAATGAAAAAAGTAGCAATTAATGGATTCGGAAGAATCGGTCGTTTAGTATTTAGAATTATGGAGGAAGATCCTGAATTAGAAGTTGTAGCAATTAATGATTTAACTGATGCAGAACAATTAGCATATTTATTAAAATATGATACAAATCATAGAAACTATCGTGTTAATGAAATTGGATACGAAGATGATATGATCGTAGTTGGAGATAGAAAAATTAAAGTATATGCTGAAAAAGATCCTGCTAATTTACCATGGGGAGAATTAGATGTAGATGTAGTATTTGAATGTACTGGATTATTTACTGATAAAGAAAAAGCAAGCGCTCATATTAATGCAGGAGCAAAAAAAGTAATTATTTCAGCACCAGCTAAAGGTGATTTAAAAACAATTGTTTATAACGTAAACCATAATACTTTAGATGGTACAGAACAAATTATTTCAGCCGCAAGTTGTACTACTAACTGTTTAGCGCCTGTACTTGATGTACTTCATAATGCTTTTGGTATTGAAAAAGGTTATATGACTACTGTTCATGCTTATACTAATGACCAAGCAACTCTTGATGTAGCTCATAAAAAAGGTATTAAAGCACGTCGTGGTAGAGCATGTGCTGCTAATATTGTACCAGCATCAACTGGAGCAGCATCAGCTATTGGTAAAGTTTTACCAGAATTAAACGGAAGAATGGAAGGAACTGCTATGCGTGTACCAGTACCTACTGGTTCTGTTGTAGATTTAGTTCTAGAACTTAAGAAAAATACAACTGTAGAAGAAGTTAATGCTGTACTTAAAAATAGCGTTAATGAAACTCTTAACTATACAGATGACCCAATCGTATCAAGTGACGTAATTGGTGCTACATGTGGTTCACTAGTAGATGGTCTATCTACAAGTATCTTAGAAGTAGATGGAAAACAATTAGTTAAAGTAGTAGCTTGGTATGATAATGAAATGAGTTATTCTGCTCAAATGGTTAGAACTGCTAAATATTTAATGAATAAATAGTGTTAAGTAAATGTAGAAAGTAGATAGAAATATCTACTTTTTTTAAATATAGTGATATAATAAATTTATGAAATTAGGAGATGATTGAATGAAAAAAAATATTAGAGATTATGATTTAAATAACAAAAGAGTACTAATTCGTTGTGATTTTAATGTACCAATGAAAAACGGTGAAATAACAGATGACAACAGAATTGTAACTAGTTTACCAACAATCAAATATGCTTTAGATAATAATGCTAAAATAATACTATTCTCACATTTAGGTCGCGTAAAAGAAGAAGCTGACTTAGCTAAAAATGATTTAAGACCAGTAGCAACTAGACTTAGCGAACTTTTAGGAAAAGAAGTTAAATTTGTACCAGTAACACGTGGTGAAGAATTAGAAACTACTGTTGCTAATATGAATAATGGAGATATAGTTTTAGTTCAAAACACTCGTTATGAAGATTTAGACGGTAAAAAGGAAAGTAAAAATGATGAAGAATTAGCTAAATACTGGGCTAGTTTAGGAGATTTATTTATTAATGACGCCTTTGGAACTCTACATAGAGCTCATGCATCAAACTCAGGACTTGCAAGTAACTTACCATCTGGAGTAGGACTTCTTGTAGAAAAAGAATTAAAGGAATTATCAAGATTAGATAATCCAGAAAAACCATTTGTTCTTATATTAGGTGGAAGTAAAGTAGCTGATAAAATTGGAGTAATTGAAAACTTAGTTACAAAAGCTGACTATATTTTAATTGGTGGCGGAATGGCTTTTACTTTCTTAAAAGCTAAAGGAATAAATACTGCTAAATCTGTAATAGATGAAGAAAACTTAGAATTTGCTAAAAAGATGATAGATATGTATCCAGATAAGATTATTTTACCAATTGATGTAAATGCTTTTGAGGAATTTAATAATGATGCTAATAATAGATATGTAGCTATTACAGAATTAAATGAAAATGAAATGGGATTAGATATTGGTCCTAATACAATTGAAAAATTCACAGAAATTTTAAAAGATGCTAAAATCGTATTTTGGAATGGACCACTAGGAGTATATGAATTTGAAAAATGTACTACTGGTAGTAAAAAAATATTAGAAACTTTAGTAAATTATGGAGTCACGACTATTTTAGGTGGAGGAGATATCGTTGCTGCTGCTGGAGACTTAGGTTATAAAGAAAAAGTAACTCATGCCTCAACTGGTGGCGGAGCAACGCTTGAATATATGGAAGGAAAAGAACTTCCTGGTTTATCTTGTATTCCTGAAAGTAACTAATGCAAAATATAAAAAAGAATAGTGTAATATTATTAATAATAACAGCGATAGTATTATACTTTGTAATAAAAGATGATTTTTTAAATATCATTGATGCTTTATCAAGAGCCAATATTTTAATTATTTTGATAGGTGCCTTATTTACTATTGGATATTGGTTCTTTAAAAGCTTAGCACTCTTTGATATTGTAAAAGAATACAAAAAAGATATAAAATTAAGTCAAATATTCAAGCAAATAACAATAACACAATTTTTTAACGGAATTACCCCTTTTGCCTCAGGTGGTCAACCTTTTCAAGTATATATGCTAGGTAAAAGTGGGCTAAAATATACGCATAGTACTAATATCATTGTTCAAGAATTTATTCTATATCAAATGGCATTAGTAACTCATGGTATTATAGCTGTACTTTTAAATTATAAATTTCATTATTTAGAAGCAAATCCTCTTCTTAAAAACTTAACTATTATTGGTTTTACTATTAATATATTAATTGGATTAGGATTGTTATTTGTAAGTTTCTCAAGGAAATTTAATAGTTTTATAGTTAATAAAGTTATTGTTCTGTTTTCAAAAATAAAGATTATTAAAAATAAAGAAAAGACTATTAAGTCATGGAAAATAAAATTAAAAGAATTTAATGATAGTGCTGAATTATTAAGAACCAAAAAAAGTCTAATTTTTAGATTATATCTATATAATTTAGTAGGATTAACTTGTTATTACTTAACACCGTTATTTGTAATATATGCTTTAGGTCTAGGTAGTAATATAACAATTATAGCTACATATGTATGTTGTGCATACGTAACAGTAATTGGTTCATTTGTTCCAATTCCTGGTGGTAGTGGAGGTATTGAATATAGCTTCTTACAATTCTTTGGTAATTTTATTAAAGGATCAGCTTTGTCAGCAGTATTAATAGTATGGAGAACTATAACATATTATTTAGCAATGATAGTTGGAGGTCTAACATTCAATACATTTAAAGGAGTAGATAAAGAATGCGAATAGGATTGTTTACAGATACATTTCCACCCCATATAAATGGAGTGGCTACTAGTGTTTTAATGTTAAAAACAGCTCTTGAAAAAAAAGGGCATGAAGTTTTTATTGTGACAGTAAATGATGATGCGTTAGAGTATAAATTTGAAGATGATGATAAAATAATTAGGATACCAGGTATTCCTATTGGTATTTATGATTATCGTTTAACTGGTATTTATCCAGTGAAGGCAATTAATATTATTAGAAAATGGGATTTAGATGTAATTCATTCCCACACTGAATTTGGTGTTGGTACATTTGCGCGTATTATAGCTAAACAATTTGATATTCCTCTAGTTCATACATATCATACTATGTATGAAGATTATATACACTATATAACTAAAGGTTATTTTGATAAATCAAGTAAAAAAATTGTTGAATATTTAACATTATTCTACTGTGATAAAACAGTTAATGAGCTTATTGTTCCAACTAAGAAGACATATGATTTATTTAAAGAAAAATATGAAGTAAATAAAAATATTCATATTGTTCCAACTGGTATTGAAATAGATCGTTTTTATAAAGAGAACGTTAATAAAGATAAAGTCAAAGAATTAAAAAGAATTTATAACATATCTAAAGATGATTTAACTATTATATTTGTAGGAAGATTGGCAAAAGAGAAAAATATTGAGTTTCTAATTCGTAATCATGAGGAATTAGTAAAATACAAGAAAAACATTAAGTTACTAATTATTGGCGATGGACCAGATATGGAAGAATATGGTGAATTAATTAAGACATTAAAATTACAAGATAATGTTATTTTAGGTGGAAAAGTACCATATGTAGATATTCCATGTTACTATCAACTAGCTGATATTTTTGTAACAGCATCAACTACAGAAACACAAGGATTGACTGTAATTGAAGCCATGGCTGGAGGAATTACTCCAGTATGTATCAAAGATGAAAGCTTTATAACAGTAGTAATTGATGGTTTAAATGGAAGAATATTCACAAATAAAGAAGAATATTTAGAGATTATGAAAAATCTTATTGATAATCCAAAAGAACTTCAACTATTATCTAAACAAGCTCGTTTAAATGCTGAAGGGTATAGTTCAAAATATTACGCCGAACGAGTATTAGATGTATATATAAAGTCTCAAGAAAAGAAAAAAGGATTTTTTCAAACAATGATTGATAATTTTAAAAAGAAGGATGATGAAGATGAGTAAAATAGTAATTGGAAATCAAAAAATGTATATGAATAAAGAAGATGTAGAAGCATTTTCTGATATGTTAAAAAATATAGATAAAACAAACAAAGAAGTAATTGTATGTCCAACATTTCCATTTTTAGAATACTATAATGGTATTGTACCTGTTGGAGCCCAAGATGTTTCTATTAATGATAATGGTGCATATACTTCTCAAGTTTCAGCATCTCAATTAAAATCATTAAACGTTCCATATTGTATTATTGGACATAGTGAAAGAAGAGAATATAATCATGAAACAGATGAGGAAATAAATATAAAAGTAAAGAAACTTTTAGAAAATGATATAACTCCAATATTATGTATTGGTGAAAAATTAGAAGAACGTCAAAATAAATTAACAGAAACTGTTATAAAAAATGAATTAATAGGTGATTTAAAAGATTTATCACCAGCTTCTGTTGAAAAAATAATTATTGCTTATGAACCTATTTGGGCTATTGGTACAGGACTTACTCCAACTTTAGAAGAAATAGATGAGTCAATGAAGTTTATTAAAGAATATGTAACAACTACATATAATGTGTCAAAAGTAACAGTATTATATGGAGGAAGTGTTAGTGATAAAAATATTGATGAGTTAAATACTGTTGAATCAATAGATGGTTATTTAATAGGTGGAGCATCAGCTAAGAAAGATGCTTTTGCATATATTATTAATAGTCAAAAATAAACAAAAAAATAAATAAAACTAGAAAAGAACTGAAAAGTTCTTTTTTTTCGACAAAACTTTACATAACTAGCTATTTTTCGCTATATAAAAAGATAGAACATTGTAGTATAATCATAAGTGCGTGAAGTAAGAAAGGATACAATTAAATGAAAAACATTAGAGTACTTATGATAGACGATAATATCGATCTAATCAAAATGGTAAAGGAGTATTTTAGTGATCACGCAAGTATTGATATATCTTTAGAAGCTCATGATGGAGTAGAAGGTATGAGATTAATCAAGGAAAATCAATGTGATTACGATGTTGTACTTTTAGACTTAATAATGCCTAAAAGAGATGGAGTAAGCGTGTTGGAAGAAATGCAAGATTTAGAACTAAATAAAAAAGTAATAGTAATAACTTCATATAATAATGAAAATATGATTAGAAGAGTATCAGAATTAGGAATTAATTATTTTATTTTAAAACCATTTGATTTGATGGATTTAGAAAAAAGAATTCTATCTTGTAAAGAAGAAATAAAAGAAACTAAAAATATTGATTTGTTTCAAAATAATTTGCAAATATCTGTTACTAAAATTTTGCATGAACTTGGGATGCCATCCCATATAAAAGGATATCAATATATAAGAGAAGGAATAATGATTATTTATAAAAATCCGGATGTAATTGGTGGAATTACTAAAGAACTATATCCGGAAATTGCAAATAGATTTGATACGACATCATCTCGTGTTGAAAGAGCTATTCGTCATGCTATTGAAGTTAGCTGGAATAGAGGAAATTGGGATTTGATGGAAGATATCTTTGGACATAGTGTAGATATTGATAAAGCTAAACCAACAAATTCCGAATTTATTGTCACAGTTGCTGACAAATTACGTTTAGAGTATCATAAAGTAGCATATGTATAGTTGTCTTAGGGCAACTTTTTTTATTAAAATTTACGAGTAGTTGACAATAAAAATAAAAATATATTATAATTAAGTTAAGATAAAAAGAATAGGAGAACATTTTATGGAGCGAAAAATAAATGTATTTCTAAATCGTTGGAAAAGAGATCTTTCCAAAAAAGTATTAGTTATCTATGGAAATAAACAAGTAGGAAAAACTTACTCTGTACTAAAGTTTGGAGAAAAGGAATATAAGAACGTTGTTTATTTTAATGCTGACAATAATATTGAACTTCTAAATACTTTAAAACGAGAAAAAACAATGGATAAGATAATAATGCATTTGTCTTTATTATCAAATGAATCAATTCTAACTAATGATACATTAGTAGTTATTGATAACGTTAATGATGTTGAAATCATTAATGCAATGAAAATATTTGGTCAAACTCAAGAACTAAATTACCATATTATTTTAATTACTTCTTTACGTGAAAATTTAAAAAAGTTTAAGTGCGAAGAATTACAATTTAAAGCTATGAATGGTGTTGACTTTGAAGAATATTTAGTTGCAATTAATAATAAACAATTAATTGATTTTATAAAAACATCATTTAAAAACAATACACCAATGCCATTTCATTCTGTAGCAATGGATTATTATGATGAATATTTAATGACCGGTGGACTTCCAGAAGCAGTTGAAATGAGTATTAATAATCAAAATAAGCATTTACTTAATACTGTATATAGTAAAGTAAGTGATGCTTATAAAAAAGAAATAGGAACTTTAGACACTTTAATTGATATTACAAGAGGGTTAGAAGTATATGATAGTATTCCATATCAACTACAAAAGCAAAATAGAAAGTTTCAATATGGGCTTATAAAGGCTGGAAGTAGATCTAAAGATTATGAAAAATCTATAAATTTCTTACATAATAATGGATTTGCTTATAAATGCTATAAAATAAGTGATGCTAAGTCACCTCTAAGTAGTTGTAAAGATCCTGAAAGCTTTAAAATATATTTAAATGATACAGGACTATTATTTAGTAGAATGCATTTAACTAAAAATAAATTTTTAACAGATATAAATACTAAAAATATAATATATGAAAATAGTATTGCAATTAATTTAATTAACTTAGGTTATAGCTTATATTATTATCAATCTGAAGGAAAAGCTGAAGTTAGCTTTGTTATTCAAACAAGAAATGGGAAAATATTACCAATAGAATTAGTAGATAAGAACTTATCTAAATCAAAATCATTAACTTTATTTATGAATAAGGTTGGAGTAAAAGAAGCAATTCGTGTAACTGATGAGAACTTCAGTATGAAAAAAGGAGTTAAATATATTCCTATATATGCATTATTTTGTTTAAACGAAGGAATTTAAAATGACTGAGTATCTTCAATACAATTCTCCTGTTGTTTTAACTTTCTTTTTTATTTCCTTTATTGTTTTATTAATTAATTGGATTACTAAAGGAAAAAGTAATAATGCATTATTTTCTACTTATCGAAGTTCAATGTTAAATCCAATGACTTATGTAAGGCTATTTACTCATATCTTTGGACATTTAAATTGGTCTCATTTTATGAATAATTTTCTTTATATATTATTAATAGGACCAATGGTAGAAGAAAAGTATGGTAGTATTAATTTACTTATTATGATAGCTATAACAGCATTAGTAACTGGTGTTATAAATAATTTATTTAGTAATTATCGCTTGTTAGGAGCTAGTGGAATTGTCTTTATGCTAATTATATTAAGTTCACTTGTTAATATTCAAAGTGGGAAAATACCTATAACTTTAATATTAATATTTATATTCTATATCGCAAATGAAATCATT
Source organism: Bacilli bacterium (assembly GCA_017436345.1). Classification (GTDB taxonomy): domain Bacteria; phylum Bacillota_I; class Bacilli_A; order RF39; family UBA660; genus RUG11788. The sequence goes on from JAFSDH010000003.1 coordinate 89,653, forward strand.
TCCGGAATATTTAAAAAAGATAATGTATCACATATGGGACATTTAGTAGGTGCTATATGTGGTTGTGTATATGGTTTTTATATACTGTAAAGAAGATGTATTAATATATCTTTTTTTTTATGATTTTGATATAATTACTATGAAGAATGGAGGAATAATATGAAACCTTTATTATTATGTATAATGGATGGATGTGGAATTAATAATAAGGAGTATGGTAATGCTTTTTTACAAGCTAAAACTCCAAATTTTGATTATTTAATAAATACATATCCAAATTGTAAAATAGATGCTAGCGGTAAGAGTGTTGGTTTGCCTGCTGGACAAATGGGAAATAGTGAAGTAGGTCATATGAATATAGGAGCTGGTCGAATTGTATATCAAGCTCTTGAATTAATTAATAATGCTATTGAAGAAAAAACTTTTTTTCAAAACGAAGAAATTCTAAAAGTAATGGATCATGTAAAAAGCAATAACTCTAAATTACATTTAGTTGGACTAGTAAGTGATGGTGGAGTTCATTCTCACTTAACACACTTATTAGCACTTTTAGAAATGTGTAAACAAAATAATTTAACTAATGTTTATCTTCATTTATTAACAGATGGAAGAGATGTTGAACCTACAAGTGCATATGACTATATTAAAGTAGTTGAAGATAAAATTAATGAACTAGGTATTGGAAAAATCGCAACAATTGGTGGAAGATATTATGGAATGGATCGTGATAATAATTATGATCGTTTGATAAAAGCGTATGACGTAATGGTTAATAATACTGGTCCATTAAAAGATAATATTAAAGAATATATTGAAGAAAGTTATCAAAATAATGTAACTGATGAATTTTTTATTCCAACAAGGTTTACTGACAAAGGTAATATTGAAGAAAATGATGGAATAGTTGCCTTTAATTTTAGAAAAGATCGTTTAAGAGAATTATTTACGGCTTTAACTAATAAAGATTTTAATGATATGGAAGTAACTAAATTTAACAATGTAAAAACTGTTACTATGATGCCTGTTGTTGAATCAGTAAAAGCTCCATCTGCCTTTGCTGATCCATCTTTAAAGAATATTTTAGGAGAATATTTAGCTAACAATGGATTATCACAATTAAGAATTGCTGAAACAGAAAAATATGCGCATGTTACTTTCTTCTTTGATGGTGGAAAAGAAGAGGATTATCCAAATGAAAAGAAATTATTAATTCCATCACCAAAAGTAGCAACATATGATTTAAAACCAGAAATGAGTGCTAATGAAGTAACAGAAGCACTACTTCCAGAAATGGAAAATTATGATGTTATTATTTTAAATTTCGCTAATGGTGATATGGTTGGACATACTGGAGTTTTAGATGCTGCTATTAAGGCAGTAGAAACTGTTGATAATAACTTAGGTAAGATTTATAAAAGAATTAAAGAATTAGATGGATGTATGATTATTACAGCTGATCATGGTAATTGTGAAGAAATGTTGGATGATGAAGGAAATGTTTTAACTGCTCATACTACTAACTTAGTTCCTTTAATTATTACTAAGGAAAATATTAATTTAAACGATGGTAAATTAGGAGATATAGCTCCTACTATGATAGATTTACTAGGGTTAGAAATCCCAGAAGAAATGACTGGAAAATCACTAATAGTAAAATAAAAAGTAAAAAAGAATAAATAGGTGATAATATGGAATATATATTATTAATTATTAGTTTATTAGTAATAGTTAAAGCTGCAGATGTTTTAGTTGATGCATCTGTATCTATTGCAGACAACTTCAAGATGCCGAAAATACTTATAGCGCTTACTATAATGGCTTTTTCTACTTGTGCTCCTGAACTAGCAGTATCTTTTACTAGTATTGCCGCCGGTAATGGTACAATAGCTTTTGCTAATGTAGTAGGTAGTTGCATAATAAACATTTTATTAGTAATAGGTGTTGCGGCAGTAATAAACCCAATAAAAGTAAAAGATAACACAATAAAAAAAGAGTTACCTCTTTTACTTCTAATCACACTTGCTTTTTCAACAACGTTATTAGAAGGAATTAGTTCTCCTGATGCAGCTGGTATTTTTTCTAGAAGTAGAGGATTTCTATTCGTATCATTATTTTCACTATTTGTTATTTATATAATGCAATTAGTAAAAGCAAGACATAAAAATGAAGTAGAAATTGATTGTAAATATTCAATAAAAAAAGCAATTATTTATTTTATAATAAGTGTAATTGCTATTATCATAAGTAGTGATATATTAGTTGATAATGCTGTTTTAATCGCAGATAAATTAAATATAAGTCAAAAATTAATTACAATGGTAATTATTGTTATTGGAACATCTCTTCCAGAATTGATAATGACAAGTATTGCTGCTAAGAAGAATGAACATGATATGGCTATAGGTAATATAATTGGTACTAATATCTTTAATATATGTATTGTACTAGGGTTACCAATAACATTATTAGGGGATGTTGCTATCGTTGGATTTAATGTAATAGATATCTTTTTCGTAGCAATAGCTGCTGTATTATTATTCTTTTTTGCTAATAATGGAAGAAGAGTATCAAGAAGAGAAGGTATAGTACTAATAGGTGTTTTTATTGCCTATTATACATACTTAATATTATTATAAAAATAAAAAGACTAGTAGATAGTCTTTTTTTATTTATCAAATTCAAATAATTTACTTATATCAATATTTAAAGCAATTGATATTTTATACAACGTATCAACAGAAAAAGTTTTAACACCTTTTTTGGATTCGATTCTTCTAATAAATTCATGTGATACCCCAACACGCTCTGATAGTTCTGCTTGTGTTATATTAGCTTCTTTTCTATATTTTTTAATATTACCAGCAATACTTTCATAAAGGTTAAATTCATTGTCATTCATAACAATCACCATATTTATTATGGCAAAAATAAAGAAAAATATATGTAAACTACAGCTTTACATTTTAGAAATGCTATGGTATTCTTTAACTATAAGGAGGAAGTAAAAATGAGTAAAAAAGAAAATGGAGTTACAAAAAAATGTAAGCATTGTCAAAGTGAAATTAATGTTGATGCCAAGATATGTCCTAATTGTCGCAAAAAACAAGGAATGGCTTTATGGCTAAAAATTGCTATTGTTATTGTCGTGCTAGCCGTCTTAGGAAGTATACTAGGTAGTAGTGAAGAACCTTCATCTTCAGAAACACAAGAAAAAAATGATAATAAAATTGATGAAGAAAAAAAGACATTTAATCAAAATGAAACGGTAGAGTATAAGGGAATAAAATATACTATATTGAAAGTAGAAAAAACTAATGGTAAAACATACAATAAACCAAAAGATGGATATGAGTTTATTGAAGTAACTATTAAAATAGAAAATACTTCAGATGACAAATATAGTTATAGTTCTTATGATTGGAAAATGGAAAATTCACAAGGTCAAGAATTAGATGGAAGTCCTTTATATCTAATTGAGTATGATGACGACTTAGGATCGGCGGAACTAAAAACTGGCGGGGTAGTTACAGGAAAATTAGGTTTTGAACAACCGAAAGCAGAAAATGGATTATATTTAAATTATTATGAAAATTTTGTATGGGATGACGATTTTTCATTCCAAATAAAAATTGATTAAAAAGAAGAGCAATCTTCTTTTTTTATGTTCGATTGTTTTAGAAATAAACTTGCTCTATAATTAAATTGGGTGATGAAAATGGATAATAAAGTTATATTTCATATTGATATAAACAATGCCTTTTTATCATGGACTGCAGTTAAATTATTAAATGAGGGGTATGAGATAGATATTAGAACTATTCCATCGATAATTGGTGGAGATGAAGAAAAACGTCATGGAATTGTTCTTGCAAAGTCTCCTGTTGCCAAAAAATATGGAATAAAAACTGCAGAAACTATTTATAATGCTAAGAAAAAATGCCCAAAGCTTGAAATGTTTCCTCCGGATATGGAATACTATCATGAAATGTCTAATAAGTTTTTTAAACATTTAGAAAAATATACTCCTAATATTGAGAAACTATCAGTTGATGAATGTTTTATGGATATGTCTAATACCTCACTTCTATATAAAGATTTAGTATTGCTTGCGTATCAAATAAAAGAGGAAGTTTATTCTATGTATGGTTTTACCGTAAATATTGGTATTTCTTCATCCAAAATATGTGCTAAAATGGCTTCTGATATGGAAAAACCAAATAAAGTTCATACATTATTCTTAAATGAAATAGAAAGAAAAATGTGGCCTCTTCCAGTTGGTGAATTATATATGGTTGGAAAACATGCCACTGAAAAATTAAATCAATTAGGTATTCATACAATTGGTGAACTTGCTAATACAGATGAATCATTTTTAATAAAACATTTTGGAAAACATGGTACTACTATGAAAAATTATGCTAATGGGATTAGTGATGATTTATCTACATATTCTGAGGAAAAAAATAAAAGTATTTCAACATCAGAAACTTTTTCAACAGATATTGGGGAAAAAAACAAACTTTTAAAGATATTGTATCGACAAGTTGATAATCTAGGAAAAGATTTGCGAAAACAAAAATTATATACTAATACTATTGCTATAACATACAAGACAAAAGATTTTGTCGCATATTCCAAACAAATAACTCTGGCAACTCCAACTAACTCTACTGAAGAAATAAGTAAATATATTGAAAACATTTTAGATCAAAGTTGGAATAATGAACCACTTCGAAATATAGGAGTAAGATTATCTCATTTAACAGATACTCGTCAAAAACAAATATCAATTTTTAGTAACAATAATCAAGAAGAAAAAAGTAATGCTGTTCAAGAAACACTTGATAAGATAAATGATAAGTATGGAACCTCAGTAATAAGACAAGCTAATTTATTTACTAAATAATGTCAATAAATTAGCTATTTTTAATAAAAAGAATAGATTACGTTAATAATATTGATATAATTATACTAAGATAGGTGATTATATGAATATAGATCAAAGTAATATAAATGAGTTATTAAATAAGTATATTAATTTTACTAATAAGATATGTGATGAAAAGAAATATCCTAATAATATAAAACATGTTTTATATATTATCATACCAGCATTTGTAATTAAGTACGGTCTAAAATATGAAAATATGATTTTAGATTGTTTTGATAAAATTAATATTTATATAAGAGAAAAAGATAATGATTTATGTACAGCATATTTTTCTCGAATTATGAAAAAAAATCCAGAAGGTGTAAAACCAAAATATTACACTATTAAAGCCGTTGTTTTAAATCAATATAAAGAAGCTTCTTTAGTCGATATGCTTGATAATATAATTCATGAATTTAATCATGCTGTAAACTCGATGATTAATGAAATTAAATTTGATGATAAAACAGTTTCAATGCGTACAGGATTAAGTTATATGACTTATGATGTTAATGACTTAAATCACTTAAAAGAAAAAAGTAAAGATATTACTTTAGAAGAAATAATTAATACCAAACAAACTGAAGATATTATGAATATAATAAGATCATTTTCTAAGTATGAAGTTCATAATGAAGAATTTAATAATACTTTCTATGCTTTAAAACATTCAATAGAAGGGGACTATACTTCTAATGCTTATTACTTACAATCATTTATTTGTAAAGAACTTATGAAAAACAAGACCTTTGTTCCAACGGTAGAAAATTTACGTTTTAATGGTAATGTTGATGATATATCAGGTTGGTTTGATAATATTACTGGAAATGAAGGAAGTTATAACAAACTTACTCATTTATTAGAAGAAATATTAGCTGATGAAGCAAAACTTGCTAAAGCTAAATTCTTTAAGAATTATAAAATAAACAAAATAAGAGAAAAGATGCGTCAAGTTATGGATATTATAAAAGATTATGAAAATAACTGTATATTTAAATAGACACTCAAATTGAGTGTCTATTTTTTATTTTGTGTAATAATATCGCTATTAGTAATTATTTCTTTTCTAATAACATTGCTATTTTTCTTTTTAAATTGATTGTTTAGATGGTGATAGTAAGCTCCAGGAGTAATAACTCCATTTAATCTTAAAATATCACTACCAGAAATTCTTAATATATGATCAACTAATTTAACACAGTTAGCCCATAATGCATAATATAGTTTATAACTACTACGATGAAATTTATAAAATTTTGCTTTAGTAGCTCGATATAAACAACTTGCGTAATCTCCATATTGTTTTTCTTTATCATTTTCTTGAATACATTTCCAACGATAAGTATTACCTTTTATTTTATTAAGTTCATTTCTAACATTTTCTTTTTGTTTTTCTGTTAAAGTAATACCAAAAGCAAAAATTGTTTTTTTTGAATGTTCTGCACAAAATTTTAAATACTTATCTCTATCATTGACAATAAACAAAGTTCCATCACCGATAGTATCGAATAATCTTTTTGAATCTTCATCATAATGACCATATGAATATATTTTATTTTCAAAGCATAAATCAGCATGCCCAAACTTACCAATAGTACTTTCTTTAACACCTATAAATATTTCTAAGTCAACTTCACCACTAGTATTTTTATCTATTTTAACATTTGTAACTTCTTTGTTTAAAGAGTTATTAATTTTACGATAAAAAGCATATGGTATAAATAAAGATAATATATTTGGAAGAGTAATTCTAAACTTTCTTCTTTTTGTTAAAAAATTATTAGGAAAAGCTTCTTCTAAAAAATCAGTAAAATATCCGATTGATATAAATATGAAATAAAAGCCTAATATAATAGTAAGGGGTTTAATACTTTCCGTTGGATTAGTTATTATTAAATAAGCAAATAATAATTCAAATAAAGCATTTAATAAAATTTTATGAAAACCTTTAAATCCATTTGATTTGTAAACACAAAAAGTTGAGAACTTTATAATTCCAATTAAAACTACATATAAAGCAAATATAAGAGGAAATATTGATAAAAAGTTTGTTGGATTATATAGAAAATATATCCCCATAATAAATAAAAGAATTGAAAATATTGTATTTTGAAATGACTTCTTTCTAAAAGCGTTTAAAATTGTAGATGCAACACCTAATATAATAATTATAATTGAAATCGTTAAGTGAAAAAAAGATAAAGACTTATTTGGTGTCATTATTAATATGATTCCAAGAATAAAAAATAATAAAAAGTTACCACCTAAAGATATTTTTGAAAAAGCCTGTTCGTTCATATTTCCACCTCATTTATATTTTAACATAAAACTATTGTTACAAAAAATAAATATATGTTCATATATTATAAAAGTTTCAAAAAAAATATAAAAAGTCAATATCTTGAATATAGTAGATTTTAATGATATTATCAATATATAACAACAATGTTTTTAACAGGAAAAATAAAGTAAAAGTAGGTAGATGAGATGAAGAAAAAATATAAATTGTTTCAAAAAAATTACGATATCGTTGAAAAACATTATGAGTATCTAGTTAACTTAACTAAAAATCATATTTTTGTTGGTGCAACGAATGAATGGATTATAGATAATTTTTACTTAATAGTAGAAACAAAAAACAACTTAAAAAGATCATATAAAAATAGCAAAAAATTTAAATATGCGAGTAGTAATAATATTGATATGTATAAAATAATCGAAGATATTTTTATAACTCATAATTATGACGTAAATTATAGTATCTTAGTCAAAGAATTAAATAGTTATCAAAATAAAAATAATTGTTATTTTAATTACCATAATATCAATGTTATACCAAGTATTGTCGGAATGGTAGTTGTTAAAAAATTAAGTGAATTATGTATCTTAAAAAGACAAAAACAAGAAGAAAAACAAAAAGTAAGAGATATAATGAAAAAAATCGATGTTCATCGTCAAAATGGTGAAAAAATCGATTTGACAAAATATATAACTATTGATGAAAATATTATTAAAAATGAAAGTTACTTAGAGCAATTAAATTCTGAATTACAACAATATGGAGAACTTGCTAATTCTATATTTAAAGAATTAAATGAGATGTTAGAAAAGCATAATATCAGTTTAAAAGAAATAGCTAAAAAAGATCATATAAGTAGTATTGAAAATAATATTTTAATAGCTAATTTATTTAATGAATTAAGAATGCTTTCTAAAATAGATGATCTAACTTTAATAAATAAAATAAGTAAAACAGAAAAATTATTAGAAGAAGATGAAATCTATTCAAAAATGACTATTGATACAAAAGGTTTATATCGTAGTCAAATAATTAAAAATACTAAGACTAAAGATGAATATGCATTTACTGAAAAAGTAATGCGTGAAAGTAAAAAAGCAAATAAACATGTAGGAGAAATATTATTAAAAGAACCTAATTACGAAAGAAGATCTAAAATATATGTTATAACAGCTTTAATTATGACTTTTATAATTTCTTTTATCTTATCAGACTATTTATTTAATAGTCGATTATTAAGTTTTATTATTTTAATATTTCCAATAAGTGAAGTTGTATTACAAATTTGTAATAAAGTTCTAGCTAAGAAATATCAATGTAAACCATTACCAAAAATGGATTATTCAAAGGGAATACCTAAAGATAAAGCTACTATGGTTGTAATTCCTACTATTGTAAAAAATAAAGCTAAAATTGATGAAATATTTGAAAAATTAGAAACCTATTATTTAGCTAATAAATCAAATAACCTATATTTTAGTTTGTTAGGTGACTGTTTTGGAAATGATGAAGCTTTTCATCCTGCTGATGAGGAAATAGCTAGATATGGACTTGAAAAATCAAAAGAGTTAAATAAAAAATATAATAAACAATTATTCTATTTTGTATATAGACAAAGAGTATATAATACAAGTGAAGATACATATATTGGGTATGAAAGAAAAAGAGGAGCACTTCTACACTTTAATAAATTATTATTAGGAACAATGAGTGCAAAAGATAAAGAAAAATATGTTTTTTGTGAAAATGTTTCTGAATTAAAAAATAAAATTAAATATGTAATAACCCTTGATACAGACACAGAATTAATCTTAAATGCTGCTCCTAGATTAGTTGGATTAATGTCGCATCCGTTAAATGAACCTATTTTAAATAAAGAAAAAACTAAAGTTATAAAAGGTTATGGTATTGTTCAACCACGTATTGGGATTGATATCGAATCAACAAATGCCTCTAGTTATTCTCAATTAATTGCAGGAATTGGCGGATTGGACGTATATTCAAGTATTGTTCCTAATTTATATCAAGATGCTTTTGGTGAAGGTAGTTTTTGGGGAAAAGGTATATATGACCTTGAGGTATATAATCAAGTCTTAGAAAATGCATTCCCAGATAACTTAATTTTAAGTCATGACCTGATTGAATGTAATTACTTAAGATGTGGTTACGCATCAGACATTGAAGTAATTGATGGTTTTCCAGCAGAATTCTTAGTTGATACATCACGTCAACATAGATGGACTCGTGGTGATATTCAAATAATTGGTTGGTTAAAGAATAAAGTAAAAAATAAGCAAAATAAAGTTGTAAAAAATCCTATATCAACTATTTCAAAATTTAAGATATTTGATAACTTAAGAAGGGTATTATTATATCCATCATTATTATTAATGGTTGTATTATCTTTCTATATGAGCAAATATAGACCAATGTATTCTTTATTAATAGTAATTATTATTATTGCATTACCAATTATTTTCTATATTAGAGAATTTTTAAATATTCAAGCTAAAAGAAGAATGAATGTCAAATACTATGATGATTTAATTTTTGGAAACTTTGCAATTATAGCTCGTGTAATAATGAGTTTTATAACAATTCCTTATTATTCATACTTATATCTAAATGCAACATTTAAATCATTATATAGAATGTTTATTTCTCATAAGAACTTATTAAATTGGATAACTTCAGAAGATGCCGCTAAAATGACAAAAAATGATATTAAAAGTTATATATTAAACTTTAAACCAAACTATGTTGTTGTTTTAGCACTAATTATTGCTAGTATTGTTTTTGATTTTAAATATTCAATTTCTATAGCAATACTATGTTTATTATTCTTACTTGCGCCTTTTGTAATGTGGTTAGTAAGTCAAAAACAAAAGAAGCAAATACTAGAACTAAATAAAAATGAAAAAAATGATTTAAAAGAAGTAGCGTTTAGAACCTGGTTATATTTTGATAACTTATTAACAGAAGAAAATAATTATTTAATTCCTGATAATTATCAAATTAATCGCGAAGAAAAAGAAGATATAAAAACATCTCCTACTGATATTGCTATGTCATTAAATAGTATAATGTCTGCTCATTCATTAGAATTTATTGATTCCAGAAAAGCAGTACGTTTAATCGAAAGAATTATTTCTTCCATTGAAACGTTAGAAAAATGGAATGGACATTTATATAACTGGTACCGAATTTCTACTAAAGAAAAAATGTATCCATATTATGTCTCATCTGTTGATAGTGGTAACTTAGCTATGACACTTTTAACAGTTAAAGAATTTTTAAAATCATTAGATACATTAGAGTTAGAAGAACGTGTTGAAAAATTATTCGCCGCAATGGATTTTTCTAAATTCTATACAGATCAAAATGTATTTAGTATCGGGTATGATACTGTTGAGGAAAGATTATCTCCTTATAATTATAATAAATTTGCTAGTGAAAGTAGAATTTTAAGCTTTATTGCCATTGTTAAAGGTGATGTGCCAAGCAAGCACTGGCTATGCTTAGATAAAACATTAACTAAGTATAAAAATAGAAAAGGTTTAGTATCGTGGTCTGGGACTTCTTTTGAATACTTTATGCCAATGATATTTATGAAAAGTTATAGTAATACTTTATTAGATGAATCATATCATTTTGCATATTTTTGTCAAAAAGAATACATAAAAGAAGTAAACTCTAATTTACCATGGGGAATTTCTGAGTCAGCATATGCCGAATTGGATGATGGATTAAACTATAAATATCGTGCTTTTTCAACTCCATATTTAAAAATGATTGAAGATAAAGATCAAAGAGTTGTTATTTCACCATATGCATCTATTTTAGCTTTAGATATTAATCCTAAGGATGTATATAAGAATTTAAATAAGTTAAATGATATGGGAATGTATAACGAATATGGTTATTATGAAGCCTATGACTATGATAAAGATGAAAATGTTCATGCTTATTTTGCTCACCATCAAGGAATGATTTTATCAGCCATAGCTAACCACTTAAATGATGGTATAATTAGAAAATATTTCCATAAAGATGTACGAGTTCAATCTTTTGATATCTTATTAAAGGAAAAAGTACAATTAAATCCTGTAATAGATTTAAAAATGTTTGGGTATAAGAAATATAATTATGAAAGAGAAACTGTTGAAAATGATATTCGTGAATTTAATGATATTAATGAAGTTCCAGAAATATCAATTCTTTCAAACTCTAAATATTCATTATTAATTAATGATCGTGGAAATGGCTTTAGTAGATATAAAACAATTCAATTAAATAGATATCGTAAAATAACAGAACAAGATTATGGTAATTATCTATATATAAAAGATTTAGATACTAATAAAGTATGGTCAAATACTTATGCGCCAACAAATATAAAACCAGATAAATATAATGTTGTTTTTGCAACAGATAGAATTAAATTTTTAAGAATGGATGAAGGTATAAGTACTAAAACTGAAATAATTGTTACTCGTGAAAAGAATGCTGAAATTAGAAAAGTAACATTTAAAAACATGACAAACGAAACTAAAAAATTAGAATTAACTACTTATACTGAACCAATTATTGAAGAAAATATTGTTGATATTACACACAGAACATTTAATAATTTATTTGTTAGTAGTGAATTTGATAAAGAAACAAAGTCTTTAATTATGTGTCGTAAAAATAATAGTAAAAAGACAAAAGCTTACTTTATAAGTAAATTATTTATTCCTAACGAAGAATATAATGTAACATATGAAACAGAAAGAGCAAATTTCATTGGACGTAACAATAATGTTGATGCTCCAATTGCCCTTACAAAAGAAAAACTTAGTAATACCGTTGGATCTAATATTGACCCAGTTATGAGTTTGAGAAGTAATATTACAATAGAACCTGGAAAGAAAAAAACAGTTTATTATATTTGTGGTTTTGCTAAATCTAAAACACAAGTCTTAGATATAATGGATGAATATGATTCTAAGGTTAAAATTAAGAAAGCGTTTGATTATGCAACTCTTGCTAATAATATGAATACAAAACAATTAAATATTACTGGACCTAATATGCGTACATTTAATATTATGTTGAACTATTTATATCAAACAAGTAAGCATTTCGTTAATGATGAAAGAAAAGCTCTATTAGGAATGAATGCTTTAAATCAAACCAATTTATGGAAATTTGGAATAACTGGTGATTTACCAATTATCTTGGTTGAAATAAATCAAACTGAATCAACAAACTTTGTTGAAGAAATTTTAAAAGTATATGAATACTTTAAAACAAGAGCGATATTTATGGATATTGTCATTATTAATAGAGAAAAAGAAAAATATAAGGATGTAATTAATCATAAGGTAGAACAAGAGTTATATCGTATGAACACTTTATATAATTTCCACTCAACACCCGGACGTATTTTTGTTATTGATTCGAATGATGTATCTAAAGAGGAAGACATTTTATTCAATATGGTAGCAAGATTAAGATTTGATACTAAAAAAGATGTTTCCTTAGAGGAAAGTATTAATCGTTTACAAGAAGAAAATAAGATGGGTTCATATAATGAGAAAAAAGTAGATCGTGCATATTATGATGATACTTATCAAGAAGATTTAGAATTCTTTAATGGTTATGGAGGATTTACTAAAGATGGTAAAGAGTATGTTATCGTAAATCCAGATACACCAACACCATGGTCAAATATTATTGCTAATGAAAAGTTTGGTTCAATTGTAACTAATAATGCTTGTGGATTTACATATGCATATAATAGTCAAATGTTTAAGATTACCTCTTGGACAAATGACATTGTTTTAAATGATAAATCTGAAGGAATTATAATAAATGATGCTCAAGTTGATCCAAAAATAGCTCGACATGGCTTTGGATATTCTACATTCATACACGAGGGAAAAGACTATGAATTAACAACAACACAATTTGTATCCAAAGAAGAAACAATTAAGTTTTACAAGAGTGTATTAAAGAATAAGACTAATAGTAAGAAAAAATATAAGATTTCATTTTGGATAAATCCAACATTTGGGCCAAATGAAGAAAAATCAAGTCGTTATTTATTAAGTGATTATTATAAAGACATGAATGCTATTTTAATTAGAAATGTTTATAATATTAATTTCTCTCATATAACAGCATTCCTATCTTCAACACTTCCTATAAAAGGATATTCTATTGATAGAGTACTAGTTAAATCAATTGATGTTGAAATAGAATTAAATCCAAATGAAGAAAAGAATTTTACTTTTATGCTTGGAACTGAAATAGGAAATAAAAATGTTAGTGAATTAATTAATAAATATGGTAACGAAAAAGTAATTACAGAAGAATTAAATCGTGTAAAAGAAAAATGGAATAAAGAATTATCAACAGTTAAAGTTAAAACTAAAGATAAAGCTTTTGATAATGTTATGAATGGATGGTATTTATACCAAACACTTGCATCAAGAATTTATGCTAGAGCAGGATTCTATCAAGTAGGTGGAGCGTATGGTTTCCGTGATCAATTACAAGATACAACTAATTTAGTTACAATAGATCCAGAATTAACAAAAGAACAAATTATTAGAAATGCTTCACATCAGTTCATGGAAGGAGATGTACTTCACTGGTGGCATGAAGACAACCATCTAGGATTAAGAAGTCGTTATAAGGATGATTATTTATGGTTAGTATATGCAACATGTGAATATTGTCGTATTTCAGGTGATTATAAAATTTTAGATGAAAAAATTCCATTTGTAGCTGGACCATTACTAGCTGACTGGGAAGATGAAAGAGGAATGAATTACACTTATACAAATGAAAGTGCAACACTATACGAACATTGCTTAATTGCTTTAAATCGTTCAATGAGCCAAATGGGTAAAAATGGTTTACCACTAATGGGTGGTGGCGATTGGAACGATGGAATGAATAAGGTTGGTATTGGTGGTAAAGGTACTAGTGTTTGGCTAGGATTCTTCCAATATTGGATAATGGATAAATTTATCCAGCTTACAAAAAAGTACAATAAAAAAATCGATGTATCTAAATATGAAAAGGCAATGACTGCATTAAAAGAAACTTTAAACAGCGTAGCTTGGGAAAAAGATTACTATTTACGTGCTTTCTTTGATGATGGAACTAAACTTGGTTCTAAAGATAACGAAGAATGTAAGATTGATTTATTATCTCAAAGTTTCTCAATACTAACTGGTGTTGCTGAAAGAGAAAATATTTCTAAAATATTAGATTCTGTTGAAACAAATCTGGTTGATAAAAAACTAGAAATAGTCAAATTATTAACACCAGCATTCCAAAAGAGTAAGCATATCCCAGGATATATAATGGATTATCCAGAAGGTATTAGAGAAAATGGTGGACAATATACACATTCTGTATCATGGTATATTATGGCTTTAATTAGTGCGGGTTACCAAGATCGTGCATATAACTACTATCAAATGATAAATCCAATAAATAGAACAATTGACTCTAAGAAGACAGACACTTATAAAGTAGAACCGTATGTAATTGCCGCAGATATTTATAGTAATAAAAATAATCCAGGTCGTGGTGGATGGACATGGTATTCAGGAAGTAGTGGATGGTTCTATAATATTGGTTTAACAGAAATACTTGGTTTCAAAAAAGAAGATAATAAAATAAGTTTTAATCCACATTTACCAAGTGGATGGAAATCATTTGAATTAGAGTATCATTACCTAGATACAATCTACAAAATAAAAGTTAATTTAACAGCAAATAAAGAAGATATCATCTTAGATGGTGAAAAACTAGATAAAAACTATGTAACAATCAAAAATGATAAACGAATTCATGCTGTAATAGTTAATGTTAGGGATAGGTGATAATATGTTAAAATTTGATTTTAGAACATATAATAATAAATTTATAAGTGATGAAAATCGAGATTCGTATATATCTAAAATTGAAAAGATAAATGGAAGATTTCATTCTGAGGAATTAAAACATTGGTTAGATATCAACACATATGTTAGTAAAGAAGAATTAAATGATATTAAGTCTATTGCACAAGAAGTAAGAGATATATGTGATGTATTTATCGTAATAGGTATTGGTGGTTCATATATGGGGAGTAAAGCTGTAATTGAAGCTTTAACTCCTACATATAATAAGAGAAAACCTGAAATCATATTCTTTGGAAAAAATATTAATCCAAACGAATATACTGAAGTCTTAGAATACATTAAAGGAAAAAGTGTTGTAGTTAACGTAATTTCTAAATCTGGTACAACATTAGAACCTTCTATTGCTTTTGATTTAATATATAATGATATGAAAAATAGATATTCATCTGAGGAATTAAAGAAAAGAGTAATTGTTACAACTGATGCTAATACGGGTACATTAAGACAACTGGTTAAAGAAGAAGGATTTCGTTCCTTTGTAGTTCCAACAATTGTTGGTGGTCGATATTCAGTTTTTACACCAGTAGGTCTACTACCAATAGCTGTAGCTGGAATTAATATAGATGAATTATTAATTGGTGTACAAAATACGATTGATAATTATCTAGAAAATGCAAACGAATACGCTGTTACTAGAGATATTCTATATAATAAGGATAAGTTCATTGAATCGTTTACGATTTATGATGAAAAACTTCATTATTTAGCAGAATGGTTAAAACAACTTCTAGCTGAAAGCCATGGGAAAGAAAAGAAGGGTATTTTACCAATATCTAATATAAACACTAGAGATCTTCATTCAATGGGACAATACTTACAAGAAGGAAAAGATATAATTTTTGAAACAGTAATTGGAGTAAAAAATAATCAATCATTATATATAGATAAATACAAAATGGATTTAAACAATCTAAATAATATGGCGTTAGAAAAGGTTTGTATGGCGCATAATAATGGCTATACTCCAAGTTCTATAATTTATATGGATAAATTAAATGAACAAAATTTAGGGGAGTTAATGCAATTCTTTATGTTATCAACAATTGTTGGTGGATTGTTATTAGAAATAAATCCATTTGATCAACCTGGTGTTCAAGAATATAAAAAATTAATTAATGAAGGGTTAAATTAATATAGCTTGCTATTAGTAGCAAGCTTTTTTAATTGCTAAAATTTTGACATGTTAACAATTTTGAATTATACTTTTATTATACGGAGGTACTTTATGAGAGATGATGATTTAGGTTTTGCTGAAATACAAAAAATATTTGCTCAAAAAGAAAAAGGAAGAACGACCGAAATGGAAACACAAAATAATATCATCGAATTTCCTTATCAAAAAGTTGAATTAAAGTCAGAACCAGAATATGAAATAATGCGTGCAAAAAATATAAAAATTACAAATAAAGGAAAACAAACGGCAGCAAATGGATTTTTAAAACTTGCCATTGGAGTTGCAATAGTTGGAACAATATTTTTTACTGGACACAAAATAGTTACTGAAATATCGCAACCTCAACAAGAAAATGTGGGAATAGTTTATATGGATGAAAGTTATGTAGATCAACATAATCAAAATGTTATAAATCCAGCACAATGTGATTTATCAAATATAACAATTATTCTTCGCGAGTCAACAGGTAATGTTTCACCGGTTGTTGCAACTGCAAATCAAGAGTTAGATGGTTTAGGAGTAGATACTCATGTTATTGATAGTAACGATGATATGATATCACTAATAAATGATATTCGTTCTAATGATAATGATCGAGAAATAATTGTTGTAAATGTTGATGGGGTATCAAACAAAGGAAATACCCAAACAGTAATCATGACAAATTATAGTAATACAGCAAAAAGTGCCGATGCCTTGGCATTAGCAATTCATAACGGTAATGAAGATATATATGGTATATCAAGTGATATAAGATGTGGAAAAAAAGATTTAACTAATGGACGAAGAACGAAAACATCTGTGGAAACTATTTTAGAAGAAGCGGGTTACAAGGATATTGCATGTCTAACAGTAGCCGCTAACGATGTATGTTTAGATAATCCAAATAATTTAGCTACTTCAATTGCTGAGGGTGTTATAAGAGTTGCATCTTTAACAGAAGAAGAAAGATATAAGGATTATATAAGAAGAGTTGAATTTGGAGATACAATAAGCGAGCTGGCAGAGGATAATGGTGTTACGTCGTCTTATATAGAAAGTGCAAATCGTGAAGTATTAGATTACTACAATGGAAATTTACAATATAATACGGCTATGGTTATTTCTTATCTTCCGTCACAAATAACATCAGAGTTTAATGTAAATAATAAAATGGTAACAACAGATCCTAGAGATATAACGACTAAAACATCTCAGTATACAGTAGTCGAAAACGACACAGTTTCTTCAATTGCAGAAAAATTAGGAGTAGGGATAAGTGAACTGGTGATTCCAAGCGGAGATATCGATGTTATAAAAATTGGAGACAAAATAAGCTATGAAAAAACAGAAGGACCTATTCTTGTTACAAAAACTACAGAAAAAGTAAAATAAAATATCCAAAAATGGATATTTTTTTGTTATTCATAAGTTAATTTGAAAAAAAAAAGAAATGATGTTATAATCATTTTGAAAGAGGAATTTTTTATGAAAAAATTAGAGATAGGGGATAGGCTTATAATACATAGTTATAAACATAACGGTTGTATTCATAGAGCTTGGGACGAAGCTATTTTCATAGAAGAGACTGAAGATTATTATGTTTTTGGTAATGACAAGACAAAAGTAATAGAGTCTGATGGTAGAAAATGGAAAACAAAAGAGCCCGCTATATTATATTTTTTTAAAAATTCTTGGTTTAATATTATTGGACAATTAAAAAAGAATGGAATATATTATTATTGTAATATTGCCTCTCCAACAATAATTGAAGATGGTGCAGTAAAATAT
Source organism: Bacilli bacterium (assembly GCA_017436345.1). Lineage (GTDB taxonomy): Bacteria > Bacillota_I > Bacilli_A > RF39 > UBA660 > RUG11788. The sequence continues at coordinate 107,790 of JAFSDH010000003.1, forward strand.
ATTGATTATGATTTAGACTTAAGAGTTTTCCCTGATGGAAGTTACAAGATTTTAGATAAGGGAGAATACAAATATCATAAAACAAAAATGAAATATCCAGATGAGTTGGATAAGATATTAAATGAAGAGTTAAAAAAACTAATAGAATTAAATAAGATTAAAGATAGAGTATTTAATCACGAAGTGCTAATTTCATATAATCAAAGATATGAAGAAATTAAGAAAAATACAGCTAAAAGTGTTTAAGCTATTCTCATAAAAAAAAGAATGAAAAAAAGTTAAAAAAACTGTTGACATTCTTTTTTTATTTTGATAATCTAGTAACAGTTGTTTAAAAAAAGCCCAAAAAGCTAAAAAAAGCAACGTGTCAAACAAAAAAATATGTCAAAAAAAGTTAAAAAAAGTATTGACTGAGAAAACTTAATTTGATATATTAATAACGCAACTTGCAAAAAGAGCAAGTTAGTAAAGACAATGATCTTTGAAAACTGAGCAAAACGTCAATTTTGAGTAGCTAGGAAAAAAATAAGTTAAATCAAACTAAAAAATAAATTTTATTTGGAGAGTTTGATCCTGTCTCAGGATGAACGCTTGCTGCATGCCTAAGACATGCAAGTCGAACGAAGCGGCCCGTTGAAACAGAGTGCTTGCACAAAGTAGATTCGGATTTCCGCTTAGTGGCGCAAGGGTGAGTAACACGTGGGTAATCTACCTCAGAGACTGGGATAACGGTTGGAAACGATCGCTAATACCGGATGATATGTAAGAAGATACGTTTTCTTAAATTAAAAGGGAGCCTTTAAAGCTTCGCTTTGAGATGAGCTTGCGGCGTATTAGCTAGTTGGTAGGGTAATGGCCTACCAAGGCAACGATGCGTAGCCGACCTGAGAGGGTGATCGGCCACA
>JAFSDH010000012.1 GCA_017436345.1 Bacilli bacterium
ATGTATATGTTCTTTTCCAATTGAACCTTTTATTATAGTTACATTCATACTATCACAAGCTTGTCTTATAAGTGTTCTTGCCCGCTCTGCTATTTTATTTTCTAATACCCTATATCTATACTTTGTTGTCCATACAATATGATATTCTATATCGTATTGTACATGAGATGATTTTCTTATTTACCTCGCCTCTCTTTGGCTGTTTATTCTACAACAATTAAAGGCTTATGGCAATAAATTACCTCTGAATTCTTAAGAATATATGTACTAAAGTACATGGCCTGAACCTATTTTCTTAACGGTCAAAGACTTTTAACATTTCAATAAATTGGAATTTGTTACTCTAAACTATCTATATATGGTATCAAATAATTATTTATTAACTCTGTTCTAATTTTAGGATTATAAACTAATGAACAAGCACAGCATATTACAATGTTCTTTTCAGGTATTACTGCTACAAGTGAACCACCAACACCATTAGCACACCACGAATCATACTTTCCTGTATTATATTCTTTTGTAATAATTTTCATTGTTTGATTCTTTGGATATATCCACCATAAATATCCGTAGTTTTTTTCTCTTTCTTTTACCATTTCATTTATATAATTTTCTGATACAATTCTTTTACCATTATATAAACCTTTGTTTAATACTAATAAACCAATCCTAGCCCACTCATCAGTTGTAATTGATAATCCCCAACCTGTTGTATAGTTTCCACTAGGATCTTTTACCCAACCTCTTATATCTCTTGTTTTATAAAAGTGGTCTTGAGATTCTCTATCGTGAACATCTGCATCTAAAACATTTTTAATTTCTAATGGTTCAAATAAATATTTTATTGCAAATTCTTTTAAATTCATTCCACTTGCTTTATGAATTATATTTGATAGTATTTGAATACCAATAGTTGAATAATGAAACTTCTCTCCGATTTGCTCTTTACCACCAATCTGTGTTAAAACAAATTCTCCCCAATCACTACTTGTAAATGCTTTGGTATATGGTTCATATTTATACTTATATGGCACTCTCATAGTTAAAAAATCTTCTATTGATACATCTTTTAATTGTTCTTGATTTCTTTTCAATTGATACTCTGGGAAGAAATCTAAAACTTTTTGATTAACACTTTTAATAAATCCTTTATCTATTGCTATACCTATAAGTATTGATACAACACTTTTTGCTATTGAAAAAGTATGAATAGACTCATCTTTTGTTGCATTATGAAAATATTCTTCATATACTTTTTTATTATCTTTGTAAGCAATTATTCCAAGTGTATTGCTATATTCTTCATAAACTACTTGTCTTATTTTATCTTTCATTTGTTTCAACTCCCTAATAAATTATAGTTCTATTATACTAGAAAAAAGTAAATCCTTTTATAGATTTACTTGTTATTAATCTTGTGATTTAAAAGGATGTTTTAATTTTTCTTTTAGTGATAATGAAATAATATTCATAGATATATTATAAATTTCTTCAGCCTTTTCTTCGTTAATACTTAATTTATTAATTAGTTCATTTATAATATTTTGCTTGTTTTTATTACCTAACAAGAAGTTATTTTCTAATATATCATTAATAATTAAACATTTTTCTTTACTTAATTTAGTTTTATTTTGAATTGTATTAATAAATTCATATTTATTTATTTTCTTCATTATACATTTTTCCTTTTGAATCTTTTTGAATTTCGTAACCATATTCAAATATATA
>JAFSDH010000013.1 GCA_017436345.1 Bacilli bacterium
AGGGGATACTGTTTTAGGTACTGCAAGAACTGATGTTACTGGTTTGGCTACTTTAAATTATACTTGGGAGGATAGTGATATTTTTAATGTTTCTGCGAGTTACAGTAGTATCAGTGATGATTTGACCATGTTTGTAAAAGATAAGAATAACTTATTAAGTTTCAATACATGGAGTGGAAGTGATTATTCAAAAACTGCAAATTATATTAACAAATCAGACTCAGTTTCAATATCTTCCTCTGCCTTGAATCATTATATTGGTGAAAGAAGTTTTCTAGTAAATATTGGAAGTGCAACAGGATATCAGTTTATTGATTTGGAAACTATTTTAGAATGTAGTCAAGGGGATAAATTCACTTTATCTGCAAGAATATTATCCTTGATGTCATGTTATTTAACAATTATGGAAATAAGAGCATCTCCTTATGCTCAGGAAGGTATTAGTGTAATCATTCAACCAAGTGATTCATTCCAAGAGTATAATATTTCTCATACGTTATCCTTAACAGGGGATTTATATGTTGGTGTAAGAATCGCAAGTAGTTCTACTAGTGGAGTTATTTATATTGATGATATTAAATTAATCAAAGAAGAATAATCTGTAAAAGATAAAGATAATAAATATAATTTCGAGTTAGCATTTGGAGGGGATTATGGTGATCCTTCTACATCAAACCAAATATTAATAAATATGCAATTTCCTCCAACAATCACCTCATCATCAGAATGGCATAAAAATGGAGCAAAATCCATAAAACTAACATGTGAACATACAAATTCTTTTTGTAGATTCAAATATCAGTTAAACCCCGAAGATATAGGTAAAAGATTAACTATTGGATTATCCGTATATTCTACACATGCAGGAAGTGTATTCTTTAATGCTTTTAATAGTAGCAATACTGTTTTAATGAATCGGAGCATAACTTATTCAAAGGATAATGGTGCTGATATATTATTTAGTGAGATTACTATTGTAGAGGGATGGTCTTGGATTGCTTTAACTATTAATTTTAGTCAAAGTAGTGATGCAATAAGATACATTGATAATTGTTTATTATACATTCAGTAAAAGATAAAGATTTAACTTATTTATTCTACGACATTGGAGTGACTTCAAACCATAACATTAATTGGAGTAATCCCTCTTCAATGTCAGTAACAACTGATAGTACTGGAACTCTTATTACTAATTCCACAAATAATAACAATTATTTTTTTGTCATATCACAGAATAAACAGTTTAATCCTCCATTCATAATTGAATTTGATATTGTTAATTATACTGGTAACTGTATTATCCGTGTTGGAGGAAATAACAGTGCGGACAGATATTTCTCTGCATTAACTATAACTGGAGATAATCATGTTAAAATTGAAGTAAATAATAATAAGATTGTTTATAAAGTAGACGGGGTTATTAGTTACACTAATAATAATTTTACTGGAGGAACATCTTATATCTCATTTATTGTTAATAATGGAAGTTTAAAATATCATAATTTCCAAATTTACACTTCTTAGAACTTTTGTAAAAGATAAAACTTTAACTTATACTTTTTATGATATTGGAACATCTACAAATTATGCTCCCTGGACTAATTCGGATTTTACTGATGGTAAGCTCAATCGTGGAAACGATTATACGATTCTAACTCCACAAGATAGTTTCGATGAACAGGATAAAATTATATCAATGAATGTTTGTATAGAATTTGATGTGAATACTTCATTTACTGCCAATAATTCTATTTTTAGATTTAGAAAGAATAGATGGGCTAGTATTAATGCAGATTTTGATTCAAATGGATTAAGTATGTCTACTGATGTATGGCATCATATAAAATTTGTTGCTACATCAAGTAAGATTACTCCATTTGTAGATGGAGTTGAAAAGCAATATAAAACTCCAAACGATACATTTGATACATTTATGATTGCTTTAAATAATGGTTCAATTTCAAATATGAAATATAAAAATTTTATAGTGTATGAAATTCAGTAAAAGATAAAAACTTAACATATCTATTCTATGATATAGGAACAAACACTAATTATGGAACTTGGATTGATTCTGATTATAATGGGCAAATACAAAGAGGAGACGATTATACTACTTTAATACCAGTAGATGAGTGGGATGTAAGGGATATTAATTTACCAAATGTCGATATGTGCATAGAATTTGATATTAATTATGATTGGATTTATAAATCAGTTTTTGTGAGATTTTTGTCTGAAAATAATCCTGCAAGGTATCTTGGGCAAGACCAGTTAGGGATAACTGATGGACAATGGCATAATGTTAAAATAACTCGTGTTGGTGATGTTTTGAATATTGTTACTGATGGAGAATCATTACCAACAAATTATCTTATAATTAATAATATTGATTGTTTTCGTTTAGTTTTAAAAGCAACTGATTGTGTAAGTTTAAAGTATAAAAATTTGGTAATATATTCAATTTCGTAAAAGATAAGAATATCAATTACCTATTTTATGATATTAGTGGAACTCCTAACAAATGGTTATGGGGTACTGTAAATCATGGAAACGCTACACTTACTCAAAATAATGGTTTAAAATTAACTGGAGATACAACAAACCATTATATTTATCCTAATGTTACTTTTAATAGTGGAACTTGTATTGAATTTGATATAGTTGATTATCAAGTAACATCCCTTGATGATGACATACACTTCCATATTTATGGTAGTGGGGGAGGTTTGGGTTATCGTAGTCTAAATCAGTTATCTGCCCAAGTAGGAAGCCATATTAAGATAACTTACATTGGAAATACTTTTATATGGTATACTGATGGCGTTCAAAGACATAGTGGAACTGGAACTGTATCTAAAATCGTATTTAGGATAAATTCAGCAAACACTTCCACAATCACAATTAAGAATGTTCTCATGTATGAACTTCAGTAAAAGATAAGAATATCACTTATTTAGCTTATGATATAGGAGTTGTATCTAACTATAATAATAGTTTATGGAGTATTGCTCGTGGAAATCTTAATCGAGGAAATGATTGTACTTCTATTGAAATTACAAGCGGACAATCAAATACTATGGTTTATTTCAATTTAACTGAAAAAACAAGTTTTTGTATTGAATTAGATTGTATTTTTGATTGTACACAAGGAAGTTCTTCTGATGAGATACATTTCAGAGATAATAATTGGGTTATTCAAAATGGAAGTGTTAAATGTTTTAATTATCCAAAAGATACATGGACTCATATTAAAATTGAAAGAAGTAATGGCCAAGTTAAAATATGGGTAAATGGTACTGCTCAAACTCCTACGAATGCAACAAATGTTGATATGTTCTGTATTCAATTAGCACCTGATGACAATTATTTCAAATTCAAGAATTTAATAATGTATAAACTTCAGTAAAAGATAAAGAATGTTATCAAATAGATTTTGGAGTAACCGCAAATCATAACACTTCAATAATTAAAAGCTCTAATTTAAATATAAATGTTCTCAATGAATATACAACATTATCAAATATTAACTCATCCAGTATACAATATTTTTATATTAATGATTATCTAACAAGCGAAGATGCAAGTATAGATTGGGTTGCTCCCTTCACATTAACATTTGATTTAATTAGTTATACAGGAGATTGTGAGTTATATATGGGTGATAACAATTATCCTGAGGCATATAATAAATTTTTGTCTAGTTTGGGGATTATATCTAATTCTAAAGTTAAATTAACTTATGATGGTTCAAAAGTTATAATATTTAATAATGATATTGAAGTGGATAGGGTTAGTAAGGATTATAGTAATTTTCGTGTAGGTTTTCGGTTTCCAATGGGCAGTAATTTAAGTTATAAATTATTAACAGTTTATAAAAAGATAATATAAATTTGTAAAAGATAAAAATGTTAATTATCTATTTTATGATTTTGCAACAACCCAAAATAATTCTAAATGGGATAATTATGGAGTAACTGCATCTTATTCATCTGATAATGGAACAACCTTATCACAAGATACAGATTATCGTTATCAAGCAAAATATGATATTACCGAAGATATTATCATTGATTTTGAAGTTAAAATACCTTCAACAAGCACAAGCAATCCTAATCTGTATGTTAAAGGTATGGCACCTTATTTCGTAGCAAATCCTTTTACAAGAGATGTTTGGCATCGTGTACTTATCACTTGCAGTAATGGAGCATATACAATGTATAAAGATACTATTAGCGAACAAACAAAGGTTGTTAATGGGAATTATACAGTAGCAAATAAGATTTTCCAATTCAGAGTAACTAATAGCGAATTAAGTTTTAAAAATTTCGTAATATATGAAATTCAGTAAAATGATGCGGATATATCGTTTTAATGGTTAACTAATTTCTAAACTCCAATCATCCGTGTAATAATAATTTCCTGGATTTTGAGGTGCCAAAGGTTGAAAATCGATTCCTATCCATAAATAAACAGTATCCATTGGAACAGTATATGTGACATTAAAATAATTAGTGCTGTTTGAGGGAATTGAAGTTTTATGACTAGAAAAGTCTGATCCATTAAAAGCGTATATGACTAAATATAATCCATAATCTGTTTTCACGTTTGCTGTGAATTTAATTGTTTCCCCAAGTATTTCAGAAACATCATTAATTTTAACTCTGAGATAGTGGGAACCTGCAGTGGAACTAATTATTGATTTGATACTTTTATTTCCATTTGCAGAATATTCTGAAGATACACTATAAGATATTCCTGGTGACACATTTTGGTTAAGTTCTGTAGGCGTTCCGTAGTCTCCACCAGTCCATAATTCATAGGAAAATAAATTCCGTTTCTCTTTTAC
>JAFSDH010000014.1 GCA_017436345.1 Bacilli bacterium
ATTAATTGGAAAATCAATGGGTCAATTTCATTCAGATTTTGATCCAATTAAGGGTAATAAAGAAACCCCATGTTCTATTGAATCCTATTTTATTGCTAAGAAAATTTATATTGATAAATTAACTGATTCATCTGGTGCAATTGACTATCACATTAGAGGAAAAGGTATCACTAAAAATTCAATTAAACATTTAGCTAAAACTAGTTTCAATAATAACTTAATGGAAACTTATAAAACTCTATATAATGGTGAGACTTTAACATTTGATTTAACTGCAGGTCAACCGTCATTCGCATTTTCAAATGATTTTACTGTTTCATCGAGGAAAGAATTTTTAAGAAATATTAAAGTTAATCTTGAAGAAGGTATAGTTGATCAATATTTTAATTATTAGGCAGATTATTTTTATCATTGTTGATAACGTAAATGATAACGTAAATGAAATCATTGATGATATCGTTGATGATTTCATTAATGATAAATTAAAGTTATTTATAACCTATATTTTTAACTTTTTTATTCCATTAAAATATGTCATATATTTCAATTAATAAATTAATCGATACTTTAGACAAACCAATCAAAACAGTTGCTATCTATTTTGTTGAATCATATGATGATTTTTATGATGAAAAGAAAATTAATGTTGCACCATTACTTGTTGGCTTAAATTTAACTGATGGAACAAAAGAATCCATTACGTTCAAACAATTAAGGGATATTTTACCAGAAATTAAATACATTAAAGTTCCAATTAACATTTTCAGATATATAAAGACATCCAAAGTTAAACGAATCATTGTTGATGGTAAAAAGATAGAATATAGAGAAAGTTACTATTATAAAAGCAAACTAGAATTTGTAAAATCATTCAATCAGGATAAACTAGATGATTTAATAAAAGAAAGAAAGGAGATATTGCAAGCTAATTCATCATCATCTGATAACTCTGATGAGTTCATATGATAGTTCATTTTAAAATTAACACTATTTTAATATATTATTTTTGACTTTTTAATTTCATTAAAATATGAGCTGCAATTCAAGTTCCAAAGTTTTTGATAATATAAAGTCTAGAGTTAATACCTATATTAGGGATAATGATCTATCATTTGTTAAAAGAGTATATGGAGATTTAATGGAAGGTAAAATCCCTTATCCTAAATTCTTAGAGTTAATGTTTTCAATAGATGCTAAAGTTGAAATGGATATATTTTATGATGAATCAGATGAATCAGATGAATATGATGAATATGATGAATCAGATGAAAATTAACCTTAATTTAAACATATATTTTTATCTTTTTTATTGTTTAATAAATGGAAGAAGTTGAACCTCAAACTAAACGTGATATGTTAATGTTAAGAGATTTTGACACTCTTAAATCAAAGTACAGTGATAAATATGGTAATATACCATCAGCAGAAGATTTAAGAACATACGTTGCTACTAAAAATAAAAAGAAAAAGGGTGTTTCAAATATGAATCAGCCAGCAATGAGATCATTGTTAAATATTGTTGGCACTGCTAATCATAAGAAAGATATTAAACAAATAGCAAAGACTCAAAGTGTAAGAGGTGCTCAAGAATGGATTGCTAAGAATAATAAAGAAAATTGGACAGCAGTAGAGGAAGATGTTGATAATGATGGAATTTCAGATGTATTAGTTAAAGATGCAAGAGGCAATTTAGTAATAGTTAATGGATATACATTGAAACCATCAACCTATCC
>JAFSDH010000004.1 GCA_017436345.1 Bacilli bacterium
GATTATGATTATGATTATGATTACGACTATTCTGATAAAAATGAAGAGTTGTCAAAAAATATAGAAACAAGAGTAGAAATAGCAAAAGATGGAACTTTTATTGTTTTTGCTAAAAATAATAATAAAAAAACGGTTGAAATAGAAATAGATGTTGAGTTCTTTGATGCAAGTGGCAAAAGTATAGATGATGATTATGTTATATCACTTGGTTTAGGAGCTAACAGTGAATTAGCGGATGAAATATACGCTCCAGAAACTTACAATACATATAAAATAACAGTAGATGCAGAAGAAGCATCTGATGATTCATTATATGATAAAGTTTCGTATACTCACAAGCAAACAAATAATAATGTAATAGTAACAGTCAAAAATAATGCTGATAAAACTATTGAAGATATAGATATGACAATTGTATTCTATGATGGTGATAAAGCTTTAAGTATGGATTATGATTATATATATGATTTAGGAGCTGGCCAAACAAAAGATATTACATTTTATGCGCCATATGATTATGATACACATCAATATTTTAAATATACATCTTATAAAGTATACTTAAATGATGCATATAACTGGTAAAAAACTCCTAAAAAGGAGTTTTTTTAAGGAGGTATTATGGAAATATTAATAAAACAATATGTAGATGAAAAAACTGAAATTGAAGCAAAAACTAATATGGAAATTATTAAATTATTAGGAATTGGAAAAAACGCAACCAAAATGGTTAAATTTGCAGATAATAATATAGGTTTTTATAAGAATAGTGCATTAACGACAAACGCTGCTTTAGATGATTTTGAATATTTTATTTCTATAATGGGAAGAGAAATTTTAGGATTTGAATTAGCAAATGTACAAAGAGTATTTGATGAAAATAATGAAAAAATTGGTATTATTAGTGAAAATGTAGCAAATGAAAATGAGAGATTAATGATGTTTTCTGACATTTTAGATATAATAACCCAAAATCCAACTGAAGAACTACTACAAGCAGCTACTAATATTAGAAAAATAAGAGAAGAAAACATGCAAACGTTTAGTGATCAATATGGTGGAGAAAAAGTGTTCCCTGTTGTAACGAATGACGAAGAAATTGTTCAAATTATAGATATGTTTTCAATTTCGATAGATAATCTAAATATTACTAAAGAAGAAAAAGATAATATGTTAAAAAAATATTTTGAAATGATTGTTTTAGATGTATTAACAGGACAAAAAGATCGTACAAATAATAATTATGGCATTTTATACAACCAACAAACTAAGGAAACTAGATTTTCCCCATTATTTGATAATTCGGCTTTACATATGCCAGGTGTTCCGGATAATTATTGTCAATTAAATGGATTTTTGATAGATAGGAATAATTTGATGAGTGTTTTAGTTAATAATTATTCAGAAATTACTTTAGATATAATTAATCCAATATTAGAAAGAAAAGATGACATTTTAACTAGATCACAACGTTTATCCCAAAGAGTGCTAGACGCAGGACAAGCTAATATGGTAATGGGAACTTTAACTGATGGATTAAATGTTTTAGAATCAATTACAAAACAATGTAGTAATAAAAAATAGAGCTATAGATAGTTTTATTTTTTGCTTTTTTAGGAAAAATATGCTATAATATAAGCATTTTAAGAAAAAGGGGGATATTTTATGACAAGAAAAGTGGATGCTTATATACAAGAATATTATAATAATGGTGAAATAGAATATAATATGTGGATGCATTATAACGGAGTAGATTTTGCGTTTTTACATCGAAATGAGGAAGCTGCTTTATTTGCTCAATATTATAAAAGAAAAATGTTATCATCATCTCTGTCAAAAGATGGAATGAGTTTTACTGATACTCATGGGCAAACAATATCATCTGAAAGTTATGATTCTTTATTAGCGGGGATAAAAGGTTTAGAAAATATTGATAAAGGACTAATCAGTTTAATTGGTGGATGTGCAAACTTAGATATTCAATCGGATTTAACAATTCATTTAAATGGTGAAGAATATCCTATAGTTAGAAATGTAAATGGAGAAAACTACAAATCCTACGATGCGTGTGGTTTTTCCAAAAAGGGTGTTTCCTTTGAAGAACTTGCAAAATTAGATCAACAAATTTCTCAATTACCAAGAAGCACAAAAGATAAACGCAAATAATAAAAAAGAAGATATTTTTATCTTCTTTTTCCTTTGAATAAAACTTTTATATCACCACTCATAGTATTAGCTTCTAGATTTCTTTTTTCATTACTAATGTTAATAGAAATATTTTCACTGCCAGGAACAAAAATTTGATCAATACCACCACTCATACTTCTTAAATCTGTTCTAAATCTATCACTAGATTCTAATAATTCTAAAAAGATGTCACCACTCATTGAATGAAAGTTTCCTGATAATAAATCAATATCTCTACAAACAATATCACCACTCATAGTTTTTATTCTTAATCTAGAAAAAATAATATCATCAATTGAAATATCACTACTCATACCATCAATAAATATTTCCAAATTTTTAACTTTTTTAGGTATGATAAGTTCAAGTGAGTCATTACCACTTGAAGAAAAACAACAATTAGATAATTTCACACCATTACATATTATCACGTTAGAGTTATAATTTATATTATTACCATTGATTATAATACTATTAGAAGTATTATTTTTTTTCTGTTTAATTTCTGTAGTTCCGTCTTTATCAGAAATATCAAATTTTCCTGATGCTAAAATGGTCGGTTGTTCAATATTATCACTATGAATAGATATATCACAATCACAGACATCTATATTTATTGCATTTATATCACTTGATAACTTATACTCTTGTTTTTTCATAAAATCACCTGTTGGTTATTATAAATTATTTATAAGTATAATGTCAAACATTGATATAAAAGAATAAAAACTCACAGTATTTCCAAGGCTGACAGCGTGAAATATAAAAAAAGAACTCAGTAATAACTAAGTTCTTAACTATCAAATGGAGCGGATGATGGGAATCGGACCCACGCAGTCAGCTTGGAAGGCTGAGGTTCTACCATTAAACTACATCCGCATCAGTAGACATTTACAAATATATCATAAGAATATTAGAAATGTCAATACTATTTTTTAAAAAATTAAATCCAATACTCCGTAAGAGAAAATTGCCATAATTATTCCTGCGATAAATACACCTAACACAGCGGCTAAAAAAGCCTTCTTTTTATCCATGTCAAGCATCGCAGCAATTAATGATCCTGTCCAAGCTCCTGTACCTGGAAGAGGAATACCTACAAAGGCTACAATTCCCCAAAAGCCATATTTTTCAATTTGACCTTTTTTATTTTCTACTTTTTTATCTAGCCATTTAACAAATTTTTTAAAGCATTTGATTTTTCTCATCCAATCAATAACTTTTCTGATAAGCCATAATATGAAAGGAATTGGAATTATATTTGCTAAGAAACAAATAATAAAAGCTTTTATTAAAGATAAATCTAGCAATGCAGCAGCAATTAATCCACCCCTTAATTCAATAATTGGTAACATTGAAACGATAAACACTGTAATACTTTTACCAATTTCAGAACTAGAAATACCACTAAATATATTTAAAAAAAACTCAACCAATGTCTCTGTCATTTATATCACTCCTAAACTTACTTAATTATATTAAATAAAAATAATTAGGTCAATCTCTCATAATAAAGTATATTCATAAATATAATTAAATAGGTGAAGAAATGGATAATTTTGTTTTAGATTTAATAAATGATTTTGGATATATTGGCATGTTTTTTGGAATGATTTTAGAAGCAGTCATAATAATTATTCCGAGTGAATTAATACTAGCAACAGGTGGGATATTAGCAAGCAAAAGAGTTTTTTCTTTACTAGGTGCATTTTTAATTGGACTTTTGGGAAGTGTGTTTTGCGCAATTATAATATACTTTATGGGTTATTTTGGAGGAAGTGCTTTTTCTAAAAAATATGGAAAATATTTTTTTATGAAAGAAAATGAAATAGAAAAGAGCAATGATTGGTTTGAAAAATATGGTTTATTAGCAGCATGTGTAGGTAGAAATATTCCCATTATAAGAACTTTGGTTTCTTTGCCAATAGGGATTGCCAAATTATCTTTTACTAAATTTGTGATATACACAACTATTGGTAGTATTCCTTGGACGTTTGTTTTTGTCTACTTTGGGTATGCATTAGGAAATAATTGGACAATTCTAAAAGAATTTACTTCAAAAATTAAAGTTCCTATTAAAATACTTATAATAATATTAGTTATTTATTATATTTTTAAAAAAATTGTAAAAAATAAAAGAAATAATAAAGTTATTTAGAAACTTTGATGTCGTGTGAAGCAGGACCATATAATAAATTTCCATCTACATCAAAACTAGAACCATGGCATGGACAATCCCATGTTTTTGTTTGATAGTTAAAAGATAAACTACATTTCATATGAGGACACAGATTTAAAACCTTATGTTCTTTTTTATCTTCATCTATATAAACACCATAATATACACCATTTTCTTTAACAATTTTTACATTGTCATAATAGAAAGTTTTATTTTTATTAATCTTTGTATTAATAAATGAAAAAGAATTTTGAATATTAAAATTAATGATTTTAGGAATATTATTTATATTTCTCTTTGGATCAAATAGTTCTGAATATTTATTCTTCTTATTATCTATTAAATCACTTATTATTTTACCCGCAAGTATGCCATTTGTCATTCCCCATGTATTATAACCAGTGGCAAGATACATATTATTATCAATTTCTCCGATAAGCGGCATGTAATCCCAAGTTAAAATATCATAATTACTCCAACAATATTCTACAAGTGGTGTGAAATTTTTTCGTATATTCCATATTATTTTATCTCTTTTTTTTATATTATTAACATTATTATCCAAGGAATTTGTTTCTCCAACATATAGTAAAAAGTTTTTTTTATCTTTATGATATCTAAGAGAAATAACTGATTTGTCGACGTTAATGGCTGAAATCGGTTTAGTTTTTTCAACAACTCCTGCTGCTAAAAAAGATTTTTCCAAAGATGTTTTAAAAGGAAATAAATAAGGAAGTAAGAAGAAAGGATAATGACAAGCTAAAATAACCTGTTTTGTTTTTATTATTTTGTTATTAGCTTTAAGTAAATAAAAATCATTATCTTTTTTTATTGAAGAAATATTGGTGTTTTCGTAAATGTCAATTTTATCTTTAACAATTTCGCTAAGATTTAGAACGAATTTAACAGGATGAAATACAAATGTATCATTTACTTCTAAAGAATTACAACATTTTGTTTGGATAGGCAAATTCTTTTTCTTCTTAATATTACAAGAATCCTTTAATAAATTATAATTTTTTAAAATTTTGTTTTTATTTTGATGTGAAGTGCAAAATATATATGAATTAACGGAATCTAAATTACACTTAATATCATTTTCAATTATAATTTTTTTCGCCAAGGAAATAGCATCTTTTTGTGAGTTTAAATATAGTAATGCCTTATCTTTATTGTATATATTCTCAATTTTACTAATTTTATCATCTTGTAAATATGTAAGTTTTCCAGTTGATTTTGCAGTTGTACCCGTGCAAAGCTTATTTCTTTCAACTAATACAATTTTCTTTTTTAAATCTTTTAGAAAATAAGCACAACTTAATCCAGTTATTCCACCGCCAATTATTACTATATCGCACATAATATCATTAGACAGTTTAGAAAACTTTTTCCTATTAATGCCATCTAACCAAATAGATTTATCTTTCATATTATCACCATTATATAATGAACTTTAATAAAAAAAATATTCATAGCTGAATAAAAAATCTTGAAATTTTATGATTTTATGGTATAATTGTAAAAGTTTATGGAAGAAGTGGTATATATGAAAAAAAGAAATGTAGCAATTATTGCGCACGTTGACCATGGTAAAACTACTTTGGTTGATGAAATTTTAAAATCTAGTGGAACATTTAGAGAAAATGAAGATTTATCAAATGCTTCAATGGATTCAAACCAATTAGAAAGAGAAAGAGGTATTACAATTTTAGCTAAGACTACAGCTATTAATTATAATGACTATCGTATTAATATTTTAGACACTCCAGGGCATGCTGATTTCGGTGGAGAAGTAGAAAGAATTATGAATATGGTAGATGGTGTTATTCTTGTTGTAGATGCTTATGAAGGAACAATGCCTCAAACTAGATTTGTTTTAAAGAAAGCTCTTGCTGCCAAAGCAAAACCAATTGTTGTAATTAATAAAGTAGATAAAGAAAGTGCTAGATGTGCTGAAGTAGTAGATGAAGTACTAGAACTATTTATCGATTTAGGTGCCGATGAAGAACAATTAGAATTCCCTGTTGTATATGCATCAGCTATAAATGGTACAAGTAGTTTAAGTGATGATTTATCAACTCAAACTCCAGGGTTTACAGAATTATTAGATTTAATTATTTCAGAAATTCCAGCACCAACTGGTAATGAAGAAGAAGATTTACAATTCCAACCTGCTTTACTTGATTATAATGATTACGTAGGTAGAATAGGTGTAGGAAGAGTACACAATGGTAAAATTAAAGTAGGTCAAATGGTTAATTGTCACCGTCTAGATGGGACTACAAAGCAATTTCGTGTTCAAAAATTATTTGGATATTTAGGGTTAAAGAAAATTGAAATCGAAGAAGCATGTGCAGGGGATATTTGTGCTGTAGCAGGTCTTCCTGATATTTCAGTAGGAGAAACATTATGCGAAGTAGGTAAGGATAAACCACTACCAAAATTACATATTGATGAACCGACATTACAAATGACAATTGGTACTAATTCATCTCCATTCTGTGGTAAAGATGGTTCGCTTTTAACAGCAAGAAAAATTGAAGAACGATTAATGAAAGAAACACAAAGAGATGTAAGTTTAAAAGTTGCTCCTAATGATAGTGAAAGTTGGATTGTGTCTGGGCGTGGTGAATTACATTTAGGAATTTTAATCGAAAATATGAGAAGAGAAGGATTTGAACTTGAAGTATCAAAACCAGCTGTAATCATTAAAGAAGAAAATGGTCAAAAATTAGAACCGTACGAAGAATTACAAATTGAATGTCCAGATGACACCGTTGGAACAGTAATTGAACAATTAGGACTTCGTGGTGCTAATATGGAAAATATGATATCAGCAAATGGACAAACAAGACTTTTATATACAATTCCTTCCCGTGGTTTAATTGGTTTTACAACTGATTTCTTAACAATGACTAAAGGTTATGGAATTATCAATCATACATTTAAAGAATATCGTGAAATGGTAAGTGTAGATATTGGTGAAAGAAAATTAGGTGTACTAGTTTCTATGGAAAATGGAAAAACAACAGCATATGCTTTAGGAGCCTTAGAGGACCGTGGAGTAATGTTTGTTGAACCAGGTG
The DNA here is from genome assembly GCA_017436345.1 of Bacilli bacterium. Classification (GTDB taxonomy): domain Bacteria; phylum Bacillota_I; class Bacilli_A; order RF39; family UBA660; genus RUG11788. The sequence goes on from JAFSDH010000004.1 coordinate 7,453, forward strand.
TAGAAGTTTACGAGGGAATGATTGTTGGTGAACACTCTAGAGAAAATGATTTAGCTGTTAATGCTGTTAAAGGAAAAAATTTAACAAACGTTAGAGCATCAGGTAGTGATCATACAGTTGTTTTAAAAAGACCAAGACCAATTACTCTTGAGTATGCTTTAGACTATATTAACTCTGATGAATTAGTTGAAGTTACACCTTCTAATATAAGATTGAGAAAAAGAATACTTAATACTGAAACAAGAAAGAAATTCGATGCTAAAAAGTAATTTCTTTTTTTCTTTTTCTTTGTTATAATTATTTTATAAATAGAAAGTGGTGAAGAGATGGCAACTAAAAAGAAAGAAAATAATAAAAAAGTTACGAAAAAGCAACCAGTAGTTGCACAAGAAGAAGTACGCATTATTAAACCAAAGAATTATGTTATATTATCATTAATTTTTATTTTTACATTTGCATTAGTTATCCTATTAAGAAATTGGTATATTTCATATCACAACTATGAATTATCAATCTCTGTATTAAAAGATAAACTAAACGAAGTAACAATTGAAGAAATAGATACTTATTTAGCAGAAAACTTAGATGCGATTATATATATCGAAGTAAGTGAAGATGAAAATTCTCGCGAAGTTGCAGAAGGATTGTTAAATATAGTTAAAGAAAGAAATTTAACAGATCGTGTAGTTTATTTAAATATAAGTTCTGTTAAAGATAAAGAAAAATTCTTAAATGATTTCAGTCAAAAATATGGAATTGAAGAAAAAATTGAATATTATCCGGCTTTAGTATTATTTTATGAAGGAAAAATTGAAACATTTGCATCACGAACAGAAAATCAAAGATTAAATATTGGTAATGTTGAGCAATTGTTTGATGAATATGAGTTGTAGAAATTTATGATAAATATTGTATTATATGAACCTGAGATACCAGGAAACACTGGTAACATTATGCGCACATGTGTAGCAACAGGAACACGATTACATCTAATTGAACCATTAGGATTTAAATTAGATGAGAGTAGTATAAAAAGAAGCGGAGTAAACTATATTGATAAACTTGAATATAAAGTTTATAAAAATTGGGATGAATTTAAAAAAGCTAACAAAGGAACATATTATTTTTTTACAAGATATGGTCATAAGCCACATAGTAGCTTTGATTATTCTAACAAAGAAGAAGATATATATTTAATTTTTGGTAAAGAGTCAACCGGTATACCTAAAGAAATATTGCGTGAAGATTTAGATAGGTGTATGAGAATACCAATGACTGACAATGTAAGAAGTCTTAATTTATCTAATTGTGCCGCTATTGTTTTATATGAAGTTTTAAGACAACAAGATTATCGAGATTTATTAAGAGATGAGCCGCATAAAGATAAAGATTTTATAATAAAAGATTAAAAAAATTAAAAATGTTGTTGACAAAAATCAATTGATATAATATACTTTTATTTGTCAGTTGATGAACAACTGGGGCATTAGCTCAGCTGGGAGAGCGCCACGTTTGCACCGTGGAGGTCAGCGGTTCGATCCCGCTATGCTCCACCATATGAATTCAAACTCGAGTAAAATCGAGTTTTTTTAAAGGAAAAATTGTTGATATATCATATAATTCTAATGACGAAAAGTATTATTGTATAGAATATGATGATGATTTTAAACATTTAGATGAAGATATGGGAATAGTATATCTAACAGAAGAAAAAATAATGGACACTGAATAGTGTCTTTTTTTTGTAAATATTTGAATAAAGTACTAATATATTTAATAAAAATGATATAATTAAATAGAGGATGAGAAATATGAGTAAAAGTATAATTATTGGTAGTTTAAATATTCAAAACAAATATAAATTAACAGATTACGATGGATTAGATGAAAAAGGAAATGACAATGCTCAATTATTAAATCGATTTTTAATAGAAAATAATATTGATATATTAGGAACACAGGAATTAGTTAGAGATTTTATAGAGCGAATTAAAGATACGATAAAACCGAAATATAAAATGTATGGTAATTTTCGTTTTGGCAGTTCTAAACTTGTAAGAAAATTAGAAATCTTTGATAAATTTAACGAAACTGTTAGTGTTATTACAAAACATTCTGTTCAAAAAAATAAAACGGTTACTTTGCCATGGTTTCCTATGAATCCTAAAGATATTTATAAAAGTATAAAGTGTGGTTCTCTTCGTCCGCGTGTTGCTACAATGACACTAATTGATATTGAAGATTTTGGAAAAATTAATTTTATCAATACTCACCTTGATCATAAAATGTCTATTATTCAAATAAAGCAGATGAATTATTTATATGATTTAATAAAAAAATCTAAGTACCCAGTTGTCTTAACGGGAGACTTTAACATGACACTTAATTTTCCACGTTTTAGGAAATTTGTAGAAAATTTAAACCAAATTGGTTATATTCGTGTTCCTAATAATGAATTAACTTGGAAAAAACAAAAAGATAAGCTACCGATTGATCATATTTTTATTCCAAACTCATGGAAAATAGAAGAAATAGCAGTTATCAAAGATAAGTATTTGAACCATTTTAGTGACCATTATCCGCTTTTGGTTAAAGTATCAAAAAAGTAAGTCTCGGGTGAGACTTTTTTTTATATAAAAATATTTGTAAATAAATGGTAAATTCAATTTACTTATTAATAGAAAAAATGATACAATCAAATTAGTTCATTAAGGAGATGTTTTAAATGATATTAATCCCTAAAAAAGGTTGTAACGAAATAAAATATGATAGTGATTTGGCCAAAAAATTAGAACATGTAATAATCATCAACGATGTTGACAGTAGCAATGTTGGGGATTTATTTAGTATATGGAATCAAAAATGTAAGGTAACAATTTGTAATGACATAACAGATTATTATGATTTTATCAAAAAAGAAAAAAAATTAACTCCTAATACTAATATAATGATTATAGGAACTAAAAATACAAGTTATGAAACTATTTTAGAATATAAGAATTTAACATCATTTTATTTATTTTATACTAATGAAGTTAAAAAAATTGAAAAAGAAATGTCCAAATGGAATAAAACTTTTATTAATAAAAAAGATAATATCTTAGTAAAAGATGCAATGACTAAATTTGTTTTTATGAATTCAAATGGAAAATATCTAAGAGCACTTTTGATTGCTTTAGGTTACTTTATTGCAACAAAAAAGGATGATAATTCATATTTACCATTAGCTGCGGCTTACGAAACTTTTCAAACTTCAATTTTAGTACATGATGATATTATTGATAATGCTGAATTACGTCGTGGTAAAAAAACGATTCATCAAAAATATTTAGAAAAATTTGATAAATATGATCTGTTAGATGATAATTTTAAGAATAGAAAAATTAATACAGCTAATTCGATAGGAATTTGTGTTGGCGACATTGGTTTTTATATTGCTAATAATATGATTGTTGAAAGTTATATGAATAATCCTAATCTAGGTAAAGTGTTAAAAGCATATAATGATATAGTTATAAATACTGGTAAAGGAGAACTTATTGATGTTGTTTTACCTTTTAATGAACAATATTATTCGAAGAATAAATGCTTAGAAAAAGATATTATGGAAATATATAATCTTAAAACATCTTGGTATACTATAGTTGGACCAACATCTTTAGGATTATTGTTAGGTGGTAGTAGTGATAGAGTAGTTGAATCAATTATAAAAGCTTTAACACCGCTTGGTACAGCATTTCAAATAAAAGATGATATTTTGGGAATATATGGAAATATAAAGAGTTTAGGGAAAAGTAATACATCAGATATAACAGAATTCAAACAAACAATTTTATATTCATATGTTGTTAATGAAACAGAATATAAAGAAGAATTAAGAAAATATTATGGGAAAAATAATTTAACCGAAAAAGATTTTAATAGAGTAAGAGATATTTTTGATAAAAGTGGTGCTAAAAAATATGCGATAGATAAAATGAATGATTTATTTATTGAATCTAAAAAACTAGTTATTAAAAATCGTAATATCCCAACTTATTACAAAGAAGTATTATTAGGGTTTATTACATACTTGGAAATAAGAGATAATTAAGCAACACTAGTTGCTTTTTTATTTGGAGGATATATGAAAAATAAACCAAAAATCAACTTAAAATACATAGAAGAAACAACAATAAGTGAATTAGATTTCGAATATGATATAGAATATAAAAAAATAGAGAATTCAGAATTTGAAAAAAACATTAAAGGAATTGAATTAAATGCATGTATCTTTGAAAAAGTAGATTTTTCAAGAGTAAAAGTAGAAAAGATAGATTTGATAGATTGTATCTTTAATAATTGTGATTTATCTAATGTAGATTTATCTGAAAAGTTAGTTCTTAGATGTGAATTTAATAATTGTAAACTTATAGGTGCTAAGTTTAATGAAACATCTATTCAAAGTACAGTTTTCAGTAATTGTAATATGAGCTATACCAATTTTAATAATTCAAGAATAAAAGAATTGGAATTTAATGATAGTAATTTAAAGGATTCATCATTTATTGAGGTAGAACATTCAAAATTAGAATTTAACCAAAGTATTCTTGAGTCTGCTGAATTCTTTAACACAAAATTAAAAGATGTAGATTTATCTACATCAAACATTGAAGGAATTATAATTAATCCTAAAGACTTAAGAGGTTCATACATTAATAGTTATCAAGCTACATTGATAATAAGGGGACTTGGGATAAATATAAAAGATGAATAATATACAAATAATAAAATATATGTTATTATAAAATCAGTTAGTAAAGAAGGTTGAAATGTGAAAAAGTGTACTATTATATATAATCCACATAGTGGAAAAAAAGTAAAATCAAATTTTTTAGCTGCATATGTTGATATGTTATTAGAAAATGATTATGACCCTGAAGTTATTTTTTCTAAGTATAAGGGACATATCAAAAAAATTGTTGAAAAACTACCTAAATGTGATTTAGTAATTAGTATAGGTGGAGATGGTACTTTTAATGAAGCTGTTACTGGTAATTTAAAAAGAAAAGAGCCATTATTACTATCTCATATACCTTTAGGGACTACAAATGATATAGGAGCAATGTTTGGTTATGGTAATGACATTGTTGAAAATTTGAAAGCACTTTTAAATGGAGTGGAAAAAAAGATCGATATATGTACAGTTAATAAAAAACCATTCGTATATGTTTCAGGTTTTGGTAAGTTCATGACAATTCCTTTTGAAACGAGTCGTAGTTCTAAAAAGAACCTAGGTAAAATTGCTTATATAAAAGATGGTGTTAAAGAATTCTTTAGTCATACTAAATTACATGAATTAACCTACAGAGTTAATGGCGAAGAATTTAAAGGATTATTTTCGTTTATATTAATATCCAATGCTAATCATATTGCGGGTATTAGTAACTTTTATAATAATGTATATCTAGATGATGGAAAGTTTGAAGTATTATTTTGTAATTTAACTAGAAGACAAGATATTATTAAAAGTCTATTATACTTAGCGGCAAGCGATATCACAAAAGTTCCTGGATTCTATTTTTATAAAACAGATAAACTAGAAATAGAATTTGAAAAAGAAACAGATAAATGGTGTGTTGATGGTGAAGAACTTGAACAAAAAACAAAAGTTTATACTATCGAAATGGTAAAAGATTTCCGAATTATGTTACCAAAGAAAAATATAAAAACATTGTTTGTTGATGAAAATAAAAAATCTAATCCTAAAACTAAAACACAACCTTTAGTAGAAAGAGTTAAGAGTATTATAAAAAAATAATACTCTTTTTTATTGAAAAAAAATATGAAAAAAATTATAATTAATATAGTAGGTAGAATAGGAGTGGAGATATGAAGAAAAAAAGAATATGTCTATTGCTTATAATATTATCAATCTTTTTATTTAAGATTGATGTAAATGCAGCAGGAACTTGTACGAAAGATGAAAAACAAAGTTTAGAGAAAATTGCATATGAAATAGATGTAAATTATGAGGTCGTTTCAATTGAAAATATACACTCAGATGATTTTAATTATGCATATAATCTTGTTATAAATAATTTTTCAGAAGACTTTTATTTGCTAGTAGGGAATTATGAAAAAAGGTTAGATTATAATGTTAATGTAAATACATATGAAAATGTATTTATAGGGGGTGGCTATAACGGGAAAATAAAAGTATATAGTAGCTCGAATACATCTTGTCCAGATACTTTGATACGTTCGTTTGAGATATGGGTTCCCTATTATAATAAATATAGTGAGCGTGCAGAATGTGAAGAATATAAAGAATATGATATTTGTAAGGTTGCAACTGATACAACCGGTATTAGTGAAGAAGAATTTATAAAAAAAATAGATAAAATTAAAGAGAGTCAAGTAACTGTTGAGCCAATTGTTGAAGAAGAAAAAAAATGGTATGAAGATATTTATGATTTTTATACTGAGCATAAAGTTTTAATTTTATCTTCAGTAGTAATTATAATCATATTAATAGCTACCATAACTATTGTTGTTAAAAAGAAACAAAAAAATAAAATTAAAGTAGATTTAGAGGTGTAATATGAAAAAAAATAAGTTATTAATATTAATAATTTGTCTAATAAGTTTTTTACCTTGTTTAACAAATGCTAGTGAGTGTAGTAGCACACCTAGTTATTCTGGGGTAGCAGAATCTGGATATGCAGCTGCTGGAGGGAAAACTAATTGTAATCCTCCTTGTTATACTAATAGATTCGCAGGATTGAGATTTAGAATTTATTCCTATAAAGATGGAAATTTAAAACCACTTGGTAATGGTGTAGATATATGGAGTAAAAAAGCAACTGAAGTTATTACATCATCTGGAAGATATTCATCACCAAATACTGATTTTTTAAACAAAAGAATAAATAATAGTTGCACTAATAACGGAAAATTTACAAAATGGAGTACTAGTTTTTCGTTAAACGCTAGTCAATATAAGCAAATGAAAGTATTTTATGATTCAGAACTAGGATCAGCAAATGCCAAATTAGGACAATACGATTTTGGTGGTTTTATATTAAAATATAATGATAAAGGTGAACCTAATGATGGTTGGTTATACGACAATTTATATTCAAAAATAATGAATAGGTCAACCGCTAATGACGAGTTTATCAAAAACTTATGGGGGATAGAAGCGAATTCATTAGTTGCACAAGGTGAAGATATATATATAGGTGTAGAAATATTACAACGAGTTGATACTAGCTCATATGGTAATTCTAATTATGGAATTAGTACATATAAACTATATTATGGTAGTCCTTCAGATTTTGCTCCTATTTATGGTACAGCGGAAGCATATGTATCTTTATATAATAGTACAAGTAAAACACCTGTTGGTAAATTAGCAACAACAGGAAATTTAAAAGGGACATATAAAATTAAAATTAAAAATCCAATGAATACAAACGCTGGATGTTGGGGAAATAGTTGTAGTACATATAATCAATATGCTGGTACTGTTTTTGGTTTTTTAGGTGGGAATACAGGATTGTATAATGCTACATACGCTGCAGCTTGTAATAATACTATTGGTATGGCAGTGTTTCATTTTGCTGAGTGTGAAAAATGTGTTAACAGCTGTGATAATGAATGTGGAAAATATTCAGATGGAACGACTGAGAGAAGAGCTTGTGCTATGAAATATTGTAAAGAGAACCCTGTAAAAGGTGAGTCGTATGATTCTTGTATTGCAGCATGTTCTCCAGGTCCATCAAAAGATGAAGGATGTGATCCGAGTGAAAAATGCGATCCAAATAAATTAGTCACAAATTATAAAGGTGATAAAGTATGTGATGAAAAGGATGATATGAATCAAAAATGTGATGTAGACACAACTATAACAAGTAAAGTTTGTTACGATGACAATACTAATATTTCAATACCAGGTGAAGTTATTAGTGATTCAACGGCTAAAGATTTGGAAATTATATATTATAGAATTAATTGTGATGAGAAATTGAAGGTGTTTAATGGGTCAAATGGTACTAAGGTATTACAATTTGAAAACAGAGTAGCAGATTTACATATTGGTCTTTCTACAACTTTTGAAAAAAACTGTACTTTACAATTTAAAGAAAGATACATGGAGTCTGGAACATACAAGTATAAATGGGAAAATGCAAAAGGTAAAGATAAAGACACATCAGCATTAATAATGGAAGATATAAAAACTTATGAAGATTATCGTGATAAAACTAAAGATGTAGATTTATACAATGAATATGATAAAATAATAAAAAAATTAAATAATACTTATAATAGAGCATATAATCGATTGTCATATGTTACAGAATTAGACACAACAAAAGTAGATGCAACCACAAAAGTGGAAATAGTAAATGAAAGTTTAACTGACTCTAAAACAATAAACATAAAACTTAAACCAATTTTTTGTGAAATGGGTGATTCAAAAGTTGGATCTGCTTCTATGACTAATTTAAAATGTGTTTTAAAAGAAGATAAGATTTATTTGCAAGAAGATAACTCTGTTATTTGTGGTAATGACGGTGCCGCAGATATTAAAATAAATAATACCACAGGCGGAACTGGGAATTATAAATATACGGTATATTATGGAACTGAATCTACTTGGAATTCTTCATATGGTGATCTTGATGACGTGTATGTAAGTGATGCTACAGAGAGTGGCAGAGAAAAATGTTTAACAGCAGTGGAAATATTTAATGGATATTGTACTGAGATAGAAGATGTATATAGGTTCAAGCCGTTTACTGCTGGAATTAATACATCAACAACTATAACTAAAACAACTGGTAAATATGATATTTACATATCTGGTTATGGTTCTTGTGGACAAATAAAGTTTGGCTGTTGTGCTGACTATAAAATAGAAGACGGTAATAAATGTAATAAATGTATGGATTATGATCCAACATCTCAAGAATATTTAGATTGTTATAAAGCATATTGTAGCTGTGATGTTATTTGTGGAGCTAATGTTGCATGTCGTGCTAAATATTGTCCTTTAGAATGTGAAGGATGTGAAGTTGGATATACTGATATAACTTCAACTGATGACTCTTGTGACACGTGTGTTGAAAAATGTAATACTGATTTCTCACCAGCTGGTGGTGGTGGCACTAATAAAAATTTATCAAGTAATATTGTTTGTCGATATGATTGTTGCAATGCATCATGTGATATAGGAAATGATACATGTCGTTTTGATTGTTGTATTACAAAGTGTAATAGTTTACAAGAAAAAAATTTACTTGAATATATGGGATATAAAACAACAGCTTCTATGACAGCGTTAGAAGCATGTTATCAAGATTGTAGATGTCCTAATGGTAATTGCGGTAATGATTATTACTATAGAACTATAAATCAAGAAAAACCATTCCCAGATAGAACTCCAGGAGCTAACTGGTATAATAAAGTAGAACATATTACTGAAAGTGAAAACGTTAATGGGAAATATTATGATCCAACAAATGGGAAAAATTCAGGATATGAATATAAAATTTCTTTAAGCAGTGAAGATATTCAAAAAATTAAAAATGATAAAAAAATAAATACAACGTATACTCAAAAAATGAGTTCAGAAGATAAAGCAAATTTGGATGATCGTGGTGTATATTGTAGTTATCTATTACATGATTATTTAAATAATGAATTAAACATTCGAATTGAAGAAGGTTCGGATGGAAAATATGGAAGTGGGTGTGCTAATATAGGATGAATTCGTCAATGTGGGGAGTATTGTTTTTAGCCTTAGGTATAACAGGAATTGTTTTAATTAATATTTTTGGAGAAATAACAATACAAAATGAACAAAACTATTATTCTTTAAAAGAAGTTACAAAAGCAGCAATGGAAGATGCTGTTGATGAATATGCACTAGAAAACGGTATAGGATATGATGGGGTAACTCAAACTGCATACCCTGAATATATGCACTGTGAAGAAGGTGTACCTGGTACTGTAAGAATTATCAAAGAAAGATTTGTTGAATTATTTATTTTGAAATTTTCTGAAAGTGTAAATATAAATAATGATTATGAAATAGTCTTTAATGATATAGATGAGTGTCCACCAAAAGTTACTGTTACGGTAACATCATCTCAAAACTTTAGTATGATACAAAGAGTATTTGGATTAGGTGGCTCAAGAGAAGTTGCTGATGCCGATATTGAAAATATTATTCATGGTGTTTTAGAAACAGAAAAAACGCAAGATGATGGTATTGCTGAAGATAGAGCAGAACGAGCAGGTGCATAAAAAAAGAAGCGATTTAACGCTTCTTTTTTATTTTTCAATTAATCCATTTGCTTTTAATTTAGAAACTACAGTATCTGCATTTTGATTTCCTACAATTCTTTTTAAAGTACTTGTTTCGCGTCCATTTTTAAAGAATAAAACAACCGGTGTACCATCAATTCCGTAGTCATCCAAAAACTCACTTCGATCTTTTTCTGTCATATTTGTAATGTTTATACTAAATGCTGTTAAATTATATTCGTTTAACACAGATTCAAGTGTAGGAGTAAAATTGCTACAATTTGAGCAACCGGTTTGAACAACTTCAAGAATAAAATTATCTTTGTTTGAAAGTTTTTCATTAAAAACTTTATATTCAATTTCAGTTATTGGACTATTTTCGTTTTGATTAGCTTTATTATTTTGGTTACATCCAACAATAAAACAAGCAAATATAAGAATTAAAGAAAAAATTTTAATTACTTTTTTCATTATCCACCTCAAAAAATATACTAGCATAAATAAAAAAATAACACAATAAAAGATTGTTTTTTACAATAAATTATCGTATACTATAGATAGTATAAAATAGAGGGTGTTGTCGAATGTGTTTTAACAGTAAGAAAAATAAAATTGCTTTACTTTTAATCATTGTAACATTTTTATTTTTTAATAGAGTTGATGCCGCAAGTTGTACTAACACAATAAAGAGGGAACTTGTAAAAGAAGCGGAAAAAGTAGAGATTGTTCCTTATTTAAATGAGGAATATAATCCGATGCATGTATATAAATATAATGTTTATATAACAAATTTATCAGAAAATATATTTATTATAGACTCTATAGGAAATAGATACGAATATGATGAATTCCAAGATGAGAATTCAGTTTTTGGCATGTATGCACCAGGAAGTAAAATAACTTTTACGATTTATGCCTCTATAAATACTGAGTGTAATAATGCTAAATTAACTAGTTTAACTATAAATTTTGATTATTATAATGATTATTCAACACGTGAAGAATGTAAAGGAATTGAAGAGTTTTCTTTGTGTAAAAGAAATTATAATGGAAAAATAGAATCTGATGAATGGTTTAAACAAAAGGTTGAAGAATATAAAAATGGAAATCATGATGTTGAAATAGAAGAAGAATCAGAAGAAGAAACTAATAAAATAAAAGATATTATTTTTCATCCTATTACAATAACTATTTTTTCTCTTTTACTTATAGGAATAATTGTATTAATTATATATAAATTAAGAAAGAATAAAGGAAAAGTTAAAATAAAATACAAAGATATAAAAGAACGAGGTGAAGAATATGAAGAAAATAAATAAAATATTTTTTGCCATAGCAATAGCTTTATTATCGAACCTAGCTCTAACGGTAGATGCGAAAGTTAACGTTACACCAGGTGGAGGAGGAACTCCACCAGCTAGTGGTTGTAGTGAATGTGCATGGGTATACTCAAGTGATGGACTAGGAGTAAGATTAAGCTTATATAAGTATGATGAAAAAAATCTAGTATTTAAAACTTCAATAGATTTAGTAAATCAACCTTCTAATTATCCAGCAAAGGCAAATACTACAAAGGATAAATTTGGAAGATATAGTTATACTAAACTTAATAAGACAATAGATTTTGCCTATTATACAGTTGGAGCGAAAGATATAAATAACTATGGATTTTCAACTATAAATGAAGATAGTGATTCTTGGTCAACAAAATTTGCTAAAGAAGTTCAAAACTATTTTGGAGAAACAGAAAGCGAAACGATTTCTGGTATTAAAAAAATGTTTGGAGTTACAGTTCCTGTTAATGAACTATCACAATATTATATTGTTGCCGAACCAACAGCTTTCTTCTATAGCCGTGTAGGACAATTTTATACTTATGCAACTGGTTATGAATATATGGTTGTTTTAAATGATATTGATAAATATACTGGAAATTACTCTTGGAATTTATGGGAATCTCAAGGAAGACATACATTCCTTGGATATATGTTTAATGGTATGTATAACAAAACTGATTCAAGTATAGAAACAGAAATAAAAAAAGAATGGGGATTTACAGATGGAAGATATGATTTCTATAACTTCTTATCTCGTAGTAATAATAAATCATTAGTTAAAACTACATCTAGCTTAATAAGTGAAAAGTCTAAGATTAGAGATAACAATGCATATGCTAAGTCAAACTATCCTTATGGTGTTATGGTATTCTGGATTGGAAAAAATAGTACTGTAATTGGTGGATGTGAAAATGTATGTACTGACAAAAATGGAAATAAGTTAACAGGTGATGCATTACTTAAATGCGCTGAAAACTATTGTTCAAGTTTAGATAATGTAAAAAATAAAGAAGATAAGGCTGATTGTATCACAAATAGTTGTAAATATACTTTTACAAGATTAACTTGTGATAATACAACAAGTAAAAATGGTAATGATACAGTATGTACAGCAAGTACAAATTCCAATAAAAAAACTTGTGAAATTAAAAATACACAAAATTATTCATATAAAGTAGAATGTCAAAATTTTTCAACAGTTGAGTTCCCTGAAACTTTACCAAGTACTTTTGTTGCTGGTCAAGGTTTTGAGTATCGTGTAAGACTATATGGAAACAAAACATGTACTGTTAAATTGGATGAAGCTTTATGGAAATATAATTATGCATCAAGTTATACAGATACTGAAAGACAAACCTATATTAATGCGTTAAATAGTTATAATAGCTTAAACTTTTCAGATTATTATTTTGATTCATCAACTGCTAATATAAATGTTAATATTGATAAGAGTAAAGATGGAAAAAAATCAACTGATAAAGTTCAGTTAAAAGCAGAAGAAAGATATGAACATGGTGATAAAAAAGTAACAACGACATATACAAATCAAAACATTGTTAGTTATCATAAAAATAGCAATGTTACAAAATCAGTAAAATTATATACAACCGAGTCAAGTAATGGTACTTACTATGAACTTCCAGGTGTTTGTATATCTGAAAAAGATAATGAAACCCCTAAAGAAGGATCTGTATGTGAAAAAGGTTTAGGTCCATATAATAAATATTACACTAATATCTATGCAGACGAAGGTAATAACAATATTGAAACGACAGTTACATATAATCCAGCGGGACTAGATAATGTTGTAAATAAGTGTGATTATACAATAACTGATGAACCTTTAAGTTGTTATATTGATGTTCAAACAGCATCTAATCAAAAAGGTGAAACATTAAAAAATAACGAAGATATTAATTTTATATTAACTGTTATAACTCAAGACAGAACTAGATCAATAAGAAAGAATATTGGTACAACACCATTAACAATGGATGATCAATTTAATAATAAAAATGTTTATACTATTTTGAAAAACACAATAACAACAAATAAAGATATAACAGTATATGGAACTGTTACAGATGGTGAACATATAGCCATTTGTGAAAAAAGAGTCAATATAAATCCACAACAATGCGAATGGACAGTGACTGAAAATAATAATGAAGTAACAGTTTCATTAAAGCAAATAAAAAATACAAATGCTAAATATTATATTAGAACATCTACAAGTAATACTTGGATGGAAACAAGAACAAGAACTTTCAATAAAACTAATAAATTAGAAATTGAAGGAAAAATAGTTTCAGGAAGCGATACATATACATGTTATTATTCCGCTAATTTATCTGGTCAAACATGTACAGAATTATATGAACCAGCACAGTACGATAAAATAAAAAATTATTGTGATACATCATGGCAAAATGATACAGCAAATTATAGTAGTGCAAATGATTGTTTTACTGGATGTACTGGAACAAATAAATGTAAAATTCTACATGCATGTACAGAAGTAGAAAAAATAAGAAATTATTGTAAAACTAATTTTGCGGATGATGGATATGAAAATGTTGGAAGTTGTATAAATGATTGTTCATGTGGTGGGGGACTAGACTATTACTATAGAACAATATCAGTTGATGATCCATTCCCAAAACGTGATGCTCATTACAATTGGTTAGGATATGAAGAATATATAACTAATGATAAAGATGATTTAACATCATCGTATACTGATAGTCCTGAATATGAAATAGTTCTTGATAAAAATCGTATTGATGCTATCAAATCAGATACAAAAAGATATAATTCCAAAACTGGTAATGATGCTTATGGTGATTATATTAGATATGACAAAGAAGATGAAGAAACAAGCGATTTTAATGAACCATATAAAAGTAAATTTATTCATTTCGATGATACTGAAAATGGTGGATTTAAATCATATTTCACTTATATCGAAGGTGTAAAAACAAGTTAGGAGGTAAAAATGAATTCATCAACATGGGGATATTTATTCCTAGTATTAGGTTTATTAGGTATTTTACTAATTAATTTGTTTGGTAATATAACTATAAATAATGAACAAGATTATTATTTATTAAAAGAAGTAACAAAATCAGCTATGCTTGATTCTGTTGATATAATGGCATTTCGTGAAGGGATTGGTTATGATGGAATAACTTCAACATCTGATCCTGAATCAATGCATTGTATTACTGGTAAAACAGGAGAAATTCGAATTGTCAAAGAAAGATTTGTAGAAAGTTTTATTAGACATTTCGCTGAAAATGTTGATCGAAACAAAAAGTATACAATAAGTTTCAAAGATATTGATGAATGTCCTCCTAAAGTAACAGTTACAATTAAAACAGAAGAATCATTAAGTTGGTTTGCAAAGTTACTTGGTAAAACAGATAAAATGGATTATGAAACAGATACAGCCGATGTAGTGAATATCTTAAATGCCATATTAGAAAGTGAAGTTTAGAAAGGGTGATAATTTATGAATAGTACTTCAATAAAAATTAAAAAGTTTTTAAGTAACAGAAATACAGTTACAATTATTTGTGCATTTATAGGTATAGTGGTTTTATATGTTGGATATACAATGAAAGTTCAATCTGCAATTGAACCAATCGAAGTACCACATGCTAAAGTTACAATTCAACCACGTACCAAAATAAAAGATGATATGATTGGATATATCGAAGTAGCAAGTGCAGCTGTTGAGGAAATGGGAGATAATATTATTATTTGTAATAAAGAAACATGTCCTAAAAAATTAGTAGGAAGATATACAGCTGTAAATACATTAATTCCTCAAGGAAGCTTATTCTATGAATCTGCAGTAGTAGATAAGGATGAATTACCTGATGCTGCTGTATACGAAGTAAAAGATGGGGAAACATTATATAACTTAAGTGTTAATATGAGTACAACATATGTAAATTCAATTATTCCTGGTGGATATATTGATATTTATATAAGAACAATTGATGAGCAAGGTATGGTTAGAGTAGGTAAATTTATTGAAAATATAAAGATTTTAGCTGTAAAAACATCAAGTGGTTTAAATGTATTTGAAAATAGTGAAGAACAAAGAGTACCTGCATATGTATTATTTGCCTTACCAAATGAGCAATATTTATATCTATCAATGGCAGCCAAATTAGGTCTTGAAATTATTCCAGTACCTATCAATGTAGATTTGGATAATAGTCCAGAAACATCTGAAATGACAAGTAAACAATTATATGAATATATTCAAGGTTTAGCTGATGAATTTGCTCAAGGAGGATTTACTCTTGAAGAAGAAGATCCAACTAATCCATTACCACCAACTGATCCAACAGTAAATAATGGAACAAAAGGTGAATAATATGGATGAAACAATGAATTTAAATGGGATGGGAATAGGTGTAACAGAAACTAAAGTAACTGAAGTTCCTGTTGCTGCACCTGTTGAAGCATCAAATGAAAATCAGGATGTCACAACAAACATTCCTGATAATTCATCTGCTTCTCCTGTTCAAGTAGAAAGTAATGAAACAAACATTGAAACAAATGAAAATAAGTCACTAGAAGCCAACAATGAAGTTGACTTCGGTGATTTAGATATGATTAAAGAACTACGCGCTGAAGAAGCAGAAAGTAGAAAAAAAGAGAGTATTTTCTCTAATATGGACTTTGGTTCTTTAAAAAAATATTTAGATGATGATGATGTAACTGATATATCATATAGTAATGGTGGACAACTTTGGCTAAAAACTTTAAGTAAAGGTGTTTACCGTGTGCAACAAGATGATATAAATGATGCCTTAATTGAAAAAATAGCTTTCCAATGTTCTAACGTTATGGGAAAAACATTCAATATGGCTCATCCATTTTTGGACTCTGAATCAGCTGAACTTCGTATGAATTTCATCCATGATTCAATTGCTAGAAATGGTATTGCTGTTGTATTTCGTAAAACACCAGCAAAAATTCGTCTTGAAAAAGAAAAATTAATGAAAGAAAACTATGTATCATTAAGTATCCATGATTTTCTAATAAAAGCTGTTCAAGGGCACTGTAATATAATCATGTGTGGGGAAACTGGTTCAGGTAAAACAGAATTCTTAAAATATTTAGCTAGTCACACATTTGAAAATGAAAAAATCGTTACAGTTGAAGATACCTTAGAACTTCACTTGGATAGAATTTATCCACATCGTGATATAGTTGCGATGAAAACTAATAATGTTGCGTCTTATTCAGATGTATTAGTTACATGTATGAGACAAAACCCAATTTGGATATTGTTATCAGAAGTTCGTAGTGCAGAAGCAGTTACTGCTGTTCGTAACTCAATATCTTCTGGGCACTTTATCCTTTCAACAATCCATGCTGATAAAGCAGCTAATATTCCTTATCGTTTATATAGTTTGCTTGAGTCAAATATTGATGTTGAACAATTCTTAAATACAATTTATCGTTATATCCAATTAGGTGTATACTTAAGAGGTAGATTTGATGCTAAACAAGGTAGATTTGTTCGTGAAATAGGAGAAGTAACAGAGTTTTATGTTAATGATAATAATGAATGTATTTCTAATACTATTTATCAAAAAACAATTAAAGGTGATGTTAAATATAAACCTATAAGTAATCATTTACTTGAATATCTAGAAGGGCAAGGAATTGATATGTCATCAATTCGTGATGCTAATGGGGACTTAGAAAAAGCTCAATCATATAGTGATGAAGAAACAAAAAATGAATCTGTAGCAGAAGAAAAAAAAGAAGAAACTTCTATAGAAATTAAACCTATTACTGAAGAAGTAAAGGTAGATCAATCAATAAACAATGTTACAGAAGAAAAAGATATAAAACCTATTGCACCAGCAGTAGAAGAAAAGGTTGCTCCAATAACAGTAGAACAACCAGTAAATAGTGTTACAGCGGAAGTAAAACCAATTACTCCAGTAACCGAAGAAAAAGTTGTACCATTAACGAATGTACAACCTATAAATAACTTGGAAAATGTAGAAGTAAAACCTATTGCACCAGCAGTAGAAGAAAAGGTTGTTCCAATAACAACAGAACAACCAGTAAATAGTGTTATGGCGGAAGTAAAACCAATTACTCCAGTAACCGAAGAAAAAGTTATTCCAACAACAATAGAACAACCAACCCCATTGACTAATATTACACCTGTTGTTGATCCAACTCAAAAAGTAGAAACACCTACTAGTCCAAGTCAAGAAGCAAGTGGAAATGCTGTTAATGAAGTAAAAACAATTACTCCTATTACTCCAAATAGTGATAGTGATGGAACTTCACAACCAGTAAATTTCACACCAATTAATGTTACAAATATTCAATAAAAAGGAAAGTTGGTGAGTTTATGGAATTAGTAATTTTGCTATTCTTATTTGTATTTGCAACTCTATATTATTTAAAGAAAGGTGACTCTTTATATAAATTTATTATTGATGGAGCCAATGTTGTATATGATAAATATGCACCTTTCTCATATAAAACAATAAGAGAAAAAGTAAAAGATTTAGGCCAAAACTATACAGTTAAAGATTATACTATTCAATTATGTTTATTTGGTGGAGGAGCTTTCATCGTTTCATATTTGTATTTTTATAGCATAATAGTATCTTTAGTTTACGTAGTAGCCGCGATATCTTTGATTCCATATCTACAATACTTAAGATGTAAACGTATATATAGTGAATTTATTTTTGAACAAGTTCAAGTATATACAACAAATACAATCATGGAATTCCAAACAACTCAATCTTTTGTAAAAGCTTTAGAAGGTGTATATGGATCTGGTGTATTACAAGATCCAGTCCTAGCTGATGTAAAAATTATGATTGATATGGCTTATCAAAATGGGGTAATTGATGAATCAATTGAATATATGAATGAAAGATATGATTTCTATATGACAAGAAACATGCATCAATTATTCTTACAAATTACTAAAGAAGGTTCAAGGGATTCAAATGATGTACTTGAAAATATGTTACAAGATATCGATACTCTTGTAGAAGGAGTATACCGCGATAGAATGGACCGTGCTAACTTCCATAGACAATTCTTAACATATGGTTTTATGTTATATCTATTGATTATGTTAGTACAGTATTTATTACAAGTAGAAACATATCGAGAGTTACTTAAAGATAATTTAGTAGTAGTTATATTACATATCATAGTTATATCAAATAGTTATTTTCTTGTATCAGGAGAAAAATATTATAACGAGAATGTAGGTGCTGAATAATGGTTATATTAATAATTGCAGGTTTAGTAGTATTTGTACTTGTTTATACAAAAACAGTTGATGGAAATCAATTCTTACAAGAAAATGATATGTATGTTCAAATGCTTAAAGAAAAAGATTGGGATTTCTATGTATCAGCAAAATATGGAGATCGAGTAAATGCTGATGAACTATTTAATAAAAGAATAAGAGATACATTTTGGATATCAGCTATTATCATATTAATAATGATGACTAATTTTTCATTCATAAATCTAGTATTTATGATGGTTATGATTTTTGTGATATTTAAAATGCCTTATCAAAATTTAAGATCATATTATAAAAGATATATGTCTAAAATTGACCAAATGCTACCATACTATTTAAAAGGATTAGAAATCCTATGCCAAAACTATACAGTGCCGGTAGCACTTGCAAGATCAATTGAAGATGCACCTGAAATATTTAAACCAGGTTTACGTCAAATGGTTGAAAAAATTAATAATGGTGATTCATCAATTCAACCATATATGGATTTTGCAAATCAATATCCTGTTAGAGATTCAATGCGTATGATGCGTTTATTATATCGTCTTGGATTAGGAGCTCAAGAAAATAAATATCAACAATTAATTATGTTCTCTAAATCAGTTTCATCATTACAAAATAAAGCTCGTGAAGATAAATATAAAAAGAGATTACAAGTAATGGAACAAAAAACAATGATCATGTTGGTTGTAACTGGTGGCGGAACAATGGTTGTATTATTATTTGCAATGATGTTCTTAATGGGATAAAAAATATTGAAAAAAAAAGTTTATATTGCTATAATTAATTTATGATAGAGAGAGGAGGAATAATAAATGAAAGAGGCAAGTGGAGAATTAAATATGACAATTGTAACAGTAGTTGCAATCGCTTTAATCTTAGCATTCGCTACAATGTTCGTACCAGATATTCTTGAAGGAATCCAAGAAAAATGGAACATTGCAGAACAAGATGCACAAGAAGGTTTAGATAATAAAGACAATACTTACCAAGACCAACATGGTTAGGATAAAGAAGAATAAGAGGTGTTTAAATTATGCGTGAGTCAATAGGTGGAACTTTATTAATGTATTTAGTTATAATATTCTTGTTCATATATATTGTATTTATGGCAGTTGTTATTAACTATGGTCGCGTATTTAGAGCAAAGAATAGCTTAATTTCATATATTGAAGCAGAAGAAGGATTTAAAGGTGCTGATTCTGTAAATGATTTTATTACTAAAGCTAATAGTTTAAATTATAGAGGACCATTATACCTATGTTATACTCAAGGTAATGGCGACACAAAATATTTTTCAATTAGATTAGCTATACAATTCGATATACCATTAACAAATGGATCTGCTAATGTATGGATCACAGGAGAAACAAGTGGTATTAGAAATGTTACAAACAATACTGGAAATAATAGTATTGAAGAATGTAATGCAACAGGTAATAAATTTACAAATGCTTCAAAAATAAGAGGGTAAAGGAGGTTCTATATGAACGTATTAATTACAAATCAACAAGAGACTTTACTTTCTGGCTTAACTGTAGAAATTATTAAAACGTTGCGTGGTGAATATGAAGCTGAAGAGATAATTGGAACTTTTTCCAATTTCTTTTTTGGAAGAATGATTTTAGATTTAACTGCAATTAAGGATTATCAAAATTTAACAAATATTCAAAAGTTATCTATTGGTTTACCAGTAGAGAAGATAATCCTTTTATTGCCAGCCAACGGAAACTATTCAACTAATGCATATTTATCAAAATTAATATCAATGGGATTTTATAACTTTACAACTAATTTAGAAGGAGTAGAGTATTTAATTAATAATCCTAATACTTATAAAGATGTTGCGCATCTTCATCAAATTGAACCAGTTATGCCAGTTGCACCAATGCCTATTCCAGGAGTTGTTACAACGGCTTCTAATAGTCAACCAGTTCAAGAAGAAATGCAACAGGCAGTAATACCAGAAACTCCTCAAATTAGGACAATTGGTATAAAAAATGCAACAGACAGTGCTGGTGCAACAACTCTTGTTGTTACTATGAAAAAAGAATTAGAAAAATTTCATGGTTTAAGTGTAAAAGCAATTGAAGTTGGTAAAAGAGATTTTGTTTATTTTAATGATAAATCCCTTGTTTCAATTGGTAAACCTGAATTTTTATCTGAAATTTCAAAATCTGCTAATTATGATTTAGTATTAGTAGATATGAATGATATGGATGATAATGCTGTAAGTGAAGTTTATTATTTAATAGAGCCATCTATTATTAAAATAAATAAAATTGTTAAAAGAGATAAAAATATATTTCAAAAATTAAAAGATGAAAAAATTATAATAAATAAAAGTATGATATCAAACGACGAAATATCTGAATTTGCTGCTGAATCAGGATTAAAGATATTTACTGCATTAAGACCATTTAATGATCGTAGTAGAAGTCAAGTTTTAACTAGTTTGTTAAATAGAATGGGAATAATTCAAACTGATACTTCTGATAATGGTGGTAGAAGTAGTGGATTTGGTGGTATTTTTAGACACTAGTTTTACATAAAATGTTGACAAGAAAGATAATTTTGTCGTATAGTTTAGATATAAAGAAGTGAGGAGGAAAAAGAATGTATTTTTTAGATGTAGATTGTTCAGATATAGATGCAATCATAAGTTTTATTAAAGGAGTACTAAAACTAATTCAAATTTTAATACCAATAGCTTTAATTATTATGGGAAGTGTTGATTTAGGTAAAGCTGTACTATCAAGTGATGATAAAGAAATTAAACAAGCAACAAGTAAATTAATTAAAAGAGCAATTGCTGCTGTTGTTATATTCTTCATCCCATTTATTGTAAATTTAGTAATGGGACTTGTATCTGACTCTGGTCCAGAAGGTTCTGATACAACAACATGGGCAGATTGTTGGTAGGATAATAAAAAAGAATGTAAACATTCTTTTTTTTATTGTTATTTTATTTTTAGTATATTATAATGATAATGAGGTGTTAATATGTTAGAAAGTATGAAAAAAGCCGATAAAAAAATAATAATTATGGGTGGAATGGTATTAGGAATTATTGTAATTTTCATTATTGCTATATTTGTTGTATCACTTTCTAGTGGTGGAAAATTATCATTTGAAAAAATAGAAAAAAAATTAGTTTCTGCAGCTGAAAGTTACTATGAAGATAATGAAGATGCTCTTCCAGAAAAAGTTGGTAAAAGTGCTGAAATTGATAGTGATGAATTAGTTTCTGGAGGATATATCAAAGATTTATCTGAATTTACTGATGAAGATGTAGTTTGTAGTGGTAAAGTAATTGTTGGTAAAACAGAAAGTGGTTACGACTATGTTGCTTCTTTAGATTGTGGAGAAGACTATAAAACAGAATTCTTAGCAGATAAATTAATTGAAGAAGACGTTGTTACTAGTGGTGAAGGACTATATAAAATGGAAGATGTAGTTGAATATGGAACTACTTTAGGAATGGATGAAGATGGTTATGATTTATCAACAAATGAATTAATGACTGGATATATCTATCGTGGAGAAGATCCTGATAACTATGTGAAAATCGAAGGAGATAATAATTTATATCGTATTGTAAAAATTGATGGTAATAAAGATATAACTTTATTTTCAACTTATAAAAAACAAAAAGGTAAATTTGATACCAACTATAATACAGAAGCACAAAATAACTATGGTATAAATGAATATCCATTAAGTGCAGCTTATAATTCTTTAAAAGATTATTATGAAAGTGATCTAATTAATGAATACTTAAAATCTAAAGTAGTTACTAAAAATGTTTGTGTAGGGGCTAGAAGTGTTGATGAAACATCAACTGATGGTAGTGTAGAATGTAGTGTTGTTCAAAAAGATCAAGCAATTAGTTTAATACCTGTATTTGATATTATGAATGCAAGTTTATCTGATGCTTGTGAAACAACTGTTAATAAAGAATGTCAAAATTATAATTATTTAATTAAAGATGTTAGAATGTGGACAATGACTCCTTCAACTGAAAATTCATACACTGGATATAGGGTAGCTTCTGGTATTGTAGCATCTAGATCAAGTGAAAGTACTATTTATGGTCATGTGTATTATTTATCAAATAGAGTTATTTTTGCCGGTGGTACTGGTACTGAAAAAGATCCATTTATTTTAAAATAAAGTTTATTAATAAAATAATAGTAAAACCCTTTTACTATTATTTTTTTTTTGATATAATTAGTATGATATATTGGTCTTCATGGAGGAAAATATGAAAAAAAGTAGTATAAAAAAATTAATTTTAACATTTGTAATAGGATTCTTTTTAAGTATTAATATGGTTTTTGCTGATGATTGTAGTGGGCTTTTGACAGTAGAAGCTGCTGATTTAATCAAAGAAATAGTAGGATATTTAAGGGTTGGGGTTCCTATTTTATTAATAATTTTATGTTCAAGTGATTTTGTTTCAGTTGTTACATCACAAGATGATAATGCTATGAAAAAAGCTGGGAGTCGAATTATTAAAAGATTTATTGCAGCTGCAGCATTCTTTTTTGTTCCTGTTATAATTGAATTTATTTTAGGAATAGACGCTATTAAAAATAGTTTAAACTTAGTTGATGATCCAACTTGTGGTGTTGTAGAAGACGATACTGTACCAGGTGCAGATTAAAAGGAGAAGTGATTAATTGTGACAAGAAACTTTTTTAACGACTTCATACGTGGTTTGTTTGCATCAATTGATTACTTTATTTATTCATCAATTGAATGGATAACACAAGGTATTTTTGATATATCTAAATTGCGTACAGATGTCGATTTAGTTGAAACTGTTAGACAAAAAATTTATATTATATTAGGTATATTTATGCTGTTTAAGATATCAGCTTCTCTGGTTAATTATATGATTAATCCAGATCAAATGACTGATAAGGAAAAAGGTGCTACAAAACTTATTTCTAGAACAATAACTATGTTAGCATTATTAATGATGTTACCAACGATATTTGATTTTTTATATCGAATTCAAACAGCATTCTTACCAGTATTACCAAGATTATTACTTGGAAAAGATGCTTCTGAAATAGAAGATACAGTATCTGAGTGTTCTAATGATATGGCTGTAGGTCTCTTACAAGCCTTCTTCCATCCGTATTATTCGGAAGAAGAAGGAGACTATTATGCAGCAATAGATGGTAAAGAGGAAATAAAAACATTAGAAGAATTCTATGCTAATGTTAATGAAGGAAACGCTATGTCGATTCCAATTCTTGGGACGGCAGCTGGATATAGTTATGAATATCGATTCTTATTATCAACTGTTGTTGGAATAATCGTACTGGTATTATTAATTGGAATAACAATTGACTTAGCTGTTCGTTTATTTAAGATGTTAGTCTTAGAAATGTTAGCTCCTATACCAGTAATGAGTTATATTGATCCTAAGTCACAAAAAGATGGACCATTCCAAAACTGGTTAAAGGAATTAGGAAGAACATATATTGATATCTTTGTAAAACTAGGATTGATATATTTAGTATTATTCTTTATTTCAGAATTACACAATAATTCATTGTTTGTAAGTTATGAAGGTGCAGAAGGAACCACAAGTAATCCTATCTCACCAGTTAGATTAATGTATTTAAAGGTATTTATCATAATAGGTATGTTAATGTTCTTAAAACAAGCAAGCAAATTTATCAAGAATATTCTTGGTATCAAAGACAACAAAAATGGAGGAAGCTTCCTTGGAAACGTTGTTGGTGGACTTGCAGGATTTGGAACTGGAGCAATATCTGGTGCTATATCAGGTCGTGGTCTTTCAGGAGCACTTACTGGTGGTATAGCAGGTATGTCAGCAGGATATAATGGTGCTGCTAGTGGAAAACCATCAAATGCATGGCGTAGTGCTGGTGATGCCGCTATTCAAGCTAGGCTTGGTGATAAGAATGCTAAGAGTGGAGTGCTTGCTGCACTACAATCTAAAGCTTCAAATGCTCAAATGAGATCTCAAGCTGCAAAACTAAACTTAACAGAACAAACTGTGGCTGCTGCTAAAGATAATATGCTTGCTGCCCAAGCTGCTGCAACACAAGCAGAATGGGATTACAGAGATCTTATTTCACAAGGACCTATGGCTGGTGAAAGTCAAGATGCATACAATGCAAGAAGAACTGCTGCTTACAATGATTGGCAAGATAAAGTTACAAGAAGTGGAGACGCAGAAAGAAATTACACAAAAGGAAAAGAAGCATACGAAAAGAGTTATGGACAAGAAGACAAAGCATATACAAGATATGCTAATGGAACTGTTCATAGAGCTAAAAAAGCAACGACAACAGCAATTAAGAGTGGGGCAACAACTGTTTACGACTCTGCATCAACAGCTGTTGGTGGTTCTACAATAGAAAGAAGACGTGAGGAACGAACTCAAAAAGTTGCTGATCGTGGTGGATTTAACCCAAATAAATAAAAAGGAATAAGGTGATATAGTGGAAAACAATTATTTAATCCCTGCCAATGCTAATCGTGGTAAGTTGATAATGGGATTCTTTAGAGGAATAGATTTAGCTATATTTGGATCAGGAGCCGGCATAACATTGCTTGGGCTTCTGATATTCCAAAATGCTTTATCAAATGTTGCAATTGCAATAACAGTATTATTACCAGTTTTAGTTACTGGATTCTTAGTTATACCAGTTCCACATCAACATAATGTTTTGGTATTTCTAACGAATTTTTATAAATTCTATTTTGTAAATCAAAAGACGTTTAAATGGAAAGGTTGGTGTAATGAATATGGCGAAGAAGACAACAAACAACAATAATAAATATTGTGAAGATTGGCTTCCAGTTGAAAGTATAAGTAATGGTATGATTATACTTCAAAAAAACTTGAAAGTAACAGGGGTAAAGATAACTCCAAGAAATATATTCATTTTAGATGCAGATTCTCAAATGGGTATAATTAATAATTTAAAGAATTTCTATAATCAAATAGATTTTGAATTCTGGTTAGTAGTAGCTGATAGACCTGTAGATATATCTGTATATATGTCTCAACTACAATTACTATATAACCAAACACAATCACCTGCAGTTAGAAAATTAATAACTGAGGATATTCAAAAAGGTAATAACTTTATGAATAACAATGTAGTAGATACAGAGTATTATGTATTATTCAAAGAATCAGATATTGATAAAATTCAAAAGAGAATAAGAAACTTAATTAATTCTTTATCATCTTGTGGATTAACTGCTAGTCAAACTAGTAATGAAGATTTAAGAATTATTCTTGATAACTTCTTAAATGGTGGACAAACAACTGAATTTGGAACGGTGGTGGCACTATGAGTACAACAATGAAATTTAAATCTCAAATTGCACCAAAAGGATTACAATTTGGTGCTAGTGACTTCTTCATTAGTGATAAATATGCAACTGTTTTAACTGTTGTATCATATCCAAAATTTATTGCACCAGGTTACTTGTCTACACTTACAACAATGTCTGGTATTAAAATAGTAATTAAGCATATTCCAGTTCCTTTTACTACAATATCTAAAATGTTAAATAAGCAAATTGCTGATTTAAAAATGCGATATCAAGAAGAAAGAGATCGTACTGTTCAAGAAAGAATTAGATTGGACTATGAATCATTAGAATATTTCGTATCAATGTTAGCAGGAAGTCAAGCTAGAATCTTCGATTTCCAAATGCATATCATGATAACAGCAGATACAAAAGAAGACTTAGAATTAAAGAAAGTAAATGTTAAAAATTACTTAGAAGCAATGGAATTAAGAGCAGTTTCTTTACGTTTTGAACAAGAAAAAGTATTAAAATCAATGCTTCCAATTTTCCCTAGTCAAGATATTGAAACACGTATTGGAACACCAATACCTTCTGTAACAATAGCTGCGATGTATCCATTTATTTTCGATAGTATTAAAGACCCAGGATTATCTACATTATTAGGAGTAGACTTCTCAGGTGGGGTTATTCTATTTAATCAATTCTTATATAAATTAAAGAAAGAAAATAACCGTAATAATGCTAATTTGATTTTACTTGGGACTTCAGGGTCAGGGAAATCAACTGCTGCAAAATTGTTATTAAGAAATCATATTCGTAATGGATGCCAAATTGTTGCAATTGACCCAGAAAACGAACTTGAAGAAATGACTAAAACATTCGGTGGAGATACAATCGACTTAGGTAAGGGTGGAGAATATGGTATGATTAACCCTTTACAAATTGTTATTGATGCTGATGAAGAAGAAATTAAACAAGGATTAGGATATACAGTATTAACTCGTACACTTCAATTCTTAAAAGCCTTCATGAAGTATTATGATCCGTCAATGGAAGAAGATACTTTAACTATTTTTAGTGAAATAGTTCAAGATACATATAAAAGATTTGGTATAGATTTTGATAAAGATTTCTATCATTTCACAGCAAATGACTATCCAACTTTCTCTGATGTTTATGCAACAATTAAAAGTAGAATTATTTCTATGCCTGAACATACTCATGAAAGAGAAACAATGGAAAAGTTAGAGTTAAAAATTAGACCATTAACTAATGATTTAAGATATTATTTTGATGGTAAAACAACAATTACACATAACAGTGATTTCATTACATTTAATATCAAAGAATTAATGAATGCTGAACAAAATATCAAAAATGCCTTATTCTTTAATATCTTAAAGTACGCATGGGGACTATGTTTAAATAAAGAAATAGATACAGTATTTATGATTGACGAAGCACACGTATTATTAGGAGATGCTAATACATTAGGAGCTGATTTCTTAGCTCAAGTACAACGTCGTGCTCGTAAATATAATAGTGGTACAATTATTATTACACAACAACCAAGTGACTTTGCTGCACCAAATATTATCATGCAAGGTAAAGCTATTTTCGATAACGCATCTTACTATTTAATCATGGGATTAAAGAAACAAGCTGCTGAAGACTTATCAAAATTAGTGGACTTAAATGATAATGAAAAAGAAAGTATTAAACACTATAATCAAGGTGAAGCGTTGTTTATCTGTGGTAACAGACGTATGAGAATAAATGTAATCTTAACTCCAGAAGAATTAGCATCATTTGGTAGTGGTGGAGGACTATAATTTATAGTCATACAAAAACTTATATAAAAGTGATTTTAATGATTTTAAAATCACTTTTTTAATGGTATAATTTAAGTATATGTAGTAAAGAGGTGATAGAATGAGCAAAGATAATTCTAATTTAGAATCACCAAGAGATATCATAGAAAAAAATAAAGCAAGAAACACAAGAGCTCATAATCCAAGTGTGGTAAAAAATCCAATTAATAATTCAAGAGGTATGGCATCAAACTCTCTAGCAGGCGAAGAAGACTTTGATGGTTCCTTTAAAGATGCTGATGTAGAAGCAAATATCGAATCTCCTGGATCAACAGCTATTAGTGGTATTGTATATGCCACTAGAAATTTATTTTTAAATAAATGGTTAATAATAACAATGATGGGAGCAGCATTATTTGGTTTTGTTATGATGATTGCTGTTGTATTCTTGATTAAAAATACCGATTCATTAAATTACGCGTCAGGAACATATTTAGCTAGTGAAGAATATCGTAAAATTTATGATACAGTAGATAAAGTAGTTCAAGAATATAAAACTAAATATGGCGTTACTGTTGATAAATATTTAATAATATCTGCTTTAACAGCATATCAAGGAAATGAAATGTATGTAGATACAACTGATAGTTCTGCATATGACACTATAACAGTAGATACTGAAGGTGAAGATGGTGTATTTAGTAAATCAGTAACAGAGATGGAAAACTATGTTGAAATACTCGCAAAATATCAAATTGTAACTAAATCAAGTTGTAGTTTAGATAGTAGCACACCTCGTGCAATTGCAAGTAATGATGACTCAACAAATTTATTTAATTTCTGGACATCTGCGGCATCTAAAGAAAAAAACTACGATTGTAGTGGTGGAAGTGGATATAGTCTTTCAGTTGATGAGGGACGTCTTGAAGATGATGAAAGTGGAAGTGCATTCTACTGGAATATGATTGATGAAGATTTTCTATTAGAATATTACTCAAAATATTTTAATGGTGTAAATGATGAAATATATGAATCTCATGCTGCTGATGTTGTTGAATATATATATTTATATGCGGAAACATTAGAAACTTATGATACAACAAATACAACTGTAGCTGCTTGTAATGGAACATCATTTTGGTGGCCAATTGGAAGTAGTGAAACACAAGAAAAAAACGGTGTGTTATTTGCTAGTGGAGAACCTGTAAATACAACTATCACAGCTGATTTTTCTGGAAATGATAGTGTTCATAGAGGTTCTCATGGTGGTATTGATATAGCAACTGGAGGAAATCCATATATTATTGCCGCTAAAGCCGGAACTGTTATTTATCCTAGTGATTTATCACAAACTAATAATGGCGCAGGTTTTTATTGTCAAGATGGAAGATGTATGGGAGCTGGATGTAAAAGTAATACATGTGCAACTGACAGTTGCTCAAATTATGGTGGAGGATATGGAAACTATGTAAAAATAGAACATTCGGATGGAACATATACAGTATATGCACACATGCTTGCAGGATCGATTACTGTTAAGTCTGGTGACAAAGTAGCACAGGGGCAAGTTATTGGTAAGATGGGAACAAGTGGTTGCTCAACCGGAGAACACCTTCACTTTGAAGTAAGATTAAGTTCTGAGAATAAAGTTAATCCACTTGATTATGTAAAAAAAGATGATCCTCGACCAGGATGTGGAGATTTTTCATTAACTTCAACATCTCTTACAAAACAAGAATTTGTAACATTAATGCGTAATTATTGTTTATCTAGTGGAAATTCTAATTTTTGTAACAACTTTTCTAGTAATGCAGAACTTGTATATGATGTTTCCCTTCAAAATAATGTAAATCCTGAACTAGTTGTAGTAACAGCAGGAACAGAACAAGGATGGGGAAAATGTGATGGGTTATATAACTTCTGGGGAATAGGAATTCCTAATGGTGCTGGATGTAGTGCCGGACCACAACTTACTTCAATGGAAGCTGGAATCAAAAAATATGCAGAAACTATTAATGCTTATTTAGAAGGTGGAAGTTATGCTAATTCAATAACAAAACGTTATAATGAAAGATCTAGTGCTGGTTGTGATCCTGCAGGACACGGTCTTCCAGGAACATTAGCTGGTATGCAATCTGTTTACTCTTGGATTGGAGATCATAGATACAATCCAGGAAACTGGGGAAAAGGTGGATGTGTATACTTAAATATAATTTATGGAAGTGATTATTGTTCAAGTAAAATAACATGTGGTAGTCCATATAGTGGATGTCCACCAGAATCGAAAACTACTACTTGTGAACAAAACGATTATACTACTTGGCAATTAAAGGGAAAGGTTGAAAAAAGACAAGAAATATTTGGTTTATAGAGGTGAAAATATGCAAAATATAAAACCAATTGAAAAGAAAATATTAATTGTCATGGCAATTGTTTTTGTTGGATTAATAATATTTGGTTTGACAAGAGAATATAAACATGATGAAGAAACATTAGTTAAAGAATATGAAGTATTCGCTATCAAAGATGAAAATAGATATCTTTCTATAACATCAGCTATTACGACATACATAAATAATGTAAGAGCAAAAAATGTTGATAATTTAATGGTAATCTTAGATAAAAAATATGTTGAAGAAAATAAAATTAATTTATCAAATGTATTGGATATATTAGAAAAATATGATACAAATTACATCGTGAATATACGTGAAATTTATCAGGTTATGGAGTTTGATGATATAACAATATACTATCTCAAAGGACGAATAATGAGAGAAATCTTTGAATCTTATGAGCAAGAATATATAAGAGATAATTATTATAAAATTACTATAAATGAAAATACTTTAGCTTTTGCTATTGCGCCACTTTCTAAAGAAGAATATATAAGTAAGGTTGGTGATAAAGATGAATAATAATCCAACTAGAATTCTTTTTGTTATTGCTGGTGTTGCTATTTTACTTTTGTTTGGTCTTTTTACTTATAATGAAAATGCATCGAGTGAGAAAAGAGAAAAAATTATTAAAGAAAAAACAGAGGCTGTTGATACAACTAATGAACCATCAGAAGTTAATATTTATTCTGTTAAAAGTGTTAATCAAGAAGAAATGGCAAAACTGTATTATTATGATTATAAAAATTTAATTGTAAATTTTGAAGATGAAGCATATGCAATGATAGAAAATAGTGATGTTATTACTAAAGCATCATTTATGGATTATCGTAATCAATTAATGTCTGATTACTATAATTACAATTTTGAAAGTTTTTCATACTATAAAGAAACAACAACTAATAGCTATGTTTATCGAGTAACGACTACTCAAGGAGAAATATTTTCTTTTAAAACAACAGCTGTAATGCAATATAAGGTTAATATTGAATTATAAAATGTTGAATTTTCAAATAAATTTGTTATAATATTATTGAATTTTGAATGAAAGAGGGAATTACACATGAAATTTAGGTTTAGGGCTGACGCACAAGACGTATTAATATTTGTATTATTTGCAATATTCTTATTGTATGTTGTGTCATTAGGTGTAATAAATTTATCATATTTAGCTGAAGGAGAAAGTTTAACATTAAATCCATTTCCAGCTTTTAGTCCAGAATATCTTACAAGTACAATTGTATTCTATATAATAGCTTTAATTGCTTTATTATTAAGTGTTAGTTCATACTTTTTTGATCGAGAAGAAGGAGTGGGATTCTCACTTGGTAAAAAAGATAAAGGCTACAGTAGATGGGCTAAAGATAAAGAAATGAAAGCTGTCTTAAAAGAAGTTGATCCAAAACAACCAACAAGTGAATACGCGGGTATTCCACTAATTAGTAAAAATGGTAAGCTATGGGTTGATAATGGTGAATATCATACTTTAGTTATTGGGGCTACTGGTGCTGGGAAAACACAAAGTACAATTTTACCAGCAATTCAATGTTTAGCTAAGAAGGGTGAATCAATGATTTTGACTGACCCTAAAGGTGAATTATATGAAGGAACTGGGGAACTATTAAAATCTAAAGGATATGACATTATTGTATTAAACTTCCGTAGTCCACAAAAGGGGAATGCTTGGAATCCAATGACATTACCATATAGACTTTATACAAGTGGTAATAAAGATAAAGCAATCGAATTGTTAGATGACCTTGCATTAAATATCCTATATGAAGAAAATAGTGGTAATTCAGATCCATTCTGGGAAAAAACTTCAGCAGACTATTTTTCAGGTTTAGCACTTGGATTGTTTGAAGATGCTCCAGAAGAAAAAATTAATATAAATAGTATTAGTTTAACTACTACAGTAGGTGAAGAAAAATGTGGTGGTTCAACTTATGTAAAAGAATATTTCAATTTAAAAGATCCTAACTCTCCAGCTTATATTAACGCTAGTGGTACTATTATGGCACCAAACGAAACAAAAGGATCAATTATTTCTGTATTTAAACAAAAAGTAAAACTATTCTCATCTCGTGAAAATTTATCAGAGATGTTAAGTTATAGTGATTTTGATTTGAGAACTATTGGTGAAAGACCAACTGCTGTATTCATAATTATTCAAGATGAAAAGAAAACATACCACTCACTTGCAACAATCTTTATTAAACAATGTTACGAAACATTAATTGATGTTGCACAAGAACATGGTGGAAAACTTCCTTGTCGTACAAACTTCTTGCTAGATGAGTTTGCTAACATGCCGCCATTAAAAGATGTTACAACGATGATTACTGCTGCTCGTTCAAGACAAGTACGTTTTACAATGATTATCCAAAACTTTGCTCAATTAACGCAAGTATAT
This sequence comes from Bacilli bacterium, assembly GCA_017436345.1. Lineage (GTDB taxonomy): Bacteria > Bacillota_I > Bacilli_A > RF39 > UBA660 > RUG11788. The sequence continues at coordinate 40,332 of JAFSDH010000004.1, forward strand.
GGTAAAGAAAATGCTGAAACAATAAAAGGTAACTGTGGTAACATTGTTTACTTAATTTCAACTGAGTTGTCAGCTTTGGAGGAAATTAGTAAATTATGTGGTGAAGTTAAATCTAAGAAAGATGATAAAACAGCATCTACACCACTTGTTACAGTATCAGATTTACAACGTATGAAACAATTTGACCAAATTGTATTACGTTTACGTATGCAACCGTTTAAAACATCTTTTACACCAAACTTTAAAATAGATTGGGGTAATCAAAAATTCCCTAAAATGGGCTATATAGAAAGAGAAAAACGTCCAGTACAAGTATTTGATGTACGTGAATTTGTTAAAGAAAAACGTCAACAAAAAATTAGAGAAATGATGATGGACAATAGTGGTAGTGCTGCACCTGCAGGAGTAGGTGGAGGAATAATGTCTACACCAGCACCAACACCTTTAATACCACCATCTCAACCAAAAGATTCTCCAGTATCTTCTGCAAGTAATACTGGAAGTCAATCTGTAGATATAGATGATTTAGTTAGAAAAATAGATGCTAAAATAGCTGAAATAGAAAAAGAAGAAAAAGCTAAAAATGATGCTGCTAAAAAAGATCAAGAACAACCAAAATCATCTGGTGGAATTTTATCTTCTCCAAGTGTTGTTGAAAATAAAGAAGTTAATAATAAAACAGTCATTAAGGAAGATACATTTATTTCTAATGAAAGCATTGAAAACAAAGTAAATGAGATGTTTACTAATAGTGCTTTTGAAGAAAAAATGGATAGAATTGATGAGAAAGTTGAAGAAACAATTATTAAACCTGGTGAAATTATTAAAGAAGAAAGTATTGTTGAACCTAAACCATCAGTTACTTCTCAAACACCAGCAAAACCAACAATATCACTTGATGATATCGATGAAAATCAATTTTTTGATGATTTTTTTGAAGATTAAAAGCCTTATGGCTTTTTTTATTTTTATATTATTTATAAAATATATATGATATAATTTTAATAGTAGGTGGTAATATGAGTAATAAGAAAAAAATAAAGAAAGAGAGTAAAAAGACAACTATTAAAAATTTAATTTTTATATTTATTGTGATATTTATAATAGGAATAATATTTATACTTTCTAATAATACTAATAAAAAAGATAATAATGGTTTATTTTATTTTAATACATCAGAATTCTCTAATATAACAGCAATTGGCCTACCTGAATATCAAGCTTCATTAAATTATGAAGATAAATCAATTATTTTCATTTGTAGTAATGAGAGTGAAGATTGTTACAATACTTTAAATAATTTAAATAGTGTAGGAAAAGATAAAAATATAAGTATTGAATATTTAAATGTTTTAGAATTAGTTGAAGAAGAAAAAAACGAATTACTACAACTTCTACCAGATTTTGAAAAAAAAGAATATCCATACTTAGTTGTTATAAATGAAAAAGAAAGTACTATTTATAAAGATTATTTAGAAAAAAGTCATATAGAAGAAATATTAAAAGATAATAAAATAAGTTAGTAAAGGTGAAATATGAAAAGAACGTTGTCATATATATTAATTTTTATATTAGTAATATTAATCTACCAATTGATTGTTGTATTTTTTGCTAATAGTCACGAAGTAGTATATGAGATAGTTAGTGATAATAATAACTATAAAATAAACGAAAAATATGTAAGGGATGATAGTGGGGATGGATATTATCTTTCAATATCAATAGATGATAAAAACTATGCATATTACACAAATAATTATTTCAATAAGCAAAAAAGAATAATTAAAAATATAAAGTCATATGAAGAAAAAGATTATTTATGTATATATCCAGTCGATATTAAACAAGAGAATAGTTTTGAAGTATTATGTAGTGATGGAAAAGAAACATATTCATCGTATTATTTAGAAAATAAAATCGATATTGAAAAGTTTTATAAAGAAATAGGAACAACTTATAAACATTTACAAAACTTAGAAGTTACTCATGATTATAATAATATGTCCTTTTATAAAAATAATTTTTATGATAATGAATATTTAGAAGTATATCGTTATAAATCTTTATACGTATATAATAAAAATAAGAACTATGATATACAATTTTCTGATAAAGATATTTATAAAAATAATTTAGGTGTTTATATTGATGAGTATTTCTTTGTACCTATCATTAAATCAAATTCCATTAAGTCATATTATTTAATTAATTGTTTAACTAATGAAAAACAAACAATAGATTTAGATCAAGAATTATCAACCAATATATATATAATAGGAACATTAAAAGATAAAGTATATATATTTGATTTAAATAATAAATTAGAATATGAATTAAGTACTGATGGATCTTTTAAACAAATTGGTAACGTTAATGATGGATTTACAATGTACAAAAAAGGTAGATGGGAAGATACTAGTATTACTGAGTTTACCAATAATCGTATAACTATCGAAAAAATAATAAGTGATGAATTCGTATATGATTATGAAAATATCTATGAATTAGATAATTCATATTACTTTGTTAGTGAAAATAAGCTATATAAAACTTATAAGGAAAATTTGGAAAGTAGAATATTACTTTTAGAATTAAATGATTATAGTAATCTACAAGTATCAAATGATAGAGTATACTATATAAGTGGGGAATATTTATATAGATATGATCAATATGGATTGAAAAATTTAGTTAAAAATAATGAATTTAACTATAATAATACTAATATATATCATATATATAATGATTAAGGATTAAAAGTCCTTTTTCTTATATCTTTTATTGATTTTATATTTTTATTATTATAAAATAAAAAGTAGAGAAATGAGTGATAATATGAAAAAAGATTTAGTAAATATATATAAAGAAACAGAAAAATATTTAAATGAAAAAGTAATCGTTGAAGGATGGGTTAGAAATCACCGTAAACAAAAAGAATTTGGTTTTATAGATTTTTCTGATGGAACATGTTTTAAAACATTACAAGTAGTATATGACAATAAATTATCTAACTTCGATGAAATTCAAAAAATAAGAGTAGGTAGTGCAATTTCTGTAGAAGGAACACTAATTGAAAGTCCAAAAGAAGGGCAACCATTCGAATTACAAGTAGAGAACTTAGAATTATTAGGAGATTCTCCTGAAAATTATCCAATTCAACCAAAAAGACATACAAGAGAATTTTTAAGAGAACAAGCATATCTTCGTCCAAGAACAAATCTTTTCCAAGCAGTTTTTAGAATTAGAAGTTTAGCAGCTATGGCAATTCATGAATACTTTCAAAATAATGGATATGTCTATGTTCATACTCCACTAATAACATGTGCAGACTGTGAAGGTTCAGATCAAATGTTTAAAATTACTACACTTGACTTTGATAACATAAAAAAAGATGAAGATGGCAAAGCTGACATGAAAGAAGATTTATTTGGACAAAAGGCTTTTGTTACAGGTAGTGGACAACTTCATGGAGAAGCATTTGCTCTTGCTTACAAAAAAATATATACATTTGGACCAACTTTTAGAACAGAAAATTCTAATACTAAGACACATGCTAACGAATTTTGGATGATAGAACCAGAAATAGCATTTTGTGATTTAAATGGTTTAATGGACGTAGAAGAAGAAATGTTAAAATATGTAGTAAATTACGTATTAGAAAGAGCTAAAGAGGAGCTTACATTCTTAGATAATTTTGTTGAAAAAGGATTAATTGAAAAACTAACAAAACTTGTTAATTCAGAATTTACAAGAATTACTCATGAAGATGCAATTACAATATTAAAGAATGCTAACGTTAATTGGGAATTTGAACCTGAATATGGTGAAGACATTGCTAAAGAACATGAAAAATATATTACTGAGCATTTTGGGGGACCTGTATTTATTACAAACTGGCCAAAAGATATTAAAGCATACTATATGAAACAAAATCCAGATGGTAAAACAGTTGCAGCTGTTGATTTAGAAGTACCAGGTGCTGGAGAATTGATGGGTGGTTCTCAACGTGAAGAAGACTATGATAAATTAATTAAGAGAATTGAAGAAATGGAAGTAGATCGTGAAACTATTGAATGGTATATCAATTTAAGAAAATTTGGTGGATGTGTTCATAGTGGATTTGGTATGGGATTTGAAAGACTACTTATTTATCTAACAGGAGTAGAAAATATAAGAGATGTAATTCCGTTCCCAAGAACTCCAGGATCATGTTTATATTAAAAAGACGAAAGTCTTTTTTTTATTTATATTCATATAATCTATTAGGAGGAATATATGGATATATATATAGTAAAAGAAAATGAGACAATTGAGGATATCGCTAAAAAATTTAATCTTACTGTAAACGAAATAGGTAGGGTAAATGATATAAATCTATACGAAATAAAAGCGGGAGATACTATTTACATACCTTTTATATTATCAAATGACTTTATTTATTATGAAATATTAGAAGGAGATACATTAAAGAATATTGCTTCTACTTTAAACATTGATTATAAGACACTTGCGTATTTAAATGGTATGGATATAGATGATTATATATACCCTAAACAAGTAATAATTGTACCTAGAGAAAATGTTATGGTATACATTACGAAAATAGGAGATCGAATTAAAGATTTAGAAGAAAAATTTCAAGTACCAATAAGTAAAATAATAGAAGATAATCCAGATATATATCTAGTTGAAAACCAGTTAATAATAGAAAGAGAAAATACATAAATTCTCTTTTTTTTTTATTTGAAATAATATATACTTATTATAGAGAATAAGGGGATGAGATAATGGTATTAAGAAAACCATATGCATTCTTAATAAAGAATTTTAAATTAATTCATTTAATATTAGCTATATTAATGGGATTGTTTTTTTCTAAATTAAGAAGTATAGCCGAATTTTTTAAAAATTATATAGACGAAGGAATTTATGGTCAAGTATTTAATGCTGTGAGTGATAACGTTGGTGCTTTTGGAATTATATTACCTCTAATTATTATTGGAGTAATTATTTTAATCGCATATATTCTTCATATGAAACAAAAACCGATAAGGTTTTATATTGTTTCTGTAATAGCATTTATAGTTGAAATAATTGCAGTAATAGTAGCAACAGTTATATTAAATACTATTCAACTAGGGCATCCAACAATGTTAATAGTAGATGTTTTCTACGACTTTTATAATATTATTTCTTATATTCCAATTCCTTTTATAATAATAACCATAGCAAGAGCTGTAGGATTTAATATTAAACAATTTAATTTTAAAAAAGATTTAATGGAATTAAACATAGCTGATGAAGATAGTGAAGAATTTGAATTAGAAGTAGATGTAGATACAGAAGATATAAAAGCAAAAATTAATCGAAAAATAAGATTTTTTAAATATATTTATTTGGAGAATAAACCAGCATTTATTATTGGTATAGTTGTCTTATTTTTAGCATCTATATTTGGTATATATACATATATAAATAGTATAGAAAAAATTTATGATGAAGGATATCAGTTTAATGCTTATGGATTAGATGTAACTATTAATAAAAGTTATAAAACTAAATATGCCAGTAATGGTAAAGAAATTGATAAAAATAAATTCTTTATTGTTGTTGATTTAACTATAAAAAATAAATATGAAACAGATCAAATATTACCATATGAATTTATTTATTTAAGATTAGATGAATTAGAAAAAATATCACCTACAGATAAATATAAGGAAGAATTATCAGACTTTGGATTGAGATATGTGGAAAATGACAAGATAAAAGCTAAAGAAGAAAGACAAGTAATATTAGTTTATGAAGTTAGAAATAAATATAAGGATAATAATTTTCGTCTAGAATATCTTTTAGATAAGATTCAAGAGGATGATAATTCTGGTAGTTATAAATATTCTAAGATTAATCTAAAACCAATTGAATTTAAAGAAGTATCTAAAATAAGTGAAAAAAAATTAACAGAAGAACTTGATTTTCAAGGAAGTTTAATTGAAGGAACTAAAATAAAAATAGATGAAGCTTATCTAGATAAGAAATTTAGTTATAAGTATAAACAATTAATTGGAGGACAAGAAAAAGAGTTCACAAAAACAATTGTTCCGACTGATACTGGTTCATATAAAAAAGCTGTTTTAAAATTAAAAGTTTATATTACCAAAAATGATAAGTTAAATAAAAAAGTATACGATAGTATATTTGAAAAGTTTGCTAATATTGAATATGAAAAAGAGGGAAAAGTATATAAACAAAAACCAGTAATTATCGATCTTACTCCATCTAATTCAGAATATACTTTCTTAGAAGTAGTAAATGATGCAACTTCAGCTGAAAAAGTTACATTAGTATTTACTATAAGAGATAAAGAATATCGATATATATTAATAGATAAAAAAATAGAAGAACAAAAATAGTTCTTCTTTTTTTAAAATTTATAAAAAAATGATTAGCTTAATTGACAAATAAAACTTAATAGTGTAATATTATAAATACGGAACGAATAATATGAAATATGGGTCTATAGCCAAGTGGTAAGGCATGGGACTGCAACTCCCCGAGCGTTGGTTCAAATCCGACTAGGCCCTCCATATGTCAATAAAAGAAATCAAATGATTTCTTTTTTATTTTATATAATTGCTTTTTAGACTTTTATAAATTATAATGAAATTATAAAAGAATAGGAGGTATATCTATGTTAAAAAAGGGAGAAGAAAATAAAACAATAGAAGAATTAACAAAAGCTGAATTTGCCAAACTTGATATTCAATATTCAAGAACACATATTGGTAAGTTAATGTATCGTGCTAGTTTAACACCTATAATAATAACTATTTTCTTAGTTTTCTATATATTCTCATATGGATTAGCTAATGGTTACATAAATATAATGGATATTGGTAGTGTTTTATTGATTGGACTTGGAATATCATCAATTACTAAAATGTTATACTATCAAAGTCTAAATAGTTTTTATAGAAATATGAACAAAAAAAAATAAAGGTTTAACCTTTATTTTTTTGATGTTTTCTTTTTAGTTGTTGTTTTTCTAGGAGCAGCTTTAGTAGTTACTGCTTTTTTTCTATTGTTAGGAATTTCCATTTTGATAATAAAGAATCCTAATTTTATTAAAAGAGCAATGATAATAAAAATAGGTAAAAGAGCTAAATAGAATTCACCAACTTTATCAGAATTATCAACTACGAATTCTAACATTTCGATTAATTCAGTATTATATCCTAAAACAATTATGAATAATAATGATAACCAAATAATAGCTTCAACGACACCAATAAATAATTCTTTCCATAAAACTTTAGTAAACTTAACTTTTTCATTAAAAATATTCACACTAACACCTCACTTCTTATTTTATTCTAATATTATTATATATTAAAAAAAAATAAAAATAAAGTACTATTATTTATTTTATGTAAAGTGTAAAAAAAGTAGGAAATAAAACTTTTATCGCTAATGATATTTAGTGAGGAAGTGATAAGGTGTTTAAAGAATATCAATGTGTTTTACAAGAAGGAACTAAAGATTGTGGGGCATGTTGTCTTTTAACTATTATAAAAACATATGGTGGTAATGTTAGCTTAGAATATTTAAAAGATTTAACTAGAACTACAAAAGATGGTACAAACGCTTTTCTAATAATGAACGCAGCAAAGGAGATGGGATTATCATCAAAAGCCGTTCGAGGAAGTGTTTTTGACTTAGATGATAATATGTTTCCATGTATAGCACATGTAATTATTAATAAAAATATGGGACATTTTATTGTTATTCATAAAATAGATCGCAATAAAAAAATATTAACAATAGCAGATCCTGCCGTAGGTAGAAGATTAATGTCATACACAGAATTTTTAGAAATAACAACAAATCAATTTTTATTATTCACTCCTATAAAAAAAATACCTAATTACGAAATGAAAAATAAATTAAAAGAATCTATAATAAATATAATTAAAGAGAATCTAAATGTTTTATTAACAATCTTTTTATTTTCTTTAATATGTGTTGTTATAAATATAATTACTTCTTTTAATATGCAATTTATCATAGATAATGTTATTTCATATAATTCTAAAGATAATCTAAAATTAATTATGATAATTATGATTTTTTTAATGATAATAAAAGTTATAAATAATTATATTAGAAATAACTTATTAAATTATATAAATCATAATTTAGACCAAATAATGATTAAAGATATTTTTAAACATATTATTTCACTTCCTTACCTATATTATAAAAATAGAACAACTGGCGAAGTAATATCTAGAATAAATGACTTATGCGAAGTACGAGATGTAATAAGTAAATTATTTATCACCATTTTTGTTGATATAACTTTAGTAATTTTTGTATTAATTTCATTAATATCAATAAATATAAAATTAACTATTATTGGAATAATAATAATGATATTATATGGAATAATATTAATTATATTTAATCCAATTATAAAGACCTATATTAAAAGACTTAAAGATGATAGTGCAACAGTTAATTCATATTTACACGAATCTATTACAAGTATAGATGTTATTAAAGGATTATCCATAGAAGATAATATTTATAATAACTTCAGTAAAAAATATTTAAAGTATTTGAATAATAATTTTAGATTTAATGTAATATATAATATTCAAAATTTATTTAAAGAACTAGTAGATTACCTAGGAGTAATATTTATAACTATTGTAGGAACATACTTTGTTTTAAGAAATGATATGAATATTGGTGAATTAATTACATTTAATAGTCTAATAATATATTTCTTAGACCCAATAAAAAATATATTAAATTTTGATATAGATATAAAAAAAGTAAAAGAAACTATTAAAAGAGTAAATGAATTATATAGTATTAAAAATGAAAATCTAGAATTTAATGAAAAATATACTAATAAAGACTTCAAAGGAAATATTAAAATTAATGATTTATCATTTTCATATGATAATAAAAATAAAATCTTAGAAAAAATAAAATTAAATATTAAAAAAGGAGAAAAAGTATTAATAACTGGAAATAGTGGAAGTGGTAAAAGTACATTAGTAAAAATTCTTATGAAGTATTTAGATATTGAAAATCAAAAAATAGAAATAGATGAAAAAGACATTAATTATTTTAATATTAAAGAATTAAGACAAAAGATAAGCTATATATCACAAAATGAAATTTTATATAACGATACTTTATATAATAACGTGACAATAAATCGCTATATAGATTATGATGAATTTTTAGAAATATGCAAGTTAACTAAAGTCGATGAAATAATGAATAAAAATTCATTTGGTTCTTCTTTAATGATTGAAGAAAATGGTTTTAATTTAAGTGGAGGAGAAAGACAAAGAATTATGTTAGCCCGTGCATTAGTTAAACAAGCAGAAATATATATTTTAGATGAGAGCCTAAGTCAAATAGATGTTGCTAAAGAAAGAGTTATACTAAAAGATTTATTTAAAAAATATAAAGATAAAACTTTTATTGTAATATCCCATAGAAATGATAATTCAGACTTATATAATCGAAAAATAGAATTAAAAAAAGGAAAAATTAATGATTGATATAAATGATTATAAGCAAATATATAATAAAAAAATAAAGAGCGTTACTAAAATATGGGTATTGTTTATAATTTTTATAATAATAGGAATTATTTATATAAATAATAGTTTTAAATATATAAGATATTATTCTAATTTAGGAGAGTATAAAAAAGATAATCTTTATATATATGTTTTAATAGATGATTTAAATAAAATAACAAAGAATAATAAAGTATTAATAGAAAATAAAGAATTTGCTTACAAGATTAAAGAAATTAGTGAAGAAAATATAAATATAAATAATAATTATTACAAAGAGGTAAAACTAGATATAAAAGATAATAAATTTATAAATAATGAAGTAATAAATATTACTATTAAAATCGAAGAATTAGATTTAATAAAATATATATATAAAACCATATGGAGGTAAGATGACAGAGATAAGAGAAAAAGAATTAGAAAACGTTAAAGGTGGAGGAATATCTCCTTGGATTGCTTTTGGAGTAGGTGCTGCAGTTGTATTTTTAATTGGACTATATGATGGGTTTGTTCGTCCTTTAGGATGTCGTGAATAAAGATGATAGAAACTATAAGAAGTGAAGAAGAATTATTTATAATAACAGGAGGAATAAATCTTAGTGGTAATATTATAAATGCTATTGTTTCAGGAGCAAAAATAGTTTTAGAACTAGGAAGAAGTCTAGGATCAGCAATAAGAAGAAGTATAACTGGAAACGTTTGTTAAAAAAAGACCAATTTAAGGTCTTTTTTTCTATTTGCAAGTAAAATAAAATGATAGTATAATTAAAGTGAATGATATAAGAAGATGGAGGAGCGTTATTCATGAGAAAAATATATACAGGAATTGATATAGGTAGTGATACAATAAAAATAGTTGTTGCTGAAGTGCAAAATGATAATTTTCATGTATTAGCTTCTACATCAACTAAAAGTAAGGGAATTAAAAGAGGATTAGTAGTTGATCGCGAACTAGCTGCTAGTTCATTAGAAAAAGCTATTGATAATATTGAGAAAAAAATAGGTGTTAGAATTGATAAAGCGGTTGTAACAGTTCCATCTCATGGGCGAAAGTTAAAAATTGTATCAGGTAAGATAAAATTACAAGGGGAAGACAAAAAAGTAACAGGCCAAGATATAAATAAAACTTTAGAAAAAGCAGTTCATGGAAATGTTGATGAAGATGATGAAGTTGTTACAATAATTCCAATTGTATTTACTGTAGATGATCGAGATAATATTTTTGATCCAAAAGGTGAAGTAGGAAATGAACTTGGAATAAAAGCTGTAATAGGAGTTGCTCCTAAAAAATATTTATATCCATTTATGACAATATTTAATGATTGTAATGTTGAAATAATTGATATTGTTTTTGGTAGTATTGGCGACTATTATAGTGCATCCAATAAGGAAAGAGATAAAACTCTTGGTGCAATAATAAATATTGGTGAAGAAATAATAAATGTATCAATATTTAATAAAAAAATTATTATAAAAAATGATATTATTAAGCTTGGAAGCAAGAATATTGATAATGATATTATGTATATATATGGCGTTAGTGCTAAAGACGCAAGGTACTTAAAAGAAAATTTTGCAGTTTCAAGTTCTAGATATGCTGATGTTAACGAAACTGTCGATATCAAGATTAGTGATAACGAAATGGTAACAATTAATCAAGATGACCTGGCAAAAGTAGTAGAATCACGTATTGAAGAACTACTAAAACTTTCAAAAAAACTAATAAATAGCTTAACAAATAGGAAAATAAGTTATATAATTGTTACAGGTGGTATTACAGAATTAACTGGATTTAACTCTGTAGTAGAAAATACATTAGGCATAAGCGCAAGTACATTAAACGACAATATAATAGGAATTAGGAATAATAAGTTTTCTAGTGCCGCTGGAATAATAAAATATTTTGATAAGAAAATGGAGTTAAGAGATAAAATATATTCAATGTTTGATAATAATCAAATAGTTAGTATGATGGACTACGATAATGGTAATATGGTCCCATTTGAAGAAGACTCTACTGATGATGTTGAATAATATTTTACTAGCAATTAAGGAGGTTATTTATGTTTGGTGATTTAGCAATGGACCAATTAGCTAAAATTAAGGTAATTGGTATTGGTGGTGGCGGAGGAAATGCCGTTAATCGTATGATAGAATCTGGAGTTAAAGGAGTAGAATTTATTGTTGCAAATACAGACTTGCAAGTTTTAAATAATTCTTTGGCTGAAAATAAAATTCAATTAGGGGCTAATTTAACAGATGGATTAGGAGCAGGTGCAAAACCAGACACTGGTCGTGAAGCTGCAGTAGAATCAAAAAAAGAAATAGAAGAAGCACTAAAAGGTGCAGATATGGTATTCATCACATGTGGAATGGGTGGAGGAACAGGTACAGGTGCTGCTCCAGTTGTAGCAGAAATAGCACAAGCTTTAGGTGCTCTTACTGTTGCCATCGTTACAAAACCATTTACATTTGAAGGAAGAAAAAGAATGGAAAATGCGATTGTTGGTTTAGAAGAATTAAAAAAACACGTTGATACATTAATCGTTATCCCTAATGATAAATTAAGAGAAATTATTGATAAAACAACACCAATGTTAGAAGCATTTAAAGAAGTAGATAACGTATTACGTCGTGGTGTACAATCTATCTCAGACTTAATCGCTGTAGTAGGGTTAGTTAACCTTGACTTTGCAGATGTTAAAGCTGTTATGAAAGATTCTGGTAATGCTATTATTGGTATTGGTATTGGTATGGGAGAAGAAAGAGCTATCGAAGCTGCAAAACAAGCCGTGTCATCTCCACTTCTTGAAACTAGTATTGCTGGTGCAACAGATGCAATTATCAATATTACTGGTGGAATGAATTTAACTTTATTTGAAGCAGAACAAGCTGCTGAAGTTGTTAGAGCTGCTGCAAATACTGATATTAATACAATCTTTGGATCAGTTATTAATGAAAATTTAACTGATGAAGTAATTGTTACTGTTATCGCAACAGGTTTCGATAAATCAAATAAAGAAAAAGCTGCTTATCCAACAGCACAAGTTGTTAGAAAACCAGTTCAAGAACCTACACCAGCACCAGTTGTTGAAAGACCAGTAGTTAAAGAAGAAGCACCATTATTAGATGATGAAGATGATGATGCAACTAGTGGTGGATATGAATTACCACCATTCTTAAGAAATAGAAATTATTAAAAGTTCGTAAGAACTTTTTTTTTGACAAAAAAATATAAATAATTAATTCTTTATGTTATAATGTATATGTATAGTATTGGAGGCGTATTATGGCTAAAAGAAAAAAGAGAAAACAAGAAACAGAAGAAAAAAATTTTCAGCTTCCTATAGAAGTTCATGGTGTAATATATATTATTCTTGCAGTATTAGCTTTTTTGCCAGGTAATGGATTAGTTGGTCGACTAGTAAGATGCTTTGGAGTATTTTTATTTGGATCATGGAATATAATTCTATTAATTATTTTATTAATTATGGGCTTATTTATTGTTATTAAAAAGAGATATCCTAACTTCTTAGACAAAAAACTCATTGGTTTTTATATTGTGTTATTAGGAATTTTAATAAGATCACATTCATCATTTGTTGAACTTAATGATGGAAATTCGACAGTAATTTTTAAAGAGAGTTGGAATCATATTTTAGAAGCGATAAATTCTATTATGAATAAGCAACAGTTTGATGTAGTTGGTGGTGGAATAATCGGTTCATTATTTGCAGTGCTATTTCAAATCCTTTTCGACTCTCAAGGAACAATTATTGTTTCATATGTCATGATTGTTTTAGGTTTATCATTGTTTACTGGTGTATCAATCTTTGATTATTTAAGAAAAGGTGTAGATAAAGGTAAAGAAATAATTAATAAAGAAAAAACAAAAGCAAAAGATGAAGAAGAAACAGAAGAAGATGTAGAATTTGATGAAGAAACTGGTGAGGTTAAAGAATCAAAGAAGAAACATATTGAAGAAAATATTGATTTAGATGAACGTGTAGTTGTTGCTAGCATTGAAGAGTTAAATGAAGCAACTCAAGCTAGAAAAGAAGAAAAAGAAAAGAAAAAGAATAAAGAAGAAATAAAAGAAGAAGAATCTAAAATTAATATTCCTGAAATTAATTTTAATCAAGATATTAAACCAACTTCAGATTATAAATTACCAACTTTAGATTTACTTAAGAAGACAAAACAAAAGAATAACTTTAATGAAGAAACTATTCGTGCAACTGGGGAACTTTTAGTATCTGTATTAAGTGAATTTGGTATAGAAGGTGTAACTATTGTTGATATTCATGTTGGACCTAGTGTTACTCAATATGAATTATCTATCAAAACGGGAACTAAATTAAGTAAGATTTTAAGTATTAATAAAGAAATATCTTTAGCTCTTGCTAAAAAAGATGTACGTATTCAAGCTCCTATTCCTGGTAAAAGAACTGTTGGAGTAGAAGTTGCTAACGATGCAATTCAACCTGTTGGATTTAGAGAAGTACTTGAAAAAGCACCTCTTAACAAAGCTAATTCTAAACTTTTAGTAGCTTTAGGTAAAAATATTATGGGTGAAACTAAATTTGCCGAAATTGATAAAACGCCACACTTACTAGTTGCTGGGGCAACTGGTAGTGGTAAATCAGTTTGTATAAACTGTATCATTGCATCAATTTTAATGCGTACTAAACCAGATGAAGTAAAATTAGTTATGGTTGACCCTAAAAAAGTAGAATTAAGTAATTACAATGGAGTGCCACATTTATTAATGCCTGTTGTAACAGATCCTAAAAAAGCAAGTGTTGCGCTTCAAAAAATAGTTCATGAAATGGAATTAAGATATGACGAGTTTGAAGCTAAAAAAGTAAAAAATATTTCAACATATAATGCTTGGGTTGAAAAAGAAAATGAAAATAGAGTAGATACAGATAGAATTAGAAAAATGCCATATATTGTTGTTATTGTAGATGAACTTGCTGATTTGATGTTAGTAGCATCAAAAGAAGTAGAAGACTCAATTATGCGTATTACTCAAATGGCTCGTGCAGCTGGGATTCACTTAATCGTTGCAACTCAAAGACCATCTACTGATGTAATTACTGGGGTTGTTAAAGCTAATATCCCATCACGTATTTCTTTTGCGGTATCATCAAGTATTGATTCCCGTACTATCTTAGATATGACAGGTGCTGAAAAATTACTTGGTAAAGGTGATATGTTATTCTTACCAATGGGAGAAAATGCTCCAGAACGTATTCAAGGTGCTTTTGTATCAGATGAAGAACTTGAATCTATTATAAATTGGACAGTTAATCAACAAAAAGCTCAATATGATGAAAAATTTATGAATTTACAAGCAGCAGCTGACGAACAAGGAAATGCTGGTGGACATCCAAGAGATGTTGAAGAAGAATATGATGATCCACTTTATAATGATATTGTTGATTTTGTTATTGAAACAAGAAAAGCAAGTGCCTCATTAATTCAAAGAAGATTTAAAGTAGGATATAATCGTGCGGCTAGAATTGTCGATTTATTAGAAGAAAGAGGCATAATTGGTCCACAAAATGGTTCTAAACCACGAGAAGTACTTGTCGGTAAAGACGAAGGTAGTGAAGAAGATTATTCTGAGGAAGAAGAATATTAAAAGAGATAATATAAATTATCTCTTTTCTTTTTTTAATATTTTTTGATATGTATCTAAATTACTATAACCATCTTTATAAAAAGTAATACCATATCTTTCTAACATAATAAATGGATATTTTCCCATTGAAATACCTTCTATATCACTAATAATATTTTTATATCCATTTTTATATTTAAAAAATAAATCTAGTGCTACTAAATAAGAAAAACTATAGCATAAATCTCTATTAAAAGAAACCATACTATCTCTCATATCTAAATTTGAAAAACCTGTAAAACGAAGACCTTTACTCTTTAAATCACTTTTAATACGTCTTAAATCAAACTTATCATCCTTAAAGTAATTATGATAATTATGAGAAATAAAAATATTTCTAACAAAATCTTTTGTATTATTAAAATTCATAATTTCTATACTTCTAGCATCATCCATAAAAATCTTATTTTTATATAAATAATCAGTAACAATTAAATCTGAAAAAGCACCTTCTACTTCTTCAGTGTAAAAACTATCATCACTATAAGAAGTAATTCGATTATTATCTTCTATTACTAAATGAAATATTTCATGAACTAAAGTATAAAGATCTCTTATTTTATTATTACTATATATTTTAGCGTATCCAATTTTATTATAATTATCTTTAACTGAAAAACCACTATAAATAGTTTTAAAATTAATAATTTCACTACTATTAGAAATATCAAGTAAATGATTATCTTCATCTAAAATACTATTTACTTTTTTCATAAGTTCAGGATCATTAAAAGAACTAAATATGTCTTTACACATATCAATCACAGATTTAATTTCTAGTGTTTCATTACTATAATCAGTATCAATAAAATTATTTCTTTCAAAGGTATTACATGCATTATTAACAACAGTAATAATATCAGGATTAATACTTCTATACATATTAATAAAATATTTAGATGTGAATATTCTATCGCTTAAATCTTCTTCAACTTCACTATAATCTTCAGAATTATATTTTCCAAGTAAAAAATCATAAGTTGCAATCGAATCATCGATTATCATTAGTTTTTCATCACTTGTTTTTTTTCTTTTACTTTTTCTTAGACTAATTAAATATTCTCTTTTCTTTTTAAATTCTTCAAGATCCCAATTATACATAATATCACCTTTATTTAGCTTTATATATTAACAAAAAAAATAATCTAAGTCAAAAATATGTTATAATATATATACTTAATTTATAATAATTAAAAAAGTATACATAATAATAAATAGGTGATGTGATGAAATATATAAAGAAAACATACGGTAGTTATAATTTACATATGTTAAAAACAGATCGATTTAAAACTATAACTATCGATTTAATTTTTAGAAAAAAAGTTAGTAAAGAAGATATTACTAAGACAAATTTCTTAGCAGATATGTTAACTTTTTCAAGTAAAAATTATAAAACAAGAAGAGAAATGGCTATTAAACAACAAGATTTATATGCTTGTGAAGTTGATTTTAATTGTTATCGTTTAGGTAATTATTATAATACAGATATTTCTTTATTATGTTTAAATGAAAAATATACTGAAAAAGGTATGATTAAACAAACAATAAATTATTTATCTGATATCATCTTTAATCCAAATGTTGATAATGAAAAATTTGATAGTACTGCTTTTGAAATAATAAAAACTAATACTATAAAACAAATAGAAAGTATTAAAGAAGATACTAGAAAATATAGTTTGGTTAAAATGTTAGAAAAAATGGGACCAAAAGAAAAATATTCTTTACATGGATTTGGTTATATTGAAGACTTAGAAAAAATAACAGAAGAAAATTTATATGAATATTATAAAGATTTTATAAGAACTAGTGGATTAGATATCTTTATTATAGGAGATATAGACTTTGATGAAATAGAACAAATATTTAAAGAAAATTTTAAATTTGATATTTATCATAAAAAAGATAATGATTTTATTATTGAACATGAAAAGATTAGAAAACTTCCTAAAACAATTGTTGAAGAATATCCTTCTTCTCAATCTAAATTATCGATTGGATGTAAGATAAAGGATTTAACAGAGTTTGAAAGAAACTATGCTTTAACCATTTTTAATATGATTTTAGGAGGAAGTAGTGAGTCTAAGTTGTTTAGAAATGTTAGAGAAAAAAATTCACTTTGTTATTATATAAGTTCTAACTCTAATAAAATAGATAATCTATTATTTATAACATCAGGAATAACTAAAAATAATATGAAAAAAGTTGTTTCTTTAGTAAAAAAAGAATTGAAAAATATTCAAGAAGGTAAGTTTACTGAAGATGAAATAGAAAAAGCTAAAGTAAAATATATATCTTTAGTAGAAGAAATGTATGACTATCCATCTCAAATAATATCTTACTATTATGCATCTGAAATCTTAAATTCTGATTTACCAGAAGAAAGAAAAAAAATGGTTGATAAAGTAACTAAAGAAGACATTATTAATGTTAGTAAAAAAGTATACATAGATACTATCTATTTACTAGGAGGAGAAGACGATGAATAAATTAGAATTAATAGGAATAGGTCAAGATGTATATTATGAAGAACTAGAAAATGGTTTGAAAATTTATATATTACCATTTAATAATAAAAACAATTATTTTATTAGTTATTTTACTAAATTTGGATCTTTAATATTAGATTTTGAAAAAGATAAAAAGATGATTCATGTTCCTGAAGGAATTGCTCATTTCTTAGAACATAAAATGTTTGAACAAGAAGATGGAATTGACCCTTTTGCTTTTTTTGCTCAAAGTGGTACAGGATGTAATGCATCAACTAGTTATAAAGCAACTCGTTATTACTGCATGGGAAATGAAAAAGTATATGAAAATTTAGATTATTTGATTAGTTATGTTAATAGTCCATATTTTACAGATGAAAATGTGGAAAAAGAAAAAGGAATTATCTGTGAAGAAATAAATATGTTAAAAGATAACCCAGAATGGTTTGCAGAAGAAGAAATGCAAAGAATGTTATATCATAAACACCCTTTTAGAATACCTATTGCAGGATCATGTGAAAGTATAAAAACAATTACTAAAGAAGAATTATATGATACATATAATGCCTTTTATAATCCTAATAATATGTATTTAATAATAGGTGGAAATGTTGATGTTAATGAAGTCTTATCAACTATTAAAAATAATGATATTTTAAATAATATAAAAAAGAAAGATATTCCTAAAATTAAAGAAGTAAAAGAACCATTAGAAATAAAAGAAAAATACCAAGAAATAGAGCTAGAAAATGTTTCTACAACTAAGTTAGGTTATGCTATTAAAATTGATTCTAATATTTTTAAAGAAAAAGATCGTTTTGAATTAAGTTTATATATTGGAATGATTTTAAATATATTATTTGGATCAACTTCTATATTTAAAGATAAAATGTTAGAAAATGGTATTTTATCTAGTTTATTCTTAGAAAGAATGTATGTTGATGACTTCTTAATAATAGAATTTTGGGCTGAAACAGATCAACCTAAAAAATTAATTGAAGAATTAAATAATCATCTTAATACTTATGAAATAACTAAAGAAGAAGTAGAAAGATGTAAAAAAGTATGGATATCATCAGAAGTAATGACAACAGATAATGTTGAAGCAACTGTATCATCACTTATAAATGATATTATTGAATATGATGAAGTGAAATTAAATAGAAGTGAATATATAAGAAATATGAATTATGATAAATTAATTAAGATAAAGAATAAATTAAATTTCTCTAATTCAAGTACTTTGATATTAAAAAATAAAGAAAACTAATAGTTTTCTTTTTATTTATATTTTGATTATCTTATTCTTTAGTTAAGAAAATAACCATCTAAAAACATTAAATAGAGAAAGATATTGATTTTATGTCATTTTTCTTTCTTTTTTTTATTATTTAGTGTTATAATTTATTATAGAATAGGGTGGATAGTATGATTGGAAGCATATTTAGTATAGACGATAATTATGTAATGGTAAAATTAGGTATTGATATATCAACGCAAGAAAATTTAATCAATATACATGTTGTTTTTGAAGATGGTTCAAAAAAAATAGTTGGAGAAATTGTTAATATTAATGCTGATGTTGCTAAAATAGGGGTAGTAGGTGAAATAACTGATAATAAATTTATTCCTGGTATTAATAAAAAACCTTCATTTAAATCTAGAATAAGAATAATTTCACTTGAAGAACTATATCTTATATTGGGGGATCAAAGAGTAGTCGATAATACTCAAGTTTATTTTGGTTTATCTAACGTTTACGCTAATTATCGTATTAATGTTAATATTAATGATTTCTTTAGTAATCACTTTTCAATATTAGGTAATACTGGTAGTGGTAAGAGTTGTACAACAGCAAGAATTCTTCAAAATGTTTTTACTAGTAGTAATTATGTTCCTATAAACGCTAAAATATTTATCTTTGATGCATATGGTGAATATATTAGAGCTTTCTCTAAATTGAATGAAATATCACCTATGTTAAATGATAAAGTTTATACAACTAATGTAAATGATACTGAACATGAATTATTAAGAATACCATTATGGGTATTAAATACAGATGATATTGCAATTCTTTTAGAAGCAACAGATGCATCACAATTATCAATCATTGAAACAACTTTAAAGTACGTACCTATTTTTAAATCAGATAATAAAGATGTAATGATTTTTAAAAATGATATAATTGCAAGAGCTTTATTAGATATTTTAAATAGTGGTAAAGATTCAAGTAAGATAAGAGACCAAATAATTGCTGTTCTTACTAGTACAAATACAGAACAATTAAATCTGGATACAATTATTCGTGAACCAGGTTATGATCGTACATTAAAACAATGTTTAATGATAGATGCTAATGGAAAATTAACTGAAATAGAAAAAGTAGTAGGTTTACTAAATAATTTTAGAATTGATGGTTTAGAAATACCTGATGCTAAAGGTGATACATATTATACTTTAAGAGACTTAGAACAAGCCCTAGAATTTGCTCTTATTGGTGAAGGGGTTTTAAAAAGTGATAAAGTATTTGACTATGCTAATGTTTTAAAAGTAAGACTACATTCATTAATTAATTCTGATGCTGCTCGTTATTTCGATTATCCAAATATGATAACAAGGGATCAATATATTGATAACTTTACTCGTGCTAAAGATGGAAAAGCAGCACAAATAGTTGATATAAATATAAATTATGTTAATGATAGAATGGCAAAATCAATTACTAAAATAATTTCAAAAATGGTATTTGAAAGAGCTTGTTTTGATAATAGAAGAGGAAAAAATCCGACACATATTATTATCGAAGAAGCTCATCGATATGTTCAAAAAGATAGTGATGTTGAACTTCTTGGGTATAATATCTTTGAACGTATTACAAAAGAAGGTCGTAAATATGGTGTAATTCTTGGTTTAATTACACAAAGACCTAGTGAATTAAGTGAAACTTGTATTTCACAATGTACAAATTTTGTAATCTTAAGAACATTACATCCAAAAGATTTAGCATATATTAGAGAAATGGTACCTAATATAAGTGAAGAAGGAGCAAAACAACTAAAAACGCTACAACCAGGTCATGCTTTAGCGTTTGGTTCAGCATTTAAAGTTCCTGTTGAAATAAAGTTTGATAAACCAAATCCTGAACCATTAAGTAATAATAGTGATATTGTATCTGCTTGGTTTGGATAAAATTGGTACTTTAAAAAGAAAATACGTTATGATATAATAAAATATATATGATATGGAGGATTAAAAAATGGCTTTCAAGAATTTTATTAACAATCTTACTGGGGTAGAACCAGAAGATGACGATATTGAAAAAGAAATAAATGCTAATAATGATAAATATATGGTAGAAGAAAATAATGCAGCTAGTAAAATGATTCTTTTAGAACCAAGAGCATACTCTGAATCACAACAAATCGCAGATTATTTAAAATCAAACTCATCAGTAGTTGTAAACCTAAAAAGAGTTACTCCTGATCAAGCAAAAAGAATTGTTGATTTTTTAAGCGGAACTTTATATGCCATTGAAGGAGATTTACAAAAACTTGGTGGAGGAATATTTTTATGTACTCCAAAATCTATCAATGTAGAAGGTTCAATTAGTGATGATGGTGGAAAACCAAAAACTAAGAAAGATGAAGAAGAAGATTTTAATTGGTAATGTAATATAACTGTTGTGAAAAGAGGTGATTAGGTGGAAAAGTTTACAAGAGAACAAGACGGATACAATAAAGCTGAAGTTAATAAGTTTATTGATGACGTTATTGTGCAAACTGAAGCCGTAATCAATCGTGTAAAATCACAACAAGAAGAAATAAAATCTTTAAAAAAAGAATTAGAGCATTATAAAACAATTGAAGAAACATTAAAAAGTGCATTACTAAATGCTGAAAAAGCTAGTAATGATATTAAGAAAAATGCTATTGAAGAGAGTAAAATTATTGTTATGGATGCTAAAAGAAATGCATCACATATAATAAATGATGCTTTAATAAGAGCTGAAAAAGTAGAAGTTAAAGCAGAAACTTTAGAAAGAAATATAATTACTTTTAAGAGAAAATTAAAACTAATTGTTGAACAACAATTAGCTGTAGTAGAAGATATTGAAGAACTAGATTTAAAAGGCTAGTTCTTTTTTTGCAAAAAAAAATATCCCATTTCTAGGATACTAAGCAGCGATTTGTTGATCTTTCTTTAAAGTTCTTAATTCTTTAGCGCTAACTCTATATTTTTTTCCGTTTACATCTCTAACAACAACAAGATTTAATCCTTGTTTTTTTCTAGTACTGTTTAAAGCATGAGAACGTGTATTTTTAAAATTTGGTTTTCTATTAGATACATTAACAGCCATTATAATTTCCTCCTTTTTTGAATATAATAACACTTGCTTATTAAGATTACCATAAAAAAAGAAATTAGTCAATTATTTTTATTTTAAGTATTTTTCATTGTTCGATTTTTATTTTAAAATTATTATGTTATTATAAAGACAAGGAGGGATGTTATGTATACACCATTATATATAAAAACTAATTATTCATTATTATCTAGTTTAGTTACTATTGAAAAAATAATTGATTTATGTAAAAAAAATAATTTAAAAGAAATAGCTATATGTGATGATGACATGACATCTACAATGGTTTTTTATAAAGAATGTAAGAAAAATGGTATTAAACCTATTATTGGTTTAGATGTTAAAATAGATGATTTATCTATTCTTTTATACGCTAAAAATTATGAAGGATATCAAAACTTAATTAAATTATCAACTAAAAAATATGAGAGGTCGTTATCAATCGAAGATTTAAAAGAAAGAAAAGCTAATCTTATTTGTCTATTACCATTTGAATCTCGTTCTAAAGTAAATGAATTAAAAGAAATATATGAAGAATTGTATTTAGGATATCAAAATAAATTTGAAGAAGAAGAAGCAAGAAAATATATTAAAAATATTGTTTTTCTAAATAAAGTCTTATATCTTTCAAAAGAAGAATCTACATATTTAAAATACATATACATGATAAGAGACGGTAAAACGATAAGTGATGAAACTTATTATCCAGAAAATGGATATTGCTTTATCCCTGAAAATGAAGTTATAAATCTTTCTAGTAATGAAGGATTGAATAATACTAAAAATATTGCGGATAATTGTAATTTTGAATTCAAGGATAATGGTAACTTATTACCGATATATAAAGTAGAAAATGGAGATAGTTTTGAATACTTAAAAAATTTAAGTATAAAAGGACTATCCAAAAGATTAAATAATGAAATAAATGATATCTATAAAGAAAGGTTATTATATGAACTAAATATAATTAATGATATGGGATTTTCTAATTATTTTTTAGTTGTATATGACTTTATAAAATATGCGAAAAAAAATGGTATTTTAGTAGGACCTGGAAGAGGAAGTGCTGGGGGTTCACTTGTTGCTTATTCTTTAGGTATTACGGATATAGATCCTATTTATTATGATCTTTTATTTGAACGTTTCTTAAATCCTGAACGTGTTACTATGCCAGATATAGATACCGATTTTCCAGATATTTATCGTGATCAAGTAATAAATTATGTTACAGAAAAGTATGGAAAGAAAAATGTTAGCGGTATTGTAACTTTTGGAACTTTAGGTGCTAGATTAGTTATAAGAGATGTCGGAAGAGTTCTTAATGCTGATGTAAGTGACATTGATTATCTTTGTAAAAGAATTCCACATGTAACTAAAGATAAAATAAGTGATTTTTATAAAAAAGATCGTGAATTTAGAAACATGATCGAAAGTGATAGTAAATTAAAACTTTTATATCGTATTTGTAATATGATTGAAGGATTTCCTCGTCATACATCAATGCATGCGGCAGGAATTGTTATGAGTGAAAAAAATCTTGATGAAGTAATTCCTCTTGTTAAAAATAATGATATTTATTTATCTGGTTTTACGATGGAACATTTAGAAGAATTAGGTCTATTAAAAATGGACTTTCTAGGGTTAAAAAACTTAACAACAATTATGAATATAATAAGTGATATTGAAAAAGGTGAGGGAATAAAGATAGATTTCTCTAATATTCCATTTGATGATAAAGATGCTTTAAAACTTTTTCAAAAAGCTGATACTAGTGGCATATTTCAATTTGAATCTGATGGTATGCGTAATTTTCTTCGTAAATTAAAACCTAATAACCTAAATGATATAATTGCGGCAATTGCCTTATTTAGACCAGGGCCAATGGAAAACATAGATACATATATTAAAAGAAAGTATAATGAAGAAAAAATAGAATACTTAGATGATTCTTTAAAACCTATTTTAGAAAGTACATATGGAATAATTATATATCAAGAACAAATTATGCAAATAGCTAGTACTATGGCTGGGTTTAGTTTAGGGGAAGCTGACATATTAAGACGTGCTATGAGTAAAAAGAAAAAGGAAGTATTAAGTAGTTTAGAAGAAAAATTTATTGCAGGATGTCTTGATAATGGTCATTCAAAAGAAACTAGTAAACAAGTTTATGATTTAATATTAAAATTTGCTAATTATGGATTTAATAAATCCCATTCAGTTGCATATTCAATAATCGCATATCGAATGGCTTATTTAAAAGCAAAGTATCCTAAATATTTCTTTAGTAATCTATTATCTAGTGTTATTGGAAGTGAGACTAAAACTAAAGAATATATAGATGAAGCTAGAAGATTAAATATAAAAATACTAAATCCTAATATAAATAATAGTATGGGTTATTATACTGTTGAAAAAGAAGGAATTCGTTTTCCACTATCTAATATTAAGAATGTTGGAACAGTAACTTGTAATGATATTATTTCTAAAAGAGAATCATATAAAGATATTTATGATTGTATAAGTAAGATTTTATCTAAAAACGTTAATAAAAAAGTATTGGAAGCTTTAATCGATTCCTCATGCTTTGAAGATTATGGTTATAATATAAGAACTTTAAATGAGAACTTAGATAATTTAATTAATTATGCAACGCTTGCTAAAGATTTAGATGAATCACTAATATTAAAACCAGAAATAGAAGTAAAAGAAGAATATTCAAAAGAAGCCTTAATGGCAAGAGAAAAAGAACTATTTGGCTTTTATTTAAGTAACTATCCAACAACTAGTTATAAAGCTAAATTTAAAGTAGTAAATTTAAATGAAATAGATCGCTATTTTAATAAAACAATCGATGTAATAGTCCTAGTTGATAGAATTAAAGAAATTACTACTAAAAAAGATGAAAAAATGGGATTTATTTTTGGAAGTGATGAAAGTGGTAACTTAGATTTAACGTTATTTCCAATGGTTTATAAAAAATATAATATTAATAAAGGTAATATTATTCTTGCGCGAGGAAAAGTCGAAAGAAGAATGGATAGATATCAATTAGTTGTCGACAAGTTAAGAATTCTCTACGATTAAATCTAATAATTGATTGTAATACTAAAAAATACATAGTAGAATTATTATAGTAGAGGAGTAAGTCGTATGAATAATAATTATAATAACAATGGTAATGGTGGCTATGTTTATAACTATTATAATGAAAGTAATCATAGTAGCAATACCAACTATAATAATACAAGCTATAGTAATACAACTATTACTACATCATATCAACAGGAAATTAAAAAAACAGCTAATAAAGTAAATATCATTGCCTATATTGGTCTTATTATTATAATGATTGGAACTTTTTTAGATTTTGCAACAATGAGTATTACTTATGAAGGATCAGTAATGCAAAGTGCTACAGTAAACTACTTTGTAACTGAAGGAGAGCCTAAAGATGGTATCTTTGTATTTTTCTTAGCAATAAGTGCTATGGCTATGATTTATAAAAACAAAAATATGAGAGCTATGATAACTAGTTTAATTGCTGGTGGTATAGTTTTAATGGATTATCAATCAATGCCTGAAACTATTGCTGAAATTGAATCAGAATTTTCTTTTTATTTTTCATATGGCTTTAAAGTAGAATATGCATACGGACCAGCACTTTATTTTTGTATAGCTGGATTTGCCATTTTATTAATATATTTCATAGCATATTTTAAATCGATAGGAAATACCAATACGGTAACAATATCGGCATCTAATCAACCAACAAGCTATAATCCACAAATGAAATATGCATCAGCTGACCAATACCAAAATCAACCTCAGAATAATCAAAATATAAATTATAATCAACAACCAACATATGGTACTAATCAAAATTATATGGATAATGGATATTATAATCCTCCAAATAATATAAATAACTTTTAGAAGAGAATTTTCTCTTCTTTTTATTTATTTATCTTTTAAAAAAATTCTTCTCATGATATATTTATATTATGTATAGAGAAGGTGGACTTATGAATATAGAATTTGTAACAAATGATTATTTATTAGCATGGTACTTATTATTTAAACCATCTTTTTCAGAAGAAATGCAAAAATTAAAAGTAAAACTATATCAAAACTATGGAAAACAGTACATGCGTCTAGAAAAAGAAAATATCGAGATTTTAAAATATAATAATGATTTTATTCCTGATGATGACACAATTTATAACATTGTTTTTGAAAGTGATATTTTTAAACAATTAAAAAAAGAAACAGATAAACATCGTCAATTTTTAATGAAAGCATGGGACACAAATCAAAAAAAGATTAAGTCTAATCTAAAAGATATTATTAGATTTAATATTAAAGATAAGTATCATATTTTAGTAATCCATCCTAAGTTAGATACAGTTGAATATATGCGTACTAATCCAAAGAAAAATATCTCTTGGGGAAAATCTGATGATAAAGATGATAGTATTAAAACAATTACTAGAGTAATTTATACTTTAGTTAAATATGAAATAGGTTCTTTTCAAAAAGAAAATAGGGAAATTGTTTCATCTATTATTGACCTTGCAATAACTAATGAACTTCAAACAAGAATTGTTGGAAAAAGTAAATTTAATGAAGGCTTTAAAAATCTAAAATTGCTAAAAAAACAACTATATCCATATTTTTTAATGTATTTAGGTTCTGATAAAGAAGATTTAGTTAGTTATATGATGCGAGATCAAATGCCATTTGATATTGATAGATATCCTATTGAAAAAGAACTTAGAAATGTAGATTTATTTGGTTTTATTGACTTTTGTTGTAAAAATCAAAAATATATAATTAGACTTAGCAATTTAGACATGGTATAAAAACAATAAGGGGGTCTATGTATGAATAATGAAATAAAAGTTATTTTAGAAAAATTAAATATTGATCCTAAATTTTTTAGTGAATTAGAAAATGCTTCTATAGAAAAGGTATTAGTATATGAAGAAATAGGTAAAATAAAACTTATTTTAAAAAATACTACTAATATTACCTTAGAATTATATGAAGTATTAACTACCTCATTAAAAAATTTTTTTGGTGGTAAAGAAGTATATTTATATTTAAATGTAGATAGACCAAATAATAACTATTTTAAAGATTATTTCAATAAAACAATTGAAATAATTAAAAAGAAAAATCCTATTATTGAAATTTTTAGTGATAGATTAGTATCTAAAGAAGAAAAATATTTTGTGGAAGTAATTAACAAAGCTGAAGAAAGACAAGTTGGTATTTTTATTAATGATTTAAATAAGATTATGGAAATGTTTGGGTATAACTTAAATATTAAGACTTTTTTAAATGAAGAAAAAAGAAATGACGTCATTGAAAATATAAAGAAAAATTTAGAAGTAGATCTATCAACGTTGGTAATTCCAACAGAAACAAAAGAAGAAGAAAAACCAAAGAAAAAGTATGAAAAGAAAGTAGTAGATGAAAACACTATTAAGGGAAGACTAATAACAGATGAAGCATCATTTATTGAAAAAGTTCAAGAAGAAGATGAAAACGTAACTATTGAAGGGCAAATCTTTGGAAATGAAACTTTTGAACCAACAAGCAAAGCCTTTAAAATAATAACTTTGAAAGTAACTGATTATACTGATAGTATTACTTGTAAATTATTTACACGTGAAGAAGATGAATATTTAGATATTGTAAAAAAGACAAAGCCAGGTACTTGGGTAAAACTTCGTGGTGCTGTAAAAATTGATAAATATGCTGGTGGTGAATTAGTTTTTAATATACGAGATATTAACAAAATAGAAAAAACAGAAGAGAAAAGAAAAGATACTTATCAACGTAAAAGAGTTGAATTACATGCTCATACTAAAATGAGTGACATGGATGGGTTATGTGATGAAGTTGTCTTAGTTAAACAAGCAATTTCTTGGGGACATCCTGGTATTGCGATAACAGATCATGATTGTTGTCAAGCTTTTCCACATGTATTTGGAGAAGTTACAAAATATAATAAAGGATTAAATGCTCCTTTAAAAGATGCTAAGAAAAAGGTTAAGTCTCTAGAAGAAGAAATAGCTACTTTAGATAAAAAGAAAGACATAGTAGAAAATTATGAAGAGTCATTAAACGAATTAACAATCAAACTAGAAGAAGCTAAAAAAGTTTTAGAAGAAGAAACTGAAAAGAAAAAAAATAATCCTAATTTTAAAGCCTTATATGGTTGTGAATTAGAAATGAGTGAAAATTTTATAAATGTCGTATATAATGCTAAAAATGTTGATTTAGATAATGCAACATTTGTTGTATTCGACGTTGAAACAACAGGATTTAATGCTGGAATTGGTGATTCTATCATTGAAATAGGGGCTGTTAAAGTAAAAAATGGTATTGTTCAGGAAGAACGATTTGATGAACTTATTAATCCAGGACATCCTATTGATCCAGTTATTACTAATCTTACTGGAATTAGTGATTATAAAGTAAAAGATTGTGATAATGAGGAAAATGCTGTTAAGCGATTTAAAGAATTTATTGGTGATGGTATCTTAGTTGCGCACAATGCTAAATTCGATAAATCAATGTTAGATATGGCTTATTATAAATATAATTTAGGTAAACTAGAAAATCCTATTGTTGATACTATGATGCTTTCTCGTGTCATTAATAAAGATTTAAAAAGACATAGTCTGTCGGCTTTAACTAAATACTATAAAATTGAAATGGATGAAGTTGATGATGAAGATGAAGAAGAATCTGAAGCTGTTGTTGTTGAAGATAATTCATTCTCAAATAATTATGAAGGAATTAAAAAAGTCTTAGTAGATGGTAAAGTAGCATATTCAAATGATGAAAACATCCTTCATCAAGTTGAATTTGAAGAAGAAACAGAAGTAAATGTTGAAGTAGAATATACAAGAGAAGATATTTCATCAATAACTGGTTATGGAACGAGAAGTGTAACAATAAAACCAGGAAAAAATTATATTGAAATAAGATATGTTGATAATGATGAAGAAAAAGATATAACAATTGTTGTTAATAAAGTTAGAAGTCACCACAGAGCTGACTACGATGCTGAAAAAACATCAGAAATGTTTGTAAAAATGCTAGGTCAATTAAAAGAATTAAAGAACTTAAGTGAATTAGCAGATGTTAATTATTTATGCGAACAAGTAGGACAAGAATTAAATCCTCTTGAAACGGATTATGATAATATTCCAAGTAAAACAGTTGCTGAAAAAGTAATAAATGAACAAGGAAGAGCAACACATATCAATTTACTTGCTAAAAATAAAGCTGGTTTAAAAAATTTATTTAAGATTATAAGTTATGCTAATACCGGATTTGTTATTAAAGCTGCCAGAATTCCAAGACGTTTAGTTGATGAAAATAGAGAAGGTCTATTAATTGGATGTGGATGTTGTAATGGAGAAATCTTTGATATTGCCTTAACTCGATGTAAAGAGGACTTAATAGAAGCTATGAAGTGGTATGATTATATCGAAGTTCAACCACCAGAAAACTATAGTCATTTACTTCGTGGAAGAGATATATCAACTCTAGAAGATATTCATAAAGTTATTAAAAAGATTATTGAGTGTGCTAAAGAAGCAGGCAAAATTATTGTGGCTACAGGTGATGTGCATAATATTAATAAAGAAGATCGTATTTATCGTGAGATTATTGTTAATCAAAATTCACCTGCTAAAGGAAGACATCCTCTTGCTAGATATTTAAGTTCTAAAAAGCGAAGTTCTAATAATGATAATCTTTTAGAAACTTTAAAACAAATAAGTACTAATGAATATGGAGATAGTTTAAATCCTGTTGAAGAAAAAGTACTAAAAATAATTTTTGCCTTAACAGAATTTAAAGATATTCCAATTACAAGAAATAATATTTTAGAATTATATCAACCAGAAAAATCAGAAGAGATTTTTAGAAAAAGTAAGACTGGTGATGAAAAGAAAGAAGCTATTTTGTCAGCTCTTCGTAAGTTTGAATCAAGAAATTTTGTTAGAACAAGATATATAGAGTCTATTGGTCAAGAAGTATATGTTTTAAAATATGAACTTAATCAAAAAGAAGAAGATGAAATACCTCATATTCCAAATCAATTTTTTAGAACGACTAATGAAATGATGGAAGAGTTTGAGTTCTTAGATGAAGAATTAAGAGAAGAAATAATAATTGATAATCCTAAAAAGATTTTAGATATGGCTGAAGAAATAGAAGTAATTGAATTTCCAGAAGCGCCATTCTCGCCAATTATCGAAAATTCTCAACAAAAAGTAACAGACATGGTTTATGAAAAAGCTATAAGTCTTTATGGTAATCCACTTCCACATCATATCGAAGAAAGAATTTCTAAAGAGTTATATGGTGATTGTGTACTTAATAGCTTAAGAGAACAATTAAAAGAAGAAAAAGATAATTTAACAGAAGAAGACTTTGAAAATTTAATTTATGAGAAATTAAATAAAGTTGTAACTAGTGGTTATGAAAACGTTTTAAATGTTGTAAGAGAAGATATTAGAAAATCATTCCAAAAAGAAATAGAAAATGGAAATGATATTGATAATAGTGATGAAGCTATTGAAAAAGAATTAAAGAAGAGATTAGGTGGAGTAATAGGTGGGGGATTTGACGTTATTTATCTAATTGCTCAACTCCTAGTTAAACACTCAAATGATGATGGTTACTTAGTAGGTTCTCGTGGATCTGTAGGATCAAGCTTTGTTGCAACTATGATGGGAATAACAGAAGTAAATCCTCTTCCAGCACATTATGCTTGTCCTAAATGTAAACATTCTATTTTTGATGATGAAAATGGTAAACCATTAGGGGCAGAATATTCATCAGGATTTGATTTACCTGATATGTATTGTCCTAAATGTGGAACAAAGATGAATAAAAATGGACAAGACATGCCATTTGCAACATTCTTAGGATTTAATGCTGATAAAGTACCTGATATCGATTTAAATTTCTCTGGTGACAACCAAGCCAGCGCTCATGAATATACTAAAGAATTATTTGGTACTGATAATGTTTATCGTGCTGGAACAATTGGTACTGTTGCAGATAAAACAGCTTATGGATATGTACAAGGTTTTGAAGAAGAAAAAGAATATGATCGCTTAAAAATAGAGATGAATTCTTATGGGATTAAACCACCTTCAAAAGATGATTTAAAGAAAAAAGGTCTAATAAAAAGTAAAATGCGTAATTGTGAGGTTGAACGTGTTTCAGTTGGGTGTACAGGTGTTAAAAGAACAACAGGACAACACCCGGGAGGTATAGTTGTTGTCCCAGATTATCGTGATGTATATGATTTTACACCATTCCAATATCCAGCAAATGATAATACTGTTCCTTGGCGTACAACTCATTTTGATTATCACGCAATTGACCA
Source organism: Bacilli bacterium (assembly GCA_017436345.1). Lineage (GTDB taxonomy): Bacteria > Bacillota_I > Bacilli_A > RF39 > UBA660 > RUG11788. The sequence continues at coordinate 71,899 of JAFSDH010000004.1, forward strand.
AGATTTATTAAAACTAGATATATTAGGACACGATGATCCAACGGTTCTTCGCTTGTTACAAGACTTATCTAAAAAAGAAATTGAAAAGGGGAAGAACAAAGACGATTTCCCAATTAATGAAAATGGCGAAGTTGATGTTACTTGTGTACCACTTGATGATAAAGATACTATGAGTATTTTCTCATCACCTAATGTTTTAGGAGTAACAGAAGAACAAATTATGTGTCCAACTGGTACTTTTGGAATTCCTGAGTTTGGTACTAAATTCGTTATTCAAATGCTTGTTGATACTAAACCTAAAACATTCTCTGAACTTATTAAAATATCAGGACTTTCTCATGGTACTGATGTATGGCTTGGTAATGCCCAAGATTTAATTACTAATAAAGTTGTACCATTTAAAGAAGTTATAGGATGTCGTGATGATATTATGGTTTACTTAAGTTATCATGGAGTAGCACCATTAAAGGCATTCAAGATAATGGAATTTGTTCGTAAAGGTAAAGCTAGTAAAGAGCCAGAAGATTGGGCTAAATGGAAACAAGTTATGCTAGATGCTAATATTGAGCCATGGTTTATTGATTCATGCTTTAAAATAAAATACATGTTCCCTAAAGCCCATGCTGCCGCTTATGTAACAAGTGCCTTTAGAATTGCTTGGTACAAGGTACATCATCCGCTTTTATACTATGCAGCTTATTTATCAATTAGATGTGAAGCATTTGATATTGATGCTATGGTAAGAGGATATGATGCGATACGTAATAAAGTAATGGAAATAGAAGAAAAAGGTAATGCGGCATCTAATAAGGAAAAAGATACTTATTCAGTCTTACAAGTGTGTCTAGAAGCTGCTGCTCGTGGCATTAAATTTAAAAATGTCGATATAAATAAGAGTGATAGCAAATATTTCTTAATAGATGAAGAAGAGGATAATACTTTGATTATCCCATTTAGAGCTATGGATGGACTTGGAGAAAACGTAGCAACTGGTGTTGTTGAAGAACGTGAAAAACAAGCCTTTATGAGTATTGAAGATTTACAAAAACGTGGACATGTATCCAAAACGTTAATTGAAAAAATGCAAGCAATGGGAATATTAGATGGAATGGGAGAATCTAACCAATTAAGTTTATTTTAGAAGTAACAAAAGTTACTTCTTTTTTTTATATGATATATGATATAATTAAAATAGAGGTGTAAAATATGGAAGAGTTAATAGAATTAGCGACATATCATGATGAACAGTTTGGTCTAGTGGTACAATTTTTAGATAGCGAAAATAATACGAAGTTTTATGCTTTAGAAGAAATAAATGGCGAAAAAGTTTATACGAAGCTTGATGAAGAAACAAATCGAATTTTAGAAGATAAATATTTTAGTATGGAAAGTGATATAGATGAAGAATAAACCACAAAAATTAACAATATCAGAACAACGTGAACGAGATATTAAAAACAAATATAAATATTCCGAAGTTCATGTTTTTAGTCCAAGTTTTTTAGAAGAGTATAAAGAAGCTATTTTAAGATATTTCCCAGAACCAGAACGTCAAGATGTATTACGTGAAAATATGGAAAAAATAACTGAATTTATTATTGGTGATCGCGTAAATCGTGGTTTGAGTCGTTTATGTTGTAGTGCCCAAACAATTCATATGGATACACAATATGCAGAAATAACAGAAGATAGTTTTGAAATTAAACCAGGGTGTGAATATATTCAAACAATTTTTGTTCATGAATTATTGCATGCTGCTTCTCGTCAAACAGGAAACCAACGAAATTTAACAGGAATTCTTGATTTTATAAGAGATGAAAATGGCAATGTTGTAAAAGGACCAAATAATCGAAAATATATAGCATTAAACGAAGGAATTACTCAATTTTTTGCTGAAAGAATAATGGCTCCAGTTTCTAATGAAATAGATAGTTATACTGTTAATAAACAAGTAGCTTATTTATTATCAGACATATTAGGAGAAGATATATTAAAAAGTTCTTATTTTGAACATACTACACTTTTAAAAGATACTATAAATGGTCTTGCTCAAGATAATAATTATTTTGAAGAATTAAATCGTCAACTGGATACTATTAATAAATTAGAAGCAACTATTAGAAGAATTGAAAGTGGTAAACTTAAACCAGAAAATAAAGATGAATGCTTAGCTAGAATGCGTGAAGTATCTAAAGCGCAACAAGCTGCAATGATGGAAGGATTATTTGCTAAAGTAATAATTCCACAAGTTCAAAAAATAGAAGTACCACCAGTAACAAACGCGATGGATAATGCTCAAATAGCAGCTTATAATGAGGCTATGCAAAAAAGACAAGCATTTTTATTACCAATTTTACAAAATAATCCAGAACTTCTTGTTCATGTTGCTAAATATATACCAAAGCATAATTACAGTGAATTTATAAGAGATGATGTTTTAGCTGAAATTCAAAATGAAATCAAAGAAAATGGTATGAGTTTTGAGAAAATAGCAAATGCAGCTAAAAGTACTAATGATAGATATATAATAGGACCTAAAATTGCTAAAGACTTTTTAGGAGCTGTTGATGAGTTTTACGAACAAAATCAGGACGCTTTAAAGGATCGTTCAACAACCTTAACACCTCTTCTAAAAAGACAATTAGAAAAGATGGTAGAAGTCTTAGATCAATTAGAAGAGATGGTAAGAAAAGATCCAACTCCAGAAAAAGAAGCAAATGTTAGAAGTTATCGTGAAGGATTCTTGAAAAAACATTTTCATATGATTCCAAATCTTGATGAAGAAATAGAAAAAATAAGACAAGAAAAGAAAAATGGACCAAAACAAGAACCACCAAAGAAACCTGAAGCGGGTGTGGATCCATTAGAAGTAGCAAAAAGAAAAGGAAGAGAACAAGCAACAACTGATTCTCATCAACCAAAACCCCCTGAAGAGAGTGAAAAACAACAACAAGAAGAAGAAGCTTCTTTAAATAAGAAAGCTACATTATCTGATAAATTTATTATTGACAATCGTACTGCGGCAATTACTGATCAAAGAAAATTATCAATTTATGATAGAGCTGTAAATATAGCTGCAGCAACAGGTGAAACTGTTACTGTTGAAGATGAAGTTATAGCAACCGCAAGAAATCAAGCAGTTGCTAGATATAGTGCTAGTTTGCCAAATATTCCTCCTGGAAACTTAGGCAAAGTTTATGGTGATAGATGGCGCGAAGTATTAATTGCGGCTTTTGAAGAAGGATATAATATTGGAATGCAACAAGAACTTCAAAAAGCACAAAGTCAAGGTTCTAAAATAAGAGGAGAAGTTCAAGCTAAAATTGATTCTGGTAAATATGAAGCTAGTAATGAACCAGTTAATTTTGAAGAAATGAAATTCGTTAGAAGTCATTTTGAAGTAAGACAAACTGAATCAGGTGAAATAGTTGTTGATAAAGAAAGTGGGCAACCTGTTTTAGATGAAAGAACTAAACAAACAGTAATTTTTACAAACGAATGGATTAAAGTAAATGGTGAACAAGCATTTACTCCTGAATGTGAGGAAATATATCGTTTTGTTCAAGTGGAAATAGCTCAAGGTAAAGAATTAACTGATATTTTAGTTGATGCGGAAGCTATGGGGGATAGATATAAAAAAGTTACAGAAGCATTATTGGAAAATGGAGAGTCAAAGAAAAAAGTAGAGGCTTTCTTTGGTGATCATAAATCCGTAAAACAATCAGTCTCTGAACAACCTAAAAAAGAAACGCAACCAGAAAATGAATATTCTAGTATGTCATTAGAAGATGTTACTGAAATGTTAAATAGATATACAGCAACACCAACACCTAAAAAAGAAGGTGAACAACAAACTCCTGTTGCGAAAGTATTTAATGATCCAATTGTTGGTGCTAAAATGAATGCAAGATATCGTGAATTAAAAGGTGAAGATCATCCTGGATTTGTTGCTGAAACTCCAGCAATTATTGATAGATTACAACAGCAAAAGGATTTATTGATTCAAGCAGGAGCTTATTCCCAAGAATATTTTGATCAAGTTCAAATGGTTCAAAAGGACTTGGAAAGTAGACATCCAGAATTAGTTTCTGATGCTAAAGAAAAAACAGGTTCAAAATAATAAATAAAAAATAGTCAAAAAGACTATTTTTTTTATTTTTAATCAAAAATGTAGTATAATATTGAACTGAAGGAGGGATTTTTATGAATAATCAAGATTTAGTTAATGAAATAAGACAAAAAATTGATATTGTTGATTTAATAAGTGAATATATCCCTCTAGTACAAAAAGGAAAAAATTACTTTGGAGTATGTCCATTTCATAATGATACGAATCCATCAATGAGTGTTAGTCGTGAAAAACAAATATACAAATGTTTTTCGTGTGGTGCTAGTGGTAATGCATTTAATTTCATTATGGATTATGACCATATTGAGTTTAAAGAAGCGATTAAAGTTTTAGGAGAAAAAGCTGGTGTTGAAGTACAAGGAATAACTGTCGCACCAAAAGTAACTAAATTTGATCGTTTTTATGATGTATATGATTTAGCTAATAAATATTATCAAAATAATTTAAATTCTAAAGAAGGACAAAAAGCAAAACAATATTTAGAAAAAAGACATATTGCTGAAGAAATCATTAAAGAATTTGGAATTGGTCTTTCTTTAGATAAGAAAGATACTTTAATGAATATTTTAACCGCGAAAGATTATAGTATTAAAGAATTAGATCAAATTGGCTTAGTTAGTAACAATCATGATACATATATTAATCGTATAATGTTTCCACTTCATGATATTAGTGGTCATGTAGTTGGATTTAGTGGACGAATATATGATGATTCTAATTTAAATAAATATTTAAATACCAAAGAAACAATTATTTTTAAAAAGGGTGAATGCCTATATAACTATCATATAGCTAGGGAACATGCTCGAAAATTAAAATTTATTATTATCGTTGAAGGATTTTTAGATGCTATTAGGTTAAGTCAAATTGGCTACAAAAATGTTATAGCTTTAATGGGTACTGCTATGACAACAGAACAAATGAACTTAGTAAAAAAATTATCTAATAATGTATATTTATCCCTTGATGGTGATAATCCAGGTCAAAATGCTACTTTAAATATTGGAGAAGAATTAACAAAACTTGGAATGAATGTTAAGGTAATTGAAATGCCTAGTGATAAAAAAGAACATGATCCAGATGAATTTATTATAAAATATGGTAAAGAAAAATATGTTTCTTTAATAGAATCGGCATTAAATTATAGTGATTTTAAGATTAATTTTTTGAAAAAAGGAGTAAATTTTAATAGTGATTTAGAACTATCTAATTATATAAATTCTGTTATAAAAGAAGTTAGTCTTATAAAAGATGAAATAAGAAGAGAAATAATCCTTAAAAAACTTGCAATTGAGACAAATTTGAGTTATAATACACTGGAAAAACGTTTGAATGAGTATTTAGAATTCCAAAAAGTAGTGACCAAAGAAGAAACACCAAAAGTAGTTGAAACAAAAGAAAAAAATAAAGCAAACAAGTATGAAAAAGCAGCGTATGCATTAATTTATGGTATGGTAAATGATCCTTGGGTAATTAGAAAGTTCGAAAAAGAAAATGTTAGACTTCTTACTAAAGAACTACGTTATTTAGCAAGTGAGATATGTTATTACTATCGTAAATATGGAACTATTAATATGGCAGATTTTTATACTTATTTAACAGATAAAGAAGAGTTGCTTGTAGTCTATAATTTCATTACTAATTTAGATTATGAGGATGAAATAAGTGTTAAAGCTATTGAAGACTATATTACGGTCATAAATGAATATAATGTGAGGCAAGAGATAAAACGCCTAAGTGATTTAGTCAAAAAGGAAAATGACCCAATTGAAAAAGCCAAAATAGCCGAGAAAATTAGACTACTTAGAATAGGGGAGTGAAACTAATGGTAGGAGAAATCAAAACTATTGAAGAAAGAAAGCAATCACTATTAAAAAAAGGTAAAGAAAATGGATATGTTACCTATGAAGAATTAGCTAATGAATTAAAAGGTTTAGAAGTAGATAGTGATACATTAGATGATTTATATAACTTATTAGTTGAAAACAACATTGAAATAGTTTCAGAAACAGCTGATAACAGTGATGAAACAGATGATCCTAACGATTTAATCGTTGAAGATTTAACATTAACTAAAGATGTTAAAATAAATGACCCAGTAAGAATGTACCTAAAAGAAATTGGACGTATAAACTTACTTACAACAGATGAAGAGTTTGAATATGCAAAACTAGCTGAACAAGGTGATGAATATGCTAAGAAAATGTTAGCAGAATCTAATCTTCGTTTAGTAGTTAGTATCGCAAAACGTTATGTAGGACGTGGGATGCTTTTCTTAGACTTAATCCAAGAAGGAAATATAGGTTTAATGAAAGCAGTAGATAAATTTGATCCAACTAAAGGGTATAAGTTCTCAACTTATGCAACATGGTGGATTAGACAAGCTATCACTCGTGCAATTGCTGACCAAGCAAGAACAATTCGTGTTCCTGTTCATATGGTTGAAACAATTAATAAATTAGCACGTGTACAAAGACAATTAACACAAGAATTAAATCGTGAACCAAGTGAAGAAGAAATTGCTAAGAAACTTGGAATCACAGTTGATAAAGTACGTGAAGTATATAAAATTTCACAAGATCCAGTATCACTTGAAACACCAATTGGTGAAGAAGATGATTCACACTTAGGAGATTTTATTCGTGATGAAAGAACAATGTCTCCAGAAGAATACGCAACAGTTGAAATGTTAAAATCAGAACTTGCTAATGTTTTATCAACATTAACTGAACGTGAAGAAAAAGTATTAAGATTAAGATTTGGTCTTGATGATGGACAATGTAGAACACTAGAAGAAGTAGGACAAATCTTTGGTGTAACAAGAGAAAGAATTCGTCAAATTGAAGCAAAAGCTCTTCGTAAATTAAGACATCCATCTCGTTCTAGAAAATTAAAAGATTTCTTAATCGATTAATGAAAATAAGTAATAGATTAAAATTAATCGCATCCTTCGTTGATGATAATTCCTATGTCATTGATGTAGGGTGCGATCATGCTTTACTGGATATTTTTTTAGTAAATAATAAGAAGAATATTAAAACTATTGCATCGGATGTAAATAAAGGACCTCTTGAAAGTGCTAAAAAAAATATTCAAGATTATAATTTAGAAAGTAAAATAGAAATAAAACTAGGTGATGGTATATCAACTATAAATGATAAAGTTGATACAATTGTAATTTCTGGCTTAGGTGGAGAAACAATTATTGAAATTTTAAAAGAAGATCAGTCTCTTTTAAAAAACGTAAAAACAATTATTCTTTCACCACATAGTGATATATATCAAGTTAGAAAAGAAGTAGTAAATTTAGGTTTTAAAATCATTGATGAAATATTTACATATGATCAAAATAAACCATATGTTGTTATAAAGTTTAGTAAAGGTCAAGCAAACTATACTGATGATGAATTATATTTTGGACCAATTATTTTAAAAAATAAAAATGAATATTTTTATAAATATTACAAAGAATTAATAAATAAAAATAAAGAGGTATTAAAAAAAGTACCTAATCAAAATATAAATTTAAAAAATAAAATAGAAAAAGAAATTGAAAGATTAGACAAAATAATAAATGCCTAATCTTTTTGCATAAATAAAAAAATCCTTCATAAATTTAAATAGGGAGGATAAAAATGAGACAAGTAATACCATTTACAAAAGATATTGAATTTAAAACGATGATCAATGAAATCACAAATATATCTTTAGAACATACTTTAGAATTAAAAGATGATTATAATATTAATGGTGATTTCTTAATAAGTGGAAAATATAAAATTAATCAATCATCGCCAACAGAAGAGTCTTTTTCATACAAAATACCTATAGATATAACAATAGATAATCAATATAATACACATCTAGTAGATATTGAAATAGATAATTTTAAATATGAAAAGCAAGATGGAAATAAGTTAAAAATAGATATTGATTTATCTATTGATAATTTAGAAAAAAAAGAAGAGTCTAAAGAAAAAGAAGAAATAGAAGTATTAGATTTTGATGAAAGAAAAATATTAACAGAAGAAGAGAAAAAAGAAATAAATGAATTAATAACAAGTACTGATACTCAAAATCTATTTAAAGAAACTTCACCGGTAAAAGAACTTGAAGTAACAGAAAATATTAAACCAAATGTTGGATCTTTATTTGAAGTATTTAAAGATACAGAAGAAACTTTTTCAACGTATTCAGTATATATAATTCGTGAAGGAGATCAAATCGAAAATATTATTTCTAAATATAAAACGACAAGAGAAATATTAGATGAATATAATGACTTATCAAATATTAAAATAGGTACTAAAATAATAATTCCATGTACTAAAGATGAAAACGATAAATAAATTAAAAAAACAATTAAATTGTAATATAACTAAATATACTTTGTATAATAATATAAAATATATAGAAACTGATAAAGGTAATTATATAATTAAAAGAAAAAATAATAATGATATATATAATTACTTAAATAAGAATGGTTATGATAATTATATAAATCCAATTTTCGAAATAGATGAATATAATATTTATCCATATCTGGATGATATAAGTGTAGAAGATAATGAAAAAGCATTGAGTATAATTAATTTAATGTCTAAACTACACGCTAAGACAGCTTATTATAAAGATATATCTTTAGAAGAAATAAAAGATATTTATGAATATAAAAAAATTAAAATAAAAGAATTAAATGATTATTATGATTATTTACGATTTATAATTGAAGAAAAAGATTATCCCAAACCAGCTGAACTATTTTTACTAAAAAATATATCTATAATATACATTTGTTTAGATAAAGTTAATATTTATCTTGATAAATGGTACCATATTTCCAAAACTAAAACTAATATAAGAAATTCTTTAATTCATAATAATTTAGAAATAGATCATTTAATTCAAAATGATATATCTTATTTAATAAGTTGGGAAAAATCAAAACATGAAATACCTATATATGATTTTATAAATTTTTATAAAAAAGAGTTTAATAAAATAAATTTTAAAGAATTAATAAAACTATATTTTAATAACATTAAAATTACTGAAGATGAATTATACTTATTACATATTGAGTTACTATTACCAGATAAAATAATATTTGAAGAAAGTGAAATGAAAAATATTTATAATATAACATATATGATTAATTATTTAACTAGTACTTATTCCTTATTATTAAAAGATAATGAAGTAAATACATGATAATAAAATACATAATAGCAAAAAAAGAATAATCGCATTAACTTTAGTAGTAATAAAAATTAAAAGTATTGCTTGATATAAGATAATAACAAATAGATTTAAAAGTAAAAGAAGATACCAAAGAGAATGTCTTCTTTTTGTTTTGCATAAATTACAATTACAAAAGAAATTATGTTTATTTTTTTTGTGCATAGTATCACCTAAAATATTCTATGTATAATAATTAAAAATAGTTAAAAATCTAATTGTTCTTTACAACTTACAATGATATAATTAATTTATGATAATAGGGTTGGTGATAAATGTGAATTTAAGAATAAATAAAAAAGGATTTACATTAATAGAAATACTAGGTGTTATTGTTATTATAGGGTTAATATTAATTGTAGCTATCCCAACAATGTCTAGAATGATCCATAATAATAATAACCAAGAATATGATAATTATAATAAATTAGTTAGAGAAGCTGCAGAATTATATGCTAGTAAAGTAAAAGATAAAATTGGTTCTAGTAAATATGTTGGGTGTGCAGAGGTAGATTTAAATACTCTTATAAATGATGGATATGTTCAAGAATTTAACGATACTGAAGTTACTTGTACAACAGGTGATGGAAAAATTAAAATAAGAAACAATAAGGGAAGTATTAAGGTTAACTTTCAGTTGATTTGTAAACGAGGAACTAAAGAAGAATATAATACTGGTTCGGAAAATAATGATAAAGATACATGTACTGCTTATCAAATGTTAGAAGAAAATAATATAAAAATGAAATTAGATAGTGATGCATCTTTAGGGATAAATACTCCAACAGGGTCTAAAGAAACTTATATTACAAGTGGAAATAACTATATTTGGTATTCTGGTAAGATGTGGAGAATAGTAAGTTATAATAATACAACAGAAACAGTAAAAATAGTTACTGAAAACCCAATCACCAGTATTTATTATAATAGTACAGGTACAACAACATATTCAGGAAGTGATGTTGAAACTTGGCTAAATAATGATTTCTTAAACTCATTAAAAGATGCCCCAACATTCTTAACAAGTTATAGTTGGAATGCAACTGCTAATACTGATATAAATACTAATAAAAGTAATACAAATAGTTACAAAAAAAATAAAGTAGGTTTAATAAATACATACGAATATGGAAGAATAAAAGATTGGTATAGTGCTGATGGAACATGGTTAATGACTGATGGTGGATATATTACTGCTGCAAGTAGTGTATCTCAAACATCAGTAACAAATATTCAACCTATAAGACCAGCAATTGTTATTGCATCAGATGTTTTAGTACATAGTGGTACTGGAACTATGAATGATCCTTATATAATTGATAATTCAGCTAATGCTGTAGGTAAACAAGGTGAATATATTAATACTCGCTTTAGTGGAGAATACGTTCAATTAAATGGCAAAAAGTATCGTATTATTTCAGTAGTTGATAATACAACTAAAATAATTGGAACAACTTCAATAGGGACATATAGTTTTGATAACGATCATTTTGCTTATGAAGCTTCTGATTTAAATAAGAATTTAGAAAATACTTTAACAACTGAAAAAAGTTATGCAACAACAGGAGATTTTTGTTTAGATACTATTAATGGAGACCCTGCAGTTTATCGTTCTTCTAAATGTTTAACAAAACTTAATAGTGCTATTAAAATCGGACTTCCTCAAATTGGAGATTTATTTACAACGAAGATTAGTGGTGTAACAAGTTCATATTGGACATTAAATCCAAATCAAGAAAATGATGGAACTGGACAAGCGTATAGTTCAACTATTAATGTTATTACAAATCAAGGTACAAGTAATACATCTACTATATCTTCTAGTAATGCAACTGTAATAGTATTACACTTAGATAGTTCTGTAAAAATATCAAGCGGTAAAGGAACAAATGCTTCTCCATATGTTTTAACTAAGTAATAACTTTACAAAAACAAAAAAATGTCATATAATTAATCGCATAGGCAATGAAGTTGAGGAGTAATATATAGATATTTATAGAGAGTTAGTGTGTGGTGGAAACTAATAATAAATATATATGAAGGTAGCAATGGAGCCAAATTATTGAACCAAAGTAAATAATTTCGTAAGTCGCGTTAAGACATAGAGATATATAAATAAATATTTATTATTTAATTATATATAAATTAAGGTGGTACCACGATCATTCGTCCTTATGGATGGATGATCTTTTTTTATTATTTAAGAGGTGATAACATGACAATCGATATAAATATAATTGATAAAGAATTTAAAGAATATGTAAAAAACTTTGATATGGATAATAAAGATATCTTTTTAAAGTATGAACATACTTTTGAAGTTGTAAACATAATGGAAAAAATCTGTAAAAAACTAAATTTATCAGAAGAACAAACTTCTTTAGCAAAAGCAATCGCATACTTTCATGATTTAGGAAGATTTGAACAATTAAGAAGGACAAGTACTTATCGTGATGATTTATTAGATCATGCTGAATATGGGGCGGACTTACTTATAAAAGAAGAATATATAAAGAAGTTTTCTATTGATGAAAAGTATTATCAAATAATAGAAAAAGCTGTCCGTCACCATAATAAATTAGAAGTTAATGAAGAATTAAGTAGTGAAGAAGAACTTCAAGTTAAATTAATAAGAGATGCTGATAAAATAGATATTTATCGAGTCATGGTCAAATTCTTTGAAAACAATTTCTTGGTAATGCCAAGTCAAAAAGTCTTAAATGAGTTTTATAATCATAAATCAATAAATAAAAAAGATATAAAAAATAAAAGTGATTCACTAATTTGCCAAATGGCATTTACTTTTGATTTAAATTATGAAGAAAGTAAAGAAGTATTAAAAGAAACAAGATATTATCAAGATTATATCAATAGTATAAATGTTAGTGATGAAGAAGAAGTAAAAGAAGTTTTTGAAAAAGTTAAATTAGAAATATATAAATATTTGAATATAGAGGAGAGTTAATATGTTAGATACAAAATATAATCATAAACAAGTAGAAGAAAATAAATATAAATACTGGCTTGAAAAAGATTTTTTTACTGCTGGTAAAGATAAAAGTAAAGAACCATACTGTATAGTAATACCACCTCCAAATGTAACAGGAAAATTACATTTAGGACATGCTTGGGATACAACATTACAAGATATTATTATTCGTTATAAAAGAATGGATGGATATGATACATTATGGTTATCAGGAATGGACCATGCTGGTATTGCTACTCAAGCTAAAGTAGATAAGAGATTAAAAGAAATGGGAATTAAACCAAGAGAAATGAACCGTGAAGAATGGTTAGAACAAGCATGGAATTGGAAACATGAATACGCTAAAACTATTCATGAACAATGGGCTAAACTAGGTTTATCTTTAGATTATACAAGAGAGAGATTTACTCTTGATGAAGGGTTAAATCATGCTGTTAGAAAAGTATTTGTAGATTTATATAACAAAGGTTTAATTTATCGTGGAGAAAGAATTATTAACTGGGATCCAGTTCAAATGACTGCTTTATCTAATGAAGAAGTTATTTATAAAGAAGATGAAGGTGCTTTCTATCATTTAAAATATTTTATTGAAGGAGAAGATAGGTTCCTAGAAGTAGCAACAACTCGTCCTGAAACTCTATTTGGAGATACTGCTGTTGCTGTTAACCCAAAAGATGATAGATATAAAGATTTAATTGGTAAAAACGTAATTCTACCAGTAGTTAATAAATTAATTCCAATTGTTGGAGACATGCATGCTGATCCAGAATTTGGTACAGGGGTAGTTAAAATAACTCCAGCTCATGATCCTAACGATTTTGAAGTAGGTAATCGTCACAATTTAGAAAGAGTAGTAGTTATTAATCCAGATGCTACTATGAATGAAAATGCAGGTAAATATAATGGTTTATCTCGTGAAGAATGTCGTAAAGAATTAATTAAAGATTTAGAAGAAGCTAATCTATTAATTAAAATTGAACCAATGGTTCACAGCGTAGGTCATAGTGAAAGAAGTGATGCTGTTGTTGAACCATATTTATCAAAACAATGGTTTGTAAAAATGAGACCTTTAGCAGATCATGTACTTGAAAACCAAAAAGATAAAGATACTAAAGTTAACTTTGTACCAGAACGTTATGAAAAAACAATGAATCACTGGATGGAAATAACTTATGACTGGTGTATTTCTCGTCAACTTTGGTGGGGGCATAGAATTCCTGCTTGGTATAGAAATGATGAAGTATATGTAGGAATGGAAGCTCCAACAGGTGAAGGATGGGTACAAGATGAAGATGTACTAGATACTTGGTTTAGTTCTGCTTTATGGCCATTCTCGACATTAGGTTGGCCAGAAAATACTGATGATTTACAAAGATACTATCCAAATAACTGTTTAGTAACAGGATATGACATTATTCCTTTCTGGGTTAATAGAATGACTTTCCAAGGATTAGAGTTTACTAATAAACGTCCATTTAAAGATTGTTTAATACATGGATTAATTCGTGACAAAGAAGGAAGAAAAATGTCTAAATCCTTAGGAAATGGAATTGATCCAATGGATGTCATTGATGAATGTGGAGCAGATTCTTTAAGATTCTTCTTAACAACTAATACTGCACCAGGAATGGATTTAAGATATGATGAAGAAAAGGTTAAATCAACATGGAACTTTATTAATAAATTATGGAATGCATCACGTTTCGTGTTAATGAATATTGAAGATTTGAATAAAGATACATATACATTAAATGATTTATCTCTAACAGATAAATGGATTCTAACTAAATTAAATGAAACTATTGAAGAAGTAAGACGAAATATGGATTCGTATGATTTCCATAATGTAGGTAATACTTTATATAACTTTATTTGGGAAGATTTCTGTAGTAGTTATATTGAACTTGCTAAAACAAATATGAATAATACTACTAAGAGTGTACTATTAAAAACATTAACAGCAATTTTAAAAATGTTACATCCATTTATGCCATATGTAACAGAAGAAATATATCAAAAACTACCTATAACAGAAACAGAATCTATTGTAATTAGTAGTTATCCGATTGTTGAAAAAGATTTAATCTTTAAAGAAGAAAAAGAACAATTAGATAAAATCTTAGAAGATATAGTAGCTATTCGTAATTTAAAAGCAACTAACTCTATAACTAAAGAAGCTAAAGTTAAAGTAGAAGTAAAAGATGATATCAAAAATATTTATGCATCACAATTAAAGATTAAAGACGAAAATTTACTTCAAGAAGAAAATAGTAATTTATTAAGTGTTAATTATAAATCTAAAAATATTGATATTACATATTTTTATGAAGGAAATAAAGAAGATGATTCTAAAAAAGAAGAAGAAATTAAGAAATTAGAAGAATCTATCGCAAGACGTGAAAAACTTTTAAGTAATGAAAACTATGTAAATAAAGCTCCAGCTAATATTGTAGAACTTGATCGTAAAAAATTAGCTGAAGAAAAAGAAAAGTTAGAGTTGTTAAAAAATAATTAAAATAAAAGAAATACTTTTTAGTATTTCTTTTTATGTTATAATAAAATAACTTTAGGAGGTCTTATGGAAACTATTATTCAAAAAAGAATTGGATGTTATGCAATCATTATAGAAGATGACAAGATGGCTCTAGTTAAGAAAGCCGGAGGAGGTTATAAAGGGAAATACGATTTGCCAGGTGGAGGAATGGATCATGCAGAAACACCAAAAGAAACACTTCATCGTGAATGTATGGAAGAAATTGGTTGTGAAGTTCAAAATGAAGAATTATTTGATGTACATGCTGTAAATATTAAATGGCAAATGAAAGAAAATCTAATAGAAGATTTACATCATATTGGAATATTGTTTAAGGTAACCTTAAAACAAAAAGAATTAAAAAAAGATGCTGATGGATTAGATTCATTAGGAGCAAGTTGGATCGAGATAAAAGACTTAACAGAAGAAATAACTTCACCATTTACATGGTATGTATTAAAGAAATTGGGGTATAAATAATGTTTAAAATATTTAGTAAAGCAAATAAAAAACCATTTGTAGTATCTAAAGAATTTGTAAAGGAAATATTAGAAAGTAGAACTACAAAAGAAAAGCAAGATGAAATAAAAGAAATGGCTCAAACTTTTGAAGAAAATAATCTTGGAAAACAAAAAATAAAAAGAAAATAAGTATTAATCATAATTAGTACTTTTTTTTATTGATTTTAAAATAGCAAATATGCTATTTTAAAAATGGTGATATAAATGAATGAGTATATAAAAAAAGAACAAGAAAGAATAGATCTTGAATATTATTTAATAGAAGAATTAAACTCTTATCAGGAAAAAGAAAAAGGAATATTAGATATAGAAATGGAATTAATAGAAGAATTAGCTAGATTACGAAAAGAAAATAATTTATCCCAAAAAGAATTATGTCAAATAATTAATTTTAAACAACCAACTTTAGCTAAAATAGAAAAAAGAAAGAATTCTCCACAACTATCTACACTTATAAAAATATTAGACGCATTAGATTATCATATTGAATTTAAAAAGAATAGTAATTAATAAAAATGTATTGTATAATGAATTTGGTGATTTTATGAAAAATATAAGTGTATTATTTATGGGAACACCTGAATTTTGTGTTCCAATATTAGAAAGTTTGATAGAAAATTATAATGTTGTAGGAGTAGTTACACAACCTGATAAAGAAGTTGGGCGTCATAAAGAATTAAAAGCATCTCCTATCAAAGAATGTGCGATAAAAAATGGTGTTATAGTAATTCAACCACAAAAAATAAGAAAGGAATATGAAGAAGTACTAAAAAGAAAACCAGACTTAATTGTTACATGCGCATATGGACAAATTATTCCTAAAGAAATATTAGAATATCCAAAATATGGATGTATTAATGTTCATGCATCTCTTTTACCAAAATATAGAGGTGGAGCTCCAATGCAAAGAGCTATAATGAATGGTGATGATAAAACTGGAATTACAATTATGTATATGGATGAACATATGGATACAGGTAATATCATTAGTATGAGAGAAGTTCCTATTCTTGAAAGTGATAATTTAGAAGATGTTCATGATAAACTTTCGTTGTGTGGAAAAGAATTATTATTAGAAACAATTCCAAGTATTATAAGTGGTACTAACGCTTCTATTAAACAAAATGATGAAGAAGCAACATATGCACCAATAATTTCAAGGGAAGATGAAAAAATTGATTTTAATCAAAATGCTAAAGATATTTATAATCATATAAGAGCGCTATCACCATTTCCAGGAGCATATTCAACTTTAGATGGTAAAATAGTAAAAATATATAATGCCTATGTAAAAAACGAATTTTATACTGAAAAGGAAAATGGTGAAGTAGGTAAGGTTTATAAAGATGGATTAGGAGTATCTTGTAATGATTTTGAAATTGTTATTACTGATGTTAAGTTTGAAGGTAAGAAGAGAACTCTTATGAAAGATTATTTTAATGGCAATGATAAAGATCAATTCTTAGGGAAAATATTTAATAAGGATTAAAAAATAAATAATTGGGCTTGATATTTGTTTTTTCGTGTGTTATTATTAAAAACGAGTCATGAATTACTTTGAAAAAAGTATTCAGATAAAAAAATAAAAAAAATGCTTGCATTATTCTAATATTTATTATAGAATGTAGAAGTACGGCTGATTTTAAAACGTACTTGAAGCAAGTAAATGGGCTTGTAGCTCAGGTGGTTAGAGCGCACGCCTGATAAGCGTGAGGTCGGAGGTTCAAGTCCCCCCAGGCCCACCATTTAATGCCTCAATAGCTCAGTTGGTTAGAGCACTTGACTGTTAATCAAGGGGTCCTAGGTTCAAGTCCTAGTTGAGGCGCCATTTATGGCCAGTTGGTGAAGCGGCTTAACACACTGCCCTTTCACGGCAGCATTCACGGGTCCGAATCCCGTACTGGTCACCATATGATATTAAACCTAGAGAAATCTAGGTTTTTATTTTGTTCTTTTCTTTTTTTTAAAAGTATGATATAATAAGCCTGCTTAGGGGGAATAATATGAAAAGAGCATTTGCATATTTATTAATATTTGCAACAATTTCAGTATTATTTGGACAAGATTTAGATTCTCAAATAGAAGATTTTGATGAAAGACATGATACTAATATAAAAGAAAGCACAACAACCACTTTAGAAAATACTTTAGGTAACTTCTTTGGATTAGAAGTTGAGATAGAAGAAAAATAAAAAACACATATTATAAGGATGTGTTTTTTTATTTATCTAAATAAAAAATACTAAATAAAAAAAATATGAATATTATAATAGTGTCTCTTGTATTTTTGATAACCAAAGGTTATAATTTAAATAGGAGGTAAAAGATAGAAATGCAATTGGAATTTTTTTGGTTAATAATTATCCTAAGTCTAAGTTTTATTGAAATGATTACTGTAAACTTAGTAACCGTTTGGTTCGTTGCTTCTGGATTAGTTTCATTGATATTATCTTTCTTTAATGTACCTTTCCTAGTACAATTCGGTGTATTTGTTATACTTGGATTTATTTTACTAGTTACAACAAGAAAAATGTTAACAGAAAAGTTAAATCTACATAAACAAAAAACAAATTTAGATCGTGTTGAAGGAATGGAAGGTATTGTTACAGACAAAATATCTAAATATGATCCAGGGGAAGTTAAAGTAGATGGTAAACGTTGGACTGCTGTTGAAGTTAACGGTAAAACTGTAGAAAAGGGAAAAAGTGTGAGAATAATTAAAATTGAAGGAGTAAAACTTATCGTTGAGGAGGTATAAAAATGGGTAGTTTTTTATTTATTTTATTAGTAATTATTGTTGCTTTTGTTGCAGCTTGTGTAAGAATTGTTTCACAAGCAGAAGCATATGTTATTGAACGTTTAGGTTCATATTATGAAACATGGGGAAATGGTGTTCATATAAGATTACCATTCTTCGATCGTGTAGCTAATAGAGTTACATTAAAGGAAATTGTTAGAGATTTCGTTCCACAACCAGTTATCACAAAAGATAACGTTACAATGCAAATTGATACAGTAGTTTATTTCCAAATTACTGATCCAAAACTATATACATATGGTGTTGAAAATCCATTAACAGCTATTGAAAATTTAACAGCAACAACACTTCGTAATATTATTGGGGAATTAGAATTAGACCAAACTTTAACATCAAGAGATATTATTAATGCAAAAATGCGTTCTATCTTAGACGAAGCAACAGACCCTTGGGGAATTAAAGTAAATCGTGTTGAAGTTAAAAATATTATTCCACCAAGAGACATTCAAGAAGCAATGGAAAAACAAATGCGTGCAGAACGTGAAAGACGTGAAAAAATTCTTCAAGCTGAAGGGGAAAAGAAATCAAGTATCCTTATCGCTGAAGGGGAAAAAGAAAGTGCTATCTTAAGAGCTGAAGCAAGTAGAGAAACTCAAATCAGAGTTGCTGAAGGGGAAGCAGAAGCATTACTTAAAGTTAGACAAGCTGAAGCTGAAGGTATCAGATTATTAAGAGAAGCAAAAGCTGACAAATCTGTTTTAGCACTAAAAAGCTTTGAAGCATTAGCTAATGTAGCAAATGGTCAATCAACTAAGATTATTATTCCATCTGATTTACAAAATGTAGCTGCTTTAGCAACAACTGTTGGAGAAATGTTTAAAGATCCTAAAAATGGTCCAACTCATCCAATGCAAAAATAATAATATAAAAAATTAGTAAGAAATTACTAATTTTTTTTGTTGCTTTTAAATAAAAGATAAGTTAATATAAAAAGAACGAAAGGGAGATGTTATATGTTAGCGACTTTATATATTGCAACAACAATAAGTAGTTGGATAATGACAGGAATTGGTGTTGTAGCATTTGCTGAAAAATTAAAAAATGATGGTTATAAAATGATTCAAAAAGAAAAAACAAAATCCGAAAAATTATTAGATAACACTCGTACGGCTTTTTATATGTTAACTCCAGGATTAAATTTTTTAGTTGGTTATGTTTTATTATTTAAGTTTGACGAAGTATATAAAAAAGTAATGACTGATTTTGTTAGAGATGGAAAAATTGTAAAAAATAACGAAGAATCAGAAAATGTAGATATTGATTTACAAACAAAAGAAATGAATAATCCTAAAAAATATAGTGATTTATCAAATGAAGAAAAATTAGCTTTATTAGAAGACGAGAAAAAACGTTTATTAAGAGAACAAAGTACTGGTAGCGAATCTAAATCATATAATGATAGAGGCGCATTTACAAAAAGAAAATAGGTGCGAATAATGGGAATAATATTAGGTATATACGCTGCTACAACTTTAGCTAGTTACTTATTAGTAGGAATTACTGAAGCAGCTATAAATAAAAGATTAGATCGTGAAGGATATGTTGATACTACTAAAGATGAGTCGACAATAGAAAAAATAAAATCTGCTTTGGAAATGGCTATAGTATTAGCTATTCCAATTTTAAATATTGCATTTAGTGGATTTATATTCTTTTCAAGTACTACTTATGATGAGATACTAGAAGCTGGATTATCTAAAAATACAATACGTAAGAAAACACAAGAAGAACTTTTTATTGAAAAAGAACAAAACATTTTAAAACAAGAAAAAAATAAAAACAAAAATGCTAAAGTTATTGAAGAACAATCCCGAATTAAAGCATACTCAGAAATGACTAATGAAGAAAAATTAATTTTTTTAGAAAGAGAAAAGAATTTCTTATTATCACAAAATATTCCTCAAAATAATCATTCTTATAATGAAAAAGGGGCTTATTCGAAAAAGAGAAATTAATTTCTCTTTTTTTGTAAACTATTAAAAAAAATCCAAAAAAGACTAGTCAAAAAAACTTATTCATAAGATAATATAATAGGAGGAAAGAACATGGATTTTAAAATGAAAATAATGGGAGTTTTTTTAGTCTTTGTTACAGGGTCTTTATTATTAGGAATGGATTTTAAGTCTCAAACTTCGTATGTATTTGGTGAATTAGGTGTTGATTTAGATGAAATTGGAAGCGATGGTTTAGAAAATATATTGTCACATCTGCCAACAGAATCATTTAATTTAGGATATTATACATATCCTAAACCTGAAACAATAGAAAATAAAATAAGTGAAGAAAAATATAAAAAATTAACAAATATTATTGATTTAGAAAAAGAAGAAAAAGCAATTATTATCAGAGGATATGAAGTAGATGATTATATTAGTGCTAGATACTATATTGATTTAAATGAAGAACAAACTCTAGATGATATTGCAAAATCATATCAAGACAAACTAACTAATTCTGGATATGAAGAACAAGAAGGAGAATATGTTAAAGAAAACATTTCTATTAAATTCTTAGTAAAATGGGACTGTATTACTTTAATAGTAAAGGGGTTATAGATTATGACGAAAAAGAAAAAAACTTACATTATAGTTAGCAGTATCTTTTTATTATTTATTATATTAGATTTAATTTTATGCTATTTTATTTTCTTTAAAAAAGACCAAGTTGAAACTAAGAAATATCAAAATAAATATATTAAATTTGAATACACTGATGACTATGTTATTGAAGAAGAAAATGATAATAAAATATTACTTGGAAGAGACAATAAAAGCGGAGAAATTAATATTGTAATTACAGAGTTAGATGATGAAATATTAAAAAGAGATAATGGTTTTATTATTAGTACAGCATTAAAAAAATTCGAAGAAGAAAATGAAGATTATTTCAGTAATTATTATGGAAAATATGAAGTAGATAAGTATGAAGTAAATGATTTCTTGTATGATGATGGTAAAAATCAAATTGATTTAAACTATATTGTTTCAAATAATAAACTAGTATTAATATCTTATGTAAATGAAAATAAATATTTTGATTTATATGAAGAAAATGTATTAGATATAATTAATAGTATTGAAGTATTATAAGATGAATTAAGTTCATCTTTTTTTAATATAATTAAATGGGTGAATATATGCTTTTATCAGAACTTCAAAATAAAACGTTAATAAATATTTTAGATGGTAAAAATGTAGGAAATATAATTGATGTAAAAATTGATTCAGAAAAAGGTGGTATAACATCTTTAATAATTGAACCAAATAAAAAGGGATTATTTTCTGGAAAAAATAATTATAGTGAAATAGAGTGGAAAAATATTAAGAAAATAGGTGAAGATGTAATTCTTATTGATATTACTTTAGGTTAATTTACAAAAACTGTCTTTTTTGATAAAATATGTGTGTTGGTGATGATATGGAAAAAAATAAAAAGAGGAAAACATCAATATATATATTAATAATAACTTTTATTGGTGTATTATTAGATCAAATAAGTAAATTTTTTATAAGAAATATTTTTAGTGATATATTGTGTGGTCTAGTATGTATTAAAGCTCCTTGTACTTGCCTTTTAGAATTACTAGAAATAGGTGGAGAATATAATGGATTTAATGTTATTCCTGGAAAAGGAATTGAAATAATAAATAATTTCTTTTATATAACAAATGTTGAAAATACTGGTGGAGCTTGGGGGATATTTTCTGGTAATGTTATATTTTTGGCAATAATAAGTATTTTTGTCATGATATTATTATATTTTTTCTTAAAAAGTGAAAAGAATATAACTAAATTATCAATTACATATTATGGTTTATTATTTGCAGGTATTATTGGTAATTTAATTGATAGAGTTATGAATGGTTATGTAACAGATTTTCTTAATTTCTACATACTAGGATATGATTATCCAGTATTTAACATAGCTGATATTTTGATTGTAATAGGAATTATTTTAATGATTATTGATGTTGTAAGAGGTGAAATACATGTTAATAAAGAGCGAAAAAGAAAACATAAGAATTGACCAATATCTAACAGAAGAATTAGATATTAGTCGTAGTAAGGTACAAAAATTAATTAAAGAAGAAAAAGTAATAGTTAATGATAAAGTAATTAGTAATAATTATAAAGTTAAATTAGATGACTCAATAGAGGTAAAAGATGATTTGGATTTTGAAATAAATATAGAAGCAGAAAATATACCATTAGATATTGTATATGAAGATGAATATTTACTAATTGTTAATAAAGCTAGTGGAATGGTCGTTCATCCTGCACCAGGTAATTATTCTGGAACTTTAGTAAATGCTTTAATGGGTAAATTTAACTTATCAAACGATAAAATAAGACCAGGAATAGTTCATCGCATTGATAAAGATACAAGTGGACTACTTGTTGTTGCTAAAGACGATAAGACACATGAATTATTAGGTGAAATGATAAAAAATAAGTTTGTTGAAAGAATATATGTTGCATTGGTTGATGGTGTTATTAAACATGAAACAGGAACTATCGATGCACCAATTGGAAGAGATCCTAATAACCGTCAAAAAATGAAAGTAACTGATGAAAATAGTAAAGAAGCAGTTACTCATTTTAGAGTTCTTAAGCGTTTTAAGGATGCTACTTTAATTGAATGTAAATTAGAAACAGGTCGAACACATCAAATAAGGGTTCATATGAATTATATTGGTTTTCCAATTTGTAATGATCCTGTTTACGGAAGAGGTAAAAAGACAACACCTTTTGGACAAATGCTTCATTCGAAGAGTATTAGATTTACGCATCCAATAACAAAAAAAGAAATATATTTTGAAAGTGATATACCACAAGAATTTAAAGATTATTTAAAAAATAAAGAAAACTAAAAATTACTAGTGTAATTTTAGTTTTTTTGATATATTATATTTATGTATAGGAGGGATAGTATGGATGAAATGCTTGATAGAAAAAATGAAATAGCTATGAAATTGTTACATTACTTCATTACAGAAGAAAACTATAATCCAATTATTCTTCAAGGGGCAGAGGATGAAATTTGGCTTGAAAATTTACAAGGAGAATATAAAATAGTTCGAATTGTTTCAGGACATGTTCATAATAAAGAACAACTTGAGTTTGATACATTTAAAACAAGAAGAGTTGTTAAAAAGATAAAGAAAAAAACATTTTGTTTTGATATGAAAGTATTAAGTATTTTCACTGATTTAGGTGATAATGTTAAATTGGATGAAAAAGATGATATAGATTCTATTTATTTATATGAAACAGAGGATATAAAAAAATATGATTTTGTAAAAGAAGTTTTCCCAGATATTGTAAAAAAATTAAAATTTAGTGAAGAAGGGGTAAAATTATTTATGAAAATAACTTCTGATATAAATAGAAAAAATAAAAAAGATGCAGCTATTGTTAATGATGTATTTACACCTAAAAAACCAATAATAACAAATATCTTAATTGGGATAAATATTTTAGTTTTCTTTTTACAAATGTTTAATCAAAATATTATATCGTATTTTGCTGTATGGAATATAGGTATTGCTGAATATGGTCAATTCTATCGTTTGTTTACAGGAATGTTTCTACATGCCAATATTATGCATATAGCATTTAATATGTATGCTTTATATGTAATTGGTCGTCAATTAGAAGGATTTTTAGGAAAAGCAAAATATTTAAGCGTTTATTTAATAAGTGGTTTTATAGGAAGTTTATTATCAGTTGCTCTTCATAGTGGAAACTATGCTGGTGTTGGTGCTAGTGGTGCTATTTTTGGACTTTTAGGAGCATTATTATATTTTGGATATCATTATCGTGTTTATTTAGGTGGTGTTATGAGAAGTCAAATAATTCCATTAATAGTAATTAACTTACTTATTGGCTTTATGTCACCTGGTATTGATAATCTTGCACATATTGGTGGTTTAATTGGTGGGGTAACATCAACAATGGCTTTAGGAATAAAACATAAAAGTACAACGAGTGATAAAATTAATGGTTGTATAATCACGTTAGTCATAATTGCCTTTTTAATTTATTTAATGCTAAATAAAACATTTTAAAAGCTAGAAATAGCTTTTTTTATTTTATTTTATTGATATAAGTAAAAATAAATGTTAAAATGTAAATGAGATGATAGTTGAGGTGATTTGATATGAATGATAGCACAACTACTTTATATAACGTTGATGAGTTTGAAGATAAAATGATTAAAGAAACTCTAAAAGACGTTTATGATGCCTTAGAAGAAAGGGGATACAATCCTATTAATCAATTAATTGGTTATATTATGAGTGGTGATCCAGGATATATTTCATCACATAAAGAAGCTCGTAAAAGAATAACTAATTTAGAGAGAAATAAGATTGTTGAAGTGTTGTTAAAAGACTACATGAAACAAAACTAATGCGTTATTTAGGATTAGATTTAGGGAGTAGAACTTTAGGAATGTCTCTTAGTGATCCGTTAGGAATCTTTGCATCTAGCTATAAAATAGTAAGACATAATGAAGAGTATGAACGATTACTAAATGACGTTGAAGAAGTAATAAAAGAAAAGAAAATTGAAGCTATTGTTTTAGGTCTGCCTAAAAATATGAATAATACAATCGGACCTAAAGGAGAATTATCATTTCAATTTAAAGATATGTTAGAAAAGAAATTTAGTTTGCCTGTTTTTTTGGAAGATGAAAGACTTACGACAAAACAAGCAGAAAATATTTTGATTCATAATGACACATCTAGAAAAAAAAGAAAAAAAGTTATAGACAGTATGGCTGCAACTATAATATTGCAATCATACTTAGATAAGAATAAATAAAGGAGAAAAAATTATGGAAAATAACACATTCAAAGTAATTAATGAAGAAGGAAGAGAAATCGTATGCGATATTTTATTCACATTTGATTCAGAAGAAACAAATAAAAGTTATATCGTATATACTGATAACACAAAGGATGAAGCAGGAAATATTCAAGTTTTTGCATCAATTTATGATCCAAAACAAGAAAGTCCTAAACTAGAACCAATCGAAACAGAACAAGAATGGAAAATTATTGAAACTATTCTTAATACACTACAAGAAGAAATCAGAAAAAAAACAACTAATCCAGAAGGAGCTAACGGGCAATAAAAATGCTCGTTATTTGTTAGTAGTATGAAAATATTAAGAAACATTGCTTTGGTTCTTTTAATTATTCTTACTATTTTAATTATAATTGTATGCAGTTTATATAACTATAATATTAAAGCAGTCGATAAAAACGATTCTACGCTAATTGAAGTAGTTATTCCTGCAGGATCATCTGTAAAAAAAATAGGTGAGATATTAGAAGAAAAAGAACTAATTAGAAATGCTGATTTCTTTTATATTTATAGTAAGTTGTATAATATTAATGATATGAAAGCAACAACATATTCTTTATCTAAAGATATGGATTTAGCTGAAATAATAGAAGTCTTAAGAGAAGGAAATAATTATAATCCTAATGAAATATCGATTACTTTTAAGGAAGGCATTAATATTCGAAATGTCGCTACTACTATAAGTCAAAATACAACTAATAAATATGAAGATATAATTGCATTGGTAAATGATGAAAAATATTTAGATGAATTAATAAGCAAATATTGGTTTCTAACAGAAGATATAAAAAATAAAGAAATATACTATGGTTTAGAAGGATACTTATTCCCAGATACCTATATTTTTTCAAATCAAAATGTAGATACAAAAGATATATTTAAAAAGATGTTAGATCAAACAGAAAAAGTCTTAGCTGAATATAAAACAGAAGTAGAAAAATCTAATTATTCAGTACATCAAATTATGACAATGGCCTCTGTTGTTGAAAAAGAAGGAAAGACTAAAGATTTTAAAAATATAGCATCTGTTTTCTATAATCGATTAAATTTAAATATGAAACTTCAAAGTTGCGCTACTACATATTATGGTATGGGTCTTGATTTTAATGAGGTTGGGATTGCTAATAGTGAAATGGTAAATAATAGAAATCCATATAATACATATCAAATTTCGACTTTACCTATCGGACCAATTGGTTTACCTAGTAAAGCTGCTATTGAAGCGGCAGTACGTCCAGCTAATACCAAATATTTATATTTTTTATCAGATAATGAAGGTGTGACATATTTCTTTAATACTTATGCTGAACATCAACAAAAAGAAAAAGAATTAATCCAACAAGGGAAATGGCAAAGATAATAATAAAGAAGGAGCATGAACATAATGGTAGATAATGCCTACACAATGATGAAAGAGTTAAAAGAGTATGCAAAGGAAAATAATGTTCCTATAATGCATGAAGAAGGAATTGACTTTTTAACAACTTTTGTTATTAAGTATCAAGTAGAAAATGTTTTAGAAATAGGAACTGCAATTGGCTTTTCAGCTATATCAATGGCCCTTGCAAATCCTAAACTAAAAATAACAAGTATTGAAAGAGATGAAGTTAGATATTTAGAAGCAGTAAAAAATGTTAAGAAGTTTAATTTAGAAGATCGAATTACATTATTATTTAAAGATGCTGCTGATGTAAAATTAGATGAAGAATTTGATTTAATTTTTATTGATGCTGCTAAAGGTCAAAATAAAGCATTCTTTGAAAAATTCGAAAAGAGATTAACTCAAGATGGTTTTATTATCACAGATAATATGAAGTTTCATGGTTATGTAGATAAAGATGAATCTGAAATAAAAAATAGAAATTTAAGAGGTCTTGTTAGAAAAATAAAAGACTATCGTAAGTTTTTAGAAGAACATGAGGATTATAAAACTAAATTTTATGATACAATTGGTGATGGTGTAGCTGTATCAACTAAAAAGTAAAATAAAAAGATGTTATTATTTAACATCTTTTTTTTGTATGCTATAATAAAGTAAATTTGAGGTGGTACTATGAAATTAATACTAATACCTGATGATTTAAGTAATTTAGATGCTTATATTGATCGAGGTTGTGAAGGAATAATAATTGGTTTAAAAGATTTATCAACTAATTATGAAGTAGAACTAGATATTGAACAAATAAAACAATTAAAAGAAAAGTATTCAAATATAGAAATATTTGTAGCAATGAACAAGAACTTCTTTAATGAAGAAATGGATATTGTTGAAAAAAGTTTAGTTGAACTAGATAAAATAAATATAAATGGAATCTTATATTATGATTTATCTATTGTATATTTAAAAAATAAGAATAAATTAAATGTTGATTTAGTATGGAACCAAACTCATATGGTAACAAATTATAATACATGTAATTATTATTACGATTTGGGTGTTAAATATGGTTTCTTATCAACAGAAATAACACTTGAAGAAATAAATGAAATTAAACAAAAAACAGATATGAAACTATTTGCTTTTGCTTTTGGATATCCCGTAATGGCTCATACTAGACGTAGTCTTCTATCTAATTATTTTAAAAATAGAGACAAAGAATATGATGGAAGTATTTGTCATATATATGATAACAATAATAGATTTAGTCTAAAAGAGGATAAAACAGGGACAACGTTTTTAAATGATCAAATAGTTAATGGTAGTTGTCTACTTACTGATAGTAATGTTGATTATGTAGTATTTTCTAATGATTTAATAGATGAGAAAAAGTCATTGGAACTAGTATCGTTGATATCTGAATATAAAAATACTAATAATGAAAGGATTATTGGTGAGATAGAAGATTTAATAGGTGATTATACAAATTTCTTCTTCAAAAAAACAATATTTATGGTGAAGAAAAATGACAAATAAGAAAATAGAATTATTAGCACCAGCTGGTGACTTAGAAAGATTAAAAATAAATTTATTGTATGGTGCAGATGCTGTATATTTTGGTGGTAAAAAGTATAGTTTAAGAGCTAATGCTAGTAACTTTGGAATTGAAGAAATAAAAGAAGCTTGTAGTTTTGCTCATAAGTTAGGCAAAAAAGTTTTTTTAACTTTAAATATCGTTTTTCATAATGAAGATATTGAAGGAGTAAAAGAATATATAAAAGAAGTAGTTGATTGTGGGATAGATGCTTTTATTATAAGTGATCCATTTATCATTAATCATATTGTTACTAATTATCCAAATGTTGAAGCACATTTAAGTACTCAAAATTCAACAACTAATAAAGATACTGTTTTATTCTTTAAAGAACAAGGTGTTAAAAGAGTAGTTTTAGCAAGAGAAGTATCTTTAAAAGAAATGAAAGAAATAATAGATGAAACCAAAACAGACATTGAAGTTTTTGTTCATGGAGCTATGTGTACATTCTATAGTGGAAGATGTTGTTTATCGAATTATGTAACTAATCGTGATTCTAATCGTGGAGGTTGTGCCCAAATATGTCGTTTTGCATATAATATGCAAGAAGATGATAGTGATGATACAAAGTTTACTATGGCAACAAAAGATTTAAATTTATCAAGAAATATCAAAGATTTAATTGATGCCGGTGTAACATCTTTAAAAGTAGAAGGAAGAATGCGTTCTAGCTATTATCTTGCTACTGTAATAGGTACATATCGTAAAATAATAGATTATTATTATGAAAATAAAAATGATGAGGAATATTTACAAGAACAATATCGTATATTAGATAGAGTTGCTAATCGTGAAACAAGTAGTCATTATTTATTAAAAAAAGCTGATCATACTGACCAATATTATACTGGAAGACAAGAATTATCTAATCAAGATTTCCTAGGATTAATAAAAGGGTATGACGAAGATAAAAAAATTCTTACTCTAAGTGAAAGAAATTATTTTAAAATAGGGGATACCGTTGAAGTATTTACTCCTAGTGGTAATACATATACATTTACAATTGAAAAAATGTATAATGAAGATATGAAGGAAATTGATACTGCGCGCCATCCTGAAGAAACTATTAATATTGAAGTAGAAATTCCTTTTGAAGTAGAAGAATATTCTATGATGCGTATAAAAGTATAGGTGATTATATGAATGAAGAAGTTTTTAGTAAAGTTAAAGAAAGTCTCCAAAGAAAGCAAGATGCTTTAAGTAAGTATGCAACTCGTGATAATGAAGCAATTCGTTTTAAAGAAATGAAAGAAGATTATCGACCACCATATTGGCATGATATAGATCGTATAATATATAATTTGTCTTATGCAAGATATTCTGACAAAACCCAAGTATTTTCTTTTAAAGATAATGATCATGTTTCTAAAAGAATGACACACGTTCAATTAGTAAGTAAAGTTGCAAGAACATTGGGGCGAATGCTTAATTTAAATGAAGATTTAATTGAAGCAGCTGCTTTAGGACATGATATTGGTCATACTCCTTTAGGACATTTAGGAGAAAAAATACTAGATGAAATATCACAAAGAGAATTAGGAGAATATTTTAAACATAATGTTCAAGGGGTAAGGACTTATATGTATATAAATAAAAAGGGTGAAGGATCTAACTTAACCTTACAAGTTCTAGATGCTGTATTATGTCATAATGGAGAAATAGTAAGTGGTGAATATCATCCTGTTAAAAAGACTAAGGAAGAATTCCTTGAACAATATGAATCAGCATATACTGACCCAGAAATATCTAGAAAACTAATTCCTATGACTTTAGAAGGATGTGTTGTTAGGATCTCTGATATAATCGCATATATTGGTAGGGATATAGAAGATGCTATTATGTTAGGTGCATTAACTAGAGATCAAATTCCAGAGAATATAAAAAGAGTTTTAGGGGATAATAATCGTGATATCATTGCAACGATTAATAGTGATATTATTAATAATAGTTATGGAAAACCCTATATTAAAATGAGTGATGAAGTATATCAAGCAATTAAAGACTTAAAAGATTTTAATTATCAATATATTTATAGTAAAGCAAATACAAAAGAAGAAGAAGAATATTATCGTCGTGGTTTTAATATGCTATATAATAAATATTTAAATGATATTGAAGAAAATAATATTTCAAGTGATATATATACTAAATTCTTAAACTGGAAGAATGATATTTATAGAAATAATACGTCTAATAAAAGAATAGTAATTGATTTTATCGCAGGAATGACAGATGAGTATTTTATGTCAAAATATCAAGAAATCGATATTAAATAGTGTATAAAAAGCGTTTTTCCTTGACAAAATTTAAAAAATGTAGTATCTTGTTAAAGGTATTATTATGAAAAAAGAGGTGCATGAACATGACAGATAAAAAAATATATTTAACTCGTGAAGGGCTTGAAGAATTAAAAAATGAGTTAGATTATTTAATAAATGTTAGACGTCCTGAAAACATTACTGCAATAAAAGAAGCTCGTGCATTAGGAGATTTATCTGAAAACGCAGACTATGATGCAGCTAGAAATGAACAAGCTGAATTAGAAGGACGAATCAAAAAATTAGAAAAAATGTTAGAAAATGTAGAAATAATTGAAAAAATTGATACTGATAAAGTAAGTATTGGATCTACTGTTTCTATCAAATATGTTGATGATGACGATGAAGATGAATATAAAATCGTTGGTAGTCAAGAAGCAGACCCATTTATGAGTAAAATTTCAAATGAAAGTCCTATTGCTAAAGCAATCCTTAATAAAAAGGTTGGGGATATAGTTGAAGTTGAAAGTCCAAATGGTGTTTACAAAATAGAAATTACTGAAATTAAGTAAAAATGAAAAGAGGTTAAAACCTCTTTTTTTTCTTGTATAAGAATATAAAATACTATATAATATATCTTGTTGGAGGAGATATTATGGCTAAAAAAGAAACAAATAAAAAAGTAGAAAATAAAAAAGATGTAGTAATTAAAATCGAAGGTCAAGATTGGATTGACGCTGTTGATGCTGCATTTGAAGAAAAAAGAAAAGATGTAACAGTTAGTGGATTTAGAAAAGGAAAAGTACCAAGAAATATTTACGAAAAGAACTTTGGTAAAGAAAGTTTATATATGGCTGCTGTAGATAATGTTGTACAAGTAGCATATGTAAAAGCTTTAGAAGAATCTAAATTAGTACCAGTAGTTCAACCTAAAGTAGATATTACTAATATTAGTGATGAAGGTGTTGAATTTACATTTACTATTATAACTAAACCATCTGTAGAAATTAAAAAATATAAAGGTTTAAAAGTTAAAAAAGATAAAGTAGAAGTTACTCAAGAAGAAATTGATCACGAAATGGCTCATCTTTTAGAAAGATATGGAGAAGTTCGTGTTAAAGAAAAAGGAAAACTTGAAAATGGAAACATTGCTGTTATCGATTTCGAAGGATTTAAAGATGGTGTAGCTTTTGACGGTGGAAAAGGTGAAAACTACGAATTAGAAATCGGAAGTAATACATTTATTCCAGGATTTGAAGAACAATTAGTTGGAATGAAAAATGGCGAAGAAAGAGATATTAATGTTACTTTCCCTGAAGAATATCCAGCTGAAAATTTAAAAGGAGCACCTGTAGTATTCAAAGTTAAATTAAATGAAATTAAAGAAAAAGTTCAAAGAGAATTTGATGAAGAATTATTTGAAGATTTAGCTATGGAAGGTGTTAATTCTAAAGAAGAATTAGAAAAAGAAATTAAAGCTAATATCGAAGCACAAAAAGAAGTAGATGCTGAAAATAGATATGTAGATAGCTTATTAGATGCTGTTGCTAAAAATGTTGAAGTTGATATCCCAGAAGAAATGGTTGATGAAGAAGTAGAAAGATTATTAGGAAGATATTCTCAACAACTACAAATGCAAGGAGTATCACTTGATTTATATTATCAATTAACTAGAACAACAGAAGCTGATTTAAAAGCTCAACTTGAAAAAGAAGGATATAAAAATGTATTATATAGATTAATGTTAGAAGAAATTGCTAACTTAGAAAAAATGGAAGTTAGTGAAGAAGAAGCTAATAAACAAGCTGATGAACTAGCAGAAAAATATAATATGGCAAAGGACGAATTCTTAAAAGCATTTGGTGGAATTGAAATGATCCAATACGATATGGAAATTCGTAAAGTAGTAGACTTCTTAAAAGAAGAAAATAAATAAAAAAACAAAAGTCTTTTATAGACTTTTTTTTTATGCATAATTATGCTAAAATGAAATAAGATAGAGGGTGTTGATATATGGAAAATAATGAAAATCAAAACAATATAAACCAAGCTATGCCAGAAGTAAAAACAGAAGAAGTAGCTAAGAAAGAAAAAAAGAAAAAAGAACCTAAACAACCAAAAGAAAAGAAAGAACAACCTGATACTCAAGATCAATTGTGTTATCTAGGTGCTTTAATATTTTTAGTTTTAGGATTGCTACCAATTCTATTAAGAAACTTCGATCCTAACTATGATCCTTATCGTGATACAAGTAGTGGTAATGGTGGGGATACTGGAGAAGCAATAATTCAAAAATTAAAATGTAGTAAGGCCGTTGAACAAGAAGGTTATTCGTATGTAATCGATGTTTCAACAAATTATAATAATGAAGTTCCTGAAGCATCAGAAATTGTTTATTCAATATCATTGCAAACAGGTAGTACGATAGATTTAACTACACTTGATGTTCAAGAGTTTGTTGATTTATCAACTATTAATAGTAGTGGTATAAGTGGTGAAGATAGGGGAATTACAACAATTGATGGTAAAACTACAAAAACTCAAATAATAACATTAAAATATAAAGAAGACCCTACATTGTTAAATAATCCACTTTTAGATTCACACAATAAAAATATTACTATTCAAGAAAGCAATTATCGAGAAGATTCGTATATGTGCTCGATAACTTAGGAGGGAAAAAATGCAATTAACAAATGATTTAAATAAATATATATTTAGAGGTTATGATATTAGAGGTGTATATCCAAAAGATTTAAATGAAGATGTTGCTTATACAATTGGTAAAGCTTTTGGAACATATATCAAGAAATTTAATCAAACTAAATGTGTAGTTGGACATGATAATAGGTATTCATATCCAGAACTTACCAAAGCCTTAGTAACGGGAATATTAGATTCTGGTATGGATGTTGTCTATTTAGACCTAGTTACAACTCCAATGTATTATTATGCTCAAATTAAATTAGGCATTCCCGCAGGAATGATGGTAACAGCTAGTCATAATCCAAAAGATGATAATGGATTTAAATTTTCTTATGATGAAAGAGGAAATGCTAAAGGTGAAATGATTGAAGAGTTTCGCGATTTTGTCTTTAAACAAGAATTTGATAATGGCTTAGGAACATTAAGTAATTATGATATAAGAAAAGAATATATTGAGTTATTTAAAGAAAGTCTTGATTTTGGAAATCGTAGAATAAAAGTTGTATTAGATCCTGGTAATGGAACAGCAACTACTATATTAAAAGATTTATATAGTGAATTCCCAATTGATTTTGAAATTATTTGTGGAGAAAGTGATCCAACATTCCCTAATCATCATCCAGATCCATGTGTGGAAGAAAACTTAGAAATGTTAAAAGAAAAAGTATTAGAAACAAAAGCTGACATTGGATTAGGTTTTGATGGTGATGGAGATCGTTTAGGAATAGTTGATGAACAAGGAAATTACATTGCTACTGATAAATATATGGTTATGATTATTAGAGATATCATCAATAAAGTAGAAAAGAAAACTTTCCTTTATGATGTAAAATGCTCTAAAATAATTGAAGATGAGGTAAAAAAACTAGGTGGTAATTGTATTTGCTATAGAACTGGTAATTCTTATACTAAAGCAAAAGTTCGAGAAGAAGATTTACCATTTGGTGGAGAACTATCAGGACATGTATATTTTAGAGATAGATGGCCAGGGTTCGATTCAGGATTATATGCTGGTCTTAGAATGTTAGAAATTCTTAGTAAGACAGATAAGAAAACAAGTGAATTATTAGAGGGAATAACTAATTATTATTCAACGGAAGAACTAAAATTTACTTCACCTGATGATGTTAAAGCTAAAGTAGTTGATCAAATTGTTAATTATTGTAAAGAAAGAGGTTATGAATGTAATACTATTGATGGAGTAAGAGCAACTTTTAACGATGGTTGGGCTTTGGTAAGATATAGTAATACAGGACCAAATATTACTGCAAGATTTGAAGCAACAACAGAAGAAAGATTAGAAGAACTAAAAAAAGAATTTATAGATTTAATAAATAAATTTAATGTATAGTTGTAAAATGAAAAAAATTAAGTTATTTATATTGCTATTATTATTATGTATTCCTTTTTTTACAGAAGCTGATATGATTCCTATTTCTT
The DNA here is from genome assembly GCA_017436345.1 of Bacilli bacterium. Taxonomy (GTDB): domain Bacteria; phylum Bacillota_I; class Bacilli_A; order RF39; family UBA660; genus RUG11788. The sequence continues at coordinate 106,375 of JAFSDH010000004.1, forward strand.
TGGATAGTTATTCGAATGAAGTAAGTATTGGTTCTACGGTAACATATGTTGTTACTGGTGTTGCTTTTGAAGAGGGAAAAGGAACAAATTTAGATGGTAAATTTATTTATGATACTAATTATTTAGAATACGTTGATATAACTTGTGATGATCCTAACTTTATCGAGGGCGAAACAATTCGACCAGAAATTAAAATAGTTGAAAAAAACAATGGGTTATTAGAATATAACGTTATAAATGAATTTGGTTTAGAAGGTATTTATGAAGTAAAAATAACTTTTAAAGTTAAAGCTGTTCCAAGAGAAGGACAATTAGAAGTAAAATTTTATCCAAAAGATAGTTCTGTTTTATATGACTCTGATTATGCAAATATTGGTATAAATGTACTTGGCAATCCAGTAATTGAAGATGATGTAAATAATGAAGAAATAGTTGAAGAAGAAAATATAGTAGAAAATGAAAAAACAGAAGATAGTAAAAAAACAGAATCTACTGATAAATGTAAAGAATTAGAAAATACAAATAAATTAGTAGTAATTATTTTAATAATATCTATATTAGGAAATATTATCACTATAGTATGTTTAGTTATTCAATCAAGAAAATTTAAAATGAAAAATATTAAAAACTAGAAGTAAAATTCTAGTTTTTTTATTTCAAATAAAGAATAATTTGAAATTTTCTTAATAATATGTTATTATCACAAATACAAAAGGAGGGGTAATATGTCAAAAAATATATTTTATAAATATGAATATGCTAAAGATATATTAGAAACAGAATTACATATTCGTCTAAAGGAATTTGAAAGAAAAAGTGGATATTTACCTGTTGAACATATTAAATCAAGGATTAAAAGTGAATCGAGTATTAATAGTAAATTAGAAAAGAAGAATTTAGAAGTAACCACTGAAAATATTTTTAATAACGTTGATGATGTTATTGGTTTTAGAATTGTTGTATCATTTATCAGTGATGTTTATGATATTGTAAAAGAAATAACTAATTCTAAAATATTATATATTAAGGAAAAAAGAGACTATATATTAGAACCTAAAGATAGTGGTTATAGTAGTTACCACTTAAAAGTATTAGTACCAATTAATATTGAAGAAAAAGAAGAATTAATACCAGCCGAAATACAAATAAGAACAGTAGCAATGGATTTTTGGGCTAGTCTTGATCATAAAATAAGATATAAATTTAAAGAAGACATTCCTGAAGATGTTCAAAAAGAAATGTATAGTTATGCAAACGACATAAGAAAACTAGATCAGCGCATGTATGAACTTAATATAGTGATGAATAAATATGATGAAAAAATGTAAAAATACTTTACATTTATATAGGAATTGTTTGGTTGACAAATTATTATTTTATTAGTATATATATTTAAGTGAGGACGTGATTAAATGGCAAAGAACTTAGTAATAGTGGAATCGCCTAGTAAAAGCAGAACTATTGAAAAATATTTAGGTAAAGATTTTAAAGTAGTTTCATCTAAAGGACATATAAGAGATTTAGCAACAACAGGTAAATATGGATTAGGAGTAGATATTGATAATGATTTTAAACCTAATTATATTGCTGTTGAAGGTAAAAAGAAATTAATTACTGATTTAAAAAAAGAAGTACAAAATCATGATAAGATTTTTCTTGCAACCGACCCCGACCGTGAAGGGGAAGCAATATCATGGCATTTAAAAGATGCATTAGATATTAAAGAAAATGATTATGAACGTGTATTATTTCATGAAATTACTAAAGATAAGGTAATAGAAGCCTTTAATCATACTAGAAAAATAGATGATGACTTAGTACATTCACAAGAAGCTAGAAGAATATTAGATAGAATAATTGGTTTTAGATTAAGTAAATTAATGCAATCCAAAACAGGTGGGAAAAGTGCAGGACGTGTACAAAGTGTAGCATTAAAACTTGTTGTAGATCGTGAAAGAGAAATAGAAGCATTTGTACCAGAAGAATATTGGACTATTACAGCTATATTTGATGAGTTTGAAGCTAAACTATTTAATTATGATCATAAAGATATCGAAATACATTCAGAACAAGAAGCAGATAATGTTTTATCAAAATTAGATAAACACTTTATGATTGATAGTATCGAAACAAAACAAAAAGCTAAAAAAGCCAAACCACCATATATTACGTCTACTTTACAACAAGATGCAGTTAATAAATTAAATATGCCTTCTAAAAAAACTATGAGTGTTGCTCAAAAGTTATATGAAGGGGTAGACTTAGAAAATGAAACAGTTGGGTTAATAACTTACATGAGAACTGACTCAGTAAGATTATCAGATGAATTTATTGCAAGTGGATATAAATTTATAGAACAAGAATATGGTAAAGAATATGTTGGATATGCTAAAATTTCTAAGAAAAAAGAAAATGTTCAAGATGCCCATGAAGCAATTCGTCCAACAAGTATCTTAAGAACACCTGAAAAAGTAAAGAAATATTTATCAACAGATGAGTATAAGTTATATTCAATGATTTATTATAGAGCACTAGCGTCTATTATGGCTGATGCTAAAGTAAATGCTACAATTGTTATTTTAGATAATAATAATTACCAATTTAAAGCAACTGGTCAAGTATTAATATTTGATGGTTACCTAAAAGTATATAAAGACTATGAGAGTAGTGAAGATAAAATTCTTCCACAATTAGAAAAATATAAAGATGGTGGAATTGATTCGAAAGATATAACTAAAGAACAACACTTTACGCAACCACCAGCTAGATATACAGAAGCAAAACTTATTAAAGAAATGGAAGATTTAGGAATAGGTCGACCATCTACATATGCGAAAACAATTGATACTATTAAAGAAAGAGAATATGTAACGATAGAAGATAAAAAATTTAGACCAACAGAAATAGGTTTTGAAACTACTGATAAATTACAAGAGTTTTTCTCTAATATTATTAATGTAGAATATACTGCTAAAATGGAAAAAGATTTAGATGATATTTCAGATGCTAATCAAGATGAAATAGAATTATTAAGAAACTTTTATGATGAATTTGAACCATTAATCCAACAAGCATTTAAAAATATGGAGAAAAAAGGTCCAGAAGAAACAGGAGAAACTTGTCCTGAATGTGGAAGTCCATTAGTTGTTAGAAAAGGTAAATTTGGAGAGTTTGTCGCATGTGGAAATTATCCAGAATGTAAATATATTAAAAAAGAAAAACAAGAAGTAAAAGAAATATGTAAATGTCCTAAATGCAGTGGAACAATTATCGAAAGAAAAAGTAAAACAGGAAAAATCTTTTATGGATGTAACAATTTCCCAAAATGTAAAGTAGCTACATGGGATTTACCAACAGGTGAACTTTGTCCAGAATGTAAAAGTTTAATGGTTGATAATAAAGGAACTATTAAATGTAGTAGTTGTAATTATGAAAAATAGGAATGTAAATTCCTATTTTTTTATTGTAAAAATATCTAATATAACTTATAATTTATATAGTAAGATAGGGGTAGAATTAGGTGATATATATTGAATCGTAAAGAAATGTGGGAAAATGGAAAAAATATTTCTGAAGCAAATGAAAAACCTGAAGTTATAGGAGAATCAGAAAGAAAAGAAATGACATTAGAAGAAAAACAAGATGTAAAAAAGCAAATGATAATGTTGATATGGGTTGTTTTAATTATTATTTTCGGATATGTAATAGTTAATGTAGTAATGAATTTTATAAAAATGGATGAAAAAGAAATCAAAGAAAAAGTAGAAGAACAAGAAGAAGTTAAAGAAGTTCTACCAGATGGGGAAATTTCAATAAATAATAAAATAATTCAAGAAATTGATGAAATGTTTAAGTTTGATAAAAGAAATCCATTATATGAAGAAAGTATTTTAAAATTATTTAGCGATGATAGAAAAGAAGTTGATGAGCTAGACTTTAAATCAAAAATGTTATTGATAACATCTAATAGAATCTTTAATGATTATATGATTAATGAAACTAATTTAAAAAATTATAAAACTAAAGAAGTGACTTTAACTAAGAAAAAATTAGAAGAACTATCAAAAGATATTTTTGGAAGAGATATCAATTTGGAACATTCAAATTTCAAATACTATTATGTTGAAAATAATAATGTAGTATATTTCGATGCGACATTAAAAGAAGATAAATATATTTTTTCAGTAACTGAAGGAAAAGAAAGCTCAATAGAAGTTTATAAAAAAATAAATTATGTATATAAAATAGATACAGAGTTATATATACATTATAATGTTTTATTTTTAAAAGGTAATAATATATATAAAGATAGAGAATTTAATTTTTTTATTACAAATAACTTGAATAATATTAATAGTTACATAAACTTAGGAAATAGTTATGAATTTATTTATAAAATTGACTTTAATTTAAAAAATAGCTATATTTTAGAACAAATAAGAAAAATGAGTGTAACAGAAAAGGAGTAATGAAATGAAATATAAAATAAAAGTATTATTTATATTGACAATGTTATTATTGTTTCCTCATATAGTTGCAGCAGATCAAATTGATGCAAAAGATATAGAATTAGAATGTGTATATGATAATGGGGTCGTAATAACAGCTTTTAAAGATGGAGAATATTATGGTATGGGGTCTTCAGATATGAAACTTTCGAATGCATTAACTCCTCCGTACAATACTGCTTTAACATATTTCTATAACGAATCCAGTTTTTCAAAAAGAATTCTTGATAGTATGGAGTGTCCTACTCAAATTGGTTATTTAGTTGTAAAACAAATGGATGACTCTGATAATTCAGTTACATTTCAAGTATATTATCATAGGAATGATTATAGTTACTTAAATAATAGTACAGACCAATATGATGAAGACTTCTTTAAAAGCCAAATTGTTCCAGGATTTACTCCAACAGATGGCGACAAAGTAACTTTTGAAATTCAAAAAGATTCCGCATTATTTGATAGAATTGACATATCATTAGCTGATGACGAAACTATGGGTAGGGCTTTTAAATTCAATTTAGTTGCAGAAAGAATGTACTTTAATAATAATGTTCAACCTAATAAACAATGGGCATTTAAGAGTGAAGGAATGCAAGCTGCAAGTAATCCTACGTATATAAGAGTATATGAATATACTACACCAGGAGGTTCAACTATTAAACTTGCCGAAAAAAGTAATACACTTAGTAGAATTTCATTAACTGGTACTTTGAAGGAACATGATGATGCGAAGACAATCTTTGTATGTTTTCAACCAACTGTTAAGGAAATAGATACTGAAAAAACTGATATGGCATATAAATTTTCAAGTATTAGACATAAATTAGAAGTAAAATCTACGAAAGCAAATAGTGAGGTAACCGAAGGAAATAATGGAATAGAATGTTCAGCTGGTTATTCTTTATATCGTGAAGTCAATTGGGATGAAGTTCAAGAAGAAGATGATAATGGTACCTCAATATGCGATGTTATTCCTGAAACAGCGCTATTAATTGCAAAAATTATAAATTATGCAAGAATATTAGTTCCAGCTATATTAATTGTATTAACAGCAATTGATATAACAAAAATTGTATTAACTGGAGAAATTGAAGAAGAGTTACCAAAGAGAAGAAAATTGATAATTACACGATTTGTTATTGCCGCAGTATTCTTCTTCTTACCAATTTTTGTACAATTATTTATTTCAAGTAGTTATGGTATAGATTTTGGTGATATAAGTTGTTTATGGTAAAAAAGGGGTGATGTAAAGTGCCAGTAAGTGTTATAACAGACGTTGTTACATGGATAGAAATGATTGCACAAATAGGTGTAACAACTCTAGAATTGGGTGTATTAAATTACTTAGTATTTGGTGGTGGATGGCTAGATATGATACGATTGATATCATTCTGGCTAGACAATATGATTATTAAATATACTGATGTTTTTTATTCGTATTTTGAGAAAATACTAGGTGGACAAATATTTGCTCCTAATGTCGTTGATGGAGTTATGAATAAAGTATATATATTTGTTTCATTATTTGTTTTATTAAAATTAATAATGTTATTTATAAAATATTTAATTAATCCGGAAATGGTTTCTGATGATAAAATTGGAACGCATGCATTAGTACGAAGAGTTATATTAGGTATGTGTGGATTATTATTTCTACCATTCATATTTAATTTTTCAGTGGAAGTACAAGAAGCTGTTTTAAATGATAATTTATTTGGACAGATTCTCTTGGATAAAAGTGATTTGCGTACATTTGAAAAAAATAAAGGACAGGTTGGTCGAGTTTTAGCGTTCAATGTACATCAAGCATTTTGGAATCTTGATGAAAATAAAGTAACCGATTCAAAAATAAAAAAAGAATATGCAAATGCTCAAACTGCTAAAGATCCTGGTGTTATAAGCAATATCAACGAAAAGTTTGGTGAAGATTATGCGTATGATTATTTCCCAATAGCATCAACTGTTGTATTACTTTATGTAATATATTTAATTATTAAATATTGTATAGATGTAGTAGTAAGAATGTTTAAATTATTCCTATTACAAATGTTGGGACCACTTGCTATTTCAGATTATATGATAAATGGTGATAGCAAAGATGTGTTTAGGAATTGGATGAAAACAACAATTTCTGTTTATGCTATGTTATTTGTACGAATATTTAGTATATGGTTTATAGCTTTTATAACAATATTGATGAGTAGAGAATGTGGTGGAGATTATGTGGATGGAGTATGTAGTGATAGTTTATTATATATTCCACAAGGGGGTTCACCTGACTATTTGTTAAGAGGTATTATTACGTTAGGATTATTAGCATTACTAATGGATTTACCAAAATTTTTCTCTGATATTTTAGGATTAGATTTAGAACAAGACGCAAGTGTTAAAGGTTTAATGCAAAAAGTCGGAGGAGCTGCGAAAATGGTTGGTATGGGTGGACTTGCTGTTGGTGGTGCTGCAATTGGTGGTGCTATTGGAACTGCTAAAGCACTTGGAGGAACAGTAAGTAAAGCAACCGGACTTTCTGAGGCTATGCAAAAATCAAGAGCAAAAAGAGATGGAATACTTAACAAAGCTCCTGGACTTGGGAATTTAAGAAATGCTGCTAAGGAAGCAAATCTAGGAGAACACCATAAAGCAGCAATGACAGGTGTATTTGCAGCTGCAATGAATTCAAACTCAATAACAGGAACAGCATATAAGGGTGCAACGCAGGCAACTAGTGAACAAAAGCAAGTAGATCAAAAGTCAAGAGATGCAAAAGATAAACAAAGAGCTGACGAATTACAAGAAGCTCAAATGAAGTCAATGAATGTAACAAAAGATGATGCTGGAAATGTAATAGACGCTTCTCAAAATATTAAAATTGATCCAACATCTATTGCAGCACTAGCTGGTGCTACTCAAGCAGTTTCTCAAGCTAATGGTGAAAGTCAAACTGTTCAAGCTGGTAGAACAACAGTAGAAGTTGGAGATATAGATGTTAAAGTTACTGGAAAAGCAATTGCAAATTACGATGGTGGATTAGAAACGACTATTACAGGTAAAGCTACAACAACATATAATGGAGATTTAGAAACTGAAATAAATGGTAATGCTGTAGCTAAATACAATAACGATCTAAATGTTGAAGTAAATGGAAATGCAACGGCTACATATAATAATGATTTTAATGTTGAAATGAATGGTAATGCGAATGCAACATTAAACAAAGACTTAAACGTTGAAATAAATGGAAATGCTTCAGCGATTTATGATGGTAATGTTGATACTATGATTACAGGAAATGCAACAGCTACATATGGTGGTGATGTTGATACATTAGTAGAAGGAAACACTACAGCAATTGTAGAAGGTAATGTAGAAACAGTAATTGAGAAAAGTACAAAAATAGATATGCAAGAAGTTGATATTTCAAGAAAAAATAAAAACGATGCATAAGACAAAAAGAAAAGACTAATCTTTTCTTTTTTTATTGAAAAAAATCAATATATGTATTAAAATTTATATAGTAGGGTAATAAGATAAAGGACGTGTTTTATGAAAAGAAAATATAGATTTAATCTTATATATGTTTTGGTAGTGATGATACTATCATTTTTATCAATAGATAATGTTTATGCCGGTAATTTAGAATTTAAAAATGTTACTTTAGAATGTATATATTCTGATGGTAGTTTATTTACATATTCACATAATAGTACAACTGATGAATATGTTATGAACAGAAGAAACTATAATTTAAAAGATGTTTCAACTCAAGATAGTAGCACTACAGGAAGAATAGAATTTACAGTTGGTACAAGCGTTGCTGATGATAGTCATTTATGTAAACAATATTTAATATCTGGTTCTACAAAAGATAGAGAAAATGATTCAGAAGATTCTGTAATGTATATGACATATTATAAATTTTCAACATCATCTGGTGCTACATTTGAAACAACAGATTTTTCTAATTTAGGTGTATTTAGTTTCTTTGACTGGTTTGCACATGTTGATTCTAGTGCTGCAAATGAAACTAAGAAAGAAGCTACACTAGTATCAGAAAGATATATTTTAGAATCAAATAGTGGTGAGCCAACAGAAACACTATATTATGTTCAAAAAAGTACACAAGAAACTGGTGAAAATAGATATATAACAATATATAAGTATGATAATGCAACATTGTTAGATAGTGGTAAAAGAGTAACTAGAGTTACAAGTACAAGTGCAATTGGTAACGATGTAATTTGGATAAATAATCCAGAACCTGAATCTTTTGTTGAAAGTAGTTCAATTTTAACTTATTTCTACAAAGATGGACAAATTAGATATACAGCTACATCAAATAAAACTTCGTCAAATATAAATAAATATGAAAAAACAGATAGTGCACCACCAACAGATTCTGTTGATACAGGTGAACTTTGTTCAACAATTATGCCAAATACGTCAGTATATTTAAGGACAATAATTAAATATGCTCAGTGGTTAGTTCCTATTTTCTTAATTGTATTAACATCTGTGGATGTAGGTAAAATTGTACTTGCAGGAAATATTGAAGAAGAATTACCAAAACAAAAGAAGAAAATTATTGTTAGATTTGTTGTAGCGCTTGTCTTCTTCTTCTTACCAACATTAGCAATTCTTCTAGTTAAGATGTTACAAGAATCAGGCGGAGAAGGAACAGAATTAATCCAACAAATTGGATGTTTATTTGAATAAAAGGAGTGTGATAAATAATGCCAACATTAGAAGTCATTACTGATGCGTTACTTATCGCACAGGCTGCGATAAGTCTTGGACAAACAGCTATTCTAGTATGGGTAATAACAGGGGGATGGAAATTTTTATTAAGAAGTATTGGATTCTTCTTAGACTGTATGCTAGCTAAACTTATTGGTACAATATATGGGTATTTTGAAACCTTAATTACTCAAGATTTATTTAATGAAACAGTAGTAGATGCCTTAAGTAGAAATATATATGTATTTATTGGGGTATTAGTTTTCTTTAGATTGATGATGATTTTAATAAAATATCTTGTTAATCCTGATTTAGTAAGTGATGCTAAGGTTGGGGTAAACTCATTGATTAAAAGAGTAATTATTGGTATGTGTGGGATTTTATTCCTGCCAACTATCTTTGATTTAGCTATGGGAATTCAAAAAGCGGTATTCCAGGATAACTTGATACAACAAATTATTATTCCAAGTGATTATCTCGATAATATGAATGAGATAAAAGAAGATGGAGGAAAATATATAGGTACTTATGTTTTAGCTGGGTTTGTAAGTCCAAATGAAAAATCAACTATTGTGGCTGAAAAAATGTATCAAGCGGCATTAAAGTCAGGAGATTTTTCTCTATTAACAACTGTTATGAATGCTAATGCGTTTATGAGCGATGAATACGCATTTGACTATTTCTTCATAATTTCAACATTTACTTTATGTTATGTTTTATATTTAATGATTAAATATTGTTTAGATTTAGCAACGAGAAGCTTTAAACTATTGTTGTATCAGATATTAGCACCAGTGGCAATGGTAGAATATATGGTAAATGGTGCAGATGATGGTGTTTTTAAAAATTGGCGTTCAGCAGTAATTAGCACATATTTCTTGCTTTTCGTTAGAGTATTAGCACTTTGGTTTGTACTGTTTGTATTATCTTTGATGATTACGCCAGATGGCACATATACAGCAAACTCATTACTTGCTAATGATGATTATTTCTTAAGAGCAATGATTATTGTTGCGTTATTAGGATTTATGATGGACTTACCAAAACTAGTAGGGCAAGTGTTTGGACTAGATTTAGAACAAGAAGGTTCTGCTACCGGTTTAATGAAACAAATTGGTGGTATGGTAAAAGGTGCTGCAATTGGTGGACTTGCTATAGGTGGTGCTACTCTTGGAGGACTTGCCAGTGGTGGTATAGGTCTAGCAAAATTAGGATCAAAAATGGGTGAAAATAAACGTAATGCTGCAGCACAAGGTAAGAGTTTAAATTTTGGACAAAATCTTATGTCTTCTGCTAAGCAAACTGGAATGTTTGATCGATTGGCCGAAGGTGGAGCAGCCACTAGAAAATCTGTATTTGGGGCTAATCAATTTACTGGGGCATTATACGGTGGTGCAGCTGGAGTAGTAAGTGCAGGAGCAGGTGGAGCTAAACAAGGAAAAAGTAGTTATGATAGCAAAGAAGATAAGAAAGAAGCCCAAGAAAGACAAGCATTTGAAGATCAAAGAGAAGCAAATGGAAGTTTGCGTAGAACCGCTGAAAGATTGGCTGATAGTCAATCATTCTCTAGTAAAGATGAATTTAGAGATGCTATGGTTCAACAAAGATTTGGAGATTCTGCTAAGATGACTGCAGATATTACAGGAGAATTAAATAGAATAATCGCAACTAATGGTGGCAAAGAATTGTCAAGTGACGAAATCGTACAAACAGTTAAAAGAAAATGGGAAGAACAAACTGGTACTCATCCACCTGGTGAAGTTGAACAAGTTGTAAAACAAGTTATTCAAAAGGCTGTTGAATCAGGAACTGATTTTGGAGATTTAACTCAGGTTGCTGCAATCGTATCAACTTCTGTCTCATCATTAAAAGCAGAGGAAATGCCAGCAGTTGAGCAAGTAGTAAATCAAGTATATGGAACTAAGGTAGGAGGAGAAACTTTATCTGCAGTTCAAGAAGTAAGCCAAAAACTTTCAACAACAATTGATATTCAAAAAGATATTAGAACTAATACAGAAGAAACTGCTGTTTGGACAGAACTTGGAGCAGAAATGGGGGAAAGAACGGCTAATGCATCAGAGCAACAGGTAACAATTCAAAGAAATATTCAAACTAATGTAGAGGATATACATGTATTTAATGATTTAACTGCAGAAAATACAGAAAGGGCTGCAAATACTTTAGAAAATATTAATAGAAATAATAATGGAAATAGTAATAATTGATAAAAAGAAAAACAAGTAATATGCTTGTTTTTCTTTTTAATTAATTCCTATAATGCTATAATAATAAATAGGTGATAAATATGAAAAAAGTACTTTTAATAGATGGTAATAATATATTATTCCGTAGTTACTATGCAACTGCGTATACTGGTAACATCATGAAAAATAGCAAAGGTTTTCCTACTAATGCATTATATGGTCTTATTAATATGATGAATAAAATTATTAATGAAGAAAATCCTGAATATGTAATGATAGCATTTGATAAGGGAAAAACATTTAGACATGAAAAATATGATAATTATAAAGGAGGAAGAAGCGAAACTCCTGATGAATTAAAAATGCAGTTCCCAGTTGCTAAACAATTAGTTGAAGCTATGGGATTTCACTATTTTGAAATAGATAATTATGAAGCTGATGATATTATTGGTACTTTTGCTAAAAAAGCAACAGAAGATAAAGACTATACAGCAACAATCATTTCTAGTGATAAAGACTTACTTCAATTAATAAATGAAGAGGTAGAAGTAAAATTATTAAAAACAAATGATTATATTCGTATGACTAAGGAAGAATTTATAAAAACATATGGTATTGAACCACCTCGTATGGTTGATTTAAAAGCTCTTATGGGAGATTCTAGTGATAATATTCCAGGTGTAGCTGGTGTAGGAGAAAAAACAGCTATTAAACTTCTTCAAGAATATGGTACACTTGGTAATCTTTATAATAATGTAGAAACAGTAAAAGGAAAATTAAAAGATAAACTTATTGCTAGTCGTGATGATGCTTTCATGAGTTATGATCTTGCTACAATTTATAAAGATGTACCAATAGATACTGATTTTTCTAAAATTAAATATAATGGAATTGATACATTAAAATATATTGAACTTTTAAATGAATTAGAATTTTATTCATTAATAAAAAAACTAGATATTAAAGAAAATACTATTCGTGAAAATATTATGGATATTGATTATAAGATAATAGATAATATGGATGATATTATCCTAAAAGATGATTTTTCAATTTATTTAGAAACATATGGTTATGATTATCATAAAGATGACGCTCTTGGTATAGCAATTTACAATAAAGATATATCTTACTATATACCTTTTGAAGTATTATTAAAAAACCCAACTATCTTAAATAGTTCTTATAAAAAATATACATATGATTTAAAGAAACTAATTTACGTTTTATCTCGTTATAAATTAAATATATCTAATGCTAACTTTGATATGATGGTAGCTGCATATATATTAAATCAAAATATCAAAGATGATATTGCATATCTTATGAATAATAATGATTATAATATAGATTTCTATGAAAAAGAATTTGGAACACTTGCTAAACTAGCTAAACCGGATATCGAAGTAATTGCTAAAAATGCATGTTTAAAAGCTAAGTTTATTTATGAAAAAAAAGATGAGTTTATAAAAAAGTTAGAAGAAGAAAATAGTTATAATTTATTTTCAAAACTTGAAATGCCTCTTGTTGAAGTTCTAGCTGATATGGAAATAACAGGTATAAGTGTTAATAAAGATTATCTACTAAAAATGGGTGATGAATTAAAAATCATGATAGATAATTTATCATCTAAAATATATGAATTAAGTGGATGTGAATTTAATATTGCATCTCCAAAACAATTAGGGGAAATATTGTTTGAGAAATTAGAAATACCTTATCCTAAAAAATCTAAAAAAGAAGGATATTCAACAGGAAAAGAAATATTAGATAAATTAATGGATAAACATCCAATTATTCCATTAATCGAAGAATATCGTACTTTAACCAAACTATATAATAATTATATTGTTGGGTTAATTGCTGAAATAGATGAAGATGGCAAAATTCATACATGTTTTAATCAAACTTTAACTAGAACAGGAAGACTTTCATCATCAAATCCAAATCTTCAAAATATTCCAGTTCGTACTGAAGAAGGTAAATTAATTAGAAAAGCATTTATTCCAGAAGAAAATTCAATTCTTTTATCAAGTGACTATTCACAAATAGAACTTAGAGTATTTGCACATATGTCTAATGCTACAAATATGATTGAAGCATTTGAAAAGAATTTAGATATTCACGCTAAAACGGCAAGCGATATCTTTGGAATACCACTAGACATGGTTGATTCTAATATGCGTAGACAAGCTAAAGCTGTTAACTTTGGAATTTTATATGGTATCAGTAGCTTTGGTTTGAGTGAAGACTTAAATATCGATGTATACAGTGCTAAAAACTTTATTGATAACTATTTAGAAACATTCCCTAGTATCAAAGAATTTATGGATGAAATAGTGGAAAATGCGCATCGTGATGGATATGTAAAAACTATTATGAATAGAAAAAGAATTATTGATGAATTAAATAACAAAAACTATATGATTCGTCAAAGTGGTGAAAGAATGGCAAAAAATACTCCAATCCAAGGAAGTGCTGCTGATATTCTTAAAAAAGCTATGATTGAAATATATAAAGAATTTAATAGTAGAAACTTAAAAAGTAAAATGCTTATTCAAGTACACGATGAACTTGTATTTAACGTTGTAAAAGAAGAAGAAGAAATCGTTGAAAAAATAATTATTGATATTATGGAAAATACTTATAAATTGAATGTTCCATTAAAAGTAGATGTCAATAAAGGTAATGATTGGTATGAAGCAAAATAAAAGAAAGAGAAATCTTTCTTTTTTTGTAGGAAAATAAAAATATAAGAATAATAATCCTATTGTAAGGATAATTATTATGAATGAAATAGAAAAATATAATGAAAAAATATTTGAAGAAATAAAACATATTGATGAAGAAGGAAATGAATATTGGGAAGCAAGAGAATTGCAAACTATTTTAGGGTATAAGGAATGGCGTTGGTTTGCTAATGTTATAGAAAAAGCGCAAATAGCGTGTTCACAAAGTAAAAATAATATTAATTCCCATTTTGGAGTTTACTCCAAAATCGTAGTTGCTGGATCAACAACTAAACCAATTATTGATTATAAATTATCGAGATATGCATGTTATCTCATTGTTCAAAACGCTAATCCTAAATTAAAAGTTGTTGCTTTAGGTCAAACATATTTTGCTATTCAAACAAGAAGAATGGAATTAACTGAAGCAGAATATGAAAAATTATCCGAAGATGAAAAAAGATTGTATAGAAGAAAACAAACAAAAGATGGAAATAAATTACTTTATAAGATTGCCGTTATTAAAGGAGTAAAAAATTTCGATAAATTTACTAATGCTGGATATAAAGGATTATATAATGGAGAAACTGCTAATGATATTGCTAAAAGAAAAGGTCTTAGATATCGTGAAGAAATACTAGATAATATGGGAAGTGAAGAATTAGGAGCCAATGTCTTTAGAATTACGCAAACCGAAGCACTATTAAAAAAACAAGAAGAAAAAAGTGAGAAGAAAGCTACTGATACTCATTATAAAGTAGGAAAAGAAATTAGAAAAACAATCCAAAAGTTAGGAGGAACTATGCCAGAACAATTACCAACTCCTACTAAATCAATTAAAGAAATAGAAAAAGATAATTTTAAAATAACATAAACTAATGTATAATACTTATGGGAAGTGATATTATGCCAGAATTACCAGAAGTAGAAACAGTAAAAGAAACTTTAAAAAGAAAAGTATTAAATAAAACTATTAAAGATGTCAGAGTAATATATCCTAATATCATTGAAAATATGGATAGGGATACTTTCATATCTAAATTAAAAAATCAAACTATTATAGATGTAACTCGTCGTGGTAAATGGTTAATATTTCATTTAAATGATTATTATCTTTTATCTCATCTTCGTATGGAAGGTAAGTATTTTCTAAAAGATACTAACGAAGAAATATCTAAGCATCAACATGTAATATTTGATTTTACTGATGATTTATCACTTCGTTATAATGATACTCGTAAATTTGGAAGAATGTATTTAGTTGAAAAAGATAAATTAGAAGAATGTAAACCAATAAAAGAACTAGGATTAGAACCATGGGATAAATCTTTAACTTCTTCTTACTTAAAAGAAAAATATAAAACAAAGAAATTACCTATAAAAACTGTTATATTAGATCAAGGAATAATAACGGGTATTGGAAATATTTATGCTGATGAAATTCTTTTCTTGAGTAAAATAAATCCATATACTCCATGTAATAAACTTAATGATAAAGATTTGAATAATATTATTAAAAATACTAAAATTACTTTAGAAAAAGCAATTTTAGAAGGTGGAACAACAATCAGAAGCTATACATCTGATGAAGGAATAACTGGTCTTTTTCAAAATAATCTATATGTTCATTGTCGTGAAAAAGAAGAATGTTTAAAATGTAAAAGTATAATATTAAAAACAAGAATTGGTGGTAGAGGAACATATTATTGTCCAAAATGCCAAAAAGAAAGAAATGATTAATATGCATGGATTAATAATTGTTAATAAAGAAAAAGATTGGACTAGTCGTGATGTTGTAAATAGAGTAAGTAAAATATTAGATATTCCTAAAGCTGGACATACTGGAACGCTTGATCCCCTTGCAACAGGAGTATTAGTAGTTGCCATAGGTGAAGCCGTTAAATTAGTTGATTCTTTAACTAATGAGACAAAAGAATATATTGCTGAGGTAGAATGCGGAACTTCTACAGATACCTTAGATGTTTTGGGTAATATTTTAGAAGAAAAGAAAGACTTTGTTTTAAAAAGAGAAAAAATCGAAGAAGTTCTTAATTCTTTTTTAGGAATATCGATTCAAGAAGTACCTCTTTATTCATCAATTAAAGTAAATGGTAAAAGACTATATGAATATGCTAGAAATGGTGAAGAAGTAGAACTACCTAAAAGAGACATTGAAATATATAATATAGAACTACTAGAATTAAAAGAAAAATCTTTCTCATTTAAAGTAAAAGTATCTAAAGGAACTTATATTAGGAGTTTAATAAGAGATATTGGTCTTAAATTAAATATTCCTTGTTGTATGAAAAATCTCCAAAGAACAAAACAAGGAATTTATGATATTAAAGATAGTCATACATTAAAAGATATTGAAAATGGTAATTATAAAGTAATATCTTTTTATGAAATATTGAAAGATCAACCAATGGTTGAAGTAGATGAATATATTGAAAATAAAATAAGAAATGGACGAATATTAGAAAATAGATATAAAGATGATAAAATAATCTTTATTAATAAAAATAAAGAAGTTTTAGCACTTTACGAAGTCTATAGTCAAGATAAAACCAAAGTAAAACCAACTAAAGTATTTAATATAAAGTAAAGTATAATAACTTTACTTTTTTTATTTATAATAATATAGATTTTTACCATAGAAATTGCTATCATTATAATAGGAAAGTAGATGATTATATGTATAAGCTAAAGAAAAAATCTTATTTTAGAGAAATGTTAGAAATAAAGGCTAAAGAATTTAGACCAAACTTTATTAATACAAATCCTTTTATAATGAAATTATTATGTAAAAGTGATCGAAACTTCTTGCTATATGCTTGGAACGAAGCTATAACTCAAGAACTAATAGATGAGATGAGTGCAACTTTTAGTGATAGACTTTTTTTAGGAACATTATTAGAAGAACAAAATTTTTATAGAAGTGGTCTTTCATCAAGTGAAATTGCTATGAAAAAACTTTGTGAAATAAATGGTAATTTTTTTTCATATGCAAAAGGATCAGCTTGTACATATGAAATATTTAAAATCGCAACAAGTCATAAAGAAGAAGATAAAAGATTATTTGAAGAAAAAATTTATGAAGAACTAGCTCATGGTAGATTATGGTTTAATAGTGATTTTATACCAGATTACGATTTAGAAAGTTTTTGTGAAGCAAATGGAAGATTCATAGAACATGTAAGAGATTCCAGTTTAATAACAAAAGAAATATTAGAAAAAGCCTTATCACATGAAGAAGATAAATTACCAAGAGTAACAAAACTTTTTGAAAAAAATATAGAATTTACTGATGAAATATGTAAGTTATTAGTAGAAAAAGATGCAATCTTTCTAATGTATTTACCTGAAGATAAAATAACAGATGAAATATTTGAAATAGCTATAAATAATAAGGCTAGACCTTTATCTTTTGATAGAGTACCAACTGATGAAAGTGAGGGATATATTCATAATAAAAAGAAAAGTTTAAAGATAATAGATAAATTAACGAAACTAGATAATAGATGGTATACATATTTAGATGTTAAAGATTTAGATCAAGAAAATATTCTTAATATTTTGAATAGTAATCCTAATATCCCAATAGAATTTCTTGAAAGTGTATGTGAATTTTTTAATGACAATCGTGAAATAATGAGAAAAGTATGTCTTTTGGATGGGAATTTTGCTTTTGCCAGTTATCCTAATATAGAGTTAACTAAGGAATTAATAGAATTAGCATCAAATAATCCAGATGCATCTCGTAGATTAAGTATTTTCTTTTTTAAGACAGATGAAAGATATGATTGTGAAGTAATGAAATATTTAATTGAAAGATGTCCAGATTGGATCAAATTTACTGATCAATCAACCTTAGATGCAAAAACCTTCATAACAGCGTTAAAAGGGGCAGCATATTATAAATATATTCCTGAGCCTAATGTATTATTAAAATTCGTTAATAATTTAGAAATTGTAGAAGAATTTCAAGAAGCTATCAATAGTAAATATTATAAAACAGAAGATATAACTGGAATGATAGAAAGTGCATTATCTCCTGAATTTATAAATGGAGTTCTTTATAGTGTATTAGTAAAAAGACAATGTGAAACATATAATGTAGATTATAGATTTTTTATAGATACTATTAGAAATATATTTAAAATAAATGAAAAAATTTATACATCTTTAAACTATGAATTTTTCCAAGAAATATATCATCCATTATATAAAGATGATAGTTATGAAAAATTACTTCGTTTACTGAACTATCCTGAAATACAAAAAGGAATAATTAAAATAGCTAATCATAAAACTAAATATGGAACTATTGATTTAGAAGTAGGTAAGAAAAAGATAGAACTATTAGCAAAGATATTAAACTGTGCAACAGCTCATTGTGAAGATAAATATGATGATTGGGTAATTTATTATAATAGAGTAATAAATATATTTAATAAACATCCAGATATGTATGCTTATTTTGCAGCTGTTCAAGATCAATTAGATGATGAGACTCTAGAAATATTAACTTGCTATACAATAGGCGACCATTCTTTTAAATTAAGACTTATTGATGAACTAAAAATGATTGATGATATAAGAGAAGAAAATATTAAAAAATGGATGGATAGTTACGATATTAAATTAAGAAGAGAAGGTTTATATGAAAAAGCATTTGGTATAAGTGCAGCAACAGGCGAAAATTTATATAAACAATTAGGTCGTTGTGTAATTGAAGGAGCAAAAACATTTGATCCAAGAATCGTCGTATTTTTTAAACTATTAGATAAACTTGAAAATAGTGAAAATGCTACCGTGTTTTATAATTTACAACATAGAAAAAATCAGGATACTATACTAGATCCAAGAGAAATTATTAACTTAGAGCAAATAGTAAAAAGAAAAATTGTAAATGAATACAATAAGGCAGTATATTCATATACAAATAAAGATGAATCTGATCGTATTGATGATATACCAATTTATAAAGTTGCTGGTGAAGATGGATCTAAACCATTTAATATGGTAATTCATTCTTATGCAGCTTATGGCACAACAGCTCGTTATAGTAAAGGATATAATTTTAAAGATGAGTGGAACAGACCTGATATAGCTAATCATGGAATTTGTACGTCATTCATAGGGCATAACTCACTCGCAACAGCTGAAATAAAAACAGTGGTATATGGGTTTGATAACTTTGAACCAGGAGCTTTATTGTTAGCTAATAAAAATGATATGTGGTCACAAAATACAAGTTTTGATGTATCAACAGATGAAGGTTATAAATGTGAATATTTCTTGCCTAAAGATATGATTAGACACACGAGATATGGCTATAATGAAATGGTCTTTGAAAGAGTAGTTGATGGCAAAAAAAGAGAACCATCATATATTGTTTTGCTATGTGATAACTATGAAGATGAAAAAGCTAAATATTTAAAATATAAAAGAAAAGGTCGATATGATACTGATGAATTTTATATTTCTCAACCACATTCTCCAAAAACAAAATCAGCTGATATTTTTTATAATTCAATAAAAGCTGCCGAAGAATTTGGTATACCAATAGTAGTAATTGAAAAAGAAAAAATTGCTAAACAAGAACAAAAAAGAATCCTTACAAGAATAAAAGATTTTAAATATGATGATAAATTAAATCGTGAAGAAATAAATGAATACTTATATGATACATTAACTAGTATAGAAACTAATGCTAAAGCTTATGCTGCTAGTGAAGAAGAAAAGTATCAAGTTTTATTTGATAAAAAATTAGCAACTAAAGCATTAAATGCTATTAGAAAAAAAATTGATATGTATATGGATAGTGATCCACTTATTTCACTTATGATAATAGAAGAAGTAGAAGATTTATTAGAAACTATGAATAAGTCAGTTTCATCTGCTAAGACTTTTGATATATATAATTTAAAGAAAGAAATGGAACAAAAGAAAAAAGATGTTTTTGCTTCATATAATTATCCTGATCATATTGGCACTTTATTAGCAGGAAAAATTGCAGATGAAGAAAATTTGTTAGAATATAATCAGGTTATGAGAGATAAAATTACTTTAGATCAAATCCCAATAAGTGATGCGATAAGATTAATAAAGAAAGATCATCATAATATGATGTTATTAACTATTAGTGAAATAAGAGATGATAATTTATATGACAAAAATGATGTTGAATTAAATCGACATGTAGAAAACTTAATACTATTCTCAACAATATTAGCTTCACAATTAGAATTAAATGATGATGATTTAGACATTTTATTAACAGCGGCTCTTTATCAAAACTATGAAAACTTAGATTATTTAAAAACTAAATATCCAGAAAAAGACATTAGTATGATAGAAGCAGTATTATATCTTAACCAAAAGAATAAAACAGAAACTGATATAAATGATGTTTGTAATGCCGTAGGAATAGATGCAAAAGATTCTGCCTCAATTACTCGTATTCAAACTATAGCAAAATGTTTACAGGATGCTAATACGTTGGAAAAAACACGTAATATAGTAAATGATGATTCAATTTCTACGGATATGTTAAACTATGATGCTAGTAAAAGATACATTAAATTAGCAATGCAATTAAATGAATATTATGCTTACCAAGATATTGTTAAATTAACTGATGAAAGACCTGATTTATATCAAATGATTTCTAATAGTTTATCTATAACTAAAAATCCTAAAAAAACATTACAAGAGTATCAAAGTCAAAATGATACTTCTAAACAGGAGGATGAAATGTATGCTAAATAATGAAGAATTAAGTGAAAAAGAATTATTATTATTAGATAAATTAAAAAAAATAGCTGAAGATTTTCAAGAAATATATTATGAAGAAAAAGAAATAGTTATAGAAGATAAAAAAAGTAAACAATAGTTTACTTTTTTATTTACATAATTCTAGTATCAATTACTTAAAAATGTTATTATTAATATAGAGAGTAGATGGTTATATGTTTAAACTTATAAAAAAGAAAATAGAAGCATATTTAGTTGATAAAATAGAAAACGACTATACTTTATTAAATAAAAATCCTAAATTGATGTTAAAACTCTGTGAAACTCATCCTGAACTTGCCAGATATGCTGAAGGTAAAGCCGCAACTTTAGAACTATTTGAATTGGTTTTAAATAAATCTGATGATAAAGAAAAAACAATGCGTGAATTATTATGGGATTGTGATTCTTTTTCAAACAATCCAGAATGTGTTAAATTAGCAGTTGAAACAAACGGAGATTTTTTAAGATATGCAAGAGGAAAAGGATTTACATTAGAAAACTTTTTACTTGCAACAAATCATCCTGATGAATCAAAAAGACTTAATGCAGAAGAGCAATTTGAATATATGCATTTTGATTTATGGGAAACACCAAAAAGCGAAGTAAAGAAATTAGTAGAATACGATGGACGTTTTTTATGTTGTGTTAACGAAGAAAAAGTAACTCCAGAATTAATAAAAATGGCATTTAATAATCCTGATACAAAAAAAAGACCTAAAGTATCAAGATTATATGGCATTAGATCAAATGAAAAAAATTTAAAAGAGTTAATAAAAATAGATGCCATCTATTATATATACTCTCAGTGTGAAGATAAAAAAGGTGAATTATTAAAACTTGCATTAAGTCAAAAAGATCCGGAAAAAGCACTAACATATGATCGTATACCTGAAGAGTTTGTATTTCGTCTACCATATTCTCGTGTAAAAGAATTAATAGAAATTGATAAAAGATGGATAAAAGTTACAAGTATAAGTACTCTTCCTAAAGATGTTTTGATTAGTGCCCTAAAAGATGATGAGTTACATATTGTTCCAGAACAATCTGATATTTCATACTTTGATAATGATATCTTAGATGTTCTTTTAGAAAATGCAAAAAATGGAAAATATAAATTATCTGACATTGAAACAATGCTTAGAAGTAATTTAAATAGTAAATTTATAAATAGTAATTTCTTTAAAGAAATGTCAAAAGAAGTTTGTGAAAAATTAGGTATTGATATTAATTTCTTTAATTATCATATTACGAGATCTTTAAGATTAAATGATGAATTTTTAAATACTATCAGATTAGAATTTCTAGGACCAAGATTTCATAAATTATATGAAAAAAATGGTTATGAAAAATTATATGTTTTAGCAATGTATCCAGAAATACAAGATGTTATTATTTCAATAGGTAGCCCTAAAAAAGAAGATGGAACTATAGATTTAGAATTAGGAGATAAAAAATTAGAATTATTATCTAAAATGTTAGAAAAATCTATTGTAGGAAAAGATAATAAAGAGCATAAAGAATGGACTGTATATTATAATCAGATATTAAGTTCTTTCCATAGTAATCCTAAATTATATGATTACATGGCTGAACATATAAACGAATTAGATAGTGAATTATTAGAAAGGCTTGTGACGCATTCACTAGGAAAACATAAATTTGAAATAACTTCAATTGAAGATTTAAGGAATTATGAGCAAATAAGAAATAGTTGGATTGAAGAATCTCTTAAATCTAATACACCAAAAATAGTAAAAGAAGCAGTTTTAGAAAAAATATTTGGAATAAGTTATGAAACAGCAGAGAACTTATATAAATCATATATTGTAGGAATAAAAAAATCTCCTGAATTATTTCCTAAAGATATAGTAGATTTCTATAGTACATTAGATATTATTTTTACAGAAGATAATCTTGATATACTAAAAAAGGCAGCTCAAAATATTAAAAGAAAAGAAGATCTTACAGAAATTGATTTTGTTCATTTCAGGACAATACTTAGAAGTATTTATGTAGATAAATATAATGAAACATTATTTACTACTGAGGGTAAAAAAGAAGATGAAATATATTCTGGTGTTAAGATGTTTAAAGCCGCAGGTGAAAATGGAGATAAACCATTTAATATTTCCCTTCACTCGTTAGGTGCATATTTAACCGACTTAAATCCAACAGGAAGTCAATTCAGCTTTAAAGAAAACTGGAATAGACCAAAAATGAGTTATCATGGAATATGTACATCTTACGTTGGAAACAATAATATGGGAATCGCTCCTGTAAAATTTGCAATATTAGGTTTCACTGGATATGAAGAAGCGGGATTATTAATAGCTGGTCCAGACGATATATTCTCTGATAATCAATCATTTTCAACCATTGCAACAGAAGATTCAAAATCAACTCATTTAATGCCAAAAGATTTGATAGATATGACAAGGCATACACACAATGAAATGGTATTTGAAAGAAGAATTGGTACTGACAAACGACAACCAAGTTATATTGTTTTGGATTGTGATGACTACGAAAAACTAAAAAAAGAATATGAAAGTGATGTAAAAAAAGGACGATATAAAATAACTGATGGTGAAAGTTTAGAGGGCGAAAAAGATAGTGATTTAATGTACTATGCATTAAAGGCTGCTAAAGACTTTGGAATACCTATAGTTATAATAGAAAGAGAGAAAATAGCTAAACATGAACATCAAGTTATACAAAGTAGATTAGATAGTTTCATTAAAGATGAAAAATTAAATCGTGAGGAAATACAAGAATATTTTTATGATTTAATAACTAATGTTGAAAATAATCATGCGGGTAATAGAGATTGGCATGAAAAAATAGATAAAAAATATTTTGGATCAGCTCTTGCTGGAATGATTACAAAAGAAATAAAAGATAAAATAAAAAAATATATGAAAGACGATCCGCAATTAGCATTAATTATGATTGAAGAATTAGAAAAAGCTATTAATCATGAAGAACAATGTACTAGATCAGCTAATATATTTGATATAGAAGGAATAAAACTTTATTGTGAAGAGCAAAGAGAAATGTTAACTCAAATGATGCAAAATCAAGATTTTATTTTGGATGCAATCAAAGATGATTCACACTTAATAGAATTTAATCAAGAATTTGCAGGAAGACTAGATGAACAATTCTCTATTAATCAAATTCGTACTAATATTGACTTTAATCATTTGAATTTAGCTTATAAGGAAATTGAAAAAATATATCCAAAAGAAGCTCAAGATAGTATGAAAAATATTTTATTATTTTCTATGATAATAGGTAAAAATGAAAATTTATCTAAATCAGATTTAGATATTTTATTAACTGCTACTTTATATAAAGATTTAGATTTAAGTATGCTTGATTCATCAGCAAAAGAAGATACACCATTTATTAAAGCTATTATTGAATTAAGTAAAACTAAAGATAAGTCTACTTTAGAAGAAATATGCAGTAAATATAGTATTGATTTAAGTGATACAAAAAAAGTAGAAAGATTAAAAAATCTATCAACATGTTTAAGTGATGCAACAGAATTAGATAAAGCACGATATAATCCAAATAATCCTAATTATATTAATCCTGATAATTTATATCATAGCTCATCTAAAAAAATGGTTAAAGTAGCTTTACAAATTGCTGAAAGAAAATCAGAAAAAGAAATAGAAAGTATTTGTTATGATAAACCAGAAATATATGATTCTATTATTGAAGCATTACAAAAATATAAAAATCCAAAACAAGTCGTGGAAATGTATAGACAAGAACAATTAAAAGTAATAGGGGAGGAAAATAATTATGGAAGAACAAGTAAAAAATAAAAAAGAACAATTCCAACAAGAAATTCCTAATTTAAAAGAATATAATCAATCAGATTTAGATTTATTAAAACAAATGGGTGAAATAGCAAGAGAATTTCAAAGTCAGTATCATGCCTTAAAAGAAGAAGACTTAAATAATAATTATCAAAGACATAAGTAAAAATATATAAAAAAATAGTGTCAAAAAAGACACTATTTTTATTTAATTATAGGGATTTATTGACTAAGAAAAAAAAATTTTTTATACTTAATTTATAATGAGGGATAGGGTTATGAAGAGAAGTAAAAAAATTATAATATCTTTAATATTCATAATGATTATATATGGTTTATTCTTCATGGATTTAGGACTAGCTACTAATGAAGAAGAACCAGTTTTATGTACAATAACAAGTGAATATAAAGCTTGGGAAAAATTAAGTGATAAGGAAAAAGCAGAAACGATTATGCCTGCAATGTGTGATAGTAAAGCTGATAACATCAATATTAATTATCGTTATTTTAGCTTTGATGTAAAAGCTATGTTACCTGCAACTTATGACGGACGCAATCAAAGCTATAAGCCGATCATTAAAAATCAAAATAATACTAATGGCTGTTGGGCTTTTTCAACAACTACAGCGTTAGAATCATATACGAAGAAGAAATTAAATTTAGATTATATTTATTCAACAAGACATATCGAATATTCTGCAACAAGAAAATTTAAAAATGGTGAAATAAATGATCATGGTTTTGATCGTGAAGTAGGTAGTGGTGGAAATTACTTCATGTCGAGTAGTTATTTAATAAATGGATACGGAGCTATTAAAGAAAGTGAAATGCCATTTGAAAATAATGAAAACGAAATTCTTTTAAGTGCTATTCAAAATAAAAATACAATTGTTGATGTTAATAATTTGGTATTAAAAAATGGAACTTATGGTGATAAATGTACAACAACAGAAATAGAGGATATAAAAAAATTAGTAATGGAAAATGGTGCTGTTGCTGTAACGACATATTTATCAACAGCTAGTTCATACTATAATTCATCAACTTCTGCTTATTATTACAATGGAACTAAAGATATTAATCATGCTGTAACGATTGTTGGATGGAATGATAATTATTCACAAACAAATTTTTCATCATCTAATAGACCAACATCAAATGGTGCATGGATTGTTCAAAATTCTTATGATACATGGTTCGGTGATAACGGATATTATTATATATCATATGAAGATGTTCATATTTGTGATATTTATATGTCTATTACTGATGTAGATACAGAAATAGAAGATAATAGTTATATTTTAGATAAATTAGGATATATTTCATATATGGGATATGGTTCAGCAACAGCTACAGATGATGATTATACCATTGCTTATGCTATGAACGTTTTTACAAAAGAAGCATCAAAAACAGAAAAGCTAAAAGAGATAACTTTTGGAACTAATGGAACTGGAACTTACGAAATATATTATAAAAAAGGTAATGCCGGAAAATCATCTGTAACAACAATGACACTAATTGGTAGTGGAGATATTCCATATAATGGTTATATAACTCATAAATTAGAAGAACCAATTATTTTAGATAAAGATGTGACTGATTTTTCAATTGCTATTAAATATGATATGGATACAAGCACAAGACCTGTTCCTACATCAACTGCTTCATCTTCTAAATATAAATATATTACTATAGAAGAAGGGAAAACCTTCATATCACATGAAGGTAATTCATGGACTGATTTATCTAAAAGAACATATCCAACAATTGCATCAATAAAAGCTTTTACGGATGATGTTGACTATGAATTAACTTTAGATAATTATCATGTAAACTTTGGGGACGAAATAACTTTAAAAATAGCTGCTACAACTAGAAATATAGATAAAAATAATTTAACAATTAAATTAATAGATAACAAATCAAAAGAAATAAACTTAAATAATATTTCATATACAAATGAAAATAATACTTTAAAATATATTGATTTTAATTTACCAAGTTCTACTCCAAATAATACTTATACATTAATAGTTTATTATAATAATGAAGAAATAGATCGTCTAAATATAGAAATAAATACTAATATGATAACAAGTAATAAGTATAGGATTGATCAAATAAGAAAAATCATTTATGTAGATCCATTAACTGATATAACGACATTAAAGAATAATTTATCACAAGCTGATGATATACTTTATAACAATAATAAAGTAACAAGTGGTTTGGTAAAAACAGGAATGACTTTAACTAACTATTTAATTGTTGTTAAAGGGGATGTAACAAATGATGGTTATGTTAAGATGAATGACGTTATGAAAATAAGTGAGTATATTGTAGAAGAAAAAGGATTAAATGATACTGAAAAATACGCAGCCGATGTAACTAATGATGCTAAAATTAAAATGAATGATGTTATGAAAATAAGTGAATATATTGTAGAAGGAGGTAACTTATAATGAAAAAATATTTATTAATATTAATAATCAGTTTCTTATTAATAAGTCCTAAAATAACGAATGCTGCTAGTGCTAATGTTACGCTAAGTTGCCCATCTTCTGCTAATAGTGGTGCAACTATTAGTTGTACTGTCAGTGTATCGACTGATACTTTGATTAATGGTATTGCAGCTAATTATACATTAAATAATTTAACTTACGTAAGCTTTACGCCTAGTAGTGGATTTTCTACTAACTATTCTTCTGCATCAGGTTTTTCAATTGGTAATACAAATGGTAAAAAAGGAACATATACAGTAGGAACAATTAAAGTAAAAGTTAATGGTGCTGCATCTTTAACAATAAGAAATTTAGATTTAAGTGATAAATCATATAATTCTTATTCACCAGCATCCAAAACAGCATCTATTAGATTAAATTCAACCAATAATAATTTAAGCTCTTTATCATTATCAAATGGAGCATTATCTCCGGCATTTAATGCAAGTACAACAAATTATACATCTACAATCAATGCGGCAAATGTAACTATAAAAGCAACAACATCTGATAGTAAAGCAAAAATAAGTGGTGCTGGTACTAAAACCTTAAATTATGGAGCTAATACTTTTAATATTGTAGTTACAAGTGAATCTGGTTCTAAAAAAACATATAAAATAGTAATTACTAGACCAGATAGTCGTAGTAATAATAATAATTTAAAAAGTTTAAGTACTGATAAAGCAACAATTAGTTTTAATAAAAATACAACTACATATAATTTAAATGTTGATTCTAATGTAAATAGTATTAAAATTAATGCTACTCTTGAAGATTCAAAATCAAGCTTTGTATCTGGTTTTGGTCCTAGAACAGTTAATTTAAATTATGGTAATAATAAAATAGAAATAAAAGTAAAAGCAGAAAATACTAATATAAAAACTTATACAATAAATGTTAATAGAAAAGATAATCGTAGTAGTAATAACTATTTAAAAGAAATAACTCTTGATAAAGGAAATATTTTATTTAACAAAAATACTTTAGAATATTCAACTACTGTTTATTACGATGTAACTAAAATAAATGTAGTAGCAACAACTGAAGATTCAAAAGCAACTGTTACAATAAATAGTCCTAATTTACTAGTAGGAAACAATCTAATTACAATAGTTGTAAAAGCAGAAAATGGAGCAACTAGAACATATAAAATTACAGTAATAAGATATGATGAAAATGTAAAAATGTCTGATAATAATAATATATCTACTTTAAAAGTCTTAGGTCATGAAATAGATTTTAAACCAGATGTTTTAGAATATGATTTAACTATAAAAGATGAATATGCTTTAGTTTTCGAAGTTTCTTTAGAAGATCCGAAATCTAATTATACAATTGAAGGAAATAAAGAATTAAAAGATGGTAGTATAATAAAAGTTATATCTAAAAGTGAAAGTGGTTTAGATAAAGAATATAAGTTTAATATTCATAAAGAAAAAGTAAAAGAAGATAAAAACGATAATAATAATCAAAATAATCATAATATCTTCATATATACAATTATTGGTTTTATATCAGGAATATTAATAACAATAATAGTTACAAAAATTATTAATAAAAAGAATAATAATAAATTAAATAAAACTAAAATAGACTTGAAAAATTAAATAAAGTGTATTAAAATACAAGTATCTTCTATTTGAGAGGAGTAAATATATAAGTATTTTTAGAGAGAACATGGTTGGTGGAAATGTTTAATATAAGTATATTGAAGACACTCATATAAATGTAGGAGCGTGTAATCGCGTTAAGGTTTTAAGCATTATTTAATGGAATTAAGGTGGTACCACGACATAGTTCGTCCTTATGTGGTAACCACCTTTTTTATATATAAAGGAGGTATATTTATGGTAAGAGAAACAAAACGGCATCAACACTATTTTTTAATAATGGATAAATATACTAACTTAAAAAATAAAGAAAAGAAGGAGGATTAATTATGTTAGTAAAACCAAAGGGATGTCATGATATATATGGCGTAGAAGCCAAAAAATGGCAATATGTAAATAAAGTAATAGATGATTTAATGAATAGATATAATTACGATTATATAAGAACACCTATTTTTGAAAGTAGTGAAGTATTCCATAGAGGTGTAGGTGAAACTACTGATATCGTAACAAAAGAAACATATGATTTTATTGATAGAGGAGATCGTCCAATGACGCTTCGTCCCGAAGGAACTGCTGGTGTTGTTAGAAGTTATATTGAAAATAAAATGTATGGAGATGCAACTCAACCAGTAAAACTATATTACAATGGGACAATGTATCGTTATGAAAGACCACAATCAGGAAGAGATAGAGAATTAACTCAATTTGGAGTAGAAGTACTTGGTTGTGATAATCCAATGATTGATGCTGAAGTTATTTCAGTACCAGTTAATTTATTTAAGACACTAGGATTACAAGAAATAAAAGTAAATATTAATAGTTTAGGAGATAAAGAGTCAAGGGATGCTTATAGAGAAGCTCTAATTAAGTATTTTGAACCACATATCAAAGATTTATGTCCGGACTGTCAGGAAAGACTTAAGAAAAACCCATTAAGAATCTTAGATTGTAAGGTAGATAAAGATAGTGATATCTTAAAAAATGCTCCCATAACAATCGATTACTTAAATGAAGAATCTAAAAAGAGATTTGATGATGTTAAAAAGTATCTTACTCTTTTAGAAGTAGATTATGAAGTAGATACAAGACTAGTTCGTGGACTTGATTACTATAACCACACAGTGTTTGAAATTGAAGCTAAAGTAGATGGATTTGGTTCTAATAATGTTTTAGCTGGTGGTGGAAGATATAATGGTTTAGTAGACTTATTAGGTGGACCACAAACACCTGGTATTGGTTTTGCCTTAGGTATGGGAAGACTATTAATGGCACTTGATTTAGAAAAGATTGATTTACCTATTAATAATAGTTTAGATGCTTTTGTTATGTATGTATCTGATTCAGAAAAAGAATATGCTATAAGCCTAACTCAATATTTAAGAATGAATAACTATAAAGTTGAAATGGAATATATGGGTAGAGGATTAAAAGGACAATTTAAACAAGCAGATCGTCTAAATAGTAAATATTTAATTATTTTAAATGATGAAGATTTACAAAATGATATGGTAAAAATTAAAAATAATGAAACAAAAGAAGAATTTGAAGTAGGTATTGATTACTTAATATATTTCTTTGAAGAACAAGCTACAAAAGAAGAATATTCAGATATTGATATCGAACTTTATATGAATGAAAATTCAGAAATAGAAGAATAGAGGTAATAAAATGAAACAACATTATAATACAGATTTTAATATTAAAAATGTTAATGAAAAAGTAACACTATATGGATGGGTACAAAAAAAGAGAGATTTAGGTGGACTTACTTTTATTGATTTAAGAGATAGAAGTGGTATTATCCAATTAGTTGTTAGACCAGAAGATGAAGCACATGAAATAGCAACATCACTAAAAAGTGAAGCTGTTATTAAAGTAGTAGGAACTATCTCTGAAAGAGAAAGTAAAAATACTAAAATTCCTACTGGAGAAATCGAGGTATTAGTAGAAGAAATGGAACTAATTAATAATAGTATTGATATTCCATTTGAAATAACTAATGATACAACAGCGCTTGAAGACACTAGATTAAAATATAGATATCTAGATATTAGAAGAGAAAACATTAAAGATAACTTAATTCTAAGACATAATGTAACTATGATCGTAAGAAATTTCTTATCTAAGTTAGGATTTATTGAAGTAGAAACTCCTATTTTATGTAAATCAACTCCGGAAGGAGCAAGAGACTATTTAGTACCTTCTCGTATCTTTAACGGAAGATTCTATGCGCTTCCTCAATCTCCACAAATCTATAAGCAATTATTAATGATTGGTGGTATGGAAAGATATTTCCAAATTGCTAGATGTTTTAGAGACGAAGACTTACGTGCAGACCGTCAACCTGAATTTACTCAAATCGATATTGAAATGAGTTTCGTTGAAGAAGAAGATGTATGGAACGTTGTAGAAGGAATGATGGGTGAAATCTTTAAAGAAATTAAAGGTGTAGAACTTCCTAAATTTCCTAGACTTACATATAACGAATGTATGGAAAGATTCGGTAGTGATAAACCAGATACTCGCTTTGAATTAGAAATTCAAGATATCACAGAAATTTTCAAAAATACTACATTTGAAATCTTTAAAAATATTATTAATGATAATGGTATTATTAACTGTCTAGTAGTTAAAAATGCTGCAGATAAATTCTCTAGAAAAGACTTAGATAAATTAACAGACTTTGTTAAAATCTATAAAGCAAAAGCATTATCTTATTTGAAATATAATGAAAATGAACTAGGTGGAAGTATTGCTAAAGTAACTAGTGATGAAGAAAAAGCTGCTTTAATTGAAAAATTAGGTTTAGAAGAAAATGACTTAGTATTAATAGTAGCAGACCAAAGAAAAATTACAAAACCAGCACTAGGTGCTCTTCGTAATAAACTTGGTCATGACTTAGAATTAATCGATACAACTAAGTTTAACTTCTTATGGGTAACAGAATTCCCAATGTATGAATATTCAGAAGAAGAAGATCGTTATGTTGCAGCACATCATCCATTTACATCACCAAGAAAAGAAGACTTAGATAAATTATTAACTGATAAAGCTAATTGTTATTCAAGGGCATATGACCTTGTATTAAATGGTTATGAACTATTATCAGGATCAATTCGTATTCATGATGCTACAACTCAAAAGAAAGTATTTGATGCAATTGGATTAACTGAGGAAGAAGCAAAATTAAAATTTGGATTCTTCTTAGATGCATTTAAATACGGTGCACCTCCTCATGGTGGAGTAGGTATTGGACTAGAAAGATTAATAATGATTTTAGCTGATACTGATAATATTCGTGATGTAGTAGCATTCCCTAAAACAGCTTCTGCATCTTGCTTAATGAGTGAAGCACCTAACATTGTTGATGAAAAACAACTAAATGAATTAGGAATTAAATTAAAATAATAAAATATAAAAAAGGTTAATAAATATTAATAAATATTAACCTTTTCTTATTGAAAGAAAAAAAATATATGTTAAAATAAGTATAGATAATAGAGGTGTACTTATGAAAAATAAAAAAGGTTTTACGCTTATAGAGTTATTAGCAGTTATCGTAGTGTTAGGTTTGTTAATGGCACTAGCGATACCTGCTGTTACAAAGTATATTACAGGTTCTAGAAAAAGCACTTTAGTCTCAACTATTGAAGGGTATGTAACTGCCGTTATAAATGATGTTAATGATGGAAACTATAAATTTTCTGATCCTACAAAAGTATATGCAGTACCACTTGAATGTATATCATTAGAAAAAGGAGGAACTGATCCTTTTGGTGAATGGTTACAAGCTAATGAAAGTTACTGGGCCTATGTTTTAGTCCAATATGATAATAAAAACTATAATTATGATTATGGCTTTACTTTTAAAGATGATGCTGGATATGGAATGTATCCAACAATTATCAAAAATATTGATGAAAAAAGTAATCAGGTAAATACTGGTTATGATGATTTAAAAATGCCTAAAACAGGTTATGCAATTGATTTTGTATCTAAAGATAAATGGAATGGGTTTAATATAAGCGACACAACAGAAATAATTGTTTTAGAAGCTGAAAGCGAAGGAAAAATAGGTGATAATGAAAAAACATGTACTCTTCACACTAAAGGTTCTAACTATGAAGAAATAGAAGCTGGTAAACCAATCACACCTAATAATGGTATAGCAAATATTAATAAAGATTTAGTACTAGTAAATAGACCATTCTATAATGATGCATCTAACGTTGAATATATCACTATAAATGGAAATGGATATAGTGTTACTCAAAAAGTAACTGATCCTAATGTCTTAGGATGGAATTCTCAAGGAAATATTGCCAATATGGGATGTGTATTCTCATCTTCTAATGGTGCTAAAGTAACAGTAAATGATTTAACAATGAAAGGTACTGTTCAAACTATTTCATTAGGTCATTATGGTGGATCAACATACAATAATTATAATACAGAATTTAATAATGTTAATATTGTGGGTGTTGAAGTTCTTTCTTTTAGTTCCAATATAGCACCAGCAGTAGTTGTGTATGGTAATGCAACATTTAATAATACTAATATTTATGATACAAAAATGTCTCCATATGATACAGATGGATATAAAATCTATGATTTAGCAGTAGTAAATTATACTACAACTAAAATAAATGGTGGTAAAATAGGATCAATTTATACTTGGGCAAAGGTATACTTAGAAATAAATAATGCAACTATAGATACAATTACAACGCAAGCTCGCTATGTAAGTGATTTTAAAACGGGTGAACTTGTAATTGGACCTGGAACAACAGTTAATAAAATACTTGTAAGTAATAGTAATGCTAAAATTACGATTAAACCAGGAGCAACTGTTAATACCTTAGACTATAACAATTTATCCAGAACTAAAATGACTGTTACAATTGAACCAGGTGCAACAGTAAAAAATATTATAAATTAAAAGAAGTCATTGACTTCTTTTTAAATACTCCAAAATAACTCTATTAACATAATAAGCTCTATCTAAATAAGGAAAATGTCCACTTTTTGGGACTACTACTAATCCAGAATTTTTAATTTCTTTATTAATAAAATATCCATCACTTAAAGGAACATCTTTATCAAGTTCTCCCCATATAATTAAAGTATCTACATTAATATTTTTAATATCTTGTTTTTGATCGTGATTAACTATATTAATAAAAGTCTTTCTAATATTAGGATTAAGCTTAGAATAATCAGATGAACCAAATATTTTAATTAATTTATTTAAATATCTATTTCTAATTTTTTTAGGTATAAATATATTCATCTTTTTTAGAAATTTATATAGTTTTTCTTTTGTTCTTAAATAAAAATTCTTTTTATGTTTGATTCCTGCTATATCTATAAGAATAAGATTTTTAATTCCTAAATTATATCTTTTAAATAAATCTATTGTAATTCTTCCTCCAAAAGAATGAGCTATTAATGTTAAATTATTTATATTATTTCTTAAAATAAATTCTTTTATCAAATAACTATAATCTTTAATGTATAAATCACGATTAGGGAAATAACTTTTTCCAAAACCAGGATAATCTAATATATAAACTGTATATTTTTCTTTTAAAATATCAATTAAATATTTAAATGTAATTCTATTATCTCCCCATCCAGGAAGAATTAAAATATTTCTTTTTCCATCTCCATACTTCTCATAATAAATTGTCAAGTCATTTACAATAAAACGCATAACTTCACCTAATATAAATTATGAATTTAAAAAAATGTTGTTAATAAAATTGAAGTTTGTTATAATTAATACGAATTTGGAGGGAAGTATATGAGTATAAAAAGAACTAAAATAATTTGTAGTATTGGACCTGCTACTGAAACAGAAGAAATATTAACTAAATTAGCTAAAGAAGGAATGAACGTAGTAAGACTTAACTTTTCTCATGGTAACTATGAAGAATATAAAGCAAGAAAAGAATTAGTAGAAAAGGTAAGAAAAAATACAGGATATCATATTGGATTATTATATGATACAAAAGGACCAGATTTTAGAACATTAGAAATGGAAAATAATGGAGTAGAACTAATTGATGGTAAAACTATTCGTATTGTAAAAGAAGATGTCGTAGGAAATAGTGAAAGAATTAGTGTTAATTATAAAAATGTTCTAGATAAATTACAAAAAGGTGATACTGTTTTATTTGATGACGGATTAATGATGGTTAAAGTAATATCTAAAGAAAAAGATGGAGTTACTT
This sequence comes from Bacilli bacterium, assembly GCA_017436345.1. Lineage (GTDB taxonomy): Bacteria > Bacillota_I > Bacilli_A > RF39 > UBA660 > RUG11788. Next base: position 141,534 of record JAFSDH010000004.1, read on the forward strand.
GTGAAATTATTAATGGAGGTGTTTTATCTTCTCGTAAAGGTGTAGCAACCCCAGGAGTTTCTCTAGATATACCATTTTTATCTGAACAAGATAAAAAAGATATAAAATTTGCTTGTGAAAATGATGGAGATTTCTTAGCATTATCATTTGTTACATGTAAAAAAGATATTGAAGATGTAAGAAAATTACTTGAAAAATATAATCGTACAGATATGAAGATAATTTCTAAAGTAGAAAGTAAAACAGCTATTGATAATTTAGATGAAATAATTTCTGCTAGTGATGGTATTATGGTTGCTCGTGGAGATTTAGGAGTAGAGCTTCCTATGCAAGAATTACCAATTTTACAAAAATTAATGATTCAAAAATGCCGTGAACAAGGAAAATTCTGTATTGTTGCAACTGAAATGTTAGCATCTATGTATACATCTTCTAGACCAACACGTGCTGAAGTATCAGATATATCTAATGCTGTATTAGATGGTTGTGATGCTGTTATGTTAAGTGGAGAAACAACAATTGGTAAACATCCTGTTGAAGCAGTAAGATATATGAGTGATATTTGTAAAGAAGCAGAAGAATTTTATGATTATGGTTATGAGTATGATTACAATCATGATAAAGCAATAACTGCTGCTGTTGCTAAAGCTGTTGTTGCTAGTATTGAAGAATTAGATGCCAAAGCAATAGTTGTTCCAACAATGGGAGGACATAGTGCTAGAGTAATGAGTAATTTAAAACCAGAACCAATAATTATTGCGACTTGTCCAAATGAAAAAGTAGCTAGAAGCTTATCACTAAATTTTGGAGTTTATTGTACTGTTGTACCAATAATTGATGAATTTGGTGAAATAATTAAAGTAGCAAGAGAAGAATCTACAAGAATATTAAAATTAAAGAAGAAAGATGTTATTGTAATAACTGGAGGAATTCACTCTGAAAGTGAAGTAAATCAAACAAACTTCTTAAAAATAGAAGAAATCTAATAAATGAAAAATAGTGAAATATAAAAACACTTTTATTTATTTAAGTCAACGCTTTCGTTGACTTTTTTTATATATTTTGATATAATGTGCTTGCTTTTTAAGGGGGTTAATTATGAATAAAAATATGATTAAAATACTAGCGTTAATTACGGCTTTAAGTGCTGCAATGACCGTAGGTATAGTTAAACTTTCTGATACTAACGAAGATGAGGTATATGAATACCTTAATGAATCAAGACCTACTATATCTCAAGAATATGAAGAAGATACAATACCAACACATGGTACTAAAGTAGAAGAAACAATTGAAGTAATTCAACCATCACCAACAGAAAAAGAAGAAGAAATTATAGTAGAAGAAAAAAATGAATATATAGTAGTTCAAGCTAACTCGGATGTGAATGTTAGATCAGGAGCTTCAACAACAACATTTAAAATAGGGAACTTACAAGTAAACGAAAAAGCTATATTAATTTTATCCACAGAAAATGGATGGGATTTAGTTAAATATAGTGGTGGTTTAGGATTTGTAAATAATGATTATTTAACATATACAAGTGAAAAATATGAATATGAGTATAATCATGAAGAGAAAAAAGATATTGTTTTAACAAATACTGATCTTAACTTTAGACGATTACCAACTACTGATGGAGAGAAAATTGATACATTAGAAGTTGGAACAGAATTACAAGTTTTAGCTGAGGTAGATAATGGATGGTTATTAGTAAGACATAATGGTGAACTAGGTTATGTAAGTGGTGAATATACAACATCTTTATTAGATAAATTAAATGAAAAATATCCATATTTAAACGCTGAAGAATTAGAAATAAAGAAAGTGGTATATACTAATACAACAGAATTAAATTTAAGAGAAGAACCAAATACTGACTCAGAAATTCAAGATAAATTAACAATCTATGAAACTTTAAGAGTAATTGCTGAAAATGATGAATGGTCATTAGTAATGACTAATGATTATAATTTTGGATTTGTCTTTAAAGAATATACTAAAGAATTAACAGGTACTTTTATAACAGTTGATAAAGGTGAACAAACTTTAACTATGTATAATGACAATGAAGTACTTGTTCAAACTCCAGTAACAACAGGTAAAGATTCAACTCCAAGTGATACAGGTAACTTTAGTATTTATTCTAAAGAAAGAGATAGATACCTAACTGGACCTGGATATCGTTCGTTTGTTGAATACTGGATGCCATTTAACGGTGGTGAAGGTATACACGATGCCTCATGGCGTAGCTCTTTTGGTGGAGAAGGATATCACACTGGTGGAAGTCATGGATGTATAAATACACCAACAGAAGCTGTAGAAAAGATTTGGGAAAAAGCTGAAGTAGGGACTAAAGTATTAGTTCATAAATAAAAAAGAGACTAAGTCTCTTTTTATTTTGTAATTGGAGGATTTTTATAACTATTAATATCACTATTAGTAATTAATGAATATATCTTTTCAGTACGAATTTCTATTTTTAATAAATCTTCATTATTTTTCTTAATATTAGTTATTATTGGTACTTTTATATTTCTCTTTATACTATTTAAATACTCTTTCCCGCGAGTATTGAAACCAAGTACTCTTATATATTTTAAATCTTGATCTAAAGCTTCTTCTTTAGTTAAAGAAACAAGTATATGTATAAACATTCTAGATATTTTATTATATGTATATCTTTTAGTTTTAACTTTATCAATTAAAGTATCTAAATCTCTACATTTATCTATATAGTTAATAACTCTGTTTTCAATACCTTCATCAACAGTTTGATAATTACTTATATTGCTACCTTCATTAATAATTTTGTATTTTAAAAAGTCAAAATAACTAATATTCTTTTTATTTTTTAAATATTCATATACTAAACTAGGAACATTATCTTTAATATCTTTATCTTCATCAAGAGCTTTTCTAATAGCAGTTGCACTTACTATTTTATTATTTAACTCTTCATCATGAAAGTCATTTGTTCTTTGAATAGTAATAGGTGTAATATTAGATCCTTGTTTAATAATTTCTTTTACATAAGAAAGCCCAAGTAAATCATTAGGAGTCCCTATATCTAAATCAGATATGTCTCTAACGGCATTACTCATTGCAGTAGGATAATTAACACCATCATCTAAATATGATTTAACTAAGTCATCATATAAAGAATTGTTAAGTTGAATATTAGCAATTTCTTTAAGCTTTTCTACATCATTAGATTCACTACCAAATACTAAAGTATCACAACCAAGTTCATTTAGTATAGAAATAGCTCCCTTAGCAAATATATCAGCACTTTGACTGGAAAAAATAAAAGGTAGTTCTACTACTAAATCAATTCCATAATTTAATGAAATATTAGTTTTTTCTTCTTTAGTTAAAATAGATAAATTTCCTCTTTGAGTAAAACAAGTTGATAGTACTAAAATAATAATACTATCAGGATATAACTCCTTAGTTTTTTCGATATGATATAAATGTCCATTATGAAAAGGATTATATTCACAAATAAGACCAATTTTTTTCATAGTTATCACCACGACCATATTATACAACATAAACTAAATATTTAGTTGCAAAAAATTAAAATTTAAGTTATAATGTTAACGCGAGGTGGAGATATGGTAATTAATTTAGATGAAATCTTTACTAATATGAAAGATGAAATTATACTAGATGAAGATGTTATCTTTGATAAAGAAACATATCATTTACCAGAAATAAAAGAATTAAAATCAATACATCTAAACGCAAAAATAGAATTAGATGAAAATGAAGAAGTTATTCTAACAGGAAATTTATCTGGAACAATGACGATTCTTGATTCTATTAGTTTAGAAGAAGTCGACTATAATTTTTCTGAAGAATTAGATGAAAATCTTGAAGAAATTATTGAAAATGACAAAAATAGTATTGATATTATTGACATTTTATGGCAAAATATTGTCTTAGAGGTCCCACTTAGATATACTGAAGTAACCGATTATAGTAAATATAGTGGCGACGGTTGGAGACTAATTAGTGAAGAAGAGTTAAAAGTAAAAAATAATCCCTTCCAAGCACTAATAGAAAATAAGAAAGAGGAGTGATAACATGGCAGTACCTTTTAGAAAAGTTTCAAAAACAAGAAAAAGAATGAGAAGAAGTCACAATGCATTAACACCAGCTGGTGTAACTACTTGTAAAGAATGTGGAGCAGCTATTAAACCTCATAGAGCTTGCCCAAATTGTGGTTCTTACAAAGGTAAAAAAGTTGTTGATACAAAGGATGCTGAATAAGCATTTTTTTTGTTTGATCAAACTTGAAAAAAATATCAAAATATGATATAATGTAGCCAGATTTAGGGGGATATTATGAGAGAAATGAATATTGTGTCTGGATTAGTTGCAACCGACACAAGAAAAAACATTAAAATAAGATTTAATGAATATGCAATTAAAAAATATGGGTGTAATGAAACAACATTAAATAAATTTTATAATAAATATGATAAAGCAGTTGAATTTTACCAAGAAAAACAACGAAAAAGAAATAATAGATTTTGTTACTTGCTAAGTTTTAGTAATATGGTTTTTCTTCCATCTCTTGGATGTTTACTTTTACAAACAGCAGATCCTACTGCAATGGCGACTTTATCAGGTATTTCATTAGGAACAATGGCTATATCAATAGTAAAACTATTTACAAATTCTGAAGAACCATATCACCTTAATAGAAAAAATCCATATATTGAAAAAGGAACAATATATTATGATATGGCAAAAGACTATACAGAGTTTAAAGAACAAGTATTAAAGAAAGTTAGATAAACTTTCTTTTTTTATTAATAATTTATATAATTTTTTATTGTTTTTTAAAATATTTCCATTATATAATAAGAATACGTACAAAAATCATGCGTGGGGGGATATATATGGAAAATAAAAAGACATGGTACACAGTTTTATATGAAGCAACATATCCAGATAGTGGAGTAATTTCATATAAACCTTTAAAAGTAATAAAAGGATATTATGATGTTGATAATGAAATCTTTATTGATGATGAAACACAACAAGAACATTTATGTGTTAATATGACTATTCCAACTTTTGGAACTGATCAAGATAATATCGTAACTGCATTAGGAAATGAAATTGTTGAATATCCTTTAGGACAAGAAACTTTTTTCTCATTCCCAATTGAAGAAGATAAGTTATTAGACTATTGTGCAAATGAATCTTTTGCTGGAATTGATCCAATGGAAGTTTATGAAAGAGAAGTAAGAAGTTATTATTTATACTCCGTTTATGATGAAAAATGTGATGATAACATTTTCTATTTAGCAGATAAATTAGAAGATCATACAACTTATAATATTGATGTAAGTTTAGATATTGTTGATGCAGTTAATGATGCTCAAGCAGTAAATTCTAATCAAAATTTACTAATGATAGTAGCTGGTGGTTTACAAGAAATGTTACAAAGTGGTGAACTAGAATTAGATGTTCCAATGGAACAAACAAAAGGAGCACCAAAGTCTGCCGCTGACTCTGTTTTAACACCAATCATTCATGATTTTGATCCAGATGAATTAGAGGATAATATTAAAGCTGAAGTAATAGGACAAGATCATGTTGTTAATGCAGTAGTATCTACTTTATATAGAAATAAAAGATATCATGAACACGATGGATTAAAATCAAATATTGCTATTTTTGGTCCAAGTGGATGTGGTAAAACAGAAATAATTCGTTCTGTTTCAAGACATTTGGATATCCCAATGACAGTATTTGATGCAACAAGTGCAACTGCATCAGGTTTTGTTGGAACATCTGTAACACAATGTATTAAGGATCTAATTCAAACTTGTAATGGTGATATAGCAAAAGCAGAACATGGTATTATTGTTATTGATGAATTTGATAAATTAGCTCAACAAGGTGGCGGAGAATCAGTAAACAAAGGTGATGTTCAAAATGAACTTTTCAAAATGCTTGAAGGTGATGAAATAACAATTGCTGCTGATAGTTATAAAGAACAATCATTTAGATTTAATCCTAAAAATATAACATTTATTTGTATTGGTTCAGGTCAAGCCTTAATTGATAGTAAAAAAGAAGATGGTCCAAAAAGACCAATTGGATTTAGAGCGTATACAGAAGAAACTAAAAAAGAAGAAAAGAAAGAAGATAAAGAAATTATTCTTGAGCCAGCCGATTTAATTAAATTTGGTATTAAACCAGAATTATTAAGAAGATTATCAGTTATTAAAGTTGTTAACCAATTAGGAAAAGATGACTTAGTTAATATTTTAACAAACTCAAGAATATCTAATTTAAAAATATATGAAAAAGCCTTACAAGATGTAGACCATGTAAGACTTGTATATAGCAAAAACATTTTAGAAACAATTGTTGATAAGTCAACGAAAGAAAAAGCAGGAGCAAGTGGTTTAAAAAGAGTAGTAGATGACATGTTCCAAACAGCTGTAAGAAAAGTTCGTTTACTTGAAGGAGCTCCAGGAGAATTAGTATTATCAAAAGATACTATTGAAGATTCTACTAAGTTCAAACTATATCGTGTAGATGGACAAAATAAAGTACAAGTATATCCACCAAAAAAAGGTAAGGCAAAAACATTAGGTACTAAATAAGTAAAGAATAAAAGGGTGATAGTATGAATTACCAATTAAAACTAGAAGAAATATTAAAAGAAAACAAGGATAAAACTCCAACATTATTACTACATAGTTGTTGTGCTCCTTGTTCTTCTTATGTATTAGAGTATTTAACTAATTTTTTTCAAATAACAATTCTTTTTTATAATCCTAATATTTCCAGTGAAAAAGAGTATTTAAAAAGATTAAATGAATTAAAAAGATTAGTTAAAGAAATGCCACATTCTAATAAAATAGAAATAGTTGAAGGTCGATATGACAATAAAGAATTCTTAGAAATATCTAAAGGTCTAGAAGATTTAAAAGAAGGCGGAGAACGTTGTTTTAAATGTTATCGATTAAGACAAGAAGAGGCAGCTAAATACGCTAAAGAAAATAATTTTGATTACTTTACAACCACATTATCGATATCTCCTCATAAAAATGCTGAAAAACTAAATGAAATAGGCAAAGAACTAAGCGAAATATATCAAGTTAGTTATTTATACGCTGACTTCAAGAAAAAAGGTGGATATCAAAGAAGTATTGAACTTTCCAAAAAATATGACTTATACCGTCAAGACTTTTGTGGTTGTATCTATTCAAAAAGAGATAGAGAACTCGAGAAGAAAGAAAAAGAGAAGAATTAATTCTTCTCTTTTTATTGTTTGAATAAAGTAAAAATGATATTATTTAGATAGAGTAGGAAGTGTAGCATTATGAAAAAAAATAAAAAAGGATTTACACTTATAGAATTACTTGCAGTGATAGTAATTCTAGGACTTTTAATGGCAATTGCAATACCTGCAGTAACAAGATATATAGTAGATTCAAGAAAGAAAACCCTTACAACAACAATTAGTAATTATTTAGGTGCATTGACTAATGAAGTTAATGATGCTGAATATAATTTTAGTGATAGTAGTAAAATATATGCAATACCAATTGAATGTATTTCTCTTGAAAAAGGAGGCACTGATCCTTTTGGTGAATGGCTTCAATCAGATAATAATTATTGGGCCTATGTATTAGTACAATACGATAACATAAACTATAATTATCGATATGGATTTACTTTTAAAGATAGTGCTGGTTATGGTATATATCCAACAACTAAAGATAATTTAAAATCAGATGGTAGTCAAATTAAGACAGACTTAGGATTAACAAGACCCGCAAGTAGTTTTGCTATTGAATATTTAGAAAAAGATAAATGGATTGGATTTGATATTAAAAATAATACTGAATTGATTGTGCTTGAATCAACAAGTGAAGGTGAAATTGGAGATGGTATATCGACTTGTACACTTTGCCAAAAAGGACAAAATTATGAAAGTGTTGAAGAATTTAAAAAAACGAGTATCAAAGCATATGCTATATATTCAAATGATGATCAATCTTTAACTTTTGTAAGAACGAGTAAAGAATTAAATATTGGTGAGAAATATTATGGTAAAACAATTACAGCAGTATATACGGGGTTTGAGACAAGGGGTTATGGAAGTGGAAATACTCCATGGGCAAGTTATGCTGAAAATATTAAAAAAGTTGAAGTAAAAAATAAAATATCACCAAAACAAACAACATGGTGGTTTTCTGGATTTCATAATTGTGAATATTTAGATGTTGGAAATATAGATACATCTAATACAACAGATATTTCTTATATGTTTTATTTTACAGGGCGATATGTTCAAAACTTTAAAATAGTAGGATTAGATAAATGGGATGTATCTAAAGTAACAACAACTGATAATATGTTTAGACAATCAGGTATGTCATCTAAAACTTGGGATATAGGAAACATATCAGGATGGAATACAAGTAACGTTACAAACATGAGATATATGTTTTTTCAAACTGCAACAGGTGCAAACTATACTTTGGATTTAAGAGGTTGGGATGTATCTAAAGTAACAAATTACGATAGTTTTAATACTTTGATTACAAATAAAGTTTTAGCCCCAAATTTTAATTAAGGAGACACTTAGTCTCTTTTTTGTTATAATAAAAATGGTGATTATATGAATATAAAAAGAATTGTAACAGGTTATCTAGAAGAAAATTGTTACATCATAAAAGATGATAAAAACAAAGAATGTTTAATTGTAGATCCAGGTGCTGACTTTGATAAGATAAAAAAAGAAATAGGAAATTACAAAGTATTAAAGATAATTCTAACACATAATCATTTTGATCATGTTGGAGCGTTAGATGAACTATTAAAAGAATATAAAATTGATGTTTTAAAAAAAGATAATTTAGAAGAAAAAGAATATAATTATAATAACTTTACTTTTAAAGTTATATTTACTCCTGGTCATACTAATGATTCTGTGACTTATTACTTTGAAAAAGAAAAAACAATGTTTACTGGGGATTTTTTATTTCAAGGAACTATTGGAAGAACTGATCTACCAACAGGTAATATTAAAGAAATGCTAGAAAGTCTAAATAAAATTAAAACATATTCTAATGATATAAAAATATATCCAGGTCATGGTAATATGTCAACCTTAGAATTAGAATTTCAAAATAATCCATATTTTATTAACTTATAAAAATAAAAATGATATAATGATTTAGAAAGTAGAGGTAGTGAAGATGTATGTAGATTTAATCGTAGTAGTAATTTTATTATTAATCGTAATTTTTTGTTTTAGAAGATTTTCAAGTTTTGTATATGCATATGCAATAATTGATATTTTCTTAAGACTATTACATTTTATTGAAGTTAATGTAAAAGTTCCTGAATTACAAAATTTAATTAATAAATACTTCCCAAATTCAATTGAAGCTATTATCACTGGATATACTGGTGGTATTATAGAAACAATTCTATTATGGGGTAATGCAATTATGTATGCTATATTCTTAACTTATATTGTTAGAATATTTATACATAAAAAGAAATAGGTGTGAAAATGAATTTCAAATATAGTAAAGATGAAAAAATATTAAAAAGAATAAATGAATTAAATAACTTTAGAAAAATATATTTATCAATTATGATTTTAATAATCATAAATAGCGGATTTGCTGGATTTGTATATAATAAAGATTTTTTTTCAATGTTATCCTTTTTAATTGTATTAATATTTTTAAATGCTTTTGTTTATTTTATTACAATCACAAATGTAGTTAGAGAATCGATCGAGAAAGAATTAAAACCTAAATTATTTATTAATATAGGTATTTGGTTTACTAAACATGATTTTAAAAAAGGTCAAAATCATTATTCAGCTTTATTAGATTTATCTCTTGGTTATATATTAGATGGTAAATTTGAAGAAGCAGAAAAAATTCTATCTTATCTAGAAAAACAACCATTAAAAAAATATAACAAACAATTCTTTTTATTTAGAAAAATAGAATTATATTTTTATAAGAAAGATTATAATAAAATAAAAAAACTAGAAAAAGAATTGAAATATGAATTAAAAAAAGTACCTAAATTACAAAGAAAAGAAATGATTGATGAACTTGAAATGATTGATGGGATTATTTCTAAAGATACAAATAAACTAAAACAAGTATGTAAAAGACTAGGAGAATCAAATAAAAATATTGATCGAGCTCATTATTTATATATAAAAAGTTTATTTTTTGAAGAAGCTGATAATAAATATCAAAAGATGTTGGCATTTGAAGGTGGAAATTTATTCTTTGCTAAAGAAGAATATGAAGATCAAAATATTACGACTAAAAATAACATGAAACCAAATAAACATAAATGGCCAAAAATAATTCAAATAATAATGCTTTTATTTCAAATATGTTTATTAATTTCTAGTATTTTAGTGATATTTTTATAAAATTCTTTGTAAAATAAAAAAAATGTGTTATAATACAAGTGCATCAAGTGGAAGAGAACTTCCACTTTTTATATTATTTTGAAAGGGTTGATGATATGGAAGAAAAATTAAAATCATTAATTGATGAAAAAATTAAACATCTTGATATACATGTTGATTCAGTAAAACTAGAAAAAGAAGGAAGAGAGACATTCTTAAGAATAGCACTAGATGCTGATTTTATGATTGATTTATCAAAAGTGGTAATGGTAACTCGTATCATAAACCCAATTCTAGATAAAGAAGATTTAATTAAAGAAGAATATATGTTAGATGTATATGCTAAATCTAAAGGAGATGTAGAAAGTGAATAGTAAAGAATTTATTAAAGCAGTAGATTTAATAGTAAAAGAAAAAGGAATTGATAGAGAATTAGTTTTTGAAGCAATGGAACTTGCTTTAGCAACAGCTTACAAAAAGAATTTTGATTCTTTAACAAATTCTAAAATTATTATCAATAGAGAAACTGGAGATATTAAAGTATTTTCATATTTAACAGTAGTAGAGGATGAAGATCCAAATGATGAAGAATCAGATGGAATTGACCTAGATTATGAAATTGGTATAACTGAAGCTCGCAAAATTGATAAAACATTAAATATTGGAGATACAATTGATACTGAAATTACACCAAAAGACTTTGGACGTGTTGCAACATCAACTGCAAAACAAGTATTAGTTCAAAAAATGCGTGAAGCAGAAAGAAACTCTATTATGGATGAATATGGAGATAAACAAGATGAATTATTAATTGGTACAGTAGATTTAGAAGATGTTGATAACTATTTCATTAATCTTGGAAGAAGTAATGGTATCTTACCTAAAAAAGAATGTATTCCAGGAGAAAAAATTGAAATGGGTAAACAAATCAAAGTATACGTTACTAAAGTAGATGGTAGTGGTAAAGGAATGTTTATTCTATTATCAAGAAATCATTATGGATTCCTAAAAAGATTGTTTGAACATGAAATTCCAGAAATTAATGATGGATCAGTTCTTTTATATAGTGTAGCTAGAGATGCTGGTAGTCGTAGTAAAGTAGCTGTTTATTCTGAAAAAACAAACATTGATCCAATTGGAGCATGTATTGGTGAAAGAGGAACAAGAATAGCTAGTATAATTGAAGAAGTAAATGGTGAAAAAATTGACATTGTTAAATATGACAAAGAACCAGAAATATTTATTGCTAATGCATTACAACCAGCTAAAAACTTACATGTTATTATTACAGATCCTAAAAAACAAGAATGTATTGTTGTAGCTGACAAAGACAATTTCTCATTAGCTATTGGTAAAAAAGGACAAAATGCTAAGCTTGCTTCAAAATTAACTCATTATAAAATTGATATTAAAACAACTGAACAAGCAGCAGAAATGGGAATAAATTTTAAAGATTAATAGGAGGTTCAAATGGACGCAGTTTTAGAAAGATTACAAGAAAGACATGGTACTTATGGTGTAGATTGGATGGGGTTTAATTTAAGCCGTAAAAATCCCCTTACTTATCATCATATAAAAAAGAATTGTGAAAAAGGTAAACGTACACTAGAAAATGGTGCACCACTTACTAAACAAGCTCATACTTTCTTAAACTGCCTTGAACGAACTAAACCTGATTTATATATTGAATGGAATGAACTTTTTAAAGAAATAAATAAAAGTGAAGCCCCACCTACAGAAGAACATAAAGAAAAAATAAAAGTTCTTCGTAAAAAAGGTGAAATAATAGAAAAAAGTTTTATGAATAGGAAGTGAATTTATGAAAAATAAAAAGATTGTTCTTAGATCTTGCGTAGTAACAAAAGAAAAACTTCCTAAGAATGAATTACTTCGAGTAGTTAGAACACCAGAAGGAAATGTTGTTATTGATACTACTGGTAAAGTAAATGGGCGTGGTGCCTATATTAAGAAAGACTTAGAAGTTTTAGAAAAAGCTAAGAAAACAAAACTATTATCAAGACATTTAGAAGTAGAAATAAATGATAATGTTTATGAACAAATAAAAGAAGAAATTAATAAATAAAAATGGTTATACCACCATATAATAAAAGAGTATGATTATTAGAGAAAGTAGAGGTGATTTAGCATGATGAGTATTTTAGAATATTCAATAGATGTTAATAAAAGTGTAGACGAAATAATAAAATTATGTAAGAAATTAGATATTCCTTGTTATAACGAAGAGGTAATGCTAACTGAAGATGATATTATTTTATTAGATAATGAAATTCAAGATAGTGAAGATTATATTACTGATGACGAAGAAATATTAGATGAAAAAGTAGAAAATATAATTACTGGAAGTAATATCGATATTGACACTAATAACAAAAAAGAAAAATTGAAGTCTAAGAAAGATCGTGTTGAAAATAACAAAGCTAACTTTCAAAAAGAGAGAAAGAAATTATATAAACATCGTGAAAAATTACAATCAAATGAAAATGAAGATTTATCTGAAAAAGTTATTTATAAAGATGACATGACTGTATCAGAACTTGCTACTGCATTAGAAGTTTCATCAACAGATGTAATAAAAAAATTAATGAAATTAGGTGTAATGGCTAATTTAAATTATCCATTAAGTTATGAAGTAGCAGAATTATTAGTAATTGATTATGGTAAAGAAATTACTAAGGCTGAAAATGCTGACATTTCTAATTTTGAAAATTATGAATTAAATGAAAAAGAAGAAAACTTAGTTAACCGTCCACCAGTAGTAACAATTATGGGACACGTTGACCATGGTAAAACATCTCTTTTAGATGCTATTAGAAAAACAGATGTAGTTAGTGGAGAAGCTGGAGGAATTACTCAAGCAATTGGTGCATACCAAGTTGAATTAGAAGGTAAAAAATTAACATTTATTGATACTCCAGGACATGAAGCATTCACAGAAATGCGTGCTCGTGGAGCAAATGTAACAGATGTTGTTGTTATTATTGTTGCTGCAGATGATGGTATTATGCCACAAACTAAAGAATCAATAGATCACGCTAAAGCAGCTGGGGTTCCAATAATTGTAGCAATTAATAAAATAGATAAACCAGAAGCTAATATTGAAAGAGTATTAACTGAATTAACAGAGTATGGATTAACTCCAGAAGAATGGGGTGGAGATACTATCGTTAATAGAATTTCTGCTAAAACTCAAGTAGGTATTAAAGAATTATTAGAAAATATTCTATTAGTTAGTGAAATGGCTGAATTAAAAGCTAATCCTAATCGTTATGCAATGGGAACAGTAATCGAATCTAAATTAGATAAAAAAACTGGTACTGTTGCAACTGTTCTTGTTCAAAATGGAACATTACGTTTAGGAGATCCAGTTGTTGTAGGTACATCTTTCGGTAAAGTAAGAACACTTAAGAATGATAAAGGTCAAGATGTCGTTGAAGCGTTACCTTCAACACCAGTAGAAATTACAGGATTAAGTGAAGTACCATCTGCTGGTGACAAGTTTATGTCATTTGAAACTGAAAAACAAGCTAAAGCTATTGCAGAACAAAGAAAAAATAGAGCTCGTGAACAAGATACTAATAAGAGTGGAATGACTCTTGAAGACTTATTTGGAGCAATCAAATCAGGTATAAAAGAAATAAACGTTGTTTTAAAAACTGATGTTAATGGTTCACTAGAAGCTATTAAACAAAGTCTAGCTAAAATTGAAGTAGAAGATGTTCGAGTAAAAGTGATTCTTGGTGGAGTAGGAACTATAACTGAAAGTGATATAGTTTTAGCCCATGCAAGTAATGCAATTATCATTGGATTTAATGTAAGACCAAATCAAAAAACACTTGATTTAGCAAAAGACTATAATGTTGATGTTAAATTATATGATATTATCTATAAAATGATAGAGGATATTGAAGCATCTATGAAAGGTATGCTTGAACCAATTTTTGAAGAAGTAGTAACTGGTCATGCTGAAATAAGACAAATCTTTAAATTTTCTAAAATTGGTAACATTGCTGGTTCACACGTTGTTGATGGAACAATAAAAAATGGAAGTAATGCTAGATTAGTTAGAGATGGTATTGTACTATATACAGGAAAGATTAAATCTGTTCAAAGAGAAAAAGACCAAGTTAAGGAAGTATCAAAAGGTATGGACTGTGGTATTACTTTAGAAAACTATCAAGATATTAAAGAAAATGATATTATCGAAGTATATGAATTAAATGAGATTAAAAGATAATTAATCTCTTTTTTTCTCTTAGAGATATTTGATATAATTAAATTGAGGTGAAAACTATGAGTAATGTAAAAATAGATAGACTAGGAAGTACATTTGTAAAAGTTATAAGTGAAATCTTAGCAACAGAAATAAAAGATGAAAATATAAAATTTGTAACTATTACTTCGTGTGATGTTACAAATGATTTAAGTTTTGCTAAAGTATATTTTACTGTACTTGATATGGATAAGAAAAAAGATACTATTAAAGCTTTAGAAAAAGCTAAGTCATTTATTCGTGGTGAAATTAGTAAAAGAATTAAAATCAGACATACACCAGAATTAAGATTTATCTTTGATGATTCTATAGAATATGGTAATAAAATTGAAAAACTAATTAATGACATTAACAATAAATAGTGTCAAGCAATTGAAAAAAATGTCAAAAGTATTGGAAAACAGTTAAGTTTATGATATATTATAATTGTCTAGAAGATAGGACTGTTTACTTTTAAAACCGACTAAGTAACGATAAGGGAGTTCGGATCATTAACTGGTGTTGAATGCTGAAGTATACTTCAGAATCCTAAAGGTTAAGTATGGACACCCACCTGCTGGTTAAGGGCGGGTTTTATCGTTAAGCATCCACCTTTTGGACAATTTTTAATAAGAAAAGCACATCGAAAGATGTGCTTTTTATTTATATTGATAAAATAAAAAAAGTACAAAAGTACTTTTAAAATTTTCTATATAAACCAACAACTTTTCCCAAAATACTAACTTTATCTAAAATAATAGGTTCCATAGTATCATTTTCGGGTTGAAGTCTAAAATAGCCTTTTTCTTTGTAAAAAGTCTTAACTGTGACTTCATTGTCTTCAGTCATAGCAACAACAGTTTCGCCATTAATAGCTGTATTTTTTCTTTCTACAATAATAATGTCACCGTCATAAATACCAACATTAATCATTGATTCTCCACTTACTCTTAGGGAGAAAACTTCTTTTTTAGTATTAATCATAGCTGCTGGTATTGAAAAATATTCATCAGGTACTTGAATAGCTTCAATTGGACTTCCAGCTGTAACTTTACCAAGTAATGGAACATCAACAACAGCTTCATCTTTTTCTAAGTATTCATTAGGAACTAATAATTCTAAAGCTCTATTTTTAGCTTCATTTTTTCTGATATAACCTTTTTCCTCAAGTTTATTTAAATGAAAATGTGTTGTAGCTGGAGAACTTAAATTAAGCATTGAACCAATTTCTCTAACAGTAGGTGGATAACCATGTTTAGCCATAAACTTCTTTAAAACTTTAAGAATATCTTCTTGTCTTTTTGTTAATTGTTCCATATAATCACATCCTTTTTTCTAAAAATATAGTAACACAAACAATTGTTTATGTCAAACATTTGTTTTTTATTATTAATTGACAAAACATATTAAAATGATTAGAATAACTACCTGAAAAGAGAGTGTTATATGGAAAACTTATTAAATAAAATTAAAGATTTAATTGAAGCATACAATAATTTACCAGATGCCAAAAAAATGGTTTTAGTTCCAGAAGAATATGCCAAAAGTATGAATATAAAAATTGATGAAGAAAAGAAAGATATATCTGATATGTATATATGTCTGTATAATAATGGGAAAGTAGGTCTTTTTAAGGAATTAAGATTTAGTAGTGGTATTGAAACTATAATGGGACATAATTCCTGGAATGCTGGTTCTTTATTTATAGGTGTTAATTCTAATTTAGTTGGTCTAAGAATAACACATCAAAATTTTAGTTCTGATGCATACTGGGAAAAAGAAGGTTATCAAGAAACGGTCGATAAAAAAAGATATGTTTGCAATTGTAATATGCAAGATGCAATCACGTTTGATGATGTAAGATTAATGATGTATGAAGACAAAGAAATATCATCATATGAACTTGGTAAAGCATCAAATAGTGAAATGATACAGGTCTTAAAATACGCAAAAAAATACTATGAAGGAAAAATTATTTTAGGTAAACAAAAAATAAAGAAATAGTTAACAAAATATGATATAATTATTAAAGAATGTTTAGAAAAAGTAGTTATTGACAAAAGATAGACTATTTGATATTATATTCTCTTAACAAAAATTCTATAATGTTAAGAGTTTGGAGGAAAACTATGGGAAAAGCAATACTTAGTTATACACTTGATAAAAAATCTAATAGCGATGCAGATGAACTTATTTTGCTTACAGGATCTCTAAGAAGAATCGATAATTGTACTAGATTCTATAGTAGTATTGAGGAGATGCGTCAAAGTCCTGAATTCCAAGAACGAATTAATAGTTTTATAAAAAGAAATGAAAATTATATAAAAAATTATAATAATGACTTTGCTGGTGAATTTGCTGTTGCTTTTATTGTCGATAGTGATAAACGTGAATATTTACCATTACTAGTAGATGATAAAAAGCCAATTCGAACAAGAGCAAGCGCTTTGGAAGAAGTAAAATCAGAAGTAGAAAAATCAAGAAAACTTTTATTTAGAAGTAAAGACAAATTATTCTTAAAAAGAATGTTAAAAGATGAAAGATTTGCTGATACAACAGATTTTGATATCAAATTAAAATTACCAGAATATAAAGAAGTAACAAAAAAAGGATTTAAACCAAGATTTATCGATGGAGAATATTACTTAACTATTCATGAAATATTAGAGTACACTGCTAAGACTGACAAAATAGGACTTATGCGTGGATTAGTTGAAGATGCCTTAGAAGTATGGAAAGAAAATATTTTATCATTAGATGATGAATTATTATATTATTATTCAAGACATTTAAGACTTGCTTTAAATGCTTATGATAAAGATAAACTTGGAAAAAAACTAGTTACTAACTTAAAAGCTAATGTCCAAAATATGATTACTGTGACAAAGGATGGAAGAGGAAAAGTAATTCATTATCCAGTGTCTGGTAACCTTAAATCATTAAGTAATAAAACTAAAAGAATAGATGAATGTTTTGCATAATATCTATTCTTTTTTTATTTATAAACAACTATATTATGTTATAATTAATTCAAGAATTATATATCGGAGGAAGTTATGGAATTAAAAGAAAGAACAGATAAAATAAATTACTATTTAGATATAGCTGAAGCAGTTTCTGAAAGAGGAACGTGTTTAAGAAGAAATTATGGTGCAATCATTGTGAAAGATGATGAAATTATATCATCAGGATATGTAGGGGCACCTCGTGGAAGAAAAAATTGTTGTGATTTAAAATGTTGCATTCGTGAAAAATTACAAATCCCTCGTGGAGAAAGATATGAACTTTGTCGAAGTGTTCATGCCGAACAAAATGCAATTATCAGTGCTGAAAGAAGTAAAATGCTAGATTCAACTTTATATTTAGTTGGTAAAAGTTATACTGACGGATCATATGTTGAAAAGTCAAATCCTTGTTCCTTATGTAAAAGAATGATCATAAATGCTGGTATTAAAGATATTTATATTCGTGATTCAAAAGAAGAATATAGACATGTTTTTGTTCATGAATTTATTGATAATGATGAATCTCTTGAAGGGATTAAAGGTTATTAAAATCTTTAAATAAAATAATTTCATGAATGAAATAAAAGATTATTTAAAATATTTAGAATTTCAAAAAAACTATTCTAAACATACGATTGAAAGTTATGAACAAGATATTATCGAATATTTAGAATACTTAGATGAACAGAAAATTAAATTTTTAAAAATAACTTATGAAGAAATAAGAGAATATTTAAAATATTTAAGTGATAAAAAAGATATAAATTCTACCATTTCCAGAAAGATAAGTGCTTTAAGAGGTTTTTATAAATTCTTACAAAATAATAATAAACTTGATAATAATCCTTTTTCTTTAATCAATTTACCAAAAAAAGAAAAAAAATTACCTCGTTTCTTCTTTTACAATGAACTAGAAGAACTATTTAATACTCCTAAATTAAATACACCATTAGGTCAAAGAGATCGACTAATACTAGAAATGTTATATGCAACAGGTGTACGAGTTAGTGAACTCGTAAATATAAAAATAAGTGATATTTCAGATCGAACAATTAAAATATTAGGAAAAGGCAACAAAGAAAGAATTGTTCGATTTGGAGATTATTGTGAAGAAATATTAAATATGTATTTAAATGATGGTCATTATAAATTAAATGGTGGTAGTCCATATTTATTTTTAAATAGTAATGGTGAACAATTGACTGATAGAGGAGTTAGGTATCTATTAGATAAAATTATTTCAAAAACAACAATTGAAAAAAAAATATCACCCCATATGTTAAGACATAGTTTTGCAACACATTTACTTAACGAGGGTTGTGATATTTTAACTGTTCAAGAATTATTAGGACATGAAAGTTTAACGGCAACATCTATTTATACGCATATTACAAACGATAGATTAAAAGATGTTTATTTTAAAACTCATCCTAGAGCAAAAAAATAAAAGAGAAAATATTTCTCTTTTTTATTTATTTTTTAAAGAATAGATAAATTTACTTATTTTATTAATTCCATACAATAATAAGAAAATCATTACTATTGTGTAGAAGAAATTAATTAAACCATCAGCAAATACTATTAAAATTCCACCAAATATAAATGAGCCTATAGGTAAATAATTTGGAAATAACAACATTTTCATAATAGCATTTGCTACTATAATAGAACCAATAACTACAAGAACCATTCCTAAAGAACTAATAGGATTAATAAATATATATATTGCTAAAAAAGCAAAAATAACAGCTTGTATAAAAGATGAAATTCCTTGCTTTTTACTTACTTTAAAAGTCATTAACCCAAGATTAAATATATTTACAGCATAAGTAAGTATAAATAAAGGAAATATATATATTACTAACTTTAATAATAATTTAGAACCAAAAAACAATCCAGCAGATGAAATAATAAGTAAAATAATTCCTTGTATTAAATCTGTAATTAATTCTTTTCGGTATTGGTTTTTATATTCTTTTTGAAATTTATCTCCATCTATAATTATATCTTTTTTCTTCAATTTTAATCACCAGTATTATTATACTATAAATTAATATGTATTTCTATAAAATGAAAAAACTTTATATTAAATGTTTATTTTCTTTTTTATTTACCTATGTTATAATTATTATTGAATAATAATAAGAGGTGCTTGAACATGAGTAGAAAAAAAGAAGAAGCAATTAAAAGTAGTGGCAAAAGAAAAAAAGAATTAGAAGAAGTTGTAGATGTAATTAATTCCTTTTATTCTGAATATAGTAATAAATTAGGGAAGTTAAATCCCAATGACTTTGATGAAAGAGCAAAAGCAACTAAGTTCTTTACTAGAGAAACTAAAACTTTAAGAAATGAAATAAAAACTTATATTCAATTAGGATATTCAGAAGAAGCTGCTCTAAGAAGAGTTTTACCAAAAGCATATGCGGTTGTAAAAGTTGCTAGTAATTTTTTATGGAATAAACCACATTATGATGTTCAATTAATTGGTGGTATTTTATTAAATGAGGGTTATGCATCAGAAATGGCAACAGGTGAAGGGAAAACCCTAACAGCTGCCTTGCCAACTTATTTAAATGCTTTATTAGGAAAAGGTGCTCATGTTATTACTCCTAATGGATATCTTGCTAAACGTGACCAAGAAGAGATGAGCGAGTTATACGAACTAATGGGTATGACTTGTGGTTTGGTTCAAGAAAGAGGAAAAATTAGTGAAGAAGAAATTCAAGCAAAAGTAGAAGAAATATTAGAAGTAAAGATAGATAAATACACTGAAGGTGCAAAAACAGAAGATGAGCATCGTGAATTAGTAAAAAAATTCTTTGCAGATAAAAAAAATGCTATTGATATTCATCAAGCAAGAACTCTTGCTCGTGAAGCATTACAAAAAGAAGATATTTTAAGAAGACAACAAGCTTATGCAGCAGATATAACATATGGTTCTGCATCAGCAGTTGCATTCGATTACTTATTTGATGATATAGAAAAAAATTCTGCTAACATGGTACAAAGAAAAGGACTTCCTAACTTTGCGGTAGTAGATGAAGTTGATGCTGTATTATTTGATGATGCAACAACACCGTTTAGCTTATCAGGTAATCAAACTGATGAAGAAATTGCCATTACAAGAGAAGAACAAAAAGCTGCTGAAAAAAGAATAAGATTAGCTAACTGGGCAGTATATAAAATTATTACCGAAAGTGAAAACCTTGCTAAAAGAAATAGTAAAGCTGGGTTAAAAGATCGACTAGTCTTAACAATAAAAGATGAACATAGTTTTGAAGATTTGTTAAAAGGTGCAGCTGTTGAAACAGAAGAGTATGATATGACAAGGGCATTGCTTATTAATGCTAATACTAAAGAATATAAACTTACAACAGTAGGTGAAACAATTATATTCCAATACTTCTGTTTGAAAGATTTAACAAGAATCTTAAAAGAAAATAAAGACTTTATTCTTGGATTAAAAGAAGATGGAGAACAAGTTTATCGCGAAGGATATGATTATGAAATAAAAAATGATCGTATCGTTATGGAACCACGTGCTTTAGCTCATCTAATAATTAGTGGACAAATTCCTGAATTAACAGCTTGTTATAATCGTTTTGGATTAGAAGATAGAATAAAATATCAACCTGAAATAGATAATGCTCTAAGGGCTTGGTTTATTTTAGAAGAAGATGTTGATTATAAATTAAGTGTACCAAGTGATGCTAAGTCACCTAAAGAAAGAATAATTTCTTTAGTAATGAATGGACGTACTGCTGAAGGACGTGTATATTCAAATGGACTACAACAAGCAATTGAAGCAAAAGAAGAAGTGAAAAAAGGAAGTAAATTTACTATCCGTGGAACAAAGATAAAAAATACTTTAGCATCTATTCCAACAGCCTCATTCTTTGGTAGATATCAAAAATTTGCTGGTATGACTGGTACTGCTGCCATATCTGCATTTGAAGAATTATATGGATTACCAACTCATGAAGTACCAAGAAATAAACCAAGGCAAGTTATAGATCGTGGAGAAAGAATGTATTCGAGTAGTGCCTCAAAAAATGAAGCAATATTTCAAGAAGTATTAGCTTCTCATAAAAAAGGACAACCAGTACTTTTATCAACGGTATCAATTGAAGAAAGTCAAAAACTATTTGCATATCTTGATAGAAGATTTAAAGAAGAAGGAATTGATGTAAAAATTCCAGTATTAAATGCAAATGTTGATAAATTAGAAGAAGAAGCTGAAATTGTTTCAAAAGCAGGACTACCAGGAGCTATTACAATCTCAACAGAAATGGCTGGACGTGGAACCGATATCAAATTAGGAGGAGAAGTTCCTGATGTTGGTGATTTAATGAGAATGATTGGCGAAAGTCGTGTTGCTGCAACGATTACTGCTTTAGAAAAAATGGGAAAAGTAAATCATGAAAATCGTGAGAAAATGGAAGAACATGTTAGAAGAAAAGTATTCTCACTAGAAAATGAAGATGAATTAGAACAAGCTGCTATTAAAAGAAGAAGTGCTATTAAAGCTAAAAAAGATCAAATGGAAAAGGAAGTTTTAGCAGCAGGTGGTTTAAAAGTTATTGGTTCAGGACACTTTGCTTATTCAAGAGTTGACGATCAAGTAAAAGGTCGTTGTGGACGTCAAGGAAATAAAGGAGAAGTAATATTCTTTAATGATCGTGAAGACTTGCTTAGAATAGGAGTTCCTAAAACTAAAGCTGACGCTTTCCAACAACAAGCTACTCGTGGACCAATTATTGAAGAACCTGGTCATGTAACACCATTAAGTGATGCAATCTATGATGCACAATCAAGAACAGAAGAAATCACAAAAGCAAGCATTAAACAAAGTCAAGAAATCGAAAATGAAGTAGCAAAGTATAGACGTATCTTAAGAACTCAAAAAGAAACAATCAAAGATAACAATGACTATGTAGATGTTGTTGATTTTATGATAGAAGAAACGGTTAAATCTGTATTAATGCGAAGCTCTAAAAAGGAAGAACCATTATTTACTGATAAAACAAGAATATCAAATGCTAGAATTGATATTGATGAACTAATATCTTTATCTAGTGAATTCTTAGGTGTTGAATTAAGACCAGAAGAAATAAAGAGTTTTAAAACACTTGGAGAAATTAGAGAACATATTACTGAAAAAAGTAAAAAATCTCTTACAGCGAGCGTTGAAGAAAAAGGAAAAGAACAAGTTAATTTAGAATGTAAAGAAGTAGTTGATAAATTCCTAAGTAGAATTTGGTATGATTATGAACATTATGTAGAAAATATAAAACATCAAACAATGCTAAATAAAATGGCTCAAATTAATATGGATGGATTAATAGCATATCAATTAGATCAAGCTTTTGCACATTGTGTTGAATCTGAAAGAGCAATGATTGTTAGAGAAATAATCAATCCTAAATATAGAGAAAAGTTAAAAGGTGTTGAACCAAGAACTGAATTAGTTCCTGTAAGAGTAACACCAGATGGTGTAAAAAGAGTTGAACGTGACTATGATAAAAAAGAACAAGAAATTATAGAACAAATGAAAGAAGAGGGTCTAGAAGAAAAAACAAGTGCAAGTAATATATCAAATTTACAACCAAGACCACGTATTTTTACACTGGTAAATAAAGCTAAATTAAATCAAGATTCTGTTACTTTAGGTGGAGTTAGTAAACCATCTATTGATGAAGAACTTGTATCGCTAGATTTTGGAGATACTGCAAGGGGAAAAAGATAGTAAAAACATAAGAAAAAGATGTAAAAAATCTTTTTCTTTTTTTAATGATTGTGATATAATTTAGTCATGCATGTAATTATGAAAGGAAGATGAAAAAATATGAAGTATGTTTATTCTTTCAAAGAAGGAAATAAAGATATGCGTGAACTACTTGGTGGAAAGGGAGCAAACCTTGCAGAAATGACAGGAATTGGACTTCCAGTACCAAGAGGATTCACAGTTACAACAGAAGCATGTACAAAATATTATGACGACGGAAAGATGATTAGTGAAGAAATCGTTAATCAAATTTACGAAAAGTTAGAAGAACTTGAAACTGTTTCTGGAAAGAAAATGGGAGATGCCCAAAATCCATTACTAGTATCAGTAAGAAGTGGTGCTAGAGCTAGTATGCCTGGTATGATGGATACAGTACTTAACTTAGGTATGAATGATGAAGTAGCAAAAGGATTTGCTGAAGTTACTCAAAACCCAAGATTTGTATATGATAGCTATAGAAGATTTATTCAAATGTTCTCAGATGTAGTTATGGGATTCCCAAAAAGTTCATTTGAAAGATTATTTGATAAAATTAAGGAAGAAAAGCATGTTGAATTCGATACAGAATTAACTGCTGAAGACTTAATGGAAGTTGTAGAAATCTACAAAGGTGAATATGAAAAACACGCTGGAGTAGCATTCCCACAAGATCCAAAAGAACAACTTTTAGAAGCTGTTAAAGCCGTATTTAGAAGTTGGAATAACGACAGAGCTATTACTTATCGTCGTTTAAATGATATTCCAGGTAGCTGGGGAACAGCTGTAAACGTTCAAGAAATGGTTTATGGTAACCGTGGTGAAACATCTGGTACAGGTGTTGCATTTACAAGAAACCCTGCAACAGGTGAAAAGAAATTATTCGGGGAATATTTAATGAACGCTCAAGGTGAAGACGTTGTTGCTGGTATTCGTACACCTCAATCAATCGACACTTTAAAAGAAGTAATGCCTGAATGTTATGATGAATTTGTTAAAATTTGTGATATTCTAGAAAATCATTATAAAGATATGCAAGACATGGAATTTACTATTGAAGATGGACATTTATTCATGTTACAAACAAGAAATGGTAAAAGAACTGCTGCTGCTGCATTAAAAATTGCTGTAGATTTAGTTAATGAAGGAATGATTACTAAGGAAGAAGCTTTATTAAAAGTTGAACCAAAACAATTAGATCAATTACTTCACCCAATGTTCGATGCTGAAAGTTTAAAAGCTGGAACAGTTATCGCTAAAGGGTTAGCTGCATCACCTGGTGCTGCAACAGGTAAAATCTATTTCACAGCTGAAGATGTAATGGCTGCTCATGAAGCTGGAGAAAAAGACTTATTATTAGTAAGACTTGAAACTTCACCAGAAGATATCGAAGGTATGAACCTTGCTCATGGTATCTTAACAATTCGTGGTGGTATGACATCTCACGCTGCTGTAGTTGCTCGTGGAATGGGTACTTGTTGTGTATCTGGTTGTGGTGAATTAAAAATAGATGAAGAAGCTAAAACAGTTACTGCTCCTAATGGTGTAACTTACCATGAAGGAGATTGGATGAGTTTAGATGGTACTACAGGTAATGTTTATGGTGAACAAATTAAAACTGTAGATCCAGAAATTTCAGGAGACTTCGGAACATTCATGGGATGGGCTGATGAAGTTAGAGTATTAAAAGTTAGAACAAATGCTGACTCACCTAAAGATGCAATGGTTGCTCGTAAATATGGTGCAGAAGGTATCGGACTTTGTCGTACAGAACACATGTTCTTTGAAGCTGAAAGAATTTTCAACTTCCGTCGTATGATTACAGCTGAAACTGTTGAAGCTCGTGAAGAAGCATTAGAAAAAATTCTTCCATATCAAAGAGATGACTTTGAAGGATTATTTAGAGCAATGGAAGGTTATGGAGTAACAATCCGTTTCTTAGACCCACCTCTACATGAATTCTTACCTCATACAGATGAAGAAATTAAACCACTTGCTGAAAGTTTAGGAATTACTTTCGAAGCATTAAAAGCAAGAGTAGAAAGCTTAAAAGAATTTAACCCAATGATGGGACATCGTGGATGCCGTCTAGCTGTTACTTATCCAGAAATCGCTAGAATGCAAACAAGAGCTGTTATTGAAGCAGCAATTAAGGTTAACAAAGATGGTATCGCTGTTACTCCTGAAATTATGATTCCACTTGTTGGAGATATTAAAGAATTACAATACGTTAAAAATGTTGTAGTTGAAACAGCAGATAAATTAATCGCAGAATCTGGAATTGAAATGAATTACCATGTTGGTACAATGATCGAAATTCCTCGTGCTGCATTAACTGCTGATAAGATTGCTGAAGAAGCTGAATTCTTCTCATTCGGAACTAACGATTTAACTCAAATGACTTATGGATTCTCAAGAGATGATGCTGCTAAGTTCTTATCTGATTACTATGCAAAACAAATCTTCGAATCAGATCCATTCGCAAGAGTTGACCAAACTGGTGTTGGAGAATTAATGAGAATTGCTGTAGAAAAAGGAAGAGCTACTCGTCCAGATATCAAACTTGGTATCTGTGGAGAACATGGTGGAGATCCATCAAGTGTTGAATTCTGTCACGCTTTAGGATTAACATATGTATCATGTAGTCCATTTAGAGTACCTATAGCAAGACTTGCTGCTGCACAAGCCGCTGTAAAAAATAAATAATTACAAAAACTAAGACTAGAGAAATCTAGTCTTTTTTTTGAAAAAAATATATAAATGACAGTTTGTTTTATAATATTTATGCTATAATAACTATGATAGGAAGGTGTGGCAATTATGAAAAAAAGATTTTTAACATTAACACTTTGTTTGTTAGCTTTAATAATATTGGTGAACTATAATTGGACTGTTAAGTTTAATAGTATAGAAAAGAAAACATATTATAGTTCAACTGAACAATTAAATTTAATTTCTGGGACTTATACTTCAAACGATGGTAAAACAATTAAAATTGATGAAAATTCAAGTGTAATATATGAAAATACATATTCGTTAAGTTTAGCAAAATCAAATAGAGGAAGTACCATTACAGGGAAAATAGGTAGTGATAAGAAGTCTGTAACTTTTTACCAATTAAATGATTCAACAATAATGAGTGATGCATCTGTAACGTATACACATAGTGGTACGAGTTCTGTGCTACTAGAAAATACAATTTTCAAATTAACAAAAACAATAGAAACAAACGAATCTGGAAAAATAGAATTATATGATAATGATATGTTAATCAATAAATACAATTCTTTACAAGATGCAGTTGATAGTGCTAATGATGGAAATACTATAAAAATAATTGATGATTTAGATGTCAGTGGTGCTACATACATTAATAAAAATATAAAAATAGACGGAAATAATAAAACATTAAATTATTCAACTTGGTCAAATGGTGTGTTTGTTTTAGAAGAAGATTCAACATTAGAAATAAAGCAACTTACAATTGATGGTGGAAGTAAGGATTTTAAAGTTGATTACGATAGCGTAACTTACAACGACTATAATATTCCATTAATAAATACTACAAATGATATTAAACAAAACTTACCTGCGATAATATCAAAAGGAAATCTTACAATAAATAATTTAAAAATACAAAATATATATAGTACTAACGGATCAGCACTTAAAATAGCAAGAGGAAATGCGACTATAAACAATAGTGAATTTTTTCATAACAGAGCATCTGTTGGTGGAGCAATATATATAGGAAGTGCATTTAGAACTGGTCAAACAGAGTATTCTGTATCTAATGTAAAATTTAATAAAACACAATTTAAAAATAATTATTCAACAGCAGGTGGTGGAGCAATTTATATTATACATACCGGTGCTGCAAAATTTGATAATTGTGAATTTATATCAAATACAACAAGTTCAAGCGCCGGATATGGTGGTGCTATATTCATAAATAAAAACAGTGTTAAAGTTAATGGTAAAACATACAATTCAACAGGGCATTCTAAAGGACTTGATTTCCCACAAATTAAAATCAACGATACGATATTTGATAATAATTGGGCAGGAAATGATGGATTTGCGATTCAAAATTATGAAGCTGAGCTTGATGTAAATAATATTACTTTTAAAAACAATGTTGGGGTAAGTAAATCAAGTAGTGTAGCAACATTTTCAGTATATGTCATGAGAGATGGAGAATATGCAAATCAAAAAATAAATAATTCAATATTTGAAAAAAATAAAGGACCAGTATCATGTATTGGAGATCATGGTACATTAACAAGTTTTGATATAAAAAATACCAAATTTATAGAAAATGAAGGTGGTAGAAGTATATATTTCTTAACAGGAGTAGCAACAATTAATAAATGTGAATTTATAAAAGATAAATCAACTGCTTCGACTATATATGCTTTACCATGCGATTATGAAGAATATTATGTTGGTAGTGGTGTTGATAAACCAACAATAAAAATAATAGATTCAAGTTTTGAAAATGCGCTTGGCAACTATGATATTGTTTCTGCAACATATGACGATGACGATTATATAAAATCTGAAATTATCTTTGAAGGAACTAATACATTAAATGTAGATTTAACAGATGCAAACTACTTAATAGTTAATGGAACTCATAATGGTAATATAAGATTAGATCGTAATACTTTTGTTGGAACTCACTTGATATATGCGAATAACAGTGAAACAAAAGGTGAAATTATTGATAGAAAACTAGTAATATATTATAAAAATCTAGAAAATAAAGATACAAGTTTAGAAATATATATTCCAGAAGGTCAAGAAATCACTCCATATTACGTTAATCAACAACTTGATATAGAAAAAGAAGGTTATTTATTATATTTCTATAATGAACCAGAATATTCAACAAAATGGGATTACCAAACAACAAAGAATAAAACTATTTATGGTAATTGGGAAGAACATAATCATGACCTAAAAGTAACTAAAAAAGACAACATGCTAATAGAAAGATGTGAATGCGGTAAAATAGGAAATAAACTCTATTTACAAAAACCAAAAAAATTAAATTATGATGGAGAGATTAAACCTATCGAAGTAATAAATGAACTTGGCATATTAGAAACTGATTATCAGATTGTTTATTCATTAAAAAATAGTAATGGTTCATGGACTACAATAAATGAAGTTCCGATTAATAAGGGAATTTACAAAGCAAAATTAACTTATAATGAATTAAGTATCGAAGTTGAATATGAAATACTTGGCGATATTGAAAATCCTAATACAGGTATCGAAGTAAATATATACATTTTTTTCACTATAATTATAATTAGTAGTATTGGAATTATATTTGTAAATAAAAAAATTATTAAGTTTAATTAGAATGTAGATAATTAGTAATTTATTAAATTGTTATATGAAAAAAGTCTAGATAATTCTAGACTTTTTATATTGTTTCAATTAAACAAATATTTTAAAAACACGTTTGTATATTTATAGGTTGTGATAAAATGTCTAAAAGAATGATTAATGATTTATTGAGAGATGGAGTCAAAAATAAAAATTC
Organism: Bacilli bacterium; assembly: GCA_017436345.1. GTDB lineage: Bacteria > Bacillota_I > Bacilli_A > RF39 > UBA660 > RUG11788. Next base: position 170,553 of record JAFSDH010000004.1, read on the forward strand.
ATTTTAATGAATATGCAATTAAAAAGTATGGTTGTAGTGAATTAGATTTAAAAATATTTCACGAAGATTATAAAGATGCTATTATATATTATCAAAAGCATAATAATAGAAAAATAATAAGTGGAACTTTATTAACGTTAGTTGGTGTGTTAAGAAATGATGTAGAATATGATTTAAAAAGAGAAAATTCATATATATTAAAAGAAATAATCTTTCAAGATGTGGCAGAAGACCATAGTAAATTGAGAACTTTAATTAATAAAAAAAACTAATTTTATTATTAAAATTTGGCTTTTTTAATTTTTTCTTAATATTTACAAAAAAAGCTAAAAAAAACTTTCAACCTATAGTAATTTTTGCTATAATAAAATAAAAGGTGATATGGGTATGAAAATAATATGTATAGGTAATGCTGCTTATGACATTACATTGCCCATGAATCATTTTCCAATAGAGAATAAAAAGGTAAGGATAGCTACAAATAGAATTGAGTGTGGTGGAGGAAGTGCTTCTAACTGCGCTTATTTGCTTGCAAAATGGGGTATGGAAACGTACTTTGCTGGAGCTGTTGGTGATGATTACTATGGCAATAAAATAATAGAAGAATACGAAAAAATAGGGGTAAATACTAAGTATCTCGAAAAAAAAGCTGGTATTCCAACAACAAGTAGTTTTATAATAACGAATACATCAATTGGAAGTAGAACAGTTTTAACTGATAAAGACTCAAAAATGACAATGGGAAAAATGCCTGTTGATGATCAATTTGATGTAATACTATTAGATGGGTATGAAAAAGCTTTTGCTAAAGAGGTAATTAAGAAAAATCCAAAAGCAATAAAGATAATTGATGCTGGTTCAATGCGTGAAAGTACTCTTGAACTTGCACATATGGTTGATTATATAGTGTGTTCACATGATTTTGCTGAAGAATACACGAAAAAGAAAATTGACTACAATGATATGAGAACATTGATTGAAATATATGATGATCTTAAAAAAGATTTTAGTCAAAAAATAATTATAACATTAGAGGATAAGGGATGCTTTACTTATGAAAATGGGTATAAGATGGTGCCAAGTATCAAAGTAGAAGCTGTTGATTCAACAGGAGCTGGTGATATCTTCCATGGTGCGTTTACTTATTGTATAGCTAATGATTATGATATAATTACAACTATGAGAATGTCTAATATTGCAGGAGCGTTGTCTGTTACTAAAGTAGGAGGAAGATTTTCTATATTCCCTCTAAAAGAGGTGAAAAAGAAGTATGATGAACTTACTTTATCGTAGAAATATGCCTGAGTTAGATTTACATGGAGAAACAAGAGATAGTGCAAGAGTTCTTACATTGGAATTCTTAAATGATAACTATAAAATGAAGAAAAATGAAATAGCCATTGTTCATGGAGTAGGAACAGGAATATTGAAAAAGGAAGTGCATAAAGTGCTAAAAGAAAGTAAACTTGTCCAAGAGTTTGGACTAGACAATTTTAACAGTGGATGCACACTGGTGAGATTGGTCGAATTTGTTGACAAAAAAGCAAAAAAGTGTTATAATACACGACATAACTCAAAGGGGGATAGAGTATAATGTATTCAGATGAAGAAGAAAAAAGAGGATTCCCAATTAGGGACTTCCTACTAAAGTTAGTTTTAATTATTATTTTTGTTCTATTGTTAATGTGGTTATTACCAACTAACAAAGGGAGTGAAGTTGATTTATCACCATTAACTGATAGAATCTTTAATGCAAATATTCAAGAAATGAAAGAGGCGGCTATTCCTTATTTCACTACTGAAAGATTGCCAAAGAAAGTTGGAGATGAAGCAAAATTAACATTACAACAAATGTTAGATTTAAAATTATTGCTACCATTTACTGACAAAAACGGAGACACATGTGATACTAAAAATTCATATGTTTCTGTAACAAAAGAAGAAACAGAATACTTAATGAAAGTATATTTGAAATGTAATGATGATGAAGATTACATTTTAGTACATATTGGATGTTATTCATATTGTACAACTGAAAATGGTGTTTGTGAAAAAGAAGGAGATTCAACTCCAACAACAACAAAACCAACAACAACAACAACTACAACAGTTAATGGACCTAGTTGTGTACTTGAAATTGCATCAGGAACAAAAGGAAGCAATGGATGGTATGTTGGAAATGTAAAAGTACGTTTCAAAGAAAAGAAAACAACAGCTAGTGGAGCAACAATAACAAGTTATGGTATTGGAACTTCAACAGTAGCTAATTACAATAAAAATACAGCATATACAGTATCTAAAGATGGTACGACAAAAGTATATGGATATGTAAAAGACTCTAATGGTAAAACAGCAGTATGTACTATTTCTGTTAAGAAAGATACTGTTGCACCAAACTGTAATGTAACAGTTTTAAGTGGAAGTAAGAATGCAAATGGTAACTATGTAGGAACAGTAAAAGTTGGGTTCTCTAGTAAGACAGACGCAACAAGTGGAGTACAAGCTTATGGTATGGATGTAACTTCAACTGCTAACTACAATAGTAAAGCTTCATATTCTGTATCTAAAGTTGGAACAACAAAGGTATACGGATATGTAAAAGATAAAGCTGGACATACTAAGGTTTGTTCAACTAGTGTAACAATTGAAGAACCAAAAGGAATAGTTTCAAAACCAAGCTGTGAATTACAAGTTTCTGCTGGAACATTAGGTGATAATAATTGGTATAGAAGTAATGTAGAAATAAGTTTCAAAGCTAAAGCTAGTACAAATGGTGCTACAATAACAAACTTTGGTTTAGGAACAAGTGAAAACTATAATAAAGCAACTAAATATACAGTTAGTACAGATGGAACACATGTTATTAAAGGATATGTTAAAGATTCAAATGGATATACTGCAACGTGTAGTATAACTATTAAAAGAGATGCAACAAAACCAAGTTGTGCACTAAGTGTAACGAGCGGAACAAAAGCATCTGATGGATCATATACAAGTAATATAACAATTGGATTTAAATCTAAAACTGATGCAACTAGTGGTATGTCAACATATGGAATTGGTAAAACAACAACATATGCTAAAAACACAAGTTATACAATAACTACTGCTGGTCAACATACAGTATATGGATATGTAAAAGATAAAGCTGGTAATACAAATATATGTAGTATTAAAGTAACTAAGAAATCACCAACATATGAATATCAATATTCAAAAGATTTTGCTACAACATATGGTTCATGGTCAAATTGGGTTACTAAAGAATACGATTGTAAGAACCCACCAAGTTTCAAAAACACTAATACAGTACAATATGAAGATTTAGGTTCTTCAAAACAAATTTCAGGATATACTTATGCAATAGGTAAATCAATTACTGCAACTCAAGTTAAAGAAACTGGTAAGGTAACTGAAAAATCATGTACAGGATGGACATATTATAGAACATCTACTACATCAACTAAAACATATGCTATAAAGGTAGCTGATGATTGGAATTATGTTGGAATGGTAAGTTTATCTGGAACTCCAACTGATACATTATCAACTAAGTATGTATTTGTAGGAATGGATTGGGATAGATGTGGATCTACTTGTACTACAACTCCATATACAACATGGAAAAAATACACAAGATCTGTATCAACAGTAACAGCAACTGATACAATTACAACAGGAAGCAGCGTTTCAGTAAAATGTTCAAGTTATGAAACAAAAGATACAGTATTATATACAACATACTCAACTGTTGTTGGATATGAAAAAACAAGAACAATCAACTACGAAACAACATGTTCTTATAGAACAAGAAATCGTAGTGTAGTTAAAGAAGCTTATACAGATTACAAATGGAGCTATTATAACGATCAAGCATTATTAAATGATGGTTATAAAATGACTGGTAACAAGAGATTAACTAATTAATTAGGAAGGTGACGCTAGTATGGAAAAAATAAAAAGAATAATTCAAATTGGTGCTTATGATGAAGCAACAAATGAATGGAATAACGATGAAAAGAAAGCATACGTATTCTTTGAAGATGAAAGTATAGCTCCAATCGTTTTAGAAAATGATGATGTATTTGATGCTTATATTGAATACTCTAAACAAAATGGTAAAGAAGTAGAAACACCTGAAGATTTAGCAGCAGCTATTGAAAGTGCTGTTACTAATGGAGTAACTGATTATTGTAATAAAAATAATGCGGATGAAATAGGAGCTGCAGAAGCAGCTCTTGAATCTGCTAGAACTAAAGCTGCTGAATTAGCTAGAGAAAGAGAAGTTTCTGATGGAATTCCTCCAGTAGTACCTGTAGTAGGAACTGGCGAAGGTGAATCAGATGCTGTTGAAGAAGAAGACTATAGTGAAGAATTAGCTGATGGTGTAGTAGCTAAAAATAATACTGGTAAAAAGATTATTGCTGGTGTATTAGCTGCTGGAGCTTTATTTGGAGCAGGATACCAAGTATATCAAATGATTCAAACTGAAAAAAATCAAGATATCGATAATAACGAAGATAAAGATATTGATTTTAACACAGCAACATTTGATGAATTAATGGATTCGATGGAAGATGATGACGTTAGAAAAATCGCATCACAAAAAGCAATGGCTTTAGTTGAAACATTCCATGAATCAACACATAAGGATAATAACTTTAGATTAGTAGAAGATGGTGAAACATATCTTGACTTATCTTTTGAAGAAGCATTAGTTTTAACTACTTTTGCAAGTTATAGTGAACCTGAAGATTTACATGCAATTTTCGGAACATATAACATTACTTCAACAGAAGCACAAGATATTCTTGAATCTGCTAGAACTAAATTAATTACATATTACATGAATGCAAAAGAACCAAGCGGTATTGCTGATTTATTTGCAAATGAAGAAGATAGAGTATTCTTCCAAAATTTAGAAAGTAGTGTAATAACATTTAATTCAAATCATGCTCATGATGATAATGCAGAAGAAATGGAAGAAGCAAGAGCCACATCTGATCATATTATAAGAACTGTATACTATAATTATATTTTAGATGGAGCTGCTAATTCTGCAGAAGTTGGTTCTCTTGCAAAATTATTAGCATTTGATGCTGTATATGGAGGATTAAACTTAACTGAATCTGCATCAGTTGAACATACTCAATTCTTAACATTTGAAGGAATGGGAGTTGAAGCTGAAACAAGATATTATGTTGAAAATATTCTAAAATTAAATTACGATGATTTAACAGAAGAAGAAAAAACAACATATAGAGCAAATATAATTGAAAGTGGAACTGAATTAGTAAGATTATTATCAACAGGAGAAACAATGACTGAAGATAATAGCACTAAAGAAGAATTAGAAGCAAGTGCAAGTCTTACAAATTTAGTTGATAAAATGGGAATTTGCAATGCCGTTAATGCAGAAATTACAGAAATTATGCAAGCTTTAGATAATAGAGAAGCACAACAAGAATCTGCTAAGAGCTTACAAATTACAACAGTAAATAATACAATTTCAGCAACATTACGTGCTAATGGATTAGATGATTTAGCTGATCAAGTTGATGCATCTTTAACAACTCCATTATCACAAGAATTATTAAATCAAATTAGAGCTGCAAGTGGTGATGCTGCAGAAGCAGTTGAAAACTATGAAAATAAAATGGCAACAATTAATGATGAAAATAGACCAACTATGGAACAAATCATTGCTGCTGCTAATAGACAAACAGCTTTATTAGAAAATTATGCTGGAAGTATGGATGATGTAGCAACATTAGTTAATAATAGACGCCATGTAGAAGAATATCATTACACAGCTGATGAAAACGGATATATTGGCGAAGATGAAAATGGAATTCCAATATTCGATAGTTCAGTATTAGATGATAAAACTAAAGAAGAAATAGATGAGTTTATTAAAGATAATGGTGTTATAATTGATGAAAAAACAGAAGAAAAAACTGAAGAAGTTACTGAAGAAGAATTAACAGAAGAAGAAAAAGAAGAAGTAGAAAATCAAAAAGATGAAATTAGAGCTCAAATTGAAATTGAAAATACTGCAGGGCAAGGTCAAATATCTGCTAACCAATATGCAAATTCATCTCAATATAACTTTGCTATATCTTCTGTTACAAATCCACACAATGGAGAAGTATATGATATAAGTGGAATGACTTTTGCAAATGCTATTAACTATATTACTGCATATGCAGAAAATCCTAATGCTTATATTCCATCTGCTGAAGATTCACAAATTCAAAATGCTGCAGAAGTAGCCGCAGAAAACTACTTAAATGGAATCTCTGCTGAAGATCAAGATGCAATTGCAACTGCAATGGGAACATCTTGGGCAAATGCTAGAGAACAATTAAAAGATAGCTTTATATCTGGATACACAACTCAAATTGAGGTAGAAATTTCAACAGCAATCTCTGTTGGACAACAACAAAAGAAAGATGCTGCAGAAGCTGCTGCTAAACTTCAAGAAGAAATAGATAAATTGAATGAACAAGAACAAACTTCTACTGAAGAAGAAAAAACACAACCTAGTGAAGATGAAACAAAAGATGACGAAAAAGTAGAAGAAGAAACTAAAGAAGATAATAGTTCTGAAGTTGAAGAAGGAGAAGAAGTAACAGAAGAAAAAGAAGATGAAAAAGAATCTGAAGAAACTACTCCTCAACCAGCACCATCTGAAGAAGAAACTAAAGAAGAAGAACATGATCCTAATATCGGAGAACAATTCGAAGAAGGAGAAATCTTAATTGAAGATGCTGAAGGAAATAAAGTAAATGATGTAGCTCCAGCTGAAACTGAAGTAAGTCAAACTGAAACTACTGAAGTTGCTGCTCCAGCAGAAACTGAAGTAACTCAAACAGAAACTCAAGCTCCTGTTGTAGTAGAAACAACAGAAACTCAAGAAACTGAAACAGTTGCACCAGCTCCAGCAGAAACACAAACTTCAACTCAAGAAGAAGATGATTTAGCTGCTGCTGTTGAACAAGCATATCAAGCTGCATTAGCTCAAGAAGCTGCTGAAGCAGAAAAAGATGATTCTAAAGGATTAAGAAGATAATAAATTAAAGAAGGAGAAATCCTTCTTTTTTTTGTGTAATCACATATAATTATGGTATAATTGGAATAGGAGTGATAATATGAGAGTAGTGGTTAGTGCCGGTGGAACTGGAGGACATATTTATCCAGCTCTTGCTATTATAAATAAAATTAAAGAAGAAGAGCCGGATAGTGAATTTTTATATATTGGAACAACAGACAGGATGGAAGCAACAATAATCCCAGAACTAGGTTATGACTATATTGGATTAGAAATAAAAGGATTAAATAGACAGAATCCTTTAAAAAATATAAATGTATTAAAATCTTTTTTAAAAGCTAAAAAAATAGCTAAAAAAGAAATAAAAAAATTTAACCCAGATATTGTTTTAGGAATAGGTGGATATGTTACCTTACCAGTATTACAAGCTGCTCATTCTTTAAAAATAAAGACTTTTATCCATGAACAAAACTCTATTCCTGGACTTTCTAATAAGTTATTAAATAAAAAAGTCGATGCAATTGGGGTTTCATTACCAAGTAGTTTGAATCATTTTGACAAGAAAAAAACAACTTATACAGGTAACCCTCGTAGTGAGGAAGTTATAAAAGTGGAAAAAGTTGATAAGAAAAAATATGGATTAACTAAAAATAAAAAATTAGTATTATTTGTCATGGGAAGTTTAGGATCAAATACAGTTAATAATATGATGAAAGAAATACTTCCTAAATTTGCAAAAAAAGATTATGAAGTACTATTTGTTACAGGGAAAAATTATTTTGAAGAATATCAAAAAATGAAAAATGTACCAGAGAATGTAAAATTAGTACCATATTTAAACGATATGCTTGGTGTAATGAAAAATACTGATTTAATTATTTCTAGAGCTGGAGCATCAACTATTTCAGAAATTACTGCTTTAGGACTACCAAGTATTTTGATTCCATCTCCATATGTTACACATAATCATCAAGAAGAAAATGCTAAAGTACTTGAAAATAATGGAGCATCAATAATTATTAAAGAAAAAGAATTAAATGATGAAATTTTATTAGAAAAAATAGATTTAATATTAAATGATACTAAAAGATATAATGAAATGGTAAAATCCAACCGAAAATTAGGAATATCTGATAGTGCAACTAGAATATACAAAATTATCAAAAAATTAGTTGATAATAAATAAGATGGTGAAATAATGAATGAAATAATAGACTTAATAAAAGAAAGAGAAATAGGAAAATGCATTGAAAATGTTAGTATGAAAAAATATACAACTTATAAAGTTGGTGGTAATGCTAGATGTATTGTATATCCTAAAAATACTAAGAAACTTATTGAATTATTAAAGTTATGTAATAATCGTAATGTAAAATATAAAATACTAGGAAATGGTAGTAATACTCTTTTTAGTGATAAAGAATATGATGGTGTAATAATTAAATTAGACGAGTTCAATGAAATCTCAATGATTAATTCAACTACAATAAAAGTTGGAGCAGGGTATAATCTAATAAAACTAGCTCTTTTTGCAACAAAAAAATCTTTATCAGGATTAGAATTTGCTTGTGGTATACCCGGTAGTGTCGGTGGAGCTGTATATATGAATGCGGGAGCTTATAAAAGTGACATGGGATACATTGTTAAAAGAGTAAAAGTTTTAACTCCAAATTATACAGTTATTAATATGACAAATGCAGAATTAGATTTCCATTATCGTTCTTCGTTTTTTCAAAAAAATCCTGGATATATTTGCTTAGAAGCAACACTAGGTTTGAAAAAGGGAAATCGTGAAGAAATGATTGCGATAAATAAAGATAGAAAAGAAAGAAGAGAAGCATCTCAACCATTAGAATATCCTTCTGCAGGAAGTGTATTTAGAAATCCAGAAGGAAATTTCGCTGGTAAAATGATTGAAGATTTGGGGCTAAAAGGCTTAATTAGGGGTGGAGCACAAATTAGTACAAAACATGCTAATTTTATCATTAATTTAGGAAATGCAACTGCTACTGATATTAAAGATTTAATAACAATTGCGCATGATACAGTACTAGAAAACTACAATGTTGATTTAAAAGTAGAACAAGAATTTGTTAATTGGGACTAGGTGATATAATGGTAAAAAAAGTAAAGAAAAAGAAAATAAGAATACTTCCATGTATAATATTATTACTTATATTATGCTTTTTTTACATAATAATAAAATTTCTTTATAATATTCCAATAAAAAACATATATATATATGACAATGTCTTATTATCGGATCAAGAAATAATCGATGCAGCTGGAATCGCAGATTATCCTAAATATTATAGTTTTACTAAAAAAAGTATAGAAAAAAAATTAAAGGAAAATCCTTATATTGAATCTGTAAAAGTAAAAAGAGCATTCTTTCATGAAATAAAGATAGAGGTAAAGGAATATGAAATAATATTATATGACTATTCTTCAAATAATTATATCTTATCTAATGGAAAGAAATTATTAGTTGAAAATAAAGAAATAACGGGATGTCCAACACTCGTAAATTATGTTAGCGATGAAGTATATGATCGTTTTATAAAAAAATTAAATAGCTTAGAAGATAACATAATTAATCAAATTTCAGAAATAAAATATGAACCTTCACAATATGATGAAAGCAGATTCTTCTTAACAATGAATGATGGTAATTATATTTATATTAATTTATCTAATTTTGATTCTTTAAATCTATATAATGAAATCTATCCTAACTTTGAAGGACATATAGGTATCCTATATTTAGATTCAGGATATGGAGAAGCAAGTGAATATAAAATATTAAAATAAAAAATGACACATTATATGTGTCATTTTAATCTATAAAAATTTATACTAGGATGATTAAAAAAACGATAAGGTAATTCACGAGTACCTAAACCTGATGAAATATAGAAATCTGTATTATCAACTCTATAATAATTATCATAATATTTTTTAGCACCATCTTTAAGGATTAAACCACCTAATTTAGGAATATTTATTAACCCATTTAATGAGTATCCAGCCATTGCTAAATCAATTGATCTATAACTTAAAATATCATCAAGGCTATCTGGTTTATGCATAATTGAAATAGTAAAAATATCATTATTACTTATCTCATCATTAAAATAAGCAAAAGCTGAATTTAAATCAATATTATCACTATCAATACCAGTAATTAAAATAGGTTCATATCCATTATTATATATTAAATCATATGAATTTTCTAAGTCTATAAAACCTGCATTCTTCATTATAATTCTAGCTTGATCATCATCATCGCCATATACTGCGTATTTACCAAGTGATGCATCTAATTGATTTATATATTTAGAAAGATTATCTTTTTCTTCCTGCGTACTATCACCATAGATTAAATTACCAGTGAAAATAATAATATCAGGTCTTATTTCATTTACTTGATTAACTAACTTTTTTATTTTTTTTAAATTCATAGTATCTTTATTATAATTAATATCGCTTATCTGTATAATTTTAACTCCATAAAAATCACTTGGTAAACTATCATAATCAATACTATATTCTTTAACCATAATTCCTAAATTACCAATATATCGACAACTTACATATATAGTAAAAAATATTATAAAGAGAACTAATATAACTTTAAATACTTTTTTACCTATATTTTTAGTATTCTCAATATGTTCTTCTTTAGCAATGTTTCTTCTTTGTTTCTTATTTTTTTCTATACGACTATTTACCATAAAACAACACCTGCCAAAAGAAAAGTAACAAATGCAGTTAAAGCATTATGAATAAAATGAATAGAATAAGAAACAAAAACATTATTAGAATCTTGATACATTTTTGAAAAGGCAATTCCTAAACTACAATATGGAATTAAAAATAATAATTCATATCCAGTATTAATTGATCCAATTACGTGTAATCCTCCGAAGATAATACCAGAAGTTAATACATATAATAAGTTATTAGGAATTATATCTCTAAATGCCATTCTAAATACAACTTCTTCATTAAAAGGAGCAATAAGAATGACAGATAAACCAGCAATGATTGGTGAAGCTTCTAACATATTTCTAACGGCTGTATCATTATTTGGTGATCCAATGCCTAATTGTCCGATTATAAAATTAGAAATAAGCATTATAATTAACCCAATTAACCAATATCTAAATGCAGTATCAAATACAATTATTTTCTTTTTGGTCTTCATTTTAAATAAAGATATAAATTGTTCTTTTATTTCTTTAAAATATAATAATATACAACAAATACTTAACATAAAATAAGAAAATAAAGTTAATAAACAATTAATTTCAACTGTCATATTATTAACATCTATATTAAAAATAGTAATTGGTATTAATTTAAATATAGATGACATTAGGAATAATAGAAGTATAAATACAAAACGAAAATATTTAATAAAAGGTTTTATATCATTATATAATTCTTTTAGATATTTCACATTAATCCCTCCATTATCTATACTAATTTAATTTTAATAAAATAATTTTATTGATGTCAACTTATTTCATAATATTATTATATATTCTTAAAAAAAGTGTAAATTGATTTTATTTAATGCTATAATATATTAGAGGAAGTGTTAACATGAAATATTATTGTATAGGAATTAAAGGGGCTGGAATGAGTACTCTAGCTAACATCCTTTTTGATTTAGGAAACGAAGTAAGTGGATATGATGATTCAAAAGGATATAAATTTACGATGGAAGGATTGAATGCGCGTGGTATTGAAATATTTTATGATGCTCATGAAATAGATAAAGATACTATTGTAACTTATTCAAAAGCATTTTCACCTGATCATAAAGAAATAAAAAGAGTTAAAGAATTAGGTTTAACTATAAAAGATTATAATGAAGTAGTAGGAGATATTACTAAAATGTTTACAACAATTGGTGTTTGTGGAACACATGGTAAAACTACTACTAGTTTATTAATTAGTAATATATTTAATAATACTTTAGGATGTAATTACTTTGTTGGTGATGGTACTGGTCATGCAACAACAGATAATAAGTTCTTTGTAATTGAAAGTGATGAATACAACAAACATTTTTTAGCATATCATCCAACTGTAGCAATTATTACTAATATAGAATTAGATCATGTTGAATGTTATCCAGGTGGAATACAAGAAATAAGAGATACATTTGAAACATTTGGAAATAAAGCTAATTTAGTAATTGCTTGTGGTGATGATGAAAATATAAGAATGTTAAATCTAACAAGCGATACAATATATTATGGTTTTGATGAAAGAAATAATGTCGTTGCTAAAAATGTTGTATTAGATGAAAAGGGTAGTAAATTTGATTGTTACATTGATGGAGAACTATATGGAAACTTTGAAGTACCTTTATTTGGGAAACATATGATTTTAAATGCTTTAAGTGCTATTGCTGTAGCTAAATACTATGGTATTTCAATTGAGGATACAAAAAAATATATTAATGAATTTCAAGGTGCAAAAAGAAGATTTAAACTAAAAGAATTTGGTGATGTAGTTACTGTTGATGATTATGCTCATCATCCAACTGAAATAGAAGTAACATTATCATCTGCAAGACAAAAATATCCTAACAAAGAAATAGTAGGTGTGTTTTTACCAAATACATATTCAAGAACAGAAGCCTTAATGGATGATTTTGTTGAAGCAATGTCTAAAGCAGACAAAGCATATGTAATGGATATTCATTGTGATCGTGAAAGACAAGAAGATTATCCAGGTGTATCTAGTGATACTATTATGGAGCGTGTTCCTAACTGTGAAAAAGTATCAGTTGAAACATGTGAAAAATTACTAAAACATAAAAATGCAGTAATTTGTTTTATGAGTTGTACAAATATTTATGTACTAGAAGAAGAATTTGAAAGATTAATAAATAATAAATAAAAGGAGTAGGTTTTATGAAAAAGGAAATTGAAGACATAGAATTCGATAGTGTTTTTGATTTGTATAAACGTGTAAAACCAGCTTTAAATAGTAAAATAAAGGAGATAAAAAGAGAAAAATTTGATTATATAAAAGAAGAAGATATATGGAATTATCTTATTCAAAATAAATGGTCAAAAGATAAAGGTTTAGTATTATGTGATGTTGTTGATGATATATTACATGTAGATATAAAAAAACTTGATAAGTATGTAAAAGAAAAAATGAAAAAAGTAAAAGAAGATTTATTAATCGAGGAATTAGACTTAATTTAGATGGAGGAAGTAACATGGCGAGTGATAAGAAATTATATACAATAGATGATTTAGTAGAAAAAGCAAGTAGCTATATCACTAAAGAAGAAGAATTACAAAAAATACGTGATGTTTTTGATTATTGTAAATCAAAACATGAAGGTCAATTCCGTCAAAGTGGTGAACCATATTATTATCATCCTTTAACAACTGCTATAATATTAACAACAGTATATGCTGATTGTGATACTATTTGTGCAGGTCTTTTGCATGATGTAATTGAAGATTGCGGAACGACAAAACAAGAATTAGAAGATTTATATGGGCCAACTGTAGCTAATTTAGTTAATGGTGTTACGAAGATTAGTAAGATTCATTTCTCGACAGAAAATGAAGCTTTAATAGAGTATTATAAAAAGATAATTGTTGGTATGAGTGAAGATGTTAGAGTAATAATTATAAAACTAGCAGATCGTCTTCATAATATGAGAACATTATGGGCTAAAACAGAAGACAAGCAAAAGAAGATTGCAAGAGAAACTTTAGATATTTTAGCACCAATTGCGCATCATTTAGGTATTCATAAAATTAAAAGTGAATTAGAAGATTTATCACTTCGCTATTTAAAACCAAATGTATTTTATGATATTGCTGATAAATTGAATAATACTAAATTAGAAAGAGATAAAGTAGTTAATGATATGATTACTAGTGTTAGTAATCTATTAAAAGAAAATAATATTGAACACGAAATAAAAGGACGCAGCAAAAGTATCTATAGTATTTATAAAAAGCTTGAAAAAGGACGAAAATTTAGCGATATCTATGATTTACTAGCACTTAGAATATTAGTTGATAATGTTCAACAATGCTATTCAATTATTGGGATGATTCACGCTAAATACAAACCAATTCCTAAACGTTTTAAAGACTATATCGCTATGCCAAAAGTAAATGGGTATCAATCTCTTCATACAACAGTATTTGGTATTGATGGATATTTATTTGAAATTCAAATTAGAACTCATGAAATGGACGAAGTAGCTGAAAATGGGGTAGCATCGCACTGGGCTTATAAAGAACATAAAGATCTTACCCAAACTGGAACTAATTCTACTGAAGCTAAGCTACAATTCTTTAAATCAATTGTTGAATTAAATGAAGATAAAATGAGTAGTGAAGAGTTCGTTAATAGTGTTAAGAATGAAATTTTAAATAACAATATTTATGTTTTTACACCAAAAGGCGATATATTTGAATTACCTAAAGGGTCAACACCAATTGACTTTGCTTATTTTATCCATACAAGAGTTGGAGAAACTATGGTAGGAGCAATTGTAAATGATAGTATTGTACCCCTTGATTATGAACTACAAGATAATGATATTGTAAAAATTAACACAAATAAAAATTCACCAGGCCCTTCAAAAGAATGGTTAAATATTGCTAAAACAACTCGTGCTAAAAATAGAATTAGGACATTCTTTACTAAAGGTGAAAAAGAAAGATATATTGAACGTGGAAAAGCTGAAATTGAAAAAGAACTACGTAAGAAGAAGTTAGGATTTAATGAATTCTTTAACGAAGAAAATACTCAAGAAATATTTAAACAAGCTAAAGTATCAGATATGAATGATTTATATTTAAACATTGGTAATGGTAAATTTAGTGGTGCTTATGTAGTAAGCTTAATATATAAAAAAGAAGAATCAATTTTAGATAAAGTTGTATTTAAAGAAATTCCTAAACATGTTGAAGGAGATGTTATTGTTGAAGGAATAGATAAGATCAAAGTAAATTTAGCTAATTGCTGTAATCCTGTTCCTGGTGATGAAATAGTAGGGTACATAACAAAAGGAAATGGAATAAGTGTACACAGAAGATGTTGTCATAACTTAGCCTTCCTTGATAATCGTATGGTAAGTGTATCTTGGAATCCAGAAAAAACAACAAATAAATTTATTACATCAGTATTTATATATTGTAAAGAGTATGATAAATCACTACTTGAAATAATGCAAAAAGCATCAACCTCAAATATAAATATTGATAGTATGCGTACTAATCGTAAATTGGATGAAATAATTTATGATGTTGATATTTGGGTAAGAGACTTAGATCATTTAAATAACTTTATACGTGATTTGGAAAATATATCATATATAGAAAAAGTGGTGAGAATAATAAAATGAGAATTGTTGTTCAAAGAAGTTTGCAAGCTAGTTGTGAAGTTGATGGAAAAATTACAGGTAAGATTGATAAAGGATTAGTGCTTTTGGTTGGTTTTACTGAAGGCGATGATAAAACTATAATTGATCATATGGTAAAGAAAGTACTTAACTTAAGAATATTTGATGATGAAAATGGTGTTATGAATAATCCTATTGATCCTAATACATCCCAAGTATTATCCATTTCGCAATTTACACTATATGGTGATGCCAAAAAAGGAAATAGACCAAGTTATATTAGAGCATTACGTGGTGAGGAAGCTATAAAACTATATGAATATTTTAACGAAGAACTTTCTAAAAGTATTCATGTGGAAACAGGGATTTTTGGAGCTGAAATGAAGATTAGTTTAATAAATGATGGTCCAATTACTATCCTTTTAGAAAAGGAGTAGTTGTATGTATAAAGATAGATTAAATTATAAATTATTAAATATATTAATATTAGTTACTATTATTTATTTAGGTATTATAACTTTTGATTATTGGGTAGTTTTTATAAAAAAAGTTTTTAATTTAACTTTCCCATTTATCATAGCATTTATAATTGCTTACGCTTTGTCCCCAATTGTTAGAAAGATTGAAGCCAAAGGTGTAAGAAAAAAATTAGCAGTAGGGATAGTTGTTGCTGCAGTAATTGCTATATTTGCAGCATTAATAGGTATTACTATTCCAATAATATATGACCAGTTAATTGTCTTATCAAAGAATATAGGAACAATTATAAATGATTTATCCAAAACATTTAATATTGATATATTAGAATATCAATCAACAATAAATGATTATCTAAATCAGATAATAATGGATATGGGTAAATATATATCTGATGGATTATTTAATATTATTTCTCAATCTGTTAATTTCTTTACTAAGTTTATAATAGTATTTATTGTAAGTATATATTTTCTTGCTGAAATGGAAAATATTCGAAATGCCGTAAAATATTTCTTAAGTAAACAAAATAAAAAAGTATATAAATTAATAAAAAATATTGATAATGAACTAGGACATTGGTTAGAAGGATTATGTATCTTTATGGCAATTCAATTAATTGAATATAGTTTATTATTCTGGATTGTTGGACATCCAAACTGGTTATTATTAGGATTACTTGCATGTTTAACTACTGTTATTCCATACTTTGGTGGATGGATAACAAATATAATAGCAGTTATTCTCGCATCTGTTGTTTCAACAAAACTATTTGTTGCAACGTTAATAATTTGCTTTATATTCCCTAATATTGATGGATATATAATCTCACCAAGAGTATATGGAAAAACTAATAATATCAAACCATTATGGACTATTTTTGCAGTAACCGTAATGGGAGGATTGTTAGGATTGTTTGGAATTTTATTTTCACTTCCAACATACTTAGTTCTAAATTGTATATTTCAATTCTTTAAAGAAGATATAAAAGAAAAAATAGAAGCTAAAAAATAGCTTCTATTTTTATTTTGCAAATTCTTTGTAAATATCAATATCGTATGTATGTTCTGTAAGATCCTGTGTTTTTAATTCGTTATCATCAATAAGGAAAAAATTATATTCTAACAAATCTCTACCACTAGTAGTAACCGGATCATCCCAAGTTAAATCTAAATGTCTCCATTCACCATTTAAATAAACAGCATTCCAAATATGATTATCACTACTTATTTTAAAATTAGGAATATTATAATAATCTAAAAATAATGCCATTGAATCAGTATAACCACCACATAATGCATATCCTTCAATTAAAGCTCCATAAGCAAGATCAGATTTGTACTTAATAATATTATTATCACTTCGTTCTTTATCATATTTAGTATTATTTATAATATAATCATGAACATTCTTAATAATAATTTTTTCATTATTAGAAGTATTATTAATAGTATTTATAATTGTTTGCATCTTATTTTTTATAATTGATATTTCTTCATCTGTATAAGCTTTACTAACTATTAGTTCAACCTTACCTAAATTATCATATAAAGTTTCAACACTAGAAAAACCATTAAATGGATGAATAAAACTATTTATATAAGATAATACAGATTGATCTTTTGATATTTCAGCAACATCATCTAAACATTCTTTATATTCTATATCACATCTAAAAGTAAAATTTTCAGCGCCACTATTAATAATAGTATAGTAAATATTAAGTAAATGTTTTTTATCTTTTGCTTCAAAATCATTAGTGATTTGAACAAATTCATAATCTTTTTTTCTATAATATTCATTTGGATTAAAATCACTAATCTTTATTTCATCTAATATGTATTTCTGATATAAAAAACTATTAATATCTTCTCTAAAGAAATATATTAATCCACCAAGTAATAAAATAACTAAACAAAAACTTAAAACTCTCTTCATCATATCACCTAAAATAATTTTATCTTATTTTAACATAAAAAAAAAGAGTAATTATCTTACTCCATATTGTTTTTCATTTTTGTTAATCTAGATTTTAATCTAGCAGCTTTATTTTTATGAATTAAACCACTTTTTGCAGATTTGTCAATTCTTTGAATAGCTACATTTAATTTTTCACTTGTTAAATCTTTATCTCCAGCTTTAACTGCTTTTTCGAAGTTTTTAATAGCTGTTCTTCTACTTGATTCAATAACGTTGTTTCCTACAGCTTTTTTTCTACTAGTGATAACTCTCTTTTTAGCACTTTTAATATTTGGCATTTTTTTCACCTCGCTTTTTGACTAAATATATTCTAACAAAAAATATAATAAAAAGCAAATAAAATCTTAAAATAATCAAAAAATACATATAATTATTCATTTAGTTAACAATAAAATAGGTGAATAATATGAAACATGAAGTTGATTTAAAAAATTTTTCTTTACATACTGATTTATTAATTGATGAAGTAGAAAATATAGAAGAAGATATTATTACTAAAGAAAATAGAAAAATTAATAATGTTGAAATAGATGTAATTAAAGTAAAAGAAGATAATTTAGTAAAAAGAAAAGGTACTTATACAACAATATCATTTGAGGATATAACAGATTTTAAGAACTTTAATATAGTAGAAAAAATCTTCATAGATGAACTAAATAAAATAATTAATGAACAAAACTTAAATAAAGATTATAAAGTATTAGTAATCGGTTTGGGAAATAGAAATAGTACACCTGATAGTTTAGGCGTTAAAGTTTGTGATAATATACTAGTAACAAGACATATTGATAGATTGGATAACTTAGGAGAAGATTATCACTCAGTCGCAGCATTTACACCTAACGTCATGGGAAATACAGGGTTAGATGCTCAGGACATAATAAAAGGAATACTTACAGAAACAAAATTTGATTTATTAATCATCGTAGATGCTTTAGCATCATCTAAAATAGAAAGAGTTAATAAAACAATACAATTAACAGATACTGGTATATATCCTGGGAGTGGAGTTGGAAACCATCGCAAAGAAATATCTAAAAATACAATGGAAATACCAGTAATTGCTATTGGTGTTCCAACTGTAGTTGATGCGGTAACTATTGTAAGTGATACTATTAACTTATTAATAAAGAAAATAGAATATTTAAAAAATAATAATCCTAAAGAAAAATTAAAAGCAAAAGACAAAATAAATTATTTAAAAGAAGAAAGAGTAAATATAAGTAATGAAGAAAAAAATCATTTATTAGGTCTAATTGGAGAGTTAAATGATCAAGAACTAAAAAGTTTTATCTCAGAAATACTAACGCCAATTGGATATAATATGATGGTTACACCTAAGGAAATAGATTTTATTATTGAAAAATTATCTCTATTAATAAGTAAAGGTATTAATAAATCAATTCATAATTTAAAAGATAAAATATAATGTATTCATTATATTTTTTTTGACATTTTTTTTATATCCAACAATCTATACTAATTATAAGGTGAGTATATGAAAAAAAAGAAAAAACTAAAAATTTATTTCTATATTATCATAACAATAGGTGTATATATAAATACCTTGAATTTATTAAATGATATAAATTTAGATATAAAAAATGATAAATTTTATAAAATACTTATTTCTGAATCATCTAATTTAAACAATAAAATTAATTATAATAAAATAAAAAATATTATAAATCTAGAGCCAAACAAATTAATAAATAATAATATTATATACACAAAACAAGAAGAACCAATAAAAGAGGTAGTAAGTGTATTAAAAAAAGAAAAAATTCCAACAGTATATATTTATAATACTCATCAAACAGAAAATTATAGTAATGAATACCTGGCTGATTATAGTATTGTACCCAATATAATGATAACTAGTTATATGTTAAAAGAAAACTTAGAAGAATATGGAATTTATTCATATGTAGAAGAAAGAAGTATTAAAGAGGTTTTAAATAAAAATAAATGGAAATATTCTAAAAGTTATAAAGTATCAAGAAGTTTTATGGAGGAAAAACAAAAAGAAATTCCTACGTTTAAATATTATATAGATCTCCATCGTGATTCTGTCAAAAAAAAGCACACAACAATAGAAATAGATGGGATAAAGTACGCTAAAATAATGTTGTTAGTAGGATTAGAACATAATAGTTATAAAGATAATTTAAAAGAAGCAGAAAAAATTAATAATAAATTAAATAAATACTATCCAGGAATATCAAGAGGAATATATAAAAAAAGTGGTTCAGGAGTAAATGGTATTTATAATCAAGACTTCTCTAAATATGTATTTTTATTTGAAATAGGTGGAATAGAAAATAATATTGAAGAAGTAAATAATACAATGATTGCGCTAACAAAAGTTTTAGTAGAATACATAAAAGAAGAGGGTGATTTAATTGAAAATTAATTTTCGTAAAACAATTATATTCTTATTATTATCATCATTTGTAATAACAATGATTCTATCTACTAATGGTTTTTATCAATCTGAATTGAAAAAAAAGACTATATTAACTAACGAAGCTATTAAATCATTTGAAAATGATATAAAAACTGGTAAAGAGATAGATATAAATAATTACTTAGATTTAAAAAAGAAAAACTATGATAATAATTTTAGTAAAAGTGGTAGATATATATCAAAAAAAGTAAATAAAATCATATCTTTTGGAATGGAAAAAACTTTAAAAATTATCATAAAAGCAATTGAGGAATAAGCCAATATATTGTATAATTTTTATGATAGGGTGTGAAGGCTATGCGTAGGATAGTAGGAGTATTACTTGGGATATTTGGTTTAACAATTATCGGGGCAGGAATCTTTATGCAAATAGATTCTAAAGATTCAAAAAAAGAAGAAAATAAAGAGATATTCCAATATAAAGAAGTTCCAATTAAAAGAATAAATAAATTTGAAAAAGAAGAAACATGTTCAACATATAAAAGCGTAAATTCTTTTCTAAATACAACAGATTATACTAAAATATCTTTTACATATCCAAACTGTGTTCATGAATATGACTTATCTTTTTGGCATAAGATGTTAAAAAATGAAGATGGAACTATTACTATAAATGTAAAAAAAGAAGACGAAACACTTAATAATTATTTAAATTCGGTTAAAACAAAACTTGCTGCTGATAAATATGAAGATTTTTATCAAGATTTAGAATATACAGAAGTTTATAGTGATGAAACTGATTCTGGTTTAAAAGTAAGAGTTATTGAAGCAAATTACCAAACTGGACTTTATACTGCAACAACGTATGATAAATGGTATATCGCTATTGATCTAGAAAATGATATGTTACTTATTTTTGAAGTAGAATCAAAAGACAAGGTAATTAATGAAGAAGCAATTAAAGAATTATATAAAAATGTTATTGTTGAAAAAGAACAGGCAACATTTTTAAATACCAAAAAAGAAGGTAATTATCAAGTTGGAAGTATTAGACAAAATAAAGCTGGATATTATGATAAAGGATATAAAGTTAATCTAAAAGTTCCAAATAAATATCCTGAGGTAGAAACAACTAGTAGTAACTATGCAGAATCTATTTTTGAAATAGAAAGCGTCTACGAAAGAGTATACGCATGGATATCGCTAGAAAAAGATAATTATGAAAAAACATTTCAAGAAAAAATGGCAAATGAAAAAAAATATTCTTTAATGACTTATATAGAAAATCCAACAACTTATCATAATCAAAAAGATTATGGAATAGTTAAAAAAACTATTGATGGTAAAGAAGTATATTATTATATATTTAGTTATGATTACTTTTTAGAAGACTCAAAAGAAAAATCATATACTGGATATTTTTCTGAAATATATTATGAGATAGAACCATATTTTTACTATAAAATATATTTGACTACTAAAAACATCGAAATAAATGAAGCTTTAATTAGTGACTTTCTTGATTTTACAGTAGAGGAATATTAATTATGTATTGTCCAAAATGTGGAAAAGAAATAAATGATTCTACAAAATTTTGTCCTCAATGTGGTTATCTAGTAAAAAAAGAATCAGAGGAAAAAACAAAAGAAATAGATATAAAAGAAATAAAAGAAATAGAAGAAAGTCCTAAAATAAAGAAAAAAGAAGTAAAAACAAAAAAATTGAATTCAAGTATTTATTTAATATTAATAATTATAATTTTAATATTAATAATAATTCTATTAGTATTAAATAACGTTAAGAAAAAACAAATAAATATTGAACCCAAACAAACTTTTTGTAGTTTGAGTCCAAATGAAAAAATTTGTAAGAGCAAAGAAACAGTAAAATTAACTAAGTTTGATTCATTAGATTTTACTAATTATGATTTTTCAAATACTGTATCAAAAGAAGAATTTTATAATAATGTTATAGGTATACTTAATGATAAACAATCTTCAGGAATACAATATTGTAATCAAGTATCATATACTAATGCATCAAATAATATTAATGCTAAATTAAATTTAAGCTATAGTTATTTGTGTGGAATGGACCTAACATATTTAAATAACTTAATTACAAGATTAGAAGCTTTTTATAAACAAAACAATATTAATGATACCATTGTTGACTCGTATGTAGTAGGACGTGGTGGAAGAAATGAATATGCAAATTATACAGGTGAAACAATTGGATCTAATTCCTCATATATTGTTTATTTACGAAGAATTCATATGAATAGTAGTATGTTTGATGATTATGATAAACTAACAAAGTCATACGAACGTGATTTAGAAGCAGGTTTTCACCCTAAAAATTCAGTACCAGAAGATATTGTTGTTCATGAAACAGCGCATGCAATTGATTTCTATATAACTGCATCTCGTAAAAAAGTTGATCGATTGATAATTGATGATTTTAATAAATACAATGAATTATTTTCATCTTGGAGTGAACAACTATATTCTAAAGAAGTTGTTTTAAAAGCAGTAGAAAGAGTAAATAATAATTTAACTAAAAATAATTTACCTACAAAAACAGAATTAGAATTACGAAAAGAAATAAGTGAATATGCAGCAACTACTAAAAACGGTACTATTATGTATGCTGAAACTTTTGCTGAAGCTTTAGTTGATTATTTTAGTAATGGAGTTAATGCTAGTCAATTATCTGTTGAGATATATAAAATTGTTCAAGAAGATTTAAATGCTTTATAGGAGGTTATAATGAAGAAGAAAATATTTTTAATACTACCAATTATAGTATTAATGATAATTATTGTTATTATAGCTATAAATAGTAGTAAAGCAGAAGAATTAAGTTTTAATACAGATATAAAAATATCAACAGATGATACTAGATTAACAGCTAATATAAAAGCTTTGTCAAACCAAAGTTATAATATAGATTTAGATGAAACAGTAGATATTGATAGTGAAACAGAACAAAAAATAGTAGATACTGCTTATAATATGACTGAGGCTTTAAATGATATTGAAAATAAAAATTATAGTGAAAACTGGGAAAAATATTATAAAAGACCTCCAAGTGAAAAACTAAGTACAGGTGCTTTATTATTTACTGATGATTACAAAGCTTGGTACGATGATTACTTAACAGTAAGTTCTGTTGCTTATGTCTTACAAAACAGAAATTTTAAATATGAAAAAATTAATGGTTATGACATAACATATACTTCAAGTAAAAGAGTTATAGTTCAAGTGTTTATTGATAATTTTCATGGAAATTACGGTATAACAGAAGCTAATTTAGATGCTGTATTTGAATATGAAATGATTTATGAAGAAATAAGTGGATTATATAAAGTAAATAAACTATATGTAGAATGGTTAAAAGATTTAGAAGAATATTATCAAAAATCTGATTTAAATGAAAGAACGCAAAGTAAGAATAATTCATCTGCATACTCTAATATATCTTTATATATGCCTGATGGATTTACTAATTTTGATTATAGTAAATTAAAAAGCGTAACTTCTGAAACAACTAATCGTATATATGAAAATAATAAAGATAGTATTGTAATTATCGATAGTGTTACAGAACATGGTGTAACATCTGGTAGTGCATCAGGTTTCTTTATAAGAAGTGGTGTTATTGCCACATCATATGAGCATATTTATTCAATGATGAATAATGGTGCTGCGCGTTATTATGCTGTTGATGTAAATGAAAAAATATATGAAATTGAAGGAATAATTGCAACATATCCTGATATAAATATAGCTATTTTAAAACTAAAAGATGAAATTGGAAAAAAAGTTACTATAGGTGATTTTACTAAATTAGAAGAAGATGATCCAATTGCTGTAATAAGTAGTTCTTTAGGTTTAAAAGCATCAATGAAATTAGGTATATATTTTGATTATTTAGATGATGATTATAAGGTTATAAGAACATCTTTACCATTAATAGATGGTGATGGGGGATCTGCTGTATTTAATCTACAAGGAGAAGTAATTGCAATAAATACTAATGTCTCTAGCAGTACTAGTGATTATAACTCTGGTTTAAACAATGCTATTGATATTAATATTATTAAAGATGTTATTAATGATTTAAATAAAGAGGATTTCGCTGATATTAACTTTGTTAAATTTGAAGAATTTAATAATAATGAAAACCAACAAGTGATTAATCAAGTTTCTAACAGTACTTGGAAAAAATATGAAGAATTACCAATTATAACTAAATATGCACCTTTAGAACTTTATAGTGCTTATGAATCTAATAATTACATAATAGTTAGATATAAACAATCTTCATATTCAGATTTATCAAATGAAAATATTATAGAAATATATGAAAAATATTTAGTTGCTAATTCATTTGAAGAAATAGAAGATAATATCTATAAAAAAGATAATATTACTTTAAGACTAAGAAGTAATCTAGGCTTTATAATTGTTATTGTTGAAGGAGTTAAATAATATGAAAAAAAATAATTCTAGTAAAAGTATTAATTTAAGTCTAAAACATAAATTATTTATTCTAGTATCTTTTATTATCATTTTCATATTAATTGGATTAATTTTTCTTACATTAAAAAAAGAAGAAGTATTAATAGAAAAATACGATTCAAAATATATAACATTTAACTATGATAATAACTTTAAAATAAATGACAAAAAAGATGAAATAGAATTAAATAATAAAGAAAAAACAGCAATAATTATTATAAAAAAATTAGATTATACAACTTCATCCAAAAAGAAAAATAAAGATGATTTAGCGGCATCATTATCATATCAAGTAATAGAAAATAAAAAAGATTATATTGAAATTTATAATAATTATGAAGAAAAAGATAATAAAACATATTACTATTATTTATATGAGAATTATAATGAAAAACGTCAAGTAGAAGTAATTACAATATTTGACGATAACTATATTTATATGATTATCTATAGCGCTAAAAACAATGATTTTGATTTATATAATGAATCAATAAACATTATAAAAGATTCAATTAAAGGATAGGTGATAACATGAAAAAACGAAAAGTTTTATTTACAACAAGTTTTATATCACTTTTATTAATTATTACAGGAATAATCTTATCAGTAACAGATAATCAAAAAGAAGAAATATCTTATAGTAAAATAAATATTCATGGATATCAATTTGAATTAAATGATAAATATAATTATAAATATTTAGAAAAAGAAGATCATGGTGTTTTAGAAAACGAAAGATTTTTATCATCTTTTGTATATATAGCCGAAGAAGATTTCTCATCATTAATATCTAGAACGTCATATTATACAAATATGAATTCTGAAGAAATAGATAGTATTATTGAAGAAGAAAAGTTTGGTGAATATGATGGATTTACTAATATAAAGAAAGTTTATTATGACGATGTTCAAAAAGAATATTATTTAGTTTTAATTTTAATAAGAGTTACACAAAAAAAGACTTTTGTTTTTCAATATGAAATAGATGATCAAGAAGATACTAGTACAATAATAGAGGATATTGAAAATGGCTTGAAGAAAATAGAAAAAAAGGTTTAAAAAAAAGAAATAATATATTATAATAAAAATAGAGTAAAATAAAGAGGGAGATGTCAAAATGATTTGTCAAAAATGTCATTCACCATATAATGAAGGAGATAAATTCTGCCAAGTATGTGGTGCAACGCTAGAAGCAAATAATGAACCAAAAAATGAGGGAACAGTATCACCACAAACAATGGCACCTGTTCAAGAAACAAATAATCAACCAATGAATAATATGAATCAACCAGTAGGGCAAGTAATGCCACAAAATCAAACTAACTATCAACAACCAATGAATAGTAATTTGAACAATATGAATAATAATATGACTGGTAATATGAATATGGGGAATAATCAACCAATGGGTAATATTCCTGGTGAACCAAAAAAGAATAATGCAGTAGTATTTATATTAGTAGGCGTAATTGTTATCCTAATTGCAGTTGTAGTATTCCTAGTAGTAAGTAAAGGTGATGATACCGCTGATAAAGATAAAAAGGATGATAAAGAAGTAGTAGAAAAAGATGATGATAAAGATGAACCATCAAAAGAAGTAGTATCTTCTCAATATAACAAAACAGAAGTTATGGGATATACATTCTATTTACCTGAAGGATATAATGCTGGTTATTATGAAGATGTAGTATTCTATGATGATGATATGTATGTTCAAGGATATGTAAGTTCTGGTGCTGGTATGATTTCAACAATTGATAAAGATGGAACAAAAGCTAATTTTGAACAACTAGGTATTACTAATATCACATATACTACTTTAACTGAAAATGGTAAAAATATGGTTGTATTTACTGGTAACTATAATGGTTATGTTGTTGAAATTATTTATGTTGAATATACAAAAACTGAGTTTGTAGCAGCAGAAGTATATTATGTACCTGGAAAAGATAGTAGTGAAACAAAGAAAGATGTATATGGTATTATGGCTAGAGTAGAAGCTGATGATACAAGTTACAGTACAACTACTAATGTAAGGGTACCAAATTTAAAATTAGAAGTTAAATAATAATAAAAAAAGAAACGAAAAACGTTTCTTTTTTATTTTATAAGTAATTGTAAAATTAAAATTTAATAATATAACCAAAAGTTATGATATATATAATTTTTATATATTTTACTTATTATAAATCTATGTGTTAAAATCAACACATAGATGGAGGAGATATTATGAAAGAATTTATGGATTTACATGTACACACAATTTATTCGGATGGAGATAAAACCCCAAAAGAAATAATAAAAATGGCTAAGGAAATAGGATTAACTACAATTGCTATAACTGATCACGACATGATTTCAGGCATAAAAACCTTAACAGAAGAAGATTTAGAAGGAATAGAGGTAATTCATGGCGTTGAAATGACGGCTAAGGTGCCTCGTGCTAGAATGCATATTTTAGGTTATGGAATCGATGTTGAAAATGAGTTTTTAAATGAAAAGTTAAATAATCGCGTTGATGTTAGAAACTTAAAACTATATCAAAAAGCATTAAAAGAACTATTCGATATCGATTTTAAAGAAGAAGATTTGCAAGAAATATATAATCGCCCTGGTAATGTTGGACGTCCAGAATTAGGTAAACTTCTAATTAAATATGGTTATGCAAAAACACAAGATGAAGCATTTGATAAATATCTAAATCCAGCAATGGACGCTTGTCGTCATTTAAAAGTCGGTTATTCAAAAGAAGAGTGTATTGAAATGATTCTTGAAGCAGGAGGAATTCCCGTTCTTGCCCATCCTATATCTCTAAAACTTAACGAAGAAGAATTAAGAAAAGAAATAAAATATTTAAAAGCAATCGGCCTTATGGGTATTGAAACAAGACATATCCATCATACTCCAGAATATACTGAGATGTTAGAGAACCTAGCCGATGAATTTGATTTATTAAAAACGGGTGGTACAGATTACCATGGGGAAGTAAAACCAAAAGTTAAACTAGGTACAGGTATTAATAATAACGTTAATGTTACATCATCAACTATGGTTGATTATTTAAGAAGTTTAAATAAAGCTAAAGTTAAATGTATAAGAAAATAAATAATCATCATCCAAGCTACAAAAATATAATTTATATTTATAAAATAACTTAATATTAAAACCATTACACATATTAGAAGAGGATATAAATAACTCTTCTTTTTAATTGGATAAATATAATTAATTCCTTCTTTAATATATATTAAACAAAGACTAATCATAAAAAACATATTAGTAATTGAATTAAAACATAATAACCATTCCATATTCTCAATAAAAGAAAATAAATTAATATTCTTATAAATAATAACATCAGGATAATTATAAATAGATAAATTAGAATAGCTAAGAATAGATATTGATAAAACACTCTTTAAGAATATAATAATAGAAATAATTATATAAATAATATATATTTTTCTACTAGTATTTTTATTATCATTAACTAAATTTTTAGGTACTACTAATAAAAATAGAATTGGCATAATTAAAAAGCACAGATATAAATATGAATAATCAAGAATGTTTTCTAAATCATAAGTAATAGGTAATATATCAGTAATATTTATATAAAAACATAAAAGTATAAAAGTAATTATTTCTAAAAATAAATACATATAAAACATAAGCGTACTACATCTAAAAAAAGTAATAATATCATTTTTAATTAAGAAAAAAATAATAATTATAAAACTTAATATGATAATAAAATTATCTATATCTTTTAAATATATATAATTAATATAATCAGCAATAATACTTAAACAAAAAATAGAAAAAATAAAAGGAAAAAAAAGAAAGATAAATACTAAAAATTTATTCTTAATATTACCAAAAATATTATTATTAGATAAATTAAATAAGTAACTGAATAAAAGAATTATTCCTATACCTAAGAATATTGATATAAGTAAATAAAAAAAGAAATTATAATTAGTAAAATAAATACTTTTATTTAAAAATAAAATATATAAAAAAGCTTGAAAAATATATATAAGAAAAATCGACAAATCCCAATTAGTAATCTTTTTCAATTAATTCATCTCCTTTTATATTAGATATATCTTCTTTTTCTAAACTAATAAATAAATTAAAATTAATCTTAATAGAATCATGTTCTTTATAATAAGAATAATTGTATTTTTTTATTAAATCTAAAAAATAATTAGTATTAATATCTCTTTCTAAAAGAGAAGTAATTTCTTTATTTAAAAACTTAGAAAGTTTATTTTTTTCTATTCCGGAATATAAAATATTTATATGAATATCAATATTATTTCTATCAACTTTATAAAATACTTTAGTCTTCTTTATCGATACTTCTTCATTATCTATTTCTAAGTTAAAAGAATCTAAATTATTCATAATAAGATTTAAATACTTAGAT
This sequence comes from Bacilli bacterium, assembly GCA_017436345.1. Classification (GTDB taxonomy): domain Bacteria; phylum Bacillota_I; class Bacilli_A; order RF39; family UBA660; genus RUG11788. The sequence continues at coordinate 199,821 of JAFSDH010000004.1, forward strand.
TCATCTAAAGAGTAAAAACGATATTCTGAAAAAATAGAATGAACACCATTAATAGATAAATTATTATTATTTATAACTGGTAAATAACTAATATCTAAATTTAAATAATCATAAATAATATCATTATAAGTAGTAGGATATACATCTCCCGACTCATAATAATTATTATTAATTAAATTAACAAGAAATAAAGATTCATTTTCAAAAATATTATTATCATAATTATCTATCAAAGATACTAAAAAAGAACCTCTTAAATCATCTCTATTATTAAATATATTTATAATGTCAGTAATATCGTTATTATTAAGATTGGAACTTAATAAAAGTATTTTTAAATGTGATAGATATATTTTTTTATTAGTCTTTAAATAAATCTTATTAAAAGCATCATCTAAATTATTAACTTCTAGATTAATAACTTTATATTTATCATTTTCTAAATAAGTATTAAAAGAAACAATATATTTATTATCATTTTTATCAATACCAATCCCATCAATAATCATTACATTACTAAACTCATCATAATTACTACAGCCAGTAATAAGTATTAAAAAAATACCTAAAAACAGTATAAAAAAAACATATTTTTTATTTTTCATTTTTTCTCCCTCTAACTAAATTTCTTTTTGAAAGCAAACTATTTCTATACTTTGGATTAGTATCATATTTAATTAAAGAATCACTTAAATCAACAGAAGAAATGGGTGCAAGTGGATAAGTATATGGATAACCAAAAGAATCAAGCGATGCTAGTTTTATGATTAATAATACAAAGGATAAAAAGATGCCATATAATCCAAAAAAAGTTCCTAAAATTACACAAAAAAGCCTTAAATACCTAATTAGATAAATAATAGATATATTCGAAAAAATAAGTCCACTAATTGAGGATATTGCAACAACAATAATCATAATTGGCGATACAATTCCCGCACTAACTGCTGCTTCACCTAATATTAAACCTCCGAGTATTGAAATAGATGATCCCATCTTGCTTGGAATTCTTAAATCAGTTTCACGAAGTATTTCAAAAGCAATTAATAAAATAATACACTCAACAAAACTAGGAAAAGGAACACTAAGCCTTTGACTTATAAGATTATGAAGAAGAAGAGAAGGAACAACATCAATATTATGAGTAGTTAAACTAATATAAATACCTGGTAAAAAAATAGCGATAAAAAAAGCAAGTAATCTAAGAATTCTTACAAAACTGATATTAATATTTTTTTCATAATAATCATCAGGAGTATGAAAAAAATCAATAAAAAAAGTAGGTAATATTAAAACAAAAGGACTATTATCTACAACAATGATTACTTTGCCTTCTAAAAGAGCCTGACTAGCAATATCAGGTCTTTCAGTTATAAATACTGTTGGAAATATTTTTGACTTAGATAAATATTTTCTAATATAACTAGTATCAATAACGCCATCAATATCAATATCATCAATTTTATTTTTTATATTAAATAATAAATCTTTATTAACAATATTATTCATATAACAAATACCAATTTTTGTTTTTGAAGATAAACCAACTTCTAAATTATCAACATATAATTCACTTGTCCTAAGTCTTTTACGAATAAGCCCAACATTATCATTAAATCTCTCATTAAAACTATCTTTTGGACCTAATATAGATACTTCAACCTCACTATTAGGAATACCTCTATCTAAGTTATTTCTAGCTTCAATAGCCATTAAAAAATCATCACAGATGATAATACAAAAACTTTTATATAAATAATCAATTACCTCATTAAAAGAATATAATTGTACTTTATTAATTCCCGATAATAAACTATTAATATTAGTAATACAAAAATCTATATTATTAGTATTTAATTTTATAAAACTTTTAACTATATATTCACTAATGAAACTACTACTAGATAAAGTCTCACTATAAATAATATTTATTTTCTTTTTATTTACAAAAATTTCTTTATAAATAATATCGCAACTATTACCAGTAGTTTTCTTTATTCTTTCAATCATTTTATCCATATTTTCACCTTAATATTTAGTATTGGAATTATTAAGAAAAATATGTATAATAAAAAAGAAATAAATAAAAAAGAGGTATTATTATGAATAGTATTTTAAATCAAAAAATAGAGAAATTAGATCATTTTGGAAGAGGAATTATCAAAGTAGATAAAGACATTATCTTTGTCGAAAATGCTCTTCCTAATGATATTGTTGATATCGAAATTATAAAACAAAAAAAGAATATAAAAGAAGCTAAAGTAACAAAATATTCATCAAGATCAAACTATTATCAAGATTCTATTTGTAAGTATTCAAATACTTGTGGGGGATGTAATATTATCAATCTTATTTATAGTGAACAATTAAACTATAAAAAACAAAAAGTCCAAGAACTTATTGATAAAATGCTAAAAATAGATATAAAAGTAAAAGAAATAATTAATAGTAATACTTTTTATAATTATCGAAATAAAATAACTATTCATGGTAATGATAATAAACTAGGTTTATATAAGAAAAAAACTAATGAAATAGTAGAGATAGAAGAATGTAAATTAGTAAATCCAAAAATAAATGAGATTTTAAAAAGAATAAAAAACTATCAAAGAAATAATAACTGTCAAATAAATGATTTAGTTATTAAAACAACATCATTAAATGAAACAATGATAAGTATCTATGGCAGTATGGACTATGAACATTTTAAAAAAGAATTTAATGATATCAAAGTAATTATTATAAATAACCAAATAGTTACCAAAGATAAATATATAAAAGAAAGATTACTTGATAAAGAGTTCTATATATCAAACCATTCATTCTTTCAAGTAAATATGTATAATACATCTCTTTTATATCAAAAAGTAATTGATCTAATAAAAGAAAAAAAATATAAAACCTGTTTAGATCTATATTGTGGTACTGGAACAATAACAATACTTGTGTCTGACTATATTGAAAAAGTATATGGTATTGAAGTAGTAGAAGATGCTATAAAAGATGCTAATAGAAATAAAGAATTAAATGAAAAAGATAATGTAGAATTTATCTTAGGAAAAACAGAAGAGCATCTAGATAAATTTAAGGATATAGACTTAATTATTGTTGATCCACCAAGAGAAGGATTAGACAAAAAAACTAAAGATAATTTAAAAAGAATTAATCCACAAAATATTATTTATGTATCTTGTGAAGCATCAACATTAATGCGTGATTTAAATGAATTAAAAGATAAATATGAAATTAAAGAGATTTCAACGTGTGATATGTTTCCCAATACTTATCATGTAGAAACTATTGCTTATCTAGAAAAAAGAAAAGATTAAACCTAAAATGTTTAATCTTTTTTATTGAATAATAATCTAAAAAATAGTACAATATTTATAGAATAGGAGGAATATATATGAAAAGAAAATATATAATTTTTATATTATTTTTTATATTATTACTGCCTATAAATGTTTTAGCAACTAATGTCGAACTAGAACAAAATGGAACTAAAACAACTTATGAAACATTAAATGAAGCATTAAATAATGCACTAGATAATACAGAAGTAAAAATAACATTATTAAACGACTTATCAATAAATAGTACTATAAATATAAATGCTAATAAAAACATTATTATTGATGGAAATAATTATAATTTAACTTATTTAAATAATAATGGAATTTGGTATACTGGACAATTATTTAATATAAAAGCAAATGGAACTCTTACACTAAATAATTTAACTATTGATGGCAATAATAATTATCTATTTGATAATGAAACATATCAAAGTGATTTGAAAAATAATTATAAAGCAGAAAATGTTTCTAAATATCTTACATCCGAATTAAATAAACCCAATATAACAGCTAATATGATTAATAATGCAGGAAATTTAACTTTAGATAATGTAACTATTAAAAACTTTTTTAGTACGAGTGGAAAAAATTTAATAAATGGAAGCGCTAATACTATAACAAAAATTATAAATACTAAAATAGAACATTGTGCTACTACAAGTGGTGGTTTAGTTATATATGTTTCGGGTGCTAATGCTAAAGTATATGTTGAAGATGGTACCATAATAAATGATAACTATGTAGCAAGTAATGGTGGAATATTCAAAATATATAGTGGTGCTGTACTTGAGATGAATGGTGGAGAAGTAAAAAATACAAAAGCTGCTAATACAAATGGTGTAGTATCTATGACATATGGTACAGGGTCATCATTTATCTTAAATGACGGAATAATTTCAAATAACTCAGGAGTTGCGGGAGCAAATAACGGAAGAAATGCTCCATTTTACGTTCACAGTGGAAGCAAATTTATAATGAATGGTGGAATTATCGAATATAATTATGGTTCGTCTAATGGCGGTTTAGATGCTCCAGGATATTCAAATGCTGATGTTGAATTAAATGGTGGAACTATTCAATATAATGAAACAACAAAACCAGGATATGAACAAAGAAGTGATGTAAATATTCAATATGATTATGATTTAACTTTAGGTAAAGATATGAATATAAATGGAAATATTTATGTTGTAGGTGACTTAACTAATAATGGTAATATTAATGGTAATGTTATTCTTGATTTAAGTACTTCAACAACATCAAATACTATAACAGGTGAAGGAAAAATTACTGGAGATGTTATTATTAAATATTCAGGAGAAACAGAACCTGTTATTAATGAAAATATCAATATCACAGGGCGTCAAGTATCATATGAAACAACAACAGAAGCTGTAGCTAGATTTGAGTTTAATGGTGGAAAAGACAAAGAAGGATATAGCTACGATTTAATTGCTGTTACTAAAGAAGATGGAACTTTAGATAGAATTCCAACCCCAACTAAAGAAGGTCATACTTTTATTAATTGGTATACTGATAAAGACTTAACAATGATATGGAATAATTCTAAAGTAACAACAGATATTACTTTATATGCTTCATGGCAAATAAATGAATATATTATAACTTGGGATGTTGATGGTAAGAAAACAACTGCAGTCTATAAGTATGGTGATATCATTAAATTACCAGAAGAACCTATAAAAGAAGGATATACTTTTACTGGTTGGAAAAACTACGAAGAAAACATGACAACACCTGCAAGTAATATGACCTTTATTGCAACATTTGAAAAAATTAAAAATCCAAACACAGGTATAACAACACCACATTTAGTATTAACAGTATTATTACTATTAAGTATTGGTTTTATTAAGTTAACAGATAAGAAAAAATATATATAAAATAGTTAAATTTAATTAACTATTTTTTTTATTAAACTAATGTTATAATTAAAGTATAAAGGTGATAATATGAAAAATAAATTTATAATTATATTAACATTACTATTTATTATAGTTCCCATTAGAACTGATGCTGCATCAATTAAAAGTACATCAGCTGTAGGATTAAGTTCTGTTGAAGTAGGAGAAGAAATAAAAGTAAAATTTTATATCAACTTTGATGGAGTAGATAAAAATGATAAAGAGAGTTTAGGAATATATGAATTAGCATATGAAATTATGTATGATCCGAGTGTATTAGAATTAAAGACAATTTATTCCAGTGGTTTTAATTCTTTTGTATTTGAAGAAAATGGAGCGTATTTTGCATACAGTATCTTACAAAAAAATATACCAAGTACAGTAAGATGTAGTGATGGAGTTTTATTTTGTTCTAGTTACATGATGGAAGCAACATTTAAAGCTTTAAATAACTCTAAAGAAACAACCGAAGTAAGTATTGGTGATGTTGAAGTAGGAGTTCATCCAATGACTACTGATGGTAATGTTTATGAAGATGATATAACTTATATTTCAACTTCATCTCTTGCTACTAAAAAAATCAAAATTACAAAACCAACAACTAATAATAATACAAATAATAATAGTAATAATAACACCAATAACTCAACAAATAATAAAGTAGAAAAAGAAGAAGAAAAATCAAGTAATAAGTATTTAAAAGAATTAAAAGTAAAAAACTATGAAATTGATTTTAATAAAAATGAAAATAATTATACAATAACAATTCCTAAAGATATTAATAGCTTAGAAATAGAAGCAACTCCAGAAGATGCAAAATCAACAGTTACAATAAATGGTAACGATGACTTAAAAAAGTATAATGATAAAATATTTATTGTAGTAACTTCCGAAGATGGATCAACTAATACTTATACAATTAGTGTTACTTATACAGAAGAGAACGAAGAGGTAGTAGAAGAAGTTGAAGAACTTGAAGAAAAAGACTCATTTAAGCTAACAAAAGATCAAATATTACTAATTGGAATTGCTTTAGGAATAATATTGATCATATTTATAATAATTATCATTGTAGTAAAAATAAATGATAGAAAAATCGATAAAGCATTAGATGAACTATAAAAGTAGATATAAATCTACTTTTTTTGATATAATAATCTTGGTGATAATATGAAAAAGATATTATTTTTACTTTCGATAATAGTATTTCTATATAGTCAAAATTTTTTATTAACAGTATCAAATTATAAAATAATTAATAGTAAAATCCCAGAAAGTTTTAATAACTACAAGATTGTACAAATATCTGATTATCATAATGAAACTAATAAGTTATTAAATAATAAATTAATTAAAAAAATAAAAGATATAAAACCTAATATTATAGTAATAACAGGTGATTTAATTGATTCTACTAATACTAATATTGATCAAGTTATAAAATTAGTTGATGGTATTAAAAATATCTCAGATATATATTATGTAACAGGTAATCATGAAACATGGACTAACGAATATGAACAACTAAAAATAGAATTAGAAAAAAGAAAAGTTCATATTTTAAATAATGAAGCAGTAAAATTAAAAAGCGATATTTCTGAAATAAATTTAATTGGTATAAACGATACCAAAACAAACGAAGAATTTCAGATAAACATTGAACAAGTAAATTATAATAAAAATAATTATACAATCCTATTATCACATCGTCCTGAACTTTATAATGAATACGTAAAAAAAGACATTGATTTAGTTTTAACTGGACATGCGCATGGCGGACAAATAAGAATATTTAATCAAGGATTAATTGCGCCTGACCAAGGGTTATTACCTAAGTATACTAGTGGATTAATAGAAGAAAACAATACAACAATGATAACTAGTAGAGGAATTGGTAATAGTGTTATTCCAATAAGAATAAATAATCATCCTGAATTAGTTGTAATAACTTTAAAAAATAAGAACTAAACCAACAGTCGATTGTTTTTTCCAAATATAAAAAATAAAATTATCATGAGGTGTAATAATATGGAAAATAATAAAATAGGTATGTTTATTCAACAACTTCGAAAAGAAAAAAGTTTAACGCAACAAGAACTAGGTGATAAATTATTTGTTACTGATAAAGCAGTATCAAAGTGGGAAAGAGGAATAAGTCTACCTGATATAGCTATTTTAGAAAATTTAGCAAAAGAATTAGATGTTGATGTATCAGAAATACTAAGCGGTAAAAAAGGTAAAAAGAAAATTGATATTGATCAAGTTCTTGAAGAAGAAAGAAACAAAATAAAAAATAATAATAGAAAAAAGATAATTATAATATCTATACCAATTATATTAATTATAATTTTATTAGTTTTCTTACTATTTAAACATATTTATTTAGGATACAATCTAAAAACGATTAACTATAATCATACTTATTATCCTAAAGATATAGAAATAGGTATACCTAAATTATCATTTATGATGAAAAATAATGATAGGAGTTATTCCTATAAAAATTTAAGAAGTGCAACTGTTTTAGAAACTGAAATAAAAAGATATTTGAAAACACTTGAATATGTTAATTGTAATGATACAATTTACTATTATGATATAAAAAACGATTTTACAATTATTAATTACGGGGTAAAAGATAATCTTTTTTACAGTACTATTTCTTATGAAATTATTGATGGTGATTATTGTTTTATTAAAAAAAGTAAAGAATATACTGAAAAATTAAATTATTTAAGAGGTATTCATAATATGAATGGATACATTAAAGCAGAAGAAGAATGGAATAGTAAATTAACTGTTACTTTTCAAGATGATATTGATATGGAAAAAAGACCATATAAATTTGTAGGTGAATTATTAGTTACTTATCATACTAATAAAAAGAAAAATAGAATGGACTATCAAAGTATAACTTTAGAAGCATCTCATGGTGAATTTGAAATAAAAGGAAATAAGTTGTACTATTATCGAAAAAAAATAACAAAGCAAGATGAAAGTATAACAATACCAGAAGTATCAACATTTAATATTGAAGATGGTAAATTAATACTAGTTGATAATTATTTAAAAGATTATCATGATAATGATATAGTTTTAAAGTAATAGGTGATAATATGAAAAAGATATTTATGTTATTAATTGGAGTTATATTGGTATGTGGTTGTCAAAATAGAGAAAATAATTATGATAGTTTTAAACATTATGAATTGAATCAAAGTCAAAAGGATTACTACAATTATATTGATAAAAATGGTAAAACAGAAGTATATGTAATTGCCGATATTACTCCTAAAAATTATGAATATAAATTAGATGGTTTATTTTATGAAATATCTAGTAATGACTATATATTATTAGATGAGATTGAAAATAATAATTCCAAAGTATTTCAACACGAAAATAAATTATATGTAACAGCTTGTAATTCAATGTGTCATTATGAATATACTTTAGATAAAGAAAAAACATCAAAAAAAGAACTTAATTTTAATGTATCAGAAGTAGGAAAACAATTAACTTTATATGAGGCTATAGATCTAAAAGATAATAATATTTATTATCGCGCTAAAATGTATGATTCTTCCATTGATGAAACATATTGGGGAAAAGAGTATGTTTTAAAGTGTGATTTAAAAACATATAAATGTGAAGAAGAAAAAATACAAAATAAAAAGTAAATCTTTAATGATTTGCTTTTTTTATGATATGATAATATTGAAAGGATGATAAATATGAAAGTAAAATTAAATCCAGATGAAAAAGTTGTAAATACTATAAAAGAAGGACTAAAACAAACTGGTGGTTATTGTCCATGTCGAATGGAACGAACTGAAGATACAAAATGTATGTGTAAAGAGTTTCGCGATCAAATAAAAGATCCTAATTTTGAAGGATATTGCCACTGTATGTTATATATAAAGGAGAAATAATATGGAAATTAAATTAAATAAAGATAATTATGAAAAAGAAATAAAAGATAAAGGAATTGTTATTGTTGACTTTTATGCAACTTGGTGTGGACCATGTATGATGCTAGCACCAATTCTTGAAGAATTAAGTTCTAAATATAAAGTATGTAAAATAAATGTTGATGAGGAGCAAGAATTAGCTAGAGAAAACGCTATTATGAGTATTCCTACAGTTTATATCTATAAAGATGGTAAACTATTAAATAAATTTATTGGTTATAAGACAAAAGAAGATATAGAAAGTATTATTAATAATTAAAATGACAATTGTACTTGGTAACATTATTGCTTTAATAGGATCCTTCTTAATGATTTATGTTGGTCTATTAAAGAAAAAGAAGAAAATAATATTTGTTCAAACTATTCAAATAGGATTGTTGGTTATAAGTAATATTATATTAGGTGGTATAACAGGTGCTATAACTAATAGTGTTAGTTGTTTAAGAAATATTTTATGTTATAAAAATAAATATGATAAAAAAGTAAAAATTGGTTTAATAATTCTTTCCGTAGCATTATCTTTATCCTTTAATAATTTAGGTTTTATTGGATTATTACCAGTAATAAGTAATGTCTTATATACTTGGTTAATGGATACTAAAAGTGTTATTAGATTTAAATACTTAGTAGCTTTAACTTTATTGTTATGGTTTATCTATGATTTATATATAATGTCTTATACATCTGCGATATTTGATCTAATAAGTTCTATTTCTAATTTAATTGGAATTTATGAAATAAAGAAAAGTCATAAGAGAAAGAAGTGATAAGATGATTATTAACTATTCTGATGAAGAAATAAAAAAAGGAGAAAAATCAATCTTTCTAGCTGGTCCAACATCGAGAAAAGAAAGTACTAGGTGGCGAAAAGAAGCGATTGAAATATTAGAAAAGTTAGGCTTTGATGGAATTGTATATAATCCAGAATATTCTACTAATTTACCAAAAGAAGATTATGTTGATCAAGCAATGTGGGAAAGACATGGTCTAACGAATGCTACTATAATTTTATTTTGGGTTCCTAGACATTTACCTGATATGCCAGCCTTTACAACTAATGTTGAATTTGGTTATTGGCTTCATTCTGGTAAAGTTCTTTATGGAAGACCAGATGATGCTGAAAAAATAAAATATCTAGACTGGTTATATGAATTAGATTATAATAAGAAACCAATAAATGATTTAAAATCATTGTTAGAAGAAGCAGTAAAAATAATAAATAATAAATAGACAGGGAGGGATAATATGCTAAAAGATTTATGTTTTGAGATTCTAAAAGCATGTCCCAATAACTGTCTTTTTTGTTCTTCAAACGCAGGTATTAACTGTAATGAAGTAATAGAATTAGAACTATTTAAAAAAACATTAAATCATATTTATGATAAATATGGAATTGAAGAAATATCGATATCTGGTGGAGAACCTTTCTTACATCCTAATTTATTTGAAATAATAAAAGCTTGTAAAGAAAAAAATATAAGAACCATTATCTTTACTAGTGGTATAAAAAGAAATAGTGATATACCTTTGGATGAAAAAGAAGTCCTAATAGAAGAAATGAAAAAGAAGCTAGAAGAAATTGAAAAACATGAACCATGGAATCAAAAAGCTAAAGATAGAATAACTAATTATTATCAAAGTCTTTTAAACCCAAGAAATTTTACTAACTTATCAACTGAAGAATTACAAAAATTAAAAGATATTGGGCTTGATAAAATTGTTTTTGATTGGCAAGCATTAACTGAAGATAACTATAATGAATTAATGGGAACAAAAAAACTTCTTACTTCTTTATTAACATCTGTTATAAAAGCAAGTAGTGTTGGTTTAGATATTGATGTTCATTTTATCCCTAATAAAATTAATTACCAAGAATTTCCTGATATTTTAGAATGTTTAGAAATAGCTGGTGTAAAAAATATAAGTATTTTAAACTTTGTTCCTCAAGGAAGAGGAGAAATAAATCAAGAACGACTTCTTTTAGATAGTGAAGAAATGCAGGAGTTTATTGATATATATAATAATTGTAAAGATCTTTTTACAGGAAAAATTAGAGTAGGTATTCCTTTGAGTAAAGATTCCACTCATAAATGTACTGCCGGATTAGATAAATTAGTCATTAAATATGATGGAACGGTTTTACCTTGTCCAGCTTTTAAAGAAATCGATATAGAATTATTAGAAAAATATGGTGTAAAGAAAATAAACATAAGAGAAAATCTTGAAGATATAAGAGTTATCAATGGTACTAGAAAAAATCCATTATGTAAGACAATTTATGATAACAACAAACTAAAAATATAGTATAATAATTTATAGTAGAAAGAGGTGTTTAAAATGATTAAAGCATCACAAGCATATGAATTATTAATCGAAGATGTAATTTATAAAAAAGAAGATATGTTTAAACCAGAAAATAAATGGGTACTTCATTGTGTTTTTACAGCTATCGCATCTCAAAGAATTGCCCAAAAGTTAGGATTAGATTCTAATAGAGCTATGGCTATGGGGTATCTTCATGATATTGGAAGAAAGATAAGTCATCCTAATCATGCTATAGAAGGATATAAATATTTATTAAATGAAGGATTAAAAGAAGAAGCATCTATTTGCTTAACACATTCTTTTATTGATAATGATATAACAATGACCGCAGGTGGTGGACCTGAAACTCAAGAAAAGTATGAATATATAAATAATTTCTTAGTTAATACACCATGTACAATATACGATAATATTGTTCAAATGAGTGATTTATTTTGTTTAGAAACAGGTTTTACAACAATGGAAAATCGCCTACTAGATATAAGTAAAAGGAAAGGAATCTATCCTAACTCTCTAGATCATTTTAAAAAGGCTATGTCCTTAAAAGAAAGACTTGATACAATGCTTGGATGTGATTTATATGATTTGTTTCCTGAGATAAAAAAAGAAGATAAAGAAAGAATTAATGAAGATCGAAATGAGTTAATGACACTGCTTTCCAATCCTCAAAAAAAATTATAGAATTATAATAAAAAAATATGACAAAAAAATATATTATGATATAATAGAATATATAATAAGGAGTTGTGTTAGGATGAACGTAGAAGAATTAAAAAAATATCAAGAAACATTAGAAAATAAATATGAAGAAATTGACCATTTAATTACGCAAATAGAAGAAATAGAAGAAAAAGAAGCTGAACTACAACGTTTAGAATATATTCAAGATAAAATAGATGATCAATTAGATTTATTAGATGACATTATTGAAGGAATATATGAAGTTCCACGTAAATATAATGAACTTTTAGGACTAAAAAAAGAATATGAAAAATTATTAGGTGATTAAGATGAATAATAGTAGTATCCATATTTCTAAATTTGGATATTTCTATTCTTACTGTCTTAATAACGAACATGATAAAAAAATAAAAAGGGAAATATCAAAATTAAAAGAAATAGTTTATTTAACTAATAATCTAGGTGCTGTAAATAATAACGTATATAATAAAAAAGTATCTCGTAAAGAAGAAAGAGTAGAGTCTATTTTAAAAAGAATAGCTAAGAAAAATCCAGATTTTTTAATTTCATTTCTTGAAGAATATAATTATGAAAATGAAATATCTAAAAAAGAGTCTGATCCATTAATTATTGCAAGACATATTGCTCAATCATTTTATGATACATATCAAATAAAGAAAAAAAGAAAAAGTAATATAGTATCTAGAAAAAATAATTATCAAGCTAAAGAAAATGATATAGTTATTAATTTAACTGATGAAGAAAAAGAAAAATTAGATTCTAAAAGTCATACTAATGAAGAGTTTTCTAAATTCCTATCAGAACTAAAAAAATGTAAATATAATAATATAATTAGACAAATAACTATTTTAGATAATATTTTGCATACTGAATTTAAACAAGATATTACTAAAGAAGACTTTGATAAAGTAGTAAAAGTAATGTCTAGATATGCTAATTATAATATCGATGTATTATTTAAAAAAGGATATAATTATCCATTTAGAAAAGATTTTATTAAAGTATTATCTAAATTAATATATATTTATAAATTAGACGAAAGAACTTTAAGTGATTTAAACAAACATTTAAAAGAAACATTTAAAAAAGAATTATTAAATAAATATAGTAATTATAAAAATACAAAAAAGAAGAAAAAAGATTTTGGATATGAAATATCTAATGATACTTCTACTAATATGTTAGTAAAAATAAATGGAGATTTATTAGAAGAAAAAAAGATTTTAATTGATAAATATAATAAAGGCGAAAAGATAAAATTTGATCGTCCGTATTCAAATTCAATTCAAGCTAAAAAAGTAGATATTATTAATTCATACTTTGATGAAAGATATGAATTTGAATTAACACATGATTCAACTGAAGAAGAATTTGTAAAATTTATTATGAATTTATGTAACTTGGCTGATGAAATTACTGATGACATGTTTAAAGAAGTATTATTCGCTGCTCATGATTCTTCTAATCTAGCGCAAGTTCAATCGTATGAAAAAAATGAAGCTCTTCGTACATTATATTCTTTGTATCCATCAAAAGATAGATTAGAAAAATATGAAAAAACTAAGAGAAAATTTGAACAAACATTCCAAAAACTAACTAATACTAAAAGAGATAATATTTATAAAAAAGTATATGAAGAAAAACAAAAGAAACATATACCAATAAATGAATTATTACCAAGTAAAGAAGCTATTCTTAGTGATTTAGTTATAAGAGAAACAAAGTTCATTGATTCTCACGCTGTTGAAGAGTTTAAACATAAAGCCCTAAATTATGGTAAATATCTAAATTATGATTTAGAAATAGTAGCAAGAGACATTGATGTTAACGAACTACCTGGTATATATCAAAAATTAAAAAGAAATATTACATATACTAACTTTGTTGAAGAAATAAAACCTGGTGAAGATCGTGAAAAGAAATATAAAGAAGCAAGAATAATTCAAAGAAAAACTTTAGCTGTAGCTCAAGAAATGATTGCTAAAACAATACTTAACAAAAGTTATAGTCGTGAATATGATATGTCATACGATAGTTACCAAGCTATTTTAAATAATATTTATAAGAATATTCTTCATGAAGAAAAACTTCTTAATTCATATGATGAATTTAATGACGAAGAAGAATTATTAGAAAGATCATATAATGAGAAAAAGAAAGAATGGGATGAAAAAAGTGCCTTTGTTAAAGCTTTGTATTTAGTAATCTCTAATAAAGAAGGATAGGTGGAAATATGTTTGAAGAATTATTACAGCAATATCAAAAACTACCTATTGATAGTAAAAGAGAAAAAAATATTGAAGAATTAAAACTAGTAGTTGCTATGTTACAGTTATTGTGTGATCATAAAAAAATTAAATATGAAGATATAAATATCGTTGATACAAATAGTTTCCAAAATGAAAGTGAATATTTAAATATTATTTATACATATGTAACAGCACTAAAAGAACAATTAGGTAGTTATGTACTAGAAGTAGAAAAAAAGTAGTAGAAATACTACTTTTTATATTTACAAAAAAAATAAATACTGGTATAATTAAATAGTAATCATTACTAATAAGGGGAGATGTAGTTTGCGTAATACAAAGCAAAAAGACCTTATCTTAAAGATTATTAATAATAGTTGTAATCATCCAACAGCCAATGAAGTATATGAAATTGCTAGATTAGATATTCCCAATATTAGTTTAGGAACAGTATATCGTATATTAAATAATCTAGTAGAAAAAGGCAAAATTAGAAATATTAATACTATGGATGATATTCATCATTATGATAATATTAATCATAAACATGATCATTTTATTTGTATAAAATGTGGTTTAGTTGAAGATGTTGAAAAAAAGAGTAAAGAAATAAAAACTATTAATAATAATCAAGTATTAGATTGCGACATAACATACAAAGGCATATGTGAAAAATGTATATAAAATGGAGGAAATATTATGGAATTAAAAGGAAGTAAAACAGAACAAAATTTAATGGCAGCATTCGCTGGAGAAAGTCAAGCAAGAAATAAATATACTTATTATGCTAGTAAAGCTAAAAAAGAAGGATATGAACAAATTGCTGCTTTATTTGAAGAAACAGCTAACAATGAAAAAGAACATGCTAAAATGTGGTTTAAAGAATTACATGGTGGAGAAGTTCCTACTACAGCTGAAAATTTATTAGATGCAGCTGAAGGTGAAAACTATGAATGGACTGATATGTATGCAGAATTTGCAAAAACAGCTAGAGAAGAAGGATTTACTCGTATTGCATTATTATTTGAAGGTGTAGCTAAAATTGAAAAAGAACATGAAGAAAGATATCGTAAATTATTAGAAAACGTTAATAATGAAATGGTATTTAGTAAAGACGGAGAAAAAGTATGGGTATGTCGTAATTGTGGACATGTACATGTTGGAAAAGATGCTCCAAAAGTTTGTCCAGTATGTGCTCATCCACAAGCATACTTTGAAGTTAAAGCAGATAACTATATGTAAAATGAAAAAGCATTTGAAAAATGCTTTTTTTATGTTATAATATGAGCCACAAAAAGGGGGATATATATGGAATTAAAATTTTATAGAACTTATAGTTGGGGCGGAGTAGAAGGAAGAGATATTGAAAAAAGAGATTTTGTTACAGAATCTCTAGCTAGAAAAGATGCTCTTTTAGATACTTGGAATAATGGTTTCTCATTACATGAAGTTACTTTAACAATTGACAAAAGAGTTACAGAAAAAGATAAAGTATTAGAAAAAGAACTTGAATGCGGTTATGATATTATCATGAGAAGACGTGAAAATGGAGAAAAGGTATCTATTGATATCAACCCAGCACGTAGAAAATTTTATGAAGAAACAAAATTTCCTAAAAGCATAATTAGTTATTATCGTACATATAGTTATGGTATAGAAGGACCACAAATTGAAACAAGGGATTTTAAAACAGAAGAAGATGCACGTCAAAATGCTTTAGATGATAAATATAATTCAGGTTTTACATTAGCGAGAGTAGATTTAATATTAGAAGGTAGAATTACTAAAAAAGTAACGGAATTGGGAGAAATAAAAAAAGAAGGTGCATCTTTAATTGAAAACAAAGGGATTACAAAATAATCTCTTTTTTATGCTATAATAGACATAGGTGATTATATGAACAACATAGAAATAATGTATGATATTTTAATGAATGATAATGTCGTAGAAAGTATTAATGAAAATTTAGGGACAATTTTGATGTTAATTCCTGAACTAAAACCGACTATTGGATTCGAACACAAACATCCGCATCATCATTTAGATGTTTGGGATCATACGCTATATGCTTTAGGTCAATCAATAAAAGATTTTGATGTTAGATTAACACTTTTATTACATGATATTGGTAAGCCTCATTCTTATCAAGAAAAAGATGGTATAAGACATTTTAAAGGTCATCCTAAAGAATCAAAGAAAATGACTAAGAAAATATTGAAAAGATTAGGATTTAATGATTTATATAATAAAAAAATATGTTATTTAGTAGGTAAACATGATGAACCAATTACTAACAAGGATATTAATAAATATCCAGAACTAACTAATAAACGATTTGAAATTCAAAGATGTGATGCATTAGCGCATCATCCAGATAAATTAGAAAAAAGAATTAATTATTTGAACTATATAAGAGAAAAAATAAAAGTAAAGAGTTAAAAATATAAATTATATATGCTATACTTAAATAGATGATGAAAATAGGAGTGATTTTATGGCATTCGGAAGACCAAAAAAATTAAAAGCAAAATGGGAAAAATTTTATTCTAAAGAAGAAATCGAATTTGAAGTTCCAAATATATCAATATATGAACAAGTAATGCAAACTGCTAAAACTTATCCAAATTATAAAGCATATACTTATTTTGGTACTAAAGATACATTTAGAGGTTTTCATAAAGAAATATTAAGATGTGCAAAGGCTTTTAATGCTTTAGGTGTTAGAAAAGGTGATATTGTTACTATTTGTATGCCTAATACACCAGAAGCTATTATTGCATTCTATGCTTTAAATAGATTAGGTGCTATTTCTAATATGATTCATCCATTATCTAGCGAAGAAGAAATCAAAAATTATTTACAAGAAGCAAAAAGTAAATATATGGTAATGGCTGATTTATGTTATGAAAAAGTAAAAAATATAAAAGATGAAACTAATTTAAAAAAGATTATTGTAGTTTCACCTAAAGATTCTATGCCAATGTTATTAAAAGTTGGTTATACTTTAACAAAACAAAGAAAATATAAAAGACCTAAATATAATAAGACTTATATATCTTGGTTAAAGTTTTTAACATATTCTTTAAAAAGAGAAACTTTACCAGAAATAGATTTTGGTAAAGATGATGCCGCAGTAATATTGCATAGTGGTGGAACAACTGGTAAACCAAAGGGAATTATTTTATCAAATGGTAGCTTTGTTGCTTTAACCCAACAAATAAAATATAAATTTAAAAGATTAAAACCAGGAGATTCTTGTCTAGCTATAATGCCGATTTTCCATGGTTTTGGATTAGCTGTTGGTATTCATACTTTTTATGCTTTAGGAATGAGTACATCTATTCTTCCACAATTTGACGCAAAGACTTTTGATAAACTTTTAGATAAATATAAACCAAACTTAATGATTGGAGTTCCAACATTATATGAGGCTTTATCCAATAACAAAAACGTAAAAAATCTGGATTTATCTAACTTAAAATATGTTATTTGCGGTGGAGATAGTCTTAACTATAACCTAGAACAAAAAATAACTAAATATTTAGAAGATCATGGTTGTACAGCAGGTATTCAACAAGGTTATGGAATGACTGAAGCACTAGCAGCAGTCGCATCAGGTTCTAAAGAAGTAAATAAAATAGGAAGTATCGGAGTTCCTTTTCCAGGAAATTATATTCAAATAGTTGATCCGGCAACCAAAAAAGAAGTTAAACCGGGAGAAAGTGGAGAAATATGTATCTGTGGACCAACTGTTATGATGGGATATTTAGATAATGAAAAAGAAACTAATGAAATGCTTCAAATTCATAAAGATGGTCATGTCTGGTTACACACTGGGGATTTAGGACATATGGATGAAGAAGGATTCATCTTCTATGAACAAAGATTAAAAAGAATGATTGTATCATCAGGTTATAATGTATATCCTCAATACGTAGAAGAAGCAATTGAAAAACATCCGGCTGTTTTACAATGTACAGTAGTAGGTGTACCACATCCATATAAAATGGAAGTACCAAAAGCCTTTATTGTTTTAAAAGAAGGGTATCACGCAACATTAATGACTAAAATAAGTATTAAAGATCACTGCAAAAAACATGTTGCGCATTATGCTGTTCCAAATAAATTTGTTTATCGTAAATCACTACCAAAAACATTAATAGGTAAGATTGACTTTAAAGCTCTTCAACAAGATGAAGATGGCGATGATTACGATGAAGAAATAGATGAATAAATATAAAAAATAGTACTTATTTAAGTACTATTTTTTATTTGTTTTAACTAATTTTTTAACGGGTGTAATACCTAGTTCATGATATCTTGTATTATCAAGTTCTTCTTTTTTAATTTTATTAGTTAATTTTCTAACTTGGAAATAATTCATAAAATTAATATCATTTATACATAAATTTTTAACTTTCTTTGATTTAGTCACTATATTATTAGTATTTTCATCAACAACAACATCTTCATTCTCGCTATTAATTTTATCTTTATATTTTAAAAATAAATTAAATTTAAGAGAAGCTAATTTATAAACAAATGTACTAGCTGGTAATAGAGTAGCAGGAACATATAATAGAGTTGACCACTTAGCAACACTAACAGCAGCTGGCCATCCTCAAATAAATAGTGCAATAACTCCACCAATCATAGTAATTGCAAAAGCCCCAAATGTAGCAAGTCCTAAACAAGCACCTGTAAATTGAGCTAACTCAGAACTATCAGAATATTCCGATTCATTATAATCACGAATTTGTCTTTCTTCTAAATAATTTAATTTTTTCTTTGTACTATCATTATTATCAACTACTAACTTTGAATTATCAGCATATTTTATAACAATAGAATCACCTTTTTCTTTATAATACTTAATAAAGGTTTTACTTTGTTCTTTGCTTAAAGAATAATTTAACATAAAAATCCCCCTATAAATTACTCATCATATTATACTTATCTTTAAAAAAAAATCAAGAAAAAAGAATAGCTAAAACTATTCCTTAGTTGAATTAGGTAAATATTTCTTCGATAAAACTTTAGGTCTAGCTATCCCAAACTTTTCATCTCTATCAATATCTGATAATATTCTTGTTACATTTTCATAACTCATATTATGGATATCATTGATATTTAAAATTGTATTAGTTTCTTCTTTCTTTACTGGATTTAAAGTCTTATCTTTAATCTCTTCATTACCACGATTTAAATATTCATTAATTCTTTTATTGTTTCTCAAAAATACTTCGTGTTTTTCTAAGTCTTTTAAATTCTTATTACAATTTTTATATCTTAGTAGATTGCCAGTTCCTGCAATAACAAAACAACCAATTGCAATTCCTGTTAATAAAGATGGATTAACAATCATCATAATAGCATTAAATAGCAGAAAAACTCCATCATATATTAACCAATTTTTTGCACTCTTTTTTTCTTTTTGTTGTTTCGATTCGAATCTCCAAGCATTATCAACTTGTTGTTCCATAACCTCAAGTAAATGTTTTTTATTTTCTTCAGTATTAGGAACTGGATAATCTTCTCCGCTAGCTAAATTAACTTTTATATTATCTCCATCTTCTTCAAAAAATAAAATAAAGTTTTTAGCCATATCTTTATCTAAAGAATAATCTAACATTATAATTCCCCCTAAGCATTTGCGTTTTTTATATTATCATATTATATTTGAAAATAAAAGAATTAGTTGAAAAATAAATAAATATATGTTAATATCTAAATGAATTTAAGGAAAGGAGTGGGAAAATGAAAAAATTAAATTTACTAAAATTAAATATCAGTAGTAGTCAAAATGGGATAAGTATATTTTCCCATGTCTTTTAATAATCTAATATATTAAGAAGCTACTATTAATAGCTTCTTTTTTATTTTATAAGGAGGTAGAAAATGACAAAAGTAAAAAAAGAAAACTTGATATTTAAATATTTAAAAAATGACAAATTAAAATTAATAACTTACTTAATCTTAGTATTTACCTCTTATGTTCCATCACTAGGAGCTGCATTCTTTTGGGGGTTAGCACTAGAAAAGTTAATTATTAAAGATTTCAGTAACTTTGTCTTATATCTAGCTATTTGGGAAGGATTATATATATTATTTTATTCAATTCTTTCTATGCCAAGAGATTACTTATATAATTATTTAGAAATAAAGTTCACAAAAAATGTAATTAAAGATTTATATCATAAAATATCAGATTTACCTTCAATTGCCTTTGAAGATATTGGTGTAGGTGAATTTATAAATAGAATGTATACTGATCCAGATCGCATTATGGAATTACTTGCTAAATTAATTAAAATGGTTTGTCGTGCATTAGTAGTTATTGCGGTATTGATCATTTCATTTAAAGTATCATTAATCTTAGGATTAGAAGTAATAATATTTGCTTTTATAATGGGATTTATTTCATATAAATTTTTCCCAAAAATAAAAAAGACTCAAGAAAAAATAAAAAAAGAGTCTGATGAATATGTAAAAACAGCAACTGAAAATTTAACAGGTATAAGAGAAATAAAGGCTTTAGGTATTAAGAAAAATATTGAAAATAGAATATATAATAATATAAATAATTTATTTACAAACCAAAGAAAAATAAAGTTATATGAAATAATCTATTATAATCTAAATAATTTCACTTATTTTACACTTCAATTTATTATTCTTTTTACTTGTGGAGTCTTATTTATTGAAGGGAAAATGAGTTATGCTACTTTTATAATTATTGAATCATATTTATGGAGAATTGATGAAGTAGTAGAAAGCATTAGTGATTTTGGAGTTAACTATAATAAAATAAAAGTATCTTTAAAAAGAATTGATGAAATAATTAATAATAAACTATATCAAGATGAAAGATATGGAGATAAGATAATAGATAATCCAAAAGGTATAATAGAGTTTAAAAAAGTAAAGTTTAAATATCGAGAAGAAGAAGATAATACATTAAAAAATCTAAATTTAAAAATAGAATCAAATAAAAAAGTTGCAATAGTGGGTAGAAGTGGTAATGGTAAATCAACCATCTTTAATTTATTACTACGTTACTTTGACGCAACTGAAGGAAAAATTTTGATAGATGGAATTAATATTGAAGATTTAACAGAAGAATCTTTAAGAAAGAATATCTCTATCATTAGACAAAGTCCATTCTTGTTTAATATGACAATTATGGATAACTTTAGATTAGTAAAAGAAGATGTTACACTAGAAGAAATAAGAGAAGTATGTAAAAAAGCATATATTGATGAATATATAGAGTCTTTACCAAATGGTTATGAAACAATTGTTGGTGAAGGTGGTATTAATTTAAGTGGTGGTCAAAAACAAAGAATCGCTATTGCTAGAACATTGCTTTTGAATACTAAAATTATATTATTTGATGAAGCAACATCAGCTCTTGATAATGAATCACAAGAGTATATTAAAAAAACTATTGATGATTTAGTAAAAGATCATACAGTTATTATTGTAGCGCATCGATTATCTACAATCGTTGATGCTGATGTAATACATGTAATTGATAATGGTAAATTAGAAAATTCTGGTACTCATAAAGAATTATTAAATAAATCCAAAGCTTATAATAGTCTTTATCTAACAGAATCCTTAAATTCATAATAAAAACAGGAATAATCCTGTTTTTTTCTTGGAAAAAAACAAAAATAATATTAAAATTAAATAGGTGATAGTATGAAGACAATGATAATCTCTGATATTCATGGTTATAGTAAAAATTTAAAAATAATACTAGAAATAATTAAAAGAGATAATATAAAAAGATTAATAATATTAGGGGATTTATTATCACCAGGATCAGATTATGAAGAAGTAAAAGAATTATTAAATAATTTAAATATATCTATTCTATGTATGAAAGGAAATAATGATAATTATATTTATCCTGGTGAATTGAATTTTAATATAATAGATGATTATTTAAATATAAAACTAGATAGTAATAATACTTATATAACACATGGTCATAAGTTTAATAAAAATAATCTTCCTATTGAAGATAAAGATATAATTATTGTTGGTCATACTCATATTTGTTCAATGTGTAAAGACACTAATAAATATTTTTTAAATCCAGGGTCTATTTCTCTTCCTAGAGATAATACTGATGGAACATATATTATTTACGAAGATAATAAATTTTATTTATATGATATATATGAAAATTTACTAAATTATTTAGAAATAGAAAGATGTGATTAATATGCCTAAGAATACGCCTAAAGTAAATCGTCATCCTAAAACTGGAGATAGATTGACCAATCCCCCTAAAGTAAATCATAAGGAAGAAAAAATAAATATTAATGATACTCCTTTACTCAGTATGGAAGTAATTACAAGAAAAGAACAAGAAAAAGAATTACTTAGAAAAAATAAAATAAAAGAACAACAAAAGAAGGAAGAAGAAAATATTGCCAAAGAATCTGATAAGGGATTAGCGTTTTTTATATTTCTTTGCATACTAGCTGGATTTTATGGAGTAATGCCTTTAATTGGATTTATTACTTTACTATTATCGAAAGATCTATATATAAATAAAAATATAAAAAACTTTTTAATAATATCAAGTTTAATAGAAATAATTATAACAATATGTATAAATATGTTAATTTAAAGTATTGCAAAACAATACTTTTTTTAATTATTTAAATGCAATCAATAATTAATATGTTATAATTAATATAGGAGAGATAATATGAAATTGATAGATGGAAAAAAAATACAAACAGAAATGATTGAAGAGTTAAATCATAAAGTAAGTGATTTAATGTTTGCACCAAAATTAGTTATTATTCAAGTAGGTGATTTTGGTCCTAGTAACAAATATGTAGCACAAAAGAAAACAGTAGGAGAAAAAGTTGGAATAGATGTTGAACATATTCGTTTTTATGAGGATAATACAGAAGAAGAAATTCTTAATAAAATAGATGAATTAAATGAAGATCCTAAAGTAAATGGTATAATGGTTCAATTACCTTTACCAAAAGGATTTGATGAAGATAAAATTACTAATCGTGTTAGTAGTAAAAAAGATGTTGATGGATTGACAACTGAAAATATAGGATTATTGTTTGATGGTAAAAATGCTTTTACACCATGTACAGCATTAGGTGTAATGGAACTATTTAAAAGATATAATATTGATTTAAAAGGAAAACATGCAGTAATCTTAGGAAGAAGTAAATTAGTAGGAAAACCTTTAATAGCATGTTTATTAAATGAAAATGCTACAGTAACAGTATGTCATTCAAAAACTGAGAATTTAAGTTCTATTACTAAAAAAGCAGATATTTTAATAGTTGCAATTGGAAAAAAACATTTTGTAACTAAAGATATGATAAAGAAAGGAACAGTTATTATAGATGTTGGAATAAATGTTGAAGATGGTAAAATCTATGGGGATGTTAATTTTGATGATGTTAAAGAAAAAGCATCTTTCTTAACACCAGTACCAAACGGAGTAGGAAGAATGACCGTTATATCTTTAATGAATAATGTTATTAAAGCATACCAAGAACAATCCAAATAACTATTGATAAAAAAAGTATTTACGATTAAAATATAATTAAGATAAAGTAGAGGGGAATAAGTATGGAAGGAAAGAAAACAATCCTATTCTTAGCTAATGGCTTTGGTATGGAAGCAAAAGATTCATATAGCCTTGGTGATGATTTAATTCCTACAGTAACTAAATTAAGCCAAGAATATATGTTTACAGGAATATCAGCTAGCGGTAAAGAATGTGGTTTCTCTAAAAATCAAGTAAGCGCATATAAAACAGGATATTCTTGTTTTTCAAATGGTGGATATGTTGATTTAGCTGTTCAAAGTATGGATAAAAGAATTTTGGAAAACAATTTTATTGATCAAAACATGCTTAACAGTATCGATTTTGCTGTTCAAAATAAGTCTAAAATGCATGTATTCTTCATGATTGGTGATAAATTCTCTTATTCAACAGGTGATCAATTAAAAGCTTTTGTAAAAAAATGTGTAGAGCAAGGTGTTAAAAGAGTATGTATCCATTTATTTGTTGGTTATAACAGTGAAAGAGGTTTAAAAACTGCTAAGGACTCAATAAAAGCAATAACAAGAACTATATCTGAATATGAAAATGTAAAAATATCTTTAATTGTTGGCGTAGATCAAGTTAGTGATTCGACATCCGTTACAAATTTATCTAAAATATATAAAATTTGTACAACTTCAATTGGTGAAACCTGGCCAGATTGGCAAGAATTATTTGATACAAGATATAAAGCTGGAGTTCCAGATGAACAAATAAATCCATTCTTAATTAGAAGAGAAGTTTTATTTGAAAGTAATGATAGTATTTTTATCTTTAATTATGAATCGATGCCTATTACTAGGTATTTAAGTATCATCGTTAATCCAAAACAATTATTTAATGTTGATACTAATCCAACTAATATAAAAATAACTTCACTATTACCAATTCAAGAGAAAACAACTTTAGCGCATTGTTATGAATATGATATGCCAACAAATTATTTTACAAAAGATTTAGAAACACTAGGTAAAAAAGCAACATTAATAGCTGACAGTTCAAGAGCTGGTTTTATCAATAGTGTTTTAAATGGAAATAGAAATGAAATAAGTCCATTCTTAAATACTAAATCAGTTAAAATTAATAATGATTATTTTGCTGAAATGACCCAAATATTACTAAATGAAATCCAAAATGGACAAGATGAGATAATTATTATCGATTATAATTTAATGAATGATTATAAAAAAGGTGATGTCGAAAAATTAAGATTTAATTTTGGACAAATGGATAAAGCTTTAAGAAAAGTTTATGAATATACATATAAGAATCATCATCGTTTAATCTTTACATCATTATATGGTGTAAAAGAAGAGGCTATAGTTAAAGAAGAAAGAGTCTTAATAAACTATGCAAATCGTGTACCATATATTATTGTTGATGATGAATATACTAGAAATACTGCTCTTTTAGCAGGGGATTCTATTAGTCTTATATCTCAAACTTTATTGTATGTATCCGGTGATAAGAAAAGAAGAACAATGGTAATATTAAAAGGAAAAGGATCAAGTGGTAACTTAAAAATATTATTAATAGGATTTATCATATTAGTAATTATGATTGTAGTAAAGTTACTTTTAGGGTAGTTTAAATGACAAAAGATGAAGCAGAAAAAAGTTTTTGGATATCTATTATATCTTTAGTTTTATTTTCAGTATTTGGAATTTATTTAATGCTTAAACCAGATACAACAATTGCTATGATATCTAAAGTTTTAGCACTAATTACTTTAGCAATATCAATCTTTGGAGTTGTAAGATATTTTATAAGAAAAGATAAAACTAAAAAAATAGATATTAATATAATATATGGATTAATAGCTTTAATAATAGCTATAATCTTATATTTTAATCCATATTTAATTAAAGGTATAATTCCCATTGCATTAGGTGGATTTATGCTTATAAATATTGTTCTAAAAATAGGATATATAAAACAAGTTAAAAAAAATGAAAAAAATGATTTTGGAGTATGTATATTTACATTTATAATGATGTTAATATTAAGTGCATTAGTAATACTAAATCCATTAAATAGTAATCAAATATTAGGAATGACGATAATATTTTATCAAGTATTAGATGTAATATTATGTTACTTATTTAAAAATAATATTTTATAGGAGGAATATATGACAGGAAATGTAGTAATGATGTCGATTATTTATATCTTAGCAATCGCATTATTAATAATATTAATTATTCTAGGAATAAAGGCAATATTTGCTGTTGATACATTAAACGATAATTTAAAAGAAGTTAATAAAAAGATTCATTCATTTGATGGTCTGTTTGATTTTATTGATGGATTAAGTTATAGTTTATCAGTAGTAAATAAAAAATTTATATCAAAAATGGATTATATTTTAGGATTAATTCCTAAATTTAGAAAGGGTGATAAATAATGAGTAAAAAAACAGGATGGGGAAAATTTGCATTAGGAGCAGCTGTAGGTGCAGCATTAGGTGTATTATTCGCACCTAAATCAGGAAAAGAAACAAGAAAGGAATTAAAAGCAAAAGCAGAAGAATTACTAAAAAAAGCTAAAGAAATTGATATTGTTGAAGTAAAAGATAAAGTTGTTTGTAAAACTCAAGAAATTATTGAAACAATCAAAGAATTAGATAAAGAAACTGCTAAAGAAATCGCATTAGAAAAAATTGATTTACTAAAATTAAAATGCGAAGAACTTGTTGAATATGCTAAAGAAAAAGCAACTCCTGTAGTTGAAAAAGCTGCTGATGAATTAAGAAAAAAAGCACTTTCAGTTACTAAAGATATTGAAAAAAAATTAGAAAATAAATAGAAGTATAGAAATATACTTCTTTTTTAAAAGGAGTATTTATGGTTAATCAAAAAAGAGTTAATGAAATAATAAATGAAATAAAACCAGCAACATTAGTAGCAGCAACTAAATATGCGTCAATAGAAGATTTATATGAACTAGAAAAAGTAGGTGTAACAATATTCGGAGAAAATCAAGTCCAATCTCTTTTAGAAAAATATAAAAATTATAATGGGAAAAGTAAATTTCATATGATTGGAACACTCCAAACTAATAAAGTTAAATATATTATTGATAAAGTTAATTTAATTCATAGTGTAGCTAATTATAGATTAATAGATGAAATCGATAAACAATCAAAAAAACATAATAAAAATATGGATATTTTAATTCAAGTAAATATTGCAAAAGAAGATAGCAAACATGGATTTTTAGAAGAAGAACTAGATGATGTTTTTGAATATTTAAAAAATAAAAGCAATTTAAATCCTAGAGGACTAATGATTATGGCGCCTAACATTGATCCTGAAAAAACAGACATATATTTTAAAAAAGCAAAAGAATTACTTAATACTCTAAAAAATAAATTTTCTAATTATAATTTAACTGATTTATCAATGGGGATGAGTAATGACTATCAGTATGCCATTAAAAATGGTGCAACATTAGTTAGAGTAGGAAGTTTATTATTTGAATAAAAAAAGACAAAAAAATGTCTTTTTTTTAATTTCATTTCGTAATATTATGATATAATGATATATGTATAATAAAGGGGTCTGATTTGATTATGGCTAAAGAAGTAAATGAAAAAATAACAAATATGATTGATGAATTAATAATAAAGGCAAAAATAGCAAGTGAAGAGTATAAGAAACTAACTCAAGAAGATGTTGATAATATTATTAAGAAAATGTCTATGGCAATATTAGAAAACCATATGCATCTTGCTAAAATGGCAGTTGAAGAAACAGGTCGTGGAATATACGAGGATAAAATAACTAAAAATATCTTTGCATCTGAATATATTTACCATAGTATTAAGTATGATAAAACTGTTGGTGTTGTTCAAGATAATGAAGAAGAAGGATACCAAATGATTGCAGAACCAATTGGGATAATTGCGGGAGTAACACCAGTAACTAATCCAACATCTACTACTTCATTTAAATCTTTAATAGCAGCAAAAACGAGAAACGTAATTGTTTTTGGTTTCCATCCATCTGCCCAAAGATGTAGTGTTGAAACAGCTAAAATATTAAGAGATGCTGCAATAAGTGCAGGAGCACCAGAAAATTGTATTTTATGGATAGAAGAACCATCTATTGATGCAACTAGTGCATTAATGAATCATCCTGATGTAAGTCTGATTCTAGCAACAGGTGGAACTGGTATGGTAAAAGCTGCATATTCTTGCGGTAAGCCAGCATTAGGTGTAGGACCAGGTAATGTACCATGTTATATTCATAAAAGTGCTAAATTAAGAAGAAGTGTTACTGATTTAATATTATCTAAATCGTTTGATAATGGAATGATTTGTGCTAGTGAACAATCAGTAATCGTTGATAAAGAAATTAGTACCGATTTTGAAAGTTTAATGATTGAAAATGGTTGTTATTTCCTAACACCACGTGAAAAATCTAAATTACAAGAATATATGTTTAAAATTAAATATAATAAATTTGATTTAAATAGTGATGTAGTAGGTCAAAGTCCATATAAAATTGCGCAAGAAGCTGGAATTGATGTACCTAAAGATACTAAAATCCTAGTCGTAAAAGAAAATGGTGTTGGAGAAGAGTATCCATTCTCAAAAGAAAAACTAAGTCCTGTTTTAACTTATTACACAGTAAAAAATAGCGATGAAGGAATTGCTTTAGCCGAAACCCTAGTTGAATATGGTGGACTTGGACACTCTGCTGTAGTTCATGCTGAAGATGAAGAAATAATTGATAAATTCTCAAATACTTTGAAAGCAGGAAGAATTATTGTTAATACGCCATCTACACATGGCGCTATAGGTGATTTATATAATACTAATATGCCATCACTTACTTTAGGTTGTGGTACATTTGGTGGAAATTCAACAACTGATAATGTATCAAGTGTCAATTTAATAAACCTAAAAAGAGTTGCAAAAAGAAGAGTGAATATGCAATGGTTTAAAATACCAAATAAAATTTATTTTGAATGCGGTTCTATTGAATACTTATCAAAAATGCATAATGTAGAAAGAGTTTTTATTGTAACGGATGAATCAATGATAAATTTAGGATACGTTGATAAGATTATTTATCAATTACGCAAAAGAAAAAATAATCCACAAATAGAAGTTTTTTCTCAAGTAGAAGCAGATCCATCATTTACAACAGTTGCAAGAGGAGTATCTGAAATGAACAGATTTGAACCAGATACAATCATTGCACTAGGTGGTGGAAGTCCAATTGATGCTGCAAAGGGGATGTGGTTATTCTATGAACATCCTGATGTTGATATTGAAGGTTTAAAATTAAAATTTTTAGATATAAGAAAAAGAACATATAAGTACCCAACTCTTGGTAATAAATCAAGATTAGTAGCAATACCTACAACTAGTGGTACAGGTAGTGAAGTAACATCATTTGCTGTTATTACTGATAAAGAAAGAAATATTAAATACCCATTAGCTGATTACGAATTAACGCCAGATGTTGCAATTATTGATCCAGACTTAGTTATGACTTTACCAAAAGGATTAACAGCTGATACTGGTATGGATGTATTAACTCATGCAATTGAAGCTTATGTTTCAACTATGGCTAATGACTATACTGATGGTTTAGCAGAAAAAGCTGTTGAGCTAGTATTTAATAATTTATTAGAAGCTTATGAAGATGGAACTAATAAAACAGCACGAGAACATATGCATAATGCTAGTTGTATAGCTGGTATGGCTTTTACTAATGCGTTCTTAGGAATAAATCATTCAATTGCTCATAAATTAGGAGGAGAGTTCCATATCCCACATGGTAGATGTAATGCTATATTACTTCCATATGTAATTAGATATAATGCTACAAAACCAACTAAATTTGTATCATTTCCTAAATATGAGTATTACGTGGCTGATGAAAGATATGCTGCTCTTGCCAAAAGAGTTGGTCTATCAGCAAGAAGTACTGAAACAGGAGTTAATTCTTTAATTAATG
The DNA here is from genome assembly GCA_017436345.1 of Bacilli bacterium. Lineage (GTDB taxonomy): Bacteria > Bacillota_I > Bacilli_A > RF39 > UBA660 > RUG11788. The sequence continues at coordinate 229,916 of JAFSDH010000004.1, forward strand.
CTATTAATTTAATGAATAAAAAGTTAGGTATTCCTAAAACACTAAAAGAATATGGAATAAGTGAAAATGAATTTTTGGAAAAAGTAGATTATCTAGCCGAAAAAGCTTTTGAAGATCAATGTACTCCTTCAAATCCTAGATTACCACTTGTAACTGAATTAAAAGAATTATTATTACAAGCGTACTATGGAGATGAAGAAAATAATTAATAGATAAGGGGTGATATTGTGAACATAGATATTATTATATTTCTATTAACAATCAATATCATTTCCTTTTTTTTATGTGTTTTTGACAAATATTTAGCTATAAAAAAGAAATATCGTATATCAGAAAAAATTTTATTAGGAAGTTGTCTTATTGGTGGTGTGTTTGGCTTTTTTATAGCAAGTCGCATAATAAGACATAAAACAAAAGATAAAATTTTTAAAATATTTTTCTATCCAATATTATTTCTTTGGATAATTATATTAATTTATTTAAATTTATGTTAGAATATTTATAGATAGTAAGATCCATGGAGGGATAATATGGATGATTTAAATAATTATAGTCTTGATGCAATATATGAAATGATACAAGATGGAACAATTAGTGTTGAAGATTTAGCTGAATATATAACAGAAGTAGCAGCAGAAATGCCTCCAACTGAAGAATTAAGAGAATTTTTAATTGCTGCTAGTGAATATATGGATCGAAGAATTGAAAGTGGTTATGAAGTAAGCGAACCATCTCCAAAAGAAGAAACTATTCAAGAAGTTATTGAAGAGGCTGAAGCTGTACCAAAACCAGAGCAAGTAGTAGAGCAACCAGAACCAGTTGTAACGCCAACACCTGTTTTTGTATCACCGGTTATTGAAGAGCCAGAACCAGTATTAGAAGTAGAACAAGAAGAAAAAACTAATGATAATGTTGAAGTACCAGAACTAGCAGCTACAGAATATCCATTCTTTGAAAGTGATGGGAATTCATACGAAGAAGCAAGACAAGCTATGGATGAAGTATACTTATATTGTCAAACTGCTGGTATGAGTGTTGAAGATATATCACTATCAGGAAAAGGTGGCCGTGGTCCTCATATAAGTTTTGAAATTAATCATGAAAGTAAACAATTCTTAGACCATTTAATGAATGAATTCTATCAAGATAATGATGGAATATCTTTAGAATTTATGCGTGATATGACTAATAAACAAGAAATCTTTACGATTAATATTAATCCCGAAAATATGAGTAGAGAACAGTTTTTCAACCACGTTAAAGAAACATTCCAAAGAATATATGGTGTAATAGAAACAACTAGAAAAGACTTTGATTACGAAAGTGCTATGCCAGACGGATTAAAACAAATAAAAGATCGTTTTGCAAATGATGATCCTGATATTAATCAAGATTTTACAATTGGTTATATTAATAAAGATGGTAAGGATACGTATTATTTAGTAGCAGATAATGATGCTGCTGCAATTGAATATGCAAGAAGTATTGGTTATGAAATTAAGAGCAAACCAGGAGCTAATATTCATGAAATAGACGCTACAAATACAATTGGTACAAAACTAGATGATGCTGCTATAGCGTTAGAAGATGAAAAAGATGTTTATGATATAAAAACAAATGGAGTAGCTGATTTAGATATATATGGTTCTTTAGAACAAGATCCTCGTGTTGAAATGATTGAAAACTTTATTGAAACAAGTAATGACCCACATCTTATGTGTATTTTAGAAGTTGAAGTACCTGTTGATAATCCTAGTCAAAGAATTGTTAAGATGAAAACAGAAATGGGTGGAAGCGATGTCGTTGTCTTTACTGATGGTCATGAATTTGATAATAAAGTTTTACCTAAAGTAATTGATACATATGCCCAAAATAACCCAATTGAACAACAAAATATTTCAGTATCTAGTCCAGATCCATTAGACCGAGCTAGTTGCCAAGTTGAATCTGAAAACAATACAACATTTATGGCAAGTGGATATAGCTCTAATGAAGTAAATAAAATGGTTAGTGATATAGAATCAAAATCTCAAACTTATGCATCAGAACAAACAAATGAAAAAACTAATGCTAGACAAAAGACTATTGGAACATATCCAAATAGTAATACAACACAAGATAACGCTTTTGTTTCAATGCCTGTACTATTTGTTATTTGCATTTTGTTTGTACTTATGCTAGCATTAATTATATTTGCTGGATAGGTGATTAGTAATGAAAAAATTAAGTAATGAAGAAAAATATGAAAATTATAAAAAAAGAGAAAAGATTCGTATCGCTATAATAATAAATAGTATTATAACAATAATATTAGCAATTTTAAGTCTAGTTATTAAATTAGATATAACCTTTGCTCTTATCTTTTTCTGTATAACATATTTCTTAAAAAATAAAAGGGCAAAGCTTGAAAATGAAGTAAAAGAACCAGAAAAAGATAAAAAAAGTAATGAAAAGAATAAAAAAACAGAAAAAACTACTAAAAAAGATAAGAAAAAGTAATTTTTTGTTGACATATCAATAAAAAATGCATATAATTAGTAACGTAAATAAAAAAAGGAAAGCGATGTACCTACATCCACCTGATTGCGAAAAGTGATAGGTAAAAGGCCGATAAAAGAATATATATAAATAGAATTATATTGTTTTTTATGGGATAAAGTAGGTACAATGTACCTACTTTTTATTATTTAATGGAGGTGTTTTTTATAGCAAGTTCAAAGAACGATTTGTTAATTAATGAAAAAATAAGAGTTAGTCAAGTTTTAGTTATTGGTCCTAATGGAGAACAAGTAGGAGTAAAATCAACACAAGATGCATTAACTTTAGCAAGTTATGCAGGATTAGATTTAGTACTAATCAATCCTAATGGTAATCCACCAGTATGTAAAGTAATGGATTACAACAAATTTAAGTATGAAAAAGCAAAGAAAGAAAAAGCTGCTTTAAAGAAACAAAAAGCTAGTATTACAGAAACAAAAGAATTTAGATTATCACCAACTATTGATGTAGGAGATATTGAAACTAAATTAAAAAATGTTACTAAATACTTAGAAAAAGGAGATAAGATTAAATTATCTATTCGTTTCAAAGGTAGACAAATGGCTCATACAGATTTAGGAAAAGAAGTACTTGTTAAATTTGCTGCAAGATTAGAAGATATTGCAGATATTGAACAACAACCAAAACTAGATGGTCGTAGTATGACTATGTTATTGGCACCAAAGAAATAAAATTAAGGAGGAAATTATAATGCCTAAAATAAAAACACATAAAGGTTTAAAGAAAGTATTAAATGTAAGAAAAAGTGGAACTGTAACAATTGGTAGACCAGGTTCACGTCATAATACAGGAAGTAAAAGTCAAGCTGTAAACAGAAAAAATAGAAAAGGTTCAGTTTTATCAAAAGCTGATAGAAACAGATTACAAAATATTATTAAGTAATTAGATTGAGTAGGAGGAAATAGAAATGACAAGAGTTAAGAATGGTGTTACTACAAAAAAACGTCATAAAAAAGTTTTAAAAGCTGCTAAAGGTTATTTTGGAAGTAAACATAGATTATATAAAACTGCAAAAGAACAATTAATGCATTCAGGACAATATGCGTTCCGTGATAGAAAACAAAAGAAAAGAGACTTCAGAAAATTATGGATTACAAGAATTAATGCTGCATGTCGTGAAAACGAAATCAGTTATTCTAGATTCATCGAAGGTTTAACAAAAGCTGGTGTAGAAGTTAACAGAAAAATGTTATCTGAAATCGCTATCAATGATCCTGCATCATTTGCAGAAATCGTAAAAACTGCTAAAGCTGGATTAGAAGGAAAAGTAAAAGCTAACGTTAAAGAAGTTAAAAACGAAGTAGTTAAAGCATCTGCTAAAGCAGAAAAGAAAGCTACTAAAAAAGAAGAAAAAACAGAAGTAAAAGAAGAAAAGAAAGTAGCAAAAAAAGCTACAGCTAAAAAAGAAACAGCAGAAAAGAAACCTGCTGCTAAAAAAACAACTAAAAAAGAAGCAAAATAAAAAAATCATATTAATGAATTGATTTATCTAGTGCCGAAAGGTGATAAATTTTAGAAATTAATAAGTGTATAACGAAAAGGAGAAAATAAAATGACAGTAGTTTCAATGAATTATTTATTAGAAGCTGGTGTTCAATTCGGACACCAAAAAAGAAGATGGAATCCAAAGATGAAAGAATATATCTTTACATCTCGTGATGACATTTATATAATCGATTTACAAAAAACAGTAAAAAAATTAGAAGAAGCATATGCTGCTATGAAAACAGTAGCAGAAAACGAAGGAAAGGTATTATTTGTTGGTACTAAAAAACAAGCTCAAGAAGCAGCAGAAGAATCAGCAGTAAGAACTGGAATGTACTTCGTTAATGAAAGATGGTTAGGTGGAACTTTAACTAACTTCAAAACTATCCGTTCAAGAATTAGAAGAATGGAAGAAATCGAACAAATGGAAAAAGATGGTATCTTCAACTTATTACCTAAAAAAGAAGTTATCCAAATTAGAAAAGAATATGATAAATTAAACAAAAACTTAAGAGGAATCAGAGATATGAAAAAACTTCCTGATGCTTTAGTTATTGTTGATCCTAAAAAAGAAGAAATCGCTATTAAAGAAGCTAGAATTTTAGGAATTCCTGTATTTGGTGTAGTTGATACTAACTGTGATCCAGATATGGTTGATTATGTTATCCCAGGAAATGATGACGCTGTAAGAAGTGTTAAATTAATGATTGGTGTTTTAACTAACGCTATTTGTGAAGTTCTTGGTAAAGAAGTAATTGATTATGTTACTGAAGATGATAAAGCTAAGAAAGAAACTAAAAAAGAAGTAAAAAAAGAAACTAAGAAAGAAGAAACTAAAGAAGAAGCTACTCCAGTAGTAGAAGAAACTGTAGTTGAAGAAGTAAAAGAAGAAAAAGTAGATTATTCTGCTATGACTTTAACTGAATTAAAAGAAGTTGCTAAAGCACAAGGGGTTAAAGGTTATTCAAAAATGAAGAAAGAAGAATTAATTAACGCTTTAAACTAAGAGTAATTAATTAAATAGGAGGATGTCTAATATGTTTAGTGCAAGTGATATAAAAGCTTTAAGAGAAAAAACAGGAGCTGGAATGTTAGATTGTAAAAAAGCTCTTGAAGAAACTAAAGGGGATATGGATGCTGCTGTTGACTACCTAAGAGAAAAGGGAATTGCTAAAGCTGCTAAAAAAGAATCAAGAATAGCTGCTGAAGGTTTAACTGAAATGGTAGTAAACGGAAACAAAGCTGTTATCGTTGAAGTAAATTCAGAAACAGATTTCGTTGCTAAAAACGAAGAATTTAGAAATTTCATTAGTGTAATTAGTAATGCTATTTTAAATAGTGATGCTAAAACAATGGAAGAAGCATTAAATATCGAAACTGAAAATGGAACTATCAGTGAATACTTAGTTAATTTAGTAGCTAAAATAGGTGAAAAGATTAGCTTTAGAAGATTTGAAGTAGTTGAAAAAACAGATAAAGATATCTTTGGATGCTATTCACACATGGGTGGAAGAATAAGCGTATTAACAGTAATCGAAGGTGCAAATGAAGATGTAGCTAAAGATGTAAGTATGCATGTAGCTGCTATGAATCCTGGTTACTTAAATAGAGATGAAGTTCCTGCTGAAGTTATTGAACATGAAAAAGCAATCATTAAAGAACAAGCTATGAATGAAGGGAAACCTGCTGATATAGCTGAAAAAATGGTTATGGGAAGAATTAATAAATACTACAAAGAAGTATGTTTATTAGAACAAGCTTTTGTTAAAGACCCAGACTTAACAGTTGAAAAATTTGTTGCTAACAATGGTGGAACAATTAAATCTATGATTCGTTATGAAGTAGGAGAAGGAATCGAAAAACGTCAAGATGACTTCGCTGCTGAAGTAATGAGCCAAATTAATGGATAATAAAAGAAGAGGTAACTCTTCTTTTTATTTTTAGATAAATAGAAATTGATTAACGATAAAATTAATCATATAATTATATTGAAAAAGACTTTATGAAGTGATAAAATTACAAACAAAGAAAGGTGATAATATGAGTATAATTAAGAAAAAAGAAAGAGGAAGTCTAATAGTTATTTCTGGACCTAGTGGAGTAGGAAAAGATACTGTTGTTAATGAATATGTAAAAACACATGATAATGCATGGATATCTGTTTCAACTACATCACGACCAATGAGACCAGGTGATGTTGAAGGAGAAACATATAATTTTGTTACAACAGAGGAGTTTGAAAGACTAATAAAAGAAGATTACTTTTTAGAGTATGCAGACTATGTCGATAAATATTATGGTACACCTAAAAAGTTTATTAATGAAAAATTAGAGAAGGGTATAGACGTTTTCTTAGTAATCGAAATACAAGGTGCTATGAAAGTAAAAGAACTAATCCCTGATGCTTTATTTATTTTCTTATTACCACCAAACTTAAAAACTTTAAAAAGTCGTTTGAAAAATCGTGGAACAGAAACAAAAGAAAAAATGATAGAAAGATTTAAGGCTGCATATCATGAAATGAACCAAGTAACTAAATATAATTATGTTGTAATTAGTGAAGAATTAACTGAAACAGTAAAAAAGATAGAAGCTATTTTAATATCTGAAAAGTTACGTTGTGATCGTATTGAGGAAGTATATCTAAATAACGAAGAAGAATATATGCATGAAATGTTATTAGAAGATAAAGAAATGCCAAATAAAATTTTAGAGGTTGAAGAATAGAATGTAAATTTACATTCTATTTTTTTTATTTAAAACAAAAACAAAAAAACATTTAGTATAATATATATAATAGAGGTGTAATATATGAAAAAACTAATAAAATTTTTACCAATATATATAATACTTATTTTATTAACTGTTAAAGTAGAAGCTTTTTCTGGGGCAACATCAATAAGTGAATTACCCATAAATACAGAAAAAGGACAATATATAACTTTGTATCATACAGTTGATACTAGCACGTTAGATATGTCTATTGATTATACATATGATAGTGGTTACTTAAAATTAGTAGGATTTATAAATTCCAATAACTCTAAATGTTCATTAACTGCTAATACAATTACATGTAGTAATGTTTCTGCTAAAAATGCTTTTGTTTATCCTATTTTCAAAATAATAAATACATTTAATAGTAATAAAGATATATCAGCAACTTTTAATACAACAGAAGCTCATAATACTACTAAAACAACTATAACTAAAGTTGATAAAGTTATAGAAGTTTCATCTGTTGAATTAGATAGTTATGAAGAAAGTTTATTAGTTGGTGCTACTTATCAAATTATTGCAACTATTCTTCCAGAAAATGCTAATAATAAATCAGTAACATATAATGCTACTAATCCTGAAGTAGCAACTGTTACTCAAACGGGTTTAGTAACTGCCATTCAAGAAGGAACAACAACAATAACTGTATCAAGCGGAAATCAAAAAGCTATTTTTACAATAAATGTTAGTAATGAAGAAATTCCATTAGAAAGTATATCAATTCAAGAAAAAATTGAACTAAAAGAAGGCGAAAGTGAAGCTTTGAAAGTTGTTTATACTCCTGAAGATACTACTGTTAATATTAGAGATTTAGTATATTCATCAAGTGATGAAAAAATCGCAATAGTTGATTCAACAGGTAAAGTTATCGCAATTAAAGAAGGAACTGCTACAATTACTGCTAGTTTAGGAGAGCAAACAACATCATCAACTATAACAGTTACAAAAGAAAAAGTAGAAGAAAAAGAAAAGAAAGAAAGTTCTTTTGTACCATGTTTAATTACAGGAATAGTTACCTTTATTGTAACAGTATTAATATTCTTTATAAAATCACTAATTACAAGAAAAAAAGAATTAGATGGTGGTAATGATCCTAGTAATGATGATGATATTAGTTTAAGTCCATATATATAATAGATAAAAAGATTAATTTTTCAATTAATCTTTTTTTAATAAAAAAAGAATGATTTTAATCATTCTCATAATCTAATCTCTTTACTTTTTGATTATTAACTACTAATGCTTGATCAATCTTATTACTATAGTCATATGCTAGATATTGTTGTCTTTCAAGTTCTTTTTCGATTGAAAAAATATTTTTAATTAATTCATCATATTCAGGTATTTGTCCTTTATACTGACTAAATTCTTTTTCAAAAGTATCTTTCATATAAGTAATATTTGAAAAAGCATCTTCTATATTATCTAAAATACTTTTAACAGTATCTTTACTACTTAAAATATCTCTAGAATAATCAGTAACTGTTACATCAATTTTTTCTCTTGTTTCTTCTCTTGGTGTAAAAGCAGTTGCCATTAAATGAGCAGCAGTAGCATATAAAGTTGCTTTAAATAAACTACCAGCAGGAGTAGGCGGAATTGCTTGAGCAGAAGCTAACATAAATGTTGCTTGAAGCATTCTATTAACATCCGGTACAATTTCAAAAGTTGTTTCCATTCTTTTAGAAATTTCTGTATTATTAGCAATTTTTTCTTCCAATTCTTTAATAATACTGTTCATTTCTAAGTTATAATTATCAACCATTTTATTAATATTTTCAACATCGGCATATTGATCTTGTAAAAGTATAAAATCATCATCACGAATACTAAAATCAACTAACTTAGATTCAACACTTTCTTCAACAATATCCTTTTGTTTTTCTATTTCTATAATATTATTAATAATTCCAATAAATTCCTCAATTTCATGAATTTGATTAAGAGTAGTAGAATTATCTATTCCATCTTTACCATTACCAATATAATCACTAATCGAAAATCCTAAATCTAAATTATTAATAAGAGTTATATCTTGAATAGAAATATTAGAATAAGCATAATCATATTTCTTTTTAATCTCATTAAATTTTTTTATTAAATCTTCTAATTCTTTTTGAATCTTCTCAATATTTTCAAGAAGAACTTCATCTTTTTCTTGATTATTTAAAACTTCAATTTTATATTTAATATCATTTAAATCATAATAATCATTTCTAAGTAAATTATCTATTTCTTCAATGATAGATACTTGTATTAATTCTGGTTTTTCAATTGAAGATTCTTCAGATATTTCTACTTCATGAACACTCGGAAATAATTGATTAACTTCACGTCTTTCTTTTTCTTCTTGACGACTTTGTTCTTTTAAATCTTCAACAACATCTTCATCGATAAAAAGAGTAGGAGCTTGAGGGATATTTTCCTCACTAGCTTTTTCACTAACTTCTATTATCTTATCTTTAGGTTTAATTTCTTCTTTATCTTTTTCTACTTCTTGTTCCTTTATTTCTAAAGTCTGTTTATTATCTTCAGGAATTTCCAAAATTTCAGCATTATCTTTATTCTTATCTCCTTCTTCTGTTGCAAGAGGTTTATTTTCAGGTACTTCCATTGTTTTCGTTTCAATAATTTCCTCTTGTTTATTTGGTTTAACTTCAGGAGTTTCACTTTTATCTTGAATTTGTTCTTGAAGATTATCTATTTCTAAATCACTTTCGATAACGATATCTTCAGCTTGAACAACAGGAGCTATTTCTTCTTTAACTTCAATATCATCATCGTGCCTTTTATTTTTTCTACGTTCTTTAAGACGTTCAGCAATTAAATTTTCTTCTTCTTTTTTTGCTTCTAGCTCTTCTTCACGTATTTTTCTTGTTCTTTCAGAAAATAGCCACGAAATAATTCGATCTCTATTTCCACCCTTAGCACCTTTCATATAATTTCATCATCCCTTATTTAATCTTTATTATATATTTCTAATTTAAGTATTTCTAAATTATCCTCCATAATTGAAATATAATCATCATCATTATTTCTTTGTTCATCACTAATACTATCTAATCTATATAAATAAACAATTTCTATTTGATTAGTCTTTAAGAATGTTTTTAATTCTTCTGTAGGTTCATCGTCTTTAAACATAAATATGTACTTTATATCACCATTTTTTACTAACGTTTTAACATCTTGATATGTTTTATCGATTGCATCATCATACAAAATAGTAACCTCAAATCCATATTTTTCTAAAAACATAAGAGATTGATTATAAACAACTATTTTTGGATTATCAGCATTTTGAACTGTTAATTTAAATTCAGCATCTAATTCTGATAATGAAACTTTTAAATCTTGATAATTATCATCTATTTCTTTTACTAAATATGAATTAGATACATATTCTTCTAAACCATTCTTAATATTTAAAGCCATCATAAGTACATTAGATGGATCAAGCCATAATTCTTCGTTCCCATAAGTATATTCCATACCTAAAGTTGAATCAATAAGTAATAAATTATCATTTCTATTAATTAAGCTAAGCGCAATATCGCTTGAATTTTCACCATTATAAACAAATAAATCTTTATCACTAAAATTATTTAATTGCTTATTATTAAAATCATAATTATCTATTACTTCTCCATCTGGAAAAATATTTTCGATATCAGCATGATCACCATAAATTTCATTAACTAAATACTCAATAGGGTAAGCGGAAGTAATAATTTCTATATCTTCCATACTATCTCTTTTTACACATCCAACAGTACTTATAAGTCCAAGTAAAAGTACAAATATTAATAAATTTAATTTCTTCATTTTTCTTCTCCTTCATAGAATATTTTTATATTCTAGCACTATATATAATTTTACTATTAAATGTAGTTTTTTTCAATACGACCAATAAAAAAGATAAAATAATTTCTTTTTAAAAGAAAGTAGGTTATAATTAAATAGGTGATAATATGGATAAACTATTTAAAAAGTTAGGGATTGTTCCCAATGAAAGTAGACTTTATATGATAGCGTTTTCGCATTCTTCATATGCTAATGAGAATAATTTGAAAAGTGATTATGAAAGACTAGAATTTTTAGGTGATGCAGTGCTAGAATTAATTAGTAGTGAATATTTATATAAAAATTTAAATGTAAAAGAAGGAGATATGACTAAACTTAGAGCAAGTTATGTATGTGAAAATGCTTGTTATACATATGCAACTGATTTAGGCTTTAGTAATTATATAAAAGTTGGTCATGGGGAAGAAAAAGATGGAGGTAAATTTAAGAAAGTAATAGTTGCTGATATCTTTGAAGCTTTTACCGGAGCACTTTATTTAGACCAAGGATTTGAAAAAACAAAAGAAATAATTTTAAACATAATTGTTCCATATATAGAAAATCCAAATGTAATTTTCTTTAGTGATTATAAGTCGGCTCTTCAAGAATCTATTCAAACAGAAAAAAGGAGTTTAGAATATGTTTTAATTGATGAACAAGGTCCTGCTCATAATAAAACATTTACAATGATTGTTAAAGTAGATGATATTGTATATGGAAAAGGAACTGCTGGTTCAAAAAAAGAAGCAGAACAAGAAGCTGCTAAGGATGCACTTGCTAAGCTTGCTATAAAAAATTAAAAGAATATTATGTAATATTCTTTTTATATGTCTAAATATTGCAATTTTTCATAAAATGATATAAAATAACTCTCACCAGGGGGAATTAATATGAAAGAAGAACTATTAGAATTACGCAATCTTACTAATGATTATTCATTAGCTAAGAAGAACTTTGAAGAAAGAAAAGAAGTTTTTAATGAAGATACAAAAACAACAATGGTAATATTAGCATCTACTGTTGTACCAGCAACTTATGAAACAGCTTGTGAATTCTACGATGAATATGAAACTTTAAATAGCTATGCTGAACAATTAAAAAAAGAGCATCCTAGATATGGAGAAAAAAGAGTTTCAGAAACATTACTTGCTATGTTTAAAGAAACTAAAGAATATCAAGATCGTACTTTATGCGCTAGTCAAATCATTGATGCATATTTAGCTTTTGAAAAAGCTGGATTTAAAGAAGTTAGAGCATTAGAGGAAAATGCGAATAAAATTGGCGTAGAATTAGCTGGTAAAGTAAGTGATGTAAAAACTGAAAAAGTTGATGCTACAATAAAAGGTGTAAATGATGCAATTGAAACTATTAAACCATATGGTGAAATTGCTAAGAAACAATTAACAGCATTTGGTGGTATTGCTAAAAATGCTATTGCCAGTGGTGCAAAAAGATTAATTAAAATCTTAGAAGAAGATAATACTCCTAAAGATGAATAAAAGAATGGAAACATTCTTTTTTTATTTAAAGAATTATATCTTTTATATTTTAAGAAATTATGATACAATGATAGCGGTCTAATTTTACTTATATAAAGAAAGGAGAAATTAATTTGAGTAAAATAAAAATATTTAGTCTTGGTGGACTAAATGAAAATGGTAAAAATATGTATGTTGTCGAAGTAGACAAAGATATTTTTGTTTTTGATGCGGGTTTAAAATATGGAAACGATCAAATGTTAGGAATTGATTATATTCTTCCTGACTATAGTTATTTAATAGAAAATGAAAAAAGAATAAAAGGGATTTTCTTAACACATGGACATGAAAGTAATATGGGAGCTATGGCAGATGTTCTTACTGATTTAAAGAATGTTAATGTTTATGCAACTAAATATACTATGCAAATATTAAAAGACGATTTAAAAGAAAGTAATGTAGTATGTAAAAACTTGAAAGAGATTAGACCACATTCTAAAATTGCTTTTGGTAAAAATTCAGTCTTTCCAATTAGTGTAACTCACTCAATTCCTGATAGTGTAGCTTATGTGTTATACACTAAAGATGGAGCTATTGTTTATACCGGTGATTATGTTTTTGATTCAACTATGATGGGAAATTATAAAACTGATATTGGTAAGCTTGCTTATGTTGGTAAACAAGGCGTTCTATGCCTGTTAAGTGAATCTTTATATGCGGAACGTCCTGGACATACAAGTCCTAATAATAGAGTATATGATTTTATTAAAGAAGTATTAGTAAAAAGTAAAGATAGAGTAATAGCAACTATTCAACCAGCTCATATCTATCGTTTACAAGAATTATTAAATGCCAGCGTAAAAACTAGAAAAAAAGTAATCATTATGGGAAAAAGGTTACAAGACTTAGTAAATGCTTCTATTGATATGGGATATATTAATTTTGATAAAAATAATATAGGAGATTTATCTAATTTAAACGATACAAATGCTTTAGTAATTATTTCTGATGAAAAAGAAAAACCATTTATGAACTTAGAAAGAATTATTAGAGGATTTGATAAATATATTAAATTAAAAGAAACAGATACTATCTTTTTAACAGAACCTCCATATGAAGGAATTGAAAAAAGAACAGCATTAATAATGGATGAAATAGCTAAAGTGGGAGTTACTGCGATTTCTTTATCAGCTAAGAAACATTTGCTTCATCATGCATCACGTGAAGATTTAATGCTTATGATTAATTTGATGGATCCAAAGTATTATTTCCCTGTAAAAGGAGAATATCGTCATCAAGTAATGAATGCTGAAGTAGCAGAAAATTTAGGTATTCCTAAAGAAAATATCATCTTAAAACAAAATGGTGATGTAGCTATATTTGAAAATGGTGTTTTAACAGAAAATACTTTCCATATTCCAGTTGATGAAATATTAATTGATGGAAAAAGCCAAGGAGATATTGGTGAACTTGTATTAAAAGATCGTGAAATGTTAGGTTCTAGCGGAATTGTTATTGTTAGTTGTACATTAGATAAAATAACAAAACAAGTTCTAAGTGGACCAGAAATATTAACTCGTGGATTTGTTTATGTTAAAGAAAGTGGCGAATTAATCAAAGAAACACAAGACTTATGTTTGCAAATAATTGAAGAAAATATTGAAACAGATTCTAAAAAAGTTGATTATTCGAATATTAAGAATGCTGTTCGTGACCGTTTAGGTAAATATTTTTATAAACAAACAGAAACAAAACCTATGATAATTACAGTAATTCAAGAAGTGTAAAAAACACTTCTTTTTTATTAGAAAATTTCTCTAATTTTTATACGATATTATTTTTATGATATAATGAAAATAGGTGATAGTATGTTTGAAACAGAATATGAAAAATATTATCGTATGCAAAGTGATCCTGGTGATAATCAGTTAATTCTTGTTTTTATAATTATTCCTATATTTATTTTACTAGCTCTAAATAAGATACTGCCACCACCAAATTTAAATCCATATCAAAAAGTAATGGCTGAAATATATATAACCCCAACAAATGATAAAATCGCCATTTATGAAGTAAAAGGAAAGACGTATAAAGAACTAGCCCCTCCATATTTACCTGAAGGTAAAATGCCAATCTATTATGATAAAAGAGATCCTAAACAAATAATGGGTGGTAATATGGAAGGTTATGAAGATAAGGGGTTAAAGTTCTATAAAGTAATATTACCAAATGTAGTATTATATATAGTAATGCTTACAGTAGAATGTGTCTTTTACTTTAAGCATAAAAGAAAAAAAGAATTAAAAGAAAAATTTGAACAGCAAAGGGTAGAAGAAATTTTAAATAGACATTTTCAGAAAGACGGATTTATTAATAAACCACAAGAGAATGATATAAATGATTATACTATAATTGATAAAAGAAAATAATAAAGAATAAAAGGGTTTAAGAGATAAAAACTTAAACTTTTTTAAATCTTATTAACTTTTTGTTAAAAACATATTGACAAATTTATTTGTTATTAATATAATGTTATTAACAAAGACGAAAGAAGGAGAAAAAATATGAAAAATGTAAAGAATTTAAAAATGTATAAGAAAGTGTTAATTGTAGTAGATATGGTTAATGGATTTGTTAGAGAAGGTGCTTTAGCAGATAAACATATCGAAGGAACTATAGCTAATCAAGTAGCGTTAATTAAACAATATAAAGAAGAAGGAAACTTAGTTATCTTTATTAAAGATACACATACTGAAAATTCAGTTGAACATGATCGTTTTGGAGGAGCACTTCACTGTATTAAAGGAACTAAAGAAGCAGAATTAATTGATGAATTAAAACCTTATGAAAATACAGAAAATACTATTAGTATTGAAAAGAACTCTACAAGTTATATTTGGGCTGAAAATGAAGATGGAACTAAATTCTTAGATGTATTAGAAGGATTAGAAAATGTCGGGGAAGTTGAAGTTGTTGGATGTTGTACAGATATTTGTATAACAAATGGAGTACTTCCAATGATGAACTATTTTGATCAAAAAAATAGACGAGTAAATGTAACATTATATGAAGATGCAATTGATACTTATGGAATTCCAGGAATACATGATAGAAAACAATATGAAGATGCAGCATACTTGCTTTTAAAACAACAAGGTGCTAAAGTAAAAAAAATAGGAACTAAATAATAGATATGGAGAGGTAATATATGGAAAACTTTGTAATTAATTTAGATGAAAATAGAAAAGAAGAATTTTTAAGATTACTAGCTGAAAATGGTTTTGGAGAAATAACTTTAAAAGAAGATGAAACTAATATGACATTAATGACAGATTTATATGAATTAACAATGTCACAAGTAAATTTTGATAGTAATGAACAAAATGATATTGCATATTTTGATGGATTTTTTAGAAGAGAACCATTAGATGCAGGATATGGATTGATTTGTGGTACTGACACAATGATCGATTATATAAAAAATTTACACTTTACAAAAAGTGATATTGAATACTTAAGAAGTACAAATAAATTTAATGAAGGATTCTTAGAATACTTAAGTAATTTTAAATTTACTGGTGATATTTGGGCAATCCCAGATGGAACACCAGTATTTAGAAATGAACCATTTATTACAGTTCGTGGTAATAAAATCGAGACAAAGATTATTGAAACAGCATTACTTGCTATTTACAATAGTCAAATAGCTTATGCAACTGCTGCAAGAAAAATAGTTGAAGCAGCTAATGGAGTTGACGTTGTTGTAGAAGATGAAAAAACACATGAATTAATTCCTATTATGGAATTTGGTGCAAGACGTGCTTACGGATGTAATGCTGCAATTGATGCTAGTAAATGTGCAGTTATTGTTGGATGTGCAGGTACATCTAATACTAAAGCTGCTAAAATGTATGGATTAACTCCAATGGGAACAATGGCTCATAGCTGTGTAATGGAATCAACTAGTGAATATGAAGCATTTAAAAAATATGCTAAATCATTCCCAAATAAACCACTATTCTTAGTTGATACTTTTGATACTTTAAAAAGTGGTATTCCTAATGCTATCAAGGTATGTAAAGAATTAGGTATTGAACTAGGTGGTATTAGAATCGATAGTGGAGACTTAGCTTATTTATCAAAAGAAGCTAAAGAATTACTAAAAAAAGAATATCCAAATGCTGTTATTTGCTTATCTAATGGATTAAATGCAAAATCAATTGAATCACTTAAACAACAAGGTGCTGTAATCGGTTCAATTGGATGTGGAGATAATATTGCATCACCTGATAAAAGAGTAGGAGCAGTATATAAAATTTGTGCAACAGAAGAAAATGGAGAAATCATTCCAAAAATTAAAGTTAGTGAAGATAAAATTAAAACTACAAATCCAGGATTAAAAAAGATTTGGCGTTTCTATGATAAAGATACAGGATATGCATTAGGTGATATTATTGCTACACATAATGAAGAAATTCCTCTAGATGGATATACTTTTGTTAACCACGAAGATACTCTTCAAACAAAAGATATAACAAATTATACGGTAAGAGAATTACAAGTACCAATTTTCCAAAATGGTAAATTAGTTTATACAGATCCAACACTAGCAGAAAAACGTGCATATTGTGATAAAGAAATGAAATCTTTATATCCAGAAGTTAGACGTGCAGAAAAACCACATAAATATATTGTTGACTTATCAAATGAATTAAGAGAATTAAGAGATCAATTAATTCGTGCCGTAAATAGCCAAGTTAAAGAACAACAAAAAGTAAAGGTAAAATAGTATGATTAAAAAACAAAGTCTAGAAGAATTAAAAAAACTTTTAGGAGAATTAAAAAGTGTTAAACAAGATATTGTACCTAAAGAAGAGGTATATAAAGAATATATTAGAGAAATAGATGGTAAAAAATATATCGCTTTAGATGATTTAACTAAAGGACAATTTATAACTAATGAAAGATATTTATGCACACTAAATAACGGTGAAACAATTATTCGAGAAAAAATTATGAAAGCTAAAAAAGATGGTTCAGCAGTTATTGTTATACCAGTAACTGATGATAATGAAGTAATTGTAACAGTTGAACCTCGAGCTTTTACTGAACAAACTGTTGGGATTGGATTTCCCGCTGGCTATATTGAAGCAGGAGAAAAAAGAGAAGATTCTGCTTTAAGAGAATTACAAGAAGAAGTAGGAGTAATACCAAAAAAATTAATTCCGCTTGCATCTTTTTACCAAGATGAAGGAATATCAGCAGCTAAAAATACAGCGTATATTGCTTTAGGATGTACAGAAGGATACGAAAGAAATCTTGATGAAGGAGAGTTTGTTGAATACTTTAAATGTAGTTTTGAAGAAGTTTTAGAATTACAAGAACAAGGTTATATAGAAGGATCAAATTCTGTTATAGCAATAGAAAAAGCTAAAAAGTATTTTGATACAAAAGGAAAAGTAAAACAAAAATATTTGAAATAAGGAGATAAAATTATGTTTGATGCAAAAAAAGAAACAAAGAAAATAGTAGAGTTTATTAGAGATTATTATAAGAAAAATAATTTAGGAGGAGCTGTCCTTGGTATTAGTGGAGGTAAAGATTCAGCTGTAGTAGTAGCATTACTTGTTGAAGCTTTAGGAAAAGAAAATGTTTTAGGATTAACTCTTCCATGTCATTCTAAACAAAAAGATAAAGATGGAGCTAAATTAATTGCTGATTATTATGGATTTCAATTATTAAATATTGATTTAACTCCTGTATATGATAGTTTTAAAGATCAAATTGCTTTATTAGGAGACTATACTGATGAACAATTAAAAAATAGTGATATTAATATTAAACCAAGACTTCGCATGAGTAGTGTTTATTACATGGCTGCTTTAATGAGTGCATTAACTGGTAAAACATATTTAGTAGCAGGAACATCTAATAAATGTGAACTATTCGTTGGATACTTTACAAAAGGTGGAGATTCAGTTCATGATATCGCTCCAATTGCTGATTTAACAGTTGATGAAGTAATCGCTATTGGTGAAGAATTAAATGTACCAAAAGAAGTATTATATCGTACTCCAGATGATGGATTATCTAATCAAACTGATGAAGATAAATTAGGAGTAACATATAAACAAATCGCATCATACATGGCTGGAGAAGAATTAGATGATGAAGTAAAATTAAAAATAGAAAAACTTCATAAAAATAATCTTCATAAATTTAGTATTCCTACTTATCGTAAAGATAATAGTTAAAAGGCTTAAAGCCTTTTTTAATTGACAAAATCAACATCAAATGTTAGTATATATCTCGCAAACGGGGGGATATAAATGACAAGACATAATTGTTTTGAAATGACAGGTTTAAATATTGATGCATTAGAATTAATCGCTAATACACCATCTCATCTTGTATATACAAAAATACCAGGTGTTATATGTTTTGGTGGTAATACAATTGTTATTGATAAAGCACTAAGAAATGATGTATTTCCAATCACAGATGCACCAATTATGGAAAAAAGACCATCATTAAGACAAAAAGTATTAAGAATGTTAAAAAAATAGAAAAAGGCCAAAGCCTTTTTTTATTTACTTTAAAGGGATTTTATGGTAAAATATAAGCACTTTTAAGGGGGATTATTATGAGTAAAAAAGAATGCGATGTTGAATATAAAATTCATAGTTTACTATTAAAACTAAAAAAAGATAATGGTAATATATATGAACCAACTAAAAGAATTTTAAAATATTTATATAAAACAGTAAAAGAAGATTATTTTGAGCATCATATAGAATCAGAATATCGTAAAGATAAAGAAGATCGAATTAAAGTAATGATAAGCGCTGAAAAATGTTTATTTGAATATTATGTTAATGAAGAAGAAGGCGTTTTAGAAAATTTAATTGCTTTATGTAATGATGATCGTAAATACTTTTATAAATTTTATGAAGGAATTGAAACATTCTTAGAAATGTCTGAAAATAATCTATTTTCAAATTATGGAGTATATAAATATGTTTTTAATATGTATGCAATGTTAAAAGCCTATCAATATCATCATGATTTTGAAACTTTCAGTGTAGTTGTTGATGATTTGTCTAATTTTTTTATTGAGTCTATTTTAGATTTAAATAATTCATCCTACTCTTCAAGTATGTTTGGACTTCCTAAAAGAGAATTTGTTCATAAACAAGAATTAATTGATATTATTATGAGTTGTAAAGGTTATGAAAATAGACCGTTTCTTAGAGAAAATTTAAAAGAAGTTCTAAATAGTATTAATGAACCATATTCTGAAGGATATTT
The DNA here is from genome assembly GCA_017436345.1 of Bacilli bacterium. Taxonomy (GTDB): domain Bacteria; phylum Bacillota_I; class Bacilli_A; order RF39; family UBA660; genus RUG11788. The sequence goes on from JAFSDH010000004.1 coordinate 249,367, forward strand.
AGAAAAATATAAAGAAATATTAAGATGTTATAAAGAACTAATTGATTTCCAAGAACAAAATCCTAAACTAGATCAAAAAAATTTTGAATCTATTGAAAATGATTTACTTAAAAATCTTGAAGCATGTAGTAAAAACTATCGTGGATATAATTATGATCGCATTGAATTCTTTAATTACTTTTTACCAATCTTGTTACAAAACAAGCGTTACGATTTTTTCAAAAATGAGTTGAATACAATTGAAGAAAATATAAAATATCGTAAAGATATTTTAAAACAAGTAGGTACTTTAGATATAGATTTCTTTGAATTTTTAAATAAAGAACTAAAAACAGAAAATGATTCATTTATTTCAACAATTAAAGTAGTTTTTGATAGTGACACTTACTATGAATTACAAAGTAAATTAAATGATTTAAAAAAAGCAAGTAATTTATATAAAGAAAATCCACAAGAAGCCTTACAAATAATTAAAGAATTAACTACAAACAAACATAAAGAAGTAATTGATGGTATTATGATGATTTGGCCAAGAACAAATACTGTTAATCAAATAGAAAAGCCAAAAACAATTATTGAAAGAACAATAGCACTTCACAAAAGGCTTGAGTATCCGTTAGAAGAAAAAGTATATCATGATAAAGCAAATTCTAGCTATTATCAAAATACAATCAAAGATTTCGTTAATAGTATTCAAAATGAAATAGCAAGTAATAAAAAGAAAATTATTGATGATATGAAAAAGAAAGAAGAAGAAGCAAAAGCTCAAGAACAAATTCCTGAACCACCAAAAAAACAAAAAGGTTTAGGAAGTATCTTTTCTCAATTTAAAAATAATAATTAAGAGGTAGAATATGCAAAAAAATATTGAAAATCAATTAGCAATTAATTTATTAAAATTGAAAAAAGAAAGCAAAGAAAAATATGATCAAGCATTAAATATTATTGAATTTTTATATAAAGATATAAAAGAAGATGGTATTGACAAGATTATAGATTATCATAATGCTATTTATCAAACTAGTAGACAAATTGATAAATATGAAATAGTGAGTCGATTTAATGCATTAAAAAAGGAATTGTTCAGTAAATTTATTGAAAGTGATGATGGTGTATTAGATATATTATTTGAAATGCTTAATGATGAAGATAATCGCTTCAAAGATAAATTTTTTGAAAGTGTTGAAGTGTCAATTGATATTTTGAAAAGAAAAGTAAGTTCTAGTAGTAGTAGCTATTTATATGCTTTTAATATCTATACACTATTAAAAGCATATGAACAAAATAAAGATAATTATCATAATTTTGAAAAAATACTAGATGATGTAGTATTTCTATTTATTCCAAACGAAGAAATGACAAATATATCATATACTTCCAATTATATGGAAAAGAAAAGCTTGATAGATAGTATTGTTAAAATTGCCGATTATAAAGAGCTAAAAAGCCTTCAAAATCTTTTGAAAAAAGTTCTTAATGGTATTACTAAAAGAAATAGTGAAACAGAAGTAGCGCGCTTAAACGAAATGTTTAATATGTATCATGAATTTTATTCAGATATAAGAAAGTTAACAAGATTAGGTTATAATATCCCAGATGACCTAAAAATTGAAATAGCCGATGATATATCTCTATTAGTTCATGATGATTTATTACCAGGGATTTATCCATATTATAATGGTTCATTATTACTAGAAAATAGATATAAATATTTTAAAGAAAAAATAAGAGTTGTAAATCCACACTACCGAAAAGAAGTGTTTGAATTTATAAAAAAACTAACTCCAGGAATCTTTGAAAATAAAATAGGTGAAAAAGATTCGTTTGAAGAATATATGGACATTGTTTTTGATAGTGATACATACAAAGAATTAATGAATAAACTAAATGTATTAAAAGAAGCTCATGATAAATACGTAAGCGGTAATAAAGATACATCTTATTTATTAGATGAGTTAAGCGATAAAAGACACAAAGATAGTTTTGGAAAAATAATTATTAGTTATGAAAGTAGTAGTAATAATAAAATAGATAAACCAAATACTATTGATAAAAGAATGAAAAACTTATATAAAAAATATGATTTAGTAGGAGAAGAATTTGATTTTGATGAACAAAAAGAAAACTTGAGTTCGTTAATTAGTATTATTGATGAAGAAATTTTAAATTATGATATAAAAAAGAATAATTTAAACTTTCCAAAATCAGAATCGCAACCAGTAAAAAAGAAGGGAAAATTCTCAATATTTGGATAAAAAGATAGATTTATTTCTATCTTTTTTTATTATTTTTTAATGTTTTTAACAAAATATTAAAAAGAGTATTGACGTTTTATTATGTTATTAATATAATGTTAATAACAAAGGAAGAAGTGATTGGAATGGAAATGAAATTTACTAAAGATGATTCAGTCAAATTTATTGAGGAATATTATCAAAAATTTGAAAGTAGAAATATTAATGCCAAAATAAAAAGCGAAAAAACAACTTGTGGTTATGGAATGGGTGAAATGGATACTTGCAGTACTAGTATCGTAATTGAAGAAGAAATAGAAATAATGGGAATAAAAACTAAAACAACTGAAAGATTAGGCGAAGATAAATTATTAGGAATATTTAAAGCTGTTTTAGAAGATTATGGATATGATGTAAAAAGTGCGAAGTTTGATGATGGTATAAATCATACTTGGGAAGGATGTTATATGAATGAACATCAAGTAGCTAGAGTTTATTGTAAAGGAGTAGAACTAAGTGTTCAAAAGCTAGTTAAACAAAAGTCAATTGGAGGTAAATAAAATGAATGATTTAAGATTAATAGTACTAGATAATATTGATGAAGTAGGAAAAAGTGTTAATGAACATTTAAAGAAATTAAATAATACTAACGAAGATTATATTATTCCAATTAAAAGAGATCGTTTTTCTAATGGTGAAGGGAAAATAAGTATTAATGGGATGATTAGAGATAAAGACATATTTATCTTAAGTGATGTAGGTAATTACAATATTACTTATAATATGCATGGGTTTACTCATCACATGGCACCAGATGAACACTTTCAAGACATTAAAAGAGTAATATCAGCTATTAGTGGATATGCAACTAAAATAACTCTAGTAATGCCACTTTTATATGAATCAAGACAACATAAAAGAAAAGGTAAAGAATCTCTTGACTGTGCTTTAGCTCTTCAAGAATTAGAAAGACTAGGAGTAAATCATATTGTCACATTTGATGTTCATGATCCTAATGTTGGTAATGCTATTCCTAATCTACCATTTGAAAATTTCTATGTTGCTCATGAAATTCTAAATGATTTAATAGATAATGAAGATATAAATAATTTACTTGTAATATCTCCAGATATGGGAGCTATGGAACGTGCTCGATATTTTGCTGAAATGTTAGGAACTGATGTTGGTGTTTTCTACAAAAGAAGAGATTTATCAAAAGTAGTAAATGGTAAAAATCCAATCGTAGAACACGTTTATTTAGGAAGTGATGTTAAAGATAAAAATGTTATTGTTGTAGATGATATGATTGCTAGTGGATCATCTATGATCGAAGTTGCTAGAGACTTAAAAGAAAAAGGAGCTAAGAAAGTTTATTTAGTATCAACTTTTGCTCTTTTAACTGAAGGACCAGATTGTTTTATAAAAGCTCATCAAGAAGGTTTATTTGATAAACTATACTCTACAAACTTATCTTATGTATCTGATAAAATAAAAGAAGAAAAATGGTATCATTCCGTTGACATGTCAGAGAAAACAGCTAGAATAATAAACACAATGCATAAACATGAATCTTTAAAACCCTTATTCAATGGAAAAAAAGAAATATTAGATAAATTAGAAAGGAATAAATAATATGAAAATAGGAATTTTCGGAGGAAGTTTTAATCCCCCACATAAAATGCATGAATCAATTGCTAAGCAACTGATAGAAAGAAAAATTATTGATAAAGTTATTTTTGTTCCAACAAGTAACTTTTATCCTAAGGCAGGATTAATCAGTGATGAACAACGTTATGAAATGTTAAGCTTAATGATTAAAAATAAAAAAGAATATTCTGTATCAGATTATGAATTTGGAAGATTAACATATACATATCAAACTTTAGAATATTTTAAAAATGAAAATAAAGATGATGAAATATATTTCATTTGCGGAAGTGATAATCTAGAACAAATTGATACATGGAGAGAATACGAAAAAATATTAGGAGACTATAAATTAGTTGTTATACCTAGAAAACATAATATGATTGAACTATTAAAAAAATATGACGAATATAAAAATAATATTATAATAGCAGAACTAGATAATAATTATTTATCTTCTACATTAGTAAGAGAATATTTAAAAGAAAAAAAATATGAAAAAGTAAAAGAATATATTAGTAATGATGTATTAGACTATATAATTAAAAATAATCTATATCTTTAGAGGTGTTATATGAAAATCAAGAAAAAGAACAAAGAAAAAAATGCATTTAGAAAAATATTAAACAAGTTTACTTATTTTGAATGGGGAATGGTTTTAGCTGTAATAGGTTTTACATTATATTTTTCTATTATTGATACTACTAATACGGTTTTGTATTTAATTATTGATGCGATAGCAGCAATAAGTGGAATCTTATGTGTAGTACTATGTGCTAAAGGAAAAAAATCTCAATATATATGGGGACTTATTAATGTAATTGGATATGTAATAATAGCATTTATTAATAAATATTATGGAGAAGTAATGTTAAATGCTTTATATTATTTACCATCTCAATTTATTGGATATTATCTATGGAATAAGCATACAAACATTGAAACAGAAAATGTAGAAGGAAACAAATTAAATTTAACTAAATCTATTTTATTAGTAATAGTTTGTACAATCGGAATTTTATTATATAAATTAGTATTAGACTTATTAGGAGGACAAGGAACGCTTCTAGATAGTGCATCTACTACAATTAGTATTTTTGCTAATTTACTTATGATGTTAAGATATAGAGAACAATGGTTATTATGGATTATTATTGATTTTATAACTGTAGTAATGTGGATCTTAGCAAAAGACTTTATTATGGTAACTATGTGGAGTGTATATTTAATAAATGCATTCTATGGATATTATAACTGGACTAAAATCTCAAAGGAGAGATAATTATGAAAAAAATTGGAATGTATGGGGGAAGTTTCAATCCTCTACACTTAGGACATGTAAATGATATTATTGAAGCAGCTAACCAATGTGAAAAATTATATGTTGTATTAAGTAATACTAATGATCCTAAGGAAATAGATCATCGTGAAAGATTAATGTGGCTTAAAAATGTAACAGCTGATATGGAAAATGTCGAAGTATTTGAAATTTTTGATCGCAATACATCAAAAGATACTTATGATTGGAATTTAGGAGCTCAAGATATAAAAAACTATATAAACGCGCCAATTGATGTTGTTTTTTCTGGAGATGATTATCAAGGAAGAAATATTTGGGAAACTCTATATCCTGAAAGTGAAATAGTTTATTTCCCTAGAGAAGAAATAAACATCTCATCTACTCAAATAAGAGAAGATCCATTTAAGTATTATGATTACTTGCCAAAGATTGTTCAAAAACACTATATAAAAAAAGTATGTGTATTAGGAACTGAAAGTTGTGGTAAATCCACACTAGTTAGAAATTTATCTAAATATTTTAATACAACATTTGTAGAAGAGGCCGGAAGATTTATTTGTGATGAAGCAGGTGGTATTGATAATATGCAAAAGTATCATTATTTTGAAATTCTTTTTAAGCATAAGCAACTAGAGAAAGACGCATTAGATCAAGCTAATAGAGTTTTATTAATTGATACTGATTCGTTAATAACTTTATATTATTATCAATTAGGTTTTGGTAATGAAACCAAAACAGATCAAGACTTTGAAAAAATCGCAACATCTATTTCACATCTAAATGATTATGACCTATATATTTTCTTAGAACCAGATGTTAAATGGGTTCAAGATGGTACAAGAACATATGGTGATGATGCTATAAGAAAAGAAAATAATAATAAATTAAAACAAATTTTAGATGCAAATGGTATAAAATATGTTAGTATAGAAGGTACTTATCAAGAAAGATATCAAAAAAGTAAAGAAAAAGTAAAACAATTAATTGGGAGGTAATTTATGTTTAGTGAAAAAGAATTAAATGAATTCGTAAATAGAATGTTTGAAAATGCTTCAACTAATAATAGTGATGCTAAAGAAGGATTACAAACATTTAGAAAGTATTTAGAAACAACAAAAATGTGTTCTAATGAATACTTAAAAAAGCTAGATAAAATAATTGAATGTAGTAGTGAATTAATCGCATTAAAATCAAAAATAGGAACATTAGATGTAACAAGTATTATTAAAACTGAACCTGAAAAAACACCAAGACAAAAACCAAGACAAAAGTCACTTGGAACATATCAACCATCAAGTTCTTGTATGAATTCCACTTCATCAAGTAGTCGTTGTGGTAATTCTTCATCATCATACTCAGATAGTTGTGGTGGAGGAAGTAGTTATACTAATCGCTGCTAATGAAAAATATAGAAATTTTTGGTCAAGAAATATTAGTAAAAGATTCTCTTTGTGGACCAAGTCCTGAAGCAAGATGGGAAGTAGAACCTAACTTAAGACTATATATAAAAGTAACTGATAGCTGCAATGCTAAATGTGCTTTTTGTGCTAATGGTACTTGTAAAGATTTTGGAAGTATAGATTTTCAAAAGTTAGAATTTGTAATTAGATATTTAAAAGATAATAATCGTCTTCATAGTATTGCTTTAACTGGTGGCGAACCAATGATTAATCCAGATAAAGTTAATGATATGTTAAACTTAATTTGGAGTATTGATGAAAATATCGAAGTACAAATATCTACTAATGGTCTAAACCTAAGGGAAATAGCTGGTTTTGATAATCCTAATAATTTAGAAAGTATCCATATTTCTAGACATCATTATGATGATAAAACAAATATAGAAATATTTAAAACTGATACTATCGCAACAACTGATGATATAATGTTCTTACAAGATGCACTTAGTAATAAAAAAATAATAAATATAAATACAATAGTAATGAAAGATTACATTGAAGATCTAGAAGGTATAAAAAGGATGTTAGATTATGTTGGAGAAACAGGAGTATATAAAAATGGCTTTGTTTCTTTAATGAAATGTAATGATTATGCTAAAGATCATTTTATAAACTTTAATGATATATTTAACAATTTAGATAACAACTTTTTACTAGCTAAACGTTTTTTTGCAGGTGAATATTGTGAGTGTATAGATGGGGTTTATACTTCTAAAAATGCTAAATTAGTAGAATTTTATGCTAGAATGGTCAAAGATTGTTCCTGTCCATATACAACACAATTAGTATATACTTCAGATAATAAAGTAACTGCAGGGTTTGGTAAAAAAGTATTATTAAAAGATTTTCCAAAAAAATAGAGGTGATATAATGCTTGGTGCAATTATAGGTGATGTCGTAGGCTCTTACTACGAAGTGTTAGAAATAGAAGAAAGAAAAAATAATAAAAAAAATAGAAGTTATGAAGAAAGAATTAAAATTCTAGATGAAAATATTCCTTTATTTACTGATAAATGTTCAGCAACTGATGATTCAATTCTTACATGTGCAATCTACGATGCTATAAAAAATGGAAATAGAGATTATGAAAAATATTTAAAAATATATGGCATAAGAGAAATTAATTTAGGAAAAGATATATATGGAAGAAGTAGATTTGGAAGTGGCTTTGTTGATTGGTTAGAAGGAAAAAAAGAAGGAAATAGTTTTGGTAATGGCTCAGCTATGCGAATAAGTCCTGTTGGGTTTTGTTTTAATACTTTAGAAGAAGTAAAAGAAGAATCAAAAAAAGCAACTATTCCATCACATAATCATGTAAATGCGATTATAGCTAGTGAAGCAGTTGCAACGAGTATTTTTCTTTTAAGAAAAGGTATGAGTAAAGAAGAGGTAATAAAATACATAAAAGATAACTATTATGATTTAAATTATGATTTGGAAACCCTTCAAAAAAACTATTCATTCTCATCAAAAGCATCTAACTCTGTACCTCAAGCATTATATATCTTCTCTATAGCAAATAGCTTTGAAGATTCAATTAGAAAAGCAATATCAATAGGTGGAGATACCGATACAATTGCAGCAATTGTTGGGTCTTTGTCAGAAAGCTATTATGGAATACCTGAAAATCTAAAACAAAGAGTAAAACCATACTTAAAAGATTATATGTATGATTTGTTAAAAGATAAATATTATAAAAAAGAAAAAGTAAGGGAGAAAAAATATGAAACAAATAATTGATTTACTAAAAGAAAAAAATAAGACAATATCAACTATGGAATCTTGTACTGGTGGTGGAGTTGCTAACGCTATTACTAATATCGAAGGAGCTAGTGAAGTATTAAGATATAGTGCTGTAACATATTCTAATGAATATAAAATAAAAATGGGTGTTAGTGAAGATATAATTAATAAATATAGTGTATACAGTATGGAAACAGCTATTGAAATGGCAACGAATATAGCAAATTTTGCAAATAGTAATATTGGGGTAGGTATTACTGGTAAATTAAATAGAGTTGATATAAATAATCCATATGGAGAGGATAATGTTGTATTTATATCAATCTATGATAAAGATAATAATAAATATTATAATTACAAAGTAGAAGCAACTGAAGGATCCAGAAAAGAAAATAAAGATCTAGTTATAAATAAAATAAAAGAAGAGTTAATTAATATAATTTAACTCTTCTTTTATTTTTTATTCACTAACTTTATGAAAATCATAATATCTATAAAAACTATGTACATCATCTTCTTTAACTTTACTACCATCATAGAATACATAAGTACTTATAAGACTTCCTTGATTTTCTAAAACAGCATTTTTAATTTTATCTCTAGTTCTACCTAAATAGAAACTATCGTCTATAAAGATGATTTTCTTATTTTTGATATTATAATCTTCCCAAAAAGAAATAACATCATAATCTTTTCTTAATCCTCCATTAACAACAATTATTTTTTTATTAAAATTTGCATCTAAGTAATTATTACAATAGTCTTTAAAAACAACACCAAATTTACCACTAACAATAATATAGTCAAACTTTTCATTTTCTAAAACCTTATTAATCATCATATTAATTAAAGTTTTATCATCACGCAACTTTTCATCAATCGCATCAAAAAACTTTTCTCCACCTTCGTGTTGCTTCAAACATTCGTTAACAAGACTAGTCATCTTACAAACCATTATAATCCCCCACAAACTTGCCATATTATATCATGTTTTTAAAAAAAAGTCAATTTATGTTATAATTACCATGGTGATTTTATGAAAATTGGTTTAGATATTGATAATGTTATTTTAGATACAGATGAAACGATATTAGAAGAAATGATTAAAGAAGATAAGAATAAAAGAAATAAAGGCATTATTAATGATAAGGCTGAATATATCTTTTCTGGAATGTTTGATTGGTCAAAAGAAGAAATAGATAACTTTTTAAATGTGAAAATGGAAAAGATTGCAACGAGATTAAAAGCAAAAAAAGACGCTAAAAAATATATCAATAAACTAATTGAGAATAATGAAATAATTTTAATATCAAATCGATCTAAAAAACAATATCAAGATGCTCTAAAAACAACTGCTGACAACTTAGAAAAAAATAATATTAATTATACAAAACTTATTATTACAGAAACAAATGACAAAACGGAAGCATGTCTTAGAGAAAAAATAGATGTATTTATTGATGATCGACCTAGAAATTGTTATTTATTAAAAAATAATAATATAAATTGTATTTTATTTAAGACAAAGTATGAAACAAGACTATTTAATGATTTAGAAACTGTTTCAAACTGGGATGAATTATATCAAAAATTAATGACAAGAAACTAAAATTATGTTATAATAACCCTCGTTAAAAAGAGGGGATAATATGCGTAAGAAAGAAGAGATAGAAAAAGACTTAGCTCAAGTTGATTTACAAATAGCTAAACTATGCTTTAATTCTTTTTCATCTGAAGATGAAAAAAATAAATATTGGAATTTAAAAGACCAGGCTAATGATTTAAGAGAAGAACTTCGTTTTTTAGGTTATAGAAAAATAGCAACTGATGAAGAAATTGATATATATGAAAACCCAGTCGAAAGAGGAGTAAAAAAATATCATATAACACTTCATAATGTTCCTAAAGAAATAGGTAGTATAAAAATTAGTTATGGTGCAACTGCTATTCACAGATTTGGTCATATAGGGTATGAAATTGATGAAAAATATCGTGGACATAACTATACATTACGAGCTTTAGAAATGCTTAAAGATGAAATGATTGAAAAAGGTTTATTATTTCCAACAATAGCTGCATTCCCAAATAATTTGCCTTCAATTAGAATTATTGAAAATTTTGGTGGGAAGTTAATTCATGAAGCTCAAAACAGATTCGATTGGAATATTTATCAAGTAAGACTAAAAGAAAAAACTAAAGAATTAGTAAAAAAATAAACACTCAAAAGAGTGTTTTATTTATTGCATAAAATATTTTTTTGTGTTATAATCAAATTGTTAATAAGAAGAGGTGTAACTATGGAAAAAGAATATAAAACCGAAGAAGAATTTTTAAAGAATTATGATTCATCAAAGTTCGAAAAATTATCAGCAACAACAGATATTTTAATATTTAGTGTTGCATCTTCTAAACAAGATAATTATCGTAAATTAAATAATAAACATTTTAGTGTCTTATTAGTAAAAAGAAAACAGCATCCTTTTAAAGATATGTGGTGTCTACCAGGTGGATTTATTGGTATTGATGAAACTAGTGAAGATGCAGCTAAAAGAGTTTTAGCTCGTGAAACTAATTTACATAATATTTATTTAGAACAATTATACACATTTGATGAAGTAAATCGTGACCCAAGAATGCGTATCATTAGTATTTCTTATGTAGCATTAGTAGATAAAAATAGATTAGATGACACATTATATGAAGATGCATCTTGGTTCAATATGGAAATTGAAGAAGATGAAAAAAATATTAAAATTAATTTAGATAATGGAGAAGAAAATTTTGATGTTGTAATTAAAAAAACTTTAAAAGAATTAACAACAGATCGTTATAAATATACAATTGAAAAAAATACTCGTATAGCATTTGACCATGCCAAAACAATAGCTAGTGGTATTTCTCGTATAAAAAACAAATTAGAATATACAGATATTGCATTTAATTTAATGCCAGAATATTTCACTTTAGGAGAATTACAACAAGTATATGAAGTTATTTTAGGGAAAAAGTTATTAGATCCTGCTTTCCGTCGTATTATTGCATCAAAAGTAGAACAAACTGAAATGACAAGAGTTAATGGTGGACATCGACCATCTAAACTATTTAAATATAAAGGGAATAAGTAATGAAACGTTTAATTAATAAAATTAAACTTTTTCCTAATGATAATGAAAAAAGTAAAGAAATAGAAAAAATTCTAATCGAAAGATTAGAACTAGCTAACTTTGAAATAGTAGATAGCAAATATGATTTAGCTATTGCAATTGGTGGAGATGGATCTTTCTTACGAATGGTAAAAAATAATGTATTTGATACTGAAACATTTTATGTAGGTATAAATGCTGGTACTTTAGGCTTTCTTCAAGAAATATCTATTGATGATATCGATATTTTTATAGAAAGATTGAGTAGTAATGATTTTACGATTCAAAATTTTGGAATCCAAGAAACAAAAGTCACTACTAAAGATGGAAATATATCAAGATTTTATTCACTAAATGAAATAGTTGTTCGTGATAGAAATTTAAAAACAGCAAAATTAATTATCGAAATAGATAATGAATTATTAGAAAAATATATTGGTGATGGTGTTCTTGTATCGACATCAATTGGTTCTACAGCATATAATTTAAGTTTTGGTGGATCAATTGTATATGATGATTTACATACGCTTCAAATAACACCAATCGCACCCCTTAATACTAAAAGTTATCGTGATGTATTAAATTCTATTATCATTCCTGAAAACAGAACAATAACAATAAAACCAACTGATGAAACAACTAGTTTAATAATTAGCGTTGATGGTGAAACAAATACTTATAAAGATGTAGAAGAAATAAGTACTATTGTAAGAAATAAAAAAATCAAATGTATAAGAATGAATAATTTTAGTTATGCTAAAAAGATAAATGAAAAGTTTTTAACTGAAAAATAGAAGATATTTATATCTTCTTTTTTAAAAAAAGTAAAAAAATGTAAAATTTTGTTGTACAAAAAAACAATTTTGTGATATAATTCTTGTAGTAATGACGGAAGGAGGGGAGAAAGTATATGATTAGAACTACTGTTAAAGATAATAATATCGATGCTGCATTAAAAAGATTTAAACAAAAAGTAGCAAGAGACGGAGTCCCTTCTGAATGTCGTAAAAGAGAATGCTATGACAAACCAGGAATAAGAAGAAGAGAAGCTAAAAAAGCTGGTATCAAAAATACTCAAAAGAGAAATAGAGCAAACAATAGAAATAATAATAAATAATTTAAAACTAAGTGCATAAGCACTTTTTTTTATTCTCTTTTTATGTTAGAATAAGTCAAGGAGATGAGAATATGAGCTTATTAGAAAAGTTTAATAAGGATATGATTACAGCCATGAAAGAACAAGATAAAGAAAGACTAACTGTTCTAAGAATGGTAAAAGGAGCTATGCAACTAGAACATATTAATAATAAAAAAGAAGTAAATGAGGAATTATTAATTGATTGTGTAGGAAAACAAATAAAGATGCGTAATGATTCAATTAATGAATTTGAACGCGCTGGAAGACAAGATTTAGCAGATAAAACTAAATCAGAAGTAGTAATTTTAAATGACTATTTACCAGTTCAATTATCTGAAGAAGAAGTAAATGCTATTATTGATGAAGCATTTAATAAAATCAATCCAACTTCTGCAAAAGAAATGGGATTAATCATGAAAGAAGTAACACCACAATTAAAAGGTAAAGCTGACATGAAAAAAGTAAGTGAAATTATAAAAGGAAAACTAGGATAAGCCTAGTTTTTTTATTATATCGAGTTGAAGTGAATAAATATAAGTGATAAAATTTATTTATAATATGGAGGAACTTATGGACGATTTAACAACTCTTATTTTAGAAAATAAAGAAATAGTATTATTATCATCAGGATTAATTTTATTAGCCATTATATTATATCTATTGATAATTGCTATTGATAAAAAAAACAATACTATTAAGATAAAAGTAATTCCTAAAATAAATATAAATATCGAACTACATGAAGATGGTGCCGAGTTAATATCATATTCTTATATAGAGGATATTTTAAAATTAAACAAAATTCCTAAAAAAATATCAGTCGATGCTTTCTTTGAGTATATGCCTAAAGATATCGTTATCGAATATGATTATCAAATAACATTTATTTCAAATAACAATAATCAATCTAAAAGAGTAGGAATAACTACTGATATTGAAGAAATAAAAGATCAAATACTAAATTTAAAAAAATACCACTAAAGACATATCTATGTCTTTTTTTAATATTTTCATAAATAAATTAATATAATTATACAGGTGATAGTATGTCAGGAATAATTAATTATATAAGAGATAATGAATTTAGAATAAATATATATGAAAATAAAGTTAATATTGTCAATTATATCGATTTATTATCGATGGAAGAAGAAAGAATATCACTAACGTCATCTATTGGTAGAGTTATAATTAAGGGTAATAATTTGTCGGTAAAAAAATTATTAAATAAAGAATTATTAATTGTTGGAAAAATCAATAATATAGAAATAGGTGATTAAATGTTTAATAATTACTATGAATTAAAAATAGAAGGAAAAGATGTTAAACGTTTTTTAAGGCAACTATATAAAATGAATATATATTTTGAAAACGTAAAATATATGAATCAATATGTATATGTAAAAGTAAATAAAGATAATTATGAAAAAATTAAAAAAATCAAAACTATATATAAAATAAAAATTAATAAATTATATGGATTGAATAAAATAAAAGATATTATCTATCGAAATAATATTTTTTTTATATGTATTCTTTTAGGAGTAATTTTATTAAATGTACTCTGTAATATTATTTTTGAGATAGAAATAAAAACAGATAATAAGGAAATATCTAGTTTAGTAGAAAAAGAATTAAAAGAAAATGGTATAAAAAAATATAGTTTTATCAAAAAATATGAAAAACGTAAGGAAATTATCGAGAAAATACTTAATAATAATAAAGATGAATTAGAATGGTTAGAAATAGAAAGAAAGGGTACAAAATACATTGTAAGAGTTGAAGAAAGAATTATAAAAACAAAAAATAATAAATGTAAACCTAGAAACATTATAGCTAAAAGAGACGGTATTATAATGAGTATTAATTCTTCTAGTGGTGAAATAAAGAAAGCAACAAATGATTATGTTAAAAAAGGCGATATTATAATTAGTGGAATCATTACTAAAAATGAAGAAGAAAAAAATAGAATTTGCGCTGAAGGAAAAGTATATGCAGAAACATGGTATCAAGTTAAGGTTGAAGTTCCATATAACTATAAAGAAGTAATTTATACAAAAGAAAAAAAGAAAAATTTATCTTTAACAATATTTAATAAAAGATATTCAATATTTAATGATTATGATAATTTTATAACTAAAGAAATATTTATAAAAAATAATATAATTCCTATTAAATTAAGCTTAGAAGAAAATAATAAAGTAATAAAGATAGACCATATATATACTAATGAAGAACTAGATTTAAAAGCTCTTGAAATCTCAAGAGAAAAACTATTATCACATTTAGATGAAGATTCATCTATTTTGCTTGAAAAGAAATTGAAAACAGTAGCGAAAAATAGTACAATAGAAGTGATGATATTTTTCAAAGTAAAAGAAAATATTACGGAATATCAAAATATTGAATAAAGAAATAAGGTGATGCTATGAGAAGTATAATTGACACAACATTTGGAGAAGTATTAACAATGACATGGCCAACCTTATTTATTGCCGTTGTTTTAGTTGTAACTATAAGAATAGGTTATTTATTAAAACATAAAGAAGAATTTGTTTTTTATAAAGAAATGCTATATTTATGTTTTATGTTATATATACTTTGCTTATTCCAAATTGTTACAGCAGAAGATTTAAACGCAACAAATGGAAATAATTTCCAACTCTTTAATGAAATCTTTAGATATCAATTTGGTGGAAGATTATTTTTTAAAAATATAGTAGGTAATGTATTAATGTTTGTTCCATATGGATTTTTTGCATCACTATATGTTGATATAAAACATCCATTAAAAGCTTTTGCATTAATTTTTGCAGCATCATTATCCATTGAAATAACTCAACTAGCAATTGGTAGAGTATTTGATGTAGATGACATATTGTTAAATGTTACCGGTGGTATGATTGGATTTATTATTTATTACTTACTAGATAAAATATCAAATTTAATTCCAATATTAAAAAAAGAAATTGTTTTAAATATAATAACAATTATAGTATTAGTATCAAGTGTTGCATTTATTATTTGGAGGTAATTATGGAAATAGAAATATTTAATGAAACAGAAGAAAATTTAGAAAAAGAACTAGATGAATTAAAAACGCTTTTGGTAAACGTTGCTAAAGATGAAGGTCTTGAAAATATCCTATTTAATGTTATAATTATAGATAATAGTAGGATAAGAGAAATCAATCGCCAGTATCGTAATATTGATAGAGAAACAGATGTTATTTCTTTTGCTCTTGAAGATGATAAAACCTTTAATTTAGAAGAAATAAGAGTATTAGGAGATATCTACATATCGATTGATAAAGCTAGAAGTCAAGCCCTAGAATATGGACATTCATTTAAAAGAGAATTATCTTTTCTTGCTATTCATGGATTTTTACATCTTTTAGGATACGATCATATGGAAAAAGATGAAGAAGAAATTATGTTTAAGAAACAAGAGGAGGTCTTATCTCGTTATGAAATTACTAGGTAGACGATTTAAAAAAGAAAAGAAAACAGCAAAAGGTACTATCAAGAATGCTTTAGAAGGAATCTTATATACATTTAATACAGAAATGAATTTTAGAGTTCATTTAATTGCAACTGTACTTGTATTACTGGCATGTTATATTTTAGAAGCAAGTGTATTTGAAATTATTGTTTGTTTGATTTTGATTGGACTTGTTATCGCATTTGAACTAATTAATACTGTTGTTGAAGTTATTGTTGATATGGTAGAACCTCGTTATAATCCACTTGCTAAAGTAGCAAAAGATACTGCTGCAGGAGCTGTTCTTGTAATGGCTGTCATATCAGCTGTTGTAGGATTAATTATATTTTTACCAAAGATATTAGTTTTTATAGGAATAATATAGGGGAGGAAATATGTTTGAAAAATTACTAGAATTACAAAAAAACAGTTATGTTCCTTTAACTGGATATAGAACAGCATCAATAGTGATGACTAAAGATGGTAAAGGTTTCCCAGGGGTAAATGTTGAAAACCCATCCTTTAGAGATGGATTATGCGCTGAACAAAATGCTATTGCGGCTGCTTGTTCACAAGGGTATGGTAAAGGAGATTTTGCTATGCTATATGTTATAACTGATGGTGAATCAGTTTCTACTCCTTGTTTTTTATGTAGACAAGTAATTGTTGAACTATTTGATCCTGACTCATCAGTAATCTGTTATAACAAAAAAGGTGAATTTAAAGTGTTTACAGTAAAAGCACTTTGTCCAGATCCTTTTTCAGAAAAAGATTTAAGTTGAGGTGGAATATGGATAACGAAAAATATAGAAAAAAATTGATAAATTTACTACAAAATTGTTGTGTTCCAAGTGATTCTTTACATTTTGCAGCAATCGTTGTAATGAAAGATGGAAATGAATTTTCTGGAGTAAATGTTAAAAATTCTGTTTTTAGAGATGCTATATATGCAGAGCAATCGGCTATTGCTCAAGCTGTAACATCTGGATATAAAAAAGGTGATTTTGAAAAGATATATTTAATGGTTGGAAGTGAAAGTATTTCTGACTTAAAATATTTAAATAGAGCAGTTATATCAGAATTCTTTGAATCTGATAAAGAAGTAGTATGTATGAATTTATTTGGACAAGAAGTAATTCTTCCAGTATCCAATTTATATTCAGCCGTATTTAATTATTAGGAGGTTTTTATGAAGAGTGGTTTTGTCAGTATTGTTGGTCGTCCTAATGTAGGAAAATCTACATTGCTAAATAGTTTGTTAGAAAGAAAGATAGCTATTACTAGTGATGTTAGCGGAACAACAAGAAATATTATTCAAGGTATTTACAATGATGAAGATTCGCAAATAGTTTTCATAGACACTCCTGGAATACATAAACCACAAAATAAATTAGGGACATACTTAAATAAAAAAGCATATATGATGACAGAAGATGTTGATTTATTGCTTTTCTTAGTCGATGTCGAAAAGGGTTTTGGAAAAGGAGATCAATTTATATTAGAAAAAATAAAACAAGAAAATAAACCAACGTTTTTACTCTTAAATAAAGTTGATCGTATAAAAAAAGAAAAACTATTTGAAATTATTACTGAATTAAATAAATTACATGATTTTAAAGAAATAATCCCAATTTCAGCTTTAAAGGGAGATAATGTTACTGATTTAATTAAAACAATAAAGAAGTATTTGAATGAAGATATAAAATATTTTGATGATGAAGTTATCACTAATGTAAGTCGTAATTTTTTAATCGCAGAATTTGTAAGAGAAAAGATTCTTCATTTGACTAATAAAGAAGTACCGCATACTGTTAATTGTATGGTTGAAAGTTACGAGGATACAGGAGATATTATTGATATCAGTGTTTTAATTATTGTAGATCGTGATAATCTAAAGAAAATTATTATTGGTAAACAAGGAAGAATGCTTAAAGAAATAGGAATTCAAGCTCGTCGTGATATTGAAGAATTTTTAGGTAAACAAGTTTTTCTAGAAACGCATGTTAAAACGATTGAAGATTGGCGTGATAAAGAAAAATATTTAGTAGAATTTGGATTAAAAGAAGTTGAGTAGGTGAAGTGTGGATAATAAAAATATTGAGAGTCATTCAGGCCATAAAACTGGTGAGGAAATCTACCATACACAAGAACTTACAAGAAAGAAGAATGAAACAGAATATAATGTGTATCGTGATAAAAAAGAACTAGATAAAGATAGTAATATTATGTTTATTTTACTCGCAATAATATTGATTCTAGTAATATTAGTAATGATTTTTTAAAGGAACAAACAATGTTTCTTTTTTTTGCATTTTTTTATATAATAAAAGAGGAATTGTTAAAAAAGTAAATAATAATATGAATAAAAAAATAAAAAAATCATCTATATATAATAGGTGATATAATGAATAATAATTATGAAATAATATGGAATCTATTTAAAAAAACAGGAGATATTAAATATTATTTAATGGCTAAAAAAATAGAAGGTGAAGATGATGCCAGAAATCAAGAAAATAGAAGGAATAGTAATAGGTGACACTAATTATAGTGAGTCAAGTAAAATATTAAATGTCTTAACTAAAGATTATGGTATAATTGGGATCATGTCTAAAGGATGCCGAAAAGTGAAAAGTAATTTAAGAACGGTAAGTAATAAACTTACATATGGACATTTTAATGTTTATTATAAAGAAAATGGTTTATCTACATTAATAAGTGTTGATCTAATAAGATATTTTAAAAATATTATGACAGATATTGTTAAGATAAGTTATGCTACCTATCTAATAGAGTTAACTAATCAAACATATAAACAAAATCCTAATATAGAAATATATAATTTGTTAATTGATGGATTGAATAAAATAGAAGATGATTTTAATCCCTTGATTATAACTAATATAGTTGAATTAAAATACTTAGATTATTTAGGAATAGGGATAAATGTCGATGGGTGTAATATTTGTGGTAATCAAACAGAGATAATTACTCTTAGTAGTAAAAGTGGTGGTTTTATTTGTAGAGATTGCTATACTAATGAAAAAATAGTAAGCGAAAAAGCAATTAAAGTAATAAGAATGTTCTACTACGTAGATATATCTAAAATATCTAAACTTGATTTATCTAATCAAACAGTAAAAGAAATAAGTGAATTCTTAGATGAGTATTATGATTTATATTCGGGACTATATTTGAAAAGTAAGAACTTTTTAAAAACGTTTAATAACTAAAAAAAGTAATTAAGAGAAATTCTTAATTACTTTTTCTAATATCTTTATAGCAATATTCTTAGTTTTATCATTTATATCTTTTGTTGGATTAAATTCAACTAAATCCATAGATTTAATTATATTTTTATTTTTAATAAGTTCATCAACAATCAAAAAAGCTTCTTCTTCATTTATACCATTAATAGCTGGTACACTAACACCAGGAGCTATCTTCGGATCAATAACATCTAAATCATAACTAATATGAACTCCATTTGTTCCATTATTAGCAATAGCGAAAGCCTTTTTCATAATTTCTTGAACACCGTATTTTTTTATATCTTCAGTAGTAAAAACCGTAATATTATCTTTTTCTAAATTTGGATATTCCCATTCATCAATATCTCTACCACCAACAATAACTGTATTTTCATGATTAAAATAATTGCCATCATGAAAAGTTGTTAGTAAAGGACAAATCCCATTAGCTGCAGCTAATGGAAGTCCATGTATATTACCAGTTCTAGTAGTATCAAAAGTATTATAATCAGCGTGAGCATCTATCCAAATAATACCAAGAGAATCTTCTTTTTTTATAGATGCTAAGCTAGAAGGTATTGCTACAGTATGATCTCCACCAATAACTAAAGGGAATTCATTTTTATTTTTAACACTCAAACATGCTTGGTAAAGCTCTTTATCAAATAAATTGATACCATCTAAATTTTTTTTCAAATTATTTGCATCTTTTTCTTTAATAACATCTGGTTTATTTACTACAAGCGTATTTATATCAAAATAACTAGTTAAAACATTTGGTCCTAAATTAGCCCCATCTACTTTAACACCTAAATCTTCATTAGCTTCAATTAACGTAATCTTCATCTTTACCACCTCTAATAATGATAATGTAAATTTCTGTATAATTCAACTTAAAATTTCTATTTTGACATTTATTAGTGTATAATTAAAGAAATGGAGGTCAAAATATGAAAAGACTTAATGAACTATATAAATGTGAATATGATACAGAAATAAAAGGTATAAAAATTAATTCAAAAGAAGTAGAACCTGGTGATTTATTTATATGTACAATGGGTGTTACTGCTGATAGACATGACTTTATTGACAGTGCGATTCAAAATGGTGCAGCAGCAATTGTTGTAAGTAAAGATGTAGGAGAAAAAAATGTACCTATTATCAAAGTTGAAGATACTAATAAAGAATTACCTGAACTATGCCGTAGATTTTATGATTTCCCTCATCAAAAATTACATATGATTAGTGTTGGTGGAACAGATGGTAAAACCTCAACCGCAACAATTATTCAAGCATTATTAACTAGCGAAGAATGTGGCTACATTGGAACTAATGGTCGAAGTTGTTCTAAATTTAATCGTGATACTAATAATACAACTCCAGATTCTGATAAATTATATATGTATTTAAATGAGTTTGTTGATGCAGGTTGTAAATATGTTGCAATGGAAACATCTAGTGAAGCATATTTTAGACATAGATTAGATGGTATTACATATCAAACAGGTGTAATTACTAATATTACAAGTGAACATTTAAATATACATGGTACATTTGAAAATTATTTAGAATGTAAATGTGAACAATTTCGAAAAATATCAGAAGATGGATATGCAATTTTTAATATAGATGATGAATATTATGAAGAAGTAAGAAAAAATTCAAGTACTAAAAACATTTTAACTTATGGTCAAAACAAAAATGCTGATCTTTATATTAAAAACTATCATGTAACACCAAATAAAACAGATATAACTCTTGTATACAAAGAAAAAGAATATAATATTGAAAGTCCATTACTTGGGGATTTCAATGTTTATAATTTAGCTGCTGCAATATTAGTTTCGTTATCAATTGGAAAAACAATGGAAGAAATAATTCCTAATATAAAGAATGTTAAAATATCGGGAAGGTTAGATGTTCTACCAAATATTGGTCAAAACTTTACGGTTATGGTTGATTATGCCCATACACCTAATGGAATAAAAAACTTACTTAACTTTGTTCATACGTTAGATATTAATCGAAGTATTGTCGTAATTGGTCAAGCAGGAGAAAGAGATTATTTAAAAAGACCAATTGTTGGTAAGACAGTTTGTGATAATGCAAGTTTTGCTATTTTCTGTTACGAAGATCCCCGAAGTGAAGATCCTAAAGATATAATTGATATGATGGTTAAAGATATTGAAGATAAATCCAAATATGATATCGTTATTGATAGAAGTGAAGCAATTAAAAAAGCTATTGATATAGCGCAAGAAAAAGATATTGTTTTAGTTCTTGGTAAAGGAAATGAAACGTATGAAAAACTAAAAAATGAAGTAATTTATTTTAATGATGAAGAAGAAGCGATGAAACATTTACAAGCAAGATTAGAAAGAGAAAAAGTAGGAGTATAGTTATACTCCTTTTTATATTTGACAAAAGAATATCTTTGTGTTAAAATTAACCCAATTTTGTGTTTACAAATAATTAGGGGGAAAATATGAAAAATTTAGAAATAAGAAGTAATTTAAGTTTAGAAGAAAAAACAAAAGTTGTAAAAGGAAATAATGTTCTTGCTCGTGCAAGAATTAAACAAGTTGAATTAGCAATACCAAGTGCATATGAAGAAGCTAAAACAAGTGAACATTTAAGAAGTACAATTATGGGATTAGACTTTCAATCGTTAAAAAAAATAGATGCAGTTATGAGAAGACATAGAGAAATCCCAACAACAAGGAAAGAAACAACTTCAATTGGACCATTAGATTTATCTGATAAGGCAGTTGATCTATATGTTGCGTTAGTAAAAGAGGTTTATACAATAACAGTAAGAAATTGTTCATCATCATATTCATTAAGAGAGTTAAATCAAGTTGGTGATAATCTAGCAGAATTTAATCAAGCTTTAACATCTAGTCCGGATAAAAGCAAAAAGTTCTATGCAGCTGAAAAAGCTATGAATGAATTAAAAGATATAAACAAAGGTGTTATTGATAGAATAACAAAAGAAGTACAAGGAACTAAAACATTAAGTAAGTAAAAAAGATGTAAAATTACATCTTTTTTTATTTTTATTTTGATATAATAAAAATATAAGAAAAATATAAGAAAAATATAAGAAAAATATAAGAAAGATAATAATTATATTTATTTAAATAATATACATAAAAAAGCAAAAGGAGTATTACTATGTTTGAACAAAACCTTAAAGCAGTGCTTAAAAAATATAAAGGAAAACCA
This sequence comes from Bacilli bacterium, assembly GCA_017436345.1. Classification (GTDB taxonomy): domain Bacteria; phylum Bacillota_I; class Bacilli_A; order RF39; family UBA660; genus RUG11788. Next base: position 271,988 of record JAFSDH010000004.1, read on the forward strand.
ATAAAGTTAAGCCAATTATATCAAGAAGTACATATAGGTATATTTACCGAAGAAGAAATCCAAAATAATCTAAGTAATCAAGAAATAATGAAAAAATTTATGGAAAGTCTTAATGGAGCAATTATCGAAGAGACAGTTTCTACTATTGATATGACATCATATGATGGGACAGATTTTGGAACTATTAAAGTTGATTATGGTTCTGCAGCTGATCCAATGCTAATGGTAAAATCAAGTAATACAATTCCAGTAGAAGCAGTTAGACTAAGCAAAAAAGATAATTTAACTATAATAACAATACCAGATTTACATTTAGATAAGGGATGTTATAATCCTGATGGTACATTGAATAAAGCTCTTTTTGAAGAACGACTATTTTCTTTTATCCAATTTCGTGATGGTTTAATTGAAAAGATGAAACAAGAAGGAATTGAAATTGCGGGAATAGTTTTTACAGGTGACATTTTAGACGTTCCTGAAAAACTTAAAGGTAATCCAACTAAAATATCTGCTTATGCTACTGATGTAATAGATTCAATAAAAAAAGTTCGTTTAATCGCTCAAACAGATGAAATGAGTGAATTAAGAGGTGACGAATCGTATTTTACAGCTTTTATAGCCGGAAATCATGATATGCGATTGGAACAAAGTGTTTTTGAAGAAGTAATGGAAGAATTTTCTAGTTATATTGGAAAAGATAGTATAAGTTTAGGTTTAGGATCGGCTAGAATAAAAGTTGGTGAACAATTTCTTGCTTTCATGCATCATAATTCATTAGATCCTGGTGTTTTTATGACTAATAGTATGCAATTACGTGAAAAAAGAAATGAATTAACTTTCCAATTTGATAATTATTTAGAAATGTGTAATTCTTATTACAATTCAAGAGAATTCCAGGAGTTATTAAGTCATAAAGATTCTAGTATTAGTGAAGTTAGCTTTTTAATGACTAAAATGAATGAAAAACTTCTTAAAGAAAATCCTAAATTATATTATTTTTATTTACCTTATATAACACCTAGTTCAGATAATGGAAATATTTCTAGAAATAATAATATTAAAAATGATATAAGTTTTTTCGAAAATTTTATTGGTATAGAAAATGGAAGAATATGTTGTAATCGTGAAAATAAACCTAAAGTAGATGATTATATAGTATTTGCTAGAAGTCCTGGTTTTATTACTAAATTAGATAACTTGGCACAGGAAATAGCAAAAAGAACAAATAATCCTGAAGAAATAGAAGAGCCAATGCGTTATTTTATGTTACCACAAATTGGAAGAAATGACGTTTATATGCCAGTATCATATATGTTAGCGCATTTCCATGCTCAAGAAATAGAAGATAGTAGAGTGCATCACCATGATGGCGAAACACCTGTTGTTGCTTTTGAAGAACCAGTAACAACTATACAGGCAAGAAAAAAAGTTCCAAGGGGAGAAAATGGTTATGCAAGAGATAATTCAGGAGGAGATTGGAAAAAAGAAGCTATTGCTTATGAGCAAAAAATGCCATTTGATTCAATACCTAAGAGCGAGAGTGGACGTTTAATGGGTGAAAAAAGTAATCCCAAAATTACCCCTAATCCTTATTTTTACGAAGATGAAACTAAATATGATTTTGACCCCAAAAGAGATAATATGGTTTTTGGTGTTAGATTATATGATATAAAACTTTCTAATGGAAAAATATCACATATATCAGCAAGAAATATTCAAGCAGAAACTATATTAATCCAACGAAATCCTTATCATTTAGTATCAGTAATGTTTACTGATGGTGAAACATATAATCAAGAAATTTCATCAGTAAGAAGATAAAGTAGAGAAATCTACTTTTTTTCTTATTTTAAAACTTTTACTTATCAATTTATTACTCTTATGATAAAATAAAGCAAGGTGATATATATGGAACTATCTCATATAAGGAATTTCTCAATTATAGCGCATATTGATCATGGTAAAAGTACGTTAGCGGATCGTATCTTAGAAGTAACTAATGCAGTTACTAAAAGAGAAGCTAAAGCGCAACTTTTAGATAGTATGGATCTAGAAAGAGAAAGAGGAATAACAATAAAATTAAATACAGCAGCACTTAGATATAACTATAATGGTGAAGAATATAATTTGAACTTAATTGATACACCAGGACATGTAGATTTTACGTATGAAGTAAGTCGTAGCCTAGCGGCTTGTGAAGGAGCACTTCTTGTTGTCGATGCAGCTCAAGGAATTGAAGCTCAAACCCTTGCTAATTTATATTTAGCGATGGAAAATGATTTAACTATTATTCCTGTAATAAACAAAATAGATTTACCAAGTGCCGACATACCAAAAGTAAAGAAAGAATTACATGATTTACTTGGATTTAATGATGATGAAATTGTTCTTACAAGCGCTAAAACTGGAGAAGGTATAAAAGAATTAGTTGATAAAATAGTCGAAGTTATCCCACCTCCAAAAGGCGATCGTAATGGGAAACTACAAGCATTAATTTTTGATAGTATTTTTGATAGCTATCGCGGTGTAATTATTTCAAATAGAGTAGTAAATGGAAAAATTAAAGTTGGAGATACTATTAAAATGATGGAAACTGATGCTGAATATGAAGTAGTAGAATTAATGGTAAACACTCCAAAAGAAGAAAAAAAACAAGAACTTGTTGCTGGTGAAGTAGGAATGATTGCAGCAAGTATTAAAAACATTCAAGATATTAAAGTTGGAGATACTATTACTAATGCTAAAAATCCAGCTGAAGATGCTTTGCCTGGATACCAACCAATGAAATCAATGGTATTTTGTGGTTTATTTCCAATCGAATCAAATAAATTTGAAGATTTGCGTGAAGCATTAAATAAATTAAAACTAAATGACGCTAGTTTAATTTTTGAACCTGAAACTTCAAGTGCTTTAGGTTTTGGGTTTAGATGTGGTTTCTTAGGACTTTTACATATGGATATTATTAAAGAACGAATTACTAGGGAATTTAACATAGAGCTAATTACAACAGCTCCATCTGTTGTATATGAGGCTATTCTTACCAATGGTGATTTAGAACTTATTGATGCCCCAACTAAGATGCCAGAACAAACGAAACTAAAAGAAGTACGTGAACCATATATTAGGACAAATATCTTTACTCCAAGTGAATATATCGGACCTATTATGGAACTTTGTCAGGATAAAAGAGGTAATTATATCAGTATGGAATATATTGATGCAACTCGTGTTAATATTCATTATGAATTACCACTTTCAGAAATTGTATATGATTTCTTTGATAAATTAAAATCATATACAAAAGGATATGCATCATTCGATTATGAATTAATTGGATATAAAACAAGTAATCTATGTAAGATGGATATTTTATTAAATGGAGAAGTAATAGATGCTTTAAGCGTTATCGTTCATAAAGATTTTGCGTATAATCGTGGTAAAGCAGTTGTAGAACACTTAAAAGAAGCTATTCCTCGTCAATTATTTGAAATACCTATTCAAGCAGCATTAGGTAATAAAATAATTGCTAGAAGTACAGTAAAAGCACTTCGTAAAGATGTTCTTGCTAAATGTTATGGTGGAGATGTATCTCGTAAAAGAAAACTTCTAGAAAAACAAAAAGAAGGTAAAAAGAAAATGAAACAAATTGGTAGTGTAGAACTTCCTCAAGAAGCATTTATGAGTGTTCTAGCTATGGATGAGTCAAAATAGTTGAAAAAAAAGGTATTATATGATATAATATCTTTTGCTATTTTTAGGGGGATATTATGAAAAATTATATTAACGAAGCACGTGCTCATAATGTAAGAATTTATAACGGAAGTAAATATTTACAATCATATCGTATTAATAGAGAAAAAAATTTTGTTTCGCTAAAATACATGAATGGTTATACTGATATTATTGATTTAAAAGAAACTTCTAAAGAAGAATTAGATAAAAGACAAAGAGATGATTTAAACGAAATAGAAAAAGAAGTAAAAGAAAAAACGTCGTTTGAAATTAAGTATAATGGTATTGTATCTGGAGCTTATGTTGTAATAGGAACATTATTAAGAACTATGGGGAGTGCTGGAAGTTTTGTTTGGTTGGTATGGTCAGGTTATTTTTTATCAAAAGCTATAAGACCTCTTCGTCTAAGAAAAGATATTCAATTAGCTGGTTGGATTTATGATAATAAAGATAAAGTAAATGAAGTTATTCAAGATGAAGTATATGAAAAAGCACCAAATCTAAAAATAACAGCAACTACTAATAATGCACCACTTGATGTTTATCCATATGCTGAAGTACCATATCCTAAAGAAATGTTTGAAAATGGAATCGATTTAAATAATATTGATTATCTAAATAATAAACAATTACGAAGTTTAAAAAGAAAAGTTTTAAGAAAAGAAAGAAGAAAATAATATGATTAATTATTATATAGATGCTAATATCAGAATAAAAAAGATAGCTAATTATGATAAATTAATAAAAAATTTTTCTATTGATAAATCAAATCAATATATCGAAATTAGATATATGTGCGGTAAAGAAGAAGAAGTTCCATATACAAGAGCTAAATATGAAGAATTAGACTTAGTGCAACAAAAACAATTTGAAAAGATGCAAGAAGATATTTATCCAAAATTAAATCGTCATACAGTAGGATTAGGAAGTGCGGTAACATTATCATCAGCTGTTGCTATTGGTAATTTAGTAATTGGTAATCCATTAATTGCAATTGCATGTCTTTCATCAACAACTGGGGGACTTATGCAAACAAAATGTATAAAGATAAAAAGAGAAATGGAATTAATATCATGGATAAATAATAATCGTTGTGGAGTAAATCAAATTATAAAAGAAGAAGTTGAAAAACTAGTTGCTCCAGAAAACTTCGATGCAAATAGTATTAATCCAACAATAAAAGTTTACCCAGAACATGATACTATTTATCCAGAAGAAATGTATTATCATGGGATAAATCTTAGTAACATGGATCAAATCGGTTTAAATGGATTAAGACATCTTAAAAGAAAAGTAAAAAAAAGACAAAGACAAGAAAAAAGAATTAAAGATAAATAAGTACTTAATTGATAAATTCGTTCAGGGGGATAAAATGAAAGATTATATTTACGAAGCAAAAAAACACGGATTAACTATATATTCACCAAGTTATAAGTCTGATTACATAAAAGGATATACATTAAATCGTGAAAATAATTATGTATTGATTAAATACGCTGATGGAAGATTAGAAAATAAAGAAATCGAAGAAAATACAATTAGTGAATTAAATGATTCTATGAAAAGAACATTTGATTTTTATTGCGAAAAAATCTTTCCTAAAGTAAAAGAACAAATTGGATGGAAAGGTGGCATAGTTGGACTAGATTTAATTAATGCTTCTTTAAATTTATCTTTACAAAATTATTTTTCTGGTTTTTGTTGGTTAACATGTGCAGCATTATACTATATTCAAATTCACGCACCATTAAAATTACAAAGAGAATTAAAGTTAGTTTCCTGGATTTATGATAATAAAGATAAAGTAAATGAAGTTATTAAAGAAGAAGTAGATTCTAAAATCGAAAAGCCAGAAATAACCGCAACAACAAACAATCTTCCAACACTTGAATATCCTACCTCTTTAGTACCATATTCAGAAGAAATGTACGAAGAAGGAATAAACCTAAATAATATAGATAGCTTAGATAATAAAACTTTAAGAAAGTTAAAAAGAAAAGTACTTAAAAAAGAAAGGGGAAAATAAAATGATAGATTATCCAAAATTAATAAATAAAATAGATATTAGTCCAAGATTTAATACAATTGCTAGTCATTTAAATAAAGAAGGATTTGTATTAAAAGGAAAAGAATTAAATGATAAAGAAATGTTTGTTATTAAAAGTGATAATTCTAGTGAGATAATGTCAAAAGAAGAACTAGAAAAAAGACAAAAAAGGCAAATTGATTATATATCAGAACATGCAGAAGAAGGAATAAAAACAGGAACTACCTGTAACTGTATTTTAATGGGATTAAGTGCGTTAATGATTGCTAATGCAATATTAATAAAAGTACCATTATTTGGAGCGTGTTTCGCATATTTTGGAGGTATTTCTTTTGTTGAACAATATAAAATTAATAAACTAAAAAAGAATATCAAAATAGATAAATGGTTTTCAGATAATGAAGAAAAAGTCCAAGAAAAATTAAAACGAGATACAAAATTATATCAAAAACTTAGTGATGCTTCTAAAGTAATTCTAACAAGAGATGGGAAAATAACTTTAAATAATATTGACGAATTCCCTAAAAATGATTTAAGATTAGTTAGAAGAAATATATCTAGACAAATGAAAAAAGAAGAAAAAGCAAAACAAAAAACTTTATCTAGATAATAAAGGAGTGTGTAATATGAAAGAAATAAAATCTTTATATCTACACATTCCTTTTTGTATGCAAATATGTTCTTACTGTGATTTTTGTAAAATGTTTTATAATGAAAAAATGGTTAATGACTATTTAGAAGAATTAGAAAAAGAAATAACTAAAAATTACCAAAATGATATCTTAAAGACTATATATATTGGAGGAGGAACACCATCTTCTTTAAAAGATTATCAATTAGATAAACTATTTTTTATAACAGATAAATTTAATATAGAAAAAGAATATGAATTTACATTTGAATGTAATATCTCGGATATAAATAAAGAATTATTAGAAAAACTAAAAGAAAATAAAGTAAATAGAATTAGTATTGGAATAGAAACAATTAATGAAAAGTTTTATGAATTAATAAATAGATATAATGATAAAGAAGATATAAAAGAAAAAATAAAACTAACAAAAAAATATTTTAATAATATAAATATTGATTTAATGTATGGTTTTCCAAACGAGACTCTTAATGATTTAATAAATGATTTAGAATTTTTTAAAGACTTAGATGTACCACATATATCAATATATTCTTTAATATTAGAAGAAAATACTAAACTTTATATCAATAATACTAAACCACTTGATGAAGAACTAGAATCAAATATGTATTATTATATAATTAATTATTTAAAAAAATTGGGATATAAGCATTATGAGATAAGCAACTTCTCAAAAGAAGGATATGAATCAAAACATAATTTAACATATTGGAATAACGAAGAATATTATGGGTTTGGTTTATCTTCAGGAGGATATGTTAATAATAAAAGATATACAAATACTAGAAGTTTAAATAATTATTTAAAAGGAAACTATAAACTTGAAGAAGAAGAACTTGATTTGCAAACAAAGATGGAAAATGAGATGATTCTAGGCCTTAGAAAAATGATTGGAATAAAAAAAGATGAATTCTTTTTGAAATATAATTTCAAAATCGAAGATATTTTTGATATAATGAATATGGTTGATAAAAAATTAATAGAAGATAGAGAAGGATATATAAGAATACCTGAAGATAAACTCTATTTATCTAACTCAATTTTAGTTAATTTTATAGGAGGTAGTAATGAATAAAGTTGCAGTTTTTGAAAAAGAATTAAAGTATATAAAAAATGAATCATATAAAAATGATACAATGTACCTGATTGACAGTTTGCCTGATTATTTCTTTGAAGTAGAAGCCGCATCAACTGGTAAATATCATCCTCGATTTGCGAGTGGAGAAGGTGGATTAGTTAGACATACAAAAGCTGCTGTAAGAATTGCTTATGAACTACTATCCGACCCAGCAATCGGGAATAAATATACCGATGGTGAAAAAGATTTAATGCTTATTGCATTAATGCTTCATGATGGTTTAAAAAAGGGAAAAGAATGCAGTAGATATACTAAATTTGAACATCCATTATTAGTAGGGGAATTTATTAAAGAAAATAAAGCTAATTTAAATTTTAGTGATGAAGAAATAAATTTCTTAGCAGATACTATTGCAACTCATATGGGACCATGGACACAAGATTATAATGGTAATGAAGTTTTACCTTATCCTAAAACTAAATTTCAAAACTTTGTCCATATGTGTGATTTCTTAGCAAGTAGAAAAGTAATTGATATTAATTTCGATGAAAACAATAATATAGTGGAGGAGTAATGATATGTCTAAGTTTGATGTAGATTATATTAATTTATGTAAAAGAATATTAAATGAAGGTGTTGAAGTAGAAAATAGAACAGGGGTAAATACTATTAAGGTACCATCACATCATTTTCATTTTGATTTAAGTGAAGAGTTTCCTGTTTTAACAACTAAACAATTATATTTTAAAGCAGCAATTATTGAAATGCTTTGGATATATCAAGAACAATCTAACGATGTTAGATGGTTACAAGAACGTGGAGTAAAAATTTGGGATGAATGGGAAATAGCTGAAGATGGATATTGGCGTGCAACACAAATGTTACCTAATGAAGAAGGCGTTTTAGAAAAAAAAGAAGTAGAAAAATACTTTGGAGAAGAATGGGCTCATACTATTGGAACAGCTTATGGTTGGATCGTAAAAAACTTTCAATTAATTGATAAATTAATCGATAGATTAAAAAATAATCCAAATGATCGAAGAATGGTACTTAGCCTATGGCAAGATCAATTTATTGATACAGCTGTACTTCCATCATGTGTTTGGAGTAGTGAATGGGATGTAACTGATGGAAAATTAAATTGTTGGGTACATCAAAGAAGTTGTGATGTACCATTAGGACTTCCATTTAATGTAACACAATATGCAACTCTTTTATCACTTCTTGCACATTGTACAGGTTTAGAACCAGGAACAATTGATTGGAGTATAAAAGATGCTCATATCTATGTAAATCAAGTAGACGGTATTAAAGAACAAATTAAACGATTTGATGAACAAGGACACTTACCAGCACCAGAGTTATGGATTGATCCAGAAGTAAGAGATTTCTATGAAATTGATAATTCACGCGAACTAAAACATGTAAAAGTTAAAAAATATGAACATATGGGACCTATTAAATTCCCAATCGCTCAATAATGAAACTATCACTTATAGCAGCAATTGGTCAAAATAATGAACTTGGTAAAGATAATGATTTAATTTGGCATTTACCAGGAGATTTAAAATTTTTTAAAGAAACGACTATGGGTAAAAAAATAGCAATGGGATATAAAACATATCTATCATTACCTAAAAAGTTACCTGGTCGTAAATATATAGTTTTTACATTTCATGATCGCGAGTTAGATCCAGATATCGAAGTTTTTAAAAGTAAAGAGGAATTTTTTGAAAAAAATAAAGATAGTGAAGAAGAAATCTTTATAATAGGTGGAGCTAGTATATATAAACAATTTATTGACGACTGTGATAATTTATATTTAACAGAAGTAGCGGCAACGGCCGAAGCTGACGTTTTTTTCCCAGAATTTAATAGAGATAATTATACAAGTGAGCTTATTAGAGAAAACGAAGAAAATGGTATAAAATATAAACATATGGTATATAGGAGAAAGTAATATGGAAAAAGGTAAATTAATTGTAATTGAAGGAACTGATTGTTCTGGTAAAGAAACACAATCAAAATTATTAGAAGAAAATTTAAATAAATTAGGACATAAAGTTTATCGTATGGGATTTCCTAAATATGAAACACCAACAGGAAAAATAGTAGGTGGATGTTACTTGGGAAAACCAGAAATAAGTGAATCATTATTTAAAGAAGGCGCTAATAGTGTAGATCCTAAGGTTGCTTGTTTATATTATGCAGCGGATCGTAAATACAATATAAAAGAAGCCTTAGATTATTTAGAAAAAGGATATTTTGTTATTCTTGATCGTTACACTACATCTAATATGGCACACCAAGGTGGAAAAATTTTAGATAAAGATGAAAGAATAAACATGTATCAATGGATTGATCGCTTAGAATATTGGTTATTAGGACTTCCTAAACCAGATATTACTATCTTTTTACATATGCCATATGAACAATCTTTAGAATTAAAAAAGAATCGTGAGTTCCTAGATGAACACGAAAAAAATCCAGAACATCTTAAACATGCTGAAGCATCTTATATTGAACTTTCTGAGTTATATAACTGGAGTACAATTAAATGTGTTAAGGATAATAACATAAGAACAATAGAAGATATAAGTAAAGATGTATTAAAAATTGTTTTAGAAGAAGAGTAATCTTCTTTTTTTTGTAATAAAAAAAGTAATCATTTGATTACTTTTAATCTTTATTTATCTTTTCTAAATCATCTTGAACAACATCATTTATTGAAGGACCAATATCTGAATACGCATCAATTAATTCTAATATTTCTTTATAATTAAATTCGACATTATTTAAATCTAATAAAGTTTTATTTTCAAATACGTCATCATTATATCCACCAATAACATTATCAAGACTATTATTTTCCATCAAGACAACTTCATCATTATCTTTTATTTCAGGAAGATTATTTATTTCATAACCAATAATTTCAGAATCATCAGTAAGACCTAAATCATTAACTAAATCATTATCGTCAAATGCATCAATTAATTCAAGACTAGCAAGTTCTTCCTTCATTTTTTCTCTTTCAACTATCAAATCTTCTTTCATAATTTTTTGATTTTCAAGAATAAAGAATTTAACAAATTCTGGATCACTAGGAGATAACTTCTTATTAAATTTCCAATCAAATTCTTCGATAGTGAAGATAGAAGTATCAATAGTAGGTAAGTCACCATCATCTTGAACATCAATATCGATAAGATCAAGTTCATCATCAAATGTACCATCAAAGTCTTGCCATCCTTCATCTTCTTGTACATCTGCTTTTTTCTCTTCTTCTCTAATACCCATTTCAGATTTAATAGCATTATCTAAATCAATATCAATATCAACTACACGATATATTTCTTGGAAAGTAGTGTGACCAAGTAAAACTTTTTGTAGAGCATCTTGTAATAGAGTAGTTGTTTCACCAGTACCATACACTTCATCTCTTAATTGATCTTTTTCAATTCTAGCATCAGATATCAAGTCGCTTAATCTTTCAGAAATATATAAAACTTCATGAATAGCAATACGTCCTGTAAAACCACCATGACATTCATCACAACCAACAGGTTCATAAATTTCTCTAACTTTTTTATGAAGAACTCTTGCAAACATATAACGTTCATATTTAGTTGTCGGTCTAAGTTTTTTACACTTATTACAAAGTGTTCTTGCAAGTCTTTGAGAAATAATTCCAACAACAGAAGTAGCAACCATGTATCTTTCAACACCCATATCAAATAAACGTTCAAGAGTTGCAAGTGCATTATTAGTATGGATTGTAGATAAAACTAAGTGCCCAGTAATAGCGGCACGAACAGCAATTTGAGCAGTTTCTTCATCACGCATTTCCCCAATAAGAATAACGTTCGGGTCTTGACGTAAGATAGATCTTAAAGCTGCGGCGAAAGTCATACCAATTTCACTATTAACTTGAACTTGGTTTATACCTTCAATATTCATTTCTATCGGATCTTCAACAGTAATAACGTTTGTTTCTTCTTTATTTAAAGCTGATAACATCGAATAAGTAGTTGTAGATTTACCAGAACCAGTAGCCCCAGTAACTAGAATAATACCATTCGGTACAGCTAACATTTTTTCTATTTTTCTAAAGTTATTAGGAGTAAATCCTAAACCATCTAAACCACTAAGACCTTTTTGGAAGTCTAAGATACGGATAACGCATTTTTCACCTTCATTAGTAGGAAGAATAGATACACGCATATCTAAATCTCTTCCACCAATACGTCCTTTAATCGCACCATCTTGTGGCAAACGTGTTTCTGTAATATTCATCGCAGAAACTAACTTTATTCTTGTTATTAAATTTCTTTCGTATACTTTAGGTACTACAGAGTGATTATGTAAATCACCATCAACCCTCATACGAACCATCAGCGCATCTTCCAAGGGGTCAAAATGGATATCACTGGCCCTATGTTGTGCTGCATATAATATAATTTGGTTAACGATATCAACTATCGGAACCTTGACGAAATCATACTCTACCATAAATTTTTGCCCCTTTTTAAACTTCTGTCTAGTATTTTACTCTAGTTTATTATATAATAATTTCAGAATATAATCAATAAAGGTAAGTGATTTTTTTATGAAAAAAAGAAATGAAAAGGGATTTTTATTAGCAGAGTCAATCATAGTAGGTGTTTTCGTGTTATCACTTTTTACATTTTTATTTGTAAATATCATTCCACTAGTTGGTGAATATGAAAATGAGGAAAAATATGACACGATTTCAAGTGTTTATAATACTAATTTGATTAGAAGTATGATTATGGGAGATGCTAATGTAAATGATATTTTGAAGTTAACTCAAGCTAGCGGAACAGTTAACACATATAACGTATTTACAGGTGACTCTATATGTAATAGATTAGATAAGAAAAATTTCTGTAAAAAATTATTGAATTCGACATATCTAGATGTTCATAGTATCTATATAACTTGGTATCGAACTAACAAAATCAAAGATGATGTTAAAAACCATCCACATAATTTTCCGCGTGCTGTTCGTGATTATGTTGAAAGTATGGATAAATATACACAACCAGCTGGAGATACATATGATAAATATAAAAGAGTAATAGTATATTATAATGATGGTACTTTTGCTAATTTAGAAATAAAGGTTAAGGAATAGGAGATGTTAAAATGAAAAAACTAAATAATAAAGGTTTTACAGTTGTTGAATTAACACTAAGTTTCTTATTTGTTTTTACTTTGGCATTTTCTATGTACGAATTATTATTTAACTATCGTACAAAACAAAATGAAGAAGCTATTAAAGCTGAACTAGTCGATTATAGTAATCAAGTAGTACTCGCAATTCAAAATGATATTAGTGAAAGAACATTAAAAAACATTGATTATTGCATGGCTGGTGGAAGTGTAATTGATAAATGTTTATTATTAAATTTTAATGATAGTACAACAAAACAATTATCAGTAGAAAAAAGAGATTATGAATATGATGGCGAGCTATATAAGATAAGTTATATAAATTATGGGGGAATTTATTATGAATCTCCTGATGCTCTTTTATTAGATTATAGACCAAATTATATGCTATACAATACATATGAAGCAGATAATTTAGAAGATGATAATGTAAATGTTTATAAAATCTCTATACCAATTTATCATAATGATTTAGAAGGTAATTATGGAGTAGAAATTGTTGCTGTTGGTTATGATTATGAAGAACCAGAAATAAAAAGTGGTGGAGTTAATACTTTTAATCCTAGTCCTGAAAATGGGAATGTAGCTATTTATTACGCGAGTGATCAGTCTTTATCATTTATTAATACTACTGAAACCATTTCAGTCGGTGATACTTATTCGGGGAAAGTGATATCTAAATTATATGTAGGTTTTGAAGATGAATCATTTAACTCAACAACGGTTCCATGGGCTAGTATAAAAAGTAGTGTAAAGTCTGTCGAAATTAAAACAAAAATATCACCAACTAGTACGTCTAATTGGTTTAATGGGTTTGTAAATTGTTCTAGTTTTGACGTAGCAAATTTAGATTTATCTAATACAACGAATATGTCTCATATGTTTTATTCAGCAGGAGAAAACGTAACTGGAACATTTAAAATAACAGGAATGGAAGATTGGGACACTTCGAAAGTTACCAATATGGCGCATCTTTTTTATCATACTGGACAAAATGCTAGTAATTATAATATAGGAGATTTAAGCAAATGGAATACATCTAAAGTAGAATATATGCAATCTATGTTTAATCGTGCTGCAGAACAAGCTTCAACATTTAATATTGGTAATTTAAAAAACTGGAATACAAGTAATGTTACTTCAATGGCTTATATGTTTTACCACGCTGGTAACATTGCATCAACTTGGAATATAGGTGATTTAAGTAGTTGGAATACAGCTAAAGTAACTAACATGTATGATTTGTTTGCAGCAACAGGAACAAATGCTACAACATGGAATATCGGTAACTTGAGTAATTGGAATACAGCTAATGTTACTGATATGGGATATATGTTCTATAAAACAGGATATAGCGCTACATCATATAATTTAGGTAATTTATCGAATTGGAATACCGCTAAAGTAACTAACATGAATCAAATGTTTTGTCATAGTGGTTATGTAGCTTCAACATTTACCATTTCATCATCAACAAAATTGAATTGGAATACAGCAAATGTTACAAATATGGATCAAATGTTTAATGATGCAGGTAAAAATGCAACGTATACATTAGATTTATCTTCATGGAATGTTAATAAAGTAGAAAGTGCTTTACATACACATTTTAATAATAGTGTAGAAAGCAAAATAACCGCACCTAACTGGGTTAGTTAATAAAGATATTAAATAAAATATATACAAGAATTATTGATATGAAAGAATGAAACATTCTAGCAATCAAAAAATTCTTGTATTTTATTTTGCTATTACTAATAATACTAGAAACTTGTAGATGAACAGTTAATCCTCCAAAAGAAATAAAAAAAGTAATTAATATTGTTTTTATTAATAAAGAAAGACTACTATTTGATACAAATTTAATTCCTTGAGTCATTTCAAGTATACCTTTACTAAATAAAATTAAGTTATCATTAACTGGTAATAATGTAATTAAATTAGATAATATTAAAAATATAATTATTGTACCAAGTAAAAGAATTAATATATCAATTGTTTTATATATTGCATCAGTCAAAATAGTTATAAAATTATTCTTATTATTAATTCTTTTATTATGCATAAGATTAATAGCTTTTTTAAAAGAAACTTTATATTTATTTTTAATTTTTTTCTTTCTAAAACAAATACCAATAATAATATTACCTAAATAATGAGAAATAAGTATTAAATAACTAACAAATATATTATTAAGTAAAATACCTATTGTTCCAATAATAAATAATGGATTAGAAAAATGTGTGAATCTAATAAGGTGATTAGCTTCATCATCAGAAATAATATTATTATCTAACAATTGTCTTGTATATTTACTTCCAGAAGGAAAACCAGAAAAGATACTGCCTAGGAAAGCAAAACTAGCATTTCCAGATAAGCCAAAAAGACTCATGAAATTTCTAAAAAATTCACTAAGAAAATCATTAAACCCATAATTTATAAGTAATTCTGAAATTATGAAAAAAGGAAATAAAGAAGGAAAAACGTTATACAACCAAATATTTAATCCTAGTAAAACACTATTAATAGTATCTTTAGGTAAAAATAAAAAAGATAGTAATATTAATAAAAAAAAGATAATAATCATAATACTTTTTAATTTAGGTTTCATAAAATCCTCTCTTTTTGTTATAATTAATATAGGACGTGATAATAATGCTTAAAAAAATATATGCAAGTATAGAAAAATATATTAATGATAATGTAAAAGAATTAATCTTCTTATTAGGATTTTATGTTTTTATGACATATCCCTTACCATATTTTATCTTAGTATCAGGTGGTACAATCGATGTAAGTGATAGAGTTGAAATAGTAGATGAATATGATCAAAAAGGAAGTTTTAATTTAGCATATGTAAATGAATTAAGAGGAACTTTTCCAACTGTTATGTTAAGCTATATAATTCCTACATGGACGTTATATGAAGAATCAGATTATACAGCTGATGAAACAGAAAGTTTAGAAGATATAAGTATGCGAGACTATCTTTCTTTAAAAGAGTCTCAACAAAACTCTGTAAAAATTGCCTATGAGGCAGCAGGTAAAAAATTTGAAATAAAATCTGAAAATTATTATATTTATTATGTAGTTGATTTTGTAAAAGAATATTCAAGTTTGAAAGTAGGAGATAAATTATTATCTTACGATGGTATAAAAATAGATGATATTGCTGATTATAGAGAATACATCGATAAAAAAGAAATTGGCGAAGAAATAAAAATAGAATATGAAAGAAATAATAAAAAATATGAAACGATTTTAAAAGTATATGAAGAAGAAAAAGAAAAGTATACTGGAATAATGGTTTATACATTATATGATTATGTTACTGATCCAACAATAGAATTTTCTTTTAATGAAAATGAAAGTGGATCAAGCGGAGGACTTACTCTTTCTTTAGCTATATACAACAAACTAACAAAAAATGATATTACAAAAGGATTAAAGATCGTAGGCACCGGAACTATTGAAGCAGATGGAAGTGTTGGTGAAATTGGTGGTGTTGAATATAAATTAAAAGGTGCTATTAAAGCAAAAGCTGATATTTTTATCGTACCAACAGGAAATAATTATAAAGACGCTGTTAAAGAAAAAGAAAAACATAATTATGATATTGATATCATAGAAGTATCAACGTTTAACGACGCATTAAAAAAACTAAAAGACTATCAAAAATAGTCTTTTTTATTGAAAAAAACTCGAACATGTGTTATAATTTAGGCAGTTATGGGGGATGGGTATGAAGAACTTTGGATTAAGTAATGTAAAAATTGCAAATGTAGAAAATTTTACAACTGATGTTGGAATGAAATTAAGAAGAACAATAAATAAACCATTTAGAGCAATTTTAAAAATGGCTACAAAAAGAGAAATAATAGTAGATAGATATCCAAAATTACCAAAAGGAAAAAACTATATTTTTGCATCAACTCATTCGTTTGATGAAGATATAATTGCCAATCTTGCAACAATTGATCGAAATGCATATGTTTTAATGGGAACAACAGATCAAATAGATCACAATCCACAAATGTATGCGGCATGGCTGAATGGAATGATTTATGTTGATAGACAAGATAAAGAAAGTAGGAAAATGTCTGTCGAAAAAATGAAAAGAGTATTAAAGTTTGGAAGCAGTGTTTTAGTATTTCCTGAAGGCGGATGGAATAATACAGAAAATCTATTGTGTCAAAAATTATTTGCCAGTCCATATATTTTAGCAAAAGAAACTGGGTGTGAAGTTGTTCCAATTTCAGCATTCAACGAGCATGGATCAAACAAAATATTTATTAGTGTCGGCGATCCTATAGATTTAACTAAATATGATAAAGTTGAGGCTCTAGATATATTACGAGATAAAATGGGTAGCATGATGTTTGAAGCTATTGAAAAGCATTCCACACCATTGAAAAGAGAAGAATTAACAGGAGATATTCATCTTAAATTTATGGAAGAAAGACGAAAAGAATATATGAGAGTTAATTGGACTCGTGATGTATGGGATGAAGAATTAACTGTGTATAAAAGTAAAGAAACAATTACACCTGAAGAAGTTTGGGATTGTGTAGATAACATAAAAATAGATAAAAATAATGCAAATGTTTTTGCTCCAATTTTAGTTAAAAGATTAGAACACAAAAAATATGACTTTAAAAAATATATGAAGGATAATTGGAATAAATAAAAAATATATAGTTCATACTATATATTTTTTTTATTATTTGATATAATTATAACGAAAGTAGGATGATAATATGTCTTTAGAATTTGAACTTCCTTTAGTATCAATAATTTTTATTGTTATGATAATGGTTGTATATTTTATGAAAAAAAGACTTAATTTAATTGAAAATCAAATGTATGTTGTAATATTATGGTCTTCCTTAGTTGCAGCAATTATAGATACGGCGTGTCATTTACTATGTGCTGTATCATCTTTTGAAGAGATAACTGGAAAATATTATCAAATATTTAATTATTCAAATAAAGTTATGTGTGCATTATATGTAATAATATTTTCATGTATATTATTTTATACTATGTTAATTTCTTATAAAGATAAGAAAAAAAATAAAAACATGTTTAGATTTTTAGCTATATTTAATGTTATTTTTTTTATACTAATTCAATTTACTAATATAGAACTTTTCCAAATTGGAAATGTAACAAATGTTAAAGGAGCTACAATCAGTTTGGCATATTTATTTGTTGCATTTTTATTGTTTTTAACTATCTTTATTACACTGAAAAATTTTGTAAAAGGTGATAAAAGATATTATGCAATATTCTTAATTATTACTGTGCTGGGAGTATTATATTTATTAACAATAGCATTGCCAGGAATGATAATTTATGACTTAGCCTTAGCTCTTTTATGCTATATAATGTATTTTACTATAGAAAATCCGGATGTTAAAATGATACAAGAATTGGAAGTTGCAAAAAATACAGCAGATAAAGCCAACGCCGCTAAAACAGAATTTTTAAGTAGTATGTCTCATGAAATACGTACTCCGTTAAATGCTATCGTTGGGTTTAGTGAAGCCATAAATGAAGAAGATAACTTAGAAAATGCTAAGAGCGATGCAAGGGATATTGTTCTTGCAGCTAATAACTTGCTTGAAATAGTAAATGGTATTTTAGATATATCAAAAATAGAAGCTAATAAAATGGAGATAGTTGAAAAAGATTATAATCCAACTGAGCTATTTGAAAATATCGCAAAATTAACCGCACCTAGAATTGGAGATAAGCCAATTGAGTTAGAAGTAAATATTGCAAAAGATTTGCCTAATTGTTTATATGGTGATGGTGGTAAATTAAAACAAATTACAACTAATATTTTAACTAATGCTGTTAAATATACTGAAAAAGGTAAAATTACTTATAATGTATCATGTGTTAATTTAAAGAATGAATCCAGTTTAGTTATATCAGTAGAAGATACTGGTCGTGGTATTAAACCAGAACAAATAGATAAATTATTTAATAAATTTGAACGTCTAGAAGAAGATAGAAATACTACCTTAGAAGGAACAGGACTTGGACTTGCTATAACAAAAAAATTAGTAGAAATGATGGGTGGTAAAATTGTAGTTCAAAGTGTATATGGAAGTGGTTCTAAATTTACTATTTATATTAAACAAAAAATAAATCATCAAACTACATTACCAACTTACCAATCAGAAGAAACTACAAATCTTATAAAAGATTTTACTGGTAAAAAAGTTCTTGTTGTTGATGATAATAGTCTTAACTTAAAAGTGGCCACTAAATTATTATCTAATTATAATATGGAAATAGTAACTGCAAGTAGTGGATTTGAATGTATCGATAGAATTAATAATAAAGAAGAATATGACATTATCTTATTAGATGATATGATGCCAAAAATGACAGGTACGGAAACTTTTGAAAAACTAAAAAAAGATATTGCATTTAAAACTCCAGTTATCATATTAACTGCTAATGCTATCGAAGGGATGAAGGCAAAATATTTAGAAAAAGGTTTTGACGACTATTTAGCAAAACCTATTGAAAAGCCTGAGTTATTAAGAGTTTTAAATAAATTTTTAAATAAGAAAGATATCCCAACAAAAGAGCCTAAAAAAATAGAAATAGTTCAAACAAAAGTTGAAATAATTGATAAAGATAATGAAACTAGAAAAATTATTGAAGAAACAAAAGTAGAAGGTATAACAGCGTCTGACTTAAATAAAGCAAATGAAATTAAAGAAATTCCTGTAATAGAAGAAAATACAAATACCAAAGAATATCTAGAAAAAAATGGTATAGATGTTAATCATGGCTTAGAATTATTAGGTGATATGGATATGTATAATTCTATTATGGAAGACTTTGTAAATGAAATTGATGAGAGATTACCTAAATTAGAAGAATATAAAAATAATAAAGATATGCCAAATTATGCAATACTTGTTCATGCAATTAAAAGCGATTGTAAATACTTAGGAATTATGGATTTAGCTGAACACAATTATGAACATGAATTAAAAAGTAAAGCTAATGATGTTGATTTTGTATTAAATGATTATGATAATTTAATAAATGATATTAATAAATATGTTATTATATTAAAAAAATATTTAAATAAATAAGAGACTTTGTCTCTTTTTTTATTAAAAAGACTAATAAAAATATGTTTTTTTTATAATCTTTGATATAATAAAAAACGTGGTGATTTATATGAATAGGTGTGACGTAGATAGAGAAAAAATAAGTCCAATGATGCGACAATATTTAGAAATAAAAGATAAATATAATGATACAATTATTTTTTATCGATTAGGGGACTTCTATGAAATGTTTTTTGAAGATGCAATAACTGCCAGTCGTGAACTTGAGCTTACTTTAACAGGAAGAAATGCGGGACTAGATGAAAGAGTACCTATGTGTGGGGTACCTCATCATGCCTATCTTTCATATTTAGATAAATTAGTTGAAAAAGGATATAAAGTAGCTATTTGTGAACAAATGACTGATCCTAAAACAACTAAAGGAATGGTTGAAAGAGATGTTGTCCAAGTTGTAACAAAAGGAACTAGAATAGATGCTTTTTTAAATGAAAAAGATAGTAATTATTTAGGAAGTATCTATGATTTTGAATATTGTTATGGAATAAGTTTTGCTGATATAACAACTGGTTATTTCTATACTTTAATTGTTGAACACGATAAGAATAAATTAATTAAAGAAATAGTAAAAAGAAATATCGGCGAAATAATTGTAAATGATAAATTAGATCGAGAAATAATTAATACATTAAGATTAAATTATAATATATTGGTAACTATTACTGATGAAATATATGAAAATGAAGAATATAAATTTATATATAAAAATATTAATGATATAAGAAATATTACCAGTATTAAACATTTATTAGCTTATATGATCGGAACTAAAAAAGGTGATTTATCTCACCTACAAGAAGCAGAAGTAATTAATAGTGATAATTATTTATCATTTGATATTCATACAAAAAGAAACTTAGAATTAGTAGAAACTTTGAGAACTAAAGATCGAATGTATTCTTTATTATGGTTACTTGATAAGACTAAAACAGCAATGGGTAGTAGATTATTAAAGTATAATATTGAAAATCCATTAACTGATATTGAAGAAATAAATAGAAGATATTCAATTATCGAAACACTTTTAACTGAATTTATCTTGAAAGAAGATTTACAAAGAGAATTAGATAACGTATATGACTTAGAAAGATTAGCTGGTCGTATTACCTATGGTAATTTAAATGCTAGGGATCTTATCCAATTAAAAAATTCTTTAAAGGCTTTACCAGCTATTCATGATATTTTAAAAGAAATAAAATATACAAAAAATATTGAAGTATTAGATGAATTATATCTTTTATTAGAAAAGTCAATAAATGAAGATGCCCCTATAACTATTAAAGAAGGAAATATTATAAAAAATGGTTATAGTAAAGAATTAGATGAATTAAAAGAAATAAGTAGTGGATCAAAAGACTTTATTCTAAATTTTGAGAAAGAAGAAAGAGAAAGAACAGGAATAAAGAATCTAAAAGTTGGATTTAATAAAGTATTTGGGTATTATATAGAAGTAAGCAAAGGAAATATTCCTCTTGTAAAAGATGAATGGGGGTATGATCGTAAACAAACTCTAGCTAATTGTGAAAGATTTATTACGCCTTTATTAAAAGAAAAAGAAAATATAATATTAGGTGCTGAAGAAAGAATAATAAATTTAGAATATCGCTTATTTATGGAAATTCGTGAAGAAGTAAAAAAATATATTGGTCGAATTCAAAAAATAAGTAGAATTCTAGCTGAAGTAGATATGATGGCATCTCTTACAACTGTTGCTGAAGAAAACGCCTATATTAAACCTAGTATAACTTTAGAAAGAAATATAAATATAAAAGATGGACGTCATCCTGTTGTTGAAAAAGTAATAAAAGATGATTATATTCCTAATGATATTATCATGGATGACGATACTAATATCTTGCTTATAACGGGGCCTAATATGGCTGGTAAATCTACATATATGCGTCAACTCGCAATAATCGTTATAATGGCTCAAATTGGATCTTTTGTACCAGCTAAAAAATGTACAATGCCAATTTTTGATAAAATCTTTACAAGAATTGGTGCAAGCGATGATTTAGTTAGTGGTGATTCAACATTTATGGTTGAAATGAAAGAAGCTAATACTGCGATTACTGAGGCAACTGAAAATAGTTTAATATTATTTGATGAACTAGGTCGTGGTACAGCGACATATGATGGAATGAGTCTTGCTCAAGCAATTCTTGAATATATTCACGATAAAATAAAAGCTAAAACTTTATTTTCAACTCATTATCACGAACTAACATCATTAGCAGCAGATTTACCAAAACTTAGAAATGTTCATGTTAGTGCTATTGAAGAAGACGGAATGATTACTTTCCTACATCGTATCAAAAATGGTGCGGTAGATAAAAGTTATGGTATTCATGTTGCATCCCTTGCTAAATTACCTAAATCATTAATTGAAAGAGCAACAGAAATTCTTGATATATATGAAAATAAAAGTAAGAAAAAAGAAAGTTTTACTCAAACATCTCTATTCTTAAACTTGGATGAAAAAGAAGAAGAAAAACCAAATCATATAGAAGAAAAACTAAAAGATATAAATCCTCTTGAAATCACACCAATTGAAGCATTAAATCTTTTATATGAATTAACAGAAGAATTAAAAAAGAAATAGGCAACTATTTCTTTTATTATTTGCATTTAAGTATTTTAATGATATACTAAAAATATAAATATAAGGAGGTAAGAAATGGATATATTTAGTTTAAATGTAATTGATGTAGTAATCGTACTATTCATCTTATGTGGTGGAGTAGTAGGTATGAAAAGAGGAGTATTTAAAGAATTAGCAATGACTGTTGGATATATTATTATGATTCTTTTAGCAATCGTCTTAAAAAATCCAATTGCTGAACTATTATCATTAAATTTACCATTCTTTAACTTTAGTGGAAGTTTTGAAGGTTTAGTCGTTTTAAATATTCTTTTATATCAATTATTAGCATTTATTTTAGTCTTTGCTGTTTTAAGTATTATTTTCTATGTAGTCTTATCGGTTACAAAAGTATTTGAAAAAATATTAAACTTCACTGTAATATTAGGTCTTGTATCAAAATTATTAGGTCTAGTAGTTGGATTAATCGAAGGATATATAATTGTTTTCTTAATATGTGTTGTATTATCATATCCAGTATTTAATCAAACTGTTGTTGCGGAATCAAAATTAAAAGATAAGATTCTAACATCGACACCAGTATTAAGTAATGTTGCTAAAGCAATGACTGACACTATTGATGAAGTAATTGAATTATCTAAAACTGATGTAAAAAATGATAAAGATGAGTTTAACCGTCAATCAGTAGACATTATGTTAAAACATAAATTAATCACGCCTAAATATGTTGAGAAATTAATTGAAGCGGATAAAATAACAACACCAGGAATGCAAGAAATAGTAGATGAATATAAGTAGGTGAATTATGAACTTTTTATGGATTGATTTAGAATGTTGTACTATGACTAATTACATTATTGCAACAATCGTAAAAACATTATTAATAATGATGAAATATATAGTTCCACTAGTACTTATTATTTTAGCAATATTAAAATTTACAAGTAAGAAAAAAGAAATAAGAAAAAAAAGAGTTAAAAAAATTACTATTTATATTGTAATAGCAATTATATCATTTATATTAGCATTGTTTATTGATTTAGTTCTTGGAATTAAACCAAGCGTTTCTGAGACAGATAATCAAACATGGCATGATTGTTATATTGGTATCTGTCAAATAAAATAAAAAGAAGTTTAAACTTCTTTTTTATTTTTCAATATATATTTCTTTTATTATTTTATAATCTAAATTATTAAGTATATTTAATTTATCTTTTGGTATAAAAACCTTATATTTAATAATATCTAAATACTCTTTTTCTATTTTTATATCTTTAAGTAAATAATCTATGTTTTTTTGATTATCATAACTAGTATCAAAAACTATTTCATATCCAGGTATTAATTCGGTGATATTTTCATTTATCAAACTACTACTAACACTTTTTGAATACGCTCTAACAAGACCACCAGCACCTAATTTAATACCACCAAAATATCTAACTACTACACATAGGACATAATTTAAATCATTCTTTAATAACACTTCCATAATCGGAACCCCAGCAGTACCACCAGGTTCACCATCATCACTAGATTTCTTATTATCATCAATTACATATGCATAACAATAATGAGTCGCATCTTTATATAAAGATTTTACTAAATCAATTTTTTCTTTAACCAAATCAACTGAATTAATTCTATATAAAAGAGTTATAAACCTAGATTTATTTATTTCTATTTCCGAAATATAATCATTTTTAATAGTTTTCATCTAATCACCATACTAAAATTTTATCAAATAAATATAAATAAGTAAATTTAAAGGTGTTGTAAAAATATTTAAATAAATATAAAATGAAATAAAGTAGGTGATAAAATGAAAGATAAAAAGATAAATCTTGATATTACTATTTTTATATTGTTTTTAATAAATATAATTTTAATTATAATTGCTTTATTAGGAAGTAAAGATATCATAAAAGAATATGCATTATTCGCTGAAGAAGCTCGTTTTTTTCAAAAAGAAACTGTATATTTGATTATAGCAATGACTTTCTTTATACCGACTATTTTAGGAACTTTCGTAAGTCTAGCAAATATAAGATTTAAAAAACAAGCACTTAGAGTTATTAATTACTTAATAAGCATATTGATAATTATTGTAATTATTGGATTTAATGAAAGTTTTAATTTGAATATGAATGGGATTAGTTATTTTTTATTAATTGCTCAAACTATTATTATGATTTTATTAAACATGTATAATTGTATGTTTAATTTAAAAAAGGAGAAACATGAAAAAAAGCGCAGGAATATTATTTTTTAAAAGAGAAGAAGAAACTATAAAAGTATTACTTTGTCATCCCGGTGGCCCATATTGGGAAGGGACTCACCTACATAGTTGGGGAATACCTAAAGGTGAACTAGATAAAAAAGAAAAAGTAAAAGAAGCAGCTATTCGTGAATTTAAAGAAGAAACTAATTTAAAATTAGAGGGCGAAATAACATTTTTATATACTAAAAAAGTATCTAATAATAAATTAGTTATAATCTTCTATAAAGAACAGGACTTAGACTTATCTAATTGTAAAAGTAATACTTTTTCACTAGAATGGCCAAAAGGATCTAATATAATTAATGAATATCCAGAAAATGATAAATTTGAATGGATTGAAATAGAAGAAGCTTATAATCTTATCTTTAAACAACAAAAAGTGTTTTTAGATAAATTAAAAGAAAGAATAATAAATAAGTAAGATAGAGAAATCTATCTTTTTATATGATATAATAAAAAAGATTTAGGTGATTATTATGAATGAAGAAGTAAAAGAATATATAAAAGAAAAATTAAAATTAGTACCGGAACTTCCTGGTTCTTACCAAATGAAAAATAAAGATGGATTAATTATATATGTTGGTAAAGCCAAAAACTTAAAAAGACGAGTATCTAGTTATTTTAATAAAACACAAACTGGTAAAACCCTTATGCTTGTTAATGATATATATGATTTTGAATATATTGTAACATCAACAGAATTAGAATCTTTAATATTAGAAATAACTTTAATAAAAAAATATAATCCTAAATATAATATTCTTTTAAAAGACGATAAGAGTTATCCTTATATTGAATTTACTAAAGAGAAATATCCTAGATTAAAAGTAGTAAGAAATGTAAATAGAAAAAGAAATAAAAATAAATTATATGGTCCATATCCAAATGTAACTGCAGCACGTAAAACAGTTAATATAATTAATCGTGTTTATCCATTAAGAAAATGTGAAAATTTAAAAAAAGATGTTTGTTTGTATTATCATATTGGAGAATGTTTAGGCTATTGTGCCAAAGAAATAGATCATGATTATTTAGATAAAATGACTAACGAAATAATATCTTTTTTAAATGGAAATAGTGATATTATCAAAGATAAATTAAAAAAACAAATGGAAAAAGCATCGCTAGATATGAACTATGAAAGAGCGCTTGAAATAAGAGATATGTTAAATGATATTGATATAACACTTACAAAACAAAAAGTATCTTTAAATCAAAAATATAATTTTGATGTATTTAATGCATATAGAAATAATAATTATCTATCTATTGAAGTCTTTTTCATAAGAGAAGGATTACTTTTTGGAAGACATGATACCATTATTAATGTTGTAGATGAAGATAGTGAAGCATTAACAGAATATATAATTAAGTTTTATGAAAAAAATAATATAATGCCAAAAGAAATTATTGTTCCAGATTATATTGATAAAGACTTATTAAGTGAATTTTTACAAATAAAAGTATCATCACCTACTAAAGGCGATATTAAAAAATTATTAGATTTAGCTATCGAAAATGCTAGAATAAAACTAGAAGAAAAAGAAGAAACTCTATCTAAAAGTGAAAATACTCGTTTAGAAGCAATTGAAGAATTAAAGAAAATCTTAAAAATAGATAAAGTAAGTAGAATGGAAGCATTTGATAACTCTCATTTGTTTGGAACTTTTTATGTAGGTGGAATGGTTGTTTTTGATGATTTCTTACCTAATAAAGATTTATATCGAAAATTTAAAATTGATGCTAATGTTAAAGATGACTTAGGAGCTATGAAAGAAGTTCTTTATCGAAGATATTATCGTGTTTTAATAGGTGAAGAAGAAAAGTGCGATTTAATTATTATCGATGGTGGTGAAAATCAAGTAAATGTATGTAAAAAGATAATTGATGAATTTAATCTTGATATAAAAATAATTGGATTGAAGAAAAACGATAAACATCGTACGAGTTCTTTAATTGATGAAGAATTAAATGAAATTCCTCTTGATCGACATAGTAATTTATTTATTTTCTTAAGTAAAATTCAAGAAGAAGTTCATAATTATGCAATAAGTTATCATCGTCAAATTAAAAGTAAAGGTACATTATCAAGTCTTTTAGATATGGTTGAAGGAATAGGTGAAAAAAGAAAAAAAGAATTACTAAAGAAATTTGGTTCTTTAAAGAAAATGAAAGAAGCTTCTTTAGAAGAATTAGAAGAAGTTTTAAATAAAGATATCGCAAATAATCTTTATAACTATTTAAAATCTCTTTAAAATAATTTTTTCTTTTGATATAATAAAGTTATTAGAATAGAAAGAAGGTATAAGTTATGGCAAAAAAGCAAACTAAAAAAACAAATAAAAAAATTAATTTAATAATATTAGTAGTTGCGATAGTATTAATTGTATCCGGAATTGCGATTGCATTATTTGGTGGAAATAGTGAAAAAGAAAAAGAAAAAGATAAAAACGGAGAAAAAAACATTGTATCAAATGAAGAAACTGTAGAAGACGAATATGGATTTACTAAACAAGACGCTATTGAAGTGATAAAGAAAATATACAATAGTGATTCATATGAATTTAAAGCAGAAGTAAGAGAAGATAATATGTATATTGTAACAGTATCAAATCCTGATACAAATTCTGAATATAAATATGTTGTAAATCCTAATGATGGTAGTTTTTCAGAATTAAAATAGATGGGAACGTGAATTATGAGTAAAGTTTTAGTAATGGATCAGAACCTAGCTAATAAAATTGCAGCAGGTGAAGTAGTAGAAAAAGTAGTTAGTGTCGTTAAGGAACTTGTAGAGAATTCTATAGATGCCGAAGCAACCGATATTAAAATTGAACTTGTAGATAGCGGAGTCAAAGAAATAGTGGTAACAGATAACGGCGTTGGAATGGATAAAGAAGATGCCGTTTTATGTTTTTCTAGACATGCTACAAGTAAATTAAAAACATTAGATGATTTATTTAATATAGATAGTTTAGGTTTTAGAGGAGAAGCTCTTCCTTCTATCGCATCTGTTAGTAATACCATTCTTCAAACATCAAATGGAAAAAAAGGTACAGAAGTAGAAGTAAACGGTGGTAACATTGAAAATGTTAGACACTTAGATCTACCTCAAGGAACAAAAATAAGAGTAAAAAATTTATTTTATAATACACCAGTACGTCTAAAATATTTAAAAAATTTATATGTTGAATTAGCTAATGTTGTTGAATATATAAGTAAAATGGCTTTATCATATCCATCTATAAGATTTAATTTATTAAATAACGGTAAATCAATTCTTTATTCTGATGGAAGTGGTAATTTGTTAAAAGCAATTTCTCGTGTTCATGGCATTGATGTTGCTAAAAAAATGATACCAATTTCTGGAGATAACGAAGACTATAAAATAGAAGGATACATATCTTATCCTGAAAAAGCTCGTTCAAACAGAAGCTCTATAACAACATTTGTAAATAATCGTTTAATTAAGAATAATGAATTAAATAAAATAATAACAGATTGTTATCATACTTATATTCCTGCAACTAAGTATCCGATTGTTGTAATAAATATTGAAGTAGATCCAATTCTTATCGATATTAATATTCATCCAACAAAGATGGATATAAAATTTTCAAAAATAGATAGTTTAAAAGAGTTGTTATCCAATTTAATTATTACACAATTAGAAAGTCGTAATTTAATACCAGAAATAGAAATAGATGATAATACTCAAAATAAATCCATTGAATTAATCGCTCAAGAAATGAATAATGATAAAGTTCCGGTTGAAAAAGAATATGAAACTTTAGAAGAAGTAACATTAGACTTTGATGTAAAAGAAGAACCTATGGATTTAAATGATGCCATATCTAGTATTGAAATAATTCCAGTTGCTGAAGAAAAAGAAGAAGTAGTAGAAAAAACAAATCGAATAAAAAAAATGTATCCAGTTGGTTTAGTACATGGTACATATATTGTTGCTGAAAATGAAGATGGAATGTATTTAATAGATCAACATGCTGCAGCAGAAAGAATTAATTATGAAAAATATTTAAAAAAGATGGGGACTCATGACAATCATATGCAAGATTTATTAATCCCATTAAAAATAGAATTATCTAGTCAAGAATATTTAATTTTAAAAGAAAAGATGGATAAACTAATAGAACTTAATTTTGAAGTAGAAGATTTTGGTATTAATACTATCATTATTAGAAGTCATCCATATTGGTTACCAGAACATGCCTTAGAAGAAGCAATTCGTAAAATGATAGATATCATTATTAGTGAAAAAGAGTTTGACCCGTATAAATTTACTGAAAAAGTAGCTATTACTTTAGCATGTAAGATGAGTATAAAAGCAAATGATCATATAGAATTACCAGCAATGGAAGATTTACTAGAAAGATTAAGGAATACTGATAATCCATTTACTTGTCCTCATGGCAGACCAACAATAATTACATATTCTAAATATGAACTTGAAAAACTATTTATGAGAAGTATGGAAAAATAAATAAAAAATTAAAAGAGCACTAGCTCTTTTTTTTTACCTATGATAGTATTAAATTGTGAGGTTGATAATATGATCGTAGTAATAGTAGGACCTACTGGTGTTGGTAAAACTAAATTGAGTGTTGAACTAGCTAAAAGAATCAATGCTGAAATAATTAATTGTGATTCTATGCAAGTATATAAAGAATTAAACATTGGAACAGCTAAAGTAACTAAAGAGGAAATGGATAATATTCCTCATCATTTACTTGATATAGTTGAACCAAATGAAATATATACAGTTTATGATTACCAAAAAGATTGTCGTAAAAAAATAGAAGAATTAGAAAAAAAAGATAAAAATATTATTATCGTAGGTGGTACTGGTTTATATGTTAAAGCTGCACTATACGATTATCAATTTGAACAAGAAGAGACAAAGAAAAGTTATAAAGACTTAACAAGTGAAGAATTACTAGAAAAAATAAGACAAAAAGATAATTCTTTAGATATTCATATTAATAATAGAAAGCGTTTAGAACGTGCTTTAGAAAAATTAGAAAACAACGGAACATTTACTCAAAATGGAAATATTAAATTATATGATTTCTATACAATTGGTCTTACTACTAATCGAGAAAACTTATACAATATAATAAATAATAGAGTAGATATAATGGTAAAAGATGGTCTTTTAGAAGAAGTAAAACAATTATATGATAATAATATTCGTGGTAAAGCGATTAATACAGGAATTGGATATAAAGAACTATATAAATATTTTGATGGAGAAATATCTTTAGATGAATCTCTTGAACTTATTAAGAAAAACTCAAGAAGATATGCTAAAAGACAATATACATTCTTTAATAATCAAATGGATGTAAAGTGGTTTGAAACAAACTATGAAGATTTTAATAAAACAATCGAAGAAGTATATAATTATATAAAGGAATGATAATATGCAAAGATATTTTGTAGATACAGATAAAGATATATTTGAATTATCTAAAGATGATTCATATCATATTACTAAAGTAATGAGAAATAATCTTGGAGATAAGGTTGAAGTTGTAATAAATAAAAAATTAAACATATGTGAAATAATAAATATAGGTAATAATGTAACTGTAAAAAAAATAGAAGAAATAGAAACAGATAGTGAATTGCCTTGCCATATAACAATTGCTCAAAGTTTAGTTAAAGAACAAAAAATGGATTTAATTTTACAAAAGTGTTGTGAACTGGGAGCAAGTGAAATCATTCCTGTTAATACAACCAGAAGCGTTGTCAAATTAGATAAAAAAGAAATAAAGAAAATAGAACGTTGGAAGAAGATTGTAAAAGAAGCAAGTGAACAATCTAAAAGAGTTGTAATACCAACAATAAACGAGATTTTAAGCGTTAAAGAACTAGCTAAATTAGAATATGATATAAAAATTTTATGTACCGTAAACGAGTTGTCAACAAGTATTAAAAAGGTCTTATCAAATGACTTAAAAGATGCTAAAATAATATTAGTAATAGGCCCAGAAGGTGGATTTACTTTAGAAGAAGAAAAAATACTTATTGATAGTGGATATGTATCAACTTCGTTTGGTAATAGAGTTTTAAGAACAGAAACAGCGTCATTATATGCACTAAGTATTATTAATTATATATTATTGAGGTGATTATATGGGTAATTTAACAAACACTGATATGATTATTGTTTTCGCATTAATCGCAGTTATTGTTGTTTTAGTATTAATAATTGGGGTATTAGATTATTTAAGTAAAAAGAAAAAGAAAGAAGAAGTAGATGAAGTAGTAACAGAAGCAGAATCTCTTCCTTTAGAAGTTCAACAAATAGAAGAGGTAAGTCAAGTTCCAATCATTGAACTAGAAGAAGAACTTGTTGAAGGCGAAGAAATAAAAACTAGTATTCCAAAAGTAGTTGTAAATAAAGTTGAAGAAATTCGCTATGTTGAAGAAGATGAAGAATTAGAAAAGACAAAAGCTAAACTTGAACTTGCTGAATTAAAAGAAGAGTTAAAAAGACAAGAAGAAGCAAAGAAACTAGAAGAAGCTACTGTTGTTGAAATATCTAATAATGAAGAAAAAATAGAAATAATAGAACAAGAAACAGTTTTAGAAGAACAACAAGAAGAAATAGAATTTAAAGAAGAGCCTATTTCTATAGAAGTAGAACAAGTTAAAGGAATATTAACTCAAGAAGTTACTCCTGAAATAATTCAAACACCTATAGTTGAAGAAATTGAAGTATTAGAATTAGATCCTAGTGCAGAACAAAATAAAGTAGAAGAAATTGCATCTGCTATTAATGAACAATTAGTAAAAGAAGAAATACAAACCCAAGAAGCGAACTTACAAAAAGCTAATGAAGTTCAAGAAGATTTAAATGAAATATTAGAAATAAGTTTTGAAGATAAAGTAGCAGAATATGAAGATGAACAAGAAAGAAAAGCTATTATAAGTGTTGAAGAATTTAATAAAATTAGCGATGAAATGTATGATAATAATGAAATGGTTCAAATGGCATACGAAGATGAAGGTGATGAGCCAATTAGTCTTAAAGAATTAGAAACATTATATAATGCTAAAGAAACAAAAGAAGTAGCTATTGAAATGGCTGATTTTAATGAAGTAGAAGTTAAAGAAGAATTAATCATCAATGAATCTGAATTTAAGAAAATGGAAGATTTACCACCAATTGCTAGTGCTGAAGAAAAGAAATTTAAATCATCTCCATTTATTTCTCCAGTATATGGTATTAGTGAAACAAGAGAAAGCTTAGAGTTAGAACAAACAGCAAACCTAGATAAATTAAACGAAGAAATTAAGAAGACTAATGAATTCTTAAAAACTTTAAAAGAGTTACAAAAAAATTTAGACTAATTTTAATAAAGATGCTATAATACCTATAGCATTTTTTTATTGGAGGGGTATTATGAAAGTAGGTATATATACATTAGGTTGTAAAGTTAATACATATGAAAGTGAATATATAACTAAATGTTTAATCGAAAATAATTATGAAATATCAAGTTTTGATGATATATGTGACATATATATAATTAATACATGTACTGTTACTAATACTAGTGATATTAAAAGTCGTAAAATTATTAGACAAGCTAAAAGAAGAAATCCAAATGCTTGTGTGATTGCTATGGGATGTTATATCCAAAAAGCTACTGATATAATAGATGAAGTTGATATCGCAATTGGTAATAAAGAAAAAAATAATATTATAAAATTAATTAATGAATACTTTGAAAATAAAGAAAAAATAAATAGAGTAGTAGAAAAAGAAAAGTTAAATATTTTTGAAGATATGTATATCAATAAATATTTAAATCGCACAAGAGCTTTTATTAAAATTCAAGATGGATGTGAAAATTTTTGTAGTTACTGTATTATTCCTTTTGTCAGAGGAAAATGTCGTAGTAAAGATTTTAATAAGACTATTGAAGAAATAAATGATCTAGTAAATAATGGCTTTAAAGAAATCGTTCTTACCGGTATTCATACTGGAAATTATGGACGAGATATAAATACTGATTTTGCCTCTTTATTAAAAGAAATAGTTAAAATAGAAGGATTAAAAAGAATAAGAATATCTTCTATTGAAGCAACTGAGTTAAATAAAGAAGTATTAGATATTATAAATAATAATGATATTATTGTTGATCATCTTCATATACCAATACAAGCGGCTTCTAACGAAGTTTTAAAAATAATGAATAGAAAGTATAATATTGATGAATTCATCTCTAAAATAGAGGAAATAAGGTCAATTAGACCAGATATATCTATTACTACTGATATTATTGTTGGTCATCCTGGTGAAACTGAAGAAGTATTTACTAAAAGTATTGATAATTTAAAAAAGATTAAATTTTCTAAATTACATGTTTTCCCATACTCCAAAAGGGATGGTACTGTATCAGCTGGATTGCCACAAATAGATGAACAAATAAAAAAAGATAGAGCACATAAACTATTATCTCTATCTAAAGAATTAGAACTTGACTATATGAATAAATTTTTAAACAAAGAATTAGAAGTATTATTTGAAAGAAATAATGATGAGTATTCTCTTGGTCATACATCAAATTATTTACAAATAAAAGTAAAAGGTTTATATAATAGTGGTGAATTTAAAAAAGTAAAATTGGAAGAAATTGACTATCCATACATAATAGGAAAGGTACTTGATTAATATGACAATATTATTTATTTTTGTAATAGTAGCAACAATAGTTATTGATTTCTTAACATATAAAAATGATGAAGAAGTAGAATTAAAAGAAAGAAAAATAAAAAGAATTACTAAAAATTTTATAAGTATTTGCTTAACATACTTAGTATTTACTCTAGTATTCTCTTTAGTATTTAGATATTTATTAGTATCTGAAGATTATTTTACTTGTAATAACATTTGTGCAATTAAAATAACAAATACTTTTGCAGGTGTAGTAGCACTTCTTCTTCAGATAGTTAATATATATAATTTCTATGATAATTACATATACACATATAGATACTTTACTAAATATAGTAAAATATATGAAAAAATAATAATTGCTTTTCTTGGACTTGCAACAATCTTATTAAATGAATTTATTCTATCAAATATAGATTTAAGTATATTATTATTTAATACATCTATTTATAATATTTTATTAAAACTAGTAATATATTCTCCATATATTTTTATGATTTTATTAATCATTATAAGAGAAATATATCGTATTATAAAATCATTTAATGAAGAAGAATACGCATAAAAAGGCTTTAGCCTTTTTTTATTTGTTTAAAAATCCTTTTAACGACTAAATCTTTCTCCTTATCATTACAACATTCCCAGTTCATAACAAAAAATATTCCTAAACCTGGAAGTGCAACCTCATCATTTGAATCAATTGAATCGATAATAGCATCTCTTATAACACTAATATCGTCATCTTTAAAATTATTAATAATATAATCTTTTATATCGCTATTCATTTTTTCATCTCCTTTTCATATTCTTTACACTTTTATCAACTTTTATTCTTTTAAACCCGAAATATTAATAGTATAATTAAATATATAAGAAGGTGAAATAATGTTATTGTTATATATTGGACTAGCAACTTTGTTTTTAATACTTCTTGTCGTATTAACAATATATCTAATTAGATTAAATAATAACCTAGCCAAGCTTGAAGTAACTATTAAAAAAGAATATTCAAATATCGATGTTTCTTTAAAAAAACGTGCTGATTTAATACCAAAATTAGTTGATAGTGTTAAAGCATATATGAAACATGAAAATGATTTATTAACGGAAATTACTAAAATTAGAATGGATTATAAAAATGAAAAAGAATTAATGGATATTGATGAAAAAACAACTTCATTATTAAAAAATATTTTTATGTTAGCAGAAAACTATCCAGATTTAAAAGCATCATCTAATTTTCTTAAATTGCAAGAAGAGCTAAGTAATGTAGACGAAGATATAGCGCATTCTAGAATTACATTTAATAAATCAGTATTAAATTATAATAATGTTTATTTGATGTTTCCTACTAGAATTTTCGCTAAAATAATGGGATTTAAAAAACATGAATTTTTTAAAGTAAACGAAGAAGAAAGGAATATGCCAAATTTAGATTTATAATGGAGGTATTATGGGACCCAAAAGTAGTAAAAAAAGAATCAAAAAGAATAAAAGAAAAAGATTTATTAATGGGCATCTAAGATTAGATCGTTTATATATAATTATTCCTGTCATTTTAATATTATTTATAACTATGAAAGGAACACATGCATATATAAACATAATAAACACTAGAATAGATATAAATAAAACAGAAATAACTGATGTATCTATTTATAAAAAAACTAGTGGAGCTAATAACTTATATAATCCTTCATATCATGATAACAAAGTATCTTTTAACTTATGTTTATCAAATAAAAATGATTATATTACTTATTTAGTAACTTTAAAAAATTATAAAAATAAAGATCAAAGATTAAATAAAGTATCACTAGAAACAACCAATAACAATTCTATTACATATGAATTAGAAAGTTTTAATTTAAATGATACAATTAAATCATCAAGCGGGACAATGGTAAAAATAAAAATTAAATATCTAAATGAACTTGAAAAAATATCTAATAAATGTGTTGGTATGACTTTAAAACTAGATTTTATTGATAACTAGACTTAAGTATAAAGCTTAAGTCTTTTTATTGAAAAAAAACTAAAAATATCTTATTATATATTAAGGTGATGGCAATGTATTTTAAATTACATGATGATCTATATGAAGTTGAAATAGTAAAAAAAATTTCTACAAGAAATACTTATATAAGAGTAAAAGATGATTTAACAATATACGTAACAACTAATACATTTGTATCTGATCGTGAAATAGAAAAATTATTAAAGAAAAGCACTGATTCAATTGAAAAGATGATTAATCAAAAAAGAAAAAAAGAAGAGTATGAAAACAATTTTTATTTTTTAGGTAAAAAATATGATATAGTATATACAAATGATGCATCTATTACTTTAGGTAATGGTAAAGTATTTTTAGATAAAAGAATTGATTTAGACAAATGGTACAAAAAAGAAGCATCAAGAATTTTCAAAGAACGATTTGATTATAACTTCGAAAAATTTACAAGAAAAATTCCTTATCCAACATTGTCTATTCGTAAAATGAAAACAAGATGGGGAGTATGTAATACTAAAGATTACAAAGTAACATTAAATTTAGAACTTATAAAAAAAGATATTAGTTGTCTAGATTATGTAATAAATCATGAATTAGCACATTTAATAGAAGCTAATCATTCGAAAAAATTTTGGGCAGTAGTAGAAGAAAATTATCCAAAATATAAAGATACAAGAAAATTATTAAAAGATTATTAATTATTGGGAGGTTTTGATATGAATAAATATTACAATTATTACAATGGAGAAAATGCTAATTTTACATTCTTTTTTGATGGATTTACCAAAGAAGAAGCTGAAAGAGTACAAGCTTATATGCTACAAGATAGTCATTTTATATTAGATGATGAAAATGTACTTGAAAATATTGGAAAAGAAAAAATAACGCAAAGAAGAGACAAGAATTTTACTTTAGGAACAATAACAATAAGTAAAGATCCTCAAGATAAAGGACATTTTATTATCCTAGGATGTAGTAGAACAAAAGACTTTCAAGGAGATGAATCTGGTTTAATCTATCGTGGAGATATTTACGAAGGGTTAAACTTTATAGCTATAAAAGGATTAGTTCAAGATGAACAAACACATATGTGTAAGTTTTCAGAAGTAAATTGGTGCTATGAAAAAACTGTTGATCCTACTAGATTAACTCGATACAATATTAAAAACACTCCATTAGGAGCAAATAGTGATAAGTGGGATTTAGAAGGTGAAGATATTGTTTACAGAGTAAAAGAAGGATTTAGAATTACTGATAATCCTACAAAAGCTTTTAAAGAAAGTATTAAAGAAGTACAAGCTAAAAAAAGATAATAGATAAGGTGTGGTAGTGTGCTAATAACTAGTTTAGATAATGATCGAATAAAAGGGTATATAAAATTAAAAGATAGAAAATATCGTAAAAAGACAAATACTTTTATTGTTGAAGGAAGACATTTGGTTTTAGAAGCATATAAAGCAGGTAAAATCATTGAGCTTATTCTTGAAAAAGATGAAGTATTACCATTAGATTTACCAGTTGTATATGTAACAAATGAAATAATAAGTAAAATATCAGAAATGGAATGCCCAAGTACTGTAATGGCATTATGTAGGATGGACAATAACGAAGATGTTAAAGGTAATAAAATACTTTTATTAGATGGAATACAAGATCCTGGTAATTTAGGTACAATTATCAGAAGCTCTCTAGCATTTAATGTCGATACGATTGTTTTAAGTCCCGACTGTGTTGATTTATATAATCCTAAAGTAATTAGATCAACTCAAGGAATGTTATTTGGATTAAATATAATTAGAAGTGAATTAGAAACTGTAATAGAAAAATTAAAACAACAAGAAATACCTGTATATGGCACTAATGTTGAATATGGTGAAGATGTAACTTATCTAAAAAGTAAAGATAAAAAAAGATATGGCTTGATAATGGGAAATGAAGGTCAAGGGGTAAGAAGAGAAATTCTTGATATGTGTGATAAATATTTATTTATAGACATGAATGAAAAAGTCGAAAGTTTAAACGTTGCTGTTGCAACATCGATTCTGTTATATGAACTAGATAAAGAAGGTGAGTAAATGGAATATATAAAAATAGGTAAAATAGTCAATACTCATGGCATTAAAGGTGAACTACGTATTAGAAGTGATTTTGAATATAAAGATCGAGTTTTCATAAAAGGGTTTAATTTATATATTGGAAAAGATAAAATTAAAGAAGAAATTAATACTTATCGTCATCACAAAGAATTTGAAATGGTTACATTTAATGAATATAATAATATCAATCAAGTTTTAAAATATCTGAAAGAAGACGTTTATATAATAAAAGAAGACTTAAAGTTAAATAATGATGAATATCTTGAAGAAGAGTTAATTGGATTTAAAGTTATAGATAATAACGAAGTAGTTGGAGAAGTTTTAAATATTACAAAAACCTCTCCAACCAATAAAATAATGGAAATAAATTACAGAGGTAAAAGAGTTCTTCTTCCATATCATAAAGACTTTATTCTAAAATTGGATTTACAAAATAGAAAAATCGAAGTAAAATTAATTGAAGGAATGATTTAAATGAAGATTGATATTTTAACATTATTTCCTAATATGTTTGATGGCTTTTTAAATGAATCTATCATCAAAAGAGCTATTGAAAAAGAAGTAGTTACTATTAATGTTGTTAATTTTAGAAAATATTCAAAACTAAATAATAGTCAAGTAGATGATACTCCATATGGTGGTGGAGCAGGAATGGTTCTTATGTGCGATCCAATTGTTTCAGCTATTGAAGATTTAAAAGATGATGATACGACGGTTATTTTGATGACACCACAAGGAACTCCATACAAACAAGAAATTGCTAGAAATTTAAAACTTAAAAAACATATAATTTTAGTTTGTGGTCACTATGAAGGTTTTGATGAAAGAATTAGAAATTTTGTAGATATGGAAATAAGTATTGGAGATTATGTCCTAACTGGTGGTGAAATACCAGCTATGGCAATCTGTGATAGTGTAATAAGGCTATTAGATGGCGTTATACGAGAAGGATCGCATGTCGAGGATTCTTTTACAAGTAATCAATTAGATTATCCAACGTATACAAAACCGTATGATTTTAGAGGTTTAAAGGTACCTGATATATTATTATCTGGAAACCATAAAAAAATAGATGAATATCGTAAAGAAGAGAGTCTAAAAAGAACAAAAGAGAGAAGACCTGATTTATTAGATAAATAAAAAAATAAGAAAGATGGTGGAAGTTATGCCAATTAATCAAAGATTTTTGGTTGTTAAAACAAAAGATTCAAAAGAAATTACTTATATGGAATATGATAAGATTGAAGGATATCAAATTACTCCAAAGAATAATATTAAATTCCAAGACGCAATCAATGTAAAAAGTATGATTTTAATCAACCCATCATTAATCGAAAAAATGGTTGATATCAAAGCAAGAAAAAGATTTAATCACTTAATAAATTTATTAGCAATAATTTATGAAGATGATGATACAACAGGTGAAGGACTACGTCTTGCTCATAACGAGGCAGAAAAGTTCCGTATGGAAATTATTAATAAATATAAGAAGTATATAAGTGAAGAAAAATTAGAACTTTTAGAAAATAAATTAGCAATATTAGAAGATGAATT
This sequence comes from Bacilli bacterium, assembly GCA_017436345.1. Classification (GTDB taxonomy): domain Bacteria; phylum Bacillota_I; class Bacilli_A; order RF39; family UBA660; genus RUG11788. Next base: position 311,104 of record JAFSDH010000004.1, read on the forward strand.
AAACTTAAGAATGCAATATCTTCTAGCTGCTAATGAAGAATTACAAAGAGAAGGAAAAAGTAGATAGAAATATCTCTTTTTTTATTGTATAAATAAATACTTTATAGTATAATAAACCCCACTTAGGGGTGTAACTATGACATTTACAAAAGAAGAAAGAAAACAAATTAAAAAAAGCAGAAAAACAATTGTAAAAGATATGCGTAAATTATTTAATATGTATCCATATGAAGATATAGAAATACCAGTTAATATACATCTAGCACCAAAATATGGTTCATATTGGAAATTATTAATAACAAAGAAAAAGATTACCATAAAATCAGATACTGGTGCGTATACAAAACTATATCCAGGTACATTACCAAAAAATAAAGATGATAGAGACAATGCTCATTTTCAATTTATTTCCCAATATGATAGTGTTAGAGCAAAACTAGTAGCAATTATAAATGAAAAACTTGATAAAAAAGAAAATAATCTAGAAAAAATGACTACAGTATCTAGTAAATATACTAAAAGTGCTCAAAAAGAACAAAAAAAGTTAGAGGCAACTGTTCAAATAGATATACCAAAAACTCAAAATGTTCATGAAATAGAAATATCAGAAGAAAATGGATTAAAAGTTGGAACGATTAATTTTGGTAAGCAAACTATTAAAATAATGACTGAAGGCGATATCGTATTAGTAAATAAAAACAATACTGATAATAAAGTAAAAAGAAAATAATTTAAGAGGTTAATTATGGATTGTTTTGAATTTACAGATGAAGAAAAAGAATATATAGACCAAACTCTAAATATTGTCTTAGACGATATTCATGAAATAATAAAATTAATCCCACTATCAAATATTTATATCGAAAGTTATCACTTTAGCCTAAAAATTTTGGAAAATTGTATTTATATATCAGGTGGTCGTTCTGTAGGAAATATAGTACTTGAAGAGATAAAAACGAAAGAGCGAGTTATGTGGTATAAAGAAAATAAAAAAGCCATTAAAAGAAAATCATTTAAAGATTATCCACCTAAAGATCAAAATTGTATTTTAAGGTTTCTAGCTGATTACGAAACATATAGAAATAGTTTAATTGGAGAATTAAAAAGAACAACTGAAAATAAATCACAATTATTAAGTAAGTTGCAAATAATAAATTCTAAATATTCAAATAATGTATATATTGATTTTGGTTCTATTGAAACACAAAATGTAAAACCATTAGAAGTAAAAGAAGAAAATGGCAGAACAGTTGGAACAATTGAATTTGGGAATAAAGTAGTGAAAATAGTTACTGATGGTGATATAGTTTTAAATAAAATAGAAAAAGTAAAAGCAAAAGTAAAACAAAAAGAAGACTAAAGTCTTCTTTTTATATATTTTTATTGAAGAAAAATAACTTTTGTGCTATAATATCAACCACTAAATGGGGTGTTGAATATGTCGCTATCTAAAAGTGAGATTTTAAAATTTACAAAACAAGAAAAAAAGGATATAAGAGATGCATTAAATAATCTTATAGATGATATTAATGAAATATGGAAATTATCAGATCAAGAAGAATTTTATACTTTTTATCCAATCCAATCTAATATATGGGGATCTGATAGTTGGAAATTTCAAATAGATAAAACAGGAATATTTATAAAAGATTATCCAAAAACAATATATTTAGAAAAATTCAAACCAATAAAAGCAAGACCAAAAGTAAGAGATTACTCTGAAATATATTATTTTATTAGACAATATGAAAAAGTACGTTCTTCATTAGAAGGAAGTATATCAAGATCTTTATCAAATAAAGAACGTGGAATGAAAGAATTAAACGCTATAAAAGATAAATATTCAAAAGAAGCAACTATAGAGTTAGATTTACCTCAAACGATGAACCCTTATTCATTCGATTTAAAACATGAAAATGGTAATAGTATTGGTGAAATAAAAATGAATAGTGGAACAATAAGAATTATTGTAAAAGGAAATATCATTTTATCAAACAAACCAGAAGAAGCTAAAGTTAAAGTAAGATAGGTGTAATATGACAAAAATAAGTTTTACTAAAGATGAAAAAAAAGAAATTATAAGTTCATTAAGGGTAATCACAAAAGATCTAAGAGAATTATGGAAATTATCGCAAACACAAGAAATTGAAATAACTCTTCCATATGAAGTTCAAAGTTATAGGGATTGTTATTATTTACGAATGGATGATAAAAGAATTGAGATAACTGATATTATCCATGATGATAGATATTTATTAGAAAAAGTAAATTCTTTTGGACAAAGTATTTTAACCACTGATATAAGATTAGCTTTTGAAATATGCAAATCATATGAAAAAATAAGAAGAGAAGTAGAATCTGAAATAAAAAAAGGCTTAGAAATTAAAAAGTATGGTTTAGAAGAACTAAATCGTGTTAAAAGAAGATATATTCAAGAATCAGAAGTCGAAGTAACACTTCCTAAAACAATGAACCAACAAGAATTAGTTTTAACAAGTGAAGATGGTCGTAATGTAGGAATATTAGATTTTGGAAATAGCATTGTAAAAATAGTTACAGATGGAGAGATTAAAGTTGTTAATCACCATGAATCAAAAGTAAAAATTAAGGGGCGTTATTAATGGATGTATTATATAGTCAAGAAGAAAGAAATAAGATAGAAGAAACAATCAAATTTATAGTAAATGATTTAATTACTTTATGGGAAAATGCTCAACCTGAAGCAGTAACTATAGAGACTCGTTATTTAGGTATAGAATATACCAGTTATTTAACTATTGATAAAAAAGGATTGACGCTACGCACTTACAGTAAATTTTATAGTGATTATGATTATATGTTTGGAGGAGAAGGTTATTTAAAAAAACGAAAGAATTATCCAATTGGTCATAAAAAGAAAGACAAAATAAAATTAGGTACAAAAGATAATGATATTTTAGTTCCAATCATTGAAAATTACGATCAAATAAGAACTAGCTTTTTAAATGAAACAAGAAAATATTTAACTGGTAAAGATAAAAAAATTAATCAAATAGATGAATGGTACAATCGTTTTAAAAAAGAAACTGAAATTGAAATAGATTTACCAAGTACTAATAATCAACATGGATTAGTTGTAACAAATGAAGATGGTAAAACAATAGGAACTATTGACTTTGGAGATAAAATTATAAAGTTTATTACTAAAGGAGATATTAAATTTATAGATAAAAGAAGTGAATCTGTAAAAGTAAAACAAAAGTAGGGATAGTATGGATAATTTACAATATAGTAAAAAAGAAATAAAAGTATTTGAAAAGACACTAAAAGCCGTGATAAAAGATTTAAATGATTTATGGAATATTGGTGCTAAAGATGAAATAAAAGTTCCAGCTATTTTAGAAGGAATAGAAAATACAGAAGATAACTATCCCCAAAATGGCTGGATATTTGTTATGGACAAAACAGGTTTTTATATAAAAAATGGAAACCATACCTATACTTTTGCTGAATTTCAATTAAATGGTAAATTAAAAGAATATTTAACTATTAGACAAGCTGACATCATCTTTTTAAAAGAGTACGAACAAATTAGAGAAGATATTGTTCTTAGAATAAGAAAAGCTTTAGAAGAAAAAAAAGACACATTAGAATATATGAAAAATTTAGTAAATAGACTGAATAATGAAACTAATATTGAAATAACATCAACTTCCCAAAATCAATTACCAATTGAAGTAACAACTGAAAATGGTAAAAATATAGGAATATTAAATTTTAAAGACACTTCTATTAAAATAATAACAACAGGTTCGATTACCTTAGTCGATCAAAATACTAAACAAGAATTACCTAAGATAAAAAGAAAGTAGGGATTATATGAGTACTCTTTATACTAAAGAAGAACAAAAGTTAATGATTGAAACTCTTGATGCGATAACAACAGATTTAAGAGATTTATATAATATTTCATGTCAAGAAGAAATGTCATACGGCTTTAAAATAGGAGGAGATTATGGTAATGATTATTTATTATCAATTACTTCTAAAAATATTGTTTTATATTTAAAGTATAGCGACTATCGAATGATTTTAGAAAAAAATGGTAAAACCAAAACCATACCTAGAATTCATAATTATATGTTATTAAGCGACTTCTTAACCATGTATAATCAAATTAGACCAGGAATAGAGCATAAAGCTATGACGCAGTCTAAAAATAAAGAAAACGCTATAAAGAAAATAAAAAAATTAAAAGATATGTATCAACGAGATACAACAATTGAAATAGAGTTTAATTCTACAAATAATAAAAGAACTATTGAATTAAGTAGTGAAGATGGTAAAAAAATAGGTGAAATAAGATTTGGAAATGAAACAATAAGAATAATAACAAATAGCGAAATCGAAGTAGTAAATAAACCACAAGAAATAACTAAAACAAAAAAGAGGGGAAAATAATGTACGAAACAGACTTTACCAAAGAAGAAATAAGAAAATTTAGAAAAACCTTAAATACTATTATTGAAGATTTAGAATCACTATGGAATTTAGGAGCTGTAAAAAAATTAGAAATACCAGTTGAACTTGATGGTATACCAGAAAGTTTTGAAGGATATAAAGATTATGGATGGTATTTTGTTATGGATGAAAACGGGTTCATATTTAAGAATAATCATCAAGATGAAACAATTTTATTATATGAAAAAGGAAAACATAAAAGAAAAAAACACTTAAAAATTTTCCCTGTTGATTTATCTTTAATTGAAAACTATGAAAAAATCAGAAATGATATTGTTAGTGAAATAGAAAAGGCTATTAAAGAAAAAAATGTTTACATTAAAAGCGCAGACAAAATATTAACAAAATTAGATACGCAAGCAACAATTGAAATAGAGTTACCTGATGCAAATAATGAACATCGAATAGAAGTATCAAATGAAAACGGTGAAAATGTTGGAATTTTAAAATTCGGTAATTTAGCATTACGAGTTATATCTACTGCTAAGATAGATTTTAAAACTCCAGAACAGGCTAAAGTAAAAAGAAAGTAGTGTGATATAATGGCAAGGTTAAACTTTACAGAAAAAGAAATAAAAGAAATAGAAAAATCTATGTTTTTAATTCTTGATGATATTCGTTCTTTATGGGAAACAGCAGAAATTGAAGAAATATATATTCATTTAGATAGATTATATAAAGAAGGAGATTCTAAAGCATTAGTTGTAAATGAAAAAAAAATAGGTTTACAATCATACTCTTGGGACTCTTCTAGCTTTAATTTATATGAAAAACAAACAAGACATGGTTCAAAGAAGAGAATAAAAGATAACCAAGAAGCATTCTACTTTATAAAAAATTATGAAGAGACAATAAGACCAGCAATTGAAAGTGAAATAAAAAAAGGATTAGAAACAAAAGGATTAGGATTTGAAAACCTAGCTAAAGTTAAAGAACAATATGATAAAGAAGCAGAAATTGTTTTTGATACAGGGAATACATCTAATCCACCTATAATTGTATTATCTGAAGAAGAAGGAAAAAATATTGGAACATTATATTTAGGAGATCGTAGTTTGAAAATAATAACTAATGGTCCGATTAGAATAATAAATAATACTAATAGCGAAGAATTAGCTAATGTTAAAACCAAAAGAAAAAGTAAATAAAAATATATGTTGCATAAATAAAATGCATATGTTATAATTAATTGCAGTGATCCGCTGGATAGTAATTTATGATCATTTGAAATAGAAAAGGAGAGAGATATCATGGCAAACGTAATTGATAAAATTACAGAAAAACAAATGAACCCAAACATTCCAGAATTTAGAGTTGGGGACACAGTAAGAGTAGATGTAAAAATCATCGAAGGAAAAAGAGAAAGAATTCAAGCATTTGAAGGTACAGTAATAGCTCGTAAAGGTGGAGGAGTTTCTGAAACATTTACAGTTAGAAAAGTATCATATGGTGTTGGTGTAGAAAGAATTTTCCCAATGCATTCACCAAAGATTGCTAATATTACAGTTGTTAAGAAAGGTAAAGTAAGAAGAGCTAAATTAAATTTCTTAAGAAATGTTGTTGGTCAATACAGAATTAAAGAAAGAGGACAAAAATAAGGCAACATGCCTTATTTTTTAGTTTATATATGGATAAATTTAAAAAAATAGTAAAAGAATATATTCCTTATATATTAATAATTGTAATAATTTTATTAATAAAGTCATACGTTTTCTCACCAATCATTGTTAATGGAGATTCAATGGACTCAACATTAAAAGATGGTGATGTCATGATTTTAAATAAATATACATACTACACATCTGATATAAAAAGATTTGATATAGTTGTAATTAAACACGAAGGAAGATATATAATTAAAAGAGTAATTGGTCTTCCTGGTGATAAAGTAAAAATAGAAGATAATATATTATATATAAATGAAAAAGCTTATGCTGAAGAATATCTCGATAGAAATACATCAACTGAAGATTTTGAAATTAGCAAAATAGAAGATGGATATTATTTTGTTTTAGGGGATAATCGCGAAGTATCATTAGATAGTCGAAGCATTGGTTTAATTAAGAAAAGTGATATTGAAGGAAAAGCTACATATACACTTTTCCCATTTAATCGTTTTGGTAAAAAAGAATAGTGTTATACTATTCTTTTTCTATTTAGTAATTTATATAAAAATATTTTAAGCTATAGTTGCTTTTTTTAAAAAAATGAATTTAAATTATATTGTAAAGACAAATAGAATAAAGGTGAAAATATGAAAAAAGATGAATATATAAAATATGCTAAAGAAACATTTAAATCCAAGGCTCTAGATATTGTCTTAAGACAAATCGATCTTTATTATGAAAAAGAAGACATAAATAAAAAACAATACGAAGTTGGAGAAGAAGTAATCCTAAAAAAAGGAACACATCTACACGGAATTCCAGGTTATATGGAAAATTTTGATTGGACAGTTGAAAATGGATTCATTGGAAATGACTTTACCACTAAATCTACACCTAATAAAATTAAAAATAGTATTGGTATGTGGGATATAAAAGAAGATTGCAAATTAATAGATTATATAAAAAAATATAGTGGTTTTACAATTACCTATACAATTGGTAGAGGACCAGGTTCAAAAGAAATAACAGAATTAATTCCATATCATAAATTTGACGAATACACAGAAAACATTAACAATCAAGAAGATATTTGGATGTATTGGGGGGATCAAACAAAAGAAATTAGATTTATGCCTAGTCTGGTAGCAAATAAAAGACAAATCGCGTTCATTCTAAATATGGATAGTGACGCCGCTAAAGAGATGTATCAAAACGATGTATGGAATATCGACTTAGATGATGAAAGTTTAAGAGAATTTGTTGATTACCGTTATTATGACAAGTTCCTTGTTGAAAGGAAAAATAAAACAGCTTTAACAACAGATCGAGAAACAGCAATTATCTTTGGTCTACCTCCAAGATTAATAGAAGGGGTTTTTGTTGGAAGAAAACTAGAAAAAGATATGGAAAGTCTAAAATATATCAAAGATAAATTACCTGATTGTTATATCTGTAATCTAGATGGTAAAGTAATAATTGGTAATAAATAAGAGGTGTAAATGAAACAAAATATTTATGATAATAATGTCTTTTTTCAAAAATATGATGATATGAGAAATAATGAAAAGGGACATAATGCTAATGATGTAATTGAAATACCAACAATAAGAAGTATGTTGCCAGATTTAACTGATATGAAGATATTAGATTTAGGATGTGGATACGGAGAAAACTGCAAATATTTTATTGATAATGGCGCGAAACAAGTATTAGGTATAGATATATCGACAAATATGATAGAAATAGCTAAGAATAACAATAAAAATGATAAAATAGATTATAAAGTTATGTCTATGGAAGATATTAATAAATTAGAAGAAAAATTTAATCTAGTAATAAGCTCCTTAGCAGTACATTATGTCGAAGATTTTGATAAACTATGTAAAGATGTTTCAAATCTTCTAGAAAAGGATGGTTATTTTATTTTTTCTCAAGAAAATCCAGTAGGAACTGGTACAATTTTAAACGAAGAATGCAATAACGAAACAAAAATAGCTATTGGAAATAAAAAATATTATTTATTATCCAATTATAACGAAAATGGAAAAAGATTAGTAAATTGGAATAATTGTGAAGTAATAAAATATCATCGAAACTTTAGCTATATTATTAATACATTAATTAAATACTTTGAAATAATTGAATTAAAAGAACCAATACCTACCGAACAAATGATTAAACAAAATCCTAAATATATAAATCAGTTTGATAAACCATATTTTTTATTTATCAAAGTAAAAAGAAAGTAGTGATATTATGGATATTATTGATGAATTAAATCATTTAGAACAAACAGATTTTGATAGCGACTTTATAATTGGTAATGGTAAGATTCCTATCTTAATTACTGCTCCGCATACAATGAAACAAATAAAAAAAGATGAAATCAAGCAAAAAGAAGTTTATACAAAAGCAATTGCTCTATATCTACATCAATTATTAGATACATATTGTTTAATCAAAATAACTGATACTGGCCTAGATGCTAATCGTGATAATCATGATGATTTTAAAAATACATTAATATACTTAATAAAAGCACATAATATAAAATTAGTGCTTGATTTACATGGTGCTCGAAAAGAACGTGATTTTGATGTTGAATTTGGTACTTTAAATAACTTAAGCGCGGACTATTCAACAATTAAAGAATTAGAAAAAGCCTTTATAAATAATGGATTAACGAATATAAAACATAATGACCCATTCAAAGGCGGAGCAATTACTCAGTATTTATACAATATTAAGGATGTTGATGTTATTCAATTAGAAATAAATAGTAATTATCGTAATTTAGATAAACCAAATAATATAAAAAAATTATGTGAAAGTTTAGTTGATTTTATAAAAGAATATAGTAATTTTATAAATTTATAAAGATTATGAAAGAAATATTAAAAATTATTTTTTTAGATGTGGATGGAGTATTAAACTCACAAAGAAAACTTATTGAAGTATATGAACAAACTCACAAACCACATTCTGGCTATGCATATCCTTTTGATGAAAAATGTCTTGATAATTTAAAAGAATTAGTCGAAACGACTAATTCTAAAATAGTTATTTCTTCAACTTGGAGAAAAGATGAAGAAGGTAGAACAATATTATTAAGTAAATTAAAAGAATATGGTTTGGATGATAAAGTAATTGGATATATACCTATTTTAGGGTGTAAAAGAGGAGAAGAAATAGAAGCTTTTATAAATTCATTAAATAGAGAAATTAATTTTATTATATTAGATGATGATAATGATATGGGTAAATACGAAGAATATTTAATTAAAACAAATAATAGATTTGGATTAACTAAAGATGATATGAATAAAGCAGTAAAAAAATTAATAAAAAAGTAAAAGAGGTAATAAAATGACAGAAATAGTAGTAGAAATTGGTATGAAACTTGATAAAAATTTAATATATTATCATGACCTTCTTACAAAAAATGGATTGCATTTAGATTATTCTTGTATAACGCATGATATATATTATACTAAAAATAATCTAGAGGGTTTATCAGAAAGCCAAATGAAAAATGCTTGTATAAGACTAAGAAATAGTAATGGAATAAATAAAGAAAAGCAAAACGAAGACGACTTATTAAAAAAAGAACAAGAACTAGTTTCTGAAGGATATAAAAAAGTTTTTGATACTATTAAAATAGATTTTCAATATTGCAATAGTACAATGAAAAGTAAAATACAAATTCAAGATATAAAAGATATAGGTTTAGTCGTATATTATGATAATCCTGATTATTATAAATATAGCGAAGAAGAACAAAGAATCCTTCTAATAAAAGAATTAAATTCTTATGGATTTAATTTAAATGAAGATGATCTAGGTTTAGATAAATTAAGAACTTTATACTATCAAAAAGAAATGTACAGTATAAATCAAAATGGTAAATAATATGAAAATAATATTAAAGAATATACTACTTATATTATCTATCTTTTTATCTTTTACTATTGTTTATGCTTATCCATCAAACATAATTGTATTATTTCAAGATAAAGAATACTATTTAGTAGAAGCAGAAGAAAATGAAATACCAGAAGGATTTGTAAAAGATAAATTAGATGGATTCGGATTAGTTGTTGAAGCATATAAAAATGGTCCATTAAAAATGATAAAAATATCAGATGAAGATTATAATTATCAATTTGTAGCAGTTGATGAAAAAAACAATTATAAGTCGTATTATCTCCATAAAATGAAACTAGAAAAAGAAATATATTATATTATCCCATACCAAATCGAAGAATATAAATCATCATCTTATAATCTATCACCATACAAAACATTTATAAAAGACCAAATAATGACATGTTATTCATCAGAAAAATATGGTTATGAAAAGTTAATTGTTTATGGAATTAATAATAAAGGTGAACTAGCACTTCTTTCGTATGAAAATGATGAATATGTTTTTTTAGAAAAAAGTAATAAAGATAGTGAAAATATACTACCTATAATAATTGGTATAATAGTTATTTCATTAATCTTTACTCTAGTAATTATTATAAAAATAAGAAGAAAAAAGAACGAAAAAACAGTTTAAATTTTTAACTGTTTTTTAATTAAAAAAAGTTTATTTTACTACTAGTAAAAAAAATAAGTTGTGATATAATTTTGAAGTTGTAATAGAAAATAAAAAGGAAGTAATATTATGAATAAACCAAGTGACGCAACAAAAATTGTTTTAAAAAAATCTAAAAAATATATAGCATTTCGTCTTACATGTTCTTTAATTTATCGTGCAATTGCCATGATTACACCAATACTTTTTAGTGCTGCAGTAGACGAAGTAACCAATGGTAATTATAAGAATGCTATCATGATATCAATAGGTGCTATATTTGCCGTTATTATCTTTAGAATATTTGATATTATATGTACTTATTCATGGCATAAATTATATAACTCAATGTACGATAATTATACTAAAATAGGTGTAAATAAAGTATTTGATAACTCTCTATACAGTCTATCTCGTTTTAATGTTGGAGAATTTTTAAATATAATGAGTACAGATATAAATATTATGGCTGATTTTTATTGTAATTTAATTATGCGCTTAATAAGAATATTTGAAGTATTAATCATATTTGTATATTTCTTTATGATTGACCTTTATATCGGAATTGCTGGTGTTATTATGGGAATTATATCAGTAGGAGTTATCTTCCTATCAAGCAAAAAAATCGAGCAATTAAATCAAAAAAAATCTGTAAATTTTGATAATAGAAATACAATTATAAATGAATTTTTATTAAGTATTAGAGAAATTAAATCATTTAATATCTTTGCCCCAATGAAAAATAGAATTGAAGATTCTACAGAGAAATACTCTAAATCTTATTTAAATCAAAGAGTTGGAGAAGATGTATTTAAATTTTCAGTATTAGCGTTAATTGAAGCTTGTCGTTGGGGAATGTTTATATACGGAATCTACTTAATAACAGTAGGTAAAATGGAGATGGGTTCACTATTAATTATTTATAATTACTTCACACAATTAGTAGATGGATTTAGTGAATTTGCTACTATAAATATAGGTATAAGACAATTAAAAGTATCAGAAAATAGATTCTATCAATTAATTATATATAGTCACGAAAAATTATTGCTAGATAAAAAATATAAATTTAAAAATTTAAATATTAAATTCAATAATGTATTATATGGAGATAAATTAAACCCAAGATTAAAAAGAGTGTCTTTCGATATTAATAGTAACTCGATTAATTCTATCGCAGGATTAGTTGGCAGTGGTAAAAGTGGTGTAGTTGATTTGTTATTAAAACTTAACTCTCAACACGAAGGTACAATTACAATTGGTGGATTACCAATATCTGATATTGATTTTGACTATTATTATAATTTAGTTTCATGTATTGACATAAGTGATAGATTTTTAAATATAAGCATTAAAGATAATTTAAATATTGTAAATGATAATTTTGAAGAGATTGTATATATGTGTAAAAAGTTAAATATTCACGATGAAATTTCTAAATTGAAATATGGTTATGACACCGTTTTAAATAGTAATGATGATACTTTAAAACCAAATACTAAAGTACTACTTAATATTGCGCGTATCTTACTTAAAAATACTAGAATAATGATATTTGATGAAATATTATGTTCTTTAGATAATGAAAGTAGGAAAGTTGTACTTAAAATACTTAATAAGATGAAAGAAGAACATACAATTATAATAATTGATAAAAATGATCAAGTATTAAAAATGTCTGATAACATTGTTTTATTAAACGAAGGGGAAATTGAAGAAACAGGAGAATATAAAACAATAGCTAAAAATAAATTATATAAAAGAATTATTGGCAGTTAAAAAGAGTAGTTATGAAACTACTCTTTTATGTTATAATTTGATTAGTTAGGAGGAATAATAATGAAAATATTAATAGTTTGTTCAACTAGTTTTTATAATAAAATTGATAATATTGCTAAAAATCTGCAAGAAAAAGGTCACAAAGTTAATATGCCTAACTGTTATGATGCACCAGTTACAAATGATGATAATAAAAAAATGACTAAACACGAATATTTAGATTTCTTTAAAAGAATGTATTATGAAAGTAGAGAAAATATTAGTAAAGTAGATGCAATATTAGTATTAAATTATACTAAAGAAAAAAATAAAGAAAAGTATGAAAATTATATAGGAGCTTCTACTTTCTTAGAAATGTATGAAGCCTTTATGCAAAATAAAAAAATATATATGATGAATGATTTCCCAGATAATATGTTACTTGATGAAATAAAAGGATTTAATCCTACTATAATAAATGGTGATTTAAATAAAATAAATTAGTAGTAAATAGGTGAAGAATATGAAAAAAATATTTATATTTGACTTTGATGGAACATTAACTACTCAGGACATGTTAGATGAAGTATGCGATATTGTTGGGAAGAAAAAAGAATCAAAAAAGATAAACGATGAAGTGATAAATGGTAGAAAAGATGGTGTAATTACAGCTTTATGCGCGAGAGTAAACTTTCTAAAAGGCGTAACCAATAAAGAAATAGAAGAAAAATTAGGAAAAAAGAACTATCTAAGAAATGGGGTAGTAGAATTATTCAAAGTTTTAAATGAAAAAGGATATATTACAATTATTTCTTCAGGAAGTATTTTACCGGTATTAAAATACTATCAAGAATTATTGAATATAACATATGTCTTTGGTAGTGATCCTGATATTGTTGATGGTGTAATTACTGGTATAAATGAAAGTAAATATAAAAGTGAAAATTTTAAATATGAAAACTGTTTAAATATAATTGAAAAGTTTAAAGATGATGAAAAAATAATTTATGGTATAGGAGATTCCGCTGTAGATATAAAGATGTTATCACTAGCTGATAAAAAGTTTGCAATTGATCCTAAAGGTAATCTTGACAAACATGTTGATCATATAATAAATGATATTAGTGATTTAATTGAATATCTTGATTAAAAAGTAAGTATAAACTTACTTTTTTTATAAGTATTTTATTTGATAAAAATAAGAATATTTTATATAATTGTTTATATATATAGGAGCGTTTATGGATTTATTAGAAATAGATAAAGATGTATATAATTGTCATTTATGTAGTGATATGGTTGAAAAATTCCCAAATAGTAAAACGGTATCAATCGGTAAAACAAACGATGTAGTAATATTAGGAGAAGCACCTGCAAACAATGGCTGGCGAAAAAGCGGTGTTGCTTGGTATGATATTAATCATAAATTACTACCATCAGGAGTAATATTGCAAAAACTATTAGATGAAGTTAATTTAAAGTTAGAGGATACTTATTTTATAGAAGCAATAAAATGTTTTCCCAAAGATAGAAAATATTTAAAAATATGTAGTAATAATTGTAAAAAGTATCTTTTAAATCAATTATCTATCATTAAGCCTAAACTAATACTATCATTAGGAGATGCTGCAACAAGGACAATTCTTGATATTAATTATAAAAAGTTTAGTGATATTGTAGGTAAAGAATTTATAGTAAATGGATATCGCGTAATACCCATTTATCATCCTAGTCCAATATCTCCGCAAAGTTATAAAGGAAATGTAAAAATATTTCAAAAAATAAAGATATAAAAGAAAATGAAGGTGGTGGAACTATCCTAGGTTCTGTGATCTTCTATAACGATAAAATAATTGATGATATAAATGTAACTGGTAATATAGATAAAATATATTTTTATAATAATAAATAAAAAGGTATGATACAATGGAAAATTTAGAAAAAAAATTATCACAAACAATAAATAATATATTTATAGGCCATAATCTTTATTTATTAAGTGATTATGAAAAAAGAAGTATTATTTTTGATTATTTAACAAATGAATTGAGTTATGATTTTGAGTTATTAGATAAAATAATAGATTGTGAAATAAATAAGACTAAAATTACAAGAAACCCTGCTCAAGAATTATTCGATGTTATAAATACAAATAAAGGAATATGTAATTCTATTAGTCAATATTACAAATTATTATTAGAACAAGTTGGCATTAAATCACATTGTCTTATATGCGATGATGGAACAGAAGTAAAACATCAACTCACTTTAGTTTACGATAAAGATAATGATATATTTAGTTTTGATGATGTAACAAGTGTTATTGTTAAAAGAGGAACCAAAGAAGACTTCTTTGATTATGATTTAGATACTGCAAATAGATTAAATCAAGGTAATAAAATATTATTCAATAATGAAGGATTCTTTATATTACCAGAATCATATATAAACTATTTAATAGGAAGAGAAGATAGTCCAACTCCAAATTTAGAAACACTACCAGAAAATATTTCTTCGATAAAAAATCAAACATCTAAAAAAAGATAGAGAAGTTGCAAATTAAATAGTTAAAATTTTATATAATAAGACAAAAAGCGTGTAAATTATTAAAAGGTTTACACGCTTTATTTAATGAAATATTTTAATTATTTTAAAATATGTTATAATAAAATAGTTAAGAATAAAAAGGTGATGGAATGGAACATTTAATATTTTTCATATTATGTATATTACAACCAATCTGTTTGCCAGTTCCAGAAGCAACAACGATATTAACTGGTACACTTAGTTTAGGTCCAACTAAAACCTTTATAATTGGAATGGTTGGAATTATGATAGGTATAATATTCATGTATCAAATTACACATTTCTTAAGTAAGAAATTCTTAAGAAAACTTAAACAATCACCAAACTTTAAAGCATATCAAAGATATATGTCAAAATATCCGATTCTAACAACTGGTTTATTATTTGCAATTCCGGTTATTCCTGATGAAATAATCTGTGTTGGTTCAGCTTTAGGAAATATTAAATTATCTATCATATTACCAGTTGCTTTCTTTTCAAAAATGATATCAATTGGTATGATAACTTACTCAAAAGCAATTGCCGATATATTAATATTAAAACAATGGCAAGTTATAATTTTAGAGATTGTAATTATGGCTATAGCTAGTATAATTTATCAAAAAATAAATAATAGGAAAAAAAGAAGAAAAACAAAAAAGAGTAGATGAAAAATCTACTCTTTTATAAAGATAATATTTTATACGTAATTTTATTATATAATATCAATGAGATAAATCGTAATTAGTTAAACTCTACTAATAGTGGCTGTAAAAATAAATATTTATTTTATACAATTATACTTGAAAGGAGATATTAATTTATGAATCAAGAAAAAATAGGTAAATTTATAGCTAGTTGTAGAAAAAAACAAAAATTAACACAAGAACAACTTGCTGGAAAGTTAAACATTACTTATAAGGCTGTAAGCAAATGGGAAACTGGGAAAGGATTACCTGATGCTTCTATTATGAAAGATTTATGTAATATTTTAAAAATAACAGTTAACGAACTCTTAAGCGGTGAGTTAATTGATAAAAATAGTTGTGATAAAAGTGCAGAAATAAAATTATTAGAAATGTTAAAACAAAAAGAAGAGTATGAGAAGAAATTACTCTTTATAGAAATATTGTTGGGGAGTTTATGTGTTTTACCTTTAATAACTTCTACAATTATAGTTGGTTTTGTAGAAATGGAAGAATGGTTATCAACTGTAATTATTTTAACTAGTCTTATACCTCTTTTAGTAGCATTACCTTTTGCTATTAGAATTGAACAAACTGTAGGTTATTATGTTTGTAAACATTGTAATCATAAATATATTCCAACATTTAAAAGCGTTTTTTTTGCAATGCATTTAGGAAGAACTAGATATATGAAATGTCCAGAATGTAATAAATATTCTTGGAATAAAAAAGTTACATCAGGAGGTAATGGAAATGATTAACGAAGAAAGAATAACTATTTCTAGTGATATAAATATTGGTGCTACTATTGCATATCAAGATAAGAATGAAAAAAGACCGTTAGTATTATTAATATCAGGAACAGGTTCATTAGACAGAGATGGAAATAGTATTGGTTTTAAATCAAATATATATAAAGAATTATCTGATATGTTTGTTGATGCAGGATATGTATGTATTAGATATGATAAAAGAGGAACACACGAATCAAAAGTAAAAGGATTAAATTTCGGATTAAGTGATTTAGTTAATGATGCGGCTAATATTATTCATTATGCCAAAAAGTTAGATTATATAGATGAAGAAAAAGTTGTAGTTTGCGGTCATAGTGAAGGCGCAATGATAGCAACACTTTTAACTAAAAATGAAGATTTAGATTTAAAAGGAATTGTTTTATTAGCGGGTGCTGGTATGAGTCTTAAAGATGCTATGATGTATCAAAATTATTTAGTATTAGATCAAGTAAAAGATATGAAAGGAATATTAGGTTGGTTTTTAAGAAAAACATTAAAAAAAGAAAATATAGAAAAACAAGTTTCTGAATTTTTTTCAAAAGCAGAAGAAACAAAGAAAGATACGTTTTTCTATCGAGGTAGCATAATGCCTTCTAAATATATAAAAGAACATAATGCTTTAACTAAAGAAGATTATATTAAATTGTTAGAGGCTTATAAAGGTAAAGTATTAGCAATAACTGGTAAATCAGATATTCAAGCAAACTACAGAGTTTTAGATGAATTATCATCATTAGATGATGTTACTATTTATATACCCGAACAAGTTAACCATGTTTTAAGAGATGTAGATGGTGAATCTAGCATAATGAATTTTAAGAAAGAATATAAATTATCATTCAAAAAATCAATTTCTCCAAAACTAAAGAACAAAATAAAAGATTGGTCAAGTAATTTATAATATAATAAAAGAACTTATTTTAAGTTCTTTTATTTATTTATCTATGATAAAATGAAATTAACATATATAGGATAAAATACTTATATATTGAAAAGGAGATAAATATGAAAAAATTAGAAAACAGAATAGCTATCGTTACAGGCGCTGCTAGCGGTATGGGAAAAGCTACTGCTAAAAAAATGGCTGAATATGGAGCAAAAGTAAATATTATAGACTTTTCACCTGAAGTAATGACTTATGCTGAAGAATTAAGAAACGAAGGATATGAAGTAACAGGATATCAAGCTGATGTTCGTGATGGAGAAAGACTAAAAGAAATTTATAAAGAGGTATTTGATAAATACGGAAAAATTGATGCTGTTGTTAATGCAGCAGGTGTTGCAGTATTTACAGATTTTACAGATGATTCAATTGATGCAGAAGCTCACAGAGAAATTGATATAAATTATTTTGGAGTATGGAACTCATGTCGAGCTGCAGCTCCATATATGAAAGAAGCGAAATATGGAAAAATTGTAAACTTCTCATCAGTAACAGGAGTTATGGTATGTGATCCAGGTTCTTCTGCTTATGCTGGAACAAAAGGTGCAGTTATGGCTTTTACAAAAGCTTTAGCATCAGAACTAGCTTCAAGTAATATTACAGTAAATGCAATTCTTCCGGGAGTAATTGATACACCAATGATTAGAAAAGTATATGAAGGAGTAGAAGGCGGAGTAGACGCAGCATTAAATGCCGCAGCAAAAGCTATCCCAATGGGACGTCTAGGGGATCCTGAAGAAGTTGCTGAAGTAGCATGTTTCTTAACTTCAAATGAATCGAGTTATGTAACAGGACATGGTCTAGTAATTGATGGTGGAAGTACACTACCAGAATCATTTGTTTAGATTAATAAAAAATAATACATAGAGTAAAGAAATCTACTCTTTTATGTTATAACGATGTGGAATTAGAAGTGATATTATGTCAAAAACAGATAATGTTAAAGTATATAAAGATAAAAAGACGATTAACCGCTTTAGCTTGATTTATTTAACCCCATTCACAAATCCTTATAATACAAAGGTTTTTAATATTTAAATCTTACACATTTTTATAAATAAATTGATAAAATAACAAAAAATATCGAAAAACAATCAAAAAATAGGTTAAATTTGCATATCTTTTTCAAGGCGATGTTGCAAGCTAACCCTTATTTAAAAATATACTAAAAAATATGATATAATATGATTAAATAGACATATAAATAGTAATTTGTAAACTAAAAATTTTAATCTTTCTTTAATTTTAAAATTTTATAATAAATCTAGGTGGTGATTACTTTGCGGATATTAGTTGTTGAAGATGAATTTAGTTTAGCTGATATTATTGCAACTAAACTAAGAAAAGAAAAATATAATGTTGATATATCTTTAGATGGTGAAGAAGGTTTAGACAATGCTTTAAGTGGAGTTTATGACCTTATTGTATTAGATATAATGCTACCTAAAATTAATGGTATAGAAATATTAAAAGAAATTAGAAATAACAATATAGATACAAAAGTAATCATGCTTACAGCTAAATCATCACTAGATGATAAATTGATAGGATTTGAAAATGGCACAAATGATTATATAACTAAACCTTTTCATATGGAAGAATTAATTGCTAGAGTAAATGTACAATTAAGAAATAACGAAAAAAATATAAATAAAGACATTTTAAAATTTGGAGATATAGAATTAAATGTAAGAACTTCTACTATTAGTTGTATTAAAAATAATGAATCAATAAATATTTCTTATAAAGAGTTAATGATACTTGAATATTTAATGAATAATTCAAATCAAATAATATCTAAAGAACAAATCTATGATAAGATTTGGGGGATTGATACAGATTTTGAATCAAATAATCTTGAGGCATATTTATCATTTGTTAGAAAAAAATTAAAAATAATAGATTCAGATGTTACTATAAAAGCTATTCGTGGTATGGGTTATAAGTTGGAGGCATAAATGGAAAAATTAGAGAAAAAAACTTTTTATACAATATTCTCAATTATCTCTTTATTTATAGTGATATCAATAATAACATTTAATGTTCAAAGTTATAGTAAAGAATATAACGGCATAAAAACCAACCTAACAAGGATGAATATGATGTTTTTTGGTGGCCCAAATAGAAAACCAATTAACCAAGATATAATGTTTGAAGATCTAAATGATAAGATAATAATGGATTATGATTTTTATACATTCATATTGGATAGAAACAATAATATAATTCATAAAATCAGTCATAATGAAAATAGTTTTGATAATAAAATAATTAATAAGGCAAATAGAATTATTGCAAATAATTATAAAAGTAATATAAAAATAAACTCATTATATTTTAGTGATATATCATATAATTTTAGGTCAGGCGAATATTTAGTTATCGTAGATACATCAAATATTAGATATAGATTATCATCATTACTTTTAATATCTATTATCTTATTAGGGTTATCTGAAATGTTAGTTTATTATGTATCAAAGAAAATTACAAAATGGATTACCGATCCAGTTGAAGAAACATTTAATAAACAAAAAGATTTTATTGCAGATGCTTCACATGAACTTAAAACCCCACTTGCAGTTATGATGGCTAGCATTGATTGTATTGAAGTAAATAAGAAAAACGAAAAGTATATTAACAATATGAAATCAGAATCAGATAGAATGAATAATTTGATTACTAAATTATTAGATTTGTCTAAATCTGAAAGTGGTACTAATAAGGAATTATATACAATGAATAATTTATCTAAAATAGTAGAAAAAAGAGCATTAGTGTTTGAAAGTTTAGCATTTGAAAATAATGTTAGTATAAATACAGAAATTGAAAAAGATATAATGTTAAAATGTAGCAAAACTGAAATTGATGAAGTAGTAAGCATATTAATTGATAATGCAATAAAACACAGTTATAAAAATAGTGTAATAAAAGTTAGTTTATACAAAGATAAGAATAATATATTACTGGATATTATCAACAATGGAAAAGATATACCAAGAGATGAATGTGATAAGATTTTTGAAAGATTTTATCGTAGTGATAAATCAAGAAATAGAGATTCAAACAGATATGGTTTAGGACTTGCTATTGCAAAGAATATAGTTAATAATCATGATGGGCAAATTAAAGCATTTTCTAAAGACAATTTCACTACATTTAGAGTAGTTTTTAAATAAAAATAGCATTAAAGTCGTTTGATTTTAATGTTTTTTTAATATTTGAATTATAGAATTAATTTGAAACAAGAAACGTAAGGAGGGATTAAATTGAAAAACGCACCAAAAATAATAACTACTTGTTTTTTATTTATAGGTACTTTTATATTGGGAATAACATCAACATTTTTAATTATTGATAAATATCCTAATTTGTTTCGTAAAACTATAACTAAATTAGAAAAAGATGTAACTATTACTGAAAATGGTATTGCTGATGCAGTTGAAAAAGTTTATGATAGCGTAATAGTTGTATCTACTTACAAACAAAATCAACTTATCGGTACTGGTTCAGGTTTTATTTATAAAACAAATGAATCAGAAGCTTACTTAATTACAAATCATCATGTTGTAGATGGTGGTAATTCATTTAAGATAACTTTTACTGATGGAGATTTAGTTGATGCTACTTTAGTTGGTAGTGATGAGTATAGTGATATTGCAGTATTAAAAGTAGAAAATAAAGAAGGATATAAAGCCGTAGAAATTGGAAATAGTGATACTATGAGAGTTGGAGATACAACATTTGTTGTTGGAGCTCCGCTTGGAGATGTATATTCTTGGTCTGTAACACGTGGAATATTATCAGGTAAAGAAAGATTGGTTGAAGTAAGTTTATCTAATTCCTATCAATCAGATTACATTATGAATGTATTACAAACAGATTCACCTGTTAATAGTGGAAATAGTGGTGGTCCAATTTCTAATTCTAATGGAGAAGTAATTGGTGTAGTAAATGCAAAAATATCTTCAACTGGAGTTGAAGGAATAGGATTTGCAATTCCTATAGAAGTGGCTATGGAAAAAGCGGAACAAATTATTAGTGGAAATAAAAGTTCATATCCATATTTAGGAGTATCTATGTTAAATGTGGAAGATGCTAGAAATTATATTAATTATAGAAGATATATAACTGATAATAATATAAATTCTGGCGTAATAGTTATTGATATAGAAAAAGATTCTCCAGCATCAAAAGATGGTATGAAAAGCGGAGATATAATTACAGAAATAAATGGCAAAGAAGTTAAGAATGTTGCATATTTAAGATATGAATTATACAAATATAAAATTGGAGAAACAATAAAAGTTAAAGTGTTAAGAGATAATGAAATAAAAGAATTATCAATTAAACTAACTTAAAATATTTAAAGGAGAGGATAGAAAATGTTTATATTTAAAAATGCCTGGATTTCCATAACTAGAAATAAAGGTAGAAATGTTTTAATTGGTGCAATTATATTAGTTATTGCCTGTGCTTGTACAATAACACTAGCAATCAATAATACAGCATCAGATTTAATTAATTCTTATAGTAGTGCTTATAATAAAGAATTGACTTTAGCATTTGATAGAGAAACAATGATGAAAGATTTTGATATAAGAGGAGAAGAAGGAAGAGAACAAGCCAAAGAAAAGTTTGAAAACATTGCAAGTTATACAATTGAAGATGTTAAAACTTTTGCAGAAGCCAAACATATTGAAAGTTATTATTATACATATAGTTTTTCTTTAAATGGTAATAATATTGAAAAAGCTGAAATTGAAACTGATTCTAAATTTGGTGGAATGCCTGGTGGAGGAAGAGTGCCAATGGGAGGATCATCAATGGACTTTACTTTGACAGGTTATAGCTCGGTAGAATCAATGAGTGAATTTATAAATGGAACTTATACTATGACAGAAGTTACAGACAATGCTTGGGATGTAGCATTTGATGGTAATTATGTATTTATCAATGAAGAATTAGCGTCTTATAATGAACTTTCTTTGAATGATAAAATTAAATTAGAAGATGAAGATGGTAAGACATATGAATTTGAAATTATAGGTATATTTGAAGATAATGAAGAATCAGAAGACTCAATGATGAGTATGTTTTCTAATTCAGCAAATACAATAGTAACAAATGCAGATGCTTTAGTTAATATTGATACTGAAAATGATAATATTGATGGAACAGTTAATCCAACATTTATTATTGATGATTATGCAAATGCAGAAGCAATACAAACTGAATTATATGAAAAAGGATTAGATGAAACATATATAGTAGAAACAAACCAAGAAATTGCAGAAGCAGGTGTTTCATCAGTTAAAAATGTTAAATCATTTGCAACAACATTCTTAATCATTACATTATTAATTGGTGGAGTTGTATTATTTATTCTTAATATGATAAATATTAGAGAAAGAAAATATGAAATTGGTGTATTTAGAACAATTGGAATTAGTAAATTAAAATTAACAATGCAATTTGCATCTGAATTATTAGTGGTAGCATTTATTGCTTTAATAATTGGAGCAGGATTAGGCGCAACAATGTCTAAACCTGTAAGTAATTCACTATTATCAAGCGAAATAGAAAGTGCAACAAATTCAAAAGATGAAATGCAAAACAACTTTGGTGGTCCAGGAGAAATGCCAGGAGGACCAGGAGGAGATCGTGGTGGAAATATGCCGGATTTCAATAAAATGTCAGGAGTTCCTACTATTCAAGCGTACGATTCAATAGATGCAGTAGTAAATATTACAGTTATATTGGAATTACTTGTTATTGGATTATCATTAGTCTTTGTAAGTAGTTTAGCATCAATGATAAGTATTCAAAGATTCTCACCACTTACAATATTGAAAGAGAGGTCATAACATGGGGAAAAGCAACAATAAAAATAAATCTAACCAAAAAGAAAAAGATACTAAAGGAAAAGTAATTAAAACAGAAAAAAAAGAAATAGATAAAGATAAAGTAATATTAAGTATTCAAAATGCTAGTTATAGATATAGTGATGCCGCTGAAGATGAATATGCTTTAAGAGATATTAGTTATGACTTTGAAAAAGGAAAAATATATGCAATTAAAGGTAGAAGTGGAACAGGAAAAACTACATTATTATCTTTAATTAGTGGTTTAGAAAGATGCACTGAAGGAACTATTTTATTTGATGGTAAAAATTTAAAAGATATAAACTTAGATACTTATAGAAATAGTCAAATTGGTATAGTATTTCAAAGTTATAATTTACTGCCTTATATGACTGCTAGTGAAAACATTATTTTATCAATGGATGCAAGCGGACAAAAAATAGAAAATAAAAAACAGAAAGCAAAAGAGCTTATGGAAAGTGTAGGTTTAAAATCAAGCTATGCTGATCGTAAAGTTTTAAGACTATCAGGTGGAGAACAACAAAGAGTAGCAATTGCTAGAAGTTTATCTTATAATCCAAAAATGATAGTAGCTGATGAACCAACAGGAAACCTAGACAAACAAACTGAAAGTGAAATATTAGATATATTTAAAAAACTTGCTCATGAAGAAGGTAAATGTGTAATTATAGTAACTCATTCTCCAAATGTCTGTGATGTAGTTGATGAGATATATGATTTAAAAAAGGTTAAGTAACAAATTACAATTTGTTAAGGAGTTTAATATATGAGATCTTTAAACAAAGAGATAAATATTCTTTTTTTATGATGTAAACTTTAATGAAAATAAGTTTTGTCTTTAATTTTTTTATAAAAACAAGTTAATTAGCACTTACACATTGACAGCGCTAATTAAAAGTGGTATAACTAATACGTAAGAGAAAATCTTACAGGTGTTAATAATTAATTATGCGCTACCTAAAAAGGCTCTACGCAATTTGAAAGGAAGATGATATATATGATGTTAATGCCAAGAAAAAATGATTTCGATATATTTGGAGGTTTCTTTGATGATCCGTTCTTTAATGAATCAAGAC
>JAFSDH010000015.1 GCA_017436345.1 Bacilli bacterium
TAAAAAAAATTAATTTTTTTTAAAAAAAGTATTGCATATATAGTAATACTATGTTACTATAATATTGTCTAATAGAATAAACAAAAAACAAAATAATGATTTCAAGGGTATGGTAATTATAGAGATGCTTAAATTATTCTATAATTGCTGTGTGAATTAGTAACAATGAAAGTTCTAATTCAGTTAAAATATGGTGTACGGGTTTTTTTGAAAATAGTACATGATATTGTAAGAGATTATTTTGTGTTTATAATCTATCATGCTATTAGATGATGTGTACACTGATTGGATTATGATAGAGGCTAGTAAATGTATCTGTCAATATGCTTATTAGTTTTATTCCAAGTAGAAAATGTTGTTATGACAGAACAACATTTTTTATTTTGTCTTTTTTTGATATAATTATATTGGTGATAGTATGAAGTATATATTTATTGTTAATCCAGCTAGTGGTAATGGTAAGGCTTTAAAGGTAGTACAAAATATTAAAAATGTTTGTTTAGAAAATAAATATGATTATGAGATTCATTTTACTAGTGGTGCTAATGATGCTACTAAGATAGCTAGAAAGTATCGTTTTTCCCAAAATATTATTTTCAGTGTAGGTGGAGATGGTACTTTAAATGAAGTTGTTAATGGAATAGTTGGTTCTAAAAATATGCTTGGAGTTATACCTTGTGGTAGTGGTAATGATTTTTATAAAACTTTAGATTTAATTGATGATCCAATGCCTTTGATAGATGTCGGTAAAATTAATAATAAATATTTTATTAATATTGTAAGTATTGGAATTGATGCGGAAGTTGCTGATAATGTTTCTAAGATGAAGAAGATAAAAATACCACCTTCACAAATATATAATGCTAGTATTGTATATACATTCTTTAAATATAAATTTAAAAATATTAATGTTGAAATAGATGAAAATAATATTAGAAATGGTAAATGTACTATTCTTACTATTTGTAATGGTAGAGTCTATGGTGGTGGTTATAAGATTGCCCCAGATGCGTTACTTACTGATGGTTATTTTGACGTTTATTTTGTTGATAAAATACGTAAACCTTTTATACCTTTTATAATTGGTTTATTAAAGAAAGGTACTCATGAATCACATAAGAATGTTCATAAGAGTAAGGCAACAAGAGTTAAATTTAAATGTCCATATGATTTAGTTTGTAATGTTGATGGAGAAATTATTGTTGATAATAAGTTTGATATTAAGATGTTAAAAAGTGAATTATTGATTTATAATGACAAAAAATTAATTAAGAGATTTTTAAAGGGATAAAAAAAGATGGATTGTTTAATCCATCTTTTTAGTTTCTTTGATTGACCAATCATTTTTATGTACTTTTTTCTTTTCTAATTTGCTTCCACATTTTAAGCATTTAGTTTTAGTATTATCTTTTATTTTAGCTCCACATGTAGGACATTTAGTATGATTAATATCAGTTACTTTTATTTCCTTACTTTTCTCGGATATTACAAGATATTTTATTTCTTCTGATTTTTCAATAGTTTCATCTTGTGGTTTTATCTTAATTTTAACTTTAAAATGAGATGTTATAATGTAGTTATTTTCATTAGTTTCAAAATTTATTATTTTATGATTAGTAGCATCAACATCTATAATATCAGATTGCTTTTTTTGAAGTATCTTTGTTAGTTCTTTTTCTGTATCTTCAAAGAATTTTTTGTTTGAGAAAGTAGGTAGTTCTTTAAAGATTGAATCAGGATTAAAGTTTCTATCTATTTTTTCTTGATTTACTAATCCTTCAATTTCGTGGTCATCTTCATCCATTTCGTTTTCATATGAACGAGTATTACCTCGATTACCAATTTTACTTATTACAATTATGATAAGCCCAATAATAATAAATAATCCAAAAATAAAATATAAAACAGTAGCTTGATCAATATCTAATGTTAATGCGTAGGTATTATCAAACATTAATAAAAATAAAAGTATAAAATAAAGTTTTTTTAAAGTTTTTTTCATAAGTATCACCTCTTACTATAATATGATTATATCATAAGATTTAAATAATATATAAAAAAAATAAAATTTATATTTATTTTTCAAAAGATTGCATCAATATTTTAATCATGTTAAAATGAAGGTGTTATGGAGGTAAAAATATGATATATGCAGAAATATTAGCTGGAGGTAGTGGAACAAGAATGGGTAATACTGATTTACCTAAACAATTTATGATGTTAGGGACTAAACCTATTATTATTCACACTATTGAGCAGTTCATGATAGAACAAAGAATTAATAAGATTTTAGTATGTTGTCCAAAAAACTGGATTACATATGTTCAAGATTTATTAAAGAAATATTTACCAGAAGATAACAATGTTATTGTTGTTGAAGGTGGAAGTACAAGAAACGAAACAATTATGAATGGTTGTCGTTATATTGAAGAAAATTTTGGTTTAAATAATGATGATATTATTATTACTCATGATGCCGTTAGACCATTTATTACACGTAGAATTATTGAAGATAATATTGAAGTTGGATTAACTTGTGATGCTGTTGATACAGTTATTCCTGCTACTGATACAATCGTTGAAAGTAAAGATGGAGAATATTTAAGTAATATTCCTGATCGTAAAATTATGTATCAAGGTCAAACACCACAAACTTTTAATATTAAAAAATTAATGAAAACTTATGATTCTTTAACAGATGAAGAAAAAGATATTTTAACTGATGCTTGTAAAATTTTTGTTATGAAAAAGGGAAAAGTAAAAATTGTAATGGGAGAAGTTTTCAATGTTAAAGTAACGACAATGCATGATTATAAAATTTGTAATGCTATATTAATGGAGAGAAATAAATAATGATTAATCAATCTTATCGTTTATTTTCTCCCAGACAAATTAGATGTGAACTAATTGATGAAAAAGTTTCAAATGAAGATGTAGTAGTTAGACCAACTTATTTATCTATTTGTGCTGCTGATCAAAGATATTATACAGGTAATCGTTCTAAGGAAGTGTTAAAGAAGAAGCTTCCTATGGCGTTAATTCATGAAGCAATAGGTGAAGTTGTA
Organism: Bacilli bacterium; assembly: GCA_017436345.1. GTDB lineage: Bacteria > Bacillota_I > Bacilli_A > RF39 > UBA660 > RUG11788. Next base: position 3,066 of record JAFSDH010000015.1, read on the forward strand.
TTTGATCCTAAAAGAGAATTTGCTCCTGGTACTAAAGTTGTTATGATTCCTAATACTCCAATTGAGAAAGATGAAGTAATTAAAGAAAATTATTTGAGAAGTAGTTATTTTAGAAGTAGTGGATATGATGGATTTATGCAAAGTTTAGTAACTATTCGTAGGGATAGAATTATTCCTTATGGTAATGTAAGTGATCGTGTTGCTGTACTTCTTGAACTTATGAGTGTTGGAATGAATGCTTTAGAACATTTTGAACACTTCAGTCACTTAAAGAAACAAACTCTTGGTGTATGGGGATGTGGTAGTGTTGGATTTGTTACTGCATTAATTTTAAAGAAGACATTCCCTAATGCTGAAGTAATAGTATTTGGAACAACTGATGAAAAATTAAGTTATTTCCAATTCGCTGATCAAACATTTAGAATTGATAATATACCACCTGATTTGAGAGTTGATCATGCTTTTGAATGTGTTGGTGGAAGTGCTTGTGAAGATGCAATTAATCAAATTATTGATTATATTAATCCAGAAGGAACAATTGCTTTAATGGGTGTATCTGAAAATAATGTACCAATTAATACAAGAATGGTTTTAGAAAAAGGATTAACTTTAATTGGTAATAGTAGAAGTAGTTATGAAGATTTTTATAATTCGATTGAATTTTTAAAGAACTTTCCAGAAGCACAAAGTTACTTAGAAAGTATTATATCTGATGAAGTAGTTGTTAAATCTGTAAAAGATATTACAACAGCATTTGATTTAGATGTTAATAATGAGTTTAAGACTATAATGAAATGGGAAATATAGAAATATATTTCTTTTTTTGTTGAAAAATAAGGGAAAAACTTTTTTTAAGTTTTTATTTATGGTAAAATTATTTTTAAGGGATGGTAATATGAAAAAACATTTTAAGTCAGTTTTAATTTACACAATATTATTTTTGGTTGTATCGTTAGTTGCTTTTTCAGCATTTATTATTAATGAGAAATCTTTATTATTAAAAATGGATGCGTTTAATCAACATTTTATTATTTTTAAAAATTATCATGAAATAATTAGAAATGGTTTTTCTCTTTTCTCATGGAATATTAGCTTAGGAGAAGGTTTAATTGGTCAGTATGCATATTATATTATTGGTGATCCATTTTTTTATCTTAGTTTGCCTTTTTCAGCTGGACTATTAAAGTATGTATATTCTTTTTTGATTTTTTTACGAATATACTTTATCGGTTTATCTTTTTTTGCTTTTTGTAAATATAAGAAAGAAGATAATATTTTATCAGTAATTGGATCTTTAGTTTATGCTTTTTCTAGTTATTCGTTATTGAATTCGCTTATGCATCCATTTTTTGCTAATGCAGCGATTTTGTTTCCTTTATTACTTATAGCAGTTGAGAAGTTTTTGGAGGAAAATAATTGTAAATATGTAATTTTGTTGTTTTTCTTATCAATTGTTTGTAATTTTTATTTTTGTTATATATTAGTAGTTTTATCTTTTATATATGCTGTATTATATTATTGGTTAGAGATAAAAGATAAAAGTTTTAAGGATTTTTTATTTAAAATTCTTAAGGCTGCTGGATGTTTAATTGTTTCAGTATTATTATCATGTTTTATTTTATTACCAATTTTATATGCTTTTTTAAACTCAGGGCGTGTTATTTCTGATTTAGCTATTCATTATGATTTATCTTATTTTAAATCATTGTTTAATAGTTTATTTATTATTAAGGAAGCACCATATTCAACAACAATAGGAGTATCATCACTATTATTTTTATGCATACCTTTTGTTTTTAAAGATTATAAGAATAATAAATGTTTTTTGGTATATTTCTTGATTTTAAGTTTAGGATTATTATTGCCAATTTTTGGTAGTATATTAAATGGATTATCTTATACATCTAATAGATGGAGTTTTGCTTATTGTTTTATATTGTCTTATTTTATTGTTAGAGGGTTTAAAAGCAATTTGAAATATTCTATTAAAGATATAATGCTTATTATATTTTTAATGTCAGGTTATTTGTATTTAACTTATATTTTTAATTTTAATGGATTAACTTTAGTAATTAAAAGTTTATCTTTAGTTGTTTTTGTTTTAATGTTTTCAGCCATTATGCGTTATTTTAAGCGTAAATATATTATATATTTTTTATTAGGTTCTATTTTCATTTTGAATTTAGGATATATAGGAAGAGTTGGATTAGGTTATTGGTTTGGTAAATGTATAACTTATAAAGAATTTGATAATACATATAATTCAATGAATGGAGATTTTAATTCTTATGATTTAGTTATTGATACGATAAAAATGGATAAAGATTTTTATCGTATTGGTAGATATCCTAGATGGTTGCAAAATTCTTCACAGTATTTTGATTATATGTCTTCGAGTTCGTATTTATCTATTTCTAATAAGTATTTAAAACAACTTAGTGACGATTTGGGTAATTTTGATGTTGAAGTTAGTAAACCATTATTAGAATTTGATAATAGGACTAGAATTACGTCTTTGTTTGGTGTTAAATATTTTATTACAAAAAATGAGAATAGTAATAAAGTTCCTTATGAATATTATAAATATTTTAATACTGATGAGTTAAATGTATATGTTAATAAATTTTATTCTTTACCGGTCTTATTTTATACAGATACTTATTTATATGATGATTGGATGAAGGAAAATGTTTTAGATAAGGAATATTTATTAACAAAGACTGCTGTTTTAGATGAGGACGTATATAAGGCTTTAAATATAAAAAATGATGATGTTAAATATAATTCTGTGGTTAATGAAATTAAATTTGATATTGTTGGTAACGAGCTTGATAATAATAAGATAGTTGTTGAAGAAGCTGGAAAATCTCTTAAAATAAAATTTGATAATCCTAAAGATAGTGAGTCTTATTTATATATAAAAAATTTGAAGTATGTTTCTGAAGATGATCTTTCGTATCAATTGAAATTTAAAATAAATGGTATTACTAATGTTAGATCTGTTTTTGATAAAAATAATTCACCTTATTATTATCCGATGCAAGATATTTATTTGAATTTAGGAAGTTTAGAAGGAGATAATGAAATCGAATGGATATTTACTAAAAATGGAGTTTATTCTTTCGATGAAGTTAAAATTTTGAGTTCTAATATGGAAAGTTATCCTATGGATATGTACGATTTGAGTAAAAATGTTTGGTTTAAAAAAGCTGATAATAATAGTATTTCTGTAAAGGTTAAGAGTGATTTTGAGGGCGTTTTACAATTATCTAGTGGTTTTTCTGAAGGTTGGTCTGCTTATGTTGATGAAAAAGAAGTTGATACTTTCTTAGTAAATCGTGGATTTGTTGGCATTTATTTATCAGCAGGAGAACATGATGTAACGTTTAAGTATGAAACACCGTATTTGAAATCTGGTTTAATAATATCAGGTATGACTTTAGCTAGTCTTGTTTTTGTCTATTTAAAAAAGAGAAGGAGTGTGTTATAGATGAAGAAAACTAAATATGATATTAGTGTTTTAATTCCTGTATATAATACTGAAAAATGGGTTGAAGATACTATAAAATCTGTTATTAATCAAAAATACAATTTTAAAAAGATACAATTAGTTATTATAAATGATGGTAGTACTGATCGTAGTGATGAGATAATTCAACCATATGTTGAAAAATATTCCAATATTGTTTATGTAAAAAAAGATAATGAAGGTTTAGCTAAAACAAGAAATTTAGGTTTAACTTTGTGTGAAGGAAAATATATTTTATTTTTAGATTCTGATGATACGATTTCTGATGATACTGTTAGTAGTATCGTTCCGTTTTTTGATAAACATTATGATGAAATTGATTTAGTTAGTTATAAAATTATTCCTTTACGTGATGGTGTTGAGCAAAAGTTACATTATCGTAGTAGATATTTAACTAAGACAGGTATTTATGATTTAAGAGATAAATCAAGTTGGTTTGCATCTATTACTACTATGAATTATTGTATAAAGAATAAATTTGAAAATAATATTACGTTTGATACAACACCGGGTTTTCGTCATGAAGATCAAAAGTTTAGTATGGATATTATTAAAGATAAAATGAAAATAGGTTATGTGGATACTGGTATATATTGGTATTTACAACAACCAGAGAGCATTACTAAAACTTGGTTTCATGCTTATTATTTATTTGAAACAACTATTTCTTTTTGGGAAAATTTCTTTGCTCAATTTAAAGATGGTGTTCCTGAATATTATCAAGCTTTATTTATAAATGATTTGAATTGGAAAAATAAAGCTGGTATTTTAATGCCATATCAATATGAGGGAAAGAAGTTTGATGAAGAGTTCGGAAGAGTAAGAAAGCTTTTATCTAAAGTCAGTGATGATGTTATTCTACACCATCCGGGAGTTTCTTTGTATCATAGATATTATTGGATAGATTTAAAAGATAAGAAAGAGTTTAAAAAGATAATATCATCCAATTATAATTCGATTTCTATTGAAAATGAAAATGGATTAATGTTTGCTGATTCTAAGATTGATATCGATTTGTTAAGATTTAAAGTCGTGAAAGATCATATTAAAATGATGATTTGTATTAAATCTCCAGCATTTTTATATGAAGAAAGTATTCCTAAGTTGTTTGTTGCGTTTGATGAAGAAGATATTAAGATGGAGGAAATTCCTATTAGAGATTCTTCATATAGTTATTATGGTGGATTTAAAGAAAAGTGTGCTAAGTTTTATTTAGCTGAACTTGAATTAGATTATAAGAAAATTAATATGTTTAAATTTTATATTTCTCTTCATGATAATTTAATTACTGGAAGAATGGTTTTCCCAATAGGAACTGTTTTTTCAGATAAATTAAATAGATATGAATATTTGAATAATGGTTATATTTTCTCTTATTCACATTTAAATCAATTTTTTACAATTGAAAAGGCTACTAGAACACGTAAGTTAGAAATTAAAATGTCTAGATTCTTCTATTATTTATCACATGATAGAAAAAAATTATTGGTTCGTTTATTAAGTGGTCTTTATCATCCAAGAAAACCAATTTGGCTTTATTATGATTGTAAAGGTGTAAAGAAAGATAATGGTTATTATCAATTTATTCATGATATAGAAAAGAAAGATGGTATTAAACGTTATTATGTTTCTAATAATAGTAAAAAGTTTAATGAAGGATTATTTAATGGTAAAGCTAAGAGAAGAGTTGTTCCATTTAAAAGTTTGCGCCATAAATTTATGTATTTAAGAGCTAGTAAGGTAATTACGGCTTATGTGGAAGAAGAAAATTGTTCACCATATACAAAAAATGCGTATACTAATTATGTTGATATAGCGACAATTCCAGAAATTATTTATTTACAACATGGACTTTTACATGCTCATTTACCATGGAAATATTCTTTGGATAGATTGGGAATTGATAAAGAAGTAATTTCTTCATATTATGAAAAAGAAAACTTTGTTAAAAATTATTGTTTTACGGAAGAACATTTAATAGATTGTGGTATGCCTAGATACGACTTTTTAACACCTGATGTTAAGAAAACAAATACTATTTTATATGCTCCATCTTGGAGATCATATTTAGTTGGTAAACAATTTACAGGATATGCAAAACTTGAAAATATTTTTAAAGAATCAGAATTTTATATTGAAAGTAAGAAGTTTTTAGAAAGTAAAGAACTAGCTGATATGTTAGAGAAGTATGATTATGTTTTAAATTTTAAACTTCATCCAATCTTTAAAAAATATGAATATTTATACGATATTAAGAATGACAGGATTAAAATTGGTGCTGATTATCCAGATAGTGAATATAAAATATTTATAACAGATTTTTCTAGTTATGTTTTTGATTTTGTATATTTGAAGCGTTCAATTATATATTTTGTTCCTGATTATATTAAATTTAGATCTGGTATGAATTTATATCGTGAACTTGATTTTAAGTTTGATAATGGTATAGGTGATTTTACACAAACTAGTGAAGATACATTGTTAAAATTAGAAAAGATTTTGAAAAATGATGGTGAACCTTCAAAAGATAAAAAGAAAAAGATGGATAATTTCTTTATTCATACTGATCATAATCAAAGGGATCGTTTATATGAAGCTTTAATGAAAGAATAGAAGAGAAGTAATTCTCTTCTTTTTTTGAACTATTGAAATAAATATAAATATTTATTATACTTATGTTGGTTTAAGGAGAGATAAAATGAAAAAAATATATAATAAATACAAGAAATATATTTGGTATTCAATTCTTTTTTTTATAATATCTTTTTTTGTTTTTTTACCTTTTATATCTAGTGGTAAGTCTTTGATTTTAGATGATGATGGCGCTAAACAACATTATATTTTGTTTTATGATTATATGTCTTATTTGAAAGATATGTTATTTAATGGTGTAAGAACTAGTACTTTTTCATGGAGTATTGGGCTTGGTGCTGATATTATTCCACAATATTCTTATTATGTAATCGGGGATATTTTTGTTTATTTAGGATTATTATTTCCTAATAGTGTTTATCCTTTAGTGTATTCTGGTTTAATTTTTTTAAGAATGTTTTTAGTCGGAATAAGTATGCTTATTTTTTGTAATTATAAGAAGGTTAGTGATTATAAAAGTATTTTATCAGCTATAATTTATGCTTTTTCAGCATTTATTTTATATGGTGCGGTTAGACATCCATATTTTACTAATGCTGCTATTTTATTTCCTTTATTTATTATGGCAATAGATAAGTTTATGAAAGAAGATAAAAAAATATTTTTAATAGTTATTTCTTTTTTTACGATTATATCTAATTTTTATTTTTGTTATAAGATAGTTGTTTTAGGATTTATATATGCTGTTTTATTATTCTTTTTTGATAGTGATGATAGAAGTATCAGGAAGTTTATTAGAAAGTTATTTGGAGCTATTTTTTGCTTTTTTATAGCGTTTCTCATGTCCAGTATTGTTTTAATTCCAACGGTACATACTTTTTTAAATTTGGATACTGGTCTTAGAAATTCTCTTAGTGGTTTTTATTCTTTAGCTTATTATCGTAATTTAATTTTAGCATATGTTACGACACATTCTAATATATGGCAAACAATAGGAGTTTCATCTTTATGTATTATGCTTGCACCATTACTTTTACTAAATTTTAAAGAAAATAAAAATAAACTATTATTTATATATTTAGGAATTACGACAATAATGTTGTTTTTGCCTATGTTTGGCTCATTTATGAATGGTTTTTCTTTTCCTTCAAATCGTTGGGTATTTGGTTATATTTTCTTTTTAGTATTAATAGTTATTCAATGTTTGAGAGATGATTTAATTTATTCTAAAAATGAACTATTAATGATGAGTGGTATTACAATTTTCTATTTTTTATTATTTTTTATTTGTCGAAAAGGATTTGGAGAGTTTTTAATTGAATTTGGTGTAGCATCTATAATATTATTTGTATTTATTTTTCAAGCTAAGTTTAAGACAAAATATATAGCGAAGATATTTTTATTACTAATGGTATCTTTTGGAGTTGTTTTTAATGGTTTATATTTGTATAGTGAACATGGTAAAGGATATTCTTTAAGATTTATAAAATATAATAATGTAGATAATTTTTATTATAACTTAAATGGTAGTTTGAATAATTTTGATAAGATTATTTCTGAATTAGAAGAAATAGATTCAAGTTTCAATCGTATTGCGAGAATACCAGATACATACCATAATATTTCTATTTTATTAGACTATAAATCTAGTGCGGGATATTTATCTTTACTTAGTGGAAGTTCAACTACACTTAGTAATGATTTGAATAATATTCAAAATAAGGCTAATAATTCGATTAAATTATTTGATAATCGTACAATTGTAAATAATATTTTAGGAAATAAATATTATGTAGTAGATGAAAAAAATTCTAATAAAGTACCATATGGTTATGAAAAATATTTAGAATTTGATTACTCTAATGCAGTTGTTTATAAAAATAAATATATTTTATCTCCATTTGTTTTTTATGATTCATATATTTTAAATAGTGACTATGAGAAAATGAATTCTTTAGAAAAAGAAAGTAGTTTATTAAGTAATGTTTCTATTGATAAGAATGATTTAACTTTAGATATTTCATATAATAAAAAATATGATAGTGGAGTAAAAGAGTTAGAGTGTAGTATAAAGAATCTTGATAAAAATGGTAAAAATTATATATATAATTATTCTGATAAAAAAATAGAAATTAATTGTCCTGGAGTAGAGAATTCAGAAATATATTTAGAACTTGATAATTTAGATATGACTAAATCTATAGATCATCGTTTTAGTTATTGGATAAATGTTAATAGAGATAATTATTATAATAGTAAACAAATAGAAAATAAAAATAGTTCAGCTTATTATGTTGATTTACCTATTTTATTGTTTAATATGGGATATGTAGAAAAGAGTGATAGTACTAACATAATTGTTACGTTAACGAGTGATGGTACATATTCTTTGGATGACATAAATGTTTATTCTTTATCAATGAATGATTATGAAGAAAGAGTTAATGATTTAAATAACACTCAGTTTGAGGTATTAAATTATGAAGATGGATATATAAAGGGTAGAATTAATAGTAAAAAAAATGGTATACTACAATTAGCAACAGATTATTCGATAGGATGGAATGTTTATATAGATGGTGAAAAAGTAGATACTTTTATTACTAATAAAGCTTTTTTAGGAATAGAAGTACCTAGTGGTGAACATGAAATTGTTTATGAATATAAAACTCCTTTTATAAATATTTCAAAGTTATTATCGGTTGTTGGTATTATTAGTTTTGTATTTATAATTGTTATTGAAGTAAGAGGTATTAATATGAAAGATTTATTAAAATCAATTAAAGGTAATTTAAAAGTAACTTTACAAAGAATTAGAAGAATGGGATATATTATTTTTTATATTTATTTTAAGAACACTACTAAAGTAAAGGCTAATAAGATTTTATTTTTATCTGATTCAAGAGAAGAGTTAAGTGGTAATTTTAAATTTGTATATGATGAAATAATGAAAGATAAAGATAAGTATGAAGTTACAACTTTGTTAAAAAAGAATTTATCAACTAAGAGAACTTTAAAAGAGAAGATTAATTTGTGTCATGAGATAGCTTTATCAAAATATATATTTTTAGATGATTTTTATCCAGTTATATATGTTTTAAAGTTAAGAAAAGAAACAAAGTTAATTCAGTTATGGCATGCGATGGGTGCTTATAAAACTGTTGGTTATAGTAGAGCTGGTAAGCCTGGTGGACCAGATAGTAAGAGTTTAACTCATAGAGGATATACAGGTGCAATTGTTAGTAGTGAATCAATTAGAAAAAATTATGCTGAAGCTTTTAATATGGATATTGAAAAAGTTCATGCTTTAGGGATTCCTCGAACAGATATTTTCTTTGATAAGAAATATGAAAAAAATATTAAGAAAAAGATTTATGATAAATATCCAGTTCTAAAAAATAAAAAGGTTATTATGTTTGCGCCAACGTTTAGAGGTAATGGTCAAATGACAGCGCATTATGACTTTAGTTGGATTGATTTTAAAAAGTTAAAGAAAGCTTTTTCTAAGGATTATGTTTGTATTATAAAGCTTCATCCTTTTATTAAGAATGTTCCAGATTATGATTTTGAAAATGATGATTTTTATCTCGATTTAACAAGTGAAAGAGAAATTAATGATTTATTATTTGTAACTGATGTTTTAGTTACTGATTATTCTTCTGTAATATTTGAATACTCTTTCTTTGAAAGACCTGTTGTATTCTTTACACCTGATTTAGATGATTATCGTAATAGTAGAGATTTTTATTATTCTTTAGATAAATATACATATGGTGATATTGCTAAAGATGATGATGAATTAATAAAGTGTATTAAAAAGGGAAAAGTTGATAAGAAAAAAATTAAAGAATTTAAAGATTATTTTTGTTCAGCTTGCGATGGAAAATCAACTAAGAAAGTTGTAGATTATTATATTAGAGAAAAAGAGAAGGAGTAAATCCTTCTCTTTTAATTTTATAAAAATTTTCTTAATACGTTAGATACAATTATATATCCATATTCATTTAAATGTAATCCATCATTTGTATATTTTGTTGACAAATCTCCATCTTCATTAGTTAAAGCATCATATACATCAATATAGGTTATTTTTTTTTCTTTACAGAACTCTTTTAATTTACTATTTATATACTTTATATCATCATTATTTCTTTTACCAATTTTACCAAAGTTTTTACCTGCTTTTTTATTATTATTTACTGGATAAATAGATTCTAGAAATATTTCAGTATTAGGAGTTTTTTCTTGGATTATATTTATTATGCTTTTAATATTATCAATTGTTTCTTCAGAATCAATATTATGAACAATATCATTTGTTCCTATTAAGATAAATACTTTATCTGGTTCATAGTCTAAAACATCTTTTTTTAAACGATCTAATATATTTCTTGTTGTATTTCCGCCAATACCTTTATTGATGTAGTTTTCGTTATGAAAATAATCATCTAGATTATATCTTTCTGTTATTGAATCTCCTAGAAAAATTGTTTTATGACTTTTATATATTATTACTGTTTCTTTTGTTATTTCTTTTTGTAATAGATGATTTTGTGTTATGATAATCATTTCTAATAATAAAATTATGAATGTAATAATTATCATTAAGATATTTTTAAATGGTACATCTTTTTTCATTTTTATATCTCCTTGAAAAATAGTCATTTTTAATTATATAAAAAAAATTTGCTAAAAGCAAACTTTTTATAAAAAATATTTATTTAATATTGGTATTTTAGAAATAATTATTGAGTATACAGTAGAAAGTAATAATATTAATATTGTAAAGAGAATTGATATCGTGAATGGATATATTGTTAGTAATTCATATATAAACGTATGATTATAAGTTATGAATAGATATATGAATAATTTATGAATTAAGTATATTCCAAATGTTAAAGAAGAGAATTTTAGTATTTTGTTTTTAGTATTATCTTTGATTTGTTTTTGATTTGTTTTATTTTTTATAATAGTGAATATAAAGATTGAATATAGCATGACTGGAAACGATTGATATTCGAAAAATTCTAAAAAGACTTTTTGATAACGTAAGCTAAAGAACATAGTTGCTATGTATATGAATATAACACTTAAAAAACCTAGTATTTTAATTGTTTTATATTCTTTTTTACTCATTTTATATTTATCTAATAAGTAACCTAAAATATAATATCCTATATAACTCCCAATAAACCCCAGATTAAAATTATTTAAGAATTTAAAGTATTTAAAGAAATGGAATTTTGATAATGTTGGTAGTACTCCTACAAAGATAAACATTATTATTAAGAAGTAATATATATCTTTTTTTTGTGTTAAGTTATTGGCAAGTATTTTAATTAGTGGGGTTAGAATATAAAGACCAATTATTGTATATAAAAACCATAAGTGACTATATATATTTCCCGATGCGAAAGAGTTTATAGATTGTTTTAATCCTTGAAACGTTATCGTGTAGTTATTATTAAAGAATGTATCTAAACATAGGTATAAGATTGAAAAGACTATTAAACTTATTAATAGGCGTAAGATATTCTTTTTATATAGTGACTTATAATTAATCTTTTTTGATTCGTTTAGAAATAAAACCCCACTTATCATAAAGAAGACAGGAACACAGAATCTTGCTAAGCTATCTAATAGAACGTGTATTGCAAATGAATAACTTTTTACATCTGTTGATATAACAAAGTCACCTACGACATGAATTAAAACAACAGCCATTGTTGCAATTATTCTTATAATATCTAAATATATTTTTCTTTCTTTCATATTAATCATTTCCTTTCTTAAATATTATTATAACATAGTAAAATACTTAAAAATATATTAAATAATTGACAAATATATTTAATAATTTATAAAATTAACTTATGGAGTAGGATAATATTATGAAATATTTAGATATATCAAGAAATAAAGTTGAATTAATGGGCGTTGCAATGCTTTTAGTTATGTTTTTTCATGCTCAAGTTAGAATTGATAATTCTATTTTGTATTATATCCATTATTATGGATATATTGGTGTAGATTTGTTTTTGTTTTTATCTGGAATAGGATGTTTATATTCTTATAGAAAGAATAGTGATAAGAAGCAATTTTTTAAAAAAAGAATTTTTCGTTTATTACCTGTATATTTACCTATTGCAATTGTCCTTAGCTTTTTGTTATTAAAGTTTAACTATATTACAGTTAGTGATTTTTTAGGGGAATCTACTTTAACTAATTTTATATTTCAAATTGGTAATTTTCCTAAATGGTACTGGTATATACCATCATTGTTATTTATGTATTTTTTAACTCCTTTTGTTATCGACTTTTATGATAAATATAAAAATAAAAGAAAAGCTATTGTTGTTATATGGTTTGTTTCTTTCTTATTAGGTCTACTTGCAATGGGATATAATAATGCTTGCTATTATATTTTTGTTGGTAGAATACCAATATATTTGATTGGTTTATATTTTGGTCAAAAAGCTTTAAATGAAGATAAAATGTCTAAAGGAAGTATTATATTTTTATTTATTATGTCATTATTATCTATTTTATTTTTAGTTTGGAATAGAAATTTTGGAGTAAGATGGTGGAGTAATTTATTTATCTATTCAGCTTTTATATTTTTAACTGTATTCTTATCTATTCTCATAAGTTATATTATAAATTATTTAAGGGATCATTTTAAATTTATAAAGTTTTCTTTTTTGAAGTTTATTGGAACTATTACTTTGGAAATTTATTCAATGCATGAAAGATTAATTATTATTGGTTTTTTTATATTTAAGAAATTGGGATATACAGTTTCTATTTATGGTATGAAATATAATATTTTTATAGCATTTGTTACTATATTTATGGCTTATATATATAATAAAGTTATTAAATGGATGATGGATTATAAGAAATAAGTATTTTTTGGGGGATAAGTTATAATGGAAAAAAAGTTATATAATAAGATTTTTATTTGTTTTATTCTTTTATTTATTTCTGTTTTATTAAATGGAATTTTAGTTGTTAGATTAATTTTAAGTGATAAAGATGAAATAGATACTGATAGTAGTATTAGTATTAGTGATATGAATATTGAAGAAAGTGATATTTTAAAAAAGCTTGAAAAAATTAATTTAGAAAGAGTTAATAATTTAATGATTGTTGCACATCCTGATGATGAAATACTTTGGGGTGGTGGTCATTTAATTGAAGATGATTATTTAGTTGTTTGTGTAACTTGTGGAACAAGAGAGAAAAGATTAGTTGAGTTTTCTGAAGTAATGTATCAAACCCGTGATAGTTATATAAGTTTATCATATCCAGATCGTACAAATAATAATATTGATAGTTGGGATGCTTTTGAAAGCGCAATTATTCGAGATTTGAGTGAAATTATAAATTATAAAGAATGGAATTTAATTGTTACTCATAATCCAGATGGTGAATATGGACATATTCATCATAAGTTACTTAATAGATATGTTACCGGATTAATAAAGAATAATAATTTATATTATTTTGGAAAGTATTATACAAGTGAAGAAATTTATTTGATTGATACTAGTGAATGGTTTAGATTATCAGATGCAACATATAAAAGAAAAGAAACAGTTGAAAATTATTATCCTAGTCAGAGTGGAGCCATTGCTATGTATAAGCATATTGATATGTATGAAAATTGGATTAAAGCTACTGAATGGGAAAATGATTTAAGTATGTAGATAAAAACATCTTTTGATGTTTTTATTTTTTCATATAAGTTGCTTTAATATTTAAAAAAATATATAATTATTATTGAAGTGAGTGAAGAGTATGAGTTTAGTTATAAAACTTGGAATTTTTATATTAAATATAATATATTTTTTTATAAAGTTATTACCTACAAGGCATAAGATTACTTTTATTAGTCGTCAAAAGAATGTTCCTTCTAAAGATATTGAAATGCTTTATGATGATTTGAAAAAGAAAGATAAAAGTTTAAAGATAGTTATTTTATGTAAGAGACTAGAGGGTAATTTGTTTGATAAGTTTAAATATTTTTTACATATGTTTGTTCAAATGTATCATATTGCGACAAGTAAAGTTGTTGTATTAGATTCTTATTGTATTTGTATTAGTATTTTAAAACATAAAAAAAATTTAAAGGTAATTCAAATGTGGCATGCAATGGGCTCTTTTAAGAAGTTTGGTTATAGTATTTTAGATCAAAAAGAAGGATCTAGTAGTAAGATAGCTAATTTGATGGGAATGCATAAGAATTATAATTATGTTTTTACTAGTAGTGAAAAGTGTAAGAAAAACTTTGCTGAGGCATTTAATGTTTCTTTAGATAAAATGGTAGTAATGCCTTTACCTTGTGTTGATTTGATTACTAATCCTAAATATTTAAAGCAAAGTAGAAAAAGAGTTTTAGATAAATATCCAAATATTAACGATAAGAAGGTTATTTTATATGCTCCAACTTTTAGAAAAAATAAAAGTATGAAAAAGGATATTCAAAAGTTAATAGACGAAGTTAATTTTGAAAAATATAATTTAGTTATTAAATTACATCCTCTTTCAAAGACTGTTATTGATGATGAGAGAGTAATATTTGATAAAGATTTATCAACTATAGATGTGGCTGTAGTTAGTGATTATGTGATAACTGATTATTCTGCGGTTGTATTTGAAATAGCACTTCTAAATAAACCGATTTTCTTTTATGCTTTTGATAAAGACTCTTATTTAGATGATCGTAATTTCTATATGGATTTCGATAAAGATATGCCAGGAAAAATTTCAAAAAGTCCTAAAGATCTTTTAAAATCAATTGAGAAAAATGAATTTGATTTAAAAAAAGTAAAAAAGTTTGCTTATGATAATGTAGAAAAAGTTTATGGTGGTTATACTAATAATGTTTCTAATTTTATTTTAACTGTATTAGAAAAAAAGAACTCATAGGGTTCTTTTTTGATTGTTTTTTTTATTAAAAAGAATTAAAATAGAAAGTAATTATGTTTTAGGTGATATAAATATGAAAAATTTTAAAAACATTATTTTTGTTATTTCGCTTTTAACTTTTATGTTTAATATAATTAATCCAGATTTAAATAAAAAAATAGATATTATTTCATATCCTGTTACTCCTACAATATTTTTATATGGTGATATGGATGAGATGAATTCTAAGGAAGATGAAAGAGTTGTTAGTTTTAGTTATTTAAGTAAGGATATTAGCTTTATTAAAACTGCCAAAATTAAAATACAAGGATCTTCAACGATATATTATAAGAAAAAAAATTATACAATTAATTTATATGATGATAAAGAATTAGAAAATAAGTTTAAAGTTGATATGGGTTGGGGAGAACATAGTAAATATGTTTTGAAAGCTAATTGGAGCGATAAAACTCATTCTCGTAATATTGTTAGTGCTAGAATTATTTCTAGTGTATCTGAAAAATATAATTTATTTGAAAGTGCCCCTAATAACGCTAGTATTGATGGGTTTCCTGTTGATGTTTATTTGAATGGTGAATTCTTAGGCCTTTATACTTTTAATTTGCCAAAGACCGACTGGATGCTTGGACTTGATGATAAAGATGAAAAAAATTTAGCGTTTGTAGGTCAAACAAATCGTGATGAATGTTTTTTTAGAAAAGCGGCTGATTACTATACTTGGGAGTTAGAAGTTGGAGAAGAAAATGCGGAAAATCTAAGTAAGTTTAATCGACTTTATTATTTTGTTAATAATAGTTCTGATGTTGAGTTTAAAATGAATTTTTCTAATTATTTTGATTTGAATGCAATGTTAAATTATTATGTCTTAGTTGATACTTTTATGCTTGAAGATAATATTGGTAAGAATATGATTTTGCTTACTTATGATGGTGTGGTTTGGTATCCTGTTTTATATGATATGGATGCTTCGTTTGGAGTAAATCCATCTGGTAAGTTTATATATGAATATCAAAATGTTAGTTTTGAAAAAAATTTATTACTTAGTCGATTTGAAAATGTTTTTTGGAATGAAATATGTGATAGGTATAAAGAATTAAGAAAAGATATTTTAACTACCCAAAATATTAATAAAGAAATTGATCTTTTCTATAATAGTATTAGTAAAGAATCTTTTGAAAAAGAAAATGATAGATGGGAAAATATACCGGGATTTGATGTATCACAAATGAAGGAATTTGTGAGTAAAAGATTTATTTATTTAGATGAATATTTTGATTAAAAACCTGTAATTTACTTATATTTCTTGATTTTAACTTGTATTTGTTTTATATTTATTTTAGGAGGGTATTATGGCAAATAAAAAGAAAAATGTAGAAGAAAAAAATAAAAAGGAAAAAGTTGTGAAAAAGACTGAAGAAAAAAGTAAAAAAGATTTAAAAAAAGAAAAAGAATTTGAAAAGTTAGTGGCAGAAGAAGAAATCGAAGAAGTAGTTGAAGATTTTGATGAAGACTATGATGATGAAGATGACAATGAAGTTGTTATTGTAAAAGAAAAGAAGCATAATAAAGAAAAATGTGCTTGTGGTGATGATTGTAATTGTGGTTGTAATTGTAATAACGAAACTATGGTATTAAAGTTTTTAATTGGAGTTTCTATTTGTGTTTCTGTTCTTACTTTATTAATTTCATTTATTGTTTTAAATAAAGTTAATAATATTAATTCATATTATAGTGATGATAAGGTAGTAGAACTTGATAATGATAATACTGATTCAACTTCAGCTGATTATGATGTTAGTATGTTCAAATCTATTGATGCAGATGAATTTATTGATATGTTTGATAAAGATGATGATAAGATTCGTTTTGTATATACTGGAAGAGAAACTTGTAGTTATTGTGTAGCATTCTTACCTGCTTTACAACAATCAATTGAAGATTATAATTATACTTTATATTATTTAGATACTACTGGTGTAACTGAAGATGCTTATAATGAAATTATTGAGTTTGATTCAGATTTAGAAGAATCATTTATGTCTACACCAATGGTTTATGCGATAAAAAATGGTGAAGTTATTGATTATAATAATGGATATACAGAATATTCTACTTATGTTGAATTCTTAGAAGATAATAAAGTAAAAGAAAAGTAATTAAAAAAACTACATTATGTAGTTTTTTTTGTTTTCTATTTAAGTTTAATTTTTTGTTTGATATAATTATAGAAGGTGGTGTTTTTATGAAGTTATCAGCTGTAATTCCTTGTTATAATGAAGAAGGTAATGTAAAGCTTTTACATGATGTGTTTAATAAAGTATTTAAAGGGTTTGGTTCATATGAACTTATTTTTGTTAATGATGGTAGTCGTGATAATACGATTGTTGAATTAAAAAAATTGGTTAAGTCTAGTAAGACTAATATAAAAGTGGTTGATTTTTCTAGAAATTTTGGAAAAGAAGCAGCGATGTATGCAGGATTAAAAGAAGCTAGTGGTGAATATGTATGTATTATTGATGCTGATTTACAACAACGTCCTGAAGTATTACTTGATATGTATAATTATTTAGTTGAGCATGATGAGTATGATTCTGTATGTGCTTTTCAAGATGTTAGAAATGAAGGTAAAGTATTAAGCTTTTTTAAAAATACTTTTTATAAGTTAATTAATAAGATTTCAGATGTAAATTTTGTACGTGGAGCATCTGATTTTAGAGTTTTTAAAAGAAGTGTTAGAGATGCGATAGTTTCTTTAGGAGAAAAACATCGTTTTACTAAAGGAATCTTTTCATATGTTGGATTTAATACTTATTATATGCCTTATCAAGCTGAAGAAAGAGCTAGTGGGGTAAGTAAATGGAGTTTTATTAGTTTATTTAAATATGCTATATTAGGTATTTTGTCATTTTCTACTTTACCATTAAAAATTGCAACGGCATTAGGTTGTATAACGTTAATAGGATCTTTTATTTATTTGATTATTAGTTTAATTATTGGAGTTAATGCAACAACGATGCTGATGTTTTTTATGATAGCGTTTTTTGGAGGGATTCAACTTCTTGCGATTGGTATATTTAGTCAATATATGGCGATGATGTATGGTGAAGTTAAGGATAGACCAATTTATATAGCAAGGGAAATTATTAGTAATTCTAAGAAGTAGGAAGTGATATTATGTTGTATATGATAGCAGCAGCTTGTGAAAATTCAACTTTTTTATCTGTTGTATTATTATTAAAAAATATTTTACAAATAATGTTCATATTGGTACCTATTATTCTTATTTTGATGTCTAGTATTGAAATAGGAAAAATAGTTATGTCTGGAGAAAGTAAAAAACAAATTCCTAATTTAGTTATAAAGTGTATTGCTTGTGCGGCTTTGTTTTTTGTTCCAATGTTTGTATCTTTGTTAGTTCAGTTAATTGGTGTAAATAAAAATACTTTTACTGTTTGTTATAACAATGCTAATACTGAGACAATTGGGTATTATAAAAGTTATGAAAATGAACAAAAAGAATTAAAGAAACAAGAGATTTTTTTAGAGAAGGAAAACGCTAAGGCTGAAAGAGAAGAATTAGCTAATATGAGAGAAGAAGCTCGTAAGCGAAATGAAGAAAAAGCTGAAGAAGAAAAGAAAAATCAAAATAAACCGGGTTCTGATTATGAACTTGGAGAAATAATCGAAGGTAATGCTACTTCTGTTAATGGTGTTGTTTTTGATCCAAATGATTTATCTAAAGTTAGTAATCTTACTGTTTCTCAACTTATTGCGATTTTAAATTCTCATGGTGGAAAAGCTGTGCGATATGTTCCTTATGCTGCTGACTTGATTACTGGTGAGAATAAATATAAAGTTAATGTTTTCTTTTTACTAGGTGTTTCAGCAATGGAATCTGGTTGGATAAATGAAGAACATTCGATGATTAGTAAATGTAATAATTTAGGTGGAATTTGTGCAACAAGTAATCGTCCTTCTTATGGATGTTTTAAGAATAGTAATTGTGAATTTGCATATTATTCATCAAGGGGAGAATTTATTGATTCTCATGCGAGACTTTTAGGGGAAAGTTATTTAAATCCTAATGGTTCGTGGTATGAAGGAAAAAAAGCTACTGATGTAGTTATACATTATTGTCCTGGTTGTACTGATTGGCCAAAGACTTCTATACAAATAGCATATCAATTGTATAATCAAGTTCCAAAAATATTTTAGGAGGTAATTATGAAAAAACATATTATATTTTTAATTGCTTTTTTTGGGTTATTAATTATTTTATTTATAATTACTGGTAATAATAAACAAAATAGAAGTCTTGATGAGAAACAAATAATAAGAGATTATATTAAAGAAGAAGGTTTTTATTTTGATGAAGATAGTGATTGCTATAAGAAAAATATTTCTGATAATACTTTAGATGATTATTATCTTTTGATTAAAGATAAAAAGAAAGCTTTATATGAAGAGTTGTATTTTTATTTAGATCAACAAAGATTGAATCTTGAAACTGAAAAATATGAAAATGTTTATTATTTAAATAAAGTTAAGATGGAATATGAAGGTGATATTTATAGGAATTATTCATCTGATTATAATTTGGTTGATAAAGTTATTACATACAAGTATGATGTTACAATGTTTTCTTCATCAATGATTGTTAGTGGAACTTATGATGAGGAAAAAGATGAATTTACTTGTGAAATTGCAAGTAATAAAGATATGAATGAATCGAGTAAGAATGTTTTTTGTACAAGAGCAGAATATGAGACAAATTTATTTTTACAACAAATTAGAGATTTAATAGATAATCCTGAGTTTACTGATGCAATATATGGAAAATAGTTGTTTTAATGTCTAATTATGTAAAATTGTAAAAAAAAGATATTTCTAAAATAATAAGTATAGTATAATTTAATTTGCGATTTGGAGTGATTATAATGGGTATATTGTTACTTACGAAAGTAGCTTTTGCAGTAATGATAGGATTTTTAGGGGCTTTAGTTTTAGGTATTATTTTGATACCAGTTCTTAAAAATTTAAAAATAGGTCAAAGAATTAGTATTTTTGTTGGAGATAATCATAGGAAGAAAGAAGGAACTCCAACATTTGGTGGATTAATATTTATTATTCCAACTCTTATAACAACTTTTCTTTTATTAATTACTGATAAAATGGAATTTACAACTAATCTTGGTATTATTTTATTGGTATTTATTGGTTATGCTTTTTTAGGATTTTTAGATGATTTTTTAAGTTTTAAGAAAAAGAATAATGAAGGTTTAACTACTTTTCAAAAGTTGTTTTTACAAATATTAATAGCTTTAGGATTCTTTTATTTATATATTAAAACAGGAGGAAGTACAGCCTTAACTGTATCAACACTTGGTATTAATATTGAAATGGGATGGTTCTATGGGGTCTTCTTATTATTTATTTTAGTAGGGGCTAGTAATGCTGTTAATTTAACAGATGGATTAGATGGTTTAGCTGGTGGTTTGTCAGCTATTGCGTTTATTGCATTTAGTTTAATATCATTAATGGTTGGTTTTGAAGAAATAGGTATTTTTACATTTATATTAGTTGGTGCTCTTTTAGGATTTTTATTTTTTAATACGCATCCAGCTAAAATATTTATGGGTGATACTGGTAGTTTAGCTCTTGGTGCAGTTATGGGTGCGGTTGCAATTTTAACTCACAGAGAAATTACATTACTTGTAGTTGCCAGTGTATTTGTTATTGAGACATTAAGTGTAATTCTTCAAGTAATATGGATGTATGTATTTAAAAGAAAATTGTTCTTAATGACTCCTCTTCATCATCATTTTGAAAAATTAGGTTGGGAAGAGACTGATATTGTAAAATTATTTTGGGCTGTTGGATTAATTCTTACAATGGCTGGAGTATTCTTTGGAGTATGGTTATAAGATAGACTTAATAGTCTATTTTTTATTTCTTGAAGAATAACATGTTTTATGTTATAATATGTAACCGTTAAACAAAAGTGGTTTTTGTATTTTAAATTAAAGGGGGAATTTAAAATGCGTAATTTTTTAAAGATGGTTACTTTATTTATATCGTTTTTAGTTTTATTTTTTGATATTAATGTTTTTGCAACTAGTTATGATTTATTTGTTGAAGATAGTTCTTTATCATATGATGAAACAGAAGAAATATATGATAAACATCTTAAAAAAATAAATGAATTTGAAAGTAATTTAGTATGTTCTAGTTTAGATAGTAATACTGTTATTGAAGAGTTAACGGAAGAATTTGTTGATCAACAATTTGAAACTTTTAGTGAAAAAGAAACTTATATTAGTGAGTTAAAAAATAATGGATATTCTGTTAATGAAAAGCTTATATTAGAAGATGGTGTTTTATCTACTTATTCTTTTATTATTATAAATGGTAATGTTGTTTCTACTAAGGTTAATGATATTGATTCTTCTGAATATAATGGATTTGATTATGATTTAGTTTTATCTTTATTTAAAGATATTGATAATAATGATGTTAAAATATTAGTTACAATTATGGGTGATACACCAGTTGTTAATGAAGAAATGATAATTTTTGATAATTTAGAAGAAGCGGAATTAGAAGTTATTCGTTTAAAAAAACTAGGATATGATGCTTATTATCAGATTAATGATAATAATAAATATATTGTTTATTATTCATATGAAGTTAATGAGTATACTATCTTTGTAGAAGAGTATGATAAGGATTATATAGTAAGTGCTAGTAAGACTAATTATATTATTAGAACAACTGGAATAATTGTTTATGATGAATTGTGTGATGTTGTAGATGAAGATAGATTAATTCCTCCTCATACTGATGATGCAACAAGTTTCATTGTTTCTTATAACAATATAGCTATTATTGAAGATAAGAAAAAAAGAAAAAATAAATAAAAAAGAAA
>JAFSDH010000016.1 GCA_017436345.1 Bacilli bacterium
GAACAAATATGAAAAATAAATTTTTCATATAG
This sequence comes from Bacilli bacterium, assembly GCA_017436345.1. Classification (GTDB taxonomy): domain Bacteria; phylum Bacillota_I; class Bacilli_A; order RF39; family UBA660; genus RUG11788. The sequence goes on from JAFSDH010000016.1 coordinate 33, forward strand.
GAGTTCCCTTTGGGAACTCTTTTGTGCTATAATAAATTCAAAGGAATTAAAATGAGTGATAAAATTACACTAACCGAAAAAGAATTTATCGATTTCTTTAATACTAGAACTATTAATGAAAATATTTTTAATGATGATGGCTCTTTAAATAAAAAATATAATTCTTCTAAAAAAACAGGAATTATTGCTAGTATTTTTGAAGACCATTGGGATAATGTATATCTTGCTAACAAAGATACATTCGACCAATATAGACCAAATGCTGATAAAGAAGTTCATAAAATTATTGATTGCTATAATGCTAATTTAGGTGGTTCTGTTTACGAATGTCCTAATTGCCACGATATTACATTCATTTCTCATACTTGTAAATCTAGATTTTGTTCTTCTTGTGGCTACAAATACAAAAATGCTCGTGTAGAAAACATTATGCAAACTGCTTACAGAGGTCCTCATAGACAAATTGTTTTTACTATACCTCAAGAGCTTAGAAAATATTTCTTCTTCCCTTTTAAAGAGAGAATTAACATTTTATTTCAAGCTGTTAATGAAACTATTTATTCTATATTAAATATATCGTTTAAAAAAGATAAAAAAGGTAATTTAAGAAAATATATTTCTAAAATCAAATGGACTGCTGGCTTCTTTGCTTTTCTTCACACTTTTGGCAGAAGTTTAATCTTTAACCCACACATTCATGTTCTTATTGCTGAAACTAAATTAGGCTCTAACAACTCTTGTGTTCCTTTAAAATATTTTGATTATGATGCTTTAAGCAAACGATTTCAACTTATTTTATTAGACAAGCTAAGTGAAGCTTTAGGTGACTCTTTTGATAAAGAAATGGTTTCATCATTTACTAATCACCCTAATGGCTTTTACGTTTATGCTGAACCTAAAAAATTTACCAGCATTCAATCTGGCATTGAATACGTTGCTAGATACTGTGGTAGACCCGCTATTAGCGAAAACAGAATTGTGAATTATGATGGCAACAATGTTACTTACTCTTATACCGATCATAAAGATAATATATATCACGAAGTAACTTTATCTGCTGAAGATTTCATTAAACTTTTATTACGACACCTTATTCCTCATCAATTTAAAACTATTAGATATTATGGTTTCTATAGAAAGAAACACTCTTTTCACGAAAAGATGATATTATTAATTCAAAAACAAAAAAGAAATTTTAGAAAACTTCTTTTAAAACACGAATTTAGCATTCTATTAAGTTTTAAAAGAAACCCATATAATTGTCCTAAATGTAATAAACGAATGGAATTTATGTGTTTTCTAAATTAAACGGAGGTATTTTTATATGGAAAAATTTGATTTTGCTAGTTTTCCTTTCCAACTAAGTGGAAAAACAGTTGCTTACATCTGTCCAAAATGTAAACACAAATTTGAAGCTCCTATTGAAGCTGTTATCGAATTTGAACAAGAAGATGAATTTAATGGTTTGCCTATTTCTACTCCACCTTATACTATTTGCTCTAAATGCAATTATGATAAGTGTGTGCCTTTGGATTATGTCTCCAAAAGAGGATTCCATCATATTTACAAGGACAATTAATTCTAACTTAATACTCATCTTTACCATTGCAAAGTGTATTTTTGGCTTTGATTGTTTCTTTATGCCTTTTTTCTATCTTTATGTAAATGCACTGTCTTCAATAGGAAAGTATCACTTTCCTATTGAA
>JAFSDH010000005.1 GCA_017436345.1 Bacilli bacterium
AGAATAAATAAATAAATAAAATAAAAAAGTTTAGTTAGACTAAACTTTTTTTATTTAAACTAATTTTTATATTTATTAACCATCTTATTATAAACATAATATTTTCTACCATTATATATAGCAGGAATAATAATTGATGTTAATAAAACTAACCCTATATTCTTCAACCAAACCACTCCTTAAATTAATCTTCTTTTCTAGCTTTAATAATTACAAAAGTAGTACCAACTACTAATACAATAGAAATACATGTAAGAATAATATTATTTCTTTTTGTTCTTTCTTCAGCTGTTTCATCATAATTTTCAATTTCATTCAAAAGATTATAACGTAAATATTCTTCTTTTTCATATTCAGCCATTATATAAGTAATAATAGTTTCTTTATCTTTTTCTTCAAATCCTGTTAAATATTTATCACCAATAATTAAGAATGGCACACCAGTAACATCAGCATTCATTACTTTAGCTGCTTTTTCCATTAATTCAGAATTTTCTTGACTACTCCAAACTTCAAATTTAACTACATCAAAATAATCTCCATATTCTTCTTCAATAGAATCTAAATATTCATTTAAAGCTGCACAATATCCACAAGTACTACCATAAAATTCATAAATTTGAATAGGTACTTTTTCTTCTACAGCTTCTCCTTCATCTTCCTTTTCTTCTTCTTTATCTGCAAAAGCATAATTTGGTACTAATAAAATACTAACAAATAATAGTATAAATAACTTTTCTAAATATTTTTTCATAATACACCCTCCATAAAAATAATAACATATCATACAAAATATATCTATAAAATCATATCAAACTATTTTAAAATTATATCTTCGCATTGAATAATAAATTCCCTTAAATCATCATACTCTGTCAAAATATGAACTTCATATCCACCATCAACTTTATATATTTCATCATAAAGCCAATATGTTTTTTCAACATTCTCATCTAAAACAATATTATAATTCTTAAATATAATACTTTCTATATTAGTAAAAGCTTCTTCATTATTAATAAGAAAAGTTATATCTCTTTTTTCCTTTTTTATTTCTGTTATATAAGCATCGTGAAATGAATGTTTAAGATATTCTATTTCATCTTTTTTAAAAGTCTCCTCAAATAATTTATTATATTTATCATATGTATCTTTAAAAAACTTTTCATTTTGGTCACAATAACTTTTTATCAAATTATATACATCCTTAGATACATATCCTAAAGCTAAAACTCTAATATCTTTAACTTTATCAAGTATATGCTTTGGAAGTTTTTCTTTTAATTCCTTCTTCTTCAAGCTTTGACAATAATCAAAATACTCGTCTATTGTCATTCCTTGAAAGGGATCTTCAATAAGTTCAAAATTTTCTCTTATTTTTTCTTCATCAACTTCTAAACCAGTTGATTGTATAATACTTTTATATTTATCATAACTCATTACAAAAGAATGAATCTTTATAAAATCTTTCTTTTCTTTCTTGCTTAATTTTTGATAAAAAACTTCAGAAAACACTTCCGCTCTCTTATCTATCTTTAACCCAAAATATAAAGATGTACATAGCATTTTATTATACCAATCTTTTGTTAAATATTTCATATAAATTCACCTACTTAACTTTAGTACTATCCAAACTATTTATATATAAATTAAACTCTTTAAAAGATAAACCTTTTTCAACATCATAAAACTGAGTAACTGGTCTAGCCTTTCCTCCAGCCATATTTATATAATAATCATTAATACTAGCTATCGCATCTTGTTCATTATTAAATTCATATATACCTACTCTTTCCCAGTTTGGATGCTCTAGTTGATAAACTTTATCATTTCGTTCAAAAAGAACAAAACAATGCATATGTTCATCACTATCTAAATCATTAAAATCTTCCCCTTCATAAATACGAGTACAAAACATTTTATTAGGAATATTTAATTTATCTAATAAAGTATGCATTAAATATACTTGTTCAATACATGTACCTATATTATGAGATAAAGTCTCTTCTAAAGAAGAAGTCCTATATAACTTTCTAAAATTCTTCATATTACCAATATGTTCTTCGCTATTTATATCAAGCCATCCATATTTAATATTAGATTTCATAAATTCTAATATATCTTCTGGAGTTTTAATATTATCTATATTCATAACATCACCTACTTCTTTAACCACATATACATACCAGCATCAACTACTTCTTTCTTTTCTTTAAAACCAAATTTCTTATAAAAATCAACTTTACCAGTCGCTGCAAGTAACTGAATCATCATTTGTTCTCCTTCTTCTAAAGAATTACTGGCTTGAGAAATTAGATTACTGATTAATTTCTTTCCTATACCTTTTCCTTGATATTCAGGTTTTACCATAACATCTGCTATTAATCCCATATATCCATAATCAGTAATTAACCTAGCCATACCAACCGTTTGACCATTATCAATATATTTAACAGTAAGACTACTTTTTAAACCCTTTTCTAATAATCTTTTAGAAGGACATTTCCAACCAATGGTATTAATTATATCTACATATTCATTATATGTTAAAGTATTTTCTTCAATCATAATAATACCTCCTAAAACCATTATAACAAAAAACAACCAAAAGGTTGTTATTTTTGTGGTATTAAAAGTTCTTGACCAATAAATATATTATTACTAGAAAGATTATTTAAATTAATAATATCACTAACACTAATTCCAAAACTATTTGCTATACCATATAAAGTGTCTCCTCTTTTAACAGTATAGATAAAATTAGAAGAAGTTGTCTCTTTTAAAGGAATTTGAAGTCTTTGACCAATTGATAAATTATTACTTGTTAAATTATTTAAAGATTTTATATCATTAACACTAACACCATATCTTAAAGCTATACTATATAAAGTGTCCCCACTAACTACAGTATATACTTCATAATTAGTTTCTGTAATCGTTTTATCTGTTGGAATTAATAACTCCTGTCCAATAGATAAATTATTACTTGTTAAATTATTTAAAGATTTAATTTCATCAACACTTACTCCATAACTAAGTCCTATACCATATAAAGTATCTCCTTTTTTAACAATGTATGTAGTATAGCTAGTAGAATTTGGAATTAATAAAACTTGTCCTGGTACTAAAATAGTACTTGATAGATTATTAAGATTAATAATATCCGCAACATTTACTCCATAATTAGTCGCTATTAAATACAAATTATCTCCAGGTTTAACTAAATATGTAGTAGGATTATTAGTGTTAAAATCATTATCTAACTCATCATCAAAATCATTATCAAAATTATTAGGTATAAATAAAACTTGTCCTATACTTAAATTAGAATTACTAAGATTATTATAATTAATTAAATCATCAACACTAACTCCATATCTTAAAGCTATACTATATAAAGTATCTCCTCTTTGAACTGTATAAGTATTCATATTATTATCATTGTTATTATCATTATCTACACTTCCTCCTGGTGGTATATAATCAATTCCAATGTAGTTAGAAACGGCTCTTACAACTGCTTCCACATAATCATCTAAATTATTTTGTAGTTTAGCTAAATCATTAGGATTATCAATAAAACCATATTCAATTAATAAAGATGTCGTATTAGGTGTTTCACGCATTATATAATAATAATCTTGAGAAGTGTTTTCAGGAAGAACTCTTTGATATACCTTACGCATTATTTGTCCCTCTTTACCAATTTCTTCTAATATAGCTCGAGGAAGAACATCATTACTACGAAGAGGATAAACTATTTCAGCACCTTCTCCACCTGCCGATGGTCATTGTGTAGTTATTTTATTAATTAAAATTTAAATTTTTCTATTTGTTCGCTATTAGTAATTTCTTTTAATTTTTCTAATTTGTTCTTCTTTTCACAATATAATTTAAAAACAATATTAAATATTTCGTATAATCTACAATATATTAATTCTTCTTTTTCAATATTATCTCGAACTATATTTTCCTCACTTGAATATAACTTATTTAAATGTTTTTTATACCATGTTCTATTAATAATTTTATTTACTTTTCTATTAAGCCCCTCAAAATTGCCATGAACAACAAAGCAACGATAATCATATAAATCTTTAATTTCATTATTAGATATATTATAACCTACTTCTTTACAACATTTACGTACTTTATGCCTTATTTGATTTTCGATTTTGCTATTATTATCATTTAATTTTTTTACTAGAAAGAATTCTAAACACGATATAAAATCAACACTATATTTTCTTTCCCTCATATAACTCTTATCATCAAAATTATTAATTAGAAAAAATAAATACAATATATCATTATCATTTAAAATAAATCGATCAATATAATATGGATTTCCTAACACATTTCTTAAAATAACATTATACTCATTGTGACTTGTAATAGGGAAAAATAATGATTCTTCATCTAATAATTCAATACCTTTATAAACTGTTAAATCAAAATTAACAATATTAAACAAATTTAGATATTTGTGAATAAAATATTGTCTATATTCACAATCTATTACATCATCAACAGCACATCCAGAATATGCAATTATTGCAGAATCTATTTTATCCCATTCTTTTACTTCTAATAAAACAATATTTTCATTAATAAATAAACTCAAATATAAAGAAAAAGATTTTATATCATTATTTTTAATTGCAATATCAATAATTTCACTATTATTTACTTTTAAATATTCATCATAAATTTCTTTTATCTGATAAATTTGGAATGAAAAAGCAGTATATGCATCATTAATTGTGAAATCATCACTATATAAAATTTTTTCTAAATTGGGTAAAAAAGATAATATGGAAAAAATTTTTTCATATGATACATTTCTAAAATATTCAATTTCATATTCATTTGGATTTCTTAAATAAATTGGAAAAACAGCTGATATTTTAACCTCAGACTCTATTTTATAATTGAGATTTGTATAAAAAATATTATTTTTTATATGTTCTCGAAAAATTCTTATTGCGTTAAGTTCTTTATCTATACTACTCATATTTTTTTTACCTATAATAATTCTAAATATTTCTTCAACATTTCCACTTCTAACTTAGTAACTAATTTAATAAAATCAGTGTAATTACCAGTAGTATGTGCTTTATCTAATGCTTCATAATATTTTAATCTAGATTCTTTCTTTATAATTACAGGATTATATCCATTATTCATTAAATCCAAATTCATAAGTAATCTTGATGTTCTTCCGTTACCATCTACAAATGGATGGATTTTTACTAACTCTCCATGTAATAGAGCAGCTTGAATTATTGGATGATATTTACTCCAAGTATTATAAGTTAATATTAACTTTTCCATTAGTTCAGAGATTTTTAAATAATCTGGTGGAATGTGTGTTGCGCCTTTAATAGTTACATTTTCTTTTCTATACCTTCCAGCATTCTCATTATCAATATCTTTTAAAATTAATTGATGGATATTCTTAATATTCCATTCACTAATTGGTTCATTATCTTTAACTAAGTCATCTAAAAATAAAATTGCTTTTTCATGGTTAATCGCTTCTAAATGTTCTTTAATAGATTTTCCACCAACAGTTATTCCTTCTAAAACAACTTGTGTTTCCCTTAACGTTAAAGTATTACCTTCAATTCCGTTACTATTATAAGTCCATTCTAAGTTAATAGATTCTCTTAATGATTTTAAAGTTTCTTTTGGTATTGGTCTTTTACTATCTAATTCTTTTTTTAAGCTATCTACTTCATCAAAATAATTATCATCTAAATCAATAATAAAATTATTATCATCTGGTTTAATTATTCTTTTATCAACAGGTTTGTCAGCATCAATTGGAATATTCCAACTATTTCCCACTTTAACAGCGCCTTCAATTCTTCCGTTTTGTAATAATTGTCTTATTCTTCTCTCACTAATATTCCATTTTTCAACAGCTTCTTTTGTAGTCATAAATTCCATACTTTTCACCTCAGTTACAATTATACCGAATTCGGTAGGATTTGTCAATATGTTTATTCCGTTATCGGTATAGTGTTATACAAATTACCGACAACCTGTCGGGATTTTTAACTTCTCGCCAATTTGGCACGAAGTTATTAAAATAAAGCTCGAACAATTGCCTATATCTTCATAAAGTGTTAAAATATATAACTAAATTATGGAGGAATTTGCTATGTATTTTATTTTAAACAGCAACTTTTTTGATACGCTAATTTCAATATTTTTAATTATTAATACAATAACAACAATAATTGTATCTTTTTCTGAATTTAGGAAAGACATTAAAAGCACTAAAAATGATAATAAATTGACTAAATTAGAATGGTTTAAATTAATTGTCAATATTATATATATTATTATCTTTGCAGTCATTTTTATTATTGTTGCAAACAGATATAAAATAACATCTTATATTACTTTACTATATTATTTGAGTTTTATTTGGATATCGTTAAAACTTGCAAAAAAGAATCTCATAGATTTAACTACTGATAATAAAATGTCATATATTCAAACTACAATTTTATTTACTATTTTCTTTTCAAATAAAACGACCGATATTTATATAAATAGTTTTTCTACGATTCCACATACTGCAAAGGAATATTTATTAATACTCTTCCTTATTTTTAAATTAATATTTTTTATATATTGCATAATAATTAATTTTTCTATATTTATTTCTAATTTAAGCATTATATTTAAAAAACAATTAAAATCTATCAAGAAAATATTAATAGAAATTGAAAATAAATATTTCGAACTAAAATTATATAACTTTTATTTTTCAAGAAACAACAATAACAAAATCTTTTTTATTATAGATATTATCATTTATATATTATCTTGTCCATTTATAATGATATTATATTTTATATTTGCACTAGTTATCTTATCTATAAAGTTTTTAATTAGAAAAATACTAGCATTATATACAAAAGCAATTAATTATTTTAATAATAGTTCGAAAGTAATAAGAAAAACAATAAAAATATCTACTATAATTTCATTAATTATTATTTATATAATTATAACTTACAATAACAACATTTTTTCTACAAACACAAAAGATATATTTACCCTTTTATCAACAGTTATATTAATACCTTTAATTTATGATAGTATAAAATCTAATAAATAATTGAACTTCTGACCAAGTTGAACAGAAGTTTTAACTTGTACCCAGCTTGAACACAAGTTGCAACTTGACTTATGGCCATATTGTCCACAAGTTCATCTAACCTTTTCCCAATTTGGGAAAAAGTATATTTTTTTATTTAACCTCGTAGCAATTTGCAACAAGGTTATAACTTCCGGACAAGTTGTCCAAAAGTTACAATATTTTATTATTTTTCAACTTCGTCTCAAGTTGGGACAAAGTTATTTAGTTTCCAACTTCCCGACAGCCTGTCGCGAAGTTATATTTTGTGATATATACGAGTTTTAGTTTATGTACTCTTCTGTGCAATTTGCACAGAAGTTTTAAATCATGAATCTATAGAAAATCTCAATATTCTTATCTTTATCAATTTCAATTTTATCAATTAATGTTTGTAAAAGTTCTCTAGTAGGTTTCTTTATATCAATTAATTCTCTTATTCGTTTTTCATATTCTTCTAATTCATTTGTTTTGATACTTTCTTTTTTAGTATTTTTATATTTTTCTAAATCAAATTGAGCTTTATTTAAAAGTCTTTCTGTTTCCTGTGATAATCTTTTATAAGTAACATCTGAAATATTACCTCTAAATTTATCTTCATATAACATATCAATTTTTGAGATATATTCTTTTATCTTATTTTCTAAATATCTTATTTTTTCTTTATTATCTTCCTTCTTACTATTTTTATCTGCTATTTCCTTTGATAATAACTTAGAATCAATTTGCTTAATATAATTTTTACAAGTTGTTCTAACTACTTCAAGTAAAGCTTCTTCTAATTTATCATAAGGCATAAAATGTGGTTCACACAATCTTCTTCTTGGATCTCTTGCATATTTATTACAATTAATAGTCCAATAATTATGATTCTTTCGGTAAGTAATAGTTAATGCATTACCACATTCTTTACAAAATAGTAAATTTTCAAATAATCTTTTTTCTCTATTACTAACACTTACATTAGTTCTTTTGACATTACCTTGTATTCTTTCAAAAGTTAATTTATCAACTAATGGTTCGTGTGTTCCAGGAACTATGTCCCAATTGCTTTTTGGAAGAGCTTTTTTCTTTTTAGATTTATAATTTACTTTAGTCTGTGTACTTTGAACCATATCACCTGTATACATTATATTTTTTAATATCTTCTTAACTGATGATATAGTCCATTGTTCATTATATCTCATTTTAGAATTAGGATTTTTTCGTTTTAAACTACTAGGTGTTTTAATTTTATTATCATTTAAATATGAAGTTATATCAGATAATCCTACACCATTAGCAGCCATTTCAAATATTTTTTTAACTACTGGCGCATATTCTGGATCAGGTATTAAATGTCCTTTTTCTTCTGGGTCTTTCATATATCCATAACTTGGATTACTTCCAATAAACTTTCCTTTCTTTCTTTTATCATTTAAAACACTTCTAATTTTAATAGAGTTTTGTCTACTATAATAATCATTACAAGCAATTATAAATGTTGATGAATCATTACTTGCTTGATTAATTGCACTATCATAGTTTTCTTGTAATGATATAAATCTTATATTATTTTCTGGAAAAAAGTTTTCAATATAATATCCTGTCATAACATGATCTCTACCTAATCTTGATAAATCTTTTACTATAACTAAATTTACCATTTTATTTTTAATATCTTCAATCATTTTTGTAAATCCAGGTCTTTCAAAATTAGTACCAGAATATCCATCATCAACATATTCTCCAACAAATATAAATCCTTTTTCTTTTACAAAGTTCATTAATAGATTTCTTTGATTAGTAATACTTTCACTTTCTGATTCATAAGATTTTCCTTCATCTGCTTCAGATAATCTTATATATATGACCGCTCTATAAATATTATTTGGCATTTGTATTAATCCGTTATACATTTACTACTCCTTTCTTTTTTGTATAACAATCAAAGCCATTTAAAGTATAATACTTTATTTTCATAAGTACCAATGTGCTAATTTTTAATTAGTACACTTTTTATATATTTATTTAACAAATCCACCAAATTAAGAGCATTATCATCTTTTCTAAAAGTTTCCGTAATTTTAAACATAAGCCACCTCATAAAATTTTATGAGTGTCTTTTTCATTTTATTTCTTATTCCTCCTCGTATATATCACTTAATAATTTTTTTAATTCTTCTTGTTCTTCTAGAGTTGCTTCATTTTTAGGTATTAACTTACCATGCCAGTATTCATTACCATCTTCATCTTTATAATAAATACTATCTTCTTTTTTATTTAATTTATTATTATATTGTTTAAAGTTTTGTTTATAGCCTGTATTAAAATTATCTTTAATACTTTTTAATTTTAAATTTAAGACCTCCGATAATTTAATTATACGCTTAGAATTATTTGTACTCTTATTATCATATTCAGTCTTAATATAACCAAAGGTGGCTAAATTACTTATACTTTTTGATATAGTTACCTGTGTTACATCATAAATATCACAAAAATATCTATTAGTAGCCCAACAATAACCATTTTTCTTACAAAGACTTATTATATGAGTTAATAATAATCTTTCTAAAAAAGTTAATCTATTATCTCTTAATACGGATTTTAAAATAAATATATTTATGAATTCTTCTTTATCCATAATAATAAATATATAAGATATATCTTGAGATAATAAAAGTGCACTTTTAAACTTATTTTCCCTAGGTGTTTTCATCTTATAACAAATTAAAATAAAAAGAAATTGTACAAAACATACAAAAGGAGTACATTTCTGTACTCCCGTTTTATATCAATCATTCGTATTTAATTTTATTAATTTCTTCATTAATTATTTTTATATATTCTGTAAACACATCTTTAAAAAGCTCTTTAGTATAATCTTGTGCTACTTCCAATTTGAAAGTCTTTTTATTTCCCTCAACAATTAACTTCAAAACTTCACAAAATACTTTTTTTAAGTCATCATTAGAGCACGTGTTTAAATTTAATTTTATAGGATTATCAAAATTAAATATCAAAAAATCATTTTCTTCTTCTATTTTTAAATCAACTACTATTTTATCTGTTTCCTGCATCATATATATAACTCCTTTCACCAAATGCTTCTTCTCCACCTTCTAATATATTTAAGCTTTCCTCTTTCCAATCCAATTCTGATTTATCAATATTTTCAATTAGTTTATTTGTAAACGGATTACCTAAATAAGTATTATAAATACCATTATTGTGTTTTCTAAAAATTGATAAATATGGCAATGTTCTAACTGCTATATTTGCATTATGAGTTGCTATAATAATTCTTTTATTAGCGTTTGCTATGTTAATTAAATGTGGAACTATTACATCGCTTATATATTGATTTCCTAAACTTAATTCCGGTTCATCTAGTATATAATTATCTGAATCTGAATTAAGTCTCATATTTAACAATAACATTGATTTTTCTCCCTGTGATGGCTTATAAACATTACCATTTTCGTCACCAACAAATTTTGAGATACCAATAAATTCTTTACCATCAATCACCTTAAAATCAAATTCTTGAATCTCCTTTATACATTCAATTAATTTATCAGTATAAATATTATCCAATGCATTAGTTAATAAATTCTTATAAGTTCTCAAATTTTGTATAGTTCCAGTTTTGTATTCTTCTGCTTTTGACTTTTCTCCATTGGAATCTAAATATTTAAATCTCGTATACTTATATATATTTCCCTTTTCAGCCAAATTACCAAGATAATCTTTCTTTATAACATCATTATTATTTAATACCTTAATAATTTTTTCTAATGATTTCTTTAATTCCATGCGATTGTTAATAAATTTAAATATTCCAGCTTCACTTGGCACTGATTTGGATTGGGCATATTGCGTGGATATTTTTTTTACTTCATCTATTGTTTTATTTGATAAAATTTTAGATTCTTGTTCTACCCATTCGTTTTCCTTATTTTTCTTTTCAAACAATTCCATACTAACAATTATTTTTTTAAATTTATCAAATTCTTCTGAGCCTACCAAATCACTATAATCATATAAATCAAAAAATTTGACCATTTCTGAAATTTTACTATATCTAAGAGCATATTCCTTATATTTTTTATCTGAATAGGTTTGATCTCCAAATAATTTGCAAATATTAAGAGACTGCTTATTTTTATTATTATCTTTTGTTTGATACCATTCTATATAATCTTCCAAATTTGTAGGATTAATATCCTTCCAATCACTTATAAAAGTGAAATAAGGTTTTAAATTTTCCACATAAATGCCACTATCATCAACACTATAAGTATCTGTTTTTATAATATTATCAAATTCTGAATCCTTTTCGTTTCCGTAATATGTTATAACATTATAATTATTGTTTTTCATATATTGCTCTAATGATTTTAACATTTCTGTTTTGCCTGTACCTTTATCTCCAAAAATTACGTTAATATCTTTGTATAATTCTATTTCCATAGTAACTGATGAATGAGGTTTTAATGGAAACTTTTCTTTTCCTTTTTTATTCAATATAGTATTAATAATTGTACTTTCTTTTTTCGATAATAACAAAAATTGTTCAAAAGAATCAACGGGTAACTTCAATTCAGAAAAATTACACTCTTTGTATTTGTCCCAATCTTGAACATCTGTCCCAATAATTACATTATTGCTAAATGTTGCAAATACTCCTAATGTCCTATAATTACTTGGTTCTTTAAAAATTCTATAATCTTCAATTCCACAATTTTTAAAATCTATCAACTCTTTTTCATTTATTTCTGGTTTCTTTCTATAATAGTGTGCTATATAAATACAATTAATTCCTTTGGTTTTTTCCCATAGTTCTTTTAAAGTAATAGAATAATTATCAACATCATCTATTCCTTTGTTAATAATCTCGGCAAATTCTTTATATTGATTAGGATCGCATATAACAATCATATGTCCATTTTTTTCTGGTTGTTGATTTATATCTAATTCTATACCCGGCCATACCATTGTGTAATCCTTAACCGATTCTGCAAATTCTTCATATTGTTTTTTATCAAATAAATTATGATTTGTTATGGCAACTATTTTAATATCTAAATCTTTCATATATTTTGCAAATGTTGTAACATCAACATTTCTATTTATACCATCCGACTTTTTTGTTTTCTTTGTATGACAATGCAAATCTATCTTCATTACAATACCTCCTACTACTAAAAAAGCGCAATACAAAACCTAAAAATAATTTAAGCCTGTACTAGCGCCTTTTATTATCTGTTTCCTTTTGCTCTATTATGCGTCTGACATAACATTTGACAATTATCTATTTCAGTAGATCCACCTTTACTCCATGCAGTAACATGGTCTGCATCCATCTCTTTTAATTCCCATATTCTAACTTTGTTATTATCGTTACCTAATGCACATAATGGGCAATTACTTATTTCTTTTAATTTAGCATCTTGAGTTTGTTTTTCATAAACTACTCTCTTAGTATTATCATCAAATACTCTAACATTCAATAATTTAGTATTTTGACAACCACCTAATATAAATTCGCATATACCTTTAGTATCTTGTACTTGAGGATCTGCATATAATTTACACAAAATTTCTGATACTTTATTAGAATCATACGAATTAGTATGATAAGTTTCATACAATCTTCCCCATTCAAGACCTCTCATATCTGATTTAACATCTTTAAATACTGAAGATACCCAATCAATTACACTAGTAAAATAACTTTTTAATTCTACAATATTTGTATCAAATCTATGTTGACTCATATAACTATCTATATTGGCTTTACTTACCCAATTTAATGCAGTAGCAAGATACTCTTGTCTATTTACATCACCTTTTATATAAGCACTCCATTTTTGAATATTGGCATTTTGTGAATTGGAAAATTCTTCACGTGCCTTAGTTACAAAAGGGCCAGAATAAATTGCATTTAATAATTCTTGACTATTTAATGGTACACCTACAATATTAATTGTTTTAAACCATTCTTTTATTTCTGATTCTTCTCCCTCACAAATATATATAGTTAATTGAGAATTATATATTTTATCTTGTAAATCTTTAGCTAACCCATCAAAATACTGTTCCATACCATTCTTATCTTTTATAGCAAATTTATTAGTAATAAATCTTCCAAAACTTGTTACTCTTTGTTGGCCATCAAGAATTTCATACTTATCTTCTCCTACTTTAACAAAATATAATAATCCTAATGGATAACCTTTTAATAGAGAATCAATAACTGCAACATCTCTTTTTCCATCTGCATATATATAATTTCTTTGGTATTCAGGTTGAATAGTTAATTTACCATTCCATCCAAATAATCCCTTACCTTCATATTCATTATATACAAATCCTTCACTTATATCTTTTACAGTTAAGTCAGTTTTAAGAATCGTTCTCATTTTTTCTTTCACCTCTTTTAAATCTAATTAAAATTCTAGCGTATATTTTTTTACCATCGATATAAGGATATCCAAAATTATATTCAGTCACTTTCGTAGTACACATAATTCCTATAATTTCAAACTGTTCAGGATTAAATTTATCTAAGAAAGTAATTGGAACTCCCATTATACCATCATAATCTGAAGGAATAGCATCAGTAAAAGGAATATCTATAGCATCATAATTATCATATTTTTTATAACCTTTTTCCTTTATATCTTTGTGTTTGCTATATTTCAAATTATCATTCATTGTCATTAACTGTAATGGTTGATGCCTTCTACCATGTTCTAAATTTGTTAACCACAAACAACTATTAGTAGCAACAATTCTATTTCCTTCTGTATCTATTCTTGCTTCTGTTCCATATAGTTCATAACCTTTAGGAACTATAAACCCTGATATCCATCTACCCATTCCATTTCCAAGCCAAACATTATTATTTTTAATATTCAAAAATATTTCTTGATAAGATATACAATTTATATTGCCAATAATTAAAAATTGTTTTTGACCCTCTATTAACCAAGAAAAAAATTCTCTAAATAAACTAAATGGAGGATTAGTAATAACAATATCAGCTTCATCTCTCAACTTTATTACTTCTTCAGATCTGAAATCGCCATCACCATCTAAATATTTCCATTTTAAATCGTTAATATCAATCCTACCAGATTTATTTTCATCTCTATCCAAAATAAATATTTTTCCATGTGACTTTGTTTTACTTTTATCAAATTGAGGAGCTTCAGATTCAAACAAAGTTAATTGATAAGGTTCATTTATTTTTTTACTTTCGTGCGCATAACTCGTACTTATTAGTTTCTTCAATCCAAATCTTTCAAAATTTTGAGCAAAAAATTTTGTAAAGTTAGACCACTCTGGATCATCACAAGGTAGCAAAATTGTTTTCCCTTTAAAAACATCTGGATTATATTCTAAATATGCATTTACTTCTTTTTGAATATCTGAATACAATGTATAAAATTCATCATTTTTAGCTTTTTTTGCTTTTGTCAAATCTTCCCTTTTAGGCATAACATCACTTCCTACTAACTAAAATTTTCTCTAATTTATGTTCTAATTGATATAAAGTATTTGAACCTGACAAATCGCCACCTAAATCTTCAAGAGCCGAATATAATATTTGACGTTTAGACGGATTTGAATTATTTGGAACTTCTACATCATTTTCTTTTTCGTAAATACCTAATGTTCCATCTTCTTTTGTTTTTGAATAATAATCTTTGCCAGTTAAACTAGAATGAAATTGAATATTTTTGAAATGATGTCTATTTTTAGACAATGATAACGCCTCTTTTTCTTCTTCAATTTCCTCTTTTGTTTCTTTCCATAAATGTAATCGATCACTTGTACCAGTAACTTCTGCCATACTTTCAAATGCTGAATATATTTCCTCTGGTTTAATATGATAAAATTCTCTTACTCTTATCTTGTCTCCAATTTTTTCTTTACTTCTTAGTTCTGGATTTAAAGTATCAATAAAGTTGTGCAACTTTTTATCAGTTAGTCTTTCTGTTACATCAAATGTTGCATATATATGAAAAGAAAAAGGTACTGCTTCAGAATTATTTAATTGTTTAACTCTTGCCTCAGCATCATCTGCATATCCTATTTTTACATATTCCGGAAAAGACGGATTTGTTAATATATAAATTTCACCACATTTTTGCTTCATATTTTCACACTCCTAAAGACATATATACAAATATATTATACCATATAATTTGACAATTTTTGGATTTTGTCACCAAATTACATACCATTTTTTAACTTTTGCAAATACAACTATTTGAAATTTAGGGTTTGGGACATTTCCCACATACGAATTTCGTACGGGAGTACAAATTCAGTGCTGGCTAGACAATAAATATACTCCTACAAACAAAAAACACTACCATTTCTGATAGTGTTAATTTCTTTAATAATATCTTTTTAATCTTAATGGATTACTATTTTTTACTACTAAATTATATTTAATTTTTAATATTTCTTTTACCCTAGGTATAAGTTTATTCATATCACAGCTACAATTAAATACATCTATTGCAGAGTTAATATGATTCCTTAAAGGACAATCTGATAAACAATGTCTACTATATCCATTTGCTAAATAGAATGCTACTAGTTCTGGAATAACATAATTATTTAAATATTCATTAATATTGTTATAGAAAGGTAAATATATTTTTTCAAATTCTTTACCAGTTATATCACACATAGATATACTCCTTTAAAATAATTTCTTCTATTCTATTTTTTATATTATTCATTTTACCTATCCACAACATTTGATTATTATTTTTTAATTCTTCAGTAATATTTTCTTTTTCAGCCAGTTCTTTAATTAAACTTTGCTCTTTCTCCATAAGAGTAATATCAATATCATGTAAATATTCACTCAACTTATCTTTCATAAGTAATTCAATATATACCCCTCTTTTATTCTTCTTTAAATATTCTAGTTTAAGTAATCCATACTTTCCTATATTAAATCTTTCTTTATCTTCTAATCTTAAATCTGGTAATAAATAATCACCAACTTTTGTGTAACTAATGCTCATAATTTTCCTCATTTCTTTCTATTTATTTAGCTTTAATTGTTATACATTTGTTACACAATGACTATCGCCACCTCCAGCATTTATATGATTAGATAAAATAATAACATTAGGATCATTCCCAAAAGAATTATTCATTGTATTAAGTCTTTCACTACGAGTTAAAGTTCTATCAGTATCACGGGTAATAACTACAGGTACTCCTAACTCATTAAAACGATTATACATATATAAAGCCGCTTGTAAATTTAAATCAGATTCTTTTATATTCCCATTTACAGCACCAGGATCACTCCCACCATGACCCGCATCAACAACAATTCTATAATCCATAAAATAACCTCCTGAGATATCATATGAGTGTCTAGAGATATTGTGCCAAAAAGTATAACTTAACAATCTCACATGCATTATTAAAATCTTCTATCAAATCTAATATTATTTTTTTATATCTAAATGGAAAGCAATCGCAAATCTAATAATACTGCTATTTTTTATATCATTAAATCCACATCTAGTTAAATTAAATTTTTCTTTGAGATAAGCATCAGACTTATTACATATTAAACAATCATTTATATAAGCAATTTCTTCTTTTGATATAGTTTCATATAACTTTTTCAAAGGTTTCTTCTATATTATAATCTTTCACTTCATCTCTACTTAAAATAAAAGAATCTACATAAATTAATTGTTCATTTACTTCACTTAAGTTCATAGCTATCCCTCCATAAAAATAAAAAGAGAAAAATTAAAGATAATTAAATTCTCTCTTCATATGTTTAAATTATTAAATTTTTTATATTTATTTATCTCATATTATCACCTCAAAAAAAGTAAAATATAAATTAATTCATAATAATAGAATCAACTGATATCTTACTTTTTAAATTAGGTTATAATATTTAATAAAAAATACAACTCTCGCATTTTACTTAATTATACCACTTGACAAATCATTATCAAGAAAGATTCATGACAAGTTCATGTTAGTTTATGTCATTTTCATGTCATTGAATGTAATTAGCCTAATTTAACATATTTTCAATATCGTTTATCTTATTATCAATATATAATTCAATCTCAGACAATATCATATCTATATCTTTAGATTCGACTAGTTTTTTTAAATATGCATATCTTTCATTAACAACATTTATGCCTTTATCACATAATTCAAATATGCCACTTATTTCAAAAAATTCCCCTTCTTCATCAATATATGACATACTTAATCCACATTCATATAAAAATATTTCTTTTTGTGGAAGTACATTATAGTTTTCTTCTAATTCAATGGGTGTTAAATGTTTTATTTGAAACTTATATATTTTGAAACTATAATTTTCAACATTCACAATTTCTGATGAAAGAATAGAATAATTTATCTCTTTAATACTAACTTTATTATCTTTTTTATTTATATACCAATTCATTATATAATTTTCATCTTTAAAATCATGTTTAAAAAATAAACCATATAATTTAATAGATTTTTTATAAATTTTTTCAAATCGCTCATTTTTCATAACCAACTCCACATTTTCATTAAAATTGCATAACCACATCCCCAATCGACACCACCATTATAAATACTTATAATAACTAACTAAAACCACTAAATTAGCGATTTTTGTAACTAATTTGGCTACAAACAAAAAAGAGTATTTAATACTCTTAATTTTTTATTAATTTAACTATATTAATTTTATAAATAATGAAAAAAAGTATAAACGCCACAAATAATAAAAGCATAATAAAATAAAGTAAACATCTAAAAATTATACTAATTGTTATAATTAATTCACTAAAAACAATATATATAATAAATAAAATGAGAATAGTTGGTAATAATGATAATAATAATAATAACAATGAATAAAAAGTCATTAATAACGAAATTCTAATATTTGAATAACCAACACTTTTCATAATCGCAATATCATATTTATTATCATAAATTATAATACAACCTGTAATAACAATAACTAAAAAACAAAATATAGTTAATAAATTAGATAAATTTTGAAAAATACTACAAAAATTATAATACCTTTCAATTAATTGACTATTACTATCGTAAACTATTATATCGTAATTTTCCAATAAATTAACACTAGTTAAAAACTCGTCTATATTTTCATAATCATTTATTTTAACCACTACTTCATTAACATCTTCCAAATTACTAATCTCATTCATTAAATCATATGACATAAAAATAGGATAATCAATACTATGATATGAACTAAATCTACGCTCATTTGAATCATAGAATCCAACTATTTTCAATTCATAAGTAACATCTTTTATATTTAATTTAATAACATCATTAAGCTTATATTTATTATTTTTTTGAACAATAATTTCATTTCTTGAATTAATATGCTTCCCATCAGTAAGAGGAATTAAACTATTATCTTCATATATATAATCATATATATCATCACTTACATATAGTAAAGGATAAAAATCTTCAATATTTTTTAAAACTTCAATATCTTTTTTTATAGCAGCATATCCGTTTGCACTTCCAATAACTATATAGTTATGATCAATATTATCCAACTTAATTTTATTATATTTATTTTTAAATTCATTATTCAATCCTGAAACAACAATATAAAATATAGTCATTATACAAAAAATTATAATGGAAAATCTACACAACTTTTTTTTATTTAAAATATTTAAAAATAAAAAACTATATTTCTTCATCTACAAATCCACCGATTATAGAATTATCATTATTTTTTAAAGATATATATATAGATAATAAAGAAACAAATAGCACAAATATAAAACTCATTAAAATTGAAAAATAAGAAATACATATAGGGCAACCAGTTTTTATATCTGCAATAAAAATATTATTTAAAACAATATAAATGATAAAACAAATAAGAAGTGTTATTAAAAAGCTAATTATAGACAATATACAAGATTCTAAATAGTTAACTTTAATTAATTTTTTATCATCATAACCTAATGCCATATATATCAAATTATTCTTTTTATTATATTGAATAAATTTATTGTTATATACTAATAGAATAATGAAAGTAATAACCATAACAATTAAAGCAATAACAATTAATACATTCACAATAAAGTCTACACCTGTTGTATCGATTTTTCCCAAGCTAACAACCAAATATCCCATATCAGAAATAATCTTTTGAGTATTGTCCAGTTCATTTGTATTACTAACAACTACTATCGCAGAGTTAGAAAGGCCTATAGTACTACAATCCTCTTTTTCTGAGTCACATTCTTTTTTATATTGCTCAATCTCTTTTTTATATATTTCTAAAATATTATTTTGCGTAGTAAAACAAACATTATAATCACCATAAGTATATGAATTAACATCAAAAATTCCAATTATTTTATATTTTTCTTCATAATTTAATGATTTCAAAATAAAAGATTTATTCAAAAATTCATTTCCATCATGTAAATTATTTAAAAAAGATTTATCATAACTTTCAGAATCAGCACCCAAATAAAATTGTGATGGACATATCATTGTATATCTCTCTTCCTCATCAGAAAGATTATTCCCCTTTAATATTTTCAAATAATTATCAGGAACACCAATTAAATTCAATGATTCACCTTTTTCAGTAGTAACATAATGACTATAAGAATTATAATCAGCAACATAATCAATATTTTCGATATCATTTAGTTCATCAATATTAGTTATATTATGCACTAATAAAATGCGATAATTAATATTACCATTAACTTGATTATCAATCAAATTTGTAAAAGTTTTAGAAAAACTTGAAACAACTATAATTGTAGTCATCGAAATAACTAAAAGGAATATATTTAATATATTTATTTTTTTTTGCAAAAAACTTTTTTTAGCTAAAAATAAATAATATTTAAATTTCATTTTTACTTTCCAAAAATTTACCTTTTCTCATATTAATAACAACATCAGCATATTCCTTAACAATATTATTATGACTAACAATAATAACACATTTGCCTTCTTCAGACATCTTTTTAAGTTTTTCTAAAATATATTTTTCATTTTCTTCATCCAAATTACCCGTTGGTTCATCAGCTAATATAATAGATGGATTATTTGCAATTGCTCTAGCAATTGCAACTCTTTGCTGTTCACCACCACTTAATTCTTTAGGGTAATGATTTATACGTTCTCCTAAACTGACCTCACACAAAAGATCTTTTGATTTCTTTCTTAAATCAAGACTATTATAATCACCATTAATTAACATAGGTAACATGACATTTTCATAAGCTTTCATTGTGTTATTCAAATAATAACTTTGAAAAATAAAACCTATTTTCCTATTTCGAAGTGCATTTTGTTCTTTCATAGTTATTTTACTAATATCTTTTCCATCAATATAAATCTTCCCAGAATCAATTTTATCTAAAAGACCTAAACATTGAACTAATGTACTTTTTCCACTACCGGAATGACCCATAATAGCATACATTTTTCCATATTCAAAATTATATGATAAATTATTAATTGCCAAAATTAATTCTTCTTTTAAATGATACTTTTTAATAATATTATCAATACTAATCGCAATCATAAAATCATCTCCCTATATTATAATATAAGGAAGAAACCTTCCTTATATTATATACTGTATCCTATGTATAATTATAAATATCTGCTTCACCACTTAAAGAACCATATCCAGCACCATCGTGTCCATATGTACTAAAACCAAAATATCTCTTTCCATCTCCACAGTTACCTGCATATATTTTCTTTAAAGTTCCAACTGAACTAACGTTAAAAGTAGTTGTTCCACTATACTTTGTTTGAGTCCCATATTTAATCCCCAATCTATATAATGGCCTAATTAATTCGACATATAATCGCACTTGACCAGGACTTAAATCCCCTTCTAAAAGCGTGCTTGGTGTAATATCAAGCCTATAATAATCATAATCATAAGTACGTTCTTTACCAATCAAAGTCGAGTTATGAGAAATATATATAGTACTATCATACCATCGACCATCTGCCTTAACTACAACTCCAGCAGTTAACATTAATATAAACGCAACAGCAAAAGTAATACTTCTTTTTAAAAGTTTATTCATAAATTCACCTCCTTTCACCTATAACTCTAAAATAAAATTTAAAAAATTTACACCTATAAACCAGTTATTTTAGTAACCAATTTAGTTACAAAATAAAAAAGGATTAAAAAATCCTTTCTACCAGTTTCCTGACCAACTAACAGACGCAGTACTTATACTATCATAATAATTATAAACTGATGAATTTAAAACAATTCCAGAGGTATCAACAGAATACTGTTTAGCTTGATTAGCAGTTACACTACTTGTTGCGTGTGAATAATCACCATATGCTGTTTGCGAGTATAAAGTAGAATTACTATTTTTCTCTACATTATAATAAAATGTAACTTGTAAAGTAACGAAATCACCTGTTGGTAGTTTGAATGACGCTCCTGCTCCATTTGAAAAAGATTGTTTTGTCGCTGTAGTTGTTGTTGTACAAGTTGATATCTCTGTACAATATTTTAAATTAAATGTAGGAGATCCAGCCATTTTTACACTACTATTATGACCAATGCCTATAATATCATAACTTCTTACTTTAGGCATTTTTTTCCAATCTAAAACTACTTTATATCGATAATATGAGCCGTTACTCAAAATTGATGTAGTCATTTTCTTATACTCAGTAGATATATAGCTAGAAATGCGAGGAGAAATTCCCTCATTAATATTAGAAAATTCATATTCTTCTTTTGAAATTTCTTCTGTATAAGAAGTAGAAAAATTAATTGTTGTGGTTTTAAAGTATTTTTCGTTAGATGACACAATTTCAAAATCTCCTTCGTCCGCAAAAGCTAAGGTAGGAATAGTAGCAAACATAGCTATCAATACAATTATTATTTTTTTCATTTTTTTCTCCTTTCAATTAGAAGTATTTACACCTTCTTACAAATTATATATTATATAAACAATATTTTTTATACCAACAAAATAGAGAAAAAAGTAACCAAATTGGTTACTTTCTCTCTACTAAATTAAAATCAATTGAATGAGATTCAACAACATCATCTTCTGTAGTGAAACTAATATAAGCATACAAATCATCTAAACTATTAATATCCAGTTTTGCATCTTCAATACTAATTAATATATTGTCTAGAATATTACTTAAAAGTTGTGGTTCTTCACCTTCGTCAAGCACTACTCCGTTTGTAATTAATGTCACATTACCATAATTAAGTTCAAACATAAATTCTTTTACTTTTATTTCTAAATTGGTTCCCTCATAATTATCGTTAAAAGATAGCCTGTTAATAAAAAGCATAGATTTTTCATGATTAAGACCTACATAACCATTTATTGTATATCCCTTATTATTTGAGTGAATTTCATACAAATGAAATTCATTATACTTGATAACTCCAATTATTAATAGAAATAAAAAAACTACCAAAAATAAAATTAACAAAAAAATTTTTACATATTTAATTTTAGATTTTTTCGTATAATATTTGATTGCTTCTACAGCTCCATCATCAATATTAGAATCTGTTTCTTTAGACTTGCAATTTAATAACTCGCTTACCGAAATACCTAATACTTCACTCAATAGCGATAATAAACCTATATCAGGTGCAGAAATACCTCTTTCCCATTTAGAAATAGTTTTGGGATGAACATTCAATTTATCTGCTAATTTCTCTTGAGTCAATCTTTTTTCTTTTCTCATTTGAGCAATATACTTACCTAATTCATTTAAATCCATAATAACCTCACACTACTTGAAAGTTTTCTCCTTAATTATATCAAATCTTATTAATAATTTATAATAAAATCAAAAATTAAAAATTTCTATCTATAAAAAATTCTTTTATATCAACTTCTAAAACTCTTGATATTCTATATAATACTGCAATACTAAAAGATTGTTGAACTTTAGCAGATTCAATATTACTAATCAAACTATGGCTTAAACCACATAATTCTGCTAATTTTTCTTGAGTCATCCTTCCATAACTACTATATTTACTATTATTATGCATCCTATAATATTTAATATTTTTACTAATAACATCATAAATATATCTATCATCATTCGGATCAAATTTCATACTACTACCACCTATATATATTTTCTCATTTATGGTAGATAAAACCTCTATAATAAGTGTCATTACTGACAATTCAATATAAATTTATTATTGAAACTTCATAATAAAAAGAAGATACTTTATTAAAGCATCTTTCATTTCATAGATTATCATTCGTTACACCTTTAATTTGGGGAACTCTATCCCACCATGTCCTGCATCAACAACAATTCTATAATCCATATATAACCTCCTGAAATATAATATAAATATAAAAATATATTGTGAAAATAAAGAAGATATAATAACTATATCTTTTTCATTATATAAACTAATTACTTAGTTCCAAAAATCCTATCCCCGGCATCACCAAGACCTGGAACTATATAACCAATTTCATTTAATTTTTCATCAATAGCTGCACAATAAATTGTAACATCAGGATGAACTTCATTAATCTTTTCTATTCCTTCAGGAGCTGCAATAATACATAAAAATTTTATCTTTTTAGCTCCACTTTCTTTAAGTCTAGTAATAGCATCTACTCCGGATCCACCAGTAGCTAGCATTGGATCAAGAACTATTACTTCTCTTTTATCTATATCTTTTGGCATCTTATAATAATACTCTACAGGCTTTAAAGTTTCTTCATTTCGATAAAGTCCAATATGACCTATTTTAGCATTAGGCATAACTTTAATTAAACCATCAAGCATACCTGTTCCTGCTCTTAAAATAGGTACAAAAGCATAATTATCATCATTTAACTTTTTACCTTTAGTTTTACACATAGGAGTTTCTATTTCTATATCTTCTAAAGAGGCATCTTTTAAGGCTTCATAACATAAGATTGTTGAAAGTTCACTAATTAATTCTCTAAACTCTTTAGTACCTGTATTTTTATCTCTTAAAATACTTAATTTATGAAGTACTAAGGGATGATCTAACTTAATAGCATTCATTCTATCACCTATCTTCTTTTATTATTTTTCTTTTTACTAACCACTTTTTCGTCTACAACAACTTCTTTAGTTTTAGGAAGTAATAGATTTAATAAAATACCTACTATAGCAGCTAAACTCATACCAGTTATTGATACTGATATATCCCCTGTTTCAAGTGTAAGAATAGCTCCTCCTAAACCAAGTACTAACATTGTTGACGCAACAATTACATTTCTTATATCTTCAAAATTAATTTGATTTTTTACTAAAACTTTCAACCCATTAACAGCTATAAATCCATATAAAAGAAGTGATACACCGCCTAATACTGGATTTGGTATAGTTGAAAATATTGCTGATAATTTTCCTAAGAAACCAATACAAATAGCAATTACAGCAGCAAGTGCAATTACCCAAACAGAAGCAACTTTTGTCATACCAACAACACTAGTATTTTCTCCATATGTTGTATTAGCAGGTCCTCCAAATAAACCAGATACACTTGTTGCAATACCATCTCCTAATAAAGTTCTTTCAAGACCTGGGTCTTTAACTAAATCTTTATTAATAATTGTACCAAGAGCCATATGATCACCTATGTGTTCAGCAATTGTAACAAGAGCAATTGGTGCTATTGTAAGAAGACCAACTAAACTAAATGAATAATCCTTAAATGGTAATAAAAACTCTGGCATTGCAAAGAATGATGCATCACTAACAGCTGTAAAATCAACCATTCCTAAACAAATCGCAACAACATAACCAGATGCAATTCCAATTAAGAAAGGAATTACTTTTAAAAACCCTTTAGCACCTACTGCAGTTATCGCTGTTACTAAAAAGGCAACTAAAGCAACCACAATACTTTTCCATTCAATAACACCACTAGATAATCCCATTTGACTAACCGCACTTGGGGCAAGTGATAACCCTATAATCATAATCATTGGACCTATTACTATAGGTGGTAATAATTTATCAATCCAATTCTTTCCAAAAATTTTAATTAACAATGCAAATAATACATAAATTAAACCTGCTGCAATAATACCAGTTGCAAAACCTGAAACCCCATCTTTCGCAAATGCTACAATTATCGGTGTAATATATGCAAAAGAACTACCTAAATAAACTGGAGATTTTCCTTTAGTACATAAAATATAAATTAATGTACCAATCCCACTCATAACTAAAGCAACTGGTATAGTAAGAACAGTTGTACCTGCTGCTTCATTAACTAATAATGGAACCAATATTGTTGCTCCAAACATTGCAAAAACATGTTGAATAGCTAATATGAACCACTTACCTGTACTAGGTCTTTCATAAGTGTCATAAATTAAATCTGTTTTTTCTTTCATTCTACTCCTCCTTCTAAAAACAGTTGGCATTAATTATAAAAAAAAACATCAATACCAAAGTATCAATGTTTATTTAATAATTAATAAAGATGACAAAGAAACAAAAGAAATTCTTTTTCTTAAACCAATAACTTCTCTTCTTGTCTTCATCATACTATCACCATAATAATATTAGCACACTTAAGAAATAGTTTCAATATTATTCTTCCATATTACTAATAAAAGATATTTAAACTGTTTCTAATTAAATCTAAGAAAAAATAACTTTGTACATTTATTTTATTACATTTATATATCTATAAATATGTTGATGTATTAGTAGAAACACTAGGAATAACAATACAAGTTTAAATTTACCTTTATTATCGTTTCCAGAATTAATTAAAACCACTTGATTATTATTATTTGAAGTTAATTTATAATCACTAACATAAAAATTAAAATAATAAAATGTTATGCATCAATTTGACCATTAAAAATTTCCTACGGCTCATAATTCCACACTCTATTTTCCACCAGTTTCCTCGAAAATTCATTGTCAACTACTAAAGAAGAACTAAGCACAGAAATAATTTGTAATTTATGACTAACTAAAACACTATTACCATTAGCATATTTTACATAAGAATCTGAAAAATATTTAAATTATTTTTAACAAAATCAAAAGCAATAATTATTGAATTAATAGATGCATATCCTATACTCATTAATATCATTATCATAAAAATAGTAATTGGAAATATCATTTTAACTTTTGCTGATAAATTAAATATTTTTATACAAAAAAGACAACATATATATGTTGTCTGCACTATCTATTTTAATTATTAAGTAATTCGTAAAATTTACTTACCTCAATTTTATCAATATTATTATCAAGTAAATAATTAATAATATCAATTCTCTTACTTATTTTATCATTTTTTATTCGTCTTAATAGACTATCTTTATATTTAGGATATTTTACACATAATTTATATAGTTTCATTATTTCACTTATTAACGCAAGCATTGTATCTACATCTAAGTCAGCTGAAGAATTACTATTTTCTACTTTTCTATAAGTAAAAAATGAATTCTTATAATGTGAATAACTATTAGCTTTACACATACATTCTAAAGTAAAAACAATATCTTCAAATCTTTGTTTTTCTGGAAACTTAATTCCATCTAGTAAACTTCTTTTAAAACATTTAGTAGGTGCTCCTAAAAAAGATGTTTTCTCAATCCTTTCTGCCATATCACAATCAAGATCTTCTTTTTTTATACATTCACCATTTCTATTTAAAAGATAATCTAAAAATATAATATCTTCATCTTTAATAAGATTATTTAATTCTAATAAAACATTATTATTATTAAAATAATCATCACTATCTAAGAATACTATATAATCTCCTATTGCATTTTCTAATCCTAAATTTCTAGCACCACCAGCATGTAATCCATTGCTATGATAAAGCTTAACATTGAAATCTTTTATAATGTCTAAACTATTATCAGTACTTCCATCATCAACTACAATAACTTCATAATTATTGTAAGTTTGATTAAAAACACTTTCTAAACATTCTCTAATATATTTATCTTCATTATAATTAGGAATAATAATTGAAAACATAACATCTTTCATAAACAATCTCCTTATAACTATACTAATACCATCTCATCTAATAATTTATTCCAAGAATTTAAAATAGATTCATTATCATAATTAAACTCACCAATTGATGCTTTATACTTAGCTTTATTATCAACTATATCACTAATTCGATCTTTATATGAATCTAAATTATCTCTACTTAGTATTATACCATTACTTTTATCTTTTATTTGTTCAAAAGCTACTTCAAAATCAGTCGAAATACAAGGTACTCCTAAACACATAGCTTCCGTTAACACAAGTCCCCAAGTTTCATTACTACTAAGCAGTACACTATAATCACACTGTTTAACTATATTATGTGGATTATTTAAAAAACCTAACCAAATAAAATTATCTTTAAATTCAGAAAAACTTTCTTTTATCGTATCAGCTTCAATCTTATTAAAATTATCACCAATAACATACCATTTAAAATCAATACCAGCTTCTTTAAGATCTTTAGCTAAAACTAACATCCTACCAAAGCCTTTATCATTACATACTCTAGCTACAGTTACTAAGTTTAATTGTTTAGAAAGTTCCAATTTACAATGCTTTTTTGCTTTTTTTACAACTGCATCTTTATCTATTACATTATAAATTGTTTTTACTTTCGATTTTAAATCTTCAAAAGTATTCTCAAGCTGTTCACTAATAGTTTTACTAACAGTAACTACACAATCAACCATACTTCTACAAGCAGATGACAAAATACTATCTGTTAAATTAACTACTTGATGAACCCATAAAATCGTTTTCTTTCTTTTTATTTTCTTAACTATATCATAAAGATGAAAC
Source organism: Bacilli bacterium (assembly GCA_017436345.1). Classification (GTDB taxonomy): domain Bacteria; phylum Bacillota_I; class Bacilli_A; order RF39; family UBA660; genus RUG11788. Next base: position 28,049 of record JAFSDH010000005.1, read on the forward strand.
CTCATTGAACATGAGACTAAATAATCGACTTCAACGTTATCTTCTTTTTCCAAATTAACTACTTTAGAGTACTTAGATAATTCTTTCAACATATGTTTATCAGAACTATCATTAGCATAACCTACATAAACGTCATAACCTTTTAATTTCTTAATTAAATTTAAAAGCGCTGTTTCAGTTCCTCCAATATAAATTAATGGGAAAAAAAACATAATTTTTTTCATAAATCACTCCTTAATTTGCAGTGCTTTTTGATAATAGCATAATCAAAATTACAAAGTCAATCTATCATATATGTCTAATTTCCTTTAATGATTTATATTTACACTAAAATGAACTAAATACACTAAAATATGGCCTTTCAGGCCATTATATTAAAATAAATGTATTTATAAAACAAAAAAACATAGATAAAACTATGCTTTTATAACCATATATCGCCTTTTAATGATTTAAACGTATATAACTGTGTTGGTCTATGTCCTCTACCATCAACTTTATCTCCAACTTTTTCTACATATTTAATAATTCTTTTTCTAAAGTTAGATTTATCTACTACTACGTCTTTAACCAGTTCATAAACCATTCTAACTTCTTCTAAAGTAAACTCTTTAGCCATAAACTTAAATATAATATCCGATTGATCTATCATCGTTCTTAGTCTTTTATAAGAAACTAATATTTCTAAAAGAGTTTTCTCTAACATCACATCTTTAACACAAATATTATATATATAATCTATATTATTATTACTAATTAATTCTTCTGTCTTATACTTATATATTTCTTTATCATATAAAATATTGGAATTATTGGTAATACTAAAATCAATTAACTTATAGTTAGAATCTAAATTATTAATATTTTCTATATTAGTCGCACATAAATATATAATATCAATTGTATTACCATCAAAATACTTACTATCACCTAAAGTAAAAACTTGCTCTAAATGAAATAACTCTGAATTAATAATACTAGATACGTATCCTCGAATAAATCTTTTTAATCCATCACCTTGTTCAAAACTAATACTTGGTAATGTATTATCCTGCTTAACTAAAAGTCTTAATTTTTTTTCATCATTTTTTCTAATATCTAAACTTTCTTCCTTATCTAGAACAAATAAACAAGGAATTAAATTAATCTTCATATTATCACCTCAAATAATAATAAAATAAACTAAATATAAAATAAATATATCTAGTTTATTATATTAACATTAATCTTGAACAAAGTTAAGAATAAAGCTAAGATCTAAAGCTTGTTCTTGTAAAGGAACATTAGTTAAAACATTTTCATCATAAGAAACAACAATTGTTAAAGTCTTAGATTCTCCCGCTCTTAAAACTTGACCATTAGAAATACCATGAACTTCATAATTAACATATAAATCTTGTTCTTCAGTAATGCCACTCATTACATAAGATTTTAACTCAGCATCAATTCCCCCAGCATTTTTAACATCTATTTCAAACGAATAACTATCTCCAGGCTTTAAATTAACCATATAATTAACAGTAGTAGATGCACCCTTAATAATAGGATTTTGAACAACCACTGGATTACCTTCATATCTTACATTATCAATATTTCTAAAATGTACATTCCAATTATTAGTTATCATTTTCTTAATACTATTTGTATACATACCTGAAGACTTAGATGCAAAACTTATCGCCATAACACAAACCGCAATACTTAAAAATCCTAATAATACATTTCTTTTACTAAAATTTTTCATAAATACCTCCACTAATATCTTAACTAAATTATAACATAAAATATAAATAATATAACTTTAATTTCTTAAATCTTTAAACTTAATAAAAATACTAATAAAAATTAATATAGTCGAAAAATATATCATTACTTTTAAATCATTTATAAATAAGAAAGATATTAATAAAATAAATGATCTAAATACACCTAAAACTATTTCATAAACTAAATTATAATTAGAATAATCAAACTTCTTACTTAATAAATAAAATTCTTTCGACATTGATAATTCATACATTTTAGTTGCAATACCTTCTAAAAATGCTACTAATATTAAAAGATAAGATGTAATATTAGCTTTAAATATATATACTAAAACAATAAATATAATACTTAAATTAATATAATTCTTTTTATCATTAATCTTCTTTCCATAAAAATATACAAAAGCAATCGTCGCAATATTAGTAAGTAAATTCATAATACCAACAGTTTGATAATTATCTTTAACATAAATAAACAAATATAAAGAAAAGAAAAACTTAATAACAGTAATTGACTCATAAGCTCCAAATAAATATAAATTAGATAAAGGAATCTTTTTTATCGTACCAATAAAATCTAATTTTTTAGAAGAATCTTCATACTTAAACTTTAATGTATATAATGGATATAAACTAATTAAAAATAAAACAATAGAAATACCAGTTAATAACTCAATACTCATAAAATCTAAAAGAATTGATCCGATATAAGATGCAACAATTAACGCTACTTGATTAACAATACTAATCCAAGAATAACTCATAGATACATTATCTTTAGGCATAACTTTTAAAGTATAAAATCTTCTTGCTAACCAATATCCTATTCGATATAAAGAATAAAAAAAAGATAAAGATAAAAGATAAAAAATACTATACTTAATATCTGTTAGTAAAAACTGAACTACAACAAACGAAAAAATACCTATTATTGATAAAGATCTATTACTATACTTCTTCGAAAAAATAATACCTGGATAAGTTAAAATAATTAAAAATAAATTAACAAATAAATAATAAAACAAAACTTCTTTTAATGAATAACCAAATTTATATAAAATAATAGGAATAAATACTTCAATTAAATTTCTTGAAAAAGTTGATAAAAACACATATAAATTAAATTTCTTTTGATTGGTATCCATATTATCACCTATTAAATTATAACATAAAATAATCCACAAATATTGTGGATTATTTATTATAATCAATTGAATTTAATAATTTACTATAAGATATCTCTTTATCATGACCTACAAAAATAATATCTGGTTTTAAATCAATAATCTTATAAAAAGATTCTTTTGCCATATCATTATCCTGATTTTGAAAAGCAACTTCTACAAAACGTAGTTTTCTATTAACCAAAGCATCTCCCACAAATAAATAATCTTTATATTTAATACCAATAGATCCATCTGTATGACCTTCTAAATTAAATATTTCAAGATTAATGCCATATTTCTTAAATACTTGTTTATCTTCTAAAAAATAATCTATATCAAAAACTTCAGGAACAAATTTCTTCATTCCAAAATTCATTAATTTCGCCCATAAATTATAAATTTTTTTCTTACCCTTAGTATTAATAATAGAATTATCTAAATTAATATAATCATTCTTACCAATAGCTACTTCACAATTATATAAATCTTTTAAATAAGAAACATTCCAAATATGATCTACATGAGCATGAGTAAGAATTATTAATTTAATATTAAAATTATCTAACCATTTTTTTAAAGATTTCCTCATTCCAATAAAACCAGTATCTATTAAAATATCTCCATCTTTACCCTTAATGACGAAGATATTAAAATATAAAAATCTTTTTACATAAACATTATCAAACTTCTTCATATATACCTCAAATACATACTGATAATTCTATCATTCCTTCCATTTTTTGACAATATCATAAATAATGAAATAAAGGGGCAAAGCACCTAAAGCAAGTCCATATACCTTCATCTCTCCCTTTGAAACAACAAATGAAAAAACACAAGCTGCAAAAAAGATATAAAAAATAGGAAGAACTAAACCATCTTCCAATAATCCTAATGGACTATACCAAGTAAACCAAAAATTCTTTTTAGCAGGTTTTAATTTAAAACTCTTATTTGATTCTTTCAAAACTTCTTTTACTGAAAAACAATAACGTAATACCTCATAATACTTATTATCATAAACAATATTATCTTTATTAATATATTTATATATTTTTCCTTTTTTATCAATAAAAACTAAACGCTCATCAATTCTACTTCCTTTTGTTTTTTCTAAGAATAAGACTTCTTTTTTAGCAGGAATAACAATATCGATAATAATTCTAAATAAATATATACTCCCAACTATCCCTAAATAACAAATAATCATAATTCCAACCCCTTTATCAACAAAGAAATCATAAAAAGATGAATAACCACCTGAAGTATACATAACATATAAAACAATAATACTTAAAAGAATTAAAAGTAAACTCATTAAAGCTTCTTCAAGCCTAGACACATATCGCATATAATCAACTCCTCTATCATAAATAATTATATCTTAACAATAAAAAAATCCACAACTTTTGTGGATATTTTATTTATGTTTTACATCAATAATTACATATTCAGAATGTCTAGATGTCCTAATTGGATATCCCCATCCTACTAAACCAGAAGATACTATCGCATCCATTCCTTCTACATTCTTATAACCATACGATAAATCGGCTGTTTTAAATAACTTTATAAATAATTCTGTTGGAAATATTTGACCTCCATGCGTATGACCTGACATTATTAAATCAATACTATTTTTTACATTTTCATCATATTTTACTGGTTGATGATCAACCATAATTAAATATTTATTAGACATATCTTTATCTAAAATATCATCAATACTTTTTCTTTTAAAACTATAGTCTTCTCTACCAATTAAAATAATTTCCCCATTAATATTAACATAACTATCTTTTAAGACTTTAATATCATTTCCTAAAAGAGTCTTTTCAATATCTTCTTCTGTATAATCTTGATTTACAGTATAAACTTGTCTATCGTGATTTCCATAAACAAAATATGTGCCATACCTACTCTTTATACTGCCAAATACACTAAATACATATTCCATCTCTTCTTTAGATGTATCCTCATCAACAATATCCCCACCTAAAATAACTAAATCAGGACTTACTGCATCTAAACGCTTCTTTAAAGCACTTAAACCATCCTTACCAAGTACTTCATTATAATGTGAATCACTAATAAATAATATTCTTAAATCTTCACTTACCTCATCAGAATAAACTTGATACTTGACTTCAATTATGTTTCTAATATTTAAATATCCATATCCCATTATTAAAATTGATATTAATAACGGTACAATCGATAATTTATAAATATTAATCATTATCTTATTATTTATAAATTTCTTTAATAATAAATATATCAAATCTATAAATAAAGATGTAAATACAAAATGTATTAAAAATAATCCAACTATACTAAATAAATTTAAACTTAATAAAGCAAATATAATTCCTAATAATATAAACTTTTTATTTATATCTTTATTAAAAATAGAACCAAATCTTTTTATTAATTTATAATAGTAAAAAGAAATACCGATTACTAATAATATAAATAATAAAACAACTAATATAATTAAAAAAGTCATATTATTCCTCCTAGATGCCTATAAGCTATTTTCATTTTTCTTTTTTAAATGTGATAAAGTAAATACAAATATAACAACTAATACTATACAAATTATTAACCTTATATATAAAGAAGTAGCATTTTCACTTACTTTACTTTCTCCAATACTAGTTGCAAGTTCTGTTTTACTAACATGAATTTCTATACCTTTTTCTACACTATCCCACTTATATGTATTTTCAGAAATACTAGTAGCATTATTATAAACAACTTTCTTATCTGTTTTAAAAATTACTTCAAAATCATAACCTTTACAATAATATTCACCAGATGTTGAAATATTAATAAAATTATCTTTATCAACAACATTTACATTTTCAAAACAAGTATTAATTAAAGGCGATATAACAAACTTATTCCCCATATCAAATTTATATCTTTTATTTTCTCCATCTAAAGCATATAAATAAGAATTATTATCATCTATCTTTAAATATTCACTACCATTATCATATTTAATTAAATCTCTTTCATCTTCTTCACTTAACTCCGATAAAACAATTTCTTCTGTAAACCTATCATTTTCATAAGTAAGAGTATACTTTCCTTTACATCCACAACAAGCAAATAAGACAAGAACAAATAAAAATATTAACTTTTTCTTTTTCATATTATCACCTATCTTAATAATAACCAATTATGTAACCAAATGGATCTGCACGTTCAGAAGGAAACATATAAAACTTATATATAGATCCATATACATTATAAATAACTGTATCATCTTTTATATAATTACTTCTATTCTTAATATCAGCAGCTGAAGTTAATGTTTTACCACCAACTATTATTTTACAAATATCACCTTTATTACCATTACTACAATATTTTCCATTATTACAAAACCAACAATCATGTTCAACAACATTACTAGGCATAACTCTGTTACCATTTACTAAAACATCTTTAACAGCCGCTAAAATTTCTGGAGTATAACTACCATTATCCATATGATCAGCAGCATGAGCAAACCATCTACCAGTTCTTACATAATTATATAAACCATCTCCACCAGTACCATAATTTTTCCCTTTACTCTCAAATAAATTAGCCATTAAAGTAGCTTCGGCAGCTGCTCCTGCTACACTACCTTGTTCAGCTTTACATACACGAGCAAGATGAATTAATTGTGTTTCAGTTAAATCATATTTAGTTGATGGAAAAACCTCACCTGATGGTGAACTACTACTAGAAGAACTATTATTCTTTTCAGCTTCTTCTGCTTCTTTTTCATTTTCTTTACGCGCTTGTTCACGAAGTTCTTCAACAGCTTTTCTCTCATCATCCGCTTTTTTCTTTTCTTGAGCCTTTTTCTCTTCATCAATCAAACGTCTAGCTTCCTCTAATTCTTTTACTTCAGCAATTGTTTCATTATTAGCATTTATCCAACAAAAAGATGTTTGATAACCATCACTTCCTAATAAAGATAACAATAAATTAACAAAGGTTGGAACAAAAAATACTAATACCGCCGCAATAGCTTTCTTTATTGTCCCCTTAATTTTTTGATTATATACATTAGTATCTCCACCTACCATTTTAAATACATCAACACTAACCATTAAAATTAAAATAATAGGTACAATTATACTAATAAAATTAATAACATCTTTTAATAATAAAACAACACTTAATACCCCAGAATTTTCACACATACTATCACCTACTATACTACTAAAAACATTATAACATAAAAAAGAAATAGATATCTATTTCTTTAGACATAAATCTAACTCTGAAATAATTTTATCATTATCCATGTTTTTTCCAATAAATACAAGCTTAATCATTCTATCCCCAACCTCATCATTCCAATCTTTATCAAGTTTGGGTTCTATTTCTCTTAGTTTATCTTGTTCTTCTTTAGGAAGCATAACAAACCATTCTCCAGCTTCCATTAACATCTTTTGACTACCAGCTTGTTCAAACATATAACACATATTATCTTCATCAGCAAAATATAAAACACCTTTACAACGGATAATAGATTTATCAAAATTATTAACAAAATTCATAAACTTTTCACGATCAAAACCACATCTTACATAATAAACAAAAGTACTTATACCATATTCATCTGTATGATTATGTTCCCCATGACAACAATGACCATGTCCATGACCCTCATCATGGCAATGACATTCATGACCTTCATCATGGCAATGACATTCATGACCTTCATCATGGCAATGACATTCATGATCATGATGATGACAATGATGTTCATGATCATGTTCTTCTAAATCACTTTCAATACCAACAGCCCATCCTGCAGAAGATAGTGCTTTTTCAAAATCAAACATTTTAACATCTAAAATATCATCTAAATTAACTTTAGCATAATTTGTCTCAATTATCTTAGCACGTGGTTGTAATTGCTTAATTACTGCTTTAATTTCTTCTAATTGTTCTTTTTTTATTTCATCTACTTTATTAAGTACTACTACATCACAAAATTCTAATTGTTGAATAATAAGATTTTCAATATCATCACTAGCAACATCTTTATTAGTCAAACTTTCTCCACAACCAAATTCATCTACTAATCTTAAACTATCAGTAACGGTAATAACACCATCTAATCTAACAACATCAGGAAGACCTTGTTCTGCCATCATATCATTCATAGCCATAATAGATTGGGCAATAGGAATAGGTTCACAAATACCACTAGCTTCAATAAGTAAATAATCAAATTTATCCATATCATATATTTCTGCTATTTGTTCAATTAAATCAGTCTTTAAATTACAGCAAATACATCCATTTGATAAAGCAACTAAATTATTATCTTTTTCAGTAACTACTCCACCCTTTTGAATTAATTCCGCATCTATATTTACTTCACCAATATCATTAACAATAACTGCTATTTTTTTTCCTTCTTGATTATTTAAAATATGATTAATTAAAGTAGTCTTTCCACTACCTAAATAACCTGTTAACAAAGTAATTGGTAAAACTTTTAAATTCATAATATTCACCTCAAAATAAATTATATCATATCTATTTACAAAATATAAATTTAATGATTAAATAAAATTATCTTTTATTAAGAACGAGGGAGAGACTAAGCTCAATGAACTCGTACCAACCTGCAGAAGTAAGGTGGTAAAGCTAGACCAATGAAGGAAAGAACTAGATAACTTTCAAAGCTCTTTTCTAAAGAGCTTTTTTTAATAAAAGAAAAAGGAGGATATATGAAATATTTTTTTACCAGTGAATCAGTAACTGAAGGTCACCCAGATAAAATGTGTGATAAAATAGCTGATAAAATTTTAGATAGTGCTTTAGCACAAGATAAAAATTCAAAGATGGCAGTTGAGGCCACTATTAAAGAAGATTTAATTCTAATATATGGAGAAGCTAAAACAAATGCTAACTTAGACTATGAAAAAATCGCAAAAGATGTTGTAAAAGAAATTGGGTATACAGAAGATTTCCAAGTTTTAGTAAAAGTCAGTGAACAATCAATAGAAATTAATCAAGCAGTTCAAAAAGATAAAACTTGTGCAGGAGACCAAGGAATTATGTTTGGTTATGCAACCAATGAAACCGATACATTTATGCCTATGCCTATTTACTATGCACATTTACTAGCAAAACAACTAACAAAAGTTAGAAAAGAAGATATAAATAGTCCCCTAAAACCAGACGGAAAAACTCAAGTAACAATTGAATACATAAATGATAAACCAAAACGCATTGATACTATAATCGTATCCAGTCAACATATCAATGATATTACTCAAGAAGAATTACATGATTATATAAAAGAAAAAGTATTAGAACCAATTATCCCAAAAGAATTAATTGACAAAAACACTAAAGTCTATATAAATACAAGTGGATCATTTACAATTGGTGGTCCATTTGGAGATAGTGGTACAACTGGAAGAAAAATAGTTGTTGACACATATGGTGGTTTTTCTAAAGTAGGTGGAGGATGTTTTTCTAGTAAAGATCCATCTAAAGTTGATAGAAGTGCCGCATATTACGCTAGATACGTTGCAAAAAATGTTGTTTCACATAACTTTTGTGACAAATGTGAAATTCAACTATCATATGCTATTGGAAAAGAATATCCAATCTCTATTTATATAGATACTTTTAATACTGAAAAAATAGACAAAGAAAAAATCTACAAATATATTGAAGATAATTTTAATTTCTCAGTAGATAACATTATCAAAGAATTAGATTTAAAAAGACCTATATATTATGACTTAGCTGCATATGGTCATTTTGGAAGAAAAGACCTAAATTTAACCTGGGAACAAATAAAAGAGGATTAATCCTCTTTTTAATTTGGTATTTTTAAAACTTGACCTATACTTAAATTATTACCAGTTAAATTATTAAGCCTTTTTATTTCATCCACAGTTGTATTATATTTTCTTGCTATCGCGTATAAACTATCTCCACTTATTACAGTATAAGTAATACTATTAATATTGTTATTGTTACTACTAGGTATCTTTAAAACTTGACCTATACTTAAATTATTACTAGTTAAATTATTAAGTCTTTTTATTTCATCCACAGTTGTATTATATTTTCTTGCTATCGCATATAAACTATCTCCACTTATTACAGTATAAGTAATATTGTTACTATTAACACTACTAGGTATCTTTAAAACTTGACCTATACTTAAATTATTACTAGTTAAATTATTAAGTCTTTTTATTTCATCCACTGTTGTATTATATTTTCTTGCTATCGCGTATAAACTATCTCCAACTACTACTGTATAATAACCACCCTCATCAACTATACCACCAGTATAAGAAATAATTCCTTTTACAACAGCTTCTGCCATCTGTCTCCATCTATTTTTTATTTCAATACTATCATTATAATTATTTACATTTCCATATTTAATAATAATTGTTTCATTATTAGCAGTATCTCTAATTATTTCTTCACTATCCAAAACAGGATTATCTTCATCTCTTAATTGATAAAAATCATTTATATTAAAATTACCATCACTTAAATACTTTACTATTTCTTCTGCTAAATAATCTTCATCTCTTAAAGCATATATAATATCTATTCCATTACCAATATTACTAAGTTCATTAGAAATAACTAAAACATCACTACTCGTCCCAAACTGATCCTTAATTAAATTAACTCTCTCACTAACACTTAAATTATAATCCCCATCTCTTGTTAAATATGCTTTAATACCTTCTCCATTTAACCTATCATAAATATATTTAGATATTAAATAAGTATATTCTTTCTCAATAATATTATTTCCAACAACACCATTATCACTACCACCTCTACTCGCATCTATAACTATATATTTCATATCTTCACCAATATATAATATGAATTTAATTAAAAAAATGCTATAATATAAATATAGGAGGAATTATGAAAAACAAATTTATATCAAAAGTATTTGCTTGGCTATGCATTGGTCTATTAATAACATTTGGCATAGGTTATGCAGTAACATTAAATGAAGAATTAACATACTTATTATTAAGTAATTGGGGAATCATTTCTATTATTGAAGTAATTTCCTGTATTGTATTAACTATTTTTATAAACAAAATGTCTAATACAACAGCAAAACTATTATATTTATTACACTGTGCATTAACTGGGGTAACATTCACAGCTGTATTCTTAGCTTTTGAATTAACATCAATCCTTTGGGTTATACTCGCAACAGCTATTATATTTGGTGTATTTGCTGCAATTGGATCAAAATTAAAAATTGATTTATCAGGATTTGGAACATTCTTATTAATAGCATTATTAGGACTATTAGTCTTAACACTTTTAAATATTTTCTTACTAGATAGTGCTCTTAATATGACAATAAGTTTTGTATCAATTTTTATTTTCTCAGGATATATCGCCTACGATATGAATAGAATAATTAAACTAAGTCGTTTCGAATTAGATGATAAATATGCTGTTTTTTGGGCCTTTCAATTGTATTTAGATATTATTAATATAATCTTAGATTTACTAAATTTAACAGGAAATAGTAGAGATTAAAAAAAGAAGAATTTAATTCTTCTTTTTTTTATTATTAACAGGAACTGGATCATATCCTGAAGTTCCCCAAGGATTGCATCTACATATTCTTTTTATACCTAAATATGTTCCTTTTAACGAACCGTGTTTATCAATAGCTTCAATCATATAATTAGAACAAGTCGGAATATGACGACAACTATCGTGCCATGGTCCAGGAATCTTTTGATAAACTTTAACCACACCAATTAATACTTTTTTCATTATAAATACTTTTCAAAATTTCCATCAACACCAACACCATTAGTTTTAACCATAAATGCATTTGGATCTAAAACATTTAGGTGTCGTTCTAAACGTTGTAATTCATACTTAGATAAAACAATATAAGTAATATATGTAGTTGAATTATCATATCCACCCTTAGCTTCCCAAGTAGTAGAACCTCTTTCAATTTCATTACCTGCAAAATCAATAATCTTTTTAGGATGTTTCTTAGTAAAGACAATTGCTGTTGAACATACATTTTGTTCATGTCTATTATCAAGTACCATAGAATAAAATGCCGAATATATAATTGAATAAATCATTGTTGTAACACCATACAATAAACCACAAATACCATATATAACAACATTAACACTTAAATCTAACTTACCAACAGAGAAATTTCTATTCTTTTTAGTAATCGCAATACCAATAATATCAGTACCACCACCACTAGCACCAGCAGAAAGTGTCATTCCACCACCAATACCAGCAATTATCCCACCTATTAATACTGAAGTTAATATCTCAGGAACGATAGGAGTTTCTAAAACCGGAATAACTGTTAAAAATACAGTTTGAATTGAAACACAAAATAAAGTTCTTGCAAAAAAAGTTTTACTAACAGTTTTATAAGCTAATATAAATAAAGGAATATTTAAAGCATAGTTCAAAATACCTGCTATATCAAAATCAAAACTTAAATCAAAAGTATCTACTAAAAAAGTTCTAACTAATTGTGAAAAACCAATAACACCACCATTATATAAACCCATTGGTACGATAAATATATTTAGAGCTACACAAAATAATAAAATACCTAAAACAGCTTTAAAAAACTCTTCAAACTTCCATTTAAATATATTACTAACATTATTCTTAATTTTTTTCATAATACCACCTCAAAAAATAACATAGATATTTTAACATATTTTTCAAAAAAGAAAACACTTTTTTTAAGTGTTTAATTTATTTATCTGAAGATGGTTCTAAATAAACAGCATTTTCTTCTTTTTCATTAACCATATTCATAACTTTTTGTAATTCTTCATAAATAATTTCTAGATGACCAACTAAAGTAACAGGAATATAAGCATCACCAAAATTCTTAAAATAATTAATATTATTTTCTGTCTTTTTCATAAGATCTTCTAATTCTTTTTTATATTTAACAATACTATTCATCTTCATCACCATTTTCCACCAAATCAGTTTCTAAAACAGTTACTTTATCCTTTTGATATTCATTCCAGTCATTAAAAATTCTTTCAAAAAGTTCTTCTATCATCTTACATTCCTCATCTATTATTTTAGATGAATCATTTACTTGATCAACAAACTTTTCAGACCATTCTTTATCTTCACTTTTTTTGTTAACATAGTCTAATACATTTTTATATTTCCCTAAATCTTTAACAGCTTCTTTTGAAATATCTTTAATATTACCTATAAGTTTAACAAAATCATCATGTGATATACCCTTAACTAAAATAGAATTAGGAATATTTGTATTATTAATCTTACTAATTTTTTCCATAACTCCACCCCTTTTCTTTATTCTAATATCTCATAATAAATATAACACTTTATTAAAAAAACAGCAATAAATAAGCACAAATATATCTTATCCTTACACTTAATTGTCTTTTTCTAAAATCTTTAACGCACATTTTATTCCATCAACAGCAGCACTCATAATTCCACCTGCATATCCTGGTCCTTCTCCACAGGGATAAAGACCAGAAATATTACAAACAAAATCATCATCCCTAACAATTCTAAGTGGAGAACTACTACGGGTTTCTACACCCGTTAAAAGAGCATCACTACTCGCAAAACCTTTTATTTTCTTATCAAAATATATAATTCCTTCTTTTAAAGTAGAACTGACAAATTCAGGTAAAATATCATTTAAATTACAAAGAGTAACTCCTGGTAAATAAGTTGGTTTAACTTCTCCTATAAAAGTACTCTTCCTATTATTTAAAAAATCTTCTACTCTTTGAATAGGAGCATTATAATTAGATCCTCCTAATACAAAAGCATCTTTTTCTAACTTTTCTTGAAAATCAATTCCTGATAAAGGACTATCTCCTAAATCACTAGTTAAAACATTAACTAAAAGAGCACTATTAGCATTTTCTCCATCCCTTTTATATTCACTCATCCCATTAGTTACAATACTATTTTCTTCTGAAGATGATGCCATTACATATCCACCAGGACACATACAAAAACTATAACAACTTCTATTATTACCATGATATACAAGTTTATACTCTGCAGGAGGTAAATTTAACTTAGTAACTGTACCATATTGACTCTCATTAATCATTTGTTGTTTATGCTCAATTCTAACACCAACTGAAAAATTCTTTTTTTCCATCAAAACACCATGTTCATATAATTTATAAAAAGTATCTCTTGCACTATGACCAATAGCTAATATAACAGTATCAGTGTAATATTCTTTCTTACCAATAACACCAACTACCGAACCATTTTCAATAATAAAATCATTAATCTTTTCATTAAAATGAAACTCTCCACCAAGACTAATAATATATTCACGCATATTCTTAATTACATTAATTAAATTATCAGTACCTATATGTGGTTTATTTAAATATAAAATTTCTTTAGGAGCACCAAATTTATGAAATACTTCTAATACTCTATTACATAAACTACTATTAATACCAGTAGTTAATTTTCCATCAGAGAAAGTACCTGCACCCCCTTCACCAAACTGAATATTACTAAGAGTATTTAACTTCCTATTACTTCTAAACTCTTCTACTTCTTTTCTTCTTTCATCAATCATTGATCCTTGTTCAAAAATAATCGGTTTAATACCATTTTCTACTAAAGTTAAAGCACAAAATAAACCTGCCGGACCACATCCAATAACAATTGGACGAACATCACTATTTCTCTTAACAACAATTTCATCGAGCCTCTCTTTTTCAATATGAATAACACCTTTCAAATCATATTCACCATCATATTCCATATCAATTGTATAATTATAAAAAATATCATTCTTATTACGAGCATCAATTGATTTCTTTACAATATGCCACTCTTTAATATTTTCTAAAAACAACTTTTCTTTTTTACATAAATAAGAAATAAGTTCATCATCACTTAAATCTTTTCTTATCTTTATATTATTAAATCTAATCATAATATCACCACAAATCTAAATATATTATACAATAATCAAATAAACAAAAAAAGAATAGATAAACTATTCTTTTATTTAACTTGTACTAAATCAGAATATACATATAAATTATCTACATCATATATTTTAAACATAACATAACAATTACTATCTACTGCAACCTTTTCAAATGTATAATCTGATACTTGGAAATTATCCTCTTCAAAAGAAGTTTCCCAATTATCAACAACAGAATTATTCACTAAAACATTATGATTCTTTCTCATAAAATTAATACTTTCATATTCATTAATATCTAAGAACATTCCCTTAGATTCTTCTTTACTTGTCATAAGAACTTTTGAAATAGCAACATCTTTATCAGTATTAAAATAAATATTAGCATTATGATTAGCAGTTGTACCTATTACTTCAGCACTACTATATGCCTTACCATAAGCATTTCCATATAAAGTTAACATAACAGAACTATTATCTTCTTTATCAGTTACTTTAATTAAATCAGTATTTAAATCAACTGTATAAGTATTCTTAGCAAGTTCAAATGTATCAGATACATAAACAGGTAAATAAGTACCATTACTATTCTTAGTAAAAATAGTATAAGATGCTTTAGCAAATTCATCGATATCAGTATTACTAATTTCTAATGTTGCTTGTTTATTAGTAACAGCTAATTTAATTTCATCTTTTCCAACAACTGAGAATCCTCCACCATAAGCATCAGCTTGGTAATCATCAAACTCTTTAATAAAATTATAATAATCTGATAACCCATCTAAGTTCTTATATCCATTATAATGAATTTGTCTAACATTAGAAGAACTATTATAAGGGAAATAAATAGCTAAACCATTAGAATGGGTATTATTACTCCAATTATATACAATAACATTATCTAACGCTGTTAAAACAGAATCAGCTTTATTAGATGAAATAGTTTTTAATTTACTAACTAAAGCATATAAATCAACAGTATCATAATCACTAGTACCAGATGCTGAACCATATTGATATAAATTACTCCTAATCTTAGCTATAGAATAATAATTTAAATCAAGATTTAAATCATTAAATAATAAATTTAATTTATTTTCAAGTTCATCTACTTTTGTTAAATCAAGAATAGAATAAGTAGATATAGGGAAAACTTCATCTAAAGTTGAATTATACATCTTAGCTAATCTATTTAAATTATCTTCATATGAAGTAATAAACTTTTTCCCAAAATCAACACCACTATCTTCAAGTGTTACATCATTTAAAAATCCAAGCAAATCACTACCAACTCCACCCCAAGTAACTTCTTCACTTGCTACAAAATAATTAGCATATGGAACAAATACAGTAGCCATTTCTAAAGTACTATTTAAACAGCTTCTAAAAACAACAGTTTCAAACTTATTATCTCCATTAAAATTACTCTTCTTTAAAGCATCACTAACTTCATTTAAATTTAAATAATCATTAAAATGAAGTTCATCAGAACTAATACCTAAAGCCCCTAATCCATGATTCCACATAATTAAATCATATTTGTCAGCTTTATAATTTTCATATCCATAATCAAGCAAAGTTTGTAATGAAGAGGAATTACCCATACTAGCTTTCTTATAAGACTCTTTCTTAACAAATCCATCTTCTTCTAAAACATATATTGCATTTTCATCATTTTCTATATAATTATGCCAAGTCTTAGCTCCACCTGTATAAACAACAATATTCATTTTATCTAAATCCACTTTTTTAGGATCAATGGCAGATAAATCATATGTCGCAAGTCCCATCTGACTTTCCAAATCAGACCCACACAAATAAATCAAAACAGTTCTTGCATCAGCAACAATATTATCCTTATCCTCTTTACCTAAAAGTAAAACTGCAATAATAACAAGAATCAAAGCAATAACTACAACTAAACAAATAATTAAAGTTTTATTATTTTTAGATTTATTATTCCCATTACCAGTATTAACTCCATTATTAAGATTAGGAACATTATTATAATTATTCATATTATTAACAGGAACTTGATTAGAATAATTCATATTATTCATGTTACTTATATTATTCATAGTATTAATATTATTATTAACATTAGTACCCATACTAGAATTAGTATTACTAAGATTAGAATTAATATTAGTACCTTTATTCATATTATTATTTACACTTGTACCACAATTAGGACAAAAAGTTGCATTTGTACTTATTTCTTTACCACAATTATTACAATACATATTTACACCTCTATATTCTAAACAAATTATATCATAAAATAAAAAAAGAAAGTATACAAACTTTCTATCTTGCCATAGCAGGCATGCCTGGTTCTCCAAAATTATCAGCACTATAACAACTTGCAGCAAAAGTACATAATATACTACCTAAACCGGCTGCAATAGCAACACCCTTTGTAACTGGATTTTTAACTAAATTACAAACACCAGCAATTGCTGTAAAAGTTGCTGATGCTATTTTTAAATTTCTTATTTTCTTTTCTTCTGTTGTTAATTCTACCTTATCTTCCATACAATCACTCCTATTATAAGTATACATATAAAAAAAGACTGTTACCAGTCTTTTAATTTAATTTTACATTATCTTACAGCTACGGCTTTAGAACTATTAGGAGTACTTAAAGTATCTTCAGCATTATCAATTACAGATTCCGCTAAAATAGTTCCCAAATTAGCAGCTACAGAAACTCCTAACATAACAGGATTTTGTACAAGAGCTGTTACACAAGCTAATATCCCTAAACCTGCTTTAAAAACTCTTAAATTTTTTAACTTTTGTTTCTTTTCTTGTAAATTATCTGCTTTTACTTCTTTCATACTACTCACTCCCTATAATTCTAAAAACATAAAAGGGCCATTACTAGCCCTTATATTATTTTACATAAGTATTTAATGCATTTACTCTATAAGCTAGATCTCCCATATTAGCAGTAGGAACAAATCCTGGTTCTGCATTTATTAAATCAGGTAAACGGTTAACAACACTAGCACAAGTAAGTTCAACAGTAGCTGGACGTTGTACAGTAACAGTAGTTTCTGGTTCACCAACAATTGTCCATTCATTTACATCGAATTCATCTGGTGCATATACTTTACCTACACACTTAGTTTCAAGTGTAATTCCTTCTTCAGTTTCAGTAGTAACTACAGCACTCATACCTGTAGCATCTCCTGCTTTAACATCCATTCCTAAAGTAGTAGAATGAATATCTTCATGATATGTTTCAGGTACACATTTTTGTGATTGACTTACTACATGTAAACCTAATTTTTCACATAGCCATCCATTTACATTCCACATGTAACTTGGAGCATATGTACCACCGTCAATTAAAGCTTGTCTTTCTTCTGCGCTCATTCTATCTACACTAGCAATTTTTTCATCAAATTCTGCTAAAGTTAAACCAGCACCATGAGCTTCAGCTAAGGCAATACCATAGTCTTCTACATTATACCAAGATTCACCAATAATTTTAGTAATCTTATGAGTAGAAGCTGCAATAGCAGTAACTAATTGTCCCCAATATATATCTTGGTATCCACTACCAGTAATAGTACAATTATTTTCTTTAGCTAACTTATCAATTTTAGCCGTTAAGTTTGGATTAGAATTCCAAGAATCAAATGCTTCTTCACAAGTAGTAATAGCATTAATTCCAAGTTCTGCACAAAGCATTAAAGGTACTTCTAAGTCACTTAATAAACTCATAGTAGTAACAATACATGCATCTGGTTTTAATTCAGCTAATAATTCTCTAGCATTATCCGCATGAGTTACTACAACACCTTTATTTTCGCATTCCATGATTTCACCAATATCTTTTCCAATTACAGCTGGATTAATATCGATAGCACCAACGATTTCTGCTCCTTTCTCGTAAACATATCTCATTGTATATTTACTCATTTTACCACATCCGTATTGAACAATACGCATTTTTCTTTCCATTTAATCATCTCCTATGATTACATTATTACAAATCTTTTTTTCAAAAACAATACCTGTAGAAAAAAATTAACATACACTTTACAACAATTTTTTCCACAACCTATTTTATCTTTAAACTTCGCAAATAACTTTTATAAACAGGATTAATCTGATAAGATTCAATTGCTTTTTGAATTGATTTATTATGTATCCATTTATCTAATTTCTTATCTATAAATATTTCTATAGTAGAATCATATTGTTTCATTAAAGCAAAAGAAAAATACCAAGCTTGAGCCATTTTCACATAATAATCATCATTCTCTATATTTAAAACAATTTCATTTATCTCTTTATCAAATTTTACATCTAAATAAAAACTTAATAAAGTAACAATTGCAAATCTAATAGAATAAACTTCCTTAGTATTTATCCAGTCTTTTACTTTATCTAATATACGATTAAGATCTTTATTAAAGGCTTTAGGCTTAAGTAAATCACAAGTAGCCCAATTATCTATATATGGTAAAAAAACATCTAATTCATTTAATAATTCATCAAGTTCCTTATACTCAGATAATATACATGAGTGGAGAGTATTTTCTTCATAATAATAATGCGGTAAATCTTTTATAAATTCTTTATAACTACCATCATTAATCATTTCTTTAGCAATTTTTCTAAGAATAGGAGTTCTTACTCCAATAAATCTTTCTTTGTCTATATTAGGTATCAAACTGCTATGAAAATCCCTATATTTTAAATCTTGATATTTATAAAGTTCATTAATCAAATCCATATAATCACCAATTTAATTATACATAAAAAAAGAGAAAAATAATATTTTCTCTTTCAGTTATAAAGTCATAAATATTTTTTCTTATTAAATCCATACAAACATATTATCGATACAAAACTTATAATAACCATTACAAAATAAATACCAATATCGGATGTATTTGTATTCGGATTTACAGGAAGAATATCATATATTTGCTCTATTGAATCATTATTGATTGTTAATACAGCTTTATATTTTCCTTCATTTATAGGAGCTCCATCTATTTTTTCCCACTTTCCATTTTTTTCCACATAATAAGATAAACTATACTTATCATTCTCTATATTAAGTTCATTTTCAATTACTACTTCAATTTTTTTACCATGATAAGTAATATTATTTGGAGCACTTAAACTTATCTTTTTACCTAAATGGCCACATTCACATTGTTCATATATAGCATTTTCATATTTTACTAAACTTCCATCATATACATGCTTATGTTCTTCCCATCTACCATAAACATTAACGCTACCAATTGAATCAACTTTTTCTTTCGAAACAACATAATCCCATTCAGTAGTATAAGCACTATCAGAATATAATTTTAATTCATAACCATCTTCAGTTATTAAATGTTTTAAAAAGAATTCTTTTTTTGTAAAAGTTTTTTCATCTACATAAACATATTTTCTTGACTCCCAATTATAACCTTCTACCTCTTCTATATCTTTATATATTATACTTACAAGTATTTTATCATTATTAATTTTTATATCTTTAACATCTGAATTTTTAGTAATATTTACATTTTCATCTAATATAGTCGAATCAGTATTAATATGACCATTAAGCACACCATCAATTTTAATATCATTTTTATGCCATAAATCAATATTTGCAGTATTTTCTCCTTTAAAAATAACTGTCCATGGAAGATTTATATCATCCGCATCTTTCTTACGTATTAATATATCTGTTGAAGAATTCTTTGTTCCTTTAAACTCAACATTTTCAAAAGTAACAGCTGCTGGTCTTCCTTCAAATGCAACCTCTTGATTATAAGATTGAACATCAACAACTCCTCGTGATACATACTCATCAACAAAAGTGCAATTCTTAAAGTGCGTATCAGCAGAATAAAGCAAAATAGAATTATAAGTTGCTTTATTTTCTATAAATTTAGTATTAAAAATTTCCTGCACAATAGATGAACCATGATCAGCTAAAGTACTAGCTGCACCAATATTTTTTTCAAATACACAATTATCAAACTTAATAAGTATTGAATGTGAAATTTCATAAGGATAATCCATATATGAAGAAACTGTACCACAGGAAGAACTATAATGAATACCAACATTTTTTCTAAAAGTAGTATTAGTTATAGTAAGTTCAGCCTCATGATTTTCAATTGAAGATCCATCATTTCCAACCCAATTTCCTTCAAACAAGCAATTATCTGCAGTAAAATCTGTAAACTCAAGATTTAATTTCTCTAGCATAGAATAATATTCACCAGAAGATTGATTGTTAATTAAAATTGCTCCACCTTTTCCACCAGTAACAGTGTTATTAATAAAATTCGTTTTAGTTAAAGCAACTTTTTTTACATTATATAAAAACATTGCACCACCATTACTAGAATAATTAGAACTAATAGTAGAATTATCAATAACAATATTGTTTACAGAATATCCAGTTTGACCAACTTTAATATTACTACCAATATATAAGGCACCACCCTTACTAGACCTATTATGATTTAAAGTAGCACCATTTAATGTTAAATTACCATTAACAACATTTATAGCTCCACCATTTCCATTAACATAACTATTATTTATATTAGAATGATTAAGATATAAATTCCCCTTTGTAATAATTGGAGAAAGATTTAATTTAATATCAGTAGAATCAGAACCAGAAACTAACGGAATAGATGTACTTTTATTAAAAACATTAATCGCGTCATAATTAACTTTAAATCCAGTTGAACCACCATCTATCGTTAAATCAACAATTGTTAAAGAAGCATCAGCTTCTACTACAAAAATAGAATTTAACCATGAAGAACCACTTTTCAAAGTATTCTTCATTCCATTTATTATAATATCCTTTCCAGTAATATAAGCTCCACCATCAATACTCATATCTTCTGTTATTTTAATCGTATCGCCAGTAACTGCTGCATCTACTGCATGTTGTAATTTACTATAATTATTTACTTTTGAATTATTTCTCCATAATTCTATCTTACCACTAGCATCTGCTATTGGCGTATTCTCAGCACTAAAAACTGTATAATCATATAAATAAACAGTTGCTCCGTCATGTTTGTATGTCATTACAGCACCACTTACTATCTTTGTCTCATTAACTTGATAAAAAGTCACACTTTTTTTATCAGTACCTAATTTACCAGTCAATGTAGAACCCTTTTCCGATGTATTTAACGTTAATGCATAAACATCATCATACATAATTGTATTATCTTCATTTACTACTATTTTATGCCCATCTTTCGATGTATAAGTTCCAGTATTTAAACTTAAAGCATCTACTTTTGCATTAAAAAAGAAACAAGATAAAATACATAATAAACTCAAACAAAATTTCTTTTTCATATTATACTCTCCTATTCTAATTAAATTATACCAAAAAAATTTAAAAAAAAAGAGTATTACTACTCTTTTTTCTTTTTCTCTAATACTTTTTTTAGTACTCCAACTAAATTATTAACAGATTTTTCATAATCTCCAAGTTCTCTATATCTATAAGTAACTCTATTCAAAGTATTTAGATTAACACCTTTAAAAAATAATTTATCTTTATCTTTTTCTCTTAATCCAACCCACATATTAGGTCTAAAATAATTTAAACACATCATCTTATAATCATTATGATATTCATCATCTAAAATAACATAATTACATGAACTATTTCTTCTTAAATAATCAATGATACCTATAGCACGCGAAGACAAAGAAACATCTCCAAGTTCTCCATTAAAATTAGGATTAATATAGTCATATACATCTATTCCAACTGAAGATAATTTTTTTGTTGTTTTATCTCTTCTAGCTTTAGTTCCGGTTCCTTGCCAAGAACTTATCACAACGACCTTAGCATCATTTTCTTTAACTAACTCTTTTAAAACATTAACACTTTCTAAAACAAAGTCATCACTACTATTATCATTTAAAACACCATCTATATCTAAAAATATGATATTTTTCATAGACATCCCTCAAATCAGGCATATTATAACATAAAAAGAAAAAAAGTTAAACTAGTTAACTTTTTCAAAAGCTTCAACTCCTTGACCACAAATTGGACATTTAAAATCAAGAGGTAATTCTTCTCCTTCATAAATATATCCACATATCATACATTTCCATCTATTACCTTTAATTTCTTCTACAATATCTTCAATATAAGTAGGAGCTTTCTTAGGACTACTTCCCTTTAATACTTCATGATAAAATTTATAAGTCATTACCATCTTATCATCATATTTATCCATATTAAGAACTTGTCCAATAAAAATAGTATGTGTTTCAGTTTCAAGTTCACTAATAACTTGACATGTAATATATCCATTAGAATCTTTTATTACTGGAAGATTATCAACAACACTATAAGAAATATCTTTATACTTATCAATATCCTTACTACTAGAAAAACCAAAAGTACCTATAATATTAGGATTACTTTCTTCATTTAAAATAGATACTGAAAACTTATTACTTTCCTTAATACACTTATTTGTATAGTTATCATGATTAATACTTATAGCAATAGTTGCTGGATTCGATGTTATTTGCATAACACTATTAGCAATACATCCAACAAATCTATCTTTATCTAAACTACCAACAACATATACACCATAAGTTAAATCTCTAAGAATCTTATTATTCATATAACCTCCTAGTTCATAGCTGCCCCATCAACAGATAAAATTTCCCCAGTTACATAACTAGCCATATCGCTTGCTAAAAACAAGAAGGCATTCGCAATATCTTCTGGTTTACCAACTCTTCCAAGAGGAATAGTTTTAATAAGTGGTTCAATTATTTCCTTAGGTAAATTCTTAACCATATCAGTTTCTGTAATACCTGGCGCAACAGCGTTAACTCTAATGTTATATTTACCAAGTTCACGCGCTAAAGACTTAGTCATACCATTAACCGCATATTTACTAGCTGGATACATAACTCCACTAGGTTGCCCATAAATACTTACCATTGAACTTGTATTTAAAATAGCTCCACCATTTTCTTTCATATACTCAACTGCTACTTTTGAACAATTATATACAGCCTTAATATTTAAATCTACTAATTTATTATATTCATCTTCCGTATATTTATCAAAAGGCATAGAAGAACTTACACCAGCATTATTTATTAACACATCTAACTTTCCATATTTTTCGACTACTTTTTCAAAAGCTACTTTTACTTCTTCTAAACTAGATAAATTAGGATATAATCCCATTACTTCATATCCCTCTTCTTTTAATGAAGCTACTGCTTTATTAACACTTTCTTCACGTGATCCAAATAATATAACTTCTGCTTTATTTTCTAAAAACTTTTTTACGATACTGTAACCTATACCTCTAGTACCACCTGTTACAATAACAACTTTTTTATCTAACATAATCATACCTCCATATTTATAATAACAAAAAAAACAGTTATACAAAACTGTTTTTAAATTAATTTTTATTAATCTTCATATACATATTTTTTTGATGTATAAGTTTTATCTTTTAAATTAATCACATATTCATATGATTCATCTTTACTATTCATATAAGTATTAACAATAAGTTCCATTGTATTACCCGTTATTTTATATTCATATGCCATTCTAGCAGCACAACATCTAATATGATAAGCCCCTGTAATCTTTTCAACTGGCTTTTCAAAAATTGCTTTTCCATCAGAATCATATACATTTAAAGATTCATTCTTATCAACAACTATTACTAAATCACCAACAGCTTCCATATATTTATATCCAGCATCTGTTAAAATCTTTTTACCATCAATTGAATATAATCGATAATTATTTTCTGTACTATCTAAATAGCTACCTTCATTTGTAATTATGTATTTTTCAGAATAACTAGCTATTTGATTATTATAAGGACCATATGTCTTATTAGTAGATGGATTATGTACATAATATTGATTATCTTTTACTAACATAAATTGTGAACTTTCATATAAATGACCAATATAATCATAATTACTTTCAACGACAACATCTAATTTACCATTTTCTAATTTTATTACTGAATACTTATTATCAAAATCTACAACCACAAAATAATTTCTTTTAGCATTATAAGTAGTATTATAAACAGCACTATAACGTCCTAATTCTTTCTTTTCAATTGTATCATATATAATTAAAGGACTTTCTTCTCCTAAATAAGATGGTGTTTCTGTTTCATAATAAATATTTCCATCATAAACAAAAACATATCTATTATCAGCATAAATATATCCTTCTTGAGCTATTTTTAGACCTTCTTCAAGAGTATAACTTCCATCAACACCCATTGGTTCTATAAAACCACACTTACCATATTCTTTATTCTTACACTCATATAACTGTATAAAATCTCCCATTTCACGATCTGGATAAACATTATCACCAAGATTACCATAATAAGATTCTGTATAATATCCTAAATATCCATCTTTATAATAATCTTCTTCACCATAATATTCTGGTTTAGCAGTTGTTGTTCTAACTTTAAATTCTTCTCTTGGTTTTACAACAGTTGGATTAGGTGCAACATCAATATCAAGGGCAACGCCTTCTTCCTTTTCAGGAACAGATTGATCATCTTCCTTAGTCTCATTATTATTAACTTTTTCTTCATCATTAGAAGATTTCCCTAAAAACCACCCAATAAGAAGCGCAACAACAACTAAAATAATTATAATTAATACAATTAATAGTTTCTTACCACTTTTATTTTTAGTTTCTTTTATTTCTTCTTTTTTCTCTTCTACTTTATCTTCTTCTTTTTCAACTATTTCAACTACTGCTTGCTCATTTTTTTCTTCAATATTTTTTTCTTCCATAAACTTACCTCACTACCATTTTTTTCCATCATAATAGTCATACCCATATCCATAACCATCATAATCTTCATATTTATCTAATTCTTCCTGTCTACTTCCTTGAGCATCTTTATTTCTTTCATCTAGTTCATCAGCTTTTTTTTCATCTTCAGATTTTTCTTCTTCTTCTCCTTCACCACCTTCAGAGTCATCTTCCTCTTCGCCATCATCTCCATCATCTTCTTGTTGTTCAGATTCACACGTAGCTTTTTCTTCAGTGTATAAAGTTTGAATTTCTTCCTCTAATTTATCAGCTATTTCACTAGAACCATTATCATTACCTTCAAAAGCACAACCATCTTCATATAACACTTCTAAAGAATTTTCATATACTTTATACTTATCTTCACATTCCATCTCATCATTAATAGTATTAATCATCGCTAAAGCTAAATTAATTCTAATAGAACAAACTCTATCTTCCTTAGGTTTATTATCAAGAGCTTTATTATATTCTTTAATCGCATCTTCATAATAACCTATCTTATATAAAATATTTCCATAATTATAATGAGCTATATATTTTTCATTAAAATTTAAAACAAATAAACTCTTAGCAAAATTCCTATCATAATTTCCTTTTTCATATCTATAAATAATAACTTCATTTATTGAAAAAGTAACTATTAACTTTAAAAATACTAATATAACTAATATATATATAAATATTAAAATCTTCTTCATCTAAACACCCCTTTTAAAATTAATAAATTCATATACTAATAACCCTAAAAGAGGAATAACAAATATATAATAAGTATCTTCATAAGAATTAATATCGATTTTAGTTGATTGATACTCAACGCCAGAAAGAATATTATCTATTTTTTTATCAATATTAGATTGATTATTCATATTAATATAATCAAGACCTAGACTATCACCAATTGTTCTTAAATTATCCTCATCAATTCTTGATATGGCTGTTTTATATGGATAAGATGAAGTATCTTCTAAATATTCATATTCATCATTATATAAATTCTTAACATACATCTTTCCACCACTATTAGTACCATATCCTAAAATAGCTCCATCAGAAATATAATCTTTCAACATAGAGTAACCTTTTGTATTAATATAAGTATCATTATTAGTAATTTCCCCATCACTTATGAAAAAAACAATACGCGCACGATTACTCTTTTCACTAGAAGAAACTAATTGACTAAGCATGTTATCAATTGGTTTATTCAAAGAAGTCCCTTTCGCAAATTGATAATTAGATACATTTATAATATCTAATGTTTCCATAATAATATCTTGATCATAAGTAAATGGTATCAATATCTTAGAACTATCATCAAATGTAATTATTGAAAACTTTGATCCTGGTAACTTATCCATAATATAACTACAGTCTTCTTTTACTGCATCTAATCTAGGATTATTACCATTATAATCTTCAGCTACCATACTAATAGTTGTATCTATTACAAATAAAACATCTAATTCATTAGTCATAACTTCTGCTCCTGATTTAGGATACATAATTCGTAAATTAATTAAAAAGAGTAATACGACAACAATACATTGTCTAATAAACTTCTTTTTGTCATTACTACGACAAACCCAAAAAAGGCATATGACTCCAACCATAAAATATATTGGCATTATTGGATTAATTATCATAATATGCCACCCTCTTTATAACAACAAATAAAGCTAGTACTACAAAAGTTAAAATAACAAACGGAACTTGTGGAATGTCCATTTTAACAACTTTCTTTTCTCCAACCGTTATATTTTTACTTGATGCCTCAATTTGTTTAACAATACTATTAACAGTATCTCCAGATGCTTCTTCATATAAAGTACCACCTGTTGTTTCAACAGCTGATTTAAATTCTAACTTATTGTAATAATCAATCGTTTTTGTTGCTATTCCATAAACAACAACATTATGTTTTTTACTATATTCCCCAGCTTCTTCTAAAGTAAACAAAGGATATCCAGCTAAAATATTATCTGTTGAAAAAATAACAATTCTCGTTCTATCTTGATCTTCTTCTAAATCAGAAAAACTATTAACACAACTAACTAATCCATCTCCTATTAAAGAACTACCATAATATTCATTACCTTCAATCGTACCAGAAACAATATATTCATACGTATAAAAAGACGAAGTATCATACTCTGTAACAGCTTCTAAAGAAGCCGAAATATCGTCTAAAACTTTTAAAACATAATCATAATCATCAGTTAAAGGAACAAGTACAACTGACGTTGTATTAAAAATCGAAATACCAAATCTTTCTCCCTTTAAATTATTAACAGTTTCTTTCAATGACTCTACTATTTGTAAATTTAACTTATCAACAGAATAAGAAACATCCATACATAAAAATATATCTCTATTTGCATATTCTTCTTGAATAACATCTGTATATGAAGGTCTAGATAATAATAATAAACATCCTAAAATTGATACTATAAATAACCCTTCAATAATATATATTAGAACTTTATACCTTTTTAATATTTCTTGATAAAAAGGAAGTTTTTTTACATACTTAGTATTTGCAACCTTCTTACCAGATTTATATATATGTTTTTTCTTTTTTTGTTTAAATAAAACTAATATAACTAATAAAATGATCCCTATAAATAAAACAAACGAATATCTTAATTCCATTTACCAATTACCTCTTTTGTCTTATTAATCGAAGATGTTATATTACCTTTCGATATCTTAGAAAATTCAGGATCATAATATTCTTTAATTAATTCAAATAAAACAGGAATGTTTAATTTCTTTATCTCTTTCAAAGTACAAGTTTGTACCTCAAGTCCAGTAAGTTCAAATACAAAATCTCTAATTAAACTACTTAACTCTTGATATGCCTTACGACTAGTAATTGTCTTATTACTAAGATTTTGTTCAAGTATATTTAACTTATTTAAATAATTGTATTTAATAGATGCAATATCTTTTCTAGAATAAAAATTATAATTAAATGTATTACTATTAGTCTTAGGCTTAATATATTTCTTTAAAAAATACCAAATAAAAGGAGAAAATAATAATATTAAAACTATTATTATTGGAATAATAGAATAAGAAAATGGTGCTTGTAATTCAGTGTCTATTTGCATATTTATAATCCTCCAATAACTTAATAACTTTAATAGGTATTTCCTCTATATTATCTATTGTAACTATAGATACACGATATTTACTAATTTTATTTAAACAAGAAATATATAAATTATCTTTATATTCATTCTCTAATTGAAACAATTGTTGATTCTTTGAAAAAATATTAGGAATATAAGTATCAGTATCTAAATCATATACATCTTTACCAAAAAGATATCCATCACTAATATTTATAAGCATAATATCATGACGCATTGATAATTCCCTAAAATAAACTTCATCAATACTTTCAAGACCAGCTAAGTCTGTAATAATAAAAATAATCATACTTCTATTAATATTATTCCTAATATAATTAAGAGTTTTGTTAATATCAGAATTATTTTCATTATTCATATCACGATCATATTTAGCAAGTAATTTCTCGATACTATAAGTATCACTTTTTAAAGGAAAAAACTCCATAACATTATCACGATTATATATAGAACCAATCGCATCTCCTGTCTTACTACATAAATACGCAATTGTTCCAGCCGTCATTAAAGCAATATCTTTTTTTGCATCATTATCCTTAGAATCAGCAAGCATCTTTCTATCAGTATCTAAAATAAGCATAATATTATGCCTTCTTTCAGCTACATACTGTTTTACTAAAAGCTTTCTACTTCTGGATGAAGCCTTCCAATCAATATCCCTAACATTATCCCCAACTACATATTCACGCAAATCATCAAAATTAAGACTCTTTCCCTTAAAAATAGATCGATAAGAACCATCTAATAAACTAGAAGAATTCTTTCTTGCATAAATAGATATATTAGCTTTTATCTTATTTAAATAACTCTTTCTCATGGTGTTCTAATAGCCCCAAAAATAGCATCTATAATTGTTTCAACTTGAACATCATCTGCCATTGCTGAAAAATTAAGAGCAATTCTATGTCTTAAAACACTATAAGCTAAAGACTTAATGTCATCAGGTACAACATAAGTTCTTCCACTAAGAAGAGCTATTGCTTTACCACATTCCATAAACGCTATTGCACCACGAGTACTAGAACCAACACTAATATATTCTGCTAAATTATCAGCAATAATTCCCTTAGGATGTCTAGTAGTATATATAATATCAGCAATATATTTTTTAATACATTCATCTATATAAACCTTTTTACGCATCTTTTGTAAAAAAGCAATATCATTTAAACTTAAAATTGGATCAGTAACAGTAAATACATCATTTTCAATACGATTTAAAATTTCCATCTCTTCAGAAATAGTTGGATAAGTTAATTTTTCTTTTAATAAAAATCTATCTAACTGTGCTTCACTAAGTAAATAAGTCCCTTCTTGTTCAATCGGATTTTGTGTTGCAATAACAATAAAAATCTCAGGCAACTTATATATAGTACCACCAATAGTAACTTGTCTTTCTTGCATAGCTTCAAGCATCGCACTTTGAGTTTTAGAACTAGATCTATTAATTTCATCTAGTAATACAAAATTAGCATAAACAGGACCTATTTTTGTTTCAAATTCATTTGTTGAATAATTAAAAGTTTGACTACCTATAATATCACTAGGAAGTAAATCAGGCGTACATTGAATTCTAGAAAAATCTCCATCTAATGCTTCTGTCATAACCTTAGCTGCAGTTGTTTTTGCAAGACCAGGAACTGATTCTAAAAGAACATGTCCATTTGCCATTAAAGCTGTAAGAAGCGCAATTCTAAGATTTGTTTGTCCAACAATCTTCTTTCCATAATACTCTTCAATTTGCGACAAAATTTCACTACATCTAGTCATTTCTTCTTCTGTAATATTAGGAGTAACTTCTTCTACATTTTTTACTTCTTCTTCCATATCAACACCTCTTACTATTCTTCTTATCTTACCATAACATAAATTATACTATAAAAATATAAAAATATAAATAAAAAGAACTAATTACTAGTTCTCTTTTTAAGAATTTAATCCAACTATTATAAATGCAACTATAAATATAATAAGATATGTAACAGCACTAACTTTATATAATCTATTTAAGAAGAATCTAGTTTTATTATATTTATCTTTCATAAGTCTAAATCTAGCTTCATCAACAAAATCTTTATTTTTAATCATCTTAACTAACTTATCATTAGTTTTCCCTTCTAAAAAATCAATAAAACCTGTAACAAAAACCGCAACACCACATAAAACAAATGGTAACACTAATAAAGTCATAATTAAATTACTAAGCACCCCAATAAACATAGAAAAAGCAAAAAAAGTAAAAACTCCCCCACCAAACATCCATGTAAAACCATGAGCAATGCACATAGCTGATTCTTCTTTTAATTTTTTAACATCAAAATCCATATTATTCACCTACAATATATAAAAATCTAATTATTTTAAAGTAAAATATCCAGGTGAATTACTTGAATCCACTTTAGCATAAGAAACTAAAACATTACTTTCACTAAACAACGTACCATTTCCACCAACTAAATTAACATTATTAGCAAAAGCAGCATCTGTAGCAAGAGCATTTGCATTTGTCCACAAACTAGATACATATATAGTTTTAAGAGCTGGAACAGCAGTCTTAAAACTATCATGTGTCTCAGTACTACTAATACTTAGAACAAAAGCATTTTTCATATTTGTTACATTTTTAGTATTAAATGACGATAAATCTAAAACTTCTATACTATACATTCTCGCAAACATTCCTTCTATAGAAGTAACATTCGATGTATTAAATCCGGATAAATCTAATGCTTTTATTGATTGAACATCACAAAACATATCTCTCATATTAACCACTTTACTAGTATTAAGAAATGATAAATTATTAATCTTTTCTAACATAATAAACTTATCAAACAACCAAGACGAATCCTCATTAGCAACAAAATTTCCATTATTATTTAATATATAGATATCATAATAACTTCCATTAGGAACGCGATATACCTTAATAACTCCACTACCATCACTATCTACAGCTACACCAGTATATGAAGATGCAATATTATAATAATTCTTTGTTTGACCAAATGTAATAGTTTTAATACTAGTGTCAGCATATCTTGTATCTATTACCCAAGCATCAATTTCAGCTGATGACTTATTCTTCATAACATGATTTACTTGAAGACCAGTATCTAATTTATAACCATTTGTTAAATAACCAGGATTAGCACCATCAATAGTAGCCATTTCAAAACTAATTTTAGTTGAATCATAAACAGTACCATTTCCTCCAACTAACTTAGTACAACTGGTAAAAAGATTAATCCCGTCTTCCGCAAGAACTTTTTTACTTACATCCCATTTATCAGAAACATATATTTTCTTTAATGATGTATCAGTTGTAAACATTTGACCTATCTCAGTAACATTAGAAGTATCAAAAGTAGATAAGTCTAAATATTCAATTACTGTCATTCTGGCAAACATACCAATCATATTAGTTACCTTTGATGTATCAAAATTAGATAAATCTACACTTTTAAGCTTTGCACAATCACAAAACATATCTCTCATATTAGTAACATTTGAGGTATCTAATAAATGCAAATTAACTATTTCTTCTAAAATATATAATTTATCAAACATCCAAGCTGAATTTTCATTTAATTTAAACTTACCAGAATCAGATAATATATATATTTTATAAGTACCGTCACTTAACACTTTTCTATATAAACTAATTGACCCTGTACGATATAAATCTATCGGCTCTTTAACTAAACCAGAAACTTCACTTGTATATTCAGACGATTTACCAAAAACAATTATTTTAACCGACTCATCCCTAAGTCTGTTTCCGTCAACACTATAATAATCATAAACATCACCCTCAGGAGCATATACACCATTCTTTATCAAATAATTAAACTCTATACCTGATAAAGTTTCTTTTATTTCTAGAGGTTCAAATCTATATTCAATAAATGAATCTAGTTTATTAATATTACTATTAGGAGTAACCCCACTCTTATATTTAAATGTAACTTCAAAAGTTAAATATTGACCTGGAGATATAATATCTTCTAACTTTAATTTAGATATTTCAAAAGTAATATTTCCATTATTATAAAAATCATCTTCAAAAAAAGATCCAACAAACATATAATCTTTATCATAATTATTATAAATAGTAATTTCATAAGTAATGGAAGAATTAACGTCGGTATCAGATAAAACAATACTACTATTTATAGAAGATTTATATGTATTAATAATCTTAGACTCTTCTAAGTTAGCATTAACATTACTTTTATAATTAATATCTGTTATAAAAATACCATCTTGAAATAATGCTGTTGTATTACCATCAATAAATAAAGTAATAGAGTTGACAGCAGCATATCCAATTCCCATGAACAAAGTCGCTAATATTAAAATAACAGGAAAAAATTTATTATAATTATATACATTTTTCTTAACATTCTTTTTCATAAAATTCCTCCTATTACATATTTTTTAATT
Organism: Bacilli bacterium; assembly: GCA_017436345.1. Taxonomy (GTDB): domain Bacteria; phylum Bacillota_I; class Bacilli_A; order RF39; family UBA660; genus RUG11788. Next base: position 61,450 of record JAFSDH010000005.1, read on the forward strand.
AATATTTTATTTATAAACAATCGTTGAATTATCAAAATAATTTATGTTAGCATTGCACCACTCTAAACTAGGTTCATTACCACTTCCAAAAGCAGCAGTTAAATCAACCAAACCAACACCATCAACATTAACCGCATCAGTAGTACCACCCCAGTTAATACTAATATTATTAGTTCCAGTAAAATTTGCTTTATATATACTACTACCTCTAGTCCAAGAAGAACCATTTGTCATTACTGAAAAACTTCCACCTTTACTTGTAATATCACATACAAAAGCTTGAGGAGTAGATGAAATAGCAAAAGCATAAAAATAATAAGTATGACCAGAAATAAATGACATATTTTGCATAATAAAATTATATTGAGATTTATTAGGATAACGATACGCACAATAAGTTCCATGATAAGGGATTTTAACAGTACCCCATTCACTACTATATCCGCTAAAACTCCATCCATTTAAACCATCTTCAAAAGACCCATTCGTAACCATATTATAAATAGTATATTTAGAAAGCTTTCTAACATGAATATTTCCATTAACATTTTTAATAGTTAAAACATAGTTACTATAAGTATAATTACTAGAACTAAGTATTGTATTAGACTTTTTGACTTCAATTGGCGCATCTAAAGTACCAAAAGAAATAATTAACGTATCTCCATCCAATACATAAGTAGGATAATTACTAGTCGAAGAAAAATTCTCATATGTAACTGTATAACCCTTTTTAAAATTAAAACTTATATATGAATCTAAACTATTTTTATTTGGAACAGTTGAAGTATTATATTTAAAAGTAACAGTAAAACTTAAAGAACTTTTACTACTAATTAATGATCCAACACTTATACCTGATACTGTAAAACTAACATTAGTATTAGAATAAAAAGAATTATCATATGAATACCCAGTATAATAATAATTTGATGATGTACTATTATATATAGTAACTTTATAAGTTACATAAGAATCTATAGTTGCATTAGATAAACTCAAATTAGTATGTAATAAAGTTTGATCTGCAGACATTTGATTAGATGAAGAATTCTTCTTATCAGAAACTGTTATATCTGAAATAAATACTCCACTTGGAACTTTAGCAACTGCTTTACCATTTATATCTAGCGAAACAGAATATACTGCAGCATATCCAATTCCCATAAAAATAACAGCTATTATTAATAATATTGGAAGATACTTTTTATAATTAAATAGATAATTATTTAATTTCATCCAAAAACCTCCTTCCATAAACAAAAAAGGAAATTAAATAATTTCCTTTTCTACTTTATTTTCAGAATTTTTTAATATTTCTTTTTCAATATCACTTACTTTTAAAGCATAAATATATAAAATTTTTGTAGTACTTGGAATAACAAAATATACATTATTCTTATTTTTATTTTCAAACATCAATATTGGTTGTTGAAGAGTATCTCTTATTTCCAACATATCAGTAAATGTATCAACCTTTAATGGACGATAATTGCTTAAATCAAGAGTATTATTTACTTTTTGAATATAAGAACGATAATTATTTAAAATCTTCTTTAACTCTCTTTCATAAATATTTTCTGCTGTTCTTGTCTTAATATCATATCGTATTGTTAAAACTATTAATACAATATCAACAATAACAAAAATAATACCTAATACCATAAAGATAAAATTATTGCTATTTATAGGTTCACATTGCATTACATTATTTTCTGTATCAATTAAATTATTACTAATATCAATAGCTACAGTATTTGTAGTAAGAGGAATAATTAATGACATAACAGATTGTTTTTCACTATTACCTAACTCTTCACATGAACCAACAACATTAACATACATATTAAGTGTTAATGTACTTTCTACATCTTCTAAACTATATACTTTTATAAACTTTTTGATTAAATCATTATAAGAATTATAATCTATAGTAATTTTTTCATTTATTGTAACTAACTTTTCATTCGTACTATATTCTTTTTTATCTATAACGTTTTCTGTTTTATTATAGATAACATTATCAGTACCAACATTCTTTACAATTACATCCGCATCTATTTGATAAGAATATTTATAATCAACATTTTCTTCATTTAAAGATAAACTATATTCAAAATTAGCTGTTATTGTATTTATCAAACTTGCAATATACTCATTACTATTTGCTAAATAATTATCTTTAAAAAAATCATTTTGATTCAACAAAACATCATACCTTATATTGCTCTTTTCATCATATGTAACATAATGCTCCTTATTTCGTTCTACATATACTAGAAAAAAAGATAAAGATAAAATAGAAATGAGAATAATCGCACATATATAAGTAACGATTGTATTACGTTTCTTTGTTTGATTAGATAAAATTTCATTAACTTTATTTCTCTTCATAACAATTCTCCTCCATTATTATAAAAATAAATTTCTTATCCAAATAGTTGGATACCCAACATACATAACTCTTAATTCAACCAAACCAATAATATTACTATCAGTAATGTAACCAGCATCTCTTTCTTCGTTATTATCACCTTTAGTATAATATCTAACTTCCCCATTAATATTAACTATATCAATAACTCTATGAATCAATTTAACACCATTTTTTTCAAAAACAATTACTTGTTCTTTCTTAATATTTTGATTATCATAACTATCATATATAACCGCATCTCCTTTATTAATAGATCCAGTCATACTATCTGACCCAACAACTAAAATACCATATCTAAACCTACATGAAATAAGCATAGTAATTAAAGTCATAACTACTACAAGTACCGTTACACCAATAATATTTTTTCTTTTTTCACGATAAGGAACAACAAAACTAGTTTTAGAATATGTATGTTCTAAAAACAAATACATTAAATACGGATATATTACTCGTAAAAACGCCCTAAAATAAATATATATATTAGGAACAATAGGAATAATATATACATATAAAACTGTAATCATTCTATAAAGAACAATCCCAAAACTTCCATATCTATTAGATACATAATTGTAATACAAATTACATGAGATAGATGCGAATAAAATAAATCCCATCGCAGTCATAAAATCATTGAAATTAGTTAAGTCATATACACCTATATAAATAATTAAATCGATTAAAACCATATTTATAAAAGAGAAAATCTTTGATAAATCAAAACTCTTATTAAAAATTCTAATCTTACCTTCAATAGATAAAAAAGAAGATCTTATAATTTCAGTAGAAGTAATTATTACAATAAGAGGTAATATATACCTATATAGTGTTTTAAAATTAAATAATATTGGTTGTTTTACAAAATCATTAATATAAATACCTAATAAATAAAAAATAATCAAATATACAATTCCAAAAACAAACATCAAAAATGCAACTTGTTTTCTATAAATAGAATGAATTTTTTTCTTTTTTAATAAATTCTTAACTATTAAAGCATAAATACCTAAAACTAATGCCAAAATAATATATGTTATTTTATTTGACACAATGAGAGCAGTGAATAGGATAACTAATAGTATTAATTCTAAAATATATAATCTAAGTTTATCTTTCCTCATACTATCCCTTCTTTACCATATTCATTGCCTACATTCTAACAAATAAAATTTTATTATTCTTGAACTGCTTCAATATCTTCTAAAATTATTTTAAAGTTTTCAGTAACACTTGTACCAGCATCAGAACCAACATAAGCTTTATTTAAAGTTACTGTAACAGTAAATGTTGTAGTTTGACCAGCAGCAATAGTTACATCAGAAACAGTTGGAGTTACTGTGAAATAACTAGATGCATATGGAGTAGTACCATCACTAGCGTACACTTTAACATTTGCAGCAGTAAGTTTTGCAGCTAAACCTTTTTGGCTATTATTTTTTACTGTAAAAGTTACTGTTTGAGATTCACCAACATTTGTTAATGTAGCAGACATAGTAGCAGTTTCTCCATCACCAATAGTTGCTGTAGAACTTGCAGTTGATGTTGCAGTACCAGCAGTAGCATCAGTAAATTCAACATCAAAACTAGATGCTGCGTCCTTAGCTGTTGCAGTACCCGTAACATTTAAGTCTAAAGTAGTTAATGCATACCCAACACCTAACATTAATACTGCGATAAGTAGTGCAACCACTAGAAAAGAGTTTTTCTTTTTCATCTTTTCACCTCCTTATCTTTACAAATAATGAGCAAAAATAGAATAAAACACTATTATTATCATAAGACATAACAATGAAAAAGTACGAGGAACTAAATAGTTCTACGGACCTACTATCCTATAATAATAATATTAAACCTTTTTATAAGAAAAATAAAGGGAAAATGTCAAAAAATGTCGAATTATTAAAATATAATTAAAACCATTTGCAATTTATAAAAAATTATTTTATTCCATAAAAAAAATCCATTTCCATGGACACCATTACATTCTTTTCATTTTAACTTTTGGCATACTAGATAATTTATCTATATCTATACTTGTACCTTGATTTGTTGACATTTCCCTTAAAGGTATATCTAATGATTTTACTTTTAAAACATTAGCTAATTCTTTTAAATTATTATAATTTTTCAAAACTTGCGTAATTGATACATCAACTGGTTCTTTTACTGTACTCATTCTAATAGCTGCAATATACGCTAAAAGTCTCGTATCAATAGCTCTAAACTTATCATTCATAATACTTTCATCAGAAAGGTATTCATTACCATAATTTGTACTAACACGTCTCGCTGAAATATCACTAGTAATTAAAATATCAACATTTTTTTCACAAAACGGATTATATTCAAATTCATCCGGATTTAAATCAGTCATTCCAACTACTGCCAAAGATATAGATTCACTACCATTCGCATGAGACTCTGTATCATCAAACAATTCCAAAGTTTCATCAGAAATTAATCCTATTTTATTTTGTTCTTTTCCAGATAAAATACCATTTTCAACAATAGATATCGTATCCTCATATCTTGTATTATGATGAAATTTATCATCAATTACTTCTATTGGTGTACTAATTACATCCGCTATAGAAGTTTCTACATAATCTAATACTTCTTTCTTTTCTAAAATAACATTCTCCATTTATGCACTTCCTTTCAATTATTTTAATAGATATTAAAAAATACCTAAGTCAACATTCTAACATAAAAAAAATTAAGTAACAAGATGTTACTTAACTTTTTTTATAACCTTTTCTTCACTATTAGTTTTAGCATTTTTCTTATCATCCAAAACCTTTTTTATTTCTTCAAAAGTTGTTGGTAAATCAACATTATAACGTTCCCCATAACTATAACTATCATATTGTGTAGGTTGATTATTTAAAATATATAGATGTTTATCAGGATTGTCTCCATGAATAAATAAATCAATAAGTCTAGTAACTGTACTTACTGTTAAACTTGTACCAGCGGCGATTACAACATCAGCACTATTTATAAGTTCAAGACATTTAAAATAATCACTTTTATTATATCCTTCACCATATAAAACAATTGCTGGCCTAATATTTCCTTTACAATCAGGACAAGTACATTTAAAACCTTCGTTCATATAATGTTCCTTAGAATATTCAGTCTCACAATCTTGACAATAAAATCTATTAGATCCATGAATAGTAATTACATTTTCACTACCAGCTTCTTGATGTAAATTATCAATATTTTGAGTAATTATACCACTTATATATCCTTCTTTTTCTAATTCAGCTAAAACAGTATGATTTATATTAGGCTTAATATCACTAGATAAAACTTTATTAATTTTATAAAAATCATAAAAAGCTTCTGGATATCCTAATAAGCATGTACGTGACAACATAAACTCAATAGGCATTTTTCTCAAATATGGATACTTTTTGTAAAACTCCTCATTTGGATTATTATATAACCCATCTTCACTTCTAAAATCAGGTATTCCACTAGCTGTGGATATACCAGCCCCGGTAATAACAACAACATTTTTACCACTAAATAAATCTTCAATTAACTTTTTCATATTTACCCCATCTTTCAAAAATTATATTAACATTACAATATCTTTTTATCAAATATTTTTTCTAATCGGTTTCTTCCTAAGAGACTTTGCTACCTCAACCATATCATCCACAATAAAAGTTCCACCTGAATCTCTTCTATTTCTAATCGTTTTTGATAAAGTTTCTTCATTACGACCATTTAATAATATATAAGTAGGAATATTTAAGGTTTTAGGTACTAAATCTGATGTACCATTTCCTATCATAATAACATCATCAAGTTCCAAATTAATTTTAAGTTGTCCTAATTGATCAACGAATCCCTTTTTACTTGCTTTAGCATAAGAATTAGACAAATCTCCAACATGTACAATATCTCCAACAAAAGATAAATGATTCAACTTCGCTTTTTGAACCAATGACAACCCATTAGTATAAATCGCAATATCATAACCTTGACATTTTAGTTTTTGAATTCCTTCTTCAACTCTAGGACAAATACGAGTTTCTTTTTTTGCATAATCAACTTCTTCTTTAATATATGTCTTACAGAATTTGTTGTAATCAATTTTTTCTCCTAAAATACTACTACATCTGTTTTTAATAAACACAGAAAAATTTTCAACAGTTCCAAATCCTTTTTCTTTTTTGCAAGCAGACATAAACTCTAAATAAGCCCAATCCATTTCTTTACCCAGTTTAATAGTTTCTTCATCACATAAATTTATTTTCATTTTCTTCAAAGTAGAAACTAAAACCTCTTGTCTATCTTGGTCTTCTACTAATGTTCCATCAATATCTATCATTGCAACCTTTTTTCCGCTTGTCGCAACAATATTTCTTTTAATTTCCTTAAAATAGTAATCTAAATCTAATCTATTCATATCAAAATTATCTAACCCATCATTTACTAATTCAAAATTAACCTTCGAATTATATGAAACTAATTTACCACTAGAATTCAATTTATAAACTTTCTTTTTAGGCTCATCTTTAACTGCAATAATTCTATTTGAACTTGAAGTTAACTCAACAAGTTCTCCATCCTCAAAAATATATAATGGTGAAGAATTAGAACTTCTATTAATTATTTCTTGAAAAAGAGTTGGATCATTTCTATAAAATACATTCATCAAACTATTCATAATATCATTATCATTATTTAAATAATAATTTAATAAACATTCACTTAAATATTTTTTAGAATTAGTTTGTAGTAAATCATCTTCCATCTTTCCAAAAGTACCAATTTTCTTCACAGTACCATCAGCAAACTCTACACAATAACTTTGAGTATTTTTATGTGATATTTTTGTAATTTCATCAACATCACAAGACATATTTAATCTATTACAAATATTATCAACAATTTCACGAATCTTAGAATTATTACCCTTATCAGTTTTAATAATCATACCATCAGTATTAACTTCAATTACGTCTACCCCTAATTTTTCTATTTGTAAATATACTAAATACATAATTAAAGCACCATTTATAACAACAGATTTACCTATATTAGGATTATAACCTTTACTATCTTTATTATTAAAACAATCAATAAAACTATTTATAAGTCTCTTATAATATTTTTGTTCTATTTTTTTCTCACTCTTTAATTTAATCCTTCTATCACGCAACATTTCATATCTTTCAGGATAATCACAAATATCTTTTAACCATTCATTATTTATAATCATAGATGGTCCAAAACTATTAAAATCAATATATAAATAGTTATTATTCCCAGTATTATCAACAACATTTTTTAAACCATCTTTTAAACCTTGACCACTTATACTAACAGGTGTTTTTCCAAAATTTACAACAAATTTTTCTTGCTTACTTGCAACTATCTTATCAAATAAATTACGAAGTTCAGGAATTTCCTCCATATATTTACTAAGATTTTTATCTATTTGAATAGAATGAATCTTATTTCCATTAAAAGAAACAATGTCTTCCATAAGTCTTCCTTTAGAGTGAAAAACAAACTCATTAGGTAAAGAATATTCATCAATAAGACCAAGTCTCCAATCAAAATAATCTTTTCTTAAAGAATATATTTCTTTTATAAAATCTAATTTATATTTTAACTCTTCTATAACTTTCTTTAATTCACTATCTTGAATTTCATCAGACACATTATAATTAAAAACACGTCTATTTAAATTTAATAAACAATTATCTAAACGTACATCATTAGATCTAACAATTTCCTGTGTAACGTCTAAAGATATTGGTAAATAACTATTAGTATCAGTATAGGAAACATCCCCATCTAAAGTTCCACATTTTAATAAAGATACAATTTTTTTATTATCATAATGATAATTATCCCCACTAATAAATAAACTATCTTTATTTTCATTAAAAAATTTTCTTAAACTCTCAACATCATCATAAATAAAATATCTTTTATCATCTTTTTCAAACATTATAAACCAATGATTACCCATTGATTTAAACGTATAAAACATATCATAACCCCCATTGCAGTGTTATATTACCATTACAAAATAAAAATGTCAAGTGTATTTTCAACACTTTTGTTATAAAAAATAAAAACCAACTAATGTTGATTTTTTATTTCACTTTATTTTTAACAGATAAGTTAAACTTATTTACAATAATATCTGTAACTTCATCTGGTGATAAATTTGTATTATCAATTTTTATATGATTAGGACAAATCATTTCTCCTTCTAAAGAGTTTAAACGATACTTTTCTACAGTATTTATTAAATCTTTAGTACTTCTTTCAATATCATTCTTAGATAATTTTGATTCTAATCGATGCGGTGTAACATTTCTTTCTAATCTAGTTTGTAAATCTGCTGATAATTCAACAAAATAAAAAGATCCACCTGTATTTTCAAACATATTTCTTAAATTATTTAAATATTCAATATCTTGAGGCATATCATAAGCAGTTACAAAAGTAAAAATCATATCAACATCATACTTTATCGCAGTACTAAAAGCAGCTTCACGAATCATACGATTTAAATCTTTTTGAGCATCACTTCCTCTTTCAAAGATTTTATCAGAAACTTCAATACTATCATGATTAACCATTAATGAATAACCTATTTTATCTCTTAAACTTTCTGCAACAGTCATCTTACCAACAGCTTGTGGTCCTGATACAACTATTAAATTCGCCATAAAATCACTCCTATATTTATATTATACAATCTTATCTATAACATCTGATAAATACTCACCAGATTCTAAAACTATTTTCTTTGCAAAAGTATTTTTTTCACAATCAGAAATATGTTCATCCCATCTAGAGAAAAAACCATTAACAAACTCTTCAGAACTATTTCTAGAAATAGCTCTATTTTTATATTCATCTTTTAATTCACGTTTAGGATATACTAAATAATATTCAATGCCAAGTTCATTTAATCTCTCAAGCATTACACCATGAGTAGTAATAAATACATAATCATACTTAGAAGAAAGAGCAAGTAAGCATTCGACATACATTTTCTCCCAACCTTCTTCCTTACGAAAGAAGTGAGTATCAAAATCAATATAATTAAGATCCTTAAATTTACTTAAAGAACTTTTACCTATATTAGAAAAACCACTTATAATAATTCCCATCTAATCACCTCGGTATTTATATTGATAAATAAAAAGTTAATATTTTTCATTCATACTATTAAATTATAACACAAAAAAACGAATCTAAAATTCGTTTTTATTTATTATCCTTTAAATAGTCCTCCATTAATATGTAAAACTTGACCAGTAACATAAGAAGCATCATCACTTGCTAGATAAACGAATAATGGCGCTATTTCATAAGTTTCACCAGCTCGTTTCATTGGTGCATCAGCACTTAAAGTAGGAATCTTTTCTGCTTCCCAACATGCAGGTTGTAATGGTGTCCAAAAATATCCCGGAGCAACAGCATTTACTCTAATATTTTTATCTGCTAGATTAGTAGCTAAAGATCTAGTAAAACCAACAATCGCTCCTTTGGTTGTAACGTAATCAATCAGTTCAGGTTCACCATAAAAAGTAGTAACTGAAGATAAATTTATAATATTAGAACCAGGTTTCATATATTTAAGAGCACTTCTAGTTAAATAAAACATACCATAAACATTTGTTTTCATCGTTTTATCAAATTGCTCATCACTAATATCTAATAAACTCTTTTGTTGATATTGTACCGCAGCATTATTTATTAAAATATCAATTTTGCCAAACTTCTTTATTGTTTCTTGAACTATAAAATTACAAAAACTCTTTTCTTTAATATCACCTGCTAAAAATAAACTTTCCCCACCTAAATCATCTAGCACCTTCTTTGTTTCCATCGCATCTTTATGTTCATTTAAATACGCGATTACAACATGAGCTCCTTCTTTAACATAAGCAACAGCTACTGCTCGACCAATACCAGAATCTCCTCCAGTAATAATTGCTACTTTTCCTTTTAACTTTCCACAAGCTTTATAATTATCGTTATTATATATAGGTCTAGGACACATTAAATATTCCATTCCCGGTTGAACATCCTGTTCTTGGGGTGGGTATTCTACTTTAAAAGAAGTACATTTTAATCCATTGCAATTTTCATCAATTGCTTTCAAACCATAATCATCTTGACCATTATTATTAGAATAATAAAATTTATAATCCATGTCATCACCATTATTAATATATGCCTGATAAAAAAAATGGTAATATTATATAAAAAAATTTAGTTAAATAACTAAATCTTTAAACTATAATTTAATCTTGATTTAAAAAATCTTTTTCAAATTCTTCAATATTTTCATTATCTCCAACAACTACCATATAATCATCCTCTTTTAAAATATGCTTAGGATTAACTTTAGTATATGTTTCTCCGTCACTTTCTACAGCAACAATACTTAAAAAATATTTATCTCTGAGTTGTGTCTCCTTAATAGTCATACCAACAAAACATTCAGGAATTCTAAATTCACTAACACTAACATTACCATTTAAATGAATAAAGTCTAGACGCCTTGAATTTAACAACATTCCACCAATCCTATCAGCCATATCACGTTCTGGATAGACAACTTCTGCACCCAACTTCTCTAAAATCATACCATGATCATCGCTATTCGCTTTAGCAATAACTCTCGGTACACCCATATTAACAATATTTAAAGTTGTAAGAACACTAATTGCCATATCTTTTGAAATACATACAATTACTGTCTCACAATTTTGGATTCCAGTTTCTTCCAATATAAACTTATCCAAACTTTTTACCACAAAAGCTGTAGAAACATAATCTTTTATATCATTAACTCTATCTTCATTTTGATCTATAGCTAAAACTTCTCTTCCTGCTTTAGCTAATTTCTTTGCTAAATTAGAACCGAATGTCCCCAACCCAATAATACCAAACTCTATAGCTGCCTTTTGTTTCATATATATTCCTCCTCTTATCCAACAATAATATTTTCTTCTGGATATTTAATATTTTTTTGATCTTCCTTTAACAAAATTGAAAGTAAAGTCAATGTACCTACTCTACCTATAAACATAACAATACATAGTACAATTTTACTTGCAACAGATAAACCACTTGTTATTCCAAGTGATAATCCTACAGTTGCATAAGCACTTATTATTTCAAAAAATATTTCCCTTATACCTAATGTTGGTTCAAAACAACAAATTAAAAACGTTGCCATAAAAATAATTAAAATAGCTGAAAGTAAAACTACTAAACATTTACTTATAGTCGAATTAGAAATACGTCTCTTAAATATTTCAAAATTTCTTCCCCTACAAATACTATAGATAGCCAAAATTAACACAAAAAAAGTAACAGTTTTTATACCACCACCTGTTGAATTTGGTGATGCACCTATAAACATTAAAAATATCGATATAATATACCCCGCATTACTAATAGAACTTAAATCCCAATAACAAAACCCTGCAGTTCTTGTACTAACAGATAAAAATATCGAATCAAATAAGCCTAGCTCTGTTGTTAATAAATAACCAATGGAACCAAATACTAATAATAATGTAGTTGTCAATAAAACAATTTTAGTCTGTAGTGATAATGTTTTAAAACCCTTTTCCACTATCTCCGATATAACTAAAAAACCAATACCTCCTAATATTATCAATATCATTGTAACTACTTTAGAATAATCATCAAACAATCCATATTTTGAAATAATATCAAAACCAGCATTATTAAATGAAGATATTGAATGAAAAAGAGAAAGAAAAATCGATTTAAAAACATTATAATTAAAAATATATCGAATAAATAATAAAATGGCACCAATTAATTCAATTCCTAAAGTTATCTTAAAAACACTGAGAACAAACTTAACAATACCTTTTAAAGAATTTAAATTAAAAGAGTTTTTTATTAATATTCTTTGTTTTAATCCAATTTTCTTTCCAAGCTTTATAAATAACAATATAGCAGCACATATAATACCAAGACCACCTAATTGGATTAACAATGCAATAATTGTTAAACCAAAGAAATTAAATGTATTAGCAAAATCTATAGTATTTAATCCAGTTACACACAAAGCACTTGTAGCAGTAAAAAAAGAATCAATAAAAGATATACTAGCACCTTCTAAATGGCTTATAGGAAGCCATAATATAAAAGATGAAACTAATATCACATAAAAAAATAAAATTGTAATAAATTTATATGGTTCATACCTCATATTATCATTCCTTTAAAAAACATTATAACACGAATAATTAATAAGACAATCAATTTAGATAAAAAAACATAATATAACAAATATATTTTTAACAACTTAATAAGGAAATTAAAAATGTTACAATCAGAAACTTTAAGAAAAGAAATATCTCATTAATATTAAACAACACCAAAAAACTAAATAAAATAAAAAAAGTAGCAACATTGCTACTTTAAAATTCAAATGGCAGGGGATGAGAGAATCGAACTCCCAACTAAAGTTTTGGAGTTTTACTCAAACCTAGCCCAATCCACTTGCTACCTATCATTTTTATTTCTTAGTTACCAATGTTTAAATTTGGAACTCTATAAATCACAACTTCATTATATAAAAGACTTATTTTTTTATCAATGATAAATAATTAATTTTTTTAATTAGAGTACGAAAATTAAAAAATCGCGGGCTTCGCCCAAACGAGGAACAGAAAATATTTTTTCTATTGTTATTTTTAATAAATCGTAATTAAAATCAAAACAAAAAGAATCGCAAAGGGGTGTGGGGAAAGCGATTCTTTTATGATATAATTAGCACAAATACACAACTAATTAATAATACGAGGAAAAATATATGAAAAATACTGCAACAAAAATCAAAAACAAAAATATGTTAAATCAGTTAATAAATGATATTAAAAATAAAAAACAAATTTGTGAAAAATTCACTTTCGAATCATATAATTATAAAAATATTTTATTAAAAGAATTAAAAATTGATGTAAAAAAATTTAACGAAAAATATTATTATTTTAATATGAGAAAAAATTTACATATTTCTGAAAGCGAAAATAATTATTTTTTAATTAGCACTATAGGGATTGTAATGTATAACGAGAAATTCAAAAACAAAACAGAAAAAATTGTATTTGCTTTCGAATCACAAGCACATGTTTTAGAAATAATTTTAGAAAAAATTAAAACCTTAATTAAAAAAAATGATATATATGATATTGATAGTTATAATTATAATTATTTAATGCAACTCACAACAGGTTTATCTAATAATCTAGTACTTTTTTTAGAATTGCTTGCAAAGGCTTATATTACATTAAATAATAAAGAATATCCTAAACGACATGATTTAGTAGAATTATTAAGTATTGTTCAACAAACAATGTTTAGCAATAAACAAAATGATACAACGTTTCACGCAATAGTATATAAAAAATTTGAAGAAATAGTAAAAGCAATGAATGCAGAATCAGATGATTTTATCGAGCCATATATAAAATATAATGAAAGCAGTCAGTTAGGCTATATATTAAAAGACATAAATGAACTGAAAAATTTTATAGAAATAAGTATTGATACAATTATGATTTTATTTTATGGGGATGACGACTTGTATTTTAAACAAGGATTATTTCAGAGATTAATGAATCGTGCTAAAACCAATAGCGAAAAAGAAAAAATAAGATTTTCATATAAATTTCTGATAGACAGTAATTTTTACACCTAACGTTTAAAAGAAACAAACCAAGAAAATATTTTAAAACGATAATAATAAAATGCAATTAAAATCAAAACAAAAAGAATCGCAAATCTATAAGCAAAAGCGATTCTTTTATAATTATTAAAAAAAATTTACTTATTTAATTGTTGATACTGTTTTCGTAAATCTGCAAATGCCTCTCTAACAGGAGACATTGAGTCAGCAACTGATTGAATAAATTTAGAAAGTCTATTTCGAATATCTTTCATAGATTTTTCAAATTTTTCAGTATTTATATCAATAAAATCTTTTGACTCTGTAATTGCTATTGCCTCGTCAAGTATTTTACTCGTATCTATTAATAACACTTTTAAACATTCAAATTGTTCTTTATTAAACATTTTATTATGTGCCACTATATTTCTCAATTTGCCAATTTGTTTAATTGTATCTTCCATATTTTCAGACAGCTTTTTATTTTCAAAAAACCTTTCCCAATCACTTTTAGGTCTAATATTAGATATCATTTCTCTTAATTCCTTATCTGTCACTTTGGACAAATCTGCATTATCATCCAAAAATTCATTAACATCCGCAACTTCTAAATCAGTCCATCTTTTTTCAAATAAAAATTCCTGCAAAGTTCCGAAATCTAAATAATAAAAAAAGTTTTTTATTTGGTCTATTTCTTTTTTTCTTTTATTATTTGTTTTTGTTTGAATTTTCTCTTTAACCTTCTTTTGAAATTCTTCAGAAGTTGTTTTCTTAAAATATTCTTTTTCAAATTGTGAAGTGTAAATCAAATATAATAGCTTTCTTAATTTTCTTTCAAAAGAATTCAATTTAGGATAAATTTTATCACAATAATACTCAGAAACATAATCATAAGAAGGAATAACGATATAATCTTTTAAATCTTTAGAATCTTCTTTTAATAATATACTATTAATATGTTCTAAAAATGGAATAGCTGAAGCTTTTTGGTTAGTTTCAATAATTATATCCAAATAATGTGTCGAATTAACTACGATAAATTTATATTTTATTTCCATTGCTTTATCATTTATATTTAATTTGAAAGTTCCTCTTATTATTCGATAAAATAAATCCTGTAATCTTTTTTCCACATGCACATTATTATCTTTTATTTCTTCAAGTGTCAAATTATTATCAGTAGCATTAAAAATTTTTTTAAACGTATCCGAAAGACTAGTCTTTAATACAATATAATAATTTCCATCTTTATCTTTTTTTAACTCTTCCTCTTTTCTAAGGAAAACATAACTATTAGTAATCAACATACTACTCCCTCACCTTATTATCTATTGCTAACAACATTATTTATCCATAATAATCCATTTGATCTAAATAATCAGTTAAATCAATAATTTGTCCTTTTGTTACTTCATATTTAATAAAATTCTTATTTTCATCCAAATATATTGTAACCTCATTTACTAAATCATCTAACATAATATCTTTTGTTGTTTTATAAATATAAGAAGAACACTCTGGATTTTCTTTATCATATACTGATTCATAGGGATCAAAAACCACAAATCGACCATTTAAGCCTATATTAAATGTAATAATTATTTCAATCTGCGTAGAACTAACACTCACAATATCAACTCTGCCAAATTCATATCCACCAATATCATATTCTATAATATCCGTGGCACTAGATGATGTTATGGATAAACTTTCATGTTCACCCAAGAAATTGCTATGAAGTATATAATGGGATATTTTTTGTTCGAACTCATCAGTATAAAGATAAACGTTTTTAGTAACTTCACCAATATTTTTATAAACAGAATAATTAGAATGACTCTCTATTCCATCAATAAATCCACTATCGTTAGATAATATAAAACTTTCATCATAATCTGACGTACTTAAAAAATTTATTATAGATAATACAATCATTGCATCTGGAAATTCTTTAGGTTTATTAATTTCAAAAGGTTTTTCCATATTAAAATACCACTTATTTACATCATCAATATTAATATAATCTGAACATTTTAAGATTTTTATTTTGTATTTATCTATAAAATCATCGATTGCTTTTACATTATTATTTATTAAATCTTCAAAAAAATTTGATGGAAGACCTCTTTTAAAATATCCGGACTTTTTCGACATCTTATCTTCATTAATTGACTCTTTTACATGTTTTTTCATTTCATCAACAACTATGTTTGGTAAATAAACATCGATATTGCTACTTAATTTTATTCCATCAAGGAATTTAATAATTGTCCCTTTATCAAATGCATAATTATTTGGTTTTCCAAAAATATTAGTATCAAAAAAAATTGCAATTTTTTTCATAATTCACCTCTAGTATTATTTCTATAAGACAATTATAAATAACCATAATTACTAGTAGAACCAACTAGCAGTAGAAGTATGTATCTTTTAAATCGAATTGTAGTAAAATATACAAAAAAGAGCAAATTAAGATAATTCGCTCCCAAAAAAATTGTAATATTAGTTTTTATATTTTTTACCTATCATTTTATAATTTACAATCTTATTTGATAGATTTTAAATTTAATAGTTCTTTTTTCTTTGCTTCAAATTCTTCTTGGGTTATCGCGTTGATATCTAATAACTCTTTTAACTTTTTAATTTCATCAAAATTACTACTAGAATTAACTACTTGTTTCAATTCGTTTTGTCTCATATTGTATTCCTCAATATATTTTTTTATAAACTCTGCATTTTTATTTTCTTCATCAAAATTGCCCCAAGCATCTTTAAAATAAACAATATTTTCATCATATGAATTTTTTTTAGCTTCAGCAGTCCCTGGAACGATAAATTGTAAAAATCCTCGCGTAAATGTATTAGACTTTTTAAATTGTACACTTGTGATCTGATTTATCAAAATTGTTTTTTCGCCAACAAAACCATGGGTAAATTTTGAAATAAAACCTGGTCTTGATATTGTTATACTGTTATCATTCAACTTTATTATTGCTTTTCCCTCTAATGAAACCTTAAAAACAAATTCTTTATTCATTACATCACCACTCCACATAGAAATTATATCATGTAAATTATAGTTTATCCATCAAATTAATAATAACACATAAATTAAGTGTTTAAATTCAATCATCATTACGCCACTTATATATCATATATAAAATAAAAAAACCGCTTTCCCCACACAATATAATCTCACACCTTTTGATTTTAATTACGATTTATTAAAAATAACAATAGAAAAATATTTTTTGTTCCTCGTTTGGGCGAAGCCCGCGATTTTTTAATTTTCGTACTCAAATTAAAAGAATTAATTATTTATCATTGATAAAAAAATAAGACTTTTATATAATGAAGTTGTGATTTATAGAGTTCCAAAATTAAACATTGGTAACTAAGAAATAAAAATGATAGGTAGCAAGTGGATTGGGCTAGGTTTGAGTAAAACTCCAAATCCATTAAGGACTTTAAAAGCCATTTATCTAGATCCATTGATTTATATAGGTATTTTGATTATAGGGGATTAGTTAAATGGTATTATAGAAGAATCCAAATCTTTAGGTTCGATTCGACAATCAGGTAAAAAAAGACTCAAATCTTTTTATTAAGATTTGGGTCTTTTATTCTTTCTATGATAACTTTATCTTTATATGTGAATATTCGTACTTTATCATGATATTTAAATCCTAGTTCTTGCAACCATTTTCCTTTTAAAATGATGTAAGGTTTAGAATAAAAATCTTGGTAAACAGAAAGTTTTCTAGTCTTCATACTCATCACCTGATTGTCCATTATTTTCTATATTAGAGATTATTGAATGTTTAACGTGTTTTGTCTTTAAATCTTTTGGGGACATATCAACATATATCTTAGTTGTTTCAATATTAGTATGTCCCAAAAGATCCCTAAGTGAAAAAGGGTCACCACCATTAATAATAAAGTGAGTAGCGAATGTATGTCTAAACTTATGTGGATTCATCCTAATTTCTTTGTTAAATAGTTTCTTAGACCTTTGACTAAGAATTCGATACACCATCTGTGTATTTATCCCATGACCATGCATTGGTTCATTAAACTCACTATGAAATTTAATAAAAAGTGGCCCTTTTTCTACGCCTTTTAGAACTTCTCTCCTATAAACATTTAATATTCTCTCAGTTTCTTTTGAATAATAGACCGTACGAAATGTATTAGTCTTAGTAGCGTATATATAAATACTACGTTCTTGGTAGTTGATATCTTCCAGTTTGATTCTTACGAGTTCACTATTTCGAATACCAGTATCTAATAAAACTATAATTATAAGTAAGTTTCTTAACTCTGACTTATATCGTAAATCAAACGATGTTAATAACTTTCGTATCTGGTCTATCGTAAAGTAATCTATTTTCTCTTTTCTTTGTTTTTTTGGTTTAATATTATGAGCTGGATTAGCAATTAAATACCCATCTCTTTCAAGATAGTTAAAGAAAGCTCTTAGTGCCCTAGCGTGACAATTATAATACCCTACTTTGTTTTTAGAATATTTACTTTCAAAATAAAATTTTATCTCACTTTCTGTTAAAGTTTCTAAACATTGAACCTTCTTAATTTGCACTAAGAACTTTCGGAACGTTTGTAGTTTCTTCTTATAAAAATACATTGTCTGTTCTGCTAAGCCACGCTCACGCATGTTGTTGAAAAAATATTCTACTGCATTATCATACAATAGATTACTTTGCGTGTTTTGTTTTCTCTCTCCTGTTTTAAATTGTTGAAAAAAATTTGTTAATTCATTGATTGTTTCTTCTGTCATATAAATTCTCCTTCTATAAATATTTGCAACTTATAGAATTCAAAACAAAACGTTTTCAAAAGAAATAATATGGAAAATAACTAGCAAAAGGACTCTTACACCCCATTAAGGGTCCTTTCTAAAATTACTCCCTGCCATTCCAATAAAAAAAGTAGCAACATTGCTACTTTAAAATTCAAATGGCAGGGGATGAGAGAATCGAACTCCCAACTAAAGTTTTGGAGACTCCTATTATACCATTTAACTAATCCCCTATGCCAAGTATTATAGCACACAACTTTTATAAATACAATAACACTTTTTCACTTTTTTCATAATATATTTTAGGTGATTTTATGCCAATAATTAACTATAATAATAACGAATTAGAATTAATGGCTAGACTAATGCGTGCTGAAGCTTTAGGAGAAGGAGACCTAGGTATGCTTATGGTTGGAAATGTTATTGTTAATCGCGCTATCGCAAACTGTTTAACATTTAAAAATATCAATACTATTCAAAAAGTAGTCTATCAAACTCCAGGTGGCTTCTCAGGCATAAATAGTCCCTTATTCAATCATGCTGCTACTACATTAGAAAAAGAATTAGCTATTCGCAACTTAAATGGCCAATATTATTTTCCTGCAACTAATGCTTTATGGTTTTACGCTCCAACAACAGGAGCTAATTGTGTATCATTATGGTATAATCAACAACTAAGCGGTAAATATAAAAATCATTGTTTTTATAAACCATATCCAGGAGTATGTAACGAATTACATTAACGAGGAATAATTAACTTTTGATTAATCATCAACTTATTAGATATTAAACTATTAATATCTTTTATTTTGTTAACATCAGTATTAAACTTTTTAGCAATACTATATAAACTATCCCCATTTTTAACAATATATATATCATTCATTAATTTAGGTACTTTTAATACTTCTCCTATATTTAAAAAATCTGTACCTAGATTATTAATTTTTTTTAAAACATCTACATTAGTATTAAAACGCTTAGCTAATTTATATAAATAATCCCCTTTTTCTACTACATAACTATCATAAATATTACTATCAAAAACTCTTTCTTCAAAATGACTTATTAAAATATTACTAACGCTATTAATAATTTCGTTGTTATCACCACTTAATAAATAATTATATCCAAATTCTAATACAATAACATCACTATTTAAAGGAGCGACTCTATGTACTGCATAATAGTCCTTTGAGTTATCATTTATTAAAACTCTTTTTTTTACCTCACCTATTGCTTTAAATACATCATAAATATCATTTTTTGAATCAATAACACTTTTTATAGAACGAATAATAGATATATTATCTTTATTTTCATCACTTACTTTAATCAATATTACTAATGCACTATCATTTCTCACTAAATTATTTATATACTCATATCTATCATAATTACTTAATGTAATATCACTATCTCTTGTCATAAAAACAGGATATCCAGATTGATTTAATTTATAATATATCTTTTTGCCTACTTCCAAATTAAAATCTTTTTCTGGTCTATTTCCTTTCATATATCCATAATCAATACCTCCATGACCTGGATCAATAATTATATATTTATAACTCATATTATCACCATTAAATTATATGAATTATATTTTATTAAATGAAAAAAAAGCTCCAATAGAGCTTTTTTATAAAATATCTTCAATATTTTCATAACGTTGTTCATTATCATATATATTTAAATCATAATCTAAACATTCTTTATTATTGCAATTAAATACTTCATCTTTATCTTCTTTTATAATGTCAACACTTACTCTTTGATAATCACCATTATCAAAAACTAATATATTACTATCATAAATACCAACTAGATAATCTTTTAAGACCTTATCATTATCTAATAAATAAGAATCATTAACTTTTAAATTACGACCATTAACATAATAAAAATTATAATCAGTATATATATTTTTCCAACTAATAAAAATTGGTATTAAATCATAAGCATCCATACTCATATTAGGATTAATTAAAAGTACTAAAGCTTTTTCTTTTCTATCTCTTAATGATAAATATCCATCAATAGATAACTCATCTAAAACCGATAATTTACTAACCTGAATATTTTTATATACTTCACTATCATTAACCTTTGATATTAAAAAATCATTATCTTTCATTATTTCTTCAATATCAGAATCAGATAATTCATTAATATTATTATCCATTAAATATTTAGTTAAATCATATGAAGAATAGTAAATATAACTATCATTATTAATTTTAAGAATAAGTTTATATTTAGAAATACTAACAAGTTCTAAAGTATAACTCTTACAATTTAAACTAATAACTTTATTAATATCATTATAATAATACCTATTACAACTATTTAAAGAACTTTCTTTATCACTATACTTAAATTTACCAGAAGAAAACTCTATACTATTTAAAGTACCATATTCATACCAAATATTATCAGTTACCTCTATAGGTAAATCAACACTTGTACTTTTAACTTCTTCAGCCATTACATACAACTTGATATATAATCCTAAAGAAACAAATAATAATATAAATAAAAATATTCTAAAATAATTTATTTTCTTATTATCTTTCTTCTTCAACTTTACCACCTACTAAATAATATTATACTACATATAATAAAATTTAAAAAGATTATAAAAAAAGATGGCCTAGCCATCATTTTTAGTAAGTGTAACTTTTGTTGTATATTCTTTACCATTTCTAATATACGTTACATCAATAGTATCTCCTACTTCATAACTATATAAAACATACTTTAAATATGCTTGATTAATAATCTTTTCATCACCAATTTTAATAATTACATCCCCTTGACGAAGATCAGACTTACTAGCTCCACTGTCACTAGCAACACTAATTACAACAATACCATATTCAATATCCTTACTAATTTTTATATTATAACGACTTAAAGTAGCTTCTTCATCAACATTAGTAAGCGTTATTCCTAAAAGTGGTCTTTCAATTTCCTTACCTGCTTCAAAAGTATCTGTATAATTAAGAGCATCTTCTATCATAATAGAAAATCCCATTCCTTCTACACTACTATCAACTAACTTCATTGAATTAATTCCAATTACTTTACCTTCATTACTAAATAAAGGACCTCCACTATTACCAGGATTAATAGCAGCATCAATTTGAATAGATTTCATAACCCAATCTTCATTACTCTTAACACTAACAGTAATCTTTCGATCAAGTCCTGATACAATACCTCTTGTAACAGTATTATAATACTCTTCTCCAACAGGAGAACCAACTGCAAAAACAGTATCACCTAATTCTAAATCTGATGCTTTACCCATTTCTGCAACTTGTAAAACTGAAGACTTAGGTACTCTAATAACAGCTACATCTAAATATTCATCTCCACCAAGTTTAGTAGCATCAACAATAGTTTCATTAGTATATAACACCTTTAAACTAGTAGAATCTTCTACAACATGATAATTAGTTAAAATATAACCATACTTATCATCAGTTTTATAAACAAAACCACTTCCACTACCAGCATATTCACCCTTTTGATAATTCTTTATCATAACAACTGAATTATACACTTTAGCAACAGCTTCTGATATATCATTATCAGTAATAGTAATATCTCTATTCTCAATAATTGTTTGTATTTCCTCAGTAGTTATTTCATGTTTAAAAAATGTTTTATTTACAAAAAACATGCATCCCGCACCAAGAAAAAATACAAATAATGTAAAAAACAAATTTAAAAATTTTTCTCTCATCTAACCACCTATCTCAATATCAGCAATATCTTTCCAATTAGGAGGAAATCCCATTCTATCTAGTACTTTATCAATAGATATACTTTTTAAATTATATTCTAAATTATTAAGTACATGTTCTATTTCAAGAATCAAATTTTTCACTTCATTTTGTGTAAGTAATTGTCTAATAATGATTAAAAGAGCAAACAAATCATTTTTACCATAAATATATTCATCATTAATCTTTTCAATATTTAATAAAGAATGATATTTAGTATCATCTATAAATCTTTGGGTTTTATTTTCAAACAAAATATCTTCATGAGCACATAAATTACGATAATTAGCAAGTATTGGTAAATAATTAGTTAATGTTTCTTGATCAATATCATAAATATTTGCAATTGCTAAACGATCTTCCAATTTTAATATTGAAAACATCTCACTAACAATACCAAAAGATAATACTTTAACTAATACCCATAAAGGAATATAACCATAATTACTCAAATAATGGCTTGTTGCCGAGTGTTGACTACCATTAACACGAATTTGTCTTTTCATCTTCTTTAACAAATCATTTATCTGTCTTTGTTTTTCTGGACTATTATCAAAGTTCTTAGTCTTTAAATAATCACTTTCTTTATAACCATATTTCTTTGATAACTGATATGAAATAATAGATTTAATATTATTCTCTATCATTAATAAATTCTTAAATATAATATTACGAAATTGTCTATCAAATAAGAATAAACTATATAACTCTTCAAAAGTAGTACCTTCTATATATCTCTTATTATTAGCAGATTTCATAAATAAATGACGATAACCATTCAAAAAGAAGTAATTTTCACGAAGTAACACATTTTTAGCAAATTCTTCATCATCAATCACTAAACCTTTATACTTAAAAATCTCTAATTGCTCATCCAGGTTCTTGAACTGCTTGTCCCTCATTATTCTCACCTACTATTAAATTATAACATACAACATATTAAATTGTATGAAATTTTAAAGAAAAAGACATGGAATAAGTATATTTTACACAAAAAAAGAAGCCTTATTTGACTTCTTTTCTCTTAACTAAACATTTATTATTAATTATTCTTTCTACATCATTTTTTAACTCTTCTCTATTTCGATCATAAAACCATCCTCTTCCAGTAATACCAGAAAAAGCAACTTCATAATATTTCATATCAGAAATATCTTTAATTAGTAATGGTATTTTCTCATCACTAGAAATATTTTCATACCTACGAATATATTTACTATGATAATCATCATAAATGCTAACAGCAACACACTCCCCATTACTTCGTTTTATAATACAATAAAATCTCGGATCAATATTAGCTTCTTCATCCCAATTATCTATATCAGACGAAAAAGGATATCTTAAAACCCTAAATTCTTCAATTTCTTCGCCATCACAATCAAATCCCAAAACTTCTCCCATAATCTACCTCTTAATAATTTATTACTTTCTTTAAAAATTCATTTGAACCTTTATACCATTTATAAATTTTTAATTTCTTTTCAGAATATTTCTTCAATTCTTCATCAGTATAATTAGAATTATTATTTTTAAAACGCTCAATACATCTCTTATAACAAGTATCTATACAAGTACGCATAATAATAATTTTTCCTCTTAAAAGTGAAATATCTTTAATACAATGAAACTGTGCACAATCAATAACAATTACTTTATCATACTTCTTACAATAATCAATTATCTCTTGATAGATTAAATCAAAATCCTCAAAAAGATTAGGTAATTTTTCATATTTATTTCTAAAATAATTACCAAGTTCTTTATTAATACCACTCGTTTTATTAAATCTATTATCACTAAAAATTTCATCAGTATCAATAATTAAATAATTATCATCATATATCTTAGTAAAAAAAGATTTACCACTACCAGATTGACCTGTTATATTAATTATTTTTTCAGATGTTAAATCTTTTATTAATGGTTCACGATCAATACAAATAGTAATTAAATTTTTATCTTTTATCTCTTCCAATACTTCTTTTATTTTTTTATAACAACCATGTTCTTCATCATCTTCAACTTTTAAAAACCCATCAAAAGTTTGTAATACTAAATCTATATTACTTTCATTAACTTTATCTCTAATAATCATTAAACATAATTCTTTATAATCTTTAAATGATAAAAATTTCAAACATTCAAAATATACAATTTCTGGTAACTTAGATTTTAAATATAAATCTATAGCAATATCTTCAGTAACTTCCCTAGGATTCTTAACAATTATCTTATTAGTGCGATAAGCACCTTTAGGATTATTTCCTTCATAAAACAAAACTTCTGCATCATCAGGTAATTCTACATCATACAAAACATCCCCACGAAGTAACCATCTAAGCATATGTTCATCATCAGAAAAATTAAAACCACCTATATCTTTAGGTTCTTTTGCATCTGGATTCCATAAATCAGAAACATTAACTTGATCAAGTTTATATTCGAATCCTCCGGCATGAGAAGTAATACCATTCATAACTCTTAAATATTTTCTTTTCATAATTTTCCCCTATTTAATACTATTAATATATTTATCAATAAATTGCTTTGTTGGACTATAAATATTATTTGGTAAATTATCTAAATCAAACCATTTCCATTCATCTTCTTTAGTAGGTTCCATAACTTTTAACTCTCCAGAATAACTATTAGCAATTACCTGAATAGTCACATAATGCTTATTAGGTTGAATATCATCAGACACACTAAATACATATAAATCACTAATATCTAAATTAGTTTCTTCCTTAACTTCACGAATCGCACCATCTAAAATAGTTTCATTAAACTCTTGCTTTCCACCAGGAAAAGTCCAAGTATCTGGCTCAAAAATTCCTCCAGTATCTTCTCTATTAATAGCACGATGTCCTAGTAATATCTTATTACCATCTTTTAACATAACACCAAGACCTACTTTAACTTGATTTTCCATAATATCACCTAAATAAATTATAACATAAAATAAAAAGTCAGATATAAATCTGACCTAAAAAGTATTTAAATCTTTATACGTTAAATATACTACTTTATCTTTATATTCATCTAACTTTTTTAATTTATCTTTTTCATGTTTAAAATATAATCTAGCTACTCGAATCATATCATAAAACTGAAATAAAGTTGGAGGATAATTATACTTTTCTTTACCTAACCTTTGCTTAAACCAACGCTTAACAACTCTTAAATAAACTCTATATTTAGATATTTTTAAATAATATATTTGATCACACTTATCTAGTCCCTTATAGAAACGACTCCTTCCTACATCTTCTATAATCCAGGATTTCTTATTTATTATTTTATTAAATAATCTTTCGACTTCACTATCACTTCTTTTAACATGATCATGTTCATCATCATAAACTAAACAATCAAGCTCATAACACTCTGTATTATACTTTTTTGCTAGTTTCTTTGAAAGTGTTGTTTTACCAGAACCCGATGGTCCTATTATATATATCTTCATTACAATCCTCCCACATCACTTATATTATAGATAAAAATAATGAAAACTAGATCCCTCATCTAGTTTTGCTACATCTACATTTTATATTTTTTCATTAATTCCTTTGTATGTTGAGAATAAGAATCATCCAACTCAACAATACCATAATCATGAATACTTTCTATAAATTCTCCATTAGTATCATAATATGTACTCCAGCATCTAGGATCAGTTACTACTTTAAAAGATAAATCACTGTTTATTCGTCTACCAACGTAATCATTAACTATTTTATAAGTATTAAGACAAAAAGAACTATTTTGATCTATAATAATACCAAAATAAGAATTATTAACAAGCATCTTCTTAATTCTAGGAACAATCATATCAGGCATCATAAATGGTATTTTAACATCATTAATATTTGGAAGTATTTCTTTACCACCTAATAAATCTTTATAATATGATAAATAAAAACTTAAAGAAGATTCTAGGTCCTTGCTAAAATCATCAAAGGAATCATATGAAGACTTATCACTAGTAACTATACATAGTTGTCTTAAAAACTTTGAAACATTTTCATCACTAAGTAAACTTTGATTATCCTTAATTCTACTAATAATATTCTTTATAAGCGCTAAGTTAAAATACTCGCGACTAACTTGTTGTAATCTAAATTTATCTACATCAAAATCAATATCTCTTTTAGGTAATGAAAAACCTTTCATATAAACCGCAATCGGACTGTTTTCATTAACTTTCACAGGATAATCTTCTTCTAACGATTTAAAGGCAAGACACTTTTCCAAAGTATCATAACCATATATAAATTGATGACGACTTTGCTCCATTATTTCTTTTTTTAAATATTCATTCATCCAAACCACCTAACAATATTTTATCACACAAAAATAAATATTAAAAATAACATATAATTTAGTTACAAATTTGATTTAAAAAAACAGATATATATTTAACTTAATATAAAA
Source organism: Bacilli bacterium (assembly GCA_017436345.1). Classification (GTDB taxonomy): domain Bacteria; phylum Bacillota_I; class Bacilli_A; order RF39; family UBA660; genus RUG11788. The sequence continues at coordinate 88,641 of JAFSDH010000005.1, forward strand.
ATAACTTTATAAATCAAGATTATTTTTTACCCACTTTAATAAACCAGAAGGCATTTTAGATAAAGAAGAAATATTTTCATCTTTATTTATATAGTAACAATAACTTTCTTCCTCTAACTGAATACCAATTGAAATTGAATCATCATATATAATTTCTATTTCTTGTAATAAAGCAAGTCTTACCATTTCCTTTTCTGATAATGGTTTTAATTTATTAACATATTTACTTAACTTTTTTATTTTGCTTTGATCTTCGATCTTAACTTCTTTTATTTTTTCGAATCCACCAGCTTTATATTGAATAATAGTAACTTCTTCTGGTAAATTGCTATTACTAAATAAAGATGGTACAAATAAACATCCTAATAAAATTATTAAAAATATTAGAACTATTAAAACAATATACTTTTTTTGATTTTTCATAAAAACACCTCAACTACTTATTTTTACATAACATATATCTTAATATATATATTACAAAAAGAACAATAATTGTTAATATCACTATCAAATACATCGTTGATATACTAACAACATTATTATTAAATATTAATCTAATATCAATAGATTCTTTTAAACTATTTATTGCATCCACAGGAAGTATATTTCCTAACTCTCTAAATGTACTTATCATGACTGAATTCTTCATTAATGCTGTTCCATATGTAGTAGGTAAAAATAACAAAACATTTCTTAATCCTTCTGCAAATTGACTCATTGGCATATAAGCACCAGCAATAAATCCATACATAGAACTTACAATTGCTCCAACTGCTGAAATTTGACCTTGTGAAGTTAAAAATGAATTTATTAATGAAGATAAAATACATCCAAATAAAGTTAATCCTACAACATTTAAAACTATTAATAATATATCAATTATGTTCATAAACCAACCATTACTTGCAATATATATTAAGCATAAAACCAATGCAAATAAATTAACAATTAAAGTAGATATAAATGATGCTAAAAAATATGATATAGCCAATGTTTTATTATCAGTTGGTGTAATAATTAAATCTTTGATATTATCATTTACTTTATCTTGAACCATTAACATATTTGAACAAAAAGCAACAGTTATACATGAAACAGATAAAAGTGAACCTACTAGTTGACCACTTACTAGACCATTAAGCAATTTATTACTTATCTCTATACCTTCAGGAATAGCACTTATAAAAGCATCTTTATATACATTAGCTAAAAATGTAGAATATAAAATTAATAAAATAGCTGGTGTAATTAATGAAGTAAAAAACATTCCTTTATCACTAAAATAAACTTTTATATTTCTTATAGTTAAATTAATTATTTTTTTCATCTGATGCCTCCAATTCACTTCCAGTAGCATTCAAAAACACATCATCCATCTTACCTTTTACTATTTCATAATCTTTAAATAAATCTTTATTTTTAATTATTAATTCAGTTGCTAAATTAGTATTTTCAATTTCTATTCTAAATCCGTCTCTAATCTTTGTATAAGGTAATTTCAACTTCTTTATATCTTCCTCATCAACGTGATAAATACTTATCATATCTTTGGCGTATTTATTCTTTAATTCCAAAGGAGTTCCTTCAGTAATAATCTTACCTTTTTCTATTATTATTATAAAATCTGCATCACTAGCTTCTTCCATATAATGTGTTGTCAAAAAAACTGTCATACCATTTTTTTCTCTTAAACCTCTTATTATATTCCATAACTTTTTCCTTGTATTTGGATCAAGTCCTGTTGTTGGTTCATCAAGAATTAAAACCTCTGGATTATGAAGAATTGATCTTGCAATATCAACTCTTCTTCTTTGCCCACCGGATAAAGTTTTAACTTTCTGATTTCTTATTTCATCAAGTTCAAACATCTTTGCTAATTCTTCAAATCTTTTTTTAAATTTACTCCCTGTGATATCATACAAACTAGCACGATATTTCAAATTATCATATACAGTTAAAGTTTGATCTAAAACAGAATTTTGAAAAACAACACCTATTTTATTTTTAATATAATTTGAATCTTTATTTAAGTCTTCTCCGCATACTAATATACTTCCATTATCTTGTTTTAAAGTTCCACATATCATCGATATAGTTGTAGATTTACCAGCACCATTGACACCTAAGTAAGCAAACATTTCACCTTTTTTCACTTTAAAACTAATATTATCAACTGCTTTTACTTTACCAAAACTCTTACTAACATTAGTTATCTTTAAAATTTCTTCCATGCCAGAACCTCACTTTTAGTCATTATTTAATTAACAATTATATTATATCACAGCCTTTATTAAAAAGTTGTATATGATACAAGTAAAAGTCCAATTTTAAATAAAAAAGCCAGATGTAAATCTGACTTTTGAAATATCTGTAATTTTCTCTTAATGTTTATACATGATACCAACACGTTTTCTATAGTATCTTCAATTGTAATTTGTATTATTTTTTAATACGAAGTTTCATACCCATTAATTGTTTTTTTACTTCAACATTATACTTTAATTCATATAATGAAGTTCCAGACATAAAGGCTTCCTTTATTTCCATTATTTCTTTTGATATTTGTTCTTTATCTTCATACCAACCTAGAAAAGTATTATTAGCACCAAAAACAGTATTATTATTTTCATCACTTCCAAATAAAGCATACTTTGGTGAATCTTTTCCACCTTTGTATTTACTTGATGATTGAATTTTATTGCAAGTTACTATAACATTTTCTATTGGTGATATTATAGTGATTTTTTTCTCATTATCTGTTTTACCTAAATATTCAAATGTTGAATCTCCAGTTAAATCATCTAAACTTACATTAAATATTTTAGACAACTCTTTTCCTTGTTTTAAATCTGGACTAGATTCATCTAATTCCCAATTACTTATCGTTTGTCTTGTTACTCCCATTTTTTCAGCAAGTTGTTCTTGTGAAAGTTTTGCACTTTTTCTTAAGTTTAAAATATTTTGACCAATATTCATATAACCATTCCTTTCACAAATCATTTTACTTTTTATTATTCGTTTAATCTACCAAATTTCTTTTGAAGTTTTGCAAATATTTTTAACATTTCATTAAATTGTAATTTGTATTACTTAAAATATTCCTTTATTATACTTAAACATTGCATAAAAAATTATAATAAATCCTGTTACAAATCCAATAACTAATATAACATTACTTATATTAGTATAATTAAAAATTGTGAATACTCCTGCCAATATTATTGTAATTCCTATAATAATGCTTCCTATTCCCACTTTTTTTCCAAAAGGTATTACATCTTCTTTTTTTACTCTTTTTCTATGATATGAATGTAACAAAGATATATTTCCTTTCATATTACATATACCTATAATTATTAAAACTAAACCTATTATTATTTGTATTATAAATTCTTCCATAATATATCTCCTCAAAAAATTATTATTTACATTTCTATTCGATTATACCATAAATAAAAACAAAAAAAGCCAGATATAAATCTGACTTTTGAAATAACTGTAATTTTCTCTTAACGTTTTGAGAATTGTGGAGCACGTCTTGCTTTCTTTAAACCTGGTTTTTTACGTTCTTTAATTCTAGCATCTCTAGTGATAAATCCTTCAGGTTTTAATAATTTTCTGAAACTATTTTCACTATCTTTATCAGTTGTAGAATCATATTCAAGTAACGCTCTTGTTATCCCTAAACGGATAGCACCAGTTTGTCCTGAGAATCCTCCACCACGAACTTCAACTACTACATCAAACATTTCTCTTGTATTAGTAATATCTAAAGGTTGAGTTAAATCCATTACTAAAGTTTCATAAGGTAAATATTCATTAACATCTTTACCATTAACTGTAATTTTTCCTTTACCAGGTACTAATTTAACCTTAGCTACACTAGTTTTTCTTTTACCAGTTCCATAATAAACATTTGTCTTTGCCATAATATTTTACCTCCCTATTTAATTTCCATAACTTCTGGTTGTTGTGCCATATGTGGATGTTCACTACCAGCGTATACAAATAATTTTTTATACATTTGTCTACCTAATCTATTGTGAGGTAACATTCCTTTAACAGCTCTTTCAACCATTTCTACTGGATATTGTTCTTTCATAACTTTAGCACTTCTAACTCTTAAACCACCTGGGTACATAGAGTGATTATAATACATCTTGTCTTCTAATTTATTACCAGTTAATACAGCTTTTTCAGCATTAACGATAATAATATAGTCACCACAATCAATATGTGGAGTATAAGTAGCTTTGTGTTTTCCACGTAAGATATGCGCAGCTTTAGCAGCAACTCTACCTAATACTTGCCCTTCAGCATCAATTACATACCATTTACGATTTACAGTTTCTTTCTTTTGCATATAACTATTCATAATTTTTTCTCCTTCTTACATTTTGATTTACCGGATCTAAATCAAATAATGTGGGGATAATTAATGTACCAATTGAGATTATACTAAAAAGACCCCTAAAAGTCAATATCTTTAGGAGCTTTTTATCCATTAATTCCAAGCAAAATTACCATTTTCAAATACTAAAACTTCTTCACCACTAGCAGTTGTACCTACTATTTTTAAATCACTCGTACCAATCATAAAATCAGTATGTTCATTTGATTGATTTACTCCGACTTCCAATAACTCTTCTTTAGTCATATTAACACCATTTTTATAACAAGAAGGAAAACCTACACCTAACGCTAAATGACATGCAGCATTTTCATCATATAAAGTATTATAAAATAAAATACCAGAATTAGATATTGGAGAATCATATTCAACAAGAGCAACTTCTCCTAGCTTACAACTTCCTTCATCAAAATTAATTAGTGTTTCTAAAACTTCTTTTCCCTCTTCACTATCAAAATCTACTACTTTACCATTTTCAAACTTTAACCAAAAATTATTAATAAATGTATTACTATAAATTAATGGCTTTGATGCATAAACTATTCCATTAGTTGAATCTTTTAAAGGACTAGTAAATATTTCCTCTGTAGGCATATTAACAATTAAAGGAGTACCATCTGGCATTTTTTCATCTGCACCACACCAAATAGCACCTTCTCCAAGTTCAACAGTAAAATCAGTACCTAAACTATTAGTATAATGTAACTTTCTTAAATTTAAACTATTTAATTTATCAACATTTTTCTTATTATTATCAGTCTTTTTATCCCATTCTTTTAATGGATCATCTTTATCAATCAAACAAGCTTTAAATATTTCATCCCAAAGTCTTTCTTTAGAATTCTCTAGATTGGGAAATACCTTCTTAGATGAAACCTCAGTAGATACCATTGCTATACACCAAGCGACTTCATACTTACCTTGTTTTTCTTTATAAACAGGACGACTAGTTCTACTAATATAATTAGCTTTAGCTATCTTTTCAGGATCTACATCCTTAAAAATATCACTTTCTTCAGCTGTTAACATTAAAAATGCTCCATCTTTTTTAGCATATTCATCATATATTTTTTTATTCCAAAACAAACTATTTTCAAACTCTTCATCACTAAAGTGTAATAACTGATAATATTTTAAATAACTATCCGTAAAATCAAAATAAATATCATGAACTCCCATTTCATAAGCCTTTTTAGTTAAAACTCTCACAAAATCTATACATTCAATTAAACTAGTAATAACAAGAGGTTGACCACTCTTCATATTTAAACATTTCTTTAATAAAAGTTCTGCATACTTTTCAAAATTATTCATATTAATCCTCCTATTTATTTAATATTATCATTATTTTTATAATTATTCAAAAAAGAAGTTAATAACTAACTTCTTCTAAATATAATCCTTCACTTTTCGCAGTCATAACTAACTTTTTATAATTTTCATCAAGCAAAATCTTTTCTATATCACTACTATTAATTTTATTTTTTCCGACTTTAATCAAAGTCCCAACCATATTTCTAACTTGGTACTTCATAAATCCATTTCCTATAAAAACAAACTTAATAATATCATTATCTTGTTCTATATAAGCATCATATATTTCTCTTACATAATCATCTTTTATACAATCATCAGATACAAAATTCTTAAAATTATGTTTTCCTATATAATACTTAATCCCATCCTTCATATTTTCAATATCAAGTTCATGATTATATTGATAAATATAATTTCTCATTAAAGGACTATACTCACCAACATTCATATAATATACATATTTCTTCTTTTTAACCATGAATCTTGCATGAAAACTATCATCTACTACTTCTGTATCAATAACATGAATATCATCAGGTAAGAGGCTATTTAAAGCACATTTCAACTTATATAGAGTAATATCAATATCTAAATCAAAATGAGCAACTTGCCCTCTAGCATGAACACCTCTATCAGTTCTTCCACTAGAATATATCTTAGTTTCAGTATGATTATTAATATCATATAAAGCTTTTTCAAAACACTCTTCGACACTTCGGTATCCAACTTGCTTTTGATATCCATGAAACAAAGTACCATCATAAGAAAAAGTAATCTTATATCTCACCTAATCACCTTCCCAAAACTATAACAAGTACAAACAATAATAAACTAACTGCTATATAAAAATTATCATAATTATTCCAAGTAAAAGGTAATTTACTCTTTTTACTATTAAAGAATCTATCATATCTAATTCTATCTAATAAATATAAATTATCTATTTCCATATGAGCTTTTCTCTCTGCTTGTCTTCTTAAATATTTAGAATATTTATCAGGATTATCTAAATACTTTTCAATTCTTTTATTAGCTTCTATATTATTATTTAATAAATCTTTATAATAATATTTTCGTATATATCCTCTTAACTTTTTACTAGTTCGATTACGATAAAATAATTTATCATATAAAAATCTTTTTTCCAAAGAAAGTAAACTAGATTCAATAATCAAAGCATAAACAATTACTAATAATACTTTTAAAACTATAAAAGTAATATCATTAAATTCTAAAATATAAGTTGCTAAAAAAAGAACTAAACTAACTAAAAAATATTTTTTTTCTTTATTAATAAAACTAAGTATAAATACCATACCACATATTAGTAAAAAAATATTATAATTTTTTACTAAAACCATTGCTATAACAAGTAAAATAAAACTAACTAACTTACCATAAAAACTAAGACTCTTATACATGTTTATATATATCCTTTATAATATCTCTAACATCTTTATGATATGATAACTTCACTTTCTTGTTTTTAGCTAAATAAGTAACTTTTGTTATATATGGCATAGGTATCACTTTATCCTTCATTAATTCTGTAGAAGTAAAAATCTTATCACAATTTCCACTTTTATATATATTATTCTTATCTAATAATATAACTTCATCTGTAAACTCATATAAAATATTAGTATCATTGCTAGTAACAATTACTATTTTATTTTCTTCTTTTAAATTTTTTATTATCATCATAATCTTCTTTTTACTATTACGATCAAGTCCTTGAAAAACATCTTTAAAAATAACAATATCAGGACTATATAATAAATTGATTACTATTGATAATAAATATTTTTCACTATTTGATAACGAATTAATAGGTCTAGTTAGAATAGATAAATCCAAACCAACTAAATTAAATAATTCTTTTTCTTTTTTTTCTAAATCACAATCATATTTTCTAAAATCTAAATTAAACTTTATTTCTTCTTCTACTTTAGTTGTAAAAAAGAAAGGTTTAGAATCTATAAGAGCAATTTTAGTTGGATTTTTCCTATAAAACTTCTTATCAATTATTTCTTCATCAATACGAATATCTCCATCATAATCATTATTATCACCGCAAATTATATCAACAATATATTTAGAATTATCACCATATATTCCAACAATCTTCTTACTAACAAAAGAATACGAAATATTATTTAATAAATCTAAATACTTAACACTATCTAAAACTAATTCCATAACTCATCAACCATTTCCTCTGGATTTAATATTACTTTATCAAGCAAATCATAAAACTGAAGCTTTAAAGACATATCCATCATTACAGGAATATCTATTCCTAATTTAACTAAACTATTGTCATGTTTTAATATATCTTCCAATTTACCACTATATTTTATTTTACCATTATCAATAACCAAAATTGCATCACTATATATCGCATCACTTAAAGACGATGTTGTAGATATAACAATTAACTTTAACTCTCTGATAAGACGTTTTAAAATAAGTAAAATTCTTTCTTTATCTTCATCATTAAGCCCAACCAAAATATCATCAACAAATAACACCTTTGGTTTATGAATAATAGCTGTTGCAATAAGAACCTTTATTTTTTCAATATTAGATAATTCCCATACCTCTTTATCTAATAAATCATCTAAAAATAATAACTTTGTTACTTCATTTAAGGCTTCTCTCATCTTCTTTTTACTAAAGTTTAAATTCCCTAAAGGAAATAATATCTCATCAATTACTTTATTAAATAAAAACTGATTTTGATCTAGACTAAAAACAACACCAATATTTCTAGAATACTTTTTAATATTTTTCTTATTTAAAACAATATCATCAATCATTACACTTTCTTCTATTGGCATTATACCAGATAAGCATTTTATTAATGTTGTTTTACCACAATTATTTGAACCAACAATCGTTACCAAAGAAGGTATTTTTACTTTAAAAGTAATATTCTTTAATATTTCATTACTATTATAAGAATAATTTAATTTATCAATTGAAATCATACTCATATATACCACCCTTTAATAAAAAAAGGAAAACTATTTTTCCCTTCTACTTTTTAATTTTTTCTTTTGTATTTTATATACAATCTTAGCTAACATTTTAGTAGATACAAATCTAGAAAAGAAAATCGATAACTTCATTTTTAAACCAGGAATAATTATTAACTTTTTCTTAAACATCTGCTTCAATGCATATTCACTAACATATTTACTACTCAATGGTTTTATAGAAAATACAACATTTGCTGTTTTATTAAAATTAGTATCAACAGGTCCTGGACATAAACAAGATACTACTACCTTAGACTTATCACGTCTAAGTTCCTCATATATCGATGTAGTAAGCCTTAAAACATAAGCTTTAGTACTGTAATATGTAGCCATTAATGGACCAGGTTCAAAAGCTGCTGATGAAGCAACATTTAATATATAACCACTATCTCTTTTCTTCATATCTTTTAAAAATAATTTTGTTAAAATATGTACTGCTTTAATATTAGTATTAATCATTTCAATCTCAGTATTTAAATCAATTTCATCAAATTTTCCACACATACCAAAACCAGCATTATTGATTAATACATCTATATTTTCATTTTTACATAAAACATACACTTCTTTTAATTTACTCTCAATAGACAAATCAGCTACTATTATTTTTACATTAGTCGAAATATCTTTTTGCATTTCTTGAAGCTTAGCTTTATTTCTCGCCACTAATATCAAATCATAACCTAAACTCCCTAAATAGTAAGCCATATCATAGCCTATTCCAGATGATGCACCTGTAATTAACGCTTTCATATAACCATCTCCAATTTCATTATAGCATAGAAAAAATGCTATTTCTAGCATTTAAAAAGCAAATATAAGATTAATAGTAGATAATAATTCTGACAAAGTTTCCCTATCATTTGCCGGTATATTATCAATAACAATACTATTAGTAGTATCTACATTAGGAATTTGTTTATCTAATGTTATTTCATTAGTAGAATCTATTTTATAATCTAATTCTGACAACTTAATATCAATTAAGAAATTAACAATAAACTTATTATCATTTTTCTTAGTTATAGAATAAGAAATATTTCCTAAAGAAGATCCTTCATAATCAGTAAAATCTATCTCAATAGAATTATCAGTATATTTTCCTTTACCATATCCAATACCATCTAAAAATAAATCGATTTTTTTATCATAAACTTTTAAATAAGAAATATCTTCTTCAAGCGTAGTATATCTAACTTCAAAATAATCATCCATTGTTATAATACCTAACCTATCATTTCCATGAAATCCATCTTCTATTTCATTCATAATTGGTTTATTTTTATAAAAATAAATAGAATATGTAACAATACCTTGATTAAACTTAATATCATAATTATCAATATAATTAGTTAACTCTTCTTTCGTTGAAACGTCTATTAAAGACATATATAAATATGATAATCTTTCATCTTTAAGAATATCTTTATGAAAATTATTCATCATATTTTTAAATTCATCATCAGTTAAAATAAGCATAATTTTTCTAGTATCATATCTTTTAGAATTAATTGTTATTTCAACATCATTTGCTTTAAATTCATCTGATTTCAAATTACTAATTAATAAAGATAATAAATCATAATAATCATTTGTTTTAAAACTACTAACATTATCATAATTAGTATAATAATATTTAGAATCATCTATTCTATAATATAATCTTGAATCTTTGTTTAACAATTCAAGTCCATAATTAACATTATTTGTATTAATATCTAAATCATAATAATTAGATTTATCATTTAAATATATATCTCCTTTAAAATTAATATTAGTATCTAATTCTGATGTTTTAACTTTAAATGAAGAATCTGTCTTATTATAATAATTTGAATTAATATAAGGCATATAATCATCTATAAAAGATAAATCTTCTAAATAAGAATATGTTTTATCTAAACCTTTAAAAAATAAATATTTAGATGTATGTGTATATAAATAAAAACCTATCCCACCAATAATTAAACATATTATTAAAATTAATACTATTACTGGACCTTTTTTTAATTTTCTACGTCTTCTTCTTTTCTTAGCCATATTCTTCACCTACTATTAAATTATAACACAAAAAAAGAAGTATAAATACTTCTTTAATTTTATTCTTCAACTAATTCTAAAATTACCATTAACGCGTCATCTCCACGTCTTTCTGATAATTTAATAATTCTAGTATAACCACCATTTCTAGTAGCATACTTAGGAGCTAATTCTTCAAATACTTTTTTAACTGCAGTATTGTCGTTTTGAAGGAAAGCTAATGCTTTTCTTCTAGCAACTAAACTACCATCTTTACCATAAGTAATCATTTTATCAACGAACTTACGAACTTCTTTAGCTCTAGTTTCAGTAGTTTGAACTTTACCATTCATGATAACATCTTTAGTAATGTTAGCAAGCATGCTTCTTCTGTGTTTATTATCAACACCTAATTTTCTATATGCCATTGTTTTCCCTCCTCACTAGTCTTCATCACGTAATACTAGTCCAAGATCTCTAACTTTGTCTAATACTTCTTTTAGAGACTTTTTACCTAAATTACGAATCTTCATCATATCGTTTTCACTCTTGTTAACTAAATCTTGTAGAGTATGAATTCCAGCTCTCTTTAAACAATTATAAGCACGAACTGAGAAATCTAAATCTTCGATTGTAGTTTCTAATGCTTTTACTTTAGGATCTTCTGTTTTTTCAATCATCATTCCTGTCATATCAGCAATATTACTTAAATTAGTTAAAATATTGAAATGTTCAATTAAAATTCTAGATGCAAGAGCAATAGCTTCTTCAGGTCTAATAGACCCATTAGTCCAAACTTGTAAAACTAATTTGTCATAACTTTCATCTTGACCTACACGAGCACTTTCGATTTCATAAGATACTCTTTCAATTGGTGAAAATAATGAATCAACAGGTATTACACCAACTTTTCTAATATCTAATAATCTCTTATTTTCTTCACTTCTTACATATCCACGACCATTAGAAACAGTCATTTCCATAACTAAACTTCCACCTTTAGCAACATGTGCTATTACTAAATCTGGATTTAATATTTCGATATCACTATCATGATCAATGTCACCAGCAGTAACTTCTTTTTCTTCTGTTACATTAATTCTAATAGTTTTCATTTCATTAGAATGATTTTTAACAACTACTTTCTTTAAATTTAAAATAATAGTTGTAACATCTTCAATAACACCTTCAATTGTTTGGAACTCATGTAATGCACCTTCAATTTTTACACTACTAATAGCAGCTCCTGGTAATGAAGATAACATAACACGTCTTAAAGCATTACCTAAAGTTGTTCCGAACCCTCTTTCAAGTGGTTCAATTTCAAACTTACCATAGAAATTATTTTCTACATAGTCAGTTATTTTATAATTTGGTTTTTCAAATTCAATCATGAAACTACCTCCCTTTATTTATTAACCACGTGGACGTTTTGGTGGACGGCATCCATTATGTGGAATTGGTGTCACATCATTAATAGCAGTAACTTCTAATCCTGCAGTTTGAAGTGATCTAATAGCTGTTTCACGTCCTGGTCCTAGACCTTTAACAAAAACTTCAACTTTTCTCATTCCGATATCAAAAGCAGCTTTACCAGCAGCTTCTGCAGCCATACCAGCCGCAAAAGGAGTTGATTTTTTGCTTCCTTTAAAACCTATTGCACCACTACTTGCCCAAGCAATTGCATTACCTTCTTTATCAGTAATAGTAGTGATTGTATTATTAAATGTTGCATGAATGTGTGCTACACCTTCAGGTACATTCTTTTTAACTTTTCTTTTTCTAGTTTTATAAGCCATAACTTTGACCTCCTTTTTAACTATTATATATTTTAATATTTATTATTTCTTCTTATTAGCAACAGTTTTACCTTTACCCTTACGAGTACGAGCATTACTTCTAGTAGATTGCCCTCTTACAGGTAAACCTCTTTTATGACGAATTCCTTGGTAACAGTTGATTTCCATTTTAGTTTTGATGTTCATATTAACATCTCTTCTTAAATCACCTTCAACTACATAGTTAGAAATTTCATCACGGATTTTATCTAATTCTTCATTTGATAAATCTTTTACTTTTCTTGTTGCATCTATTTTTACTGCTTCTAATACTTTTTTAGCAGTAGTATTTCCAATACCATAAATATAAGTTAGTGATACTCCTACTTGTTTATCATTAGGTATATCTACACCTTTAATACGAGCCATAAATCACACTTCCTTTCATTAACCTTGTACTTGTTTGTGTTTTGGATTTTCACAAATAATTTTAATTTTTCCACCACGCTTAATAACTTTACATTTAGCGCAGATTGGTTTAACTGATGATCTTACTTTCATATTTTTCCCTCCTATTATTTCCTATAGGTTATTCGCCCACGTGTTAAATCATAAGGCGATAGTTCCAACATTACGGTATCCCCCGGTAAGATGCGAATGTAGTTCATTCGGATTTTACCAGAAACGTGGGCTTCCACAATGTGACCATTCTCAAGTTCAACTTTAAACTTACCACCAGGTAAGATTTCAAGAACTTTACCTTCTATTTCAATTGTATCATCTTTTGCCATATTCTCTCTCACTCTCCCGTTAAGATTTCACACCCATCATTACGAATAACAACAGTGTGCTCAAAATGACCAGATAAACTACCATCGTCTGTTTTTATTGTCCAGTCGTCATCTAGCATATATATTTCAGGACTTCCTAAGGTAAGCATCGGCTCAATTGCGATTACCATACCTTCTTTTAATATTGGTCCCGTACCAGCTTTTCCATAATTTGGAACATTAGGTTCTTCATGTAGGTGACTACCGACACCGTGACCAGTTAATTCTTTAATAACACCTAAGTGATACTTCTTTGCATATTCTTCAACTGCATGTGATATATCACCAACTCGATTACCAGCTTTTGCCATTTTTAATCCCTCATATAATGCTTGTTCTGTATGTTCCATAATGTATTTTGCATCACTTGAAATTTCACCAACAGCATAGCTCCAAGCCGAGTCACCATGATAACCTTTATAACATGCACAAATATCTAATGTTACTATATCACCATTTTTAAGTTTTCTTCTTCCAGCAATTCCATGAACAACTTCATCATTTATGCTAATGCATATATTAGCTGGATAACCTTGATAACCTTTACAAGAAGGAGTAGCACCTTTACTTTTTATAAACTCAGCTGCTAAATCATCAATCTCTTTAGTACTAATTCCTTCTTTTAAGAAAGGTTTCAAATATTGGTGAGTTTCATACACAATTCGACCAGCAATTCTAAGTAATTCAATTTCTCTTTCACTTCTAATACTAATCAATCTTATCACCTAGTTTTTTTAAAATTTCTTCAACTGATTTTAAGGTTTCATCCATATCAGATGAATCAACTTCGTATAAATTTCCTTTTTCTTTATAATAATCAATTATTGGAGCAGTAACTTTGAAATAAGTATCAACTCTCGTTCTCATAGCTTCTTCATTATCATCATCTCTTTGATATAATGTTCCACCACACTTATTACAAATACCTTCTTTTAATGGTTTTAATTGTTCACTATAAATATTATAAATAGCTCCACAATCTTTACACATTCTTCTTCCAATAATACGATTGATAAGTAGACTTTCAGGAATAGTCATATTAATTACTATACCTAAATCTTTATTTAATTTTTCTAATATTTTGCTATAACCTTCAGCTTGTTCTATATTTCTAGGAAAGCCATCAAGAATATAACCATTTGCACATTCAGGTTGACTTATCTTATACTCAATAGCTTCAAAAATAATGTCATTTGAAACGAAAATACCGTTATCAATAAGATTCTTTATTTTCATTCCAAGTTCATCCCCAACAGCAGATCTTTCTCTTAATAAATCACCTGTTGAAATATGTTCATAACCATATTTTTCTTTTAAAGCTTTTGCCAAAGTACCTTTACCAGCACCTTGAACAGCTAACAAAATTAAATTCTTCATATTTATCTTCTACTATATCCTTTTTTATAATTTCTTGATACTAAACTACCTTCAAGTTGTTTATAAGTTTCAAGAGCAACACCAACTACAATTAATAAACTTGTACCTGCTATTGCAGAAGCACCTTCTAAACCACCTATTAAACTGAAGATTATTGGTAATGCTGCAATACCAGCAATAAATAAACCTCCAACTAAAGTAAGTCTAGCTAATACTTTACTAATATATTCCTCAGTAGCCTTACCAGGTCTAATTCCTGGAATAAATCCACCATTTTCATTTAAATTTTTAGCTAATTCTTCAGGCTTAATTTGAATAAATGTATAAATATAAGCAAAGAAATATATTAATAACATATAAATAACAAATCCTACTGGTTTTGTATAAGTTAAATAGTTATTAACAAAGTTAACAAATCCTTCATTATTAACAAATTGCGCAATTGTTGCTGGTATTGCAAGTAAACTAGATGCAAAAATTACTGGAATAACTCCTGCTGAGTTAATTTTAATTGGCATATAAGAACGATTTCCAGACATAATAGTACTTTTATTAGCATATTGAATTTGAATCTTTCTTTCTGCTTCTTGTACAAAAATAACTCCTACAATAATTAATACATATACTAGTATAAATCCAATAAACATTAGAATACCTTGCCATAAATCATATGTGCTACCTAAAATTAAACTTTGATAAGCAGATATGAATGCAGCAGGTAATTCAACAAGAATACCAGCCATGATTAATAATGATACACCATTACCAATACCCTTTTGAGTAACTTGATCTCCTAACCATAAAAGGAAAGAAGTACCAGCTGTTAATATTAAAGCTACATATAAACGATCAAAAGCTGTTGCTGACTCCATCATCATAAATGAATAAGCAAAACCTTGAATAAACGCAAATATAATACCCATATATCTTGTTATTTTATTAATTTTTTGACGACCACTTGGTCCTTGTTTCTTTAATTCACTAAAATATGGAACAATATCCATTTGTAACAATTGCGTAATAATTGATGCACTAATGTATGGCATAACACCTAGAGCAAATATTGAGAAATTTCTAAGTGCTCCACCACTCATCGCATTAACTATTTCTAAAAAACCTAAATTTCCAGTATAATCTGTTGTACCTGGTACCCTAACATTAACACCAACTACAAAGATTAATAATACTAATAAAGTAAATCCAATACGTTGTCTTAAATCTTTATTAGTTGGAGATGTTAGTTGTTTCAATGTACGAAACATACTAGATCACCTCAAATTTACTTCCTGCTTTATTAATTTTATCCATAGCTTCTTTAGAAAATTTATTAGCTTGAATAGTTAATTTCTTTTCTAAAGTACCATTACCTAAAACTTTAACTCCATCAAGTTGTTTTTTTAGTAACCCAGTTTCTTTTAATAAAGCTGGAGTTACAACTGTACCATCTTCGAATACATTTAAATCGCTAACATTAATAACTGCATAAGTAGTTTTGAATTTAGCATTTGTAAATCCTCTCTTAGGTAAACGTCTATATAATGGAATTTGTCCACCTTCGAAGTTTGCTCTAACTCCTCCACCACTTCTTGAGTTTTGTCCTTTTTGTCCTCTACCACTTGTTTTTCCGTTTCCAGAACCTCTACCAATACCTTTTCTTTTTGCTCTATGAGTAGCACCGATATTTTTTTCTAATTCATGTAATTTCATTATCCTAAAATCTCCTCTACTGTTTTTCCTCTTAATTCAGCAACATGTTCTGGTGTCTTTAATTGTCTTAAAGCATTTAATGTTGCATTAGCCATATTGTTTTTAGTTCTTGATCCAAGTGATTTTGATAAAATGTCGTGAATTCCTGCAAGTTCTAATACTGCACGAACAGCACCACCAGCAATTACTCCAGTACCAGCTGATGCAGGTTTAAGTACTACTTTAGCAGCACCTGCTTCACCAATTAAATCATGAGCAATTGTTCTATTATCTGTTAGAGGTATTCTAACAATGTTTTTGTTAGCAGCTTGAATAGCTTTTTTGATTGCATCAGGTACTTCGTTAGCTTTACCAATACCTAATCCAACTTGACCTTTTCTATCCCCAACAACAACTGTAGCAGAAAATCTTCTTTGTCTACCACCTTTGTTAACTTTAACTACACTTTTGATTTCAATTACTTGTTCTTCAAAAGTTTTAACTTTTGGGTCATTATTTCTTTTTTGCATAAATTACCCTCCTTTTAGAATTCTAATCCATTTTCACGTGCTGCTTCAGCTAAAGCTTTAACACGTCCATGATAAAGATATCCACCTCTATCAAATACTACATTTTTAATGTTTGCTTTAAGAGCTTTTTCAGCAATGCTAGCTCCTACTTTAGTAGCTGCTTCAACATTACTTCCATTAGCTAATTTCAAATCTTTATCAAGTGATGATGCGCATACTAAAGTTACACCATTTTCATCATCAATAATTTGTGCAAAAATGTTTGAATTTGATCTAAACACGTTTAATCTAGGAACTGCTGGTGTTCCATGGATACTTTTTCTTACTCTTTCGTGTCTAGCTTTACGCATAACATTCTTTGATTCTTTCTTAATCATAAGTAACTTCTCCTTATCTTATATTATTAAGCAGCTTTCTTACCTTCCTTACGACGGACATGTTCATCTTTATAACGAATTCCTTTTCCTTTGTAAGGTTCTGGTTGTCTTACTTTTCTTACATTTGCTGCAAATTCACCTACTAATACTTTATCGATACCTTTTACAGTAACTTCAGTATTGCTTGGAACTTCAACAGTAATTCCTTCTGGAATTTCCATTTCAACTGGATGAGAATATCCTGCATTGATTACTAATACATTTCCCTTTAATTGGAAACGGTACCCAACACCGATGATTTCTAATCCTTTTTCAAATCCTTTTGTAACACCAGTCATCATGTTATTAATTAAAGCATTAATTGTACCATGCATTGTCTTAGTGTTAGTATTGTCATTACTTCTTAAAACTTCTAAAGTGTTTCCTTCTACTTTAATAGTGATATTTTCAGCTAAATTAGTAGTAAGTTCTCCCTTAGGACCTTTAACAGTAACAACGTTATTTTCTTCAGTAATAGTAACACCTTCAGGAATTACTAATTTTCTATTTCCTATACGACTCATGTTAGTCCTCCTTACACTTTAGTTATCTTACCAAATATACGCAAGAACTTCTCCACCAAGATTTTGTTTACGAGCTTCTTTATCTGTCATAATTCCTTGAGATGTAGAAATAATAGCGATACCTAATCCGTTTAATACCTTAGGAATTTCACTACTCTTAGCATAAACTCTTAAACCTGGTTTAGAAATACGTTTTAATCCAGTAATTACTCTTTCTTTATTTACATATTTTAAAGTTATTACGATACTTCCTTGAGCATCTTCTTTAACTACTTTATAATTTTTAATAAATCCTTCTTCTTTTAAAATTCTAGCAAGTTCTATTTTTAATTTAGAAGCAGGCACTGAAACTTCATTATAACGCATTGCGTTTGCGTTTCTAATACGTGTTAGCATATCTGCAATTGTATCAGTTACTACAGCCATTTTTAATTCCTCCTTCCCAAATTACCAGCTTGATTTTTTAACACCTGGTATTTGTCCTTTATATGCTAATTCTCTAAAGCAAATACGGCAGATTCCAAATTTACTCATAACAGCATGAGGTCTACCACATCTTTTACAACGTGTATATTCTCTAACCTTAAATTTTTGCTTTTTATTAGCTTTAACAATCATACTTTTTTTTGCCATTATTTACCCTCCAATTACTTTCTAAATGGAATTCCAAGTTCATTTAATAAATCATAAGCTTCTTCATTAGATTTTGCAGTTGTAACAAGAACGATATCCATTCCTCTTACTTTAACTACGTTATCATATTCAATTTCATTAAAAATTAATTGTTCTTTAATTCCTAATGTGTAGTTTCCTCTACCATCAAAAGCTTTTGGAGAAACTCCTCTAAAGTCACGAACACGAGGTAAAGAAATACTAACTAACTTATCTAAGAAGTTATACATATTTTCTCCTCTTAATGTAACTTTACATCCGATAG
Source organism: Bacilli bacterium (assembly GCA_017436345.1). Taxonomy (GTDB): domain Bacteria; phylum Bacillota_I; class Bacilli_A; order RF39; family UBA660; genus RUG11788. The sequence goes on from JAFSDH010000005.1 coordinate 107,507, forward strand.
CTTGTCCTTCTCTTAATTTGAATCCAGCTATAGATTTTTTAGCTTTTGTGATTACTGGTTTTTGTCCAGAAATTAATTCTAGATCATTACAAGCAGCTTCTAATAATTTAGAATTACCTGTTGCATCACCTACACCGATATTAATAACGATTTTTTCAAGTTTTGGTACTTCCATAACTGACTTATAATTATATTTGTTTTGTAAACTTGGTACTATTTCATTTAAGTACTTTTCTTTTAGGCGGTTCATATTTATACCCTCCTTCTACTAATCAATCTTTTCGCCAGATTTTTTAGCGATTCTTATTTTCTTATTATTTTTGTCAATTGTATGTCCGATTCTAGTAGGTTTCTTTGTTTTTGGATCTACTATCATAACATTAGAAGCATGAATAGGAGCTTCAACTTCAAGGATTCCTCCAGTTTGTTGAGCATTACCTTTATTATGTTTCTTTACGATATTGCATCCTTCAACGATAACTCTATTTTCATTTCTTAAAACTTTTGTTATTTTACCTTCTTTACCTTTGCTAGATCCGGCAATTACTACAACTTTATCTCCTACTTTAAAGTTCATAATTTCCTCCTTTATAGTACTTCTTTAGCTAAAGATACTATTTTCATGAAATCTTTTTCACGTAATTCACGTGCAACAGGTCCGAAAATACGAGTTCCGATTGGACTCTTATCATCTTTGATAATAACACAAGCATTGTCATCAAATTTGATATAAGAACCATCTTCACGTCTTACACCAAATGTACTTCTTACAACAACTGCTTTAACTACTTTACCTTTTGCTACAGTTCCATTAGGTGTGGCTTTTTTAACTGTACCAACAACTATGTCACCGATATTACCTGTTTTAACTTTGCTTCCACCAAGCACTTTAATAACTAAAAGTTCTTTTGCACCTGAGTTATCAGCAACTTTTAAACGACTTTCTTGTTGAATCATAATTAATCCTCCTTCACCTAATTTCTATAAAATAACTGCTTCTTTTACGATTTCTGCTAAATAGAATCTTTTTGTAGCTGATAATGGTCTTGTTTCAACTATTCTAACTACATCTCCTTCTTTAGCTTTGTTAGTTTCATCATGTGCAGCATATTTTTTAGAATATTTAACTCTTTTTCCATATTTTGGATGTTTTTTATAAGTTTCAACTAAAACTGTAATAGTTTTATTGTTTTTTGCGCTTACTACTGTTCCAACTAATTCTTTTTTAACTTTTTCCATAAACTAACCTCCTATTCACCTAACTCACGTTCACGAAGAACTGTTTTAAGTCTTGCTACTTGATGTCTTAATTCTCTGATTCTTGAAGGTTTTTCTAGATTACCAGTTGCTTGTTGGAAACGCAAATTGAATAATTCTTCTTTAGATTCTTTAATTTTTACTTTGATTTCTTCAGTGGATAAATTTCTTATTTCATTAACCTTCATTTTTTTCACCACTTTCTTCTTTAGTTACAAATTTAGTTCTAATTGGTAATTTGTGAGATGCAAGTCTTAATGCTTCTCTTGCAGTTGCTTCGTCAACTCCAGCAATTTCAAATAAGATTTTACCTTCTTTAACTACAGCAACCCATGCTTCAACAGCACCTTTACCTTTACCCATACGAGTACCAATAGATTTTTTAGTTAAAGGCATATGTGGGAAAATATTGATCCATACTTTTCCACCACGTTTCATGTAACGAGTCATAGCTACACGTGCTGCTTCGATTTGGTTTGCTGTAATCCAAGCACCATCTTTAGCCATTAAACCATATTCACCTTGAGTTACTTTTGTATTACCTTTAGCACGACCATCGTAAGGTAATCTATGTACACGACGATATTTAGTTCTTGATGGTATTAACATATTAATTACCTCCTTTAGCCTTTTTATTATCTTCTAGTATTTCTCCTTTATAGATCCATACTTTAACTCCGATTTTACCGAATGTTGTATCTGCTTCATCATGAGCATAATCAATGTCAGCTCTTAATGTATGAAGAGGAATTGTTCCTTCAGTATAACCTTCACTACGAGCGATGTCAGCTCCACCTAAACGTCCAGAAACTAATGTTTTGATACCTTTAGCTCCAGCTTTCATTGCATTTCTAATTGCTCTTTTTTGAGCTACTCTGAATGATGCTCTATTTTCGATTTGACTAGCAATACTTCTAGCTACTAATACAGCATCTGTGTCTATTTTCTTAACATCAACGATTGATATTTGAACATTTTCATTTGCGATTTTAGAAATTTCGTTTTTAATCTTTTCGATTCCTTCTCCACCTTTACCGATGATTACACCAGGTTTAGAAGTATGAACGATAATTTCGCATCTTTTGTTATTTCTTTCAATTTCAACTTTGCTAATTCCAGCTTCATCTAAATTCTTTTCAATGTATTTACGAATTTTTAAATCTTTTTGTAAATAATCAGAAAATTCAGAATTGTTAGCATACCATTTAGCTTCCCAGTCTTTATTGATTCCTAATCTAAGTCCGATTGGACTAACCTTTTGACCCATACTAACCTCCTATCAGATTATTTGCTAGCCACAGTAATAACAATGTGACTAGTTCTCTTATCATTGTGTCCTATATGACTTCTTGAATCAAACATGTGTCTTTTCATAACAGGACCAGCGTCAACTCTTGCTTCTTTTACATAAAGAGTGTTAACGTCTAAGTTTAGATTATTAACTGCATTAGCGATAGCAGAATCTAAAACTTTCTTTGTAAGCCTAGCAGGCTTTTTATTCATATTGTTTAAGATATTTAATGCATCTTTAACATTTTTACCACGAATCATATCAACAACTAATCTAGCTTTGATAGGTGATACTCTAAGAGTTTTTGCGATTGCTCTTGCTTCCATATTTATTCCCTCCTAGTCATTATTTTTTCTTGTTATCGCCATGACCACCAAATTTACGAGTTAAAGCGAATTCTCCAAGTTTATGTCCTACCATATCTTCAGTTACATATACAGGAATAAATTCTTTCCCATTGTGTACTGCAAAAGTGTGTCCGATAAAGTCAGGATAAATTGTAGAACGGCGTGACCATGTTTTAATGACTTCTTTTTTACCATTTTTATTTAGTTCTTTAACCTTATTTAATAATCTAGCGAATACATAAGGTCCTTTTTTCAAACTTCTTGCCATAATTAAATTCCTCCTTATTTACTACGACGACGTACGATAAATTTATCAGACGCTTTTTTCTTTCTTGTTTTAACTCCAAGTGCTGGTTTACCCCAAGGTGTCATAGGTGACTTACGTCCTACTGGAGCACGACCTTCACCACCACCATGTGGGTGATCATTAGGGTTCATAACAGAACCACGAACTGTAGGTTTAATACCTAAGTGACGAGTACGTCCAGCTTTACCTAATTTAACTAGTCCGTAATCTTCATTACCAACTTCACCAACAGTTGCATAACAAGTTCCAAGAACTTTTCTTTGTTCTCCACTTGATAAACGAATCATAACGTATTCATTTTCACGTCCAAGGATTTGAGCAGATGCACCAGCACTTCTTGCTAGTTCTCCACCTTTACCAGGTCTTAATTCAATATTATGAATTACTGTACCAACTGGAATGTTTGCGATTGGAAGAGCATTACCAACTTTAATATCAGCATTTTCTCCAGCAACAATTTGCATTCCAACTTCAATTCCCTTAGGAGCGATGATATATCTTTTTTCTCCATCAACATAATTTACTAAAGCAATATTAGCACTTCTGTTTGGATCATATTCAATAGTAGCTACTTTACCAGGAATATCTCTTTTATTTCTTTTAAAATCGATAATTCTGTATTTTCTTTTTTCTCCACCACCATGATGTCTAACAGTGATTTTACCAGAGTTATTACGTCCTCCGTTTTTACTCATGCTTACTAATAAGCTTTTTTCTGGAGTACTTGTAGTAATTTCAGTATTTACTAATGTACTCATTTTACGTCTACCTGGAGTAGTTGCTTTATAATTTCTTATTGCCATAAGTCATTCCTCCTTCTACCCTAGATCGATAGTTTGTCCTTCAGCAAGTTTAACGATAGCTTTTTTACTACGATTACTCATTCCGCTGTAACGACCAACTCTTCTCTTTTTAGGTACTACGTTAATTGTTGAAATTTCTTCAACTTTAACATTGAATAATTTTTCAATAGCCATTTTAATTTCTGTTTTATTAGCTCTAGGATCTACTTTGAATGCGTATTTCCCTTCTTGTGCTAATTGAGCACTTTTTTCAGTAATAACTGGTGCTTTAATGATTTCTAAATATTTAGTATTCATATTATGCTAGCACCTCCTCAATTTTCTTAAGAGCTTCTTCAGTTGTTAAAATCTTATCAGCTGAAATTAAATCTAATACATTAACTTCACTAGCTTCGATTAATACAACATTTTCTAAATTTCTAGAAGCTAAAATAATATTTTCATCTAATTCTTTAACAATAACTAAAGTATTTGTATTTTCTAATTTTAATCCTTTTAGTAAAGCTACCATATCTTTAGTTTTTGGAGTAGCTAATGTTAATTCTTCAACTACTACCATGTCTGCTACTTTAGTACTTAATGCACTAAGTAAAGCTAAACGACGTTCCTTACGGTTCATCTTTTTACTATAATCTCTTGGAGTTGGACCGAATGCAATTCCTCCACCTCTCCATTGAACAGCTCTAATAGATCCTTGTCTAGCGTGACCTGTTCCTTTTTGACGCCATGGTTTTCTTCCACCACCACGTACTTCAGCACGGTTTTTTGTGTCATGAGTTCCTTGTCTTAAACTAGCTCTTGTTAAAATAATAGCATCGTATAAAACTTTATTATTTGGTTCAACACCAAATACATCTTTATTTAATTTAATGTCCTTAACCTTTTCACCTTTTAAGTTTAAAAGTGCGATCTTTTCCATCTCTAATTCCTCCCTTCATCACATATACAAATAATAGAATTCAAAATTATCTTTCCTGTGATGATTATTCAGTAACTTCTGTTGTTTCTTCAGCTTCAACTACTGGTTCTTCGTTAACTACTTCTTCAACTACATAAGTAATTAATTCTTCTGTTTCATTAACTTTTTCACCTTTTTTAACTGAAGTTTTAATCATAACTAAAGATTTTTTTGGACCTGGAACATTACCTTTAATTAAGATAACGTTATTTTCTAAATCAACTGAAACAACTTCAAGATTTTGAATAGTTGTTTTTTCATTACCCATATGACCTGGCATTTTCTTACCTTTTAATACGTGCATTGGTAATAATGTACCTAATGAACCAACACCTCTATGATATTGAGAACCATGTCCCATTGGACCACGAGATTGATTCCAACGTTTAATTACACCTTGGTAACCTTTACCTTTACTAGTTCCAGTTACATCAACAATTTCTCCTTCTGTGAAGATACCAGCATCAATAACTTGACCTAAAGTATAATCTTCAACGTTTACTCCCCTAATTTCTTTTAAGAAGCGCTTAGGAGCTGTATTTGCTTTGTTTGTATGACCAGTTCTTGCTTTATTAGAACTTTTTTCCTTAATTGTAACAGCACCAAGTTGAATTGCATTATAACCATCTTTTTCAACAGTTTTAATTTGAGTAACAACGTTAGGTTCTACTTCTATTACAGTTACAGGAATTAGTTTTCCACTTTTTGTAAAAACTTGAGTCATTCCAACTTTTTTACCTAAGATTCCTTTCATTTTAATTTCCTCCTATAATTTAAATCTTATAATTTAATTTGAATATCTACACCACTTGGTATATCTAAATGAGTTAAAGCATCAATTGTTTCCTTACTTGGATTTTTGATGTCGATTAATCTCTTATGTGTACGCATTTCAAATTGTTCACGACTATCTTTGTACTTATGAACAGCTCTTAAAATAGTATACTTTTGAATTTCAGTTGGTAGTGGTACTGGTCCACTAATTTCTCCACCTGTTCTTTTTACAGTTTCAACTATTTTTGTTGCAGCATTATCTAGTACTCTGTGATCGTACGCTTTTAATTTAATACGAACTACGTTTGACATTTTAAGTCCTCCCTTCGCCTATATCATAGTATAGACTTGCTCCGTGTAAAAACCTGATTTACCGTTTTTAAGTTTATTTTTTACTTCAACTTAACCCGGTGTATCAGCAACCTCACACATCTAAGCAGCCACACATAGTGAAGTATATCACAGAATTCCCTTTAAAATCAAGCTTTTTTTACAAAAAAAATTTATATTTCTATAAGAGAAAATATCTTATAAAAATATAAATCTATATTTTTTTATAATATTTTTTTATTACTTTTTTTATTTTTTTATTATTTTAGAAGATTTATAGCTTCTTGCAATTGATTATCATTAGCTTCTAATGGATTATTATAAAAATCATCTGAAAGTGTAACAAAATGAGTTGGTTCAACACCTACACCATTAACTTTATTGCCTTTAGGAGTATACCATTCTTGAATAGTATATTTAATCATTGTACCACTAGATAAAGTCTTTGTTTTTTGAACAGTACCTTTACCATATGTTTTTTCACCAACAATCTTAGCATCTATATTTTCTTTCAAAGTAGCTGCTAACATTTCAGAGGCAGATGCGCTACCATTATTAGTTAAAACAATAACATTAGCATTTTTATATTTCCCATTTTTGTCAGCCTTAACATATTCGATTATACCTTTAGTATCTAATTGATACATAACATCATTCTTCTTCAAGAACATCGAAGAAATTTCTTCAGCTGTTGTTAAATATCCACCACTATTACCTCTAACATCAATTATAAAAGCTTCTGCACCTAATTTAATTAACTCATCCATTGCATTTTCAAATTGTTTACCACTATTTTTAGCAAATAAACTAATATTTATGTAACCAATATTGGTTTCATCCAACATCTTATATGTTACAGATGTAAGAACAATTTTTCCTCTAGTAAGAGTTAAAGCCTTTTCTTCACCATTTCTTAAAATAGTAATATCTACTTTAGTTCCTTCTTCGCCTTTTATCAAATATGAAACTTCTTCAGTAGTCATATTTTCAATAGATTTATCATCTACTTTTATAATTATATCACCAATTTCAAATCCTGCTTTTGCAGCTGGACTATCTTCAAATAAATCATAAATATAAATCTGATTATTATCATTAGAAGAAACCGTTGCTCCCATACCAACAAATTCACCCTCAAGTTCTTCATTTAAAGATTGTGTTTCACCATAATCTAAATATGTAGAAAAAGGATCTCCTAAATGTTTAACCATTCCTTCAATACCAGCTTCTACCAAAGCCTTTTTATCAATTTCATTATAATATTCATCACTTATTTCATAGTATACATCAACAAGTTCCCTCAACTCATCTGGTATATTATTGTCATCAACTACATGTTCTTTAAAATATGCAACACAAGTTCCAATCAATATTCCAAAAACAGCTGTAATTACCATTATTATAATAACTTCAATCAAATTAAAAGTAGATGAACTATTTCCTCTTTCATTTTCTACTACTTTAATTACTTCTTCTTCAACAACTTTTTCTTTTTTCTTATATTCTCTTTTTACTTTACCAGAATTAATTCTATTTGTACTTTTTGTTTTAGTAACATTTTTCTTATTATCAACTTTCTTATTAGCCAAAACAATCACCTCTACTATACATCATATTAATATTATCATATTTTATTTTTTTTTAAAACATAAAAATCCTACAATTAATATTATGAAATGTAAAATGAATTATTAATAAAAAAAAGATTTATATTCAGCCTCATGAACTAACGAAGACATAGCTTCGTCTTCAGTTCCAAAAAAAGAATGACCAAATTTACTATCTTTAGGCTCCCAAAAAGCAGGATAAGAATTAACTTTACAACCTATTTTATTCCATTCATCCTCATCATAAACATAAATTTCCTCATAAGTATATTTATAATAACCATTTTTACTTTTTAAAAGAATGAATCTTTTCGATCTATCTTTACTATATATTACTTTGACAATTTCTAAATCATTACTAAACATTAAATCCTTATCATATAAATCTTTAACAATCTCATCAAAACAATGAATATATTTATTTCTTTTAAATAAACTCATATTATCACTACCTTAAAATAAAAAACTTACAACCATTAGTTGTAAGTAAAATAATTATAATAAATGGCGCCTCAACTAGGACTTGAACCTAGGACCCCTTGATTAACAGTCAAGTGCTCTAACCAACTGAGCTATTGAGGCATCAAAACTCCTTTCGGAGTTTATATTAATTTTTAACCTTCATCTTTAAAAGATTTAATTTCTCTTGAAAGCTTATCTACAACTTTATCGCCTTCATAATATTTAATATTTTTTCCATCTTTAACGCGTATTAAAGTAGGATTAGATACTTTAAGTTCTGAATACTTTTGAGCATTTGGATTTGTTTCTTCGCCTTTAGAAACAATTATATCTTCATTAAACTTATTACTTAAATCAACAATAAATAAAGGTAAAACATCTTCATCTTCAAGTAAAACATATTCTTCATATACCATTGTATAGTAATCTGCCCATTCATCTGTTGTATCATAAATTAAAACAAAATACTCATCGTCCGCCTTATTAAAGATAGAAGATGCTAATATCTTTTCATTTTGAATTGTTTCAACTACTTCATTATCAACATTTTCTTCTTCTTTCTTAAATTCTCCACTTGCAGTAGCATAGATTAAATAGAAAACTATAACTAATAAAATAACACAAATAATTATTTTTATAAAAGTAAATAAATCTTCATTTTGGTCAACAATAGATGTTCTATCAACTATATATTTAGCTTTTTTATTATTCTTTTCTTTTTTATTATTTTTTTCTTTTTTAGAATCCTTAGTCTTTTTAGCTTCTTTTTTTACATCTTTCTTTTCTTCTTTTGCTTTTTCTTTAATAACCTTTTCTTTTACTTTTTCTTCTTTTACTTTCTTAGGCTTTTCTTCTACGATTTCTTCTTTTACCTTCTTAGGCTTTTCTTCTGCGATTTCTTCTTCATCTAAATCTTCTTCTTCAATTCTTTCTTCATAAAGATCTTCATCATCTTCATCATCATATTCTTCAAAAGAAGTCTCAATTTCATCGTCTTCTTCATCATAGAATGTTTTTTTATTATCTAAAGCTGAATAACCACATTTAGGACATACATCTAAAGTAGCTAAATGTTTTTTACCACAAGCTTCGCAAACTACTAACTCTTCTTTTTTTTCTTCAACCTTTTTTCTTGCCATATCTTAACACCACCTAAATTGATTATAGCACATAAACTATAAGTTTCAAAACAAAAAGTTAATTTATAAAACTAACTTTTATTTATCATATTCAATAGTAGTAACAGAGCTTGCAATTTCAATTAATTCAATTTGACTCATAACATCAGAAATTAAATAATATTCTATTCCATCACTAATCCAACTAATAGAGTTATCTGATAAAGTTGCTACCGAATCAAACATAAAAAAGGGTTCACCAAAAGTAGGTATTATGGAAAAATCATCTCCTACTGAAATAGTTTCTTCTACTAAAATAAATGGTTTTTCTCCATCAAATGTTAAAATAATTCTTTCGCCATCATCTTTAGATACTTTCTCTTCTTCAATAAGAACAGTTCCATTTGGAATATAAAGTGGATATATAATATCATCTATTGATGAAACCTCTTTATCATTACTATTAACATCAGTTCCTTTAATAATTGCATCAAGATCAAATACATCATCATCAATATTTTCATTTATTACAATATTTTTAAAATCCATATTCATTTGTAATACATCATTATCATCATATACTTTTACATTTATTAATTTTAAATTATTATCAAACTCAATAGTTTGTTTCACCAAATTACTATTATTAGGATAATTTGCCTCTATTTTAAAAACATAACCAGAGTCTACTTTTTCAAACATTCTATTTTCACTAATAAAAATATCTTCATATAAAGACTCAATTAAATATATTTGTGAACTATCTTTTGGCCAACTACTTTGAAATTTAAAGCTTTTATTTAAAGAAGGAGTTATAACATATACTTCATTACTATTTTTTAAAATTATTTGTTCATGATTATTTAAAACATTAGTTAAATTAACACGATACTTTTCATCTTCTTCATAAAAAACATTAACATTATAATCATACTGATTATTATCATTATAAATAGTTAAATTACCTTCTACCTGATAAGAAGACATATCCTTCAAATTCTTTTTAATATTTTTAACTATTTCATCTTCACTATCATTAGAACAACCACATAAGAAACAAGCACATAATACAACTAATAAAAATATTCTTAATTTATTCAAAATCCATCACCACATTAAAATATATGTTAATAAAATATAAATATTCAAATAAAAAAAGACAAATTAATTTGTCTTTTTATTATTTCTTTTCAATATGAACTTTAACTTTTTTACTTCGAGAAGTATATGTTAATTTATTATCTTCACCAGTTACTTTTACTTCAACTTCATGATCTCCAGGTTGTAGTCCACTTAAATCAACAGATGCATAAATAGTTGTACTATCTAGTGAGTCAATAACAGCTTGACTACCTTTTACAATAACTGTTATAGAACTATCCTTTTCATCAATTGCTGTTGCTGTATATCCATCTGGTAAATTAGTTATATTAATTCTAACATCACTAATTTCTTTAGAAACAACTTCATCTACAACCAATTTAATATCAATAGTCTTAACACTTATTTCTCTAACACCACTTGGGTTAGTTAAATTAACATTATAATTCTTATCAGTTGTTATACCAGAAATATCAATTGATACTGGTAAATATTCAATTTTATCTAATGCTTCTTGCGAACCATATAAAGTAACTTCATTAATACTTGGTGATAAAGACTTTATAGCTTTACCATCTAATTGTCCTTCTGTTTCAATTTTAATTGGAACAGTTTTGTGTGGAGATGAAATAACTACTTCAGCTTCCAATGTATCAGGAACAATTTCAATATCAATTATATTACCAGTACTATCATAAGCAACTAATTGAATATCTTCTAATTTATGCTTTCCAACTTCTTGACTTGCTAAATTATTAACATCAATTAAAGCTTTTACAGAAGCAACTTGTTCAAGTTTATATTCAGGCCCTTTAATTGTAACCCTATCTTTACTTAAATCAACACTTTCAATATTTAATTTAGTATCTAAGTTGTCTTTATGAATAACATCAGCTGTTATTTCTCTAGTTTCGGACATCTTTTTATATACAACAACAGTTACTGTTGAAGGATCAACTTTATAAGTAACTGATTCAACATCTTGTTTATAATTTAATGACACTTTATGAGTCCCAGGTGTTAAATTACTTAAATCAACTGTAACTTCATCTGCTGGATATTGCTTAGCTAAATAAACATCCCATTTTTCACCTATTAAAGTAACATCCACAGCATCAGGTAATCCCTCAATTACATAAGCTTCTTCATTATAAACAGGATTAATTGGAATACCATATAAAATTTCAGCATTATCATCTACTAATGATACACCTTTACGATCTATTGCATAAAATGCCATAAGAGCAAATAATAAAGATATAACAACTAAAGCTTGTCTATTATTTAAAACCTTTTCAATTCCTTTATCATTATTTTTAAGTGAATCAGTAATAAACAAAATAAACTTAGTAATTGGAGTAATTAACCATTTATCGAAGAACTTAATTATAGGGCTAAATATATTTTTTCTCTTTCTACTTATTTTCTTCATATATCTCTTCCTCATCTATTTCTTCATCAAAATCTAATTCTTGTTTAGGTCTAAGCTCATCAATTAAAGTCATTCTTACATCATCAATTGATAAATTGTAAAATAATTCGCCCTTTAACGCAATTGATAAACGACCAGTTTCTTCTGAAACAATAAGAACAATAGCATCTGTTTCTTCACTTAATCCAAGTGCTGCTCTATGTCTAGTTCCTAAACGTTTATTTCCTTTTAAATTACTACTTGTTGGAAATACTGCACCTGCACAACTAATTCTATCTCCTTGAATGATTACTCCACCATCATGAAGTGGATTATTAGGGAAGAATAAAGATACTAATAAATCACTTGATAAATCACCATATATTTTTTTTGCTTTTTCAATATAGTCTGAAAGACTAACATCTCTTTCAATAACCATTAAAGCTCCTATACGACCTTTTCTTAGTTGATCCATTGCATTAACAATTTCATAAACTAATCTTTCACGTTCGTCAACAGTTAAAATTTTATGTCTTCCTAATAATTGGCTTCTTCCTAATTGTTCAAGAGCTGCTCTAATTTCAGGTTGAAATATAATAATAATAGCAAGAGGTCCCCAAACCGCAACATATTCAAGTAACATACCTACAGTAGTAAAATTAAAGAAATCAGAGATAATCTTTAAAATCACTAAAAATAGAACCCCTTTAAATATAAGAGTCAATTTAACATTATCTTTTATTATCTTTAAAATATAATAAAAGATTAACCATACTAATAAAATATCTATTACGCCATTAAGTATCGTAAAAATACTATCTATAGAAATACTCATCTAAAATCCTCCAAATCTATTTAAAACTAATAAAAACAATTATGCATTACTAGTACCATCATCATTTATAACTAACACAGCTGGTACTTCTTCTTTAACAGCTTCTTCACTTGTATTATCAACAATTGGTGTAACATTATCAACAACAGCTTCACTCTCACTTGCAGGAGCATCTAATACTACTACAGTAGGTTCTTTAACTTCAACCTCTGGAGTTTGTTGAGTTTGAGCTTGTTGAGTTTGAGCTTGTTGAGTTCCTACATTATTCTTTTCTTCTGCAGCTTTTTTAGCAGTAGGATCTAATGTATTATCAACACCATAAGAATGAGCTTGTTTATCAATTAATTCTTGTGCTTTTCTATATTCTTCTTTAGCTAAAGCTTCTCTTTTCGCAATCAATTCAGCTTGTTTCTTTTTAGATACTTTGTCACCAACAACACCCAAACAAGCCAAAGAACAAATTAACATAAAAATAAGATATACCCAAAACAAAGGTCCATCTAAAGTATATTCAAAAAAATCTAAAATCATACGCATGGCTATCACCCTCTACTCTATACAATATGATACCATTTATAACGACTTTTTACAATCTCAAATAAAAAAAAAGCTCATTTTCTATAATAATAAGAAAAAGAGTATTTTTCAAGAATAACAGTAGTATCTAATGTCAATTTACACTCGATTATAAGTTTATTTTTCAATAATAAATTTATATAAATTATTATTTTTGATAAAAAAAGACACTATTTTAAATTAAATAATGTCACAAAATAGAATTATTTTTTACTTAACAATTTAGCTTTATAACTTTTACCATCCATATCCATAAATTCACCAATTAAATGTTTATGTTTTGGACTATAAATCAATGTCACTTTTCCTCGCCCAAAATAAGCTTGTAAACTTTCTCGATCTTCTTTAGAAAATCTAGCAGGATATTCCCCATGTGAATGATAAGTCCCCATGAACTCCATTCCTTCCAACTTCCAAGCTGCTTTACGACCATTACGAATATAACTAGGAGTAAATACAAAACGATTATTCGTTCCTTTTTTATCTTCATAATATATGGCATCTATATCACACATAACACCATTTTCAGTTCTCCAAACTTTACCATAAACAAATCCTCCACATTCCTTAGAAGGATCTTTCATTGTATGTTCAATTAAAGCTTGTCTAATTTTAGGAGAAAACCTAATACAATAATACATACAACCACCCCTTAATTGCTGCCTATTATATCAATTTTTTTAAAAAAAGTAAAGAAAAAGGACCTAAAGGCCCTATATATCAATGGTGCTGGAAATAGGAATCGAACCTACGACCTACTCTTTACGAGGGAGTTGCTCTACCGACTGAGCTATTCCAGCACGACAAAAATATTATATCATAAAAAAAGAAAAAGATATTAAATTCAATATCTTTTTTATACATTATCACCAATTATTCCTCCAGGAATAATTTCTGTTTCTTCTTTTGATTTAGTTATTTTAAAATAATACCTAGTTATATTACCATCTTCCGCTGTTACTTTTATATTATGTTCAACTACTTCACCAGGTTTTACTTCAATGCTATCTTTACATCCTTCAACCTTAGATTTCTTACTAGCTACCTCACACTCAAAAGTAATATAGTTTGAAGACGTAGCTTCTACCTCATACTTAAAAGTCTTAGAATCAAAACTAGTATTCAACCTTCCGCCAAATACAACTAATGACTCTAAATAACTATTACTATCTTTTTTATTATATTCCGGAGCACTATTTTTACTAGTAAACAAGAATATAACAATAAATAAAATAATAACAGCAGCAATTCCTAATAATACAAAAAACGAATAATTCTTAAAAAATCTATTTCCTTTAGGTACATTACCATTATCATCAAAATTATAATCAGTTGGTTCAGGAGCACCAGAATAATAATCCATATCATTCACCTCATCTATCATAATAGATATAACATTTTTTAAAACTAAAATCAATATTTAACAATTATTCTTGAGGTTCATCAGTATCATTTAAAGTATTTAACAAATCATCAATATTAAATCCATAAGCTCTAAATTTTTCTAATTCATCTTCCATTGTTTCATCTTTTTGTAATTTTTCCATTATTTATCTCCTTTAACTATTTCTTCAAACGCTTTCCCTTTTTCTTCAAAATTTTTAAAGAATTCATAACTAGCTGCTGCCGGAGATAATAAACAACTCATCCCTTTAGCTGTATTTTCTTTACTAACTTGATAAGCTTCTTCAAGTGTATTAACAAAGAAAATATTTTTATTACACTTTTCTTTCAAAATATTACCAATTGTAAAACCAGTAGTAGGCATACACACTAAATTTGATATAGAACTTTTTTCTAAAAAATCAATTAGTTCCCCATATTCAATATGCCTATCCATTCCTCCAAAAATCAATGTATCTACATCACCAATAGCTTTAATCGCATTAATTGTCGCCTCAGGTATTGTTGCAATTGTATCATTATAATAAGTTACATCATCAAAAGTTCCAATACATTCCATACGATATTTAAGGCCTTTAAACTTACTAACTGATTCTTTAGCCTTTTCTAAGTCTAAACCTTTTAACTTAGCAATTGTCATAATAAACATAATATTATTTAAATTATGATCACCCAGTAATTTCCTTTTTCCATCAACATATAAAAGTTCCCCATTTAAATAAATACTTTTATCTTTAATTCTAACGGAATGAACTCCACCTTCACTATCATCAAACCTCACATCATAGAAAATACTTTTATAGCCATCATTAACAACTCTATCATGTAAATATTTATTATCATCACCATATAATGCTATATCGTTCTCATCTTGGAATTTAAACATACGCATCTTATTATCATGATAATGTTTCAAATCTCCTGCATGATCTAAATGATCTTGAAATAAATTAAGTACAATTCCAATATGTGGAGATACTTCAATAAATTCTAATTGGTGAGAACTCATTTCTATTATAAGCAACGTATCTTCTTTATATAAATCGATATTATCTAAAACCGGAACTCCAATATTTCCTAAAAGATATACATCATAGTTTTGATCTTTAAATACTTCATATAACAAACTAGATGTTGTACTTTTACCTTTAGTACCAGTAACTCCAATAATATTATCACGATTAACTTCAAGAAGTAATTCAAGTTGTGAAGTTACTTTTTCTTTTATTTTTTCGTCTTTTATATCCTTTAAACTAACACCAGGAGCTTTAATAATATAATCATATATCCCTAAATTAGATAAGTATCCTTCACCACATACAAAATCAACATTATTATCATCAATAAACATCTCATTACCACTAACATCATTCATATCAATAATAGTTAAATGTTTATCACTTAAATACTTTCTAATAAAAGAATAGGTTGATTTACCTTCTTTACCAAAACCAAGAATAGCTAATTTCTTATCCTTTAATTTATCTATTATCTTCTTATACATACTTATCAAGTTCCTTTCTAACTAAAGAATCATAATAACTATTTATATTATTCTCTTCATTATATTTAAGAATTTCACTACCATCTAATTCAAAATCATAATTATCTAAATAATATTTAAGTAAAACAGGTAAATTTTCCTTACCAAGTTTTTTAATTAATAAACTAACCGCATACCTAGCTTCGCTATAAGTGCCAACACATTCAAATGGTTTTGTTTCTCCATATCCTAAAATCTCTTTAAAAGTTTCAAGCAAATCATCTCTGTCATATAAATCACTTCCAAATATCGAAACAAGTTCATCCTTGTATAAGAAAGGACTTAAAATTATATATACAAACAAACATTTAGGACAATTACAACACCATTTCCAAGTAGATTCTTTACTACCTAAATTACAACTTTTGAATACTGAATGATAATGCTTATAATTAGAAAACAATCTACCTATTTGAAACTCACTAATACCACGAAGCAAACTAAAATAATGAATATCTAAACCAAAATACTTATTAACATAATCATCAAAATCTTTTTCAAATTCAAAACTCTTAGAATATTGATGATTTACATTAGTACCTATTACTGTTGCTTCATTAGCACTTGATTCATTTGATAAAACAATATTCTTTTTACCTTGTAAATAACAACATAAATAAGAAATAAACGCAACAACTGAACTAAATGGAGTATGACCATTTAAATAACCTAAATTATTTAATTCAATAATCTTACGATCTAATATTCTATCTACGCAAACAACTCTTTCATCACTATAACCAGCAACCTTACTACATTCAAGAGATGGATATTTAGGATTAATTATAAAACAAGAATTATTATCTTCATCCTTTAAAATTTCTAAGCTAACACAAGAATCTTTTCCACCACCAACACTAATTAAATTACCAATTCCCTTATAATCAATTTTTGGTAGGATTTTTTCTTCACATTCACAAGTAACATTCATTAATTCATCAACTGTTGTAGAAATATTATTTATATATAAAAATTCTCCTAATCCATTAAAATATAACTTCTTAAACCATTCAATCTGATTATCATTAATATATCCAGCCTTAATAATAACATTAGGACTACAAGTACATTTAAAATAACTAACTAACTCTATTAATCCAATATGAAAAACTAAACTATTTAAATATTCTTCATTTATATCATCATTTAATATATATTTTCGATTAATCTTTATTTGTGGATAAAACCAAGTTAAACCAGGAATATTAAAATAATACTTTATATTCATATATTCTTCATCATAAATAATTTCATATCTATCATAAATAAAAGTATCATACTTTTTTCTAAAGTCTAAAAATTTATCATAATTATTCATAATTTTATCCTCCTATTAACATTATACACGAAAATATAAAAGAATTAGCTTTAAAATAAATTTTATTCACAAGATTTGGGGAAAACTTTTCTTTTTTGTTTAACTCCAAAACCAACAAGATTTTGCTTAGTTAACACTTCCTTAATCGTTTTCTTTTCTAAAATACCTTCAAAATAATCAGAAAAACATAATAATGAATCATCACCATCATTAGCTAAATATTCAAGTGCTAAACTAGAATCTCCATAACTAACAGGAACCTTAACATCCCTTTCAAACTCTCTTGCAAATAATACACCACGTCTTGGACCATAAAACTTACCACCACGTTCAACAATATTATACATAATAGTATCAAATAAACCTTCTCTAACACTTACTCTTTTCTTATAACTATTAATAATATTATTTATTTTAACATAATCAGCATTTATCTTATTTTCTTTCATTATTATTGGCCATTCATCAAGACTTTTACCATCTAATAATTTACTTGCATCATATAAATAATCACCACTAGACTTAAATCTATCAAATAAAATAATATCAGAAGCATCACTAACAGATCCATCTTCATTTAAATGAATATGACTACGTCCACTATTTAAATAAATCATATCGACAAAACATGGTTGATTTAATAATTCTTTTTCTCTTTTCGATAAAGAATAATAAAACTTATCAAAACTATAAAATTCTCCCCAATCTTGATTATTACAAGAATTCATTTTATTAAACATAACACTATCAATATCTTCTTGGTCTAAATAACTATCAGGATATCTAAGCTCATACCAAATAGTAACTTTATTAATAATATTTTTTATATCTTTAATATCATAATCAGTACCATTTTTACTACACCACGAAATAAAATAAGTTATCTTATCCTCTAAAGAATCAACTTCATAAGCTTTACTTCTATCATAAATAGAACTACCAACTACTAGATTAAATAATTTCATATTATCCCCCTAATAAATACTGTCTTCTATTATAACAAAACAAATATCTATTATCTATAAAAAATTAAAAATCTAAAGGAATATGAGTAATATCAATTAATTCTTTATTATTAAAAGTTAATTTAAAGATATCAGGAGCCCCCCATGAAAAATCTTTTGAAATTACAAGATTGTTTTTAAAATAAAGACCTTCATCTTTATATTCTCCTAACTTCATAAGTAAAAAAGTTATTGCTGTAGCATGAGATACAATTGCTATCCTATCTTGATAACACTCTTCCAATACTTTATTTAAACTATAATTCATTCGTTCAGCCACTTCTCTTCTACTTTCACCATCTCCAGTTTTTAAATCAATTTCATTAATTTGTCTCTTTTCAAAATTATCAGGAAGCTCATCCCAACTATTAATACCAAATTTTCTTTCTCCAAAAGATTCAACAATATTTAAAGAAATATCATTTTTACTAGCAATATATTTAGCCGTTGCAATAGCTCTAACATAATTACTAGATATAACTACATCAATGTTTTCAAGTTCTTCTATATCAGCCATTTTCTTAGCTCTTTCTTCTCCATTTACCGATAATGGATTTTTTTCATTCATAAGTTGTAAAGAATCAGTATTTAAAATATCATTCTTATTCTTAAGTCCCTCTGAATGTCTTATCAAATATATAACTCTCATATTATCACCTACCTTCATTTTAACAAATAAAAGAAAAAAGAACTATAATAGTTCTTAATATCTTAATAATTTTTGTTTAGGTTTATCTATTTTTTCTAATACAAAGTCTTTTCCTTTAAAATTATTTATATAATCAAACATATTATTAGCATCTTCAATAATATCTCTTCCATATACTCCCATCTCATCTGGTTTACAAATAACTACATCATTATCCTTAAGATCAATAACATTTCGAATGGTTCCATCATCACAAGTAGCTCCATATCCATCACTCCAACTACTTCTAATATCAGGTGTACATTCTCTTAATCTAAAAACTAATCTTCTTAAAAAAGATGGATGACACATTGGAAAATATAATTTTTGAATATTTAATCTTTCATTAGGACTTTTAAGATTAAACTTAGCATAATGAACTTGATCACCACATTTTGACATTGTAAAAACATATAAACCAACACTAAATCCCATATTTTCAAGTATTTCTACTATATTTAAAGTAATTGCCCCTCTATTAAAAATTTCTTCCTTACTAACACCACCAAGAATAGCTGAATTATAATAAATATCTATATGTTTTCTTTTCGGATTTTCCTTATTTAACATAGATAAAGGATTCCCTTCTAAATAAGCTTTAACATCTGGAGCATATCCAACATAATAATTATATTGTCTACTTTTAGTTTTGGACATTTTTATATATTGTTCTAGAGTAGATTTAAGTTCTAATAATTTATCAAAATCTTCATGATAACCATATTTACATAAATCTTTAGCTTCATCTAAACTTCTACTTTGACAAAAGTAATAATCACCTGAAATACTAGCTGGATCTCTAAACTTATTTCTATCAATAGAATGCGTATCAATATAATCAATAAAACTAGCAATTGATGAAAAATCATATTCCATTACTTTATAACCATTTTTATTATAATACTTATACATAACTATCTCCTAAGTACTAATTGTTTAACACCAGAATAAAACTTATTAGACGAAGGAACATCATTCATATTACCAATTATAGTATTAACATCATCTTGACTTAAATTCTTAACAACATTAGAAGTCAAAATATCTTGAACTGGAATTCCATTTTGTTCTTTTTTATAAACTTTTCCAATTCCACGAGTTGAAACAACATGTGGAATTTTTGTTTTTAAAACCGCATCTCTAAATGACCACATAAATTTTAATACTTCTTCTGATGGATATAAACATTCTTCTAGTTTTCTATCATAATCAAAGAATATATTATCGAATCTATCTAAAGTAGCTGCATCAAGGGCATTTCTACCTACGTATTGTAAATCTGCTCCTTTTCCCCATGTATTAGCAGCTGCAACAATCCTAAAATCAGGATGTCTATCGATTGTTTCATGAGGAAACGCCATATACCCATTAGCTAAAGCCGAATTTATAACAATTAAAGCCGATGGATCAGAATTATCTATTTCATCCAAGAAAAATAATCCCCCATTTTTAAACGCTTTATAAAACTCTGTATCACGATAATTACCACCAGCATCAATAAACCCAGTTAATTTAAACTCATTAGATGCATTATTTGTATAATACATATGAAGTCCCAAACTATCAGCAACTTGTGATACAGCAACATTCTTACCACTACCAGCAGGACCAATCAACATAATAGGTTCATCTAATTGTGTTTGACGAAGAATTTGTTCAAATTTTTCATGATAAAATCCACCCTTCGTTTGACCAATTTGATTATTATTTAAATAAACATTATGGATTACTGGTACGTTTATAGTCTTAGTGTATTCTTCTAAAATTTTATCAAACAAACCTCTAAGACTTTGACTAACATTTTCCTCTACATTATAAGTATCAATTGTCTTTTTAATAAGTTCAAGTACTTCCCTTTGCGTTGCGCCATCTAACTCTTTAACAATATAATCAGATAATTTTTTCTTTGGGTCATCACTAGCTAAATATTCTTCCAAATTATGTTCAATAGTATCTCTAACTGCTTCCTTTGCAATTAAACCAAACATAGAATTAAAACTTTGCAACAAATAATCAGCATTTTCTCTAGTCTTTTTTATTAAAGGTTCATTTCCTTTATTAACAAGTTCTCCATCTAAAGTATATTCATCTCCATTAACAATATAAGTATTAGAGTTAACTTGTTTAACATCATTACAAAACTCTTTTAAAACATCTGGATCATTAGAATACATAACTTCTCTATTACGTTTCGTAAAACCATAATATAAATTTGTATATTTATCTTTTCCTTCTGTTACACCAGCAATTAATTTATCAGAGCGTTCATCCCATATAACAGATGAAAAATGCATACCACAATTAGCAAGTTTCTTAAAGACATCAACATCATAATCTTTATATAACTTATTAATTAAAACATGATACTTATCACTATCATCAATACCGTATCGATAATAATCACTATTAGCACTAGAAATTTCATCTTGATCATATCCACTTACTGTTCCAATCTTAGTTTGACTATTCCAATAAGGATCACGATCACTAACATAATTATCATATACAACTTTCGCAAAAATAACATCAGAATCACTTCGACATAAAGTTTTAACTGTATAAGATGATACATAAGTAGTTCTTAATTTTCTTACCAACTCACTTTCATCAAATTCATTCCCCTTGTAAGCAATAAATACTTTTCCACTCTTTTCATAATTACTCATAAATAATCCTCCTGTGTAACAAAATACTATTTATGAGCGCGCACTCTTTTTATCATTTTGTTAATAACAAATCTCAAAAAATTAGTTCTATACGTCTATAGAAACAACCCTTTGATAATATCATTATATTAATAACAAAAATAATTGTCAATATGTTTTTAACATTTTGTTAAAAAGTTATTTAAAATATAAAACGAACCTATAGTTCGTTTATAATTAATACTAATTATAATCCTCTATATTGAGTATTATATCCAGGATTTTCATCAGGTCTTTTAGCATTAGGATACATTATATCAGTATAAATATCTGTTTGTAATTTCTTTACTAAATTATATATATCTACATAATTAGAAATACTATTAATTGTAATTACTGCAGCATTTCCATTACTATTATGATGACTAGAAGTAGCAATTATATCTCCCACTCCAAACCTTTGATCAAAGAAACCTCTATGTAAATCAATATGTGATAATTCAGCGAATGGTTTAGTATTTATATGGCGATTAATAATTCCTGATGATACATAAATAGCTCTATCAGTAATAATATATGCTGTATTATTATATTTTCTTACCGAAAACAATACACCACCTAAGTATATCCATACAGGCATCAAGTGAATTGCAAAAAAAGGAATAAGAAAAAACAACTCTTCTCCACCTGATAAAAAAGCTCCGCCTAAAACACTAAAATCAATAATAGCCCATAACAACGCAAAAGGAAGTAATGGATTAAAAATACTTTCAAATATAAAACATTTTTTATCTGGTTTTCCTTCATATAAAATCATTTCATTAGAACCAACTAATCTTCTCAATTCTTCTTTCATATCGTGATCCTCCACAATTATATAATACATAAAATAAATAAAAAAGTATAGCATTAAAGCTATACCTTATCTATAAAAGTCAAATTATTTGACTAAATATCCATGGTGGAGCCGGGGAGAATCGAACTCCCGTCCGAAACCAATGACTCATAGACCTCTACAAGTTTAGTTAACTAGTAAATTTCACTATATAGAAAATTAGTTAACGAATTACCATATAGCAAGCTTAGTAAAATTCATCACTGCTCCTAAGCAAAACAATGATATATCTCGCTAAAATGAACCCTTATTAACTTTCACGAGAAAAAGTTAAAAGAGCGTACGCCATTTATTCTAAATTAGGCAAAAGCAACAGCTTGGTTTCCACCAAACATGTTAGCTAGTACATTTTTTACTTTGTTTGCATTTATTTTTTTTCGCATTTATAGATTGCCATCTACTTGCCACCCATGTCCACTAAATCCCGTCGAAACCTAGTCGGCCCCATGTAGAAGTATTATATCATAAAGATATAAATACTTCAATTATCTAATATCTATGTTTAGTTTGTTTATCAATTTGACGCTTAATATCACGCTCTTTAATTGTTTCACGTTTATCATAATTCTTTTTACCTTTACATAAACCTAAAAGAACTTTAGCTCTATTCTTATTAAAATAAACTTTTAAAGGTATTAATGTATATCCTTCTAGACGAATTTTATCATATAACTTTAAAATTTCACGTTTATGCATAAGTAACTTTCTAGTACGCTTTTCTTCATGATTAAATATATTTCCTTCTTTATATATTCCAATAAACATATTCAAAATAAATAATTCACCATTACGAACTATCGCATAACTATCACCAATATTACAAGAACCATCTCTAATAGATTTTATTTCAGTTCCTGTTAAAACAAGTCCACATTCATATTCTTCTTCAATAAAATAATCATGTCTTGCTTTTCTATTTAATATCTCCATCTATTTCACCCTCAAGTCCTATTACTTTTATGTTACTATATAAACTAGTCACTCTTGTCTTTAGTTTATCATACATAGTTTTATAATTAGACATTAAGCTTTCATTTAGCATACTATATGGATATAATTTAAAACTATGTCTACCACTACTATCTTTCTTAGAATATGTATAAATAAACTGAGCAGTTGGATCTTCAATACTAACTTTAACTTCTCCTGTAGATGTATCTTCTATTTTTTTAATAGTCACTCCCATTAAAAGACCACTTAATTTTTCAGAATTACCATAATCTTGTGCTGAGATAATATTCCCAAGAGAATATATAACAAACGTATCATCAATATATTCACATGGTTCAATAACATGAGGATGAGCACCTATTACTATATCAACATCTAAACTAGCTAAATAATTAGCTATTTCTTTTTGACTAGAACTAACACCAGTATTATATTCTGTTCCCCAATGCATTGCAACCATTATAACATCAACTTTATCTCTAATAGACTCAACATCGACTTTAACAGTATCTTTATCATACCAATTAACATGATAATTATTTTTTCTAGTAAGACCATTAGTCGTAGTAGTATAAGAAAGCATTGCATACGTAATACCATTCTTTTCACGAATATCAATATTATTTCTCTCTTCTAAACTAGTAGCACTACCATTGACCATGACATCTTTACTATTCCAATAATTTCTAGAATTAATAATCGCTTTTTCACCACGATCTAAAGTATGATTATTAGCAAGACTTATAATATTAAATCCTGCATCAATAAAAGCATCTCCTACCTCATATGGGGAATTAAATCTAGGATAACTAGAAAGTCCTAGTTCTGTTCCACCAAGAATGGTTTCTTGATTATAATAAGCTAAATCATAACTACTTATAATTGGTTTTATATTAGAAAGCATTCCTTTAAAATCATAAGTATTACCTACTTTAGCATCACCATAAACAGCACCATGTATCAAAGCATCTCCTGCCATTACAAAAGATAAACTATATTCCTTAATTGGATCTTCTAGTACAACTTCCTCTTCTTCTTTTTCTTCTAAAATCGGTTCTTCTTTAATTTTATTATTGTCATCTTCTTTTAGAAAAACACCATTAAACCAAATCCCACCAAGAATACCTATTACAAAGAAAATAGCTATAATTGATAGTGGTACAAATCTACTTAACTTCGTCTTCTTTTTCACAAACCTCACCATCTAACTTCTTTACTAATTCAAAATCAATTGCTTTTTCTTCTTTACATGCGCGAATAACTTTTACTAATAATCTATCTCCTAAGCGATATCTTTGTTTAGTTCTTTCTCCAGTTAAAGTTTGTGCAACATCATCATAATGGAAAAAATCTTTCATTTCTGATATATGAATAAGTCCTTCAACTAAATTATCAAGTTGAACAAACATACCAAAATTAGCAACTCCTGAAACCATACCTTCAAACTCTTCTCCAATATGATCTTCCATATATTCAGCCATTTTCATTGATTCAACATCACGTTCACAATCAATAGATTCTCTTTCTTTTTGTGAAGAATTATCAGCTATAAAAACAAGTTTTTCTTCCCACTTTTTAAGTGTTTCAGGACTCATATCATTATTAAATAAATATGTACGTAAAAGTCTATGAACAGTAGTATCTGGATAACGTCTTATTGGCGAAGTAAAATGTGTATAACATTTACTAGCTAATCCATAATGTCCTAAATTTTGTGGCATATAAACAGCTTTTTGCATACTTCTAAGTAGTTGTGTTGATAAAACTTGATAATGTTTCTCTTTCTTTAAACCATATAATAACCTCTGCATAGATTTGGGACTAACATCTTTAATATTAGCATTAACTGTAATCCCCATAGTTTGTAAATAAGATAAATATTCTCTTATCTTTTCTTCTTTTGGATATTCATGCACACGATATATAAAAGGTAAAGTCATATAGAAAATATGTGTAGCTACACATTCATTAGCACAAATCATAAAATCTTCAATAATATTTTCACCACGACCACGATTTCTTAAAATAATATCAGTTGGGTGACATTTCTCATCTACTAAAATTTTTGCTTCTTTAACATCAAAATCTATATAACCACGATTATTTTTTTCCTTTCTAATAATCAAAGATAACTCATTCATTAACTTTAACTTATCAGCATATTCTTCATATCCCTCAGGAATAATATCTTCTTCAATTACTTGATTTGCTTTCTTGTAAGTCATTTGAATTCTAGACTTAATCAAACTTTCAAAAATTTCATAATCAACTGTCTTACCATTTTCATCAATTTCCATAACACAAGACATCGCAAGTCTTTCAACATTAGGATTAAGCGAGCATATACCATTTGATAATTTATGCGGAAGCATTGGTATAACCCTATCAACTAAATAAACACTAGTTCCACGCATCATTGCTTCATTATCTAAAGCAGACCCTTCTTTAACATAATAACTTACATCTGCAATATGAACACCCAATTTATAATGACCATTTTCTAATTTCTCAATTGAAATCGCATCATCTATATCTTTAGTATCATCGCCATCAATTGTAAAAATAACTTCCCCAGTTAAATCTCTTCTCCCCTTTTTCTCTTCTTCTGATACTTCTTCAGGTATATTATCAAGTTCCGCAATGGTTTCTTCGTCAAAAGTATCTTTAATTTCATAATTATATACAATAGATAATATATCTACTCCCGGATCATTCTTATGTCCAATTATCTTATCTAGTGAACATAAATATTTTCCTTTTTCTAATAATTTATCCACTTTTACAATAACTTTATGACCATCTACTAAACCTAAATTTTCATCTTCTGTATTAATAACTAATTCTATTTTTAATTTATTATCATCAGGAACAACGGTACATACACCCTTTTTAAATAAAATTTCCCCAACTACTGTGGATAAATCCCTTTTAATCGTACGAACTATTCTTCCTTCTAATCTTCCATCTTCTTTTCTTTTTAGAATTTCAACAACTACAACATCATTATGAATTGCATTATTAATATTATCGATAGAAATAAAAATATCTTCACTTCCTTGTACTTCTACAAAACCAAAGCCTTTCTTATTCATTCTAATAATCCCCTTCTTTAAAGGTCCATTATCAAAAATCATATACTTATTCTTATTAGAATGATATACTTCTCCATCCTCTTCTAATTCATTTAATACTGATAAAAATTCTTTAGTTTCTTTAATATCTTTTATATTTAACCTATCATCTATATCTTCAACAGTTAAAGCTTTATTTGAATTTTTTAATATTTCTAGTATTCTATCTTTCATATACTACACCTCTATTATAATTATACACATACAAATTAATAAAATCTATACGTTTATCTAGACTAGACAGTCTAAAAACCTCATTTTTACAATAAAAAAAGAACTAATGATAGT
Organism: Bacilli bacterium; assembly: GCA_017436345.1. Classification (GTDB taxonomy): domain Bacteria; phylum Bacillota_I; class Bacilli_A; order RF39; family UBA660; genus RUG11788. The sequence goes on from JAFSDH010000005.1 coordinate 134,551, forward strand.
TCTAATTATTATTACATAAATTCCATTATTAAACTAACAACGAAAAAGATTAAACCTAAACCTAAAGTTAATCTACTAATAAATAACTCTAAGCCTCTTTCTTTTCTATTACTGAACAAATCAGAATTACCACCAGAAATAATTTGTGATGCGCTTTCAGCTTTGTTACTTTGCAATAATACTATGGCTATCAAAAGAATTGAAATTATAATTAAAAATAATTGCATAATATCCCTCCTTCATATCAACATCTAATTTAACACATTTAAAATAAAAAATCAAGAAAAGCTATAATAATCAAGCTATTTATCTAATATTCTAAGTAATTGATTATACTTAGATGTTCTTTCACTTCTAGACATAGATCCAAATTTAACATAGTCTGACTCAAAATGAATAGCTAAATCCGCAATAAAAGTATCTTCGCTATCACCACTGCGATGAGAAAAAATTAAACGATAATTATTCTTCTTAGCATACATAACTACTTCTTCTACTTCTTTCATTGTTCCTATTTGATTAGGTTTAATTATAATTGCATTACAAGCTCCAACTTTTTTACCTTTCTTTAAATAACCTAAATTAGTGGTAAATAAATCATCTCCAACTACCATAACCTTATTTCCTATCCTCTTAGTAAGAGTTGCATGAGATAAAAAATCATTTTCTTCAAAAGGATCTTCAATTGACACAATTGGATACTTTTCTATCAAGTCTTGATAATAATCAATTAAATCAAGACTTTTTAACGAATTCCCATCTATATAATAAAGTCCATCTTTAAAAAAATGTGATGCCGCAACATCTAAACCAATAAAAATATCTACTCCTGGAACATAATTAGCACTTCTTATTGCTAAAATTATTAAATCAAGAGCTTCTTCTGTAAACTTTATCTCTGGAGAATACCCACCTTCATCTCCAACACTAGTTGTATATCCCTTTTCTTTTAATATTTTTCCTAATACATGAAAAATCTCAGAAGCCATTCGAATATTTTCTGAAATGTTACTGGCTTTAGGTATAATCATAAATTCTTGAATATCTAACTTGTTATTAGAATGAGCACCACCATTAATAACATTACACATGATAAAGGGAGATTTATAATCTACTTTATTATTAATAGTTAAATAATATTTATAACTACACAACGATACTGCTAACATACTATTAGAACCTAAAATGACTTTATTAGGTGTATTATCTAACGATAAAAGTACATCATCGATATCAAGTACATCTATCCCAATAACACTTTCTTTTATGATAGTATTAATATTATTAACGGCTTTTAAAACACCTATTCCTAAATAACGATTACTATCATTATCTCTCAACTCCAAAGCTTCACGAATTCCTGTAGAAGCTCCAGATGGCACGATTGACTTATATACAGAACCATCTTCTAAAGCCATTTCGCATTCAACCGTTGGATTACCTCTAGAATCTAAAACTTCTCGCCCTTTTATATTGACTATTTTCATATTATCACCTACAATAATAATCTTCACAAACGAAGAAAAATTATACGCTATATTATTTAAAATATATATTTTATATGATATAATTATTAATATTGGAGGCATGTATATGAGAATAGTAAAACTTTCCCCTGAAGCATTCGATAAATATTTATCAAGCATTAGTTACTGCAGCTATTTTCAAACATCAGCTTATGGACGTTTATTAAGCAAATTTGGACTAAAAGATGAATATATAGGATTTGAAGAAAATGGTCAATTAGTTGGTGCATTACTTTTACTACATAAACCTATTTTTATGGGATTTAAATATGCATACGTACCACGTGGGATCATATTAGATTATAACAATCAAAATCTTGTTCATACAGCTATAAAAGAATTAAAATCTCAACTTATGAAAGATCACTACTTAATGTTAAAAATGGATCCATTAATAATATGTACAAAAAGAGATAGAAAAGGTAAAATACTTGGTAAAAACCCTAATATAGATAACATCATGAATACACTTAAAAATTGTGGATTTACTCATTGCGGATTTAATTCCTATTTTGAATCAGTTAAACCAAGATGGGAAGCTGAAATTGATTTAAGAAAAGATACAAATACTTTATTTAAAAATTTAAGCAAACAAACAAGAAACAAGTTAAGAAAAGCAACTAAATACGGATTAAGTGTATATAAAGATAATAAATATAATTTTGAACAAATCTATCACTTAATAAAAGACAAAGATACAGTATCTTTAAAATATTATGAACAAATGCATAATTTATTTGGTGATAACTGTGAATTATATTATGCTAAATTAAATACAAGAACATATGTAGAAAATAGTAAATATCTATACGAAAAAGAAATGGAAATAAATGACTATTTAACCAATATAATCCAATCAAATGGATATAAAGGTAAAAATATGAGTAATATCTTAAATAAAAAAATGGAATCAGATAAACTACTAAGTGCTTATAAAAAATATATGGTTATGGCAACTGAACTCTTAAAAGAACATCCAGAAGGTCTAATCGTAGGAGCAACTATTACATTAAAAGTTAAAAATAAAATTTTCTTAATTACTGAAGGTTTCGATAAAAGATATAAAAATCTTGCTGCCAACTACTTAACAAAATGGAAAATAATAGAAAAATATGCCAATAGTAATATTCAAGTATTTAACTTAGGAGCTATATCTGGTAACTTTAAAAAAGAAGAAAACAAATTTAAAGGATTGAATGAAATGAAATTTTCGTACAATGCAATTGGTAATGAATATATCGGAGAATTCAATCTAATTATAAATGGACCAATGTATTCTTTATATAAAGGAGTGTCATCAAAGAAATAGAATAATCTATTTCTTTTTTTATATGAAACAAAAAAAGAGACTTAATAAAGTCTCTTTTAAATTACACAATTATTCGAATTATTCGATAATGTTACTTACATTACCAGCACCAACTGTTCTACCACCTTCACGGATTGAGAATTTAGTTCCGTTTTCGATAGCAATTGGGTGAATTAATTCAACAGTAATTTCTACGTTATCTCCAGGCATAACCATATCTACACCAGCTGGTAATTCAATAACACCAGTTACGTCAGTAGTTCTGAAGTAGAATTGTGGTCTGTAGTTTGCGAAGAATGGAGTATGACGTCCACCTTCTTCTTTAGATAATACGTATACTGTAGCTTGGAATTTTTTGTGTGGAGTAACTGTTCCTGGTTTAGCTAATACTTGTCCACGTTCAACTTCTTCACGAGAAATACCACGTAATAATACACCAGCATTGTCTCCTGCTTCAGCATAGTCAAGTTGTTTTCTAAACATTTCAATTCCAGTTACAACTGTTGATCTAGTATCTCTAATACCAACGATTTCAACTGTATCGTTAAGTTTTAATTGTCCTCTTTCAACACGTCCAGTAACAACTGTTCCACGTCCTGTAATTGTGAATACGTCTTCAATACTCATTAAGAATGGTTTTTCAGTATCACGTTCAGGAGTTGGGATCCATCTATCAACTTCATCCATTAATTTATCGATAGCTTCTACATATTTAGGATCTCCTTCAAGAGCTTTTAATGCAGATCCTCTAACGATTGGAGTATTGTCTCCATCGAATCCATATTCGTCTAATAATCCACGAATTTCCATTTCAACTAAGTCTAATAATTCTTCATCATCAACTTGGTCACATTTGTTCATGAATACTACCATTTTAGGTACACCAACTTGGCGAGATAAAAGGATATGTTCACGAGTTTGTGCCATAGGTCCATCAGATGCAGCAATAACTAAGATTGCTCCGTCCATTTGAGCAGCACCAGTGATCATGTTTTTAACATAGTCAGCATGCCCTGGACAGTCAACGTGTGCATAGTGACGTCCTTCTGTTTGATATTCAACGTGAGAAGTGTTGATTGTAATTCCACGTTCTCTTTCTTCTGGAGCTTTGTCGATATTAGCGTAATCTACGAATTCTCCTCCGAATTTTTCAGATTGTCTTTTAGTAATAGCAGCAGTTAATGTTGTTTTACCATGGTCAACGTGTCCAATAGTACCAATATTAACGTGTGGTTTACTTCTGTCAAATTTTTCTTTTGCCATTTTATATTTCCTCCTTTTTTAATTACTACTTTATTCTATCTAATAATTGAAATTTTTTCAACTATTTTATCTATAATAATCAAGGTAATTGTACTCTTGTTATTATTTTACGAATTAATTACCACTTTTTTTGATAATTTCTTCAGAAATGCTCTTTGGTACTTCTTCATAATGATCAAATGTCATAACGAAGTTACCACGTCCTTGGCTGTTACTTCTTAAGCTTGTAGCATAACCAAACATTTCAGCTAGAGGTACCATTGCAGATAATTGAATAGCATTTCCTCTGCTTTCTTGTCCTAATGGACGTCCACGTCTACTAGTTAAGTCACCCATAACATTACCAAAATATTCATCTGGTACTACTACGTCAACTTTCATAATAGGTTCTAGTAATACTGGATTACATTTTTTCTTAGCTTCTTTTAAAGCCATACTAGCAGCAATTTTGAATGCCATTTCACTAGAGTCAACATCATGGTAAGACCCATCAAATAATGTAGCCTTAACATCGATCATTGGATATCCAGCTAAAATACCACTTTCCATAGCTTCTTGTAATCCTTTATCTGTTACAGGAATGTATTCACGAGGAACTACACCACCAACAACAGCATCAACGAATTCATATCCTTTATCTGGATTTGGTTCAAATTTAACCCAAACATGTCCGTATTGTCCACGTCCACCAGATTGTTTAATATATTTACCTTCACAGTCACCAGCTGTTTTTAAAGTTTCACGATAAGCAACTTGAGGTTGTCCAATATTAGCTTCAACATTGAATTCTCTTCTCATTCTATCTACTAATACATCTAAGTGTAATTCACCCATACCAGCGATAACTGTTTGACCAGTTTCATGATCTGTATGTACTTTGAATGTTGGATCTTCTTCAGCTAATTTTTGTAATGCAAGTCCCATCTTATCTTGGTCAGCTTTTGATTTTGGTTCTACAGCTAATTGGATAACTGGTTCTGGGAATTCCATTGATTCAAGAATAATTTGATGTTTTTCATCACATAATGTATCCCCTGTAGTAGTATTCTTTAACCCTACAGCAGCAGCTATATCCCCAGCATATACATCATTAATTTCTGTACGATTATTAGCATGCATTAATAAGATACGTCCAATTCTTTCTTTAGCATCTTTAGTAGAGTTCATAACATAAGAACCACTACTTAAATGTCCAGAGTAAACTCTGAAGAATGTTAAACGTCCAACGAATGGGTCAGTCATAACTTTGAAAGCTAATGCACTGAATGGTTCATCGTCAGATGGTTTTCTAACTAATTCTTTATCAGTTCTAGGTTCTGTTCCTTTGATTGCTTCAACATCTAAAGGAGATGGTAAATAATCAATAACAGCATCTAACAATAACTTAACACCTTTGTTACCTAATGCAGTACCACACATAACTGGGAAGAATTCAACAGCTAAAGTACCTTTTCTGATAGCTCTCTTGATCATATCAACAGGAACTTCATCACCTTCAAGGTATTTTTCCATTAATTCATCATCAAATACTGCAACAGTTTCGATTAAGTCTGCTCTTTTTTCTTCAGCTAAATCTTTTAAATCAGCAGGAATTTCGATTTCAGTATAGTTTTCTTCAGCATTTCCATCATAATGGTAAGCTTTCATAGTAACTAAATCAATAACTCCATTAAATTCACTTTCAGCACCAATTGGCCATTCAATAGGTTTAGCATTAACACCTAATCTAGAATCAATTGTTCCTAAAGTGTATTCGAAATTAGCACCCATTTTATCCATCTTATTAGCAAATATTAATCTAGGTACTTTAAATTCAGTAGCTTGACGCCAAACTGTTTCAGTTTGAGGTTCAACACCAGCTTGTGCATCTAATAATGCAACAGCACCATCAAGTACTCTTAAACTACGACTAACTTCAACAGTAAAATCTACGTGTCCTGGAGTATCGATAATATTTAAACGATGCTTTTTCCAGTAAGCAGTTGTAGCAGCAGAAGTGATAGTAATACCACGTTCTTTTTCTTGTTCCATCCAGTCCATTTGTGATTCACCTTCGTGAGTTTCACCAATTTTATGGATTTTTTTAGTATGGAATAACACACGTTCAGTACAAGTAGTTTTACCTGCATCGATATGTGCCATGATACCAAAGTTTCTTGTCATCAATAATGATGTTTCACGTGCCATATTCTATCTCCTTCCTACCAACGATAATGAGCAAATGCTTTATTAGCTTCTGCCATTCTATGTGTATCTTCACGTTTTTTAACTGAAGCCCCTGTTCCATTTGAAGCATCAATTAACTCACTAGCTAAGTTTTCAGCCATTCCGCGTCCACCTCTAGCTCTTGAGAATTTAACTAACCAACGAATAGCTAATGCTTGCCCTCTAGCAGCAGTAACTTCTACTGGTACTTGGTAATTAGAACCACCAACTCTACGAGATTTAACTTCAACTTGAGGAGTAATGTTTTCCATTGCTTTATTGAAAACTTCCATAGGTTCTTCCCCAGTTCTTTCTTTAACTAAGTCAAATGCTTCATAAAGAATAGTTTGAGCGATTCCTTTTTTACCATCTAACATAATACTATTAATTAATTTTGTAATTACTTTTGAATTATATATTGGATCTGGTAAAACATCTCTTTTTACCGCACGTCTTTTACGCATATTTATGTCCTCCCTTCATCTATTTAATGTTTATTCTATTATTTATTTTTACTTTTTAGGTCTTTTAGCACCATATTTACTACGAGCTTGTTTTCTATCTTTAACACCAGCAGTATCTAAAGTACCACGTATGATATGATAACGTACCCCGATTAAGTCCTTAACACGTCCACCACGAATCATAACAACGCTGTGTTCTTGTAAGTTGTGTCCGATACCAGGAATATAACAAGTTACTTCCATACCGTTACTTAAACGTACACGAGCATATTTACGTAATGCTGAGTTAGGTTTCTTAGGTGTCATTGTACCAACACGAGTACATACTCCACGTTTTTGAGGTGAATTTTGATTAGTTTTCTTCTTTTGAATACTATTTAATCCAACTCTTAAAACTGGTGATTTTGGTTTTCTTACTTTGTGTCCTCTACCTTTTTTAACTAATTGGTTCATTGTAGTCATATAAATTAAGTCTCCTTTCTTTACACATACCCAGGTGTGTCATTTTTATTCTTAAAATTAAGTTTTGCGCATAGCAAAACCCATTTAATAAACATTAATAATATATCACTACACAAAATATAAGTCAATATATTAAATTAAGAAAAAGATGTTTTTTACACAAAAATATATCCTACTATTTAAAAGGTATATGTTATAATAACAACTGAGGTGTTAATATGAAAAAAATAAAAGAAAAAACAGAACAAATTACAAAAGAATCAAAAGGTTTTGTAAAAGAATTTAAAGAATTTATAGCTCGTGGAAACGTAATGGATTTAGCTGTTGGGGTAATTATAGGTAGTGCCTTTAGTAAAATTGTAACTTCATTCACAACAATTCTTACTTCAATAGTTGGATTATTTTTAGGAGGAATTAATTTTGTTGGATTAAATATAACCGTAAAAGATGCAACAATTAATTATGGAGAATTTATTCAATCTGTATTCGACTTCTTAATTACAGCATTCTGTATCTTTATTATGATCAAACTTGTTAACAAAGTAATGCGTAAAGAAAAGAAAGAAGAAAAACCAGTTGAAGTTGCTCCTCCAAAAAAATCTGATGATATAATTTTATTAGAAGAAATTAGAGATTTATTAAAAGAAAATAATAAAAAGAAAAACAAATAAAAAAAGACTAAAAAAAGTCTTTTTTATTTTATTAGAATTATTTTATTTTCTTCAACAAATCTATCATTAATACTACCAATAAGATTAGCTACAATCATAAGCATTATAAAAAACATTAATAAGAACAACAAAAATACTCCAAGTCCCCATCCTCTATTATTTAACTTCATTTTCATCACCACTTACAAATACATTTTACTATAAAGATTAATTAAAATCAATAAAACAAAAAGGTAAAGAACACTTTACCTTTTTATTTATTAATCCATAAATTCGTCTTCTAATTTATCTAGAGGTTCTTCATCAATAAATTGTGAAGATAATTCATAATCAACATTTCTATAAGCTTTAACACCTGTACCAGCAGGAATTAACTTACCAATGATAACATTTTCTTTTAATCCTTCAAGTGTATCAACTTTACCCTTAATAGCAGCATCAGTTAAGATTCTTGTAGTTTCTTGGAATGATGCAGCAGCTAAGAATGAATCAGTTTCAAGTGAAGCTTTAGTAATACCAAGTAATACTGGTTTACCAGTAGCAGGTTTCTTACCTTGAATAATAACTTCTTTATTTCCTTCAGTAAATTCTCTAAAGTTAACTAAAAGTCCTGGTAAGAATAATGTATCTCCAGCTTCAGCAATTCTAATCTTAGAAATCATTCTTCTAGCAATAATTTCAACGTGTTTATCAGAAATATCAACACCTTGACCACGATATACACCTTGAACTTCTTTAAGGATATATTCTTGAGTTGTTAATGGGTCAGTAACAGCAAGTAATTCTTTAGGGCTAATAGCACCTTCAGTTAATTTATCTCCAGCTTCTACTTCATCTCCAACACTAACTCTTAATTTAACACCATAGTTAGATACATGTTCTTTAGTTTCTAATTCATTTTGAACACTAATCTTAAATTTACCATGATCATCATCAATCTTAGTAACTTTACCTTTAATTTCAGCTATAGTAGATTTTCCTTTTGGAATTCTTGCTTCAAATAATTCTTGAATACGTGGTAACCCTTGAGTAATATCATCCCCACCAGCAACACCACCATTGTGGAATGTTCTCATTGTTAACTGAGTACCAGGTTCACCGATAGCTTGAGCAGCCATAATACCAATAGCTTCACCAATTTCAACAATGTTACCTGTAGCTAAGTTTCTACCATAACATTTCTTACAAACACCATTAACTGTATTACAAGTTAAACATGTTCTAATTTCTACTTCTTTAATTCCAGCAGCTACTATTCTTTCAGCAATAGATTCAGTAATTAAATCTAATTTTTCACAAATAACAGCTTTTGTTTCAGGATTAATGATTTTCTTATTAGCATATCTACCAACAATACGATCATATAATTTTTCTATTGTTTCACCAGTTTTATCATTAACAAATTCTTTAACAACAACACCATTTTCAGTACCACAATCATCTTCTCTTACAATAATATTTTGTGCTACATCAACTAAACGTCTAGTTAAGTAACCAGAGTCTGCTGTTTTTAACGCTGTATCGGCAGAACCTTTACGAGCACCATGTGTTGATAAGAAGAATTCAGCAACTGATAAACCTTCTCTAAAGTTAGATTTAATAGGAATTTCAACTGGAGTACCATCTGGTTTAGCCATGATACCACGCATACCAGCTAACTGAGTAAAGTTAGAAATAGATCCACGAGCTTTAGAGTGCATCATCATGAAGATTGGATTATCTAAACTTGCATCAGCTTTACCTTGAAGTTCTTTTTGAACTTGGTTTTTAGCACTATCCCAAGTAGAAATAACTTTTTCAAATCTTTCTTCTTCAGTAATTAAACCACGATTATATTGTTTATTAATTTTATCAACCATTTTAGTTGCTTCAGCAATAACATCTTCTTTAGTTTCACTAACTTCAATGTCACTAACCGCAACAGTAATACCAGCAACTGTAGAATATTTAAATCCTAAGTCTTTCATCTTATCAAGCATTATAGAAGTTTCAGTAGTTCTATAACGTTTGAAGATTTGAGCAATTATACTTTCTAAAGTTCCCTTAGGGAATGCTTTAACAACTGGCATTTCTTTAATTTTTTCAACAATATTTTCTCCTTTTTCAATGAAATATTTATTAGGAGTAATATTTTGAATATTATCATTTGTAGGTTCATTAATATATGCAAATGAATCTGGTAAAATTTCATTAAACTTAATCTTACCTACAGTAGTAACTAAATATTTACCTTTTTGACTTTCAGTAAATAATTTATATTTAAATGAATCAACAGGAATAGCAATTCTTGTATGAAGAGTAATTTCTCTTCTTTCATATGCCATTAATGCTTCATTAGAGTTTTTAAATACTCTTCCTTCACCTTCAAGTCCAGCTCTTTCAATAGTTAAGTAATAGTTACCTAGAACCATATCTTGTGATGGAGTAACAATTGGACTACCATCTTTTGGACTTAAGATATTGTTTGCACCAAGCATTAACATTCTAGCTTCGGCTTGAGCTTCTTCAGAAAGTGGTACGTGTACAGCCATTTGGTCACCATCAAAGTCAGCATTAAATGCAGGACAAACAAGTGGGTGAAGACGAATAGCTTTACCACCAATTAATACTGGTTCAAACGCTTGAATACCAAGTCTGTGTAGAGTCGGAGCACGGTTTAACATAACTGGATGTTCTTTAATAACTTCTTCTACAATATCCCAAACTTGAGGATCTCTATTTTCAATTAAACGCTTTGCAGCTTTAATATTATGAGCTATATCTTTAGATACTAAACCATTAATTACATGTGGTTTAAATAATTCTAAAGCCATTTCTTTAGGAATACCACATTGATACATCTTTAAGCTTGGTCCAACTACGATAACGCTACGTCCAGAGTAGTCGACACGTTTTCCTAATAAGTTTTGACGGAAACGACCTTGTTTACCTTTTAACATACTAGATAAAGATTTTAAAGGACGATTTCCAGCACCAGTAACACTTCTTCCACGTCTTCCATTATCAAATAAAGCATCTACTGCTTCTTGTAACATACGTTTTTCATTTTGAATAATGATACCTGGAGCATTTAAATCTAATAATTTCTTTAAACGATTATTACGGTTAATAACACGTCTATATAAATCATTTAAATCAGATGTAGCAAATCTACCACCATCTAATTGAATCATAGGTCTAAGTTCTGGTGGAATAACTGGAATAACATCTAAAATCATCCATTCAGGTCTTTGATTTGATTGATAGAATGCATTTAATACATCAATTCTTTTTACTAATCTAGTTCTCTTTTGACCTTGTGCAGTTTTTAATTCCTCTGTAATTTCATCGATTTCTTTCTTTAAATCAACATTTTTAAGAAGTTCTTTAATAGCTTCAGCACCCATTCCAACTTTGAAACCATTACCATATTTTTCATAATATTGTCTATATTCTTTTTCAGATAAAGTTTGCTTGTTTTCTAAAGGAGCAATACCCTTATCGATTACTACATAACTAACAAAGTATAATACTTCTTCAAGATCTCTTGGACTCATATCTAAAACAAGACCCATACGTGAAGGCACACCTTTAAAGAACCAGATGTGAGAAACAGGACTAGCTAGTTCAATGTGTCCCATTCTCTCACGTCTAACTTTTGCACGAGTAACTTCAACACCACATCTATCACAAACAATATTTTTATATCTTACTCTTTTATATTTTCCACAAGCACATTCGAAATCTTTAGTAGGTCCGAATATTTTTTCGCAGAATAAACCATCTCTTTCAGGTCTTAAAGTTCTATAATTGATAGTTTCAGGTTTTTTAACTTCACCATAAGACCATTCACGAATTTTTTCAGGAGAAGCAATTCCAACTTTTAAAGCTTCAAATTCATTTACTGCTATCATTAAGCTTCATCTCCTTTCAATAATTCATTTTCAAATTCACTTTCAAGTTCTTCATTAAATTCATCATCATCGATTGAATCTAAATCATCTTTAAAGTCATCTTCTTCATCTTCGTAGTCATCTTCAACTACTTCATCATTATCTGATACTGGTCTTGCAGGAAGTTCAATATCATCAATATTTGTATTCATATCTTCTCTATATTCACTTTCTTCAATTTCTTTTAATTGAAGTTCTTCATTTTTATCATTAACAATACTAATATCTAATCCTAAAGCTTGGAATTCTTTCATCAATACTCTAAATGATTCAGGAACACCAGCTTGATTAATATCTTCACCCTTAACGATTGATTCATATACTTTAACACGACCAACTACGTCATCAGATTTAACTGTTAAAATTTCTTGTAATATATGAGAAGCACCATAAGCTTCAAGAGCCCAAACTTCCATTTCCCCAAATCTTTGTCCACCAAATTGAGCTTTACCACCAAGTGGTTGTTGTGTAACTAAAGAATAAGGACCTGTACTACGAGCATGTAATTTATCATCTACCATGTGGTGTAGTTTAATCATATACATTACACCAACAGATACTCTATTATCAAACGGTTCACCAGTACGTCCATTATATAGAATAGTTTTTCCATCTGGATCCATACCAGCTTCAGCCATCATATCAGCTATATCTTGAGTCTTAGCCCCATCAAATACTGGAGTAGCTACATGCACACCAAGTTTTTTAGCAGCCATACCTAAGTGTAACTCAAGAATTTGTCCAATATTCATACGAGAAGGAACCCCTTGTGGGTTAAGAATAATATCAACTGGTCTACCATCTGGTAAATAAGGCATATCTTCTTGAGGAAGAATTAATGAAATAACCCCTTTATTACCATGACGCCCTGACATTTTATCCCCAACTTGGATTTTTCTCTTTTGAGCTATATATACACGAATTACTTTGCTTACACCAGCTGGTAATTCATCATTATCTTTTCTTGAGAAGATTTTAACATCATGAACAATACCGTCTCCACCATGTGGAACACGTAAAGAAGTATCTCTAACTTCACGAGTTTTTTCTCCAAAGATTGCATGTAATAATTTTTCTTCTGAAGTAAGTTCAGCCATTCCTTTAGGAGTAACTTTACCAACAAGGATATCTCCTTCTTTAACTTCAGTACCAACAATTACAATACCATTTTCATCTAAGTTCTTTCTAGCTTCATCACTAACATTAGGAATATCACGAGTGATTTCTTCAGGTCCTAATTTAGTTTCACGACATTGCATTTCAAAGTCTTCTAAGTGAATACCTGTATATACATCATCTTTAACTAGATTTTCATTTAAAATAACAGCATCTTCATAGTTATATCCATTAAATGTCATAAATGCTACAACTACGTTTTTACCAAGTGCTAATTCACCTTTATCTGTACTTGGTCCATCAGCTATAACGCTTCCACGTTTAACTTGATCTCCTACTTTAACAATAGGTCTTTGATGTTGACATGTACCAGCATTAGATAGTTCAAAGTTAGCTAAGAAATATTCATCTTTTCCTCCAGCTGTTTTTACAACAATCTTTCTAGCATCAACATAATCAACTACACCATCAGCCTTACAAACTACAACGGCACCACTATCTCTAGCTGCTACATATTCAACACCAGTACCAACAAATGGAGCTTCTGCTCTTAAAAGTGGTACAGATTGACGTTGCATGTTAGCACCCATTAATGCACGAGTAGCATCATCATGTTCAAGGAATGGAATACAACTTGTAGTAACCGCTACAACTTGTTGAGGTGATACGTCTACATAGTCAACTTGTTCAGGTTTAACTAAAATATTTTCACCACGATATCTAGCAGGAACTAAATCATCTATCATTACATCATTTTCATCTACATTAACTGTAGCTAAAGAAATGATGATATCTGCTTCTTCATCAGCAGTTAAGTAATCAACTTGATCAGTTAATTTCTTATCAACAACTTTTCTATATGGAGTCATAATAAATCCATAATCATCAATCTTAGCATAACTTGCTAAAGATGTAATTAACCCAATGTTTTGTCCTTCTGGAGACTCAATTGGACAAATACGACCATAGTGTGATGCATTAACGTCACGAACTTCAGTACCAGCTCTATCTCTAGATAATCCACCTGGACCTAACGCAGATAAACGTCTCTTATTTGTTAACTCAGCTATAGGGTTAGTTTGGTCCATAAATTGAGATAATTGGCTGCTTCCAAAGAATTCTTTCATCGCAGCAGTAATTGGTCTAATATTAATTAAAGTTTTTGGAGTAACTTCTTCCATTTCTTGAGTAGTCATTCTTTCACGAATAACTCTTTCCATACGAGAAACCCCAATTCTAAATTGGTTTTGTAATAATTCCCCAACTTGACGAATACGACGATTTCCTAAATGGTCAATTTCATCAATATTTCCAAATCCCTTTAATAAATTTAAATAATATGATACTGATGCATAAACATCTGAAATAGTTAATCTCTTAACTTCTAATGTTTGATCATTACCTATTAAATTAATAACTTCTTTTTTATCATTAGGATTATAAACTTTTAAAGTTTGAATTTTATTAAATCCATCTAATTCTTCATTAATTTTTGCTTCTTTAACATTATATCCATCAGCAAAAATTGGTTTTAAAGTATCAAGAACATCTTTATTAATAACAGTATCTTTTGCTACTACAACTTCTCCATCTACTTTAATATCTTCAGCTAGAGTAAGTCCTAAAACTCTATCTAAAACATTTAATTTACGATTAAATTTATAACGACCAACTTTAGCTAAATCATATCTAAACTCATCAAAGAATCTAGTAATAATTTGGTTCTTAGAAGAATCAAGTGTAGCTGGTTCTCCTGGTCTTAATTTTTCATAAATCTCGATTAAAGCTTCATCTGTATTTCTTGTTGAATCTTTTGCTAAAGTATTTTCTAAATATTCATCTTTACCAAATAATTTAATAATTTCTTCATCACTTGATAATCCAAAAGCACGTAACAATGTAGTAATTGGAACTTTTCTAGTTCTATCAATTCTTACATACAAAACATCCCTGGCATCTGTTTCAAATTCAAGCCAAGTTCCACGTGTTGGAATTATTTGTGATGTAATACAAGGTCTACCATTTTTATCTATTTCTTTATTGAAATAAACGCTTGGAGATCTAACTAATTGTGATACAATTACACGTTCAGCACCATTAATAACAAATGTACCACTATCTGTCATAACAGGCATATCTCCCAAGAAAATTTCTTGTTCTTTTACTTCCCCAGTTTCATGATTAAAAAGACGCACTTCAACTTTTAAAGGCGCAGCGAAAGTTGTCTCTCTATCTTTACTTTGTTTAATAGAATATCTTGGTTCATCAAAATGATAATCTCCAAATTCTAATGATAATGTACCTGAGAAATTTTCAACGGGGAATAAGTCTTCGAAAACTTCTTTAATACCAGTTTCTACAAACCATTGATATGATTTCTTTTGGATTTCTAATAAATCCTTTAGCTCGTAAGTATTTCTAATTCTAGAAAAACTTCTTCTTTGACGGTGGTCACCACAATTTACTATCTTATATGCCACTAAAATTCACCCCTAACAGTATATTTAATCAAAGAACATAATTATTAACAAATAATACGTTGCCAATTTATATTATTAACATAGATTGAGCAATAAGTCAATCTAAATCGCATTTAATTACAAAAAAACCTTTTATTTTATTTAGTACTTCTACTTTATATATTTTCTCTAAATCTCTTATCATCGACTTAGCTCCTTGTTCCTTACGAACAACAATAAATAAAGATCCATTATCTTCTAAATAATCTTTAGCCCCCATTACGATTTCATAAACAATTTTCTTACCAGCTCTTATTGGTGGATTAGTAATTATATAATTAAACTTACCTTCCACTTTTTCATAACAACTACTTTCTAAGAAAGAAACATTATTTAACTTATTTTCTTTCTTATTCATATCTGCTAAGTGAAGAGCCCTTCTATTAACATCAACTCCTAAAAATTCAGCATCTACAATTTTACCTAAAATAATATCAATAACACCATATCCACATCCAACATCAAGTATTCTTCCATGCAAAATAGATAATGGTATATTTTCTAAAAGTACTCTTGTCCCAAAATCAAGTTTATCTTTCGAAAAAACTCCATTATCAGTAAAAAAAGAATAACGATGTCCGAGAATATCAACATTAAATTTTTGAATATTACTTTTTAAATCTTCATTACTAAAATATTGTCCCATAAACACCTCGTTAAAATAAAAAGAGTTAACTATAAAATAAAATTATAGTTAACTCTCCTTTCAAGCATATTTTACTATAATTATCCAGTAAAATCAATTAAGTTAATTATAGATATTTTTCAAGTTTTTAAAATTTTACAAAAATTTAACACAAAAAAAGAACCACTAATGTGATTCCTTAAAAGCTAAGCAAAATTATTTAACTTCTACTTCTGCTCCAGCTTCTTCTAATTTAGCTTTGATGTCATTTGCTTCGTCAACAGAAATACCTTCTTTAATAGCTCCACCATTGTCAGCGATATCTTTAGATTCTTTTAATCCTAATCCAGTAATTTCTTTAATTACTTTGATAACGTTGATTTTAGCAGCCCCAGCGTTAACTAATGTTACAGTAACAACGCTTGGTCCAGCAGCTTCTTGAGCTCCTGCAGCAGGTGCAGCAACAGCAACAGCACTTGGATCTACTCCAAATTCTTCTTTCATTGCGTCTACTAATTCTTTAATTTCTAAAAGGTTCATTTCTTTTAAAGCACTTATAAATTCATCTCTTGTTAATTTAGCCATTTTATTTTCCTCCTATTTTAAATATTATATTTTTTTAATTCAATTTTATTGTTCTTCTTTTTGTTGAGCATATAAGTCTAAGCAAATAGATAAATCTTTTGCAATACCCATCATACCCGCAGCAAGCATAGTAAGTAGTCCTTCTCTTGAAGGGATTGTTGCTAAAGCATCTAACTTTTCTTTGTCAGAAACTTCTCCATCAATAATACCAACTTTTAAAACTAATGCTTGGTTTGTTTTAGCAAAATCAGCTAATACTTTAACTGCTGCAATTTGATCTTCACCAAATGCCATAGCACTAGGTCCAACTAAACTTGCATCAATATCAATATTTAAATCTGATAAAGCTCTAGCCATTAAAGTATTTTTATATACTTTATAATCAGCGTTATTTTCTCTTAATTTGATTCTTAGTTCTTTAGCTTCATTATCAGTAATTCCACGATAATCGAATAAAATTACAGATGCACTATTTTGAACACGATCTTTAATTTCATCAATAACAACTTGTTTTGCTGCTAGAATCTTTGCGTTTGCCATCTTAACACCTCCTATTATATTTAAAAGTGCCACAAAAAAGGTCTCTACATCATAGACATAAAGACCCAATAGTTATTTTTTACTAAGTCCTCGGTAGGATTTACTTTTATACCTACTGTCTATGGCACCAAAATCAATTAATATTATATATTACTAATTACTATTTGTCAAAAGAATTTGCACTAACTTTAATTCCAGGACCCATAGTACTAGCTATAGAAATGTTTTTAATATATTCACCTTTTACTGTAGCTGGTTTAACTTTTAATAAAGTAGCCATGAATGCATCCATGTTTTCAACCAATTTTTCTTCAGTAAAGTCAGTATTACCGATAATTCCATGTACATTACCAAAACTATCAGTTCTATATTCAACACGTCCAGCTTTAACTTCGCTAACTGCTTTTTCTACATCTACTGTAACAGTTCCAGTTTTAGGGTTTGGCATTAATCCACGAGGTCCTAATACTCTACCTAATTTACCAAGTAATGGCATCATATCTGGTGTAGCGATCATTACATCAAATCCGAACCAGTTTTCTTTTTCAATTTTTTCTAGTATATCTACGTCACCAACAAAATCAGCTCCTGCTGCTTCTGCTTTCTTAGCATTTTCTCCTCTTGCAACTACTAATACTTTCTTAGTTTTTCCTGTTCCATTAGGAAGTACAATTGCACCTCTTAATTGTTGGTCAGCTTTTTTAGTATCTAAGTTAAGTCTAACAGCAATTTCAACAGATGAAACAAATTTGCTAACAGAAGTTTCTTTAACTAACTTTGCAGCTTCTTCTTTTGTATAAGCTTTTCCTTTTTCAATTTTAGAAACAGCTTCTACATACTTTTTCCCTCTATTTTTCATTTCATTTCCTCCTTATGTGGTATATGCGGATTATCCTCCCACATAGGTATAAACCTATATGTATAATAAATTACTTTTTTCTTATCTTAATATTTTTAAATTATTCTTGAATAGCAATACCCATATTACGAGCAGTACCTTCAACAATTTTCATAGCTTCTTCAACTGTATAAGCATTTAAATCTGGTAATTTAATTTCTGCAATTTCTCTAATTTGATCTTTAGTAAGAGTTGCAACAGTTTCTTTAGATCCTTTAATAGAACCTTTATCGATTTTAGCTGCTTTCTTTAATAAAAATGCAGTAGGTGGAGTTTTAATTACGAAATCAAAACTTCTATCATCATAAATTGAAATTTCAACAGGTAATACATCTCCCATTTTATCTCTA
The DNA here is from genome assembly GCA_017436345.1 of Bacilli bacterium. Classification (GTDB taxonomy): domain Bacteria; phylum Bacillota_I; class Bacilli_A; order RF39; family UBA660; genus RUG11788. The sequence continues at coordinate 153,016 of JAFSDH010000005.1, forward strand.
GTTGCATCATTATATTTAGTACAGAATTCTTGTAAATTAATTCCTGCTGGTCCTAATACTGTTCCAACTGGTGGAGCAGGTGTAGCTTTTCCAGCTTGAATTTGTAATTTAATTTTTCTAACAACTTCTTTTGCCACGAAAAACACCTCCTATATATTTTATTTCGTTTTCGCGAGTGGTCCAAATAGCCAAGATCCGCGCTTCCCACTTATTTCTAACTATATAAATTTCAATATAGCGCTTCAATAATAACATACAAGATTTTAAAAATCAAGTATTTTTCTAAAATTAGTCTATTGCTATTTCAATTTGAGACATTTCTACTTCAACAGAAGTTTCTTGTCCAAATAAATCAACATTTAATAATAACTTTTGATTTGGAACATCTAAGCTATCAACTGTACCATACATTCCAGTAAATGGTCCAGCAATAATCTTAACCTTAGCTCCAACTTCTAATTCATTATCTACATCGAATCTACTAATACCCATATTTCCTAAAATATTATCTACTTCATATGGTTGTAATGGTGTAGGTTTTGCCCCCTTACCACTTGATCCTATAAATCCAGTAACACCTGGAGTATTTCTAACTACATACCAAGCTTCATCACTCATTACCATTTCAATTAATACATAACCAGGGAACATTTTTTTAATTTTTTCTTTTTGAACCCCGTCTTTAACTTCAATTTCTTTTTGTTCTGGAATAATTACTCTATAGATGTAATCTTTCATATCCATTGATTCAGCACGCATTTCTAATTTTTCTTTTACTTTACTCTCATGCCCAGAGTAAGTATTAACTACATACCATTGTTTATCCATAATTTTTTCTCCTACATAACAACAATAATTGATTTTAACCAAGCCATTATTACTTCTATACCATAGAAATATAATGCAAAAAATATAATAAAGACAAGTGTAGCAATTGAATACTTAACCATATTTTTCTTTGTTGGCCATACCACTTTAGACATTTCACTTTTTACACCCTTAAAGAAACTTTCTTTCTTTTCTTTTTTAGGTTTATTATCTTTTTTTGTAGTTTTAACATTTTTCTTATTATTTTCTACTTTTTCTTTTTTTGTTCCAGTTGTTTTCTTTTTAGTATCTTTTTCTTTTAATACTTTTTCTTCTTTTACATCCTTAGCAACTGTTTTTTTCTTAGTTACTTTCTTTGTTTGTTTTTCCATAAAAACTACTCCCCTAACTAAATATTTTACCAAAATAAAAACACTTATACGTGTCACCATTAAAATAACATAAAAGTGTTTTTAAGTCAATAATTACTTTTTAATCATTATTAATATTATATCGATCATCAAATCTAGATTTTCTATATTTATATATAAATAATCCCAGTCCAAATAAAATCATCAAAATCGAAACTAACTGAGCCATCTTAAAACTACCAAACATCAGACTATCAGTTCTAAGTCCTTCAATAATAAAACGTCCTAACCCATACCACATCATATAAAGCGCTGTTATTTGTCCAACATGAATATATCTAAATCTTCTTGCTATTAATAACATAATAAATCCAATCAAACACCAAATACTTTCATACAAGAATGTTGGATGATAATAACTACTACCTATCTTCATTCCATTTATTATAAATTCTGGTAAATTAAGATTTTGTAAATATTCTAATGTAACGATACTTCCATAAGCCTCTTGATTAAAAAAATTTCCCCATCTACCAATAGCTTGTCCAATTATTAAACCAACAACAATAATATCAATTATTTTAGCAAAATTTTGTTTATTCTTATGCGAATAATATATAATGAATAATCCACCAAATAACATCGCACCATGTATTGCTAAACCACCATTCCATATTTCAAAAGCTTCGATCAAATGATTACTGTAATAACTCCAATTAAATATTACATAATATAATCTCGCTCCAAAAATTGCAATTAAAGTTCCCAAAAAAATCATATTTATCATATAATCATCAGATATTTTTTGGCGTTTTGCCTCTATCAAAATTATTGATACACCAACAAATAACCCTAAAGCAATCATTATTGAATACCAATAAATTTGTATAAATCCTAAATCAAGTGCAACCCTACTCATAAGATTTCACCTTCTTTATAAAAGGTTTTACAATAACATTTTCTATAACAACATTTAAAAAAGACATTACAATTGATATAAAAAACAAAATTGGTAAACTATTGAATTCAATTCTACCATTCATAATAAACTCAACTATTTTCAAAATAATTACATTATTTACAAAATAGAAAAGACCTAATGTTAATCCTGTTATTGGCAAAGTTAAGCGAAACAGAATAGGTTTAACAGTTTTATTTAATACATATATAAGTATTACACTAATAAATGAATAACGTATGAAATGATTATCATCAACAACAAAAGAATCAAATACATAATCAACAAACATAAATACTAATGTATAAGCAAACATATAAACCAACCATTGAGCCACTGCACCAATTAGTTTAATAATTTTTTTCTTTCTCGCTTTCTCTTTCATTTACTCACCTAATATTTTCCCTAAAAATTTTCCTGTATAAGATGAAGAACATTTAATTACTTCCTCAGGTGTACCAGTAACAACAATATTACCTCCACCATCTCCACCTTCAGGTCCTAAATCAATTATATAATCAGCAGTTTTAATCATATCTAGATTATGTTCTATTACTATTACTGTATCTTTATTATCTACTATTTTCTGTATAATTGCAAGAAGTCTTTTAATGTCATGAATATGTAGACCAGTAGTAGGTTCATCCATAATAAATAACGTTTTTCCTGTTGCTTTCTTTTGAAGTTCTTTAGCAAGTTTTACACGCGCTGCTTCTCCTCCTGACAAAGTAGTTGCACTTTGTCCTAATTTAACATAACCAAGTCCAACATCTTCTAGTACCTGAATCTTATTTTTAATTTTAGGAATATGTTCAAAAAACTCTAAAGCTTCACTAATTCTCATATCAAGTACGTCAGCTATATTTTTTCCTTTATATTTTATATTTAAAGTTTCAGTATTATATCTACTACCATGACACACTTCACATGGAACATATACATCAGGTAAGAAATGCATTTCTATTTTTTTAACCCCATCTCCACGACAAGCTTCACATCTTCCACCTTTCACATTAAATGAAAATCTATTTTTACCAAACCCATACATCTTAGCTTCTTTAGTCGTAGTAAAAAGTTCACGAATATCATCAAATACTCCAGTATAAGTAGCTGGATTACTACGTGGTGTTCTTCCTATTGGGTTTTGAGTTATTTCAACTACTTTATCTATATTTTCTAAACCAATAATTTTCTTATGTTTACCAGGTTTTTCTTTTATCTTATATATATGATCTCTAGCAGCTCTAGATAAAATAGACATAGTTAAACTACTCTTTCCACTACCACTAACTCCACATACACACGTAAATGTTCCTAAAGGAAACTTAACATCTATATTTTTTAAATTATTTTCCTTAGCACCCTTTATTTCAATAAATTTACCATTGCCTTTACGACGTTTTTTAGGAATTTCTATACAAAGTTCACCATTTAAATACTTACCAGTTAAACTATTAGGATTTTTCATAACTTCTTCAGGAGTACCAAAAGCCATAACTTCTCCACCCTGATCTCCTGCAAGAGGTCCAATATCAACTAGATAATCAGATGCAAGCATTGTATCAGTATCATGTTCAACAACAACTAAAGTATTACCCAAATCACGCATTTCTTTTAAAGTATTAATAAGTTTTTCATTATCTCTTTGATGAAGTCCAATACTAGGCTCATCAAGTACATATAATACACCAGTTAAACGCGAACCAATTTGTGTCGCAAGTCTTATTCTTTGACTTTCACCACCACTTAATGTTCCTGCCATACGATTAAGTGTTAAATATTCTAAACCTACATTTTTCAAAAAAATTAATCTATTTTTTATTTCAACTAATAATAGCTTTGCTACTTGTTCTTGAAAAGTAGTAAGTTTAATTTTTTCTAAAAACTCAATCATATCTTTAATACTTAAACATGTTAATTCATAAATATTTTTCTTTCCTACTTTAACTGATAAAACCCAATCAGCAAGACGTGCTCCATGACAAGTTTCACATTCAGATTCAACCATATAATTTTCTAACCAATCACGAATCCAACTACTAGATGTCTCCATATATCTTCTTTGAAGATTATTAACAACTCCTTCATAAAAATCACGTTGATTATACTGATTACCACTACGAGTAGAATATTTAAATTGAACTATATCAGGACTACCATATAAAACTATTTCACGACTAGCTTTAGATAACTTTTCAAATGGTTTATCCATATCAATTTTATAGTGCTTACAAACACATTCAAGTTTTTTATAATCAATACTTTCTTGATCATCATTTGCTGTAACAATACATCCTTCATTAATACTTTTAGTTTTATCTGGAACCACTAAATCAGCATCAATATTTAACTTAATACCTAGCCCATTACAATCATGACAAGCACCAAAAGGAGCATTAAAACTAAACATGCGTGGTTCTAATTCTGGAATTGAAAAATCACAGTAAGGACAAGCAAAATTTTCTGAAAATAAAATTTCTTTTTGACCAACTACATCAACAATAACTTTCCCTGAAGCTAATTTAGTTGCTGCTTCTACAGATTCAAACAATCTACTTCTAATTCCATCTTTAATAACTAATCTATCTATTACAACATCAATATCATCTTTAATATTTTTATCTAAAGATATCTCCTCAGCAAGATCACGAACCTCACCATTAATACGAATTCTTGCATAACCATCACTTCTAAGTTTCTCAATTAAATCTTTATGTTCTCCCTTTTCACCATGAACAACAGGAGCCATTATAATTAACTTAGTACCTTCATCAAATTCAAGAATCCTATTAACTATCTCATCTACACTTTGACTACTAATTGGAATATTATGGGTTGGACAATAAGGAACACCAATACGAGCATATAAAAGACGCAAATAATCATATATTTCCGTTACAGTCCCAACTGTTGATCTAGGATTCTTACTCGTTGTTTTTTGATCAATACTAATAGCTGGAGATAATCCTTCAATACTATCAACATCAGGTTTCTCTGTTCCACCTAAAAACTGTCTAGCATAAGCGCTAAGACTTTCTACATAACGTCTTTGCCCTTCAGCATAAATAGTATCAAAAGCTAAACTACTTTTACCACTTCCACTAACTCCAGTCATGACAATTAATTTATCTTTAGGAAGAGTTAAATTAATATTCTTTAAATTATTTTCTCTTGCCCCTTTAATAACAATTTCATTCATATTATCACCTAAACCTATCTTTAAATCTGCATTTTTTACATAATTCCTCAGTACAAATATTATTTCTAAAACCTTCACACATATTTATAAATCTATCACTATTTAAAATATCCACAAAACTTGTTGATAAAATATTTCCTAAATTAGTAATTCCTTCCCCATCTAAGCAACAAGGAACAACAGTACCATCAACTAATATTCCAATATGATCAATTGTACCATGACAATAACCATTACTTTCACGCTTATTTTTTAAACTTGGCCATTCAAATAAATTATCTTTATTAACATAAGTATTATTACAAATCTTAATTTGTTTATCAGTATATAACTTATCCACAATTTCTGTTGATAAACTATAATAAGAAATAATTTCTTTAACAACATCTATTGCTTTTTTATCTAAAACATTGTTTTGTAATGTCCAAAATCTATAGCTTATATAAACAGTTTCTGATAATACTTTACACACATCAAAAACATTATCTAAATATTCATCTTCATCATTTTCCGAATGAAGAGATACATTTATTTGTCTTAAACATTTATGTTTTTTAAGTACATCATAATTTTTCTTTAATAATGTACCATTAGTTGTAATATTAACTTTTATTTTATTTTTATCACAAATATCCAAAAAAAGATCTAAATTAGGATTTAATAAAGGTTCCCCTTTCACATGAAGATAAATATAATCAGTATATGACTTTATTTCATCAATTATATGTGAAAATTCCGAAACATTCATAAATTTCTTTTCTCTTTTAGTATTATGACAAAAACTACAATTTAAATTACAAATATTTGTTATTTCTATATATATTTTTTTAAACTTTTTCATACTAATCACTCTTTAATTCAAATAATATATCTCTAAGTTCCATAGCTCGTTCAAAATCAAGATTTTTTGCAGCCTCACGCATTTCTTGTTCAAGCGACTCAATCGTTCTTTCATATTCTGCCTTAGACATCTTTTTAGTAGATTTCTTATTTTTAGAATCATCATCAACATTACTAATCAAATCACGAACTTCTTTAATTATTGTTTTAGGAATAATACCATGTTCTTCATTATATGCTTCTTGAATACTTCTACGTCTTGCTGTTTCTTTAATTGCATAATCCATTGAATCAGTAATCTTATCCCCATACATAATACAGCGTCCATTACTATTACGAGCACAACGCCCAATAGTTTGAACTAAACTACGACTACTTCTCAAGAAACCTTCCTTATCAGCATCTAAAATTGCTATTAAACTAACTTCCGGAATATCAATCCCTTCACGAAGTAAATTTATACCAACAATACAATCATATTTACCTAAACGCAAATCACGAATAATACGCATACGTTCTAATGTTTTTACTTCACTATGTAAATATGCAACTTTAATATCTATTTCTTTTAAATAATTAGTAAGCTCTTCTGCCATACGAATTGTTAATGTTGTAACTAAAACTCTTTCATTTCTATCAATTCGATCACGTATTTCACCAACCAAATCATCAATTTGACCTTCAGTAGGTCTAACTTCAACAATCGGATCAAGAAGACCAGTTGGACGAATAATTTGTTCTACAAACATATTATCAACATGTTCAAGTTCATAATCACCAGGAGTAGCAGACACATATATTGCTTGATTAATTTTCTTCTCAAACTCATCAAATTGAAGAGGTCTATTATCAAGCGCACTTGGAAGTCTAAATCCAAATTCAACTAAATTCATCTTTCTAGCTCTATCTCCATTATACATTCCTCTAACTTGTGGAAGTGTAACATGTGATTCATCAACTACTAATAAATAATCATCAGGAAAAAAATCCATTAAAGTTGTAGGAGTTTCTCCTTCTTTACGTCCAGCCATTTGTCTAGAATAATTCTCTATTCCTGTACAAAAACCAGTCTCTTTTAACATTTCCATATCGTAATTAGTTCTTTGTTCAATTCTTTGAGCTTCAATAAGTTTATTATTTTCTTTAAAATAAGCAACCCTTTCTTCCATTTCTGATTTAATACGAGAAATCGCTGCTTCTAATTTATCTTCACTAATAACAAAGTGACTAGCAGGAAATATAGAAATAGTTTTCTTATTAACTTTAATAGCTCCAGTTAATGTATCTATTTCACTAATACGATCTATTTCATCTCCAAAAAATTCAATTCGATAACCAGTATTTCTCTCACTGGCAGGAATTATTTCTAAAACATCTCCCCTAACACGAAAAGTTCCACGTTTAAAATCAAGATCATTTCTTTCAAATAACATATCAACAAGTTTATTGAGTACAACATTTCTCTCAATCTCGTCTCCAACATTTAAAGTAAGCATTTTGTTACGATATTCATCAACTTCACCAATCCCGTAAATACAAGAAACTGATGCTACAACAATAACATCATCACGAGAAAGCAAAGCGCTTGTTGCTGCATGGCGAAGTTCATCTATTTCATCATTGATAGAAGAATCTTTTTCAATATAAGTATCAGTCGAAGGAACATATGCTTCAGGTTGATAATAATCATAGTAAGATACAAAATACTCAACTCTATTTTCAGGAAATAATTCCTTTAGTTCAGAATATAATTGTCCTGCCAAAGTCTTATTATGAGCAAGAACTAAAGTAGGTTTATTTACTTCTTTAATTACATTAGCAATAGTAAACGTCTTACCAGTTCCAGTTGCACCTAATAAAACTTGTTCTTTTTTACCAGACTTAATCCCAGATACTAATTCATTTATAGCTTTAGGTTGATCACCACTAGGATTATACTTAGATACTAAATTAAACATAATGTCCATCTCCTTTCTTATCGCATGTTATTTTATCACTAATCAATTAAAAAAACAATCGAACATAAAACTATAATCAAACAAAAAAAATAGTTAGTATTATCTAACTATTTTTATTCTTCTAATGACTTCTTCTTTTTTATTAAAAATATAATCAATCCAAAAACTAATAATAAAACAATGCCAATAATAATAAAAATATTTAAATTTATATTATTATCATTTTTATTTTCTACTTCTATAGCATATTGAACAGTTAATATTAAATCATCTTTTACTATTATATTTTTAAGTTGTTCATCAGTAATTTTTTGACCAGCATATATCTTTGTATCATCTTTTAAAACAATATCATGATCAGCTGTCCAAACAACTTTTTTATTATTATCAGTTACTATTTTAATTCCTTTTGGATTAGAATCATAACTAACTTCTTCACTATCATTACCTTCAATTTTAATATTATCTTTTGCTTTATAAAAAACCTTTAAAATATCATTAGAATTTTTTGCTGTAAATATGACATTGTTATCAATCGAAACTTTCATTAACTCTTCATTAGTAATCATACTATTTTTCTTTATAATCGAACCATCATTTAAAATTACATCTTGATTAGCCATCCAATAAGCAAAAACATATCCAGTTTTTGACACAACACTAGTACCACTAGGATTTTGTTGATACTTTTTAGTTTCCTTATTTAATCCAACAATCTGTCCATTAATATCACTTTGATATACTATATCATAATCAACACCAACAAATACAGCTTTTAAATCTAAATCTTCAACTACGATAATTTTTGTTAACTCTTCATTAGAAATAACATTATTTGCAATAATTATTTTACCAGTTGATAGTTTAACATCTTTATCAGCAATCCAATGAGAAAATACATATCCTTTATTAGCTTGGACTTCAGTTCCTAAAAGATTTCCATTAACAGCAACATCCTCATTAACAATTCCTATAACTTTACCATTATCATCATTACCATAACTTACAAAAATCTTTGTTTTATAGTGATATGCTGTAATAATTAAATCATCGTCAACCGATATTTCTTTAATTTGTTCTAAAGTTATAGCTTCCCCTTTTTTAATAGTCTTTCCATTATTCAAAGTTACATCTTTGTTAACAGCCCATTTCAAATCAAAATAACCATCATTAATAGACTTAGTTGTTCCACTAGGATTTCCTTTAAACTTAACCTTTTCGCTAGTAATACCTGTTATTTTACCAAATGAATCACTATTATAAAGAATTGTATATTCGCCATCTTTCCAATTTGCTTTATAACTTAAATCACCATAAGTTCCTTTATTAATAACAACTGTTTTTTCTGGAGTAGTACCATTCGAACCTGTCCATCCAACAAACTCATATCCTTTTTTATTGGGAATAGCTAAAGTAATATTATTTGTTTCTATATCATATTCTTTAAGTTCATTTTCTATTAAACCACCATCTAAATCATAAGAAATATTATAAGCAATCTTTTCCCATACAGCATATAAATTAACATCGTTTGTACTTGTTGTTAAATTTTTTACTTTTGACTCATCAATAAACTCTAACTTTCCATTACTAGATAAAGACCATCCTTTAAAATTATAACCATTTTTGCTAAATTTATTCTTAGATAAACTTGCCACTTGATTATAAGTATGAATACTGTTATCCATTGTACCAATTCCACCATTAGAATTATATTTAATATTATATGTATTAACCGAATATTTAACAGTACAAGTAGTATTAGAAGTTACATTATTTATAATTAAAGTATTACCATTTAATACTCCTTTTTGATTATTAGTACAAGTTACTTTACCATTTCCATAACCTATATTAGGATTTAATATAAACGTTGTATTTTGTCCTTTAACGACAACTCGAGTTTTTGGACTAGAACTTCCTTTTTCTACATTTAAAGTAACTGTAATATCATTATTAGTTTTCTTTTGCCATACTGCATATAAATTAACCACATTAGTACCGGTTGTTAAATTTTTTATATTTTGATTATCTAAATAAACAACCACTCCATTACCAGATGTACTCCAACCAGCAAATATATACCCATCTTTCTTATAAGTATTAGACTTTAAATGACTAGCAGTATCATAAGTATAAATACTGTTATCCATTGTACCAACACCACCATTAGCATTATATTTAACTTGATAAGAATTAGGAGACCATTGAGCATAAAGATTAATTGTGTTTGTTCCAGTTGTTAAATTACTAACACTTGCACCATCTTTATATTTTACACTTCCAGTTGTTGATAATGACCATCCTTTAAAAACATAACCGGTCTTTTTAAAAGCATTAGCACTTAGCTTTTGACTAATACTATACGTATGTATACTATTAGCCATTGTACCAACACCACCATTAGGATTATATTTAACATTATATTTGTTAGGACTATAAGTAACAGTACATAAAGTTTTTAAAGTAACATTAATAACTTTTAAAGTAATACCATCAAAAGAAGCCTTTTGATTATTAGTACAACTAACAGTACCATTACTATAACCAGTATTAGGAGTTAAAGTAAAACTAGCTGTACTACCTTTTACAATAGTTTTTGAAGAAGAATTACTAGTTCCTTTATTAACACTTACTTCAACAACTACTTTTTCTGCTTCTTTCCATACGGCATATAAATTAACTACATTTGTACCTGTTGTCAAATTACTAACACTTGCTTTATCTTTATATTTAACACTTCCAGAAGAAGAAGTACTCCATCCATTAAAAACATATCCATTTTTAGTAAATGTATTTGCTCTTAAATTAGATGTTTTGCCATAAGTAAAAGTACTATTAGCCATCGTACCAGTACCACCATTGGCATTATATTTAACTTGGTAAGAATTAGCTTTCCACTTTCCATATAAAGTTGTTGATTTCATAAGCATATAATCACTATTTCCTGCCGCAACTTTTTTAGTTAAACCAGCATCACTATACCAGCCTTCTAATTTATATCCACTAACTGTAGGATTAGGCAACTTAATTGAAGTTGTATTCCATTTTGCATATAAACTATGATAAGAACTAGAAGCTAAAGTAGTAGAATTACTTACTTTTTTAGTTAAACCAGCATCACTATACCATCCACCAAAAGTATACGAAAAAGAATATGAACTCTTATAACTACTATCAACTGTTTTATTATAAACCAAACTTAATGTCTGATTAGATTTTGTAGGAGTTGTATATAAATTTCTATATTTGGAATAAGCTGTATAAGATGAATAATTTCCACTTCCACCATTATAATTATATTTAATTGTTGTACCATAAACTTGCAAAGGTCTTAATACCACAAATAAATCTTTAGAATAGAATTCTTTAAATATCTTATAACCAGATTTTAAGGAACTGGAAGCTTTTGAATATATAACTATACCATCATCTTTAGTAAACCTTGCAAAATAATGCAAACTATCAGCATCTGTTCCCAAATATAAATATGATGATACCGATTTAGCAACAGTACTATCACTTGTATAATAAGTCATGATAATATCCCCAACTTCTAAATCACTAACACGAAGCATTCCAGCCCTATCACCAGCGTCATTTCCTCTCAAATAAGTTCCACCATAAAATCCATTTACTAACATATTATTAATTTTTTTATAATTATCATTAGTTAGAGAAGAAACTTCACTACTTGTCTTTCTTGCATAATCCTTTGCACTATTTTTATCAAAAATAGCCGACTTTACATTCGCATTTGTAACAAAACTTAAATCAATACCAAAAGTATTAAAATACATTGACCTAATAAAACCTAACTGTGAAATACTTTCATTTGTTATTTTATCCAAACTAATATTATCGCCAGAAGAAGATGAACCATCATATTTTATTTTCTTAGAACTTACTAAGCTCTTAAATTTATTAATATTTGTATGCATAGTTTCTATATCTCTTTTAGTAAATGTTGGATTAACTTTAGTCTCGATCCTAGCTAATTGCAAAGTATAACCATTTGGTGTCGTTAACTTCATACCTTCATTAACAACTTTACTAGTATCACCTACAGTTACTTTATATTTATATGTTTTAGACTTATCAGCCGCTAAAGATGCAACATTCCAAGAGATTGTACGAGTAGAAGAATTATAATTACAAGTTGGATCACAAGAACCACTTACATAAGTAGTATTATCTGGAATCTTACTTGTAATTTTCATTCCATCATAACTTCTAGATTTACTACTTGCTGTTTTTTTCCAAGTATAACCAGCACTAGAACATGCAGAAGAAGTAGTATTGACAGCATCTCCATCACAAAACTCCCTAATTGAACGATTATGTAAATATAACCTATATTCTAAAGTATCACCTTTACTAATCGCATTATACTTACTTAAGCTCTTATCAGAAGTTGTATTCTTACCAATGCTAGTATCAGTAGTTACTTTTGTTGCCCTAACATATTGTTCTACTCTAAGCCTAGCAACGTCATATCTAGCTACTGCGTTAATATTTAATTTATTAATTTGTAAGGTATCTTTAGATGTTGATTTATCAATTGTACAAGTATTCCCATCACAAAATTTATTAATAGGTCTTAGAATTGTAATAGATTCCATATTACTAATTTTAATCTTATTCATTCTTCCTTCATAACTATCATATCTAATAGAAAAATCATCATCACCATAATTAATTGGATTAGAATCAAAATCATAATCTTTACCAGTTGCATGAACAAAACCTAATTTAGAATCAATAATATCTCCAACATATACCATAACATGTCCAGAACCACTTTTTCGTCTATATATTAATAAATCCCCTGGTTTCAAAGTTGATTTAATCTTACTTTTAATTGTAGTTTCATTAACACTACTAGTAGGTTCATAATAATATGCAACTATGTCATTTTTACCATTTTTATTCTTACCAATCTTAGCTAAAAATTCCGTATTAATACCTTTTCCATTTTTAGAATAAGCTTCAACAAAGTTTGATACACTAGTCTTAGCACTTTTATTAGAGAAATTTTTTGTATATACACTACCTGATAATGTATAATAATCTCTAAAATCAAAACCTAATGAGTATAAATAAACAGAAGTAGCAAAACTACTACAATCTATTGCAAAATAATTTCCTCTACTAACCATTTCCGGATTAACATTAAAAGTTCTCCAATTAAACCTACTTCCTAAAGTAGAGGAACCAACATCCATAGTACGTTGCTCATAATCTGAATATGCCTTATTATTCTCATAACTTAAAGCCGTACCAACTACATAATTTTGTAATTGTTCTCGTGTATAAGTTTTAGTATTACTAGTAGAATTAGAAAATGACACCTTTACGGCATTTTGAATTTTATCAACAGTTCCACCCAATACTAAGAAAATAAATAAAATCAAAACAGCAGTTGATATCAATAAATACTTCTTCTTCATATATATCACTCCTACTACCTTATTCTCTTTAATTATAAATTTAAAACAAAAAAAATGCTATTAAAATAGCACTTTTATTTTTAAATAATTTATCTAACTTTTCCAGCAACACTATGAATATCTTCTATTTGTTTATAAAAACCAATATACTTATTCTTATCTTTAATATATTGATAAATTTCTAAACTCATCGCAGCCATTTTTCGATGTAATCTTGCTCTTTCTTCTTATATACCTTTCAAACTTTCCTTTTTATTAAACACACTATACAATATTTTCATTTTTTTCTTCTGTTTCTAAATTAGCTGCTGGAGCTTCTTCAAGAACAGGAGATTGAGTTTCTGCTTCAACTGGAGCCTCAATCGGTGTGTTTTCAACAGGAACTGGATTAACACTTAATAAAGGATTTTCAATACCAGGTTGATCAACAGACATAGGACTAATTTCTGGCATTGAGTTAGGTGTTAATGTATCAGTAGCATTAACTTCTACAGGAGCTGCTTCTGGTACAAACGTTGGTTGTTGATTTAAATCTGCTGAAGGCACTTCATTCATCACAGGTTGTTGATTCATATTAGGTTGCATCATCTCATTAACCATACCTTGTTGATTAGGATCAACTCCACCCATTTGATTAACCCCAGGGTTCATAGGTACACCTTGATTCATAACTTGACCATTATTCATCATTGGTTGACCTTGTACAGGTTTCTTTTTCTTAGTTATCAATAGAACAATTACAGCAATAATTATAATAGCTACTGCAACAGCTGCAATAATAACGATCAAATTAATACCACCAAGTTCAAATTCAAAATTAACTTTATTTATTTCACTATAAGTTAAATTCCACTTTAATTCTGTTTTATCTTCACTTACTTTATCAGCATTATTTTCACCCACTTCTACAGGTAATTTAATTTTATAAGATAAGTCAGTTACTTGTTCATCATTAGCAGATTCTGTTTTTCTTTCTTCTTCTGTTGCATCACCTAAGAAATTAAATTCAAAATCAGCAACATATTTCTTTCCATCTTTATAGAAAAATTTTAAATCTTTTAAATTATCTTTCTTTTCTTTATCAAATATTTCTAAGAATTTTACCTTTGTTGCTTCTTTTGCAGTTATATCATCAATATTATCAAAAGATTTACTAATTTTTAATGTAGGTGCATTTAAATCTGCGGCATCCTCATTTTCACTTTCACCATCAGTTTTTTCCTTTACTTCTTCAATTTTATAACCATATTCTTCTAACCATTTAAAGTTTTCTACCGTTGACTCAGGAAATCCTTCATAACCATTATTTTGATATAAAAACTCTAAAGTTACACTTTTATCATCTTTAACTTCCATACTAGCATTGTACTTAACGCACCCTGTTAAACCAATAACCATTAAGAAAGCCAAAAATAACTTTGACATTTTTTTCATTTTTTTACTCCTCTCTATATCTTTGCAAGTTACCTTACTATAATAAAGATATCATTTTTATCAAATATTAACAATAACTATTATGAAATTCATTTACTATTTTTTACACTAAATTATTTATTAAAATATAATTAATCAAAATAGAATGTTATACTATTTATAGGTGATAATATGAATGTCCAAATAAATGATGATCTAAATGTTTTAGAAGAAGAAAGAAAAGCCATAAATCAAGTTAAAGCGAGTGTATATGCTTTTACTTTTATAATTGGAGCAATACTTTCCATTATGCTTCAAAACTATACTATATTAATATTTATAATACCTATTGGGATTGTTTTATCAACAGTATTAACTAATAGCCGCACTTCAAAATTCAAAAGTCTATATAAAAGAATTATTATATTGGAAATATTTAAAAAACTATTTTCACAATATACTTATAATCCTGAACAAGGATTTAGCTATGAATTAATAAAAAAATTAGATTTATTTGAAAAAGCTGATAGATATATTTCAAGTGATTATATTCACGCCGAATACCAAAATATTGAAATGCAAATGTCTGATATTGATCTAACTAAAATAGTTAGAAGAGGAAAACATAGTAAGCGAATTACAATATTTAAAGGGCAATGGTATATTTTTAATTTTAACAAACAATTTAAATCTGAAGTTCAAATACTTGATTCATCATTTATATATACTAATCGTCATGACTTTTTTGATTCTAAATTCAATAAAATAGAAACAGAAAACGTTGAATTTAATAAAAACTATTTTGTATTTACTAAAAATGACTTTGAAGCATTTTATATATTAACTCCACAAATCATAGAAAAATTAAACGAGTTTAAAAAAAGGTTAAATTGCCAAGTACTCTTTGTTTTTAAAGATAATAAACTTCATATCGGAGTTAATTCGCATCGTGATTATTTTGAACCAGATATGGATTCACCAATCAATATTAATTCAATAGAACAGAAGACATTACAAGAAATAAATGTTATAATTAGTTTAATAAAGGATTTAAATTTAGAAAAAAATCTTTTTAGAAAGGAGGTATAATATGGAACTAGCTATTATAATATGCTTAGTTATTGTTATTGCTATAGGAATTTGGTTTATTATAGTTTCTAACTCATTAAATAAAGCCTTAATTAAAATTGATGAAGCAGACTCAGGCATTGATATCGCTCTTACAAAAAGATATGACGTATTAATGAAAATGATTGATGTTGTAAAAGCATATACAAAACATGAAAAAGAAACATTATTTGAAGTTGTAAAATTAAGAAAAAACATGAACATGAGCGAAAAAAATGAAGCTAACAATAAAATGAATAATAATTTTGAACAAATTAAAATTATTGCAGAAAATTATCCTGAATTAAGATCAAGCGATAACTATATCGCCTTACAAAACGCTATTGTAGAAGTAGAAGAACACTTACAAGCTGCTAGAAGATTATATAACTCTAATGTATCAACATTTAATCAAAAAATAGTAGTTTTCCCTTCAAGCATAGTAGCAAACCTAAAAGGGCTAAAAGAAGTTGCTTTCTTTGAAGCTGACGAAACTAAAAAAGAAGACGTAAAAATTAATCTATAAAAAAAAGACTAAATCTTAGTCTTTTTTTTAATACTCATTTCTAATATATTTATTATTTATTAATTCTTTTTAATTTTAGTTTTAACAGAAGTTCTTTGTCTATAAGTATCATTAAAATCTCTTGCTGAAATACCATACATATCATCCGGATTAGTAATATTAATATATCCACCAGCAGCAATTTTCATTTCTTCACCCCATTGAGATAAAATAATATTATCTGGGATTTGGACAAATATTTGTACTCCTCCTTTAGGTTTATAAACACCTTCTCCTAATGTAGTATCTCTTTCATATTTAGCATCAACAGTATCAACTACCCATTGATTTAACTTACCAAATTTATCAACAATAGCTTCACCATCATCATTAGCTTTAGTAAGTACATGTTGAACTTTTCCAGTTTTAGAACTAATTCCAACAACAGCTTCTCTTTCTTTAATAGAATTACCATTAGCATCAACGCTCCAAGAAATAATTGTTTCACCAACTACCCCTTCTCTAGCTATTACTCTACCAAATTTTTCAGCTTCAAAAGGTAATAAAGAACCACTTTCTAATCCTTCCTTAACATACTTTAAAACTTCTACTTTTACATAACTTTCACTCATTTTTCATTCCCCCTATAAATTAATTTGTTAAAGAAATAGAAAAGACTTTACAAAAAGTAAAGTCTAATCAAATTAATTTATAAAAGAAAAAGACTTTACTTATGTAAAGTCTTGTTACAACATAAATGTTGCTGTACAAATACGAGTATTGCTACTGAAATGACGTATGTACAAATATAAACTAGAGTTTATATCTACTACTCCCTCAACATGATTACATTATATCATGTTATTAACATTTTGTCAATAACATTTTTTTAGGGGTTCATACCTATTATAACATAGATAACTTTTAAAAAATATTCTAAAAAAAAAAAAATAAAAGTGATACTATTTTTATAATGGAGTTGATTTTTTATGAAGCTAGGGTTTGATAACGAAAAATATATAAAAATACAAAGTAAAAAAATAAAAGAAAGATTTAAATTATTTGATAAACTTTATCTAGAAATTGGAGGAAAACTATTTGATGATTATCATGCTGCTCGTGTATTACCAGGATTTCAACCAGATGCTAAAATAAAAATGTTTCAAGAATTAAAAGAAGACTTAGAAATTATTTTTTGTATTAATGCTAATGATATCGAAAGAAATAAAACAAGAGCAGAATTTGGAATAACATATGACTTAGAAGTATTAAGATTAATTGATAACTTAACTAAACTAGGATTTAGTATTAACTCAGTCGTTATTACGTTATATCAAAATCAAGGTGGTATTGATAATTTCATTAAAAAGTTAGAACGAAATGGCATAAAAACATACATTCATAAACCTACTAAAGGATACCCATCTGATGTTGATACAATTGTTAGTGACGATGGATATGGTGCTAATCCATATATTGAAACAACTAAAAAATTAGTATTAGTCAACGCACCTGGCCCAGCTAGTGGTAAATTAGCTACATGTCTTTCACAACTATATCATGAACATAAAAGAGGAATAAACGCTGGATATGCTAAATTTGAAACTTTTCCAGTATGGGATTTACCTCTAAAACACCCTGTCAACATGGCCTACGAAGCTGCTACTGCTGATTTAAAAGATGTAAATATGATTGATAACTTTCATTTAGAAAAATATAACATTAAAGCAGTAAATTATAATCGAGATCTATCTGTTTTTCCAATACTAAAAACAATTCTTACTAAAATAGTTAAAAAAGATATATATCATTCTCCTACTGATATGGGAGTAAATACTATTAGTAAATGTATAAAGAATAATAAAATAGTTGAAGATGCTGCTAAAAAAGAAATAGTCAGAAGATATTATCAAGAATTAGTAAATTATAAAACGGGATTAGTCGATATAGATATACCTAATACAATTAAAATATTAATGAACCAATTAAATATTGATACCAATATTTTAGATGTAGTTGAACCTACATTAAAAAAACATAAAAAGGAAAATAAACCTGTATTAGGATTAAAACTACCAAATAATCAAATTATAACAGGTAAAGAAAGTGAACTTTTAAGTGCACCTAGTGCTTTAATAATAAACGCAATCAAAACACTAAGTAAAATACCAGATAATATAGATTTGCTAAGTCCAATGATTTTAGAACCAATTTTAAAACAAAGAAAAGAACATACACCCCTACAGTTACAAGAAGTAATTATTGCATTAAGTATATGTTCTGTAACCAATCCATCAGTTGAAGAAGCATTAAACTATTTAAATGAATTAAAAGATTGTGAAGCACATGCTAGTTACATAGTAACAAATGGTGAAAAAAAAGCATTATCTAAACTAGGTATAAGATTAACATGTGAACCAAAATTTCATTCTGATAATTTATTTCAAAATTAAAGAGAGAATTATTTCTCTCTTTTATTTTGTCTCATATAATACTCATCATAAATATGTTTAGGAACTACAACTGCTGTTAAAACAGCTGTGTTATCATCCCCTATCTTTACTCGAGCAACTTTAGCTATATTATGAGCATTTATTAAGTACTCATATTGTTTCGGACTATAAGTTAAAATTGGATTATCACCTATATAGATACCATCTTTAAAATCTTTAGAAATTAAATATTCTATTTTAATATTAAAATCATACCCTAAATCATTCTCTTTTTTAAAAAAACAATTACTTTCAAGAAGAGAAGTAGAAACAAATCCTCTATCTAATAAAAATTTTCCTTCCATTTGAGATAATTCATCTATTGATTTAATGCCATAATCTTTAAAATAATGCAAGTTAACTCCTCGATAAGCAATGAAATCTTCTCCTGTTGTTGCATGCTTCTCTATAATTTTTTTAATTCTAGTAGCCGTATTTAAAAAAGAATCCATTCTAGATATATCACCATTATCTTCATAATTCCATTTTCCTCTTAAAGCTTGATTCAAATGCTTAAAATTATAACCGGAATATTCACGAATATATGAAGCTTCGTCATAAGTTAAATATCCTGGAGCTTTTAAAGTCATTAATATTTCTTCTGGTGATAAAAATTTTTGATAATTATGTGACAAACCATTTAAAACATATTCATCTATATCTTTTTTTCTTTCAGCATCAACAAATCTAAAAAGACTTCTTACAGTATCACTTTCACCAATATTAAGTTTTGCCATAATACCACCTATTATCATTATATAATAAAAAAGAAAAAGAAAAAAGAGAACTAGTCTCTATTCAAATAATGTTTACAAATAGTTACATAGTCCTCAATCATATTAATTAATTCATTATAATTATCATTAACAAACGATATATCATTATCTTTACTTCTAACTTCATGTTCATAACTCAAATCAGCTAAAGAAGTAATACCTAAATACTTACAATCACTCTTTATAGCATGAACAAGTATTGCATAATTAGCCATATCTGAACTAGTTTTGTATTGTTCTAAAAGAGGTAAACGACGATTCATTTCATCAATAAAATCATTCATTGTATCATTATACATAGCAATATCACCAAGAAGTTCTACACCATGTTTAACATCTATACCATTAGCTTCTAAAAAAACTATGTTATTATTAATTTCACTTGATTCATTAACAACTTCTCTTTGAACATTATCATTAGAATTATTAACCAAAATCCTATTAAAAACTCTTATCATTTCATCCTTTTCAATAGGTTTAGCTAGATACCCATCAAACCCAGCATTAAGATAAGATTCTTTCATTCCTGTAATAGCATTTGCAGTAAGCGCTATAACTGGAATATTAAAACTACTACTTTCTTTTAACTTTTTAAAAGTCTCAGTACCACTCATCTTAGGCATCATATCATCCATTAATATAAGATCAAACTTTTCTCCATTAGTGATTTTACTAATACAGGCAAATCCACTATCACAGACTTCAACAGTTGCATTATATCTTTCTAAAAGCTTAGTAGCCACTTTTAAATTTAATGGATTATCATCAACAACAAGTAATTTTTTTCCATTTAAATCAATTGTATCATTAGAAACCACTTTATTCTCAACAACAACATTATCAATTCTTTGATCAAGAGTAATAGTAAACCTAGAACCTTCTCCATAAACTGTATGAAGAACTATATTTCCACCCATTAATTCAACTAATTGTTTCGTTATAGCAAGACCTAGACCTGTTCCTTCAATCGTTGTATTTCTATCTTCGTCAACACGTTGAAACTTATTAAATAATTTATCAACATTTTCTTTCTTTATACCACGACCACTATCTTCAACAGAGATTATTAAACGACATACTCCATCAGCATTAACACAATTAACAGAATAAAAGACATGTCCTTTATCGGTATATTTATAAGCATTAGATAAAAGATTTGTAACAACTTTTTTTAAATTAGCACTATCTCCATATAATGTATTAGGAAGATCATCTGCTATAGATACTTGAAAATCAAGACCTTTTTCATTCATCTTAGGAGTAACAAGTTTAGCAAGACCACTAAATAAATCACGAGCATTATAATCAGAATTTACAATTTCAAGCTTTCCTGCTTCAATCTTAGAAATATCTAAAATACCATTTACAATTTCTAAAAGAGTATTAGAAGCATTCATAATATCATCAGCATTTTCTTTAGCTTCATCCAATGTATCAGCATGTTTAATACAATCACTAAAACCAACAATGGCATTTAAAGGTGTACGAATTTCATGAGACATACTACTTAAAAAATCAGTCTTAGCAGCATTAGCTTTATCAGCACTATCACGAGCAAATTCTAACTGTTCAATCATTTTGACATCTGGGTTTTCAATAGTATGATACATCAAAAAAGAAGCAAACGTCATCGGAAATGTAATCAATAATAACTTTAAACCAAAAATATTAGCAACGAGCTCTAAAATTATAAAAAATATAAAAAGTAAAAGTGAGGCAATTTTGTTAGCTTTAACTCTTTTAATAGACCTTAAAACCAATATAATATCCACAATTATTAAACTAAAACTTATTAAAAACATAAACATTGTAGATAAACCAGCAGATGACACTAAATATCCATCTTTATATATATTTTCAACAGGCGATAAAAATATTAAAAGAAATATAAAAACTATAATTCCAATTACAATATTCTTCTTTTTTTGTAAGCTTAATCTATCCGAAAAAATTTTTTCATTTTTACTAGTTACAACTAAAATATATAAAGTATATAAAAACAACCAAATACCAGTAGCAGCAAAAAAAATTTTCTCAAAGTAATTAACAAATAAAGCTTTACTTTGCCATGATGTTAAATAAAAAATAAGCTCCGCCAATAAAGAAATTGAATTAACCAGTATCAAGGCACCAAAAATATTATTTTCTTTAGTAGAAATTTTATTTTTAAAAAAGAACATTCCACCAATAATCAAACAAATAAGTAAGCAAATAGCACTTACCGTTATTGATATAATACGAAAATATTGAATATCTATATCCATATAATCACCCTATATTCAATATATAACAAAAACTAAAAAAAAGCCACATTAATTTGGCTTTTTAATTTTTGTTAAAATTCTATTATTTTTAACATTTTCTTCAAGGAGTCTAACATCTTTCTTACCAACTTTAGTTCTCGGAAATTCACTTACAAAATAAATATCTTTTGGCCTAGCATAATTGGCAAAATGTATTTCACAAGCATCATTTATATCATTTGACAATTCTTCTTGAGAAATATTTTCACTAGGAATTACAAAACATATTGGTATTCCAAAACCTTCATGTTCCATGTCTTCTACTTCTCCCACTAAAACATCCTCTACTCCAGGTATTTTAGAAAGTATATTTTCCATTGCTGTTGGATAAACTTTTGCCGTCGGATAAACAAATATAGTTCTAGTCATTCTACCCTTAACAGACAATAAACCATTGTCGTGCATAACCCCTAAATCACCAGTATGTAACCATATTGTTCCATCAGAATGTTCTTTCAATACATCATTTGTCATTTTTATATCATCATAATAACCTAACATTAATGGTGAAGAATTAACACATATTTCTCCCTCTTCACCATATTTCATTTCTTCACCTGTTGTAGGATCAAAAATTGCAACAACAGTATTTACATGAGGAGCACCAACATAACCTATATCAGCATTATCTACATTACTTCTAATTGTTCCTAATGTAAAACTCTCTGTACATCCCCAACCATAACCTAAAAACGTATCAATATTATGTCTTTTAAAGAAATTAGCAACTTTTTCTTCAAAACTACTAGTAATAGCTAAACCACCACAACCAACAGTTTTTATATAACTTAAATTTTCATCTTTTAATAACTCACTTTTTTCTAAAACATCTAAAAGTTGTGGAATCAACATTAAATGTTCCGTCTTTGAGTCATAAACAATTCTGTCAAAATCATTTATATCTATAGGAAATGGTCTAATTACACTATTCATACCGGCACATAAAGGCAAATGGTTATTAGCCACTACTGCTGAAGCAGAAAACAAAGACCAAAGTCTCAACCATTTATCACCAGCATCATAATTTAAATCTGAATTCAAATATTGATGAACTGCTACATTAAAGCATTCATCATTAAGCATTACACTCTTAGGTTCACCCGTAGAACCACCAGTTGAAGCAATAAATAATAGATCTTCAGGATTTCTATTTATATTTGGTAAATTTACTCCTTTTCCTTTTTCAATAAAATCATTCCATGATATAGTTCTTTCATCTTTAAATTTCTTTTCACCTAAAGTAATAATATTAGATATACTCGTCTTTTCATAAATTTGTTTTTCATCCTCTTCTGAAAGTAAAAAATCTGAGACAAATAATAAAGACATATCTAACTTATTTATTTTATTAATAAGATCATCAATTGTTGTTTGAATTGGAACTTCACTTATTGCTGCTCCAACTTTATCAACTCCATAAAACAAAAAAGATTCAAATGAAATTGGAGGTAACATCATCATAACTTTCTTACCTTTTTCAATTTTCATAGCATATAAAGAATTGGCTATTTGGTCAACTATATCAAATACATCTTTATAAGTATACTGTCCTTCCATACTATCAATTGCTAGCAAATCCATATTATTTTCATTACATTTCTTTAAATACTCATATGCAGTCATATGAGGAATTTCTGCCATAATATGTTCCTCACTATAATATTTAAGCCAAGGCTTATCTATTGATGCATAACCAGTAGGAGGTCCTTGTACTTTTCCTAATGCCATATCTCTTAAATATAAATCTCTTAATTTTTGCTCATTAACACTTAAATTAGCTATTTTCTTTTTATATTCTTTTAAATCCATATATTAATCCCCCATTTCAATAGTACTATTTTATCAAAAATGACTTTTTTATACAAATTTTTAATTTTTTAAATTTATTTATATGTATTATCAAAACATTAATTATAATTTATTTTTGATAAATATTTTCTTTTTTCAAGATTAACTTATCTTTTTTGACAAAATTCCTTCTACTTTTGACACTTTTTTATTTAAAACATACTACTTCAATTAAATTATTTCTTACAGAAACAGGTATAGTTCTTTCATAATCCGCAAATAATTCTTCATCATAATCTTTAATAGATTTTATATTTAAACCAGCTCCTGTAATTGCTTTAGAAATTGTTTCATAATTATGAAATCTTCTTTTATCTATATTACCAGTAAAAGTAACATGTTCACTTAAACCAGTCTTTTCATCATACTTTATTAAATTATTAATATATTCATCACACTTATCACTTCTAACTACAATATATAATAGTCCATTATCTTTTAATATTCTTCTAAATTCCTTTAATACATCTAATAATTCTTTATCATTTAAATAATGAAGAACTAATCTAGCATATATATAATCAAAAGATTTATCTTCATATATATCTTTTTCTCTTACATCTTCTAGTTTTAATATGAATCTATTTTCTATTTTTTTATCAGAAACAATTCTCTTAGTATTTTCAATTCCTTTCTTATCAATAGTAGTTCCGATAATAAATAAATTATCATTTCTACTTAACATTTCTAATTCAGCATTCCCATTAGTACTAATACCAACAGATAATACATTTTCCATATCTTTATTTACTAAATTTATTCCATCTATTTCACTAATTGAAAACTTATTATTCATATATCCTCCCATTAAATAAATATTTTAATAACTGTAATTATAATAACAACAAATATCGCAATCATTATTCCTAATAAACCATTCTTAAATGTTTTAGCACTTCTTGGATAACTATCTAATAAATACTTTTTAGTCTCTTTATTACTATAAAAATATATTTCATTATCTTCATCAGGAACAATATTAATTGGAACTCTAATTTTTCTTTTCTCATATTCTACAATCGCATTATATTTTTCTACATAATTACCATTAACCTTTGTACTTAAATTAATATAATCAATAATATTAACTTTAACTCTTTCATAATCTCCATTATTAATTTTACTTAATCTCTTTTTAAACTTTAAATATTTTCTTAAAATAAATATCTCTATCAATATCCATAAAATAATGACAATTATATCTTCTATATAAGAAATATTATTTTCGAAATAATCAATTATATTAAAAATAATTATTAAAAATCCACCACATATAAAAATCCCACCTAAATAATACCAAGGCATTTGCATTTTAATAGGTTCTATATCATATTTATTATCAATTAAATAAGATACAATATAAGGATCTTTATCCTCATAATGTTTAATTAAAAGTTTATCACCTACAGCTAAATACTTTTCGGAATCTAAAACCATTTTCACATTTTTATCCTTAAATCTATATTCAACTGTAACTTCATAGTTTAACCTTTTTACGTAATTATCTTCATCACGTTCATGTTTTTCAACAACCTTAGTTACTTTTGCCTCAATAATATTCTTCCCTTTTAATCTTGAATCTCCCATTTTTTTACTAAAAAACATAATAATGCCACCTATTATAAATATAGGGATAACTACTATTAATAATTTATTTAAAAATTCTAAATCAGTCTCACTTATCCACAAAAAATTCATCATTATACATTACCTCTTTTTTCCAACTAAGCTATCCGCCCACTCAGAAACATCTTCATATATTTCGTTCTTACTTTTTTCATTTAAAATATCATGTCTTAAACCTGGATACATCTTAATAGATAAATTCTTTATCCCAGCTTTTTTAAAATCTTTATATGCTTTATCAACACCTTTACCATAGTCACCCACAGGATCATCACTACCAGATAAAAATAATATTGGTAAATCTCTATTCATCTTCTTGATATTATCTATATCTCTATCATACATCATTCCACTCAATAATTCCCTAAATAATCCAGCTGAAAAACTTTCGCCACGACTAGGATCTTTCATGTATAAATCAAGAGCATCTTCATTACTGCATAACCAATCTAATTTTGTTTTATTAGGCTTAAATTTCTTATTATAAGTACCAAAGGTTAAATCATCTATTTTCTCTGTAAAAGCATTATCACCATGTTCTTTTGCCTCTTTATTAGCCATCATTAAACCTAGTTTAATATTTAACCATGAAGTTTGACCTGTTCCAACTAAAATAGCCCCATCACTAACCTCACTATGTTTAATAAGTAACGTTCTAACTAAAAAAGATCCTAAAGAAAAACCAAGTATAAAATAAGGAATATCAGGATATTCAATTTTTGTTTTCGTATAAAGACTATACAAATCTTCAACAGCAAAGTCCCAACTACCTTCCTTACCAAAATACATCGGTCCTTTTTCTTCTGAAATAGATTTACCATGTCCTAAATGGTCATTTCCTACAACTACTATTCCTTTTTCATTCAAATACTTCGCAAATTCATCATATCTATCAATATATTCAGTTACCCCATGTGCAACTTGAAGAACAGCTCTTGGATTTTCTATATCCCACTTAATCGCATGAATATCAGTTACATTATCACTAGACCTATAAAAAAATTCTTCTTTTTTCACATTATCACCTAAATTAATTATAACTTATATAAAAAAAAGAAGAAATATAATTAAGTATATTCTTCCTTTAATATTTTATAATCTAAAAATATATAACCATTTTCAACAACTCTAGTACTTTTCAACTTAAAACCTAATCTTTCCAAAATCTTTTGTGATGAAATATTTCCTTCAATAGTATCAGCATATATGTTATTTAATTCTAAATATTTAAAACCCACTTCTAATAATTTTTTTACACATTCACTACAATAACCATTTCTTGTATAATCAAAATCAAAAATATATGACACTTCAGCATTATTATTATTTTCATCAATTTTAAATTCTAAAAAACCTATTGGTAAATCATTATCTTTAAGACAAACTGTTAACGAACCAATAATACCACTATTAAACTTTTTTATTTTTTTATAAAGAAATTCAACTCTTTCTTCTCTTGTTTTATTCTTTATACCACCTAAAAACTTTTGAGTAGTTTCTTGCTTATCTAATTTCATTAACAAATCAACATCATCAGTTACTGTTTTTCTAATAATCAATCTTTCAGTCTTTATAGGTAATAAAGATATCATTTTTTTATTTTTCATAACACATTCCCAACATAAAATACAATTAATATCAAAATTAAAATAATTATTAAATTTGTTAATTTTTTTAAATTATCAATCTTTCTATTAATCTCACTACTTATTTCAATTTTACCAGTTTCTATATTCTTATAAACATCTAATGTACCGAAAGTTGTTTCATTAAACGAATTAATTTCAATGTCTCCTTTAACAACTCTTTCATATTTAAATCCTTCAAAAGTGTACTCTATAACAGGAAAAGACTTTTTCTTAAATAATATTTGTTTAGTAACAGTATTAACAACCTTAGCATGAATAAGTTCGTATTTATCAGTTTTCAAATTATCTAATAAATTATTAAACCTCTTTTTATATCGATAAACAAAATATAATAATACTAATAATAAAAATATATAAAATATAGACACAAATAATTCAGGATTATTAACATAATCTAATATAACTGAAAATATACCCATAAACGAAGTAAAAAACAAAAAATAAGCTATCCCAAAACATGCTGTATCTGCATGCAAATTAAACATACTCTCTTGTCCCTTAATATCTCTAGGAATATCAGACAATATTTCTTTAGGCTTACCATTTTTCATATAAACTCTTACTTTTGTCCCTAGATGATATTTTGAATAACATTTAACAACATCTTCACATTCACATCCATTATAAATATATTTTAAATGAATATAACAAAGCCCAAAACGTTTTTTATCTTCTTCAACCTTTGTAACCATAGCAATAATAGAATTATTATGTTTATTAATCCTATCTTTTTTTGCATTATGTCCTAAATAAAACATAAATAAACCCACTATTAATATTGGAACTGCACCTATTATATTAAAAAATAAATCTTCTATCATTCAATCACTTCCATTATTTTATCTTACTAATATATTATAACATATAAAAAAAGAAGAAATAAAATTCTTCTTTTATCGACTCGACCAACTATTATAAGTTCCTTTAGGAAAATTAATTAAAGATCTAGGTCCACCATAACCGGCATTATATTTTTTCTTAGCATAATTAACAAAATTGTTCCAACTACCACAGTTCTTATCTGCAGCATTATATTTTCTACAATCAAATATTTCTATATGCAAATGCGGACCAGTTACATAACCAGTAGCTCCCATATACCCTAACCAAGTATTAGTCGTAACTGTCATACCTTTATATATCTTAGGATTATATTTACTTAAATGACAATAACTAGATGACCAATATTTCTTTTGTTTAGAATCATAATGTTCTACAACTAAACA
This sequence comes from Bacilli bacterium, assembly GCA_017436345.1. Classification (GTDB taxonomy): domain Bacteria; phylum Bacillota_I; class Bacilli_A; order RF39; family UBA660; genus RUG11788. The sequence goes on from JAFSDH010000005.1 coordinate 181,544, forward strand.
TAAAGCTCCATAAGAATCACTATAAATTTTAGAAATAGTTCCATTTGCTACTGCATAAATTTTTGTTTGATACGGTTTTTTATTTCCAATATCTAACCCTCTATGCAAACTTCCACCACGCATTCCATATTCACTAGTAATATACCCAGATGTTGTAGGTCTTCTCCATGTTCCAATACTAGATGTTACTGCACAATCTACACCAATAATATCATTGTCTTTACATCCTAAATCTTCATACATTTCAATTTCTTCTTTATACATCTTTATTTGTTGACTATAACTAACTCCTTCTACTGATAAAGAGTTCTTATCTTCACCCAATGAAACAATTAACTTTTCAAGATTCCCCTGCTTAACAGTTAATTCTTTTTCTTTTTCATTTATTTCATTTTCACGCTCTTCACTTTTCGTAATCAAATCATTCAAATCATTAATTACATCTTTATTATAATCAGTTAACTGTTCAACAACAGACATACGATAAATCAAATCAGTCATTGAATCTGCATCAAATGCATACTCTAAATATAAATTAGCTCCACTAGAAAGTTGTAAATATTCTACTAACTTCTTAGTTTCTAATTCTTTTTCTTTAATTTCTTCCTTATATGAAGTAATATCATCTTTTAAAACACTAATTTCAGCAGCCATATCAATCATTTCTTGCTTAATATCAGCAATTTCTTGATTAGCTTCTTTAATTTCAGTCTCAGTTTTATTAATTGATGACTGAGTAGAAGCATATTGGTCTTGGTACTTTTTTAATAAATTTTTATAATCTAAAAGTGTCTCATTATCAGCATGAACTCTAATTGGTAAAAAACTTATACAACTTATTATTAATAATAAATATATACTAAATTTCTTCATATTATACCTTTAAATACTTTCTAACAGCACTACTACTACCAATCATACCAACTACCATACCAATACCTAAAACAATTAAAGAAACATAGTAAACAAAAGGTTGAGGTTCTACTAATTTAATTAAGGATGAGAATAATTCTCCATCAAAATATGAATACAAATAAGTATACCCATATACAACCAATAAAATAGGAATAATTGAACCTATCATACCAATTACCATTCCTTCTACAACAAAAGGATATTTTATTGAAAAGTTAGATGCTCCAACTAATCTCATAATTGAAATTTCTCTTTTTCTAGAGAAAATAGTAAGTTTAATAGTATTTATTATCAAGAATATATTTACAATAACTAACGCAATAACAACAGCAACAGTTACTTTTTCAATAACATTAAAAGCACTAAGTAATTTTTCAACCATACTTTCACCATAATTAACAACACTGACTTTATCTATTTTCTTAATTTTGGTAACAGTATCTTTTATTTCTTCTAGATTAGTAACTTTTATTAAAAAACTATCCTTTAATGGTGATTCATCTTCATCCCAATCACCCATAATACTTTCAAAGATTTCAGACTCTTCCATCATTTCTTTTTTTTCTTGTTCTTTAGTTTTTAAAACAACAGATTCTATATTTTTAATTTCTCTTAATTCTTCATCTATCTTTTCTAAATCCAAATCTGTAGCTTGATTATCTATAAATACAACTATTGTAACATCTTTTTTTATACTATCTGTAATACTATTAACATTCCAAGAAGCAACAATCGCAATTGCTACAATAACAAGAGTAATACTAATACAAGAAACAGATGCTATAGATAAAGAAAAATTTCTAAATACACTTTTAAAGGCATCTCTAATACCCCTAGATAACATTCTAATCAGCTTCATCATAATATTTTCCTTTCTCATAGTCTTTAATTAAGTAACCATCTTTCAATACAATTACTCTTTTTTTCATCTTATTAACTATTTCTCTATCATGTGTAGCCATTATAACAGTTGTACCTGTTGTTTTATTAATGTTTTCTATTAATTTAACTATTTCCATACTCATATCAGGATCAAGATTACCAGTAGGTTCATCACAAATTAATAATTTTGGATTATTAACAATAGCTCTTGCTATCGCTACCCTTTGTTGTTCTCCACCACTTAATTGATCCGGATAAACTCTTGTTTTTGACTTTAAACCAACAAGTTCAATTGCCTTTAAAGTTTTTTCACGTATTTCACTCTTCTTAGCTCCAATACATTCAAGAGCAAATGCAACATTTTCATATACTGTAAGTTTAGGAAGTAATCTATAATCTTGGAAAACAATACCAAGCTTTCTTCTCAATTTATAAACCTTACTATTTCTTAACTTAGCAACATTTAACCCACCTAAAATAATAGATCCACTACTAGGTTTAATTTCTCTATAAAGCATCTTTATAAAAGTAGATTTACCACTACCAGATCCACCAATTACAAAGACAAAATCTCCCTTTTTAATCTTAATAGATAAATCATGAATAGCATTAACACCATTCTTATATCTAACATTAACATTATTAATACTTATAAGTTCCATCATCCACCACCTATACTTCTAACTGCTTATTCTAAATTTCTTTAGATTATATTATAACATGATTTATAACTAAAAACCACCCTCTAACTGATAAGAGTCCGTAACAACAAAGAAAACATCTTTATCTATCTTTTTTACCCCATCAGTTAACTTATAATAATCCCTAGTCGGTATAACTGTCATAATTGCTTTTCTCTTCTTCTTCGAATCTTTATCATCAACCATAAAAACAGTAACACCATGACCTAATTTCTTAACTATAAACTCTTTAACTAGTTCTTCTTCACTAGTAAGAATCATAAAAGACTTATTAGAAGAAATTCCAAGTATTATTTTATCAGCAACTAAACTACTAATAAATAGTACAACTATTCCCAATAATGATGAAGAAAGTCCAAAAACAAATACTCCACATAATAAAATTACTGAATTAATAACAAAATTAACTTTTGCAATTGAAAAATTAAACATCTTATTTATCATTTGACTTATCTGAATAATACCACCTTGACTAAATCCAATCTTACAAACAGTTCCTATCACAAATCCAGAAATAATTCCCGAAAAAATACCAATTAATAAACTATCATTTGCTTGTAAAAAAGAAATACTAGAAATACCAGAAGTAATAGATACAAAAAAAGGATATATCAAAATTGCAACTATCGAAGACGAAGATTTTTCTACTCCTAAAACAAAAAAACTAAAAATCAAAATAGTTGAATTCATTATTAAAATAAAAGTTGCTGGATCAATACTAAACAACTCTTGTAAAATTATTGATATCCCATTTCCTCCACCAGAAATAATATTATTAGGATTCAAAAATAAATTATAATTGATAGCAGCTATAAACATTAAAAAAACAAGTGCCATATATCTAAAGATATTTTTAATTATTTTTTTCTTCTTTCTACCACTCATCTTAATAACCTCCTATCGTTTCATAAGTATTATTTACAGACATAAACACATCTTTATCAATCTCTTTTATACTACTATATAAAACTCTATAATCCTTACTTAATAATATACAATATAAGACATCTTTATTATTAGTAGTGACTAACTTAAAACTCTTCACATAAGATAAACTATTTATACATTCCGTAACCTCATCAACTTTATTAGGAATAATACAAACCAATTTATAATCAGATATACCAATTACAAATTTATCACTAATTCTACTCATTAAAAACAATATAATTAATGAATACATAAGTCTTTCAAATCCAAATACAAAAGCTCCTATAATAACAATTATTCCTTCAACAAACATCATCAATTGCCCTGTACTTTTTTTTATATATTTTTCTAAAATCCAATAAAGTATATCAGTACCACCAGTAGAAAAACCAACTTTATATATAAGACCAAATGCAATACCAACTAAAATAGCACAATATAAACTAGATAAAAGAAGCGATATATCTAAAACTAATACTTCTGTAATATTAGATGTTAACTTCATAAAAATTGGTAATATAAAAGTTGAAGCTACTGAACTAGAAATTCTATCTTTATTACAAAAAATAAATCCTAATATTAATAAAATTATTGATAAAATTGATACACATAAAGAAGAATCCCATCCAAAAAAATTATTTAATATAATAGCTATACCACTAACTCCACCAACTACAAAATTATTAGGTAACATAAATAAATTAAAAGCTATCGCAAATATAAATAAGCCTAAACACAAATAACCATATTTTAAGATATATTTAAATACTTTATTACTTCTTAAATTCATATTATCTCCTTCTTAAATATGCATTTATATATATGTCTATATCACCATCTAGAATCTTATCAACATTACTACTTTCTACATTAGTACGATGATCTTTAATCATAGAGTATGGATGAAGTACATAACTTCTAATTTGTGAACCAAACTCTATATTTTTTTGTTCACCTCTTACTTCATTCAATTCATTATTTTGTTTTTCTATTTCTATAAGCTTTAATTTACTTTTTAAAACAGTCATAGCTTCTTCTCTATTTTGAATTTGACTTCTACCATTTTGACAAGTAACAACTATATTCGTAGGAATATGGGTTATTCTAACAGCACTATCTGTCGTATTAACATGTTGTCCCCCAGCACCACTAGATCTATATACATCTATCTTTAAATCTTTATCTTCTATTACTATATCTATATCTTTTTTTATTTCTGGAATTACATCTACAGATGCAAATGATGTATGTCTTTTATGATTAGAATCAAAAGGAGATAACCTAACCAATCTATGAATACCTTTTTCACTTTTTAAATAACCATATGCATTAGAGCCTTTAATATTAATTGTTACACTTTTAATTCCAACTTCCTCACCAGCTAAATAATCTATAACTTCATACTTATAATTGTTTTTTTCACACCAACGTGTATACATTCTATAAAGCATATTAGCCCAATCACACGCTTCTGTTCCCCCAGCTCCAGAATGTACTTCTAAAATACAATTACAATCATCATAGTCACCATCTAATAAAAGTTGAACTTCTAATTCATCAATTATAGATTCATAAGATGAAATATTACTAATCAACAACTCTTTAAACTCTTCATTATTTTCTTCTTTTAATAATTCAACTATTTCTAAATCAGACATTAAAGACTTTCTTATTTCTACAATTCCACTTACTTTTTTCTTTATATCATTTAATTTATTTATTACTTCATCTGCTTTATTCTTATCATTCCAAAAGTCACTAGAATTCATTATTGTTTCTAATTCTTTTATTTCTTCATTCTTTTTATCGACGTCAAAGAGACCTCCATAAATCATTAACTTTATTATTATAAACTTCTAAATTTCTACTTATTTCATTTAAATCCATATTTATCATCCTCAAATTAATTATAACATATATAAAAAAAGAAACTATACCTTTATAGGTCTATTTTCTTTAATAATTCTTAATGTCCTTATCTCATTATTTATATAAAAATCAATATTATCAAAATTATCACAATTACTACATATATTAATACTTACTTTTTCTATATTTGCATTAGATAGCTTTATATTATTCTTATACAAATAATCTCTAACTTTATTTTTAATTTTACTAATAGAAATATCACTGACATCAATAACTATTTCATCAATAAATTCACTTTTATAAAAACCTAATTTATTATCACACTTAACTTTATTAAATATAAATAAAACATTATTAAAATTTATTTTTTCATTATTAGAATCATAATATCCTTTATTACAAATATCATCTAAAAATTCATTAATCAAAATATTTTTACTATCATAATTATTAAAAATAATAATTGAAAAACAATTATCTTTTACCTTACTAATAATCTTATTATTAATAGTTAAATCATCAATATTCTTAATACTATTACAATCAATATATATTTTATTAATATCTTTAAAAAAACTATTTAAATATTCTTTTATAAAAAAATTACTTTTATTATATTTATCTGAATATATATATAATCTATTATTATTAATATTATTAATTAAGTTGAAGTAAAAATTAGAAGTAAATTCACATATCTTACTAATTATAGATTTATCAAATATAGAATTCTTTTTATATTTATTCATTAATAAATTAATTGAATTATAATTAAATTTAAAAGTATAAAAAGGAATATTAGTTTTTCTTTCCATAATAGTAAAAAATGACTTTTCATCAACTTCTATTACTTTATTATCACGTAGTATTTTTTCTTGTATTTTACCTTTTTTTAACAATAATTTTTTTTCTTCAAGACTATACTCAATCGCTTCTTTATAGTTTCCTACTAATAATGATTTATTTTTCTTATCAATAATAATTTTTATATTTTTATCAATTATATCAAGAGAATTATATGAATCCTTAACAAAAAAAGAAGTAAGTACACAAACTTCATCTAATATATCAATAGCTTTATCCGGAAATTTCCTATTATTAATATATCGATTTGAATATTCTAACACTAACTCAATAATTTTATCTGATATTACAACATTATGAAATCGTTCATATATATCTTTAATACCTAATAATATATCCCTTGTCTTATCAATATTAGGTTCTTCTATTTTAACAATTCTAAAGCGTCTACTCAAAGCTTTATCATTTAGTATATACTTATCATACTCTTCTTTTGTTGTAGCCCCTATAATTTTAATTTTTCCTCTGGCTAAAGAAGGTTTTAAAATATTCGAAGCATCGATAGCTCCATCTGCTCCTCCAGCTCCAACCAAAGTATGAATTTCATCAATAAACAAAATAATATCATCATCTTCTTCTACTTCCATTATAAGTTTATTAATTTTTTCTTCAAATTCACCACGATATTTAGTACCAGCGACTAAAGAAGACATTGCTACAGAATATATTTTTTTATTTTGTAATCTTCGAGGAACGTTATCAGACTCTATCATTCTTGATAACTCTTCTACTATAGCCGTTTTCCCTACTCCAGCATCTCCTATTAATAATGGATTATTCTTATTCCTACAACATAACACTTCAATAATTTCAGACAATTCTTTCTCTCTCCCAAGTAATACTTCACCATCATTTAAACACTTACTATTTAAATTTACTCCAATATCATTTAAAACCGACTTATTATTTTTATTTTTCTTTCTTGAATATACATTTATACTTTTTAAAATATCTTTAATATTAACAGACATATTCTTTAAAATTAAATTAACTTTAGAACTAGGAGTATTTAATATTGCAACTATAATATCACAAATATCAACAATACTATTTTTATCTTTAGATATATTATTAAAAATATCATACATCAAAGGAGTAAATATAAAAGCATAATTATCTTTTTTCTTTTCTCTTTTTTTTATGAAAATACTAAAATTTTCATATGATATATCATTATCATTTAATATCTTACATATATAATGGCTTTTCATTTTTAATAATCCTAAAAAAATATACTCAGTACCAATATAATCATCATTAAATTTATTTTTTTCCTTTAATGAGAAATATAATAATTTTTGGCAATTATCAGTAAATTTCAAAAACATATCTTATCTCCTCTCAAATAATTCTATGAACATAATGATATATTTTTTACTTATTTATACATGAAAAAAAGAACTTAAAAAGTTCTTTAAATCACTGTTAATATTAAGAATACTACTAATAATACAACAATTAATTGTAATAACAATTTCCAAATTGCTTTTAACCATTTAAAGTAAGAAACATTTAAATAAGATAAACCAGCAACTAAAATTGCACTAGTAGGAACAAATAACATTACTAGACCATATGTAGCTTGCCATATAACAGCAATAATACCATATAAACTTGTATCAGTAAATGTTGCTGTAACATAAGATAATATACTACTTGCAGAATAATATAACTCAACATTGAATAAATGAGAAATAGATGCAGCAGCAGACATTGTAACAACATTTAATGTTTTAGTTAAATCTAATATTGGTTTTGTAATTGTTAATGTATAAGGATGATAAGCAGATACAAATACAAGTACATAAAGAATTGAAACCATAAAGGCTGGTTTTAAAGCTTTTTTAGCACCTGCTCCAAATCCAGATACCATATCATTGAAACTAACTTTATTAAGTAATGCAACAAATCCTGATGCAATAAATAATAAAATAGATAACTCAGTTAAAGTCCAATTTCCAAATGCAGAAATACTTGTACCTAAAATTTTACTAAAAATAGCAAATCCTTCATCTTTACCTATAGTAAATTCATTAATAGATTTTAAAAGTTCATCAAATAATGTAACTTCAAATGCACCATTCCATGACATGAATGATAAAATCATTATTAGTAAAACAAAATCAAATACTAATACAATTGGCCATGTTTTTGCATGTTCATTATTAGTTTCTGGATATAAGAATCCTTTTCTTGGACTATTAATTCTATGTTTTCTAGCATATAGTAAAGTATTTACTATTAAAAGAACTAATCCAATTACTAATAAAATAATTTTTACAATTAATTCATTTGCTGCTGGTAAATTCAAATAAGAATTAATAACAGATGTTTCTGTTACAGAATATGTAGTACCAATTAAACCTACACATATACTACCAACAGTAGTTAATAGAGCTGTAATCTTACTATACCCCATCAATAAAATTACTGTAATAACAAATGGGAACATAAAGAATAACCCTAATGATAATCCAGCTACTGAAGTAATAACTGCAAATAAAATCATTATAATAGTTAAGAATATCCATTCATTACCACTATACTTATCAACTATTTTATCAAGTAAATTTCTATAACCATTTGTCTTATATAAAACACCATAGAAACCACCTACTGCTAATATATATAATGGAATATATCCAAAATATGATAATATTGCAGAAAAATAAGAAAATAAGTCAAATAGACCAACTTGAAGTTTTCCATTATTGATTAATTCTCCACTAAAATAAGTAGAGTCTAAAACCCAAGTTAATAACACTGCAACCAATATTGTAATGCTTACTACTTTAAAAATATTATGTTTTTTCATATTTACCCTCCCATTTAAATTATACACAAGAAAAAGCTTCAAGTATATAATTTTATTGAAATTTTGGCAAAAATAAAAAAATAAGAAATAATTATTTCTTATTTTTCATGTGTGGAAATAACAATACATCACGAATTGATGCAGACCCTGTCATTAACATACAAAGTCTATCAATTCCATAACCTATACCACCTGCTGGAGGCATTCCATATTCTAAAGCTTCAACGAAATCATAATCAATATCATTAGCTTCTTCATTTCCTAATTCTCTTTCTTTTAATTGATCTTCAAATCTTTCTAATTGATCTATTGGATCATTTAACTCAGTATATGCATTAGCAAACTCTTTTCCATCAATAAATAATTCAAATCTATCAACAAATCTAGGATCTTCTTTACTTCTCTTAGTAAGTGGAGAAATTTCCACAGGATGACCATATAAGAATGTAGGTTGAACTAAAGTTTCTTCTACGTATTCTTCAAAGAATAAATTAATTATATGACCAACAGTTGTAAAATGATCTTCTAATTGTAAATGTCTTTCTTCTGCTAAAGCTTTAGCTTCTTCAAAACTCATTTCTTTCCAGAAATCTATTCCAGTAACTTCCTTAATAGCATCAACCATATGAAGTCTCTTCCATGGACCTGCTAAATTAATAACTTTATCATTCCATTCAAGTTCTAAAGTACCTCTAACTTCTTGAGCAATTGTTTGGAACATTCCTTCTGTTAAATCCATCATTCCTTCTAAATCAGAATAAGCAAGATATGCTTCCATCAAAGTAAATTCAGGATTATGACGAGGATCAACACCTTCATTTCTAAAAGTTCTACCTATTTCATAAACTGCTTCAAGTCCTCCTACTAATAGTCTCTTTAATGGTAACTCTAAAGCAATTCTTAAATAAAATGGCATATCTAACGCATTATGATGTGTAGTAAAAGGTCTAGCACTAGCACCAGTTAAAGTAGGTTGTAATATTGGAGTTTCTACTTCAATAAACCCTCTACTATCCATATAATTTTGAATAGTTCTAATAATTCTAGGTCTTAACATAGCTACAGTTCTAGCTTCATCATTCATAATTAAATCAACATATCTACGACGATATCTTTCTTCTATATCAGTTAAACCATGGAACTTTTCAGGAAGTGGTTTTAATGCTTTAACTAAATGAACATACTTATTAGCTTTAACTGATAATTCACCAGTATGAGTAACAAATAATGTTCCTTCAATACCAACTATATCACCTATATCTGCTTTTGAGAACAATTCATAATTTTCTTCTCCAACATTATCAAGTTTCATATAAATTTGAATTTGACCTTCTCTATCTTGAATATGCATAAATCCTGCTTTACCTTTTCCTCTTTTAGTCATAATTCTTCCAGCAACTTTTACTTCAACAGGATTTTCTTCTAATTCTTCATTAGTCTTATCAGCATAAATAGTCTTAATTTCTAAAGAATTGTGTGTTCTATCAAATCTTTGTCCAAAAGGATCAATTCCCTTAGAACGAATATCTTCCATTTTATTTCTTCTAACTAATTCTTGTTCTGTTAATTCATTCATATTATCATTCCTTTCTCTTTCCACTTGTATGATTAACTCTATAATTTTTTACACGATTTTCCTCTTCTACTGTTTTCTTCCATTTAGACACTTTTCCTTCTTCTTTATCTTTACTTCCAACTTCTTCTACAGTAGTTTTAGATAAAATTTCATGAAGTCCTGTTTTATTTAAAAGCACAGGTATTGCACAAGATAAGAATATACAACATTCTAATAACATTATAAATGTTGATGTACTATCGTATGCACTTTGATTAAAGATAGAAATAACTAAAGCATCAAGCAAAGTAGTTATAACTGAAAACAAGATAACTCCTCTAATAATCATTTGCTTTATTGTAATTTCTTCTTCATCTTTACTAACTATTTCTATTTTAAACAGACTTTTGCCAATAGTTTGCCCATTATTATACCTTTGAAATAATACAAAGTAAAGTATATATAAAAATACACTTAATAAATTGCTAGAAACAGATACTTTAGCCAACTCATAATTAAAATCATTTAACTCTTCAACATACTTATCAATATCTTCACTATTACTCTTTACAGCCTCAACATAATTACTAATAACTGTACCACTCTCATTAGATATTTTACTCATTTTATCACTATTAGGTAAAAATCCACTTAAAATATTACTAACAATAAGAATAATAAACATATCAATTAAGTATGCACCTATTCTTTTAATTCTCATTTTATACCTCCACAAATTCTTTTTTATATTCTTCTAATATAAAAATTATATCATTAATATTATTTGTAAGATACACTTTATTTTTAATTTCATTAGAGTTTTTTAAACCTTTTAAATACCACGCTATATGATTACGAATTTCTAAGCAAACTAATTTTTCTATTTTTATTTCACTTAAATATTCTATATGTTTTAAACACATATTAATTTTATCAATTGGATTAGGCTTATCAATAACTGTTCCATCTTCCAAATATTCACTTATCTCTTTAAAAATCCATGGATTACCTAAAGCACCCCTACCAATCATTATAGCATCAACACCTGTCTCATCAAGCATTCTTTTTGCACTATAACAATCAACAATATCACCATTGCCTATTACTGGAATTGAAACAGCTTCTTTTACAGCTTTTATAATAGATAAATCTGCTTTACCACTATACCCTTGACTACGAGTTCTTCCATGAATACATATAGCACTAGCTCCCGCATCTTCACAAATCTTAGCAATTTCTACAGCATTTATACTATTATGATCCCATCCACTTCTAATTTTTACAGTTACAGGAATTGGAACAGAAGAAACAACAGCACTAACAATTTCTCTAACTTTATCAGGATTTTTTAAAAGAGCAGAACCAGCTTGCGCTCTAACAGCCACTTTAGGAACAGGACATCCCATATTTATATCAATAATATCAGGTTTCATATTTTCATATACATATTTTGCTGCCTCAACAAAAGATTCTTTATCACTACCAAATATTTGTTGCGAAATTGGTCTTTCTTCTTCTGTCATTTTAAGCATTTCTATCGTTTTATCATTTTTATAAAAAATAGCTTTATCACTAACCATTTCTGCATAAATTAGTCCGCAACCCATTTCCTTTACAATTCGCCTAAAACTAGAATTACATATACCTGCCATCGGCGCTAAAACTAATTTGTTATTAATTTCTATATTTCCAATTTTCCACATAGGTATCACCTGTCGCTATTATATCATTTTTAAAAAATATAAACAAATAAAAAAGAAGAGATTACTCTTCTTCTTTTTCTATTTTTTCTTCTTCAGAAACTTCATTTTTATCTAAGTTATCTAAAGCATCAATTAACTCATCTTTAGTCATTTTAGCATATCCTTTAACTCCAGCTGCTTTAGCACGAGATTTCAATTCAGTTATATTAAAATCACTTAAAGACTCAACTTCAGGCATTTCACCATGTTCAACTAAATAATCAATTTGTTCTTTAGTTAATGTTTCATATTCTAATAAAGACTCTGCTATTAACTTAACTAAATCTTTTTCTTTATCAAGAATTTCTTTAGCTTTATTATAACATTCATCCATAATCTTACGCATTTGTAAGTCTATTTCATGAGCAATTTCATTAGAGAAATTTCTACTCTTATTATAATCTCTTCCTAAGAATACTCCACCTTGTTGTTGTTCTAATTGAACAGGACCAAGTTCACTCATACCATATTCAGTAACCATACTTCTTGCAATCTTAGTAGCTTTTTCAAAGTCATTATGAGCACCAGTAGTAATTTCACCAAAATTTAATTCTTCAGATACACGACCACCAAGTAATCCAGTAATTTGTTCAAGTAATTCTGTTTTAGTAGAAGTATATCTTTCTTCCTTAGGAACCATCATAGCATATCCACCAGCATAGCTTCTTGGAATAATAGTTACTTTTTGAACATCATTAGCGCTACTTAATTTTAAACCAAGTACAACGTGTCCAGCTTCATGGAAAGCAACAAGTCTTCTTTCATCTTCAGTGTATTTTTTACTTTTCTTAGCAGGACCCATTAATACTCTATCAGTTGCTTCATCAATTTCTGCCATTGTAATAGCTTCTTTATTACGTCTAACAGCAAGTAAAGCAGCTTCATTAAGTAAATTTTCTAAGTCAGCTCCACTAAATCCAGGAGTACGTTTTGCTAAGTTCTTTAAAGTAATACCATCACCTAAGACTTTATTTCTAGCATGAACTTTTAATATTTCTTCACGACCACTAATATCTGGTAAATTAACTGTAACTTGTCTATCAAAACGACCTGGTCTTAATAGTGCTGGGTCAAGTACATCTGCTCTATTTGTTGCAGCAATGATAATAATACCTTCATTAGCACCAAAACCATCCATTTCAGTTAATAATTGGTTAAGTGTTTGTTCACGTTCATCATGACCTCCACCTAAACCAGTCCCTCTTTGACGACCAACAGCATCAATTTCATCGATAAATATTAAACAAGGTGCATTTTGTTTAGCTTGTTTAAACATATCTCTTACACGACTTGCTCCAATACCAACAAATAATTCAACGAAATCAGAACCACTTATATAGTAGAATGGAACATTAGCTTCTCCAGCTACAGCTTTAGCAAGTAAAGTTTTACCTGTACCAGGAGGTCCAACTAATAATACACCCTTAGGTATTCTAGCACCCATTTGTTGAAATTTTTTTGGATTTTTCAAAAAATCAATAAGTTCACTAACTTCTTCTTTTTCTTCTTTTAAACCAGCAACATCTTTAAATGTAACTCCACCTTCTCCATTACTAAGTCTAGCTTTACTTCTTCCAAAATCCATCGATTTAGAATTAGCACTAACTTGTTTAGAGAAGAACCATATTGCAATACCTATTAACAATGCAAATGGTAATAATTCTACTAATATTATTAATAAAGTACTAGATTCAGGATCTGGATTAGCAACTAATTCAAAGCCTAATTCTCCTTTTTCATCAGTTTCAATAATATCAGCAATTACTTCATTAGAGAATGGAACATTTAATACAAAATATTCTCCTTCTTTATATCCTTTTAAAGTACCTTCTAATTCATATATTACAGATCTTTCTCTAGGTGTAATTTCTAATGTTTCAATAGTACCTTTATTTAATTCTTTTATAAATTGATCATATGTTAATTCATTAACTTTTTGATTCATAGAACTAAAAATAAGATAAACTATTCCAACAAAAACTATCAAAAATAAATATGGTGTTAAACCACGTTTTAAATTCTTTTTATTCATTAAAATCCTCCTCGTTAATCATATCTTAATATTATATCATAAGATTCATTTTTTTGTTTAGTAAATTTAGATTTTTTAATACCAGGAATCCAAATAATATTATCACAAGAATCAACTACTATTGGCCAAGTATCTCTTTCTTGTAAAGGTATCTTAGCATCAATAAAAATATCTTTTAATCTCTTACTTCCATTTATTTTCTTTAATTTCATTCTATCCCCATGTTTTCTAGTTCTTACATATAAAGGATAAACAATATCACTATTAGATATTCTACATATACTATTATCATTACTATCACTAGATTCTATTTTCTCAATAGAATGACCATTAGGTAAATTAACATAATCTAATAATTCTATCTCATAATTAACAGATTCTTTTACCCCATTTGATATTGTAATAACATCATAAGCTTTAACTGCTTTTATATTATGAGGCAAATAAATATAAGCATTTGCTTTTTTAGATTTAATAAGCATCTTAATTAACTTAACATGATTATCATTAATTATCATTAAATCATCTTTATATATATCTTCCAAAATATTATAAATAATTTTCTTTTGAATTAATGGTTCTAATTCATTATATTTTATTAAGTCAATTTTTTTATCTTTATAAACTTTCTTAATACTTCTATTAATCTCTTCATTAATATATTGATCATATTCTTCTAATGTAGTACTAAATTTTAAAAATTTTTCATGTACATTAGGATCTTCCCCTTTCAAAAAAGGAAGAATAACATGTCTATATCTATTTCTAGTATATTTATCTTTAAAATTAGATTTATCAACAGCATACTTAATATGATTTTTTTCATTATAAGCAACTATTTCATCTTTAGTTACATAAATTAAAGGTCTTACCAATTTATAATTACCCATATCAACTATTTTACTAAATCCACTATACCCTTTAAGCGTCGAACCACGCGCTATTCTCATAATTATAGTTTCAATTAAATCATCACCATGATGCGCAGTAAACAAATAATTAGCATTATATTTTCTAACTAAATCTTCAAAAAAATTATATCTAATGTTTCTAGCTTCATTATGAAAATTATCATCCCCATATTGTTCTATAATCATTGATTCAAAAATAAGATTATTATCTAAACAATACTTCTCTAAATCAAGCTTCTCTTTAGCACTTTCTTTTCTCAAATTATGATTTACATGTGCTACTACTATATTTATATTTAATTTTTTTCTAATATTTAAAAGCACATTTAATAATGCCATTGAATCAGGTCCATAAGAATTACCTAATACGATGACATCATTTTCTTTTAATATTAATTCATTTTCTAAAAAATTAATTACTCTCTGCATTTTATCACCATTATTTTTCAGAATTATTTTGTGGAATTCTAATAATATATTCTCCATCACCAGAATAAAAATATTTTTCTTTTAAATATCTAGAAACATATTCAGGATCTTGTAATTTTTCCACATCAATAGATAAAGATTCACCATCTTCCTCTAAATCAACCAATCTATTTTCTAAATATTCTTTTTCTTTATGTTTTTCATAAATATCTATCCACATTTTACTAAGCGACCCTAAAACAGCAGAAATCACAACAATAGAACAAACACCAAAAACTAAGAATCTCAAAGTAACTTTACGTGCTTTTCTTCTTTTAATTTTCTTTACCGCCATTTTATCACCCACTTTTTCACTATAATTATAACACTTAAAAATACCAATACATAAAGATTTAAGCCCTTATTTACAAATTTTTACATAAAAAAAGATACAAAAAATGTATCTTTCTTATTTTTATCTTGTAAATGGTAATAAAGCAATAGCTCTTGCTCTTTTTACTTGTCTTGCTATATGTCTTTGATGTTCAGCACAAGCACCAGTAACACGTCTAGGTAAAATTTTACCTCTTTCATTTATATATCTTTTTAAAGTTTCAACGTCTTTATAATCTATATTTTTACCAGTACACATATAACAAACTTTTTTCTTTTTTCTAAAAAATTCTGCCATAGTTTAACCTTCCTTTCTTAAAATGGTAACTCATCATCATTAATTTCAATACTAGCACCAAAATCAGCAAAAGGATCATTTTTTACTGTAGTAGTTGATACTGAACTAGAAAAATCACTAGGAGATACATTATCAAATCCAAAATTTTCACTATCTCCACTATTTGAACTAGATCTTGAATCTAAAAATTGAACATTATCAGCAACTACTTCTGTATTATATCTTCTAACTCCATCTCTTTCATAACTACTTGTTTGAATACGACCATCAATAGCAACTTGACTACCCTTTTTTAGATAGTTTTTGATATTTTCAGCTTGTTTTCTCCAAACAGAAATATTAATGAAGTCAGCTTCTCTTTCACCGTTTTGATTTGAATAAGTACGATTAACAGCTATACTAAATCTACAAACTGGTATATTAGCATCTGTATATCTTAATTCAGGATCACGAGTTAATCTTCCTATTAAAAATACTTTATTCATAAATAATTCCTCTTTTCTTAAGCTTCTACTTTAACAACTAAATGACGAAGAACATCTTCATTGATTAATGCAACACGATCAAATTCTTTAATAGCTTCATCATTATTTGCTTCAGCAACGATTAAGAAATAATATCCATTTTTATAGTTTTTAATTGTATATGCTAATTCTCTTTGTCCCATTTCTTTGAATTCAACAACATTAGCACCTTTACCTTCAACTAAAGTTTTCATAGATTCACCAACTGCTTTGATGTTAGCTTCTTCTAAGTCAGGTCTAACAATAAACATCATTTCATATTTAAACATTATCTACACCTCCTCTTGGACTTATGGCCTATTTCTAGGCAAGGAGTACCGAAATACTCGTTAGTAGTATAACAAAAATATACAAAAAAGTAAACAATTTTTTTAATAAAAAAAGATGAATAAATTCATCCTTTTCTTTTATAATTATTTAACAAATTTCTTAATACTTTTATCACTAAAAGAATGCCCTGATTCTATAAGTTGTGCTTGTTTATCTGCCATAGACTGATTATAACTATTCATCATTTCTTCATACATCTTAGGTGCATTTTTTTCTATAAATTTAACTAAACCATATGGAGAATTAAAACGATTTTCAAGTGCAACACTTTGTCCATTTTCTTTTATAAATTCATCTATGTCATAATCCTCTAACTCTTTACAATGTCTAAGTTGCAAACGAGCAACTCTTTCTCTTCTAGCTTCATGATCTTTATCAATTCTATGTTGTCTATTTATTTCAAAATCCATTTTATCCACATTTTCATATAATTTAATGATAGACTCTTCTTCTCTCTTTTCGGCAATGTTTATTTCTGATAATTTCTTTGCGTTTGGATCATCTAATATTACTCCCATTCTAGTCCACCAATCAATTAACTCTTCTTTTTGTTTTTCACTAAGTCTTCCTCTTAAAAAATCTTCTAAACCACATTGATAATTTTCTAACTCACTAATTATTAAATTTCTTGTTGCTATATCTTGACTTGCTTGTTGTTTTATTTCATCAACTTTTTTAGAAACTTCGTCTAATCCTTTACAAAAAGCTTCGTATCTTTCATTTTGCTTTATTTCATCAACTTTTTCAGAAACCTCATCTAATCCTTTACAAAATTCTTCATATTTTTCATTATAATCTTTCATAAAAACCCCCTCATATAAAAGTGTCTACATTATATCACATTTTTTATAAAAAGTCAAATAAAGACTGATTTCTCAGTCTATACATTAAATCTAAATAAGCAAATATCTCCATCTTGCATAATATAATCTTTTCCCTCTAAACGAGCACGACCTGCTTCTTTTACCTTTAATTCATCACCATATTTAATTAAATCAGAATAAGACATAACTTCTGCTTTAATAAATCCTTTTTCAAAATCAGTATGAATAATACCAGCACATTTCTTAGCTGTCATACCCTTTTTATAAGTCCAAGCACGAACTTCATCTTTACCTACTGTAAAGAAAGTTTCAAGCCCTAATAAATCATATGTAGTTTTAATTAAAGAATCAAGTCCACTTTCTTCAATACCAACAGCATTTAACATTTCTAATTTTTCTTCTGGACTCATTTCACATAATTCACATTCCATCTTAGCACAAATTTTTATAGTTTTAGCGTTTTCACGAGTTGCATATTCTTTAACCATATCTACATACTTATTATCACCAATTAAATCGTCTTCACAAACATTGGCTAAATAAATAATTGGTTTAATAGTAAGAAGACTAAAATTCTTTAAGAAAACCATTTCTTCATCAGTAAATGTAACTAAACGTAAAGGTACATTAGTCTCCAAATTATCTTTAGCTTTCTTTAATACTTCATATTCAACTAAAGCTTCTTTATCACGATTTGTTTCAGCTTTCTTTTTAATCTTATCTATTCTATTATTAATAATTTCCAAGTCAGCTATAGCTAACTCTAAATTAATAATTTCAATATCACGAATAGGATCTACTCCATCTTCAACATGAATAATATTTCCATCTTCAAAACATCGTACAACTTCACATATAGCATCTACTTCTCTAATATGTGATAAAAATTTATTACCTAGACCTTCACCTTGACTAGCTCCTTTAACCAATCCTGCAATATCTGTAAATTCAAAACTAGTTGGAACTAATTTAGCTGGTTCATACATACTATTCAAATTATCTAATCTTTCATCTGGTACAACAACAACCCCAACATTTGGATCAATAGTTGCAAACGGATAATTAGCTGCTAAAATATTTTGTTTTGTTATCGCATTAAATAAAGTTGATTTACCAACATTAGGAAGTCCTACTATTCCTGCCTTTAAACTCATAATAACTCCTCCATTCAAGACATATTCTAACATAAATACAGAATAAAAAAAACAACTTTATAGTTGTTTAATTTAAATTTATAAAGTAGGCATTGCTTCTGGTCCTAAAGGAAGACCAACTAAATACCATCCAATAACAATAACAAGCCAAGCTAATATCATAAATGAAAAATATGGCATTACAAATGATATTGCTTTTCTAATTGTAATTGGTTCTTTATTTGTATTATATATATTTAAATATCCTAAATATATTATGAAATATGCTAATAATGGAGTAATTCCTTTACTCATAGAATCAGCAGCTCTTAATACAAATTGAGCAAACTCAGGAGATATATTAGACTGCATCATCATTGGTACAACTACAGGAGAGAAAATAGTCCATTTACTAACAGCAGATGTTAAGAATAAACCTGAAAAAGACATAATTAATAACGATAAAATTATTAAAACTATTCCACTTACTGGTAAACTATTAATCAAATCTGCTCCCCAACAAGCAATTACTACACCAATATTTGTTTTCTTAAATACAGCAACAAACTGAACAAAGAAAAATATTGTAATCATTAATCCACCAATATCTTTATAAAAGACTGATATTTTTTCAATTAAATCTTTATCATTCTTAATAGTTTTTGCTCCAAAAGCATAAGCAAGCCCAGTTGCCAAAAACCATATAGATGTTAAATATGTAAAACCAGATTGAAAATATGAATTTTCACCAAATAATTGTCTTACATATGTACTTTCTCCCATATCAAGTAATAATCCTGAATTAGGAAGACCAGGAACAATCATATATATAAATACTATAATCATAATAATACCAACTATATATGAATTTCTAAGTCCTTTCTTAGTAAGATATTCTTGCTCTATTTTTTCCTTATCATCTAACGTAATCAAATAAGTTAAATCCATAGTACTTTCTAATTCTTCAGTACTTTTATATCTACCAATTCTTTTTACTACAACAGTCTCTATTGCAATAGTACCAACAATTGCTAAAACAATAGAACTAGCTATCATAACAAAAATATTTGATAACAATGCAACATGATAATTAGCATCTACTAAATAAGCAGCTTTTTCAGTTAATTCAACTAGTGCAACATCTAAACTACCAGCAAATAATGAAATACCATATCCAAATGAAACCCCACAAAATGCTGTCGTAATTCCTAATAATGGACTTCTTTTATTTGCAGCAAAAATCAATGCAGATAACGGTATTAATACTACATAACCAACATCATTAACTAAACTAGAAAATATACCTAATAAAATAATTATAAAAGTAATAACTTTATTATTTAAATTCAAAGTATTTCTTCTAATAAAAGCTTTAATAAATCCTGATGCATGAGCAACTGATAAACCAATTAACGCAACAATTAGATTTATAAAAGCCGAGAAAGAAGCTAAATTGTTAGCAGCATTACCTATAACTAATTTAACTCCATCAGCAGTTAATAAATTTTTAACTTTTACAATCTTAGTTTCTAATTCTAAAGTATTAGGATTAATCACACTATACGAAGACTGAATATTTAATTTTGCTAAAAAACAGCTAAGTATTAAAACTAAAATTGTTAATAATAAGAAAGTTGTAGTTGGATGAAAATGAAACTTCTTTAATCTTCTTTTCCTTTTTTCCTTCATAAACACTCCTATTTTAATATTTTCTTTATTTTTTTATTAAATTCTATTCTAGAAATCATTACAACTCTACCACAATTAACACATTTAATCTTAATATCAGCACCAATTCTAACAATTTCCCATTCATTAGCACCACAAGGATGCCCCTTTTTCATTTCAACAATATTTCCTAAAGTATAATCCTTATTTTCCATTATGTACCTCTACTTGTGGATATGGAATCTTTATACCTTCTTTGTTAAATAAATTCTTAACTTCTTTTCTAATTTGTCTTTGAACACTAAAATGTTGTAAAACTTCAGTTCTTACAGCAAGTCTAATTACAACAGCTGATGAATCAAGATTTTCTACTCCCCAAACTTCAATTTCTCCTTTTAAATGTTCAAGC
Source organism: Bacilli bacterium (assembly GCA_017436345.1). Taxonomy (GTDB): domain Bacteria; phylum Bacillota_I; class Bacilli_A; order RF39; family UBA660; genus RUG11788. Next base: position 202,750 of record JAFSDH010000005.1, read on the forward strand.
TTTTTATCAAGTTTTTTAGCTAAATCAGTTAATAACTTTTCAACATGATCAATATCTTCTTCATAAGCAACAGGTATATCAACTATAGCCATTGATTCAGTATTAGTATAATTAATAACTTTATCAATATTTCTATTAGCAATTATCATTATTGGACCATCAAATTTCTTAATTTTAGTACTTTTCATACCAACATGAAGAACTTCACCTTTAAAACCTCCAACTTCAATTGTATCTCCAACTGAAAATTGATCTTCAATAATTATAAAAAATCCAACAATAACATCCTTAAATAAATCTTGAAAAGCAAGCCCTATTAACACTGAAACAATTCCAAGTCCAGCTAATGCTGCTGCTACATCAATTCCATATACAGTTAAAACTGATAAAATTACAAAAGTAACTATAATAATTTTAATAATATCAATAACAACACTCATTAATGTATTATATCTCTTATTATTTCTAGCTGATTTTGATTTGTATCTACTAAAAACAGCTATAATAACTTTTTTTATAACGCTATATATAATAAAACCAATTAATATATATATAATAGGTAAATAAACCTCTGGTATTAAAATTTTTTCTAAAATATTCATAAAACTACTCCTAACTATTTAAATTCATTATTTCTAAAATTCTATTTAAATCATTATTATTTGTAAAAGTAATTTCAACTCTATTTTTCTTAATTTTAACCCTTGTACCTAATTTATCAGATAACTCATCCTCAAGATAACTATACTCATTTTCATAAGTTTTTCTATTAATTTTATGAGTTTTTTCTACATTTTCACCACGTGCTAATTCTTCAACTTGTCTAACATTAAGATTTTCATTTAATATTAAATCTACGAATTCATCTATTTTTTCTTTATCTTCAATTTTACTTAATACACGAGCATGACTCATTGATATTTTATCTTCCCCAATTAAATTTTTAACTTCATCAGGTAAATTTAAAAGACCTAACATATTAGTAATATGACTTCTACTTTTTCCAAGTCTCTTAGCTAACTCTTCTTGAGTTAAATTTAAAGTATCAAGTAATTTTTTATAAGCAGTTGCTTCTTCTATAGAATTTAAATTTTCTCTTTGTAAATTTTCTAAAAGAGCAATTTCCATCATATCTTCATCAGAAAAATCTCTAATAATGGCAGGAATAGTTTCCTTACCAGCTATTTGACTAGCCTTAACACGTCTTTCACCAGCAATTATTTCATAACCTTTAATACTCTTTTTAACTATAATTGGTTGAAAAACACCATGTTCTCTAATAGAATCAGCTAGTTCATTTAATTTTTCTTCATCAAACACTTTACGTGGTTGATATGGATTACTTCTTAATTCATTTAAATTAATTTCAACTATTTCTTCTTTTGGAGTAGAATCAATAATTTTTTCTTCAATTTTATTAAAATCTAATTGTTCATTATTAAACAATTCTTCAAGTCCTTTTCCTAAAGCCCTTCTTTTAGTTGTGTCCATTTCTTTCAATCACTTCCTTAGCTAAATTTAAATATGCTTCAGTACCTTTACTCTTTGGATCATAAGCAACTATAGGTTTTCCATGCGATGGAGCTTCTGTTAGTCTTATAAGCCTTGGAATAATAGTATTGTAAACTCTTTCTTTAAAATATTTTCTAATATCTTCAACTACTTCAAATCCTAGATTAGTTCTAGAATCTAACATAGTAAGTAATACACCTTCAATATCTAAATTAGGATTTAAAGTTTTTTGTGCCATCATAATAGTATTTAAAAGTTGCATAATTCCTTCAAGTGCAAAAAATTCACACTGTACAGGTATTATTACAGAATCAGATGCTGTTAAAGCATTAGTTGTAATCAAACCTAATGAAGGTGGACAATCCATTATAATAAAGTCAAATTGATCTTTAACTCTATCTAATTTATTTTTTAGTTGTGCCCCCTTAGAAAAAGTAACATCAGAATTACTCTTTTCCATAAGTTCAATATCAATACCTGCCAAATTAATAGTAGCAGGAATTACATATAATCTCTTATATTTACTTGCTGATATTGCACTTTCGATATCACATCTATCAATTAATACATCATATATACTATATTCAATTTCACCTTTATTAACCCCTATCCCAGTAGTTGCATTTCCTTGAGGATCTAAATCAATTAATAAAACTCTTTTTCCTAAAACTGCCAAAGATGCTGAAAGATTTATACTAGTAGTAGTTTTTCCAACTCCACCTTTTTGATTAACTAAAGATATTACCTTTCCCATCCTATCACCTTCTCTATATAACTAAATATATAATAACAAAAAAAGAATTATAATGAAATGATTTTTAATGTTTTTATAAAAAAAAAGACAGAAAACCTGCCTTTAATTTTTATTAAATTTAACGATCAATTGTATTTCTTGATCTAAATCTAGTTCCTCAATAGTAACTTTATATCCTTTATCTTGATAAGTCCTAATCGTATTCTTAACTTCTTCAACTGCTACTTGTACATTATTTGTACTAATCATACTATCAGAATTAACAGCATTTTGTGTAGTACCAAATAAGTCATTAGGCGTTGACATTGTATCAACTGGGACTTCAACAACAGGAGTAGTATCATTATTACCAAATAAACTATTTATATCTTGAGTTTTTTCTTCTTCTACTACAGGAGTAGAACCAAACAAACTATTTATATCAGAAGATTGATTTGTATCATTATTTACTCCCAAATTAGTATTTTCATTATTAGAAGTATTATTTTCAACATCAACAGGCTTAATTACTGGCATTCCAGCAAGCAGTCCATTACCTATTACTTCATTACCATCCTCAGTCTTCTCAATCATAGTTTCTTCAAAATTTGGAATAAATCTACTTGCAGAATCATCTGCTTTACCTAATAAACTATCCATATTATTAACATTAGTTTGATTATTATTTATATTAAAATTAATATCACTAGATTGTTCACGTACTTTATCAATATCAACTACAGTTGGATCATTAAATAAATTAGTATTATCATTATTTTCAACCACTTCAGTATTTTGAACAAATTCACTAGTTACCGGTTCAGTAGAATTATTACCAAATAAACTATCATTATTCATATTTTCAGCTCCTAAAGAATCAGAAATAGCTTCAGTTTTAACTTCTTCTTGAACAGCATTTGCATCAGTTCCAAATAATGAATCCATTGGACTTTGAGTTTCAGTTGTTGAAACAGTAGTCATATCATTACCAAATAAATTATTTGAATCATTAACTGTTTCTTGAGGTGTAACAACCTCTGTATCATTATTACTAAATAAATTATCATTTGCTATAGCTGGATTTTCTACTGGAGCAACATTTTCTTCTGTAAATAAAGAATTTACACTTCCACCACTAGTTTCTGTAGTAGAAGAATTATCTGAATTATCTCCATTTAAACTCTTGATTTTAGCATCTAATTCTCTAACAGTCATTTTATTATTAACAATTTCTTTTAATAAGTCTACTTGAACATTTCTATCAGCAACATTTAATAAACTACGCGCATGTCTTTCAGATATTTCTTCTTTAAGTAAAGATTCTTGTATTTCATCTGGTAAAGATAACAATCTCAACTTATTAGAAACAGCAGATTGACTTTTTCCCATAGTTTTTGCTAATTGTTCTTGTGTCATTTCATCTAAATCAAGTATTTTTTGATAAGTTCTAGCTTCTTCAATTGGAGTTAAATCTCTTCTTTGTAAATTTTCAATTAGCGCTACTTTAGAAGACTCTTTATCATCTAAATTTTTAACAATCGCAGGTATCTTTGTTAATCCAGCCATTGTTGATGCTTTATATCTTCTTTCCCCAGCTATTATTTCATATTTTTCTCCAAATTTTCTAACTAAAATTGGTTGTATAACTCCATGTTCTCTAATTGATACTGCTAACTCTTTTAAAGCTTGATCATCAAATACTTCTCTTGGTTGAAACCTATTAGGAATAATATCATCTAAATACAATTGTACAACTTCATTTTCCATAATCAACCCTCCATTTATTCTTCTCTATCATAACTTAAATTATATAATATAAAAACCCATTTTACAATGGATTTTTTTTAATTTTATCTATAGTTCTTGGATATAACTTATTAGTTTTACTAATTTTGTCTATCTTTATAATAGATCTATTACTATTTTCAATAGGTAATATAAATTTATCAACAAACGAAATTTTTAATCCGAGCTTTTCTATTTTATTTTCAATATTAATGAGTTCTTCTTCACAATTAGCTTTCATAAAAACTAAACTGCCACCAATCTTCAAAGATTTTACACTAATTTCACAAAGAATAGGAAGTTGTGATACAGCACGTGCTGTTATATAATCAAACTCTTCTTCATGATTTCGACTAAAATCTTCCATACGTGAATGAATTGCTTTAATATTTTTAAGATCTAATTTATCAATAATATCATTTAAATATATAATTCTTTTATTCAATGAATCAATCAAAGTAATGCTAATGTTAGGAAAAAATATTTTTAACACAACACCAGGAAAACCAGCACCACTACCTACATCACATATATTTATTTCTTTATTTAAATCAACATCCCTAAATAATGTTAAACTATCATAAAAATGTTTTAAATATACAGTTTCTTCTTCTATTATTGTTGTAAGATTTATCTTCTCATTCCATTCAAGAAGCAACTTATAAAATAAATTTAATTTATCTAACTTCTCAGAAGTAACTTCAATACCTAATTTTTCTACTTCACTAATAAATAATTCTTTATTCATCTCTATTTTCCTTTTTCAAATGCATTAATAACATTGTTATATCACTAGGATTAACTCCACTAATACGCATAGCTTGACCAACAGAAACTGGTCTTATTTCATTTAATTTTTGCTTTGCTTCACTAGCCAAGTTTATTACCTTAGAATAGTCTATATCTTCAGGAATCCTAATATTTTCATATTCAAGCATCTTCTTTGCTTCTTCTACTGCTTTTTTAATATAACCTTCATATTTTATATTAATTTCTACTTGTTCCAAAACTTCATCACTATATTCACAATCAATAAATCTTAAAACATCCTTTATAGATATTTCAGGTCTCTTAATTAAATTATATAATGTAATACCATCAAGTAATGGTGTTGAATTTAAACTAACCAAATATTCATTAATTTCTTTCTTTGGAGTTACTTTATTTTCTTTTAATTTAATTTCTAATTCCTCTATATCAGACAATTTCTTTTTAAATAAATCATATTCTTGATCACTAACAAGACCAATAGCATGACCATATTCTCTAAGTCTAATATCTGCATTGTCATGACGAAGTAATAAACGATATTCAGCACGAGAAGTTAATAATCTATATGGATCAATTACACCTTTAACAATTAAATCATCAATTAAAACACCAATATATGATTCATTTCTCTTTAAAATTAATGGATCTTTACCATCCAATTTCATACACGCATTAATTCCTGCAATTAAACCTTGACCTGCAGCTTCTTCATAACCACTAGTTCCATTAATTTGTCCTGCAGTAAATAAGTTTTCTATTACTTTAGTTTCTAAACTAGGTTTTAATTGTAATGAATCAATAGCATCATACTCTATCGCATATGCATACTTATTTATAACTGCATTTTCTAAACCTGGTAAACTATGTACCATTTTTTCTTGAACATCATGAGGCATACTAGTAGAGAAACCTTGAATATATATATCATCATAATAAATACTTTCTGGTTCCAAAAACAATTGATGTCTTTCCTTATCAGCAAATCTAACTATTTTATCTTCAATACTTGGACAATACCTAGGTCCAACACCTTCAACATATCCTCCATACATACTAGACTTATCAAGATTTGCTTTAATAATTTCATGAGTTTCTGGTGTTGTATAAATTAAATGACATGGTAATTGTTCATCAGGATTATATAAAAGTTTATTAGAAACTGAAAAATTATAACATTCATCACTACCAGGCTCTAAAGCAGCTTTAGAAAAATCTATACTACTTTTCTCAATTCTAGGAGGAGTACCCGTTTTTAATCTCTTAATAGTAAATCCTAGATCTCTTAATTTATCACTTAAATGAAGAGATGGTTTTTCATCATGTGGACCACTACTTATTTTAGTAGAACCATATAAAACAGCTCCTTTTAAATAAGTACCAGTAGTTAAAATAACACACTTAGAACTTATTTCTGTTCCATCAGCAAGTTTTACTCCACAGACCATTTTATTATTAGTAATTAAGTCTTCTACCATTCCTTCTAATATTGTTAGATTTTCTTGTTCTTTAAGTGTCTTTAATATTTCATTTTTATAAGTAACTTTATCTGCTTGAGCACGAAGAGCTCTAACAGCTGGTCCTTTTTTAGTATTTAACATCTTCATTTGTAAAAAACTTTTATCAGTATTTTTACCCATTTCCCCGCCTAAAGCATCAATTTCACGAACAACTATACCTTTAGCAGGTCCACCTATTGAAGGATTACAAGGCATATCCCCAATATTTTCAATATTACCAGTAACTAACAAAGTATTTTTACCTAATCTACTACTAGATAAACAAGCTTCAATCCCAGCATGTCCTCCACCTACTACTATAATATCGTAATTCATATAATCACTTCCTATTTACCTAAACAAAATTGACTAAATAATTGATCAATCAATTCATCACTATAAGTATCACCTATAATTTCGCCTAATTTTGTCCATATTCTTTTTATATCAATTTCAATTAAATCAACAGGATCTTCCCTATCAATCGCACTCTCTACTTCTGATAAAATAGATAAACATTCTTTAGCTAAAGAAATTTGTCTAATATTACTTAAATAAGTATAATCACTTTGTTCTATCATATCTAAATTAAATAATTCTTTTATTTTATCTTTTAAAATATCTATCTTATCAAAATCAACTGTATTAATTTCTACAATATTATTGTTTTCAATTAAATTAATATCTATTTTTCTATCTAAATCACATTTATTTATAACAATAATACTGTTCTTATCTTTTACCTTATTAAGTAATTCTTGATCATAATCATTTAATTCTTCATTATTATTAATAACTACTATAATCAAATCAGCATTTTCTAATTCTTCTAAACTTCTATTAACACCAATTTTTTCTACAATATCATCAGTTTCTCTAATACCAGCTGTATCTACAAGTTTTAATAATATTCCATCTAAATTAATTTCCCCTTCAACTATATCTCGAGTTGTACCAGCTATATCAGTAACTATTGCTTTATCATAATCAAGTAATTTATTTAAAATACTACTCTTTCCAACATTAGGACGTCCCACTATAACAGTTTTTATACCATCCCTAATTATTTTTCCATTTTCACTTTCATTAACAATTTTTTCTAATTTTTCACGAATATTTTTCATTTCACTACTTATGTTATCAACAGTCATTATCGCTATATCTTCATATTCAGGATAATCTATATTAACTTCAATGCTTGCAAGAAGTTCTAATAACTCTTGTCTAAAATTTCTAATAATCGTACTAACTCTACCTTCTAATTGATTAATAGATAATTTTCTAGCTTTATCTGTTTTAGCATTAATAACATCCATAATAGATTCTGCTTCTATCAAATCTATTCTTCCATTTAAAAAAGCTCTTTTTGTAAATTCTCCTGCTTCTGCAAGTCTTGCACCATTTAATAACAATAATTCTAATACTTTATTAGTTGTTGCTATTCCACCATGACAATTTATTTCTACAATATCTTCACGAGTAAAAGTTCTAGGCGCTTTCATAATAGATACTAAGACTTCATCAATAACTTCGTCCTTATCAACTATATGACCATAATTAATAGTATGCGAAAGTGCATTTTCTAAATTTTTTCCTTTAAATATAGAATTTACTATTTTTATAGAATCATTTCCACTAACCCTAACAATTGAAATAGCACCTACTCCTAAAGTTGTCGAAATACCTGCAATAGTATCATTCATAAAATCACCTCTTTTTTAATTATAACATTAAAATCTAGCATATTATATCATACATAATAAAAAAAGAGAACAATTATTTGTCCTCTTTACTTTTTATTACTACATAGCGATTAGGTTCTTCCCCTTCACTTTCAGTATATACAAATTTATGATCAGTAAGAATATTATGTACAATTCTTCTTTCATATGAATTCATTGGATCTAATTTAGCATCTATCTTAGTCTTAGATACTTCTCTTGCTATTCTCTTTGCCAAACTTTCTAATCTTTTTTGTTGTTTTAATTTATATTCAGCTACATCTAAATTAAATTTAAAAGGCTTACCTACTTCATTTAATATCATTTGCTTAACAATTAAAGACAAAGCATCAATAGTTCTACCATTCTTTCCTATTAATATATTATTATTTTCACTATACAAAACTATATTTAATATATCATTTCTTTCTTTAACTTCTATTTTTACATCAATTCCCATTGCTTTAGTAATATTAACAATAGATTCTTTAATAAAAGCAACAATATCACTAGTCTTTACTACTTCTAAAATTACTTTTTTACTTTTAAATAGTCCACCCTTTTGTTCTTTTTCATTAATAATTAAATCTTTTTCTAAAACTTTTAATTCTTCTAAAGCTAAAGATAAAGCTTCTTCTCTACTCTTTCCAATAAACTCATACTTTTCCATTTACATCTTTTCTCCTTTTTACTAATAGATTTTGAGCAACAGTAAATAAATTACTTGTTAACCAATATATATCTAATGCTGCAGTCATAAATAATGACATAACAATTATCATTATAACCATAGTTTTATTCATTGTTCTAGTTTGATCATTTTGAGCACTTGAAACATTTAATTTAAATGAGAAATAAGTAACTAATCCTAAAATAACAACAAGTAATAAATATTTATAATCTCCATTTTGGAAAGCGGTCCATGGTGTTGTTCCTAATTGGAAACCTAAAAATTTATCTTCAAAAATTGCTGGTACCCTATTAATTGCTTCTAAAAATGCTATAAATATTGGTAATTGTAAAAACGCATAAAGACATCCAGAAGCTGGTGAAATATTATATTTTTGATAAATCATTAACATTTCTTGATTCTTTTTTAATAAAGATTCTTGATCTTGTTTATTTTCATATTTCTTTTCCAACTTGTCTAATTCTGGTTTCGCTTTTGCAAGTAATTCTGATTGCATTGCAGTCTTCTTAGTTATTGGAATAGCAACCATTCTAATTGCCAAACTAGTTAAAACTAAAGATAAACCATAATTTTTAACCAAATTACCAATTGTTAATATTAACCAAGCTAGAGGTTTAACAAAAACATTTGTCCATAAACCTTCATCCTTACCAGTATTAAATTCATAATTATCACAATCTGGTAATTTTTCAATTTTTACATCGTTCTTTTCATATATTTTAATTGTTTCTTTATCTGTTGGCTTACAAAGAATATTTTCTGTTATACTTTGCCCTGTAACAGGATTTTTTACAATATTTCCATCCTTATCTTCTAAACTTTTAGTACAACCAGTTGTTAACAATACTACTAACATAACTATTGTTAATAGTTTCCACTTTTTATTGAATTTCATTTTTATTCTCCTTATTACTTCTATTAATCTTATTAATAATATCTTCAAAAGCATTTTTTATATCTAAAAAAGCTCCTTCAACATAATTACTCCTAATTATTATAATATAATCCATTCCAATTTGATAGTTTTTTTTATAATTATCAATAATCATACGCATTTGTCTTTTAACTTTGTTCCTAATAACAGCATTACCTACTTTCTTTCCAACTGAAATACCAAAACGATAATGCTCTAAATCATTTTTCTTAATATAAATTATAAAATACTTACTTTTATAATATTTTCCTTTTTGAATAATATTAGTAAAATCAACGTGTTCTTTAACTATAAACTTTTTCTTCATAAAACACCTCGTGAAACTATTATACAACAAAAAAACAAAAAAAAACTACTTTTCTAAGTAGTTTATTTAACTAATTCTTTACGACCTTTTTTTCTACGACTATTTAATACTTTTGATTTAATACGTGCAAAAAATCCATGTTTCTTAGCTCTTTTTCTATTATTTGGTTGATAAGTACGTTTCATTTAATTCCACCTCCAAACTAAAATCTACATTATTATAATAATAAAAATATCATTTTGTCAACTAAAATATATTAACAATATAAATATAATAAGGATAGAATACATAATTAACAGTTTCCACACCATGTTGAAAACTAAAATTAAACTTGTTATAAAAAATTTGTGGAAAATGTGGAAAACTAAGTTTTTTTCATATATAATAAGGCATAAACGTGTGGAAAATTTTGTGGATTACTTGTTGAAAACTTTTTTTTACTTTTTTTTGTTTATTTTTTGCACAAATTAAGTTACAATAATTTTGAAATTTGAAACTTATATCCGGGGGGAGAGTGGTAATATGGATAAAGATCTTTTATGGTCTAATATTTTAGAGAAAATTAAATCAGAACTTAATTCATTAGCTTATCAAACCTGGTTTTCTGAAACAGAACTTTATAAATTAGATAATGGAATAGCTAAAATAATTGTTCCATATGCCATTCATAAACAACATATTATTAACAATTACAAGGACTTATTAAGTAAATGCTTTTTAGAACTTGCTAATTCAAACTATGAATTAGAATTATTATTAAAGGAGGATATTGTTGAAGAAACACCTCCAATTATTGAAACTTTTAAATCGGAAGAAACAAATGAAACATATCAAATAAGTAGTAATCTATTGCCTAAGTATACATTTGAAAACTTTGTAGTAGGGAACAGTAATAGATTTGCACATGCTGCAGCATTAGCCGTTGCAGAAGACCCTGGACGCATATATAATCCATTATTTATATATGGTAATAGTGGGTTAGGGAAAACACACTTAATGCATGCTATAGGTAACTATATTGTAAGAAATAGTACTAAAAAAGTTTTATATATAACAAGTGAACAATTTGTAAATGACTTTGTATCAATGAATCGAAAAGACGATTCAGGTACAAATTTCAACTATGTTGAATTTTTTAAACAAAAATATCGTAATATTGATGTATTAATCATTGATGATATTCAATATTTAGGTGGAGCAACAGAAACACAAAAAGAATTTTTCCACACATTTAACACACTATATGAAGGAAATAAACAAATAATTATATCTTCAGACTCATCTCCCGATGATTTAAAAAAATTAGAAGATCGTTTAAGAACAAGGTTTGGATGGGGATTAGCTGTTGATATATTTCCACCTGATTTAGAATTAAGAGCAGAAATAATAAAGAAAAAAATCATTGTTGAAGATATATCAAAACCAATTCCAGAAGAAGTAATTGACTATATGGCTGCAACTATTAGTGGAAATATTAGAAATCTTGAAGGAGCCTTAACCAGATTAGTTGCTTATTCTGCAACGTGGGGTAGTGATATAACACTTCCATTAGCTCAAGAAGCTTTAAAAGACTATGTAAATAAAGGTTTAATAAGTGAAAAAAACGATGTAGCAAAAATCCAAAAAGTCGTTGCTGATTACTTCCAGATATCTATAGATGACTTACGTGGTAAAAAAAGAAGTTCAAATATATCGTTTCCACGACAAATAGCCATGTATTTATGTAGAAAACTAACCGATGAATCCTTTCCTAAAATAGGAATAGAATTTGGTGGAAAAGACCATACAACGGTAATGCACTCATGTGATAAGATAGAAAAAGAGATAAAAAATAATAAAGAACTCGCAAAAACTATTGATAAATTACAAAAAGAAATACATTAGCTGTGAATAATATATAATTTTCCACAAGTTTTCAACAAGAAAAAAATCAAAAATTTATTGAAAAATAAGGAAAAAAGAGACTTTTCAACAGTTTCAACTGTAATAATAACAAAAAGATTATAAATAATAAGAAGAAAGAAGGAATTAAAAATGAAATTAACTATTAAAAAAGATTTATTATTAGAAAATTTAAATAAAGTATCTAAAGCTATTTCAACAAAAAATTTAATACCTATACTTGCTGGTATAAAATTTGAATTAAAAGAAGAAGGACTAACATTAACAGCATCTGATAATGATATTACAATTCAAACATTTATACCTGTTAATAATGAAGAAATGACTATAGAAAAAGAAGGTATTATTATTATTCAAGGTAAATATATATTAGATATAGTAAGAAAATTGCCAGATGAATTTATTAATATTGAAGTTATAGATGATTTAAAAATACTTATATCAACACAAAATAGTGAATTTAATTTAAATGGTATTAGTCAAAATGAATATCCTAAAATTAATTTAGAATTAAAAGAAAACTTTGTATTAATTAATAATAGAGTATTTAAAAATATTATTAATCAAACTTCATTTGCAACATCTAATGATGAATCTAGACAAATTCTTACAGGTATTAATTTTAAAATAAATGGTAATATCATGGAATGTAATGCTACTGACTCTTATCGTTTAGCTAGAAAAGTTATTACATTATCAACAGCATCTGAGGAAAATTATAATGTTGTAATTCCTAGTAAAAATGTTATTGAATTTTCTAGAATTTTAAATGATAACGACAATGATATAGAAGTACATATTTTTAATAATAAAATACTATTTAAATATGATAATATTGTATTCCAATCTAGATTAATTAGTGGAAGTTATCCAAATACTTCAAATTTATTCCCAAATGAATCTATTTTAAAAGTAACTGTTGATTTAAATGATTTATATAATGTTATAGATAGAGCAAGTATTTTAACTTCTGATAAAGAAAAGAATATTGTTACACTTGAAACTGTAGATAATACATTGTATATGCGTTCATCATCAGCAGAAATTGGTAGAGTAGAAGAAAAAATGGCAATAAGTAAAGATAATGATGAAAACATAAAGATATCTTTTAGTGCTAGATATATGATGGAAGCTTTAAAATCATTTACTGGATCAACAGTAGAATTAAGCTTTGTAGGTGAAGTTAAACCAATTATTATCAAGGATAAAGATGATGAAGAATTAACTCAATTAGTTTTACCAATAAGAACTTATTAAAAAAATAGATATTTTTCGACAAAATAGGAAATTATTTGACAAAAAGTTATGATATATATTAATCATAACTTTTTTTGTTATAAAGGGGGAAAAAAATGAAAGAATATGAAATTAATGAAGACACAATGGCAATAATACCAATAAATTATTATCAAACTTTAGTAAAAGAAATGGATAATGAGTATATTATTGATAAAAGGGCTTATGAAGTAATGGAAGATAGCTGTGAATATTATGGAAGTACTTATAAAGGGCGATTAGCAGCCGCAAAAAAAATGTTAAATAGTTCTTATAAAATTCCTATTATTATAGAAGAAAGTGAAAATATTATCTTTTTTCCTAGTAAATCCAGTCTTTTAGAGGACTGTTGTTGGATTAATTATAATTTTATTAAGAAATATGAAAAGTTTGAAAATAGGGTTAAAATAACGTTTAAAAATAATGAAGAAATAGAGGTAGATATGTCAAAATTATCATTAGAGAATCAAATATCTAGATCTTCGATGTTGGAATTAATATCAAGAAAGAGAAAAATAAATAAAAAATAATCCACAACAATAGTGGATTTTTTTATTAAATACCCTTCTTATAAACATTTTGTTAAAAAGAGTATTGATTATTTTAGTACTTTGTATTAAAATGTAACTATGTAGTGGTTATAAATATTTAATAAAAAGGAGAGTGTAATTTTATGAAAATATGGGAATGGAATGAAAATGAACATTTTTTAGTAACATTATCAGAAGATCAAGCATGTGAAAGAATAAAAAAATATTATAAAAATGAAGGTTTTGAAGGAGAAATAAGATTTAGAAAGTATATATATTCAGTCCCTGATGGATTTGGATATACTGATGAATTTGGTAGTATGAAAATTCAATTTATAGATAAAATTAAAATTTTAAATCAAGAACAAGAAAGAATCAAAGAAGTTTCGATAAATGATATAGATTTTAATAGCATATTTTCACCTTTATTTGAAAATTCAGAATGTGAAATTATATCAGATGGTATATATAAACCATATTTTAAATTTAGAGTAGTTGATCTTAATAATAAAATAGTAAGTTGTGAAGGATTAAATTTGTATGTAGCAAAAAAAAAGAACGAAAAAGTATTAAAAAAGTCTTAATTATAGTCTAAAAAATTAAAATTATCCCCAAATAAAGTGGATAATTTTTTTTATTAAAAAAAAACACAAAAAATCTTTAAAAAATTCTATTTTTCTTTAAAAAAAGCCCAAAAAATGATATAATATTAATGTATGTAGAGGACTAGTAGTTTAGGGTTAAGGTGAGAATATGAGCGTTTTTGATACTTAAAATTGATTTTAAGGAAATTAAAACTTGTAAATTTTAGAAATTATAAGTCATTTAATATAAATTTTCAAAAAAATATAAATATTATAGTAGGAGATAACGCTCAAGGTAAGACAAATATCCTTGAAAGTATATATACTTTAGCACTAACAAAATCTTATAGAACAACTAATGATTCTAACTTGATAAGACTTAATCAAGAAAAGTTTATTATTACAGGTGAAACTAAAGATGAAAAAATCTTTAAAAAATTATCACTTGAGCTATATAAAGGAAATAAAATAGCAAAAATTAATGATAATGTTATAAATAAAATTTCTAATTATGTTGGAAATTTATATGTAATATTATCTTCTCCTGATGATTTACAAATGATAAAAGGATCACCTTCAGAAAGAAGAAATTTTTTAAATATAGAAATAAGTCAACTATCTAGTAATTACATAAAAAAATATAATGAATTTAATAAAATCTTAAAAATGCGTAATGATTATCTAAAATTATTATTTACTAATAGTCTATGTGATGTTAATTATCTTGATATATTAACTAATAATTTAATTGATAGAGAAGTAGAAATATATATTGAAAGAAATAATTTTATAGAAAAAATTAATGAAAATATTACGAATATATATAAAGATATTACAGGTATTAATAATTTAAAAATTATTTATGAAACAAATATTGAAATTGAAAAATTTGATAAAGATCATATCAAGAAAGTATTAGAAAATAAATATAAAAAAAATCAACAACGTGAAATTGCTATGGGAATGACATTATATGGTCCACATCGTGATGATTTTACATTTGAAATTGATAATAATGATATAAAAATATTTGGATCACAAGGACAACAAAAATTAGCATTTATTGCACTTAAATTTTCTGAAATACCAATATTTGAGGAAATAACAAATACAAAACCAATAATATTATTAGATGATATATTTAGTGAATTAGATAAAAAAAAGAAAAATAAATTAATTCAATATATAGATAAAGATTATCAAGTAATTATAACCTCTAATGATACAAAAGATATAAGTAAAAAAATCTTAAAAGATGCTAATATCTTAAAAATACATGATGGAAAAATAGTAGAAAAAGGTGGAGAGAACAATGGAAGAAAATAAGAATAATGTTTATGATTCATCGTCAATACAAGTATTAGAAGGACTTGAAGCTGTAAGAAAAAGACCAGGAATGTACATTGGTACAACTAGTGAAAGAGGTCTTCACCATTTAGTATGGGAAATTGTTGATAACTCAATAGATGAAGCTTTGGCCGGATATGCTAACTGTATTGATGTAATTGTAGGAAAAGAAAATACTATAACTGTTGTTGATAATGGACGTGGAGTTCCTGTTGGAATTCATGAAAAGACAGGTAAATCAACAGTAGAAACAATTTATACAGTACTTCATGCTGGTGGAAAATTTGGTGGAGGCGGATACAAAGTATCTGGTGGATTACATGGTGTTGGTGCCAGTGTAGTTAATGCCTTAAGTGAATGGTTAGAAGTAAAAGTATATAAAGAAGGAAAAGTACATTATCAAAAATTTGCTAATGGAGGACATCCAGTAGAAGATTTAAAAGTAATTGATGAATGTCCAATTGAAAGAACAGGTACAACTGTTACATTTAAACCAGATAAAGAAATATTTACTGAAACAACAGTATTTAACTATGAAACATTAAAAAATAGATTAAGAGAGCTTGCTTTTTTAAATAAAGGGTTGCAAATTACTTTAACAGATGAAAGAGAAGTAGATAAAAAAGATTCATTCTATTATGAAGGTGGTATTGTTGAATAT
>JAFSDH010000017.1 GCA_017436345.1 Bacilli bacterium
AAAGAATCTCGAAAATGTAATTCTTTGTTATTATACTTTAAAACAAATGATAAGGTATTACTTCCTTTAATTATTGATGATGTTACACCATATTTCATTAAAAATCTAGAATCGTAAGATAAATTATGAAAGTATATTAATATTAAATCCTCACAAGGATTTATATTTTCCTTTAGGAAAATTTCTTCGTTGTCGTTTGTTGTTTTTGATGAAAGATAATTTAATAAATCTTCGGCACAATTAATTCCTTTAAATGTCTTTATTTCATTACCGTTATAATTCTGTAAAACTACCATAAAAGGAATATGATATTCAGCTGTTGGGTCAGTTTCAAAATCAGCAAAATATATTTTATATTTAGGAGATTTTGTTATATTTTTTTTCTCTTTCGGTTTAATCAATTGGGTACAATTTTTTTCATCATAATTTAAATCATAATCGAAATCATCTTTTGTCGAATCATAAAACGACGTGGATAATATAGAGAATTCACCATATTTTATCGGTCTAAAATGTTTTGTTTTCAATAATGTTCTAATTAACTTAGAAATCATAATCAATTCTTTATCTCTTGCTTTCTTGTTGGGTAATTCTCTAATATTATATTTATCTATTGGTAATTTATCAATATTATTAATATAATATGAACTATATCTTGTTCTTTCTTCGATGAAATAATGATTCTCAAATAAATTAAATTTATGCTTATGTATTGCATCCTTTTCTTTACATCCAATATAATTTAATCTGCTTTTTTTTCGATGTTTGACCTCTTCATCGATATAATTGAGTTTTATAAATATCTTAAATTCCTCACATATTTCAGTAATATGTTTATTATGTAAAATTCTGTTTTTAATTCTTAATCTCATTTTATTTAAATCGCTTTCAGAATATTCCCCTGTTTGTTGTAGGGCATAAATGAAGCAGCAATCATTTAATTCTTTTCTTTGTTTCCCTTTATCATCTGTTAATTTATCAAAGATTTGATATCTATATAAATCTTTTGTTAATTGTTCTGGTAAATTAACTGAACAATATTTGAAAAATCCTCCATTATGTGATTTATATTTTTGTTTATCATTTATTTTTTCAACTTTAATTGCATCGAATAATCTTATTTTTTTATCGAAAAGATTACCTATATCACTAGCTTGACTATATAAATTTAATATTTCTTCTTCTGTTGTTCCATCGGTAGAACCAAATACAAAATTTCTATCATGGATTTTCTTGTTAAATAATGTATATGATTCTTCTGTTAATGTTTGTGTGGTCCAAGTATTACCAACTAAATACTTAATATAATATTTATTTATAATTTCTTTTTGACTGAATACCTTATCAATGAATTCATTAAATTTATTAAATAATATGGCAATCTCTTTTCTATTTAAATCTCTAAAATCAATTAACCAATTATCAGGATTTTTATAACAATTATTTATCATTTCATTGATATGTTCTTCGTCTATAATTTCTTGGTCAGCTTTCCATTCTTCATAAGTTTTATATTTGTTTGAATCATGTAATTCTTCTAATCTAATTTTTCCCCTCTCTAGGTTTTGATTATATTCTTCTGTTTCACTATATGGTTTTAATACTTTTTTAACTAATTTATATGGTAATGGCAATAAATTATATCTTCTAATTATATCAACAATATGGCTATAATTTATTGGATTATGATATTTAATATATTGTATTATTTCATTAATTCCGTTTAATACTGGTTTTCTAACTGATACTTTTCGAGATTTACTAATTAAATTTAGATTCTCATTCATCCAATTAATTAAAATTTGTTTCTTTATGTGTTGTTTTATTTCTTTGCGTAATTTTAGAACGGTTAATCTTTCCCCCATTTAATAGGGGAAAAAAATACAAAAATAATTTTTATTTATTTAATTTTTATTTTTAAATCGATTTTATTTTGTTGTGTTTTTTTAATTTTTTTCTTTATGTATTTTTATTCTTTGTGTAAATTTAAGAGAAATAAATTATTTATCATCGTCCTCTATTTGAGTATTATCATTTATAAATTCTTCATAATTCTGAATCTCTTCATTTATACTATCAATTGTGGATTCCTTTAAGTTTCCATTAATTAAACTAATTGGATAATATTTAATATCTTTATATGTATTTTTATTTCCATCAATATGAATTGCTAAAAATTCTTTATCTTTATTTATTTTTTTAATCTTCTTAATTATTGTTTTATTTGATGTACTAAAACAAAATCTTTTCGCTTTAAATTCATTATATAAATCTAATAAACTAACTGGAATATTCTTATCTTTTGGTGTTGTTATATATAATTTAGTTATGTGAATAACTAAGTTTTCATATTTATATTTGTTCGAGATTTCTGTTTCATTTGATTTAAACACTACTAATATATGATTAATTTTGTTATATTTTTGCTTATAATAATCAATTAATTTAGTTGGTGATAAATATTTTTCAGCCTTTATTTGTTTTATATGAGGTTCATATAAATCATCAAATAAATCATCATCGATTCCATCGTTACTTTTTGTGTTTGGTATATTTAGACTCATTTATTAAAAGAAAAAAAATATTTAAATAAAAAGTTTTAATAAAAAAATCAATTAATGATTGTAATGGGAAAAAACATGTAAAAACTTATATTACTTTTTGCGCGCGTTTCTTTATATATATTTCATTAATGATAGTATCATTAAAAATAATTTCATTAAAAATTTTCTTTTAGGAAAAAAAGTAATTATCTCAAAGGGTGATTTTTAAATTTTTTTTCCTTAAAAGGGAAACCTTTTTCTAAAATTTTTAAATTTACTATATTTACTACTTTACTACAAAATACTATATTTTACTACGAATACTACCCTACTACAAATGAAACACTTATTTTGGTTTTATTTTCTCCACCGAACGAAGAGAGGGGGGGAAAATGGAACCAAAATATATACTACTCATCCATCCCTTTCTTTCTCTTAAATCCATTTACAAAATTTGTCACTTCTTCTTTGATTTCAATAGT
>JAFSDH010000018.1 GCA_017436345.1 Bacilli bacterium
TAGATAATTGCGAAACTAAATTATAAAAATGAAGTAACATAAAATTAATAAATAAATATAGTTTAGGGTTAGTAAGAAAAGAAAAATAAACACAGAAAATAACCTATTAGAAATTGGCAATAATTTCCAGTAGGATTATAATAAATTTTTTGAACATTGAAAACCAAATATTAACATGCGAGTTTCTTAATACTTCTAATATATTGAGGTTTGGACATAGCATCTGCAATAATAACAGTAAATAATTGAGCTATACCAGCAAGAAATACATCTGCTTTTGTAGTTAAAGCATTTCTGGATTTTCTACCAGAAATAGCCATATTAGATTTCATATGATTTATGGCTTTTTCTACAACGACACGAATTTTATATATATTAGCCCATTCATCAGTGCCACGCAATGTACCAGGATAAAGACGAAGATTCTTTTCAGGATAAGTATGCTTTACTCTTCCGTATTTGGAATCAGTGCAAGGATTTTCACATTGACAGACAAAAGTGCCACCAACTCTTTTAGCTTTTGGGCAAATCCATGTGTGTCTAGTAGCACGTTTGCCGATAGCCTTTGCAAATGCCGTTAGAAATCATTTTTAAAGATTTATCCTTAGGACAGATAGGAATACCATCATCATTAAGAGGACAATCAGGTTTATCTGTTGTAGCTCTTGAATTGAGAGGAATAAATGCACGATTAAAAAGACTTTTGCCGTTTTCATCTTTATGTAATAAAAATTCATAGCTATCTACTGCATCAAAAGCAGAATCACCAAGAAAATCATTATGTTTAAAGTTAGGGTGAAGAGTATAAAAATCAGATAGAATTGGTTGCAAGCTTTTATTATCAGCAAGACTTTTATCATAATCAGGAGAATCAATATCTTGAAAAATAAAATCTTTATGTTTAGATTTAAAGTCATTATCAAAGAAATCGATATGTCTAGGAATACCAAGACCATTAGTAATAATACCAAATTTTCTGCCATAGCAAAAATGTCCATTAGCATACATTTTTCTAATAGATGAATCGCTTGAAGCAGTAATTGGCATAGATTTATAAGCTTGCATGTAAATATCATTATCAGATTTTTTAATGCCCATAGATTTATAGTAAGATTTTAATTGACGAATGCAGGCATTAGAGTACTTTGGATTATTTTCAGTAACAAAAGACTCTATACAAGAAGTATCGTAAGAAATCATTTTTGATAAAACAGGGTCTATAGATTCACAAATAGGTTCAGTAATATCAACAAGTTCGATAAACATTTTGTTAAGATAGCTACAAAAATCTTGTTTAAATCTAGTCCATTTAGAGTTATCGGGAACTTTGTTAATACCACAAAAGTGGCGTAAATCTGCTGAAAAGGAAAGAATTAAAATTAGAAGAGTATCTGTAGGAATATTAAATATTTTTTGTAAAACTAAAGCTGAAATATAACCATACAAAGAACAACCTCTAGGTCTGCCGGTATCAGCATAAAAAGCCTTTTTGAAGTCATAGGAAATATATTTATTAATATCAAGATATTTTTCCATAAGTTTCAAAAATTCTGGGCGTTGTTCTTCAAAAATTTCTACACATTCTTGGTAAATATTTCCAAGACTTAATTGGTTTTCATAATTTAACATGATTGAAACACTCCTTCTTTTTAGTATGTTATTGTTAAGTTGATATGTTAATTATATACTAAAAAGTGGAGTGATTCAATAGATTTATAAATAAAAAAAGTCAGTATTTGCAATGCTTTTAGAGTTTTGCAAACGACAA
>JAFSDH010000019.1 GCA_017436345.1 Bacilli bacterium
CTGTATTTAATATATGATAATATCACCTTAAAAGTTTATAAGCGAAAATTTCACCCTGAATGTATAAATATGTAAAAATTAGAGAAAATAGGAAGGTGGAATATTTAATGTTAAAACCAAAAGATTTAAAAAGAGCTAGCTTAATCGAAGCATGTATAAAGGGACAATGTACGGTAAAACAAGTTGCTACAGTTTTAGGACTTTCTGAACGTCGTGTAAAACAAATTAAGAAGGAGGTAAAAGAAAACGGCGTTAAATCAATCCAACATGGAAATCGTGGTAGAAAACCTAAAAATACGATACCAGATGAAACAAAGAAAAAAATATTAGAACTGAGAAGCTCTTATGAATATGAAATATCTAATTTTAAACACTTTGAAGAACTCTTAAAAGAACGAGAAAATATTAATATTTCTTACTCATCTTTATATAACATTCTAAAGAAAGCTGGGATAAAAAGTCCAAAGAAACACCGAAAATCTAAGCTACATCATAGAAGAAAAAGAAAAGCTGCTGAAGGAATGATGTTACAAGCTGATGGAACACCTTTCGAATGGTTTGGAGGTAAAGAAAAATATTCTCTACATGGTTTTGTAGATGATGCAACAGGAAAAATTACTCGGATTATATATGTGTAAAAATGAGTGTTTACTTGGCTATTTAGAAGTCTTAAGACAAACATTAGAAAACTATGGAATTCCGATTTCTCTTTATCCAGATAAATATAGCGTATTCTTTCCACCAAAAAAAGTTGACGACCACATAACTGTAGAAGAACAGCTAAATGGTCGAGAAAAAGGTGTAACTCAATTTGGTAGAATTGTAGAAGAACTTGGTATAGATATGTTTCCTGCATCATCTCCCCAAGCCAAAGGAAGAATTGAAAGATTATGGGAAACACTCCAAAGTAGATTGGTAACAGAATTTAGAATCAATAAAATTACTAATGTAGATGAAGCAAATAAATTTTTAATAAGTTATATTGAAAAATATAATTCTAAATTTTCTGTAGAACCTACTAATAAAAAAACCGTTTTTTTAAAACTACCAAAAAGATATAATTTAGACGAATTATTATGTGTTAGATTTGAACGAACTATTGATAATGCTGGTGTATTTTCTATAAACAACAGTAAGTTTCAAATCTTAGACAAATCGCTTCCACCAAAGACAAAGATACAAGTATATATTAGTCAAAAGATAGGAATGCGAGTAAAATCTAATAATAAGATTTATGATGTAGAGCCTTTAGAAGTAGTTTCTAAAGACCAAATAGATAATAACAAGTTAGATTATCATCAATGGATACCTAATGTAGTAATTAAGTTAATTAACGAGTATTATCTAAAAGATGCTAAAGCATCATAATAAATCTATCGCCTATCGATAGTATTTACAAAAAATAAAAATTTAAAACAAAAAAATAAATCTTGAGCCTGCCTCCGCGGCGAGCGGATAAACTCAAGATTATACATAGGTGAAATTTTCGCTAATAAAATAAAGTTGTTTTTTAGTGAAATTTTCAAATATTATTGACA
>JAFSDH010000020.1 GCA_017436345.1 Bacilli bacterium
CCCTAGTTTGACAGTTTTGATTTTCAAAACTCTTCTAACCTAGATAAAATCTAGTTTTTTTATAATTTTATGCTTGCGTATGTTTTCGTGTGTGTGTTATAATTATTATAGGACGTGGTATTAATGAGGCTAAATATTAGAAAGAAAAATAATTATTCTTACTATTCCATTATTAAGGATTATACTAATTTAGATGGTAAAAGAACTACTAAAATTTTCGAAAAACTTGGAAACCAACAACAAGTTGAAAAACGTTTTGGTAAAGCTAATACTATTGATAATATCAAAAAATATATTACTGATTTAAATAAAGAAGATAAAGAAGAACTTATTAAAATAGAACTTAATCCTAACAAAAGAATTGTTGGCGATAATAAAATTAACTTTAATGTCGGATATTTATTTCTAGAAAAGTTATATAACGAACTTAACATCAAAAGTATTTGTGATTCCATTCAAGATAAATATCAATTTCATTTTGATTTAAACGAAATACTTTCTTACTTAGTCTATGCTAGAATTATTTATCCTTCTTCTAAACTCGAAACTTTTAATCAATGTAAAAACTTTATTGTAAAACCTTCTTTTGAATTACATGATGAATACAGAGCTTTAAGTTACATAGCTAAAAATATGGATTATATTCAAGAACAAATATTTATTAATAGTAAAAAAATTATGAAAAGGAATTCAAAAATTATTTATTATGACTGTACTAATTATTTTTTTGAAATAGATAACCAAGATGATTTAAGAAAATATGGTATTTCTAAAGAACATAGACCTAACCCACTAGTTGGCATGGGATTATTTATGGATGGTGATGGTTTACCACTTTCATTCAATATATATCCTGGAAACAAAAATGAACAAACTACTTTAATTCCAGAAGAATCTAAAATAATCAATAATTTTAAATTAGATGATTCTAAAATTATTTTATGTACTGACGCCGGCTTATCTTCTGATGAAATAAAAAAATTCAACATTAAAGATAGTCGTGGTTTTGTAATAACACAATCCATTAAAAAATTAAAAGATGCATATAAAAAACAAATATTTGACAAATCCAACTGGAGAATTGTTAATGATTTGAAAAATGTATATGATTTATCAACTATTGAAAATAATACCTCATTAAGAGAAAAATATTATAATACTTTATTTTATAAAATAATTGAAACAGAAACCAAATCAGTAAAACAAGATTTAATTGTTACATTTAGTTTTAAATATTTTGATTATAATAGAACTATAAGAAACAACCAAATTGAAAGAGCGAAGAAATCTATAGAATCTGGTAATGTAAAAAGAAAAAGTAAAAACCAAAATGATTATAGAAGATTTATAGATTCACTAAATGTTACTGATGACGGTGAAGTTGCAGAAAATATAGAATATTGCATAAACGAAGAAATCATAAAACAAGAAGAAATCTATGATGGGTATTACGGATTAACAACAAACTTAGTTGGAGAAATAGAAGAAATATTAAAAATAGTTAAAGGAAGATGGGAAATAGAAGAATCATTTAAAATAATGAAAAGTGATTTTTTAGCAAGACCGATCAATTTATCAAGAGAAGATAGAATAAAGGCACATTTTATGACTTGCTTCATTTCATTATTAATTTATAGAATATTAGAAAAAAAATTAAATTATAAGTACACAACATCTCAAATATTAGATACTTTAAGAAATATGAATATGTTAGAACAAAAAGGTTGTGGATATCAACCTTTATATGAAAGAACACAATTAACTGATGAATTACACGAAATTTTTAGATTTAATACAGATTATGAAATAGTAAGTTATAAAAAAATGAAAAAAATTTTAAATATAAAAATCAAGTTATGACGTACGCATTTTTTAAAACCTCTCAAAGTCTTATAAACAAAGGGATTGAGAGGTTTTTTTATCTAAAACTGTCAAAGTCAGGA
>JAFSDH010000021.1 GCA_017436345.1 Bacilli bacterium
AGAATTGCCAAGATATTTAATTAATAAAATATAATTCCCTATCACTACTCCCTACGGTCGCGGTGAATGGGGAAAAATGTCCTAAAGGAAATATAAATCCCTATTTCCTTCATCATATTTTACTTTAATATTTCTCTTAAAATTTTTTATAGTTTCTACCGTCATATTTTTATTCATCTTAAATCTAGTTTGATTCTCTGCTAAATCAAATTCTACTTCATTACCATTATATAAATATTCATATAATTTTATTGGGTCGTTATCAAATTCTTTAGTGTATTTATTGATAATAGCTTGTTTCGTTAATCCTTTACCTCTAAACATATATTCTATTATTCCATCACTCATTACTAATTCATCTATATATAATTTCTTCGCTAGAAATATTGATTGGATAGAATATTTAACATCTTCTCTTCCTGATATTGAGGATGAAAAATCACAATGGAATTGGTCAAATCCTTTACCAACTAATTCTTTGTTATATTTTTCTTTATATGCTTTTTCTAATATTGGTAAATCATTTAGCTCTATGTGAATTGAATCTGTATCTTGATAATAAATATGACAATGATTATCATAAGCTAAACACATAACTTCATTCATAATTCTTTTAGACATTGATAGCACGTGAATTCCTAATAAAGAGAAATTAAAATATTTATCAATTGGCTTAACTACTTTTACAGAGTTAAGTTCTGAATCATCTAATTTAATTATTTCTTTAATTTCACTATAGTGTTTTATTACGTAATTATCTAAATCATTTTGCTTTATATATTTATGTTCTGATTTAATTGGCTTTTGTATTGTTTTCCCATAACATGAATTCATAATTAATTTATATAATAATTGTAATGGATTCTTTTCTCTTTGATATTCAACTCTTTTATTAAATATTTTTGTGATTACCTTTTGGATTGTATAATCTTTCTTTCCATCCCAATAATATCCTCTAATAATGTCAAATTCTATTTTTTGAAAATTGATTAAATCATTTAAATAAATATCATCAACAACCATTTTTATCGGTTTAGCTCCTATGTCGTCATCATTTAAATTTAAACCATTTATATCTTTTTGTATGATTAAGGGAAATGGATATTTTTTATTGACTTTCTTAATGATTATTTCAACAACGAAAGCAGATTGTTTATTTAAAAATTCTATGTTTAAATTGTCTTGTGGAATTACTTTAGGAATTCCTTCAACTGTGTATAAATGAGACATGGCACAAGGATATAAACTAACTTTATCAAAATCAACAATTTTTTCCTTAATATTCCATTTCTTATTATAGGCACACATACATCTTCCACCATAAATTGCTCTACTTAAGAAATCTCTTACATGTCCGCCTAATTTATATAATTTTCCATTTTTTTCATATACATCTCTAGATAATAATCCATCTGCTAATGATGAAATTGTTATGTAATCAACAACATCAATATAAAAATCTTTAATAAATCCTTCTCTAAATTTAATAAATCCTAATCTTAATATATTAACATCTTGCTTACAGTAAAATTCAGCATATTTATACATATCATATTCATTCTCGCTAATTCTACAACCTGGAATATTATCTATATTTTCATTGAATATATTATATTTTGTTCTATCCCAAGGAGTATTTTCATGTTTTCCAGATTCATTAATAATTCCTATATTTTTCTCTAAATTCTTAATAGTGAAATAATTATATGGAAATAATTCCTTTTTGGTTTTAGGTAAATTAAACATCTTTGGAAATTGTTCTATTTTTCCTGGAATTAGTGCTAAAGAATCTCGAAAATGTAATTCTTTGTTATTATACTTTAAAACAAATGATAAGGTATTACTTCCTTTAATTATTGATGATGTTACACCATATTTCATTAAAAATCTAGAATCATAAGATAAATTATGAAAGTATATTAATATTTGTTCGTCTTTATCATTTGATGATATTGATGAAAGATAATTTAATAAATCTTCAGCGCAATTAGTTCCTTTAAATGTCTTTATTTCATTACCGTTATAATTCTGTAAAACTACCATAAAAGGAATATGATATTCAGCCGTTGGGTCAGTTTCAAAATCAGCGAAATATATTTTACGGTTAATTTTATGGTTAATTTTCTTAGACTCTTTTGGCGTTCTTGGTTTAATCAATTGGGTACAATATTTTTCATCATAATTTAAATCATAATCGAAATCATCTTTTGTTGAATCGTAAAAAGATGTGGATAATATAGAGAATTCACCATATTTTATCGGTCTAAAATGTTTTGTTTTCAATAATGTTCTAATTAACTTAGAAATCATAATCAATTCTTTATCTCTTGCTCTCTTGTTGGGTAATTCTCTAATATTATATTTATCTATTGGTAATTTATCGA
>JAFSDH010000006.1 GCA_017436345.1 Bacilli bacterium
ATAATAAACAGTATTACTATCTCTCGCAATTAACTTATCTTGTTTAGCTAGTTCTGTACTTGCTATACTAATATATTCTTTAGCAATTGATACATATGACTTTAAACGACTATCCTCAATATATTGAGTAACAGATACAATTCCTATTGTCATAAGTAAACCAAGTATTACTATTACAGCTAGTAACTCGACTAATGTAAAACCATTTTTATTCTTCATAATATCATCCTATCTTACTATAAATATTATATAAAAAAATTAGAACAATCTCAATAAAAAAAGTAATACAAAGTATTACTTTATTCACTTATAACTTCTATATTACCAGCTTCATGTTTAATTGTACCAGTTACAAAAGTATTATTAGTAGTATAACTAGAAGCTGTAAGCGTTGCCCAATTAAATGATTTACCAGTTTTATTAACTATTGTAACCAAATTAGGATTATTTCTTGCGCTATGACCAAACATACCACTAGTTGCCATCGTTTCAACTGTTGCTGGTATAACAATCTTCTTATAACTCATCCATGAAAAAATTCCACTAATCTTCTTTAAAGATACACCTTTATAACTTTCTGGAATTGTAATAGTTCCACTAACACCATTTTGAATACCACCATAACTAGATAAATCACTATAATCAATAGCACCATTAGTTACCTTGTAAAAGAATCCACCATCACCATATTCACTAGTAAAACTAGCTGGGATTTTATTACGAATAAATGCATTATTTTCAATTGTAAAATTCTGATCAACTTCAGTTAAAGATGGTATTGTAATAGATGTTAAATTAGAATCGGCAAAAGCGCTACCCTTTATTCTTTTCAACTTAATTCCATTAACCTCTGCTGGTATTTCAATTGTTCCACCAACTCCACCACCGGCCCATCCAGTGATAATTGAATAATCAGCACCTGTTCCATCTGTTTTTCTTCCATAAATAATCCCCGCTGCTCCTGTAACTTTATTTGTGTTAAATACATATTGTCCCATCTGTGTTACACTATTAGGAATGTTAATTTCCGTTAATTGATTACTTCTAAAAGCACCAGTATCAATTTTCTTTAATCCTTCATGTAGAGTTAAACTACTTATCTTATTAAAAGCAAAAGCATCACTTCCAATAGTAGTAACAGTAGCTGGAATTTCAATATGGCCAGTAAGACCAGTTGAAGAAAAAGCATTTTGTCCAATTGTTTTTAATGCTACACCATTTTTTTCAGCTGGAATCATAACATTAGATGTCTTATTTCCTGCATAACCTACAATATAAGAATAATCTGCTGTTCCATCTGAATTCTTAGAATAAATAAAAGCACTATTATCATCAATATCATTTCCTGCAAAAGTTCCACCCGCAACCTTTACACCTGCTGGTAATGAAACTTTAGTTAAACAATTATTATAAAAAGCATAACTACCAATACTTCTTAAACTACTCGGAAAACTAACACTACAGATATTATTACCTGCAAAAGCATATGTTCCAATACTTTCTATTCCTTCAGACATAATTAATGTTTTAATTTTAGAATTATAAAAAGCATAAGCACCAACAGTTTTTACTGAAATTGCTAATTTAACAGTATTAATATTATTGCCTTGAAAAGCCCCATATCCAATTTCTTCTATACCTTTATATATCGTAACATTAGTAATACCTTTATTTTTAAAAGCACCTTCACCAATCTTATAAACATTAATACCATCTATTTTAGTAGGAATAGATACATCAGTACCACACGTTTTATCATAACCAGTTATTTCAATTCCCTTATCTTCATCAATAATATAATCATAACAATCTTGTTTTTCAGAATCCACTTCTAAAGAGGGTGGTACATTTGTTATTTTATTTCCATCTTTATCATATATAACAATATTATCTCTTCCACCAATTGCATTTGATGTACTTATTTCTGTTCTTGTATTTACTTCAACTGATCTTTTATTTAAATCTTTATCACTAACTTCATTTATAATATATCCAGCTGTATCTATACTAGACCAATAATAATTGAAATCTCCTGTTTCAGGATCAATAGTTACAATTACATAAGCATCTACCCATTCTCCAAAAGGACTTCTACTATTTTCTTTTTCCGTTTTTAAATTATTAATATGAATATAATAAACAGTATTACTATCTCTCGCAATTAACTTATCTTGTTTAGCTAGTTCTGTACTTGCTATACTAATATATTCTTTAGCAATTGATACATATGACTTTAAACGACTATCCTCAATATATTGAGTAACAGATACAATCCCTATCGTCATAAGTAAACCAAGTATTACTATTACAGCCAGTAATTCTACTAGTGTAAAACCTTTATTATTCTTCTTCATATTATCACCTTATCATTAAATAATTATACCAAAAGAACAACATAAAAACAACAATCCAAAATGATTGTTGTTTTAATTTTACACATCTATTTTTATTTTTTCTTTTTAGTTTTACCTTCAGTTAATTCAACAGCTGCATCATAGTAAGGTTTAAATCTTTCACTATTTCTCATAGCTGCAGGAACTGTTGCTTTGGAAGCTTTAAATCCAGCCCAAGTCATAATAGCCCAAGGAATAGTTTCAAAACTAATAATTTGCATATCTGGTCTAACTGCGATTGCTGCAATTTGTAAAGCACCAAATCCAGTAGCAGCTAAAGCAAGAACAGCTCCAACTTTAACAGCAGTTACTAATGCTTTTTTAAATGTGACCATACCTTTACTAGTTTGTACTCTAGTACTTTCACTATCTCTTAATGTATATCCTTCAAAATCTTTTTTTGCAGGTGTTACTACTCTTTCTTCCCCTGCATGTCTTTTTGCGAAATCTCCATTTGCCATAATAATTACCCCCTTAATTTAATAACAAATTCTCTTTTTATTCTTTTTTATTTATTTAGATTTTACTTTTACTTTTTCTTGATCTTTTGCTTCAATTCTTCTTTGAAGAGTTTGATTATGTTCATCTTCTGCTTGTAATCTAGCACATTCTTTATTTTCATCACTATAGAACTTAGCACTAACACCAGCAGCAGCAACACCTAATGCTGTTACTGTAATTGGTAATAATGTAAATCCAGTTACTACTAATCCAGCAATCCCAACTCCTGTAGATAATGCTCCGATTGTTCCAGTTACTGCAAAGAATTTTTTACTAGCTCTAATTCTACCATAAGCTGTATCAATTATTTCATAATTATCATTAATTCTTTCAACAGCTTGTTCTCTTGTTACTTTTTCTTTTTCCATATATTTCCCCCCAATACAAATGTGTCATTATTATAACACAATACTATATAAAAGTCAATTAATTTCAAGTTTTTACAAATATCACATCTAGTAAGATTTACCCTCTTTCTAAATGTGTACACATAATACCACAAAATCTTAAAAAAAGCAATTTTTACATAGAAATTACTAAAAAAAGCGTAATACAAACACAAAAAAAAGAACTAAACGCTCTTTTTTCGACTATTATTCTTTTTCTTAGAAATATGTAAATTATCTATTTCTTTAGTAGATTTCATATGTTTACCAATTATTTCCGATACATCTGTAATTGTTACAAAAGCAGAATCATCAGCATCATCTACAATTTTTCTAAGTTCAAATATTTCTAAACGTGTAACAACTACATATAAAATTATTTTAGATCCACTAATTAAACCGGAACCTTCTAATAATGTACAAGTTCTTCCTAATCTCTTATAAATTTCATTTGCAATAACTTGACCATTCTCTGTAATAATCATGGCTGCTTTTCCTTTTTCTAATCCTTCATTTACTAAATCAATAATCTTAAATGTTATAAAATATGTAAGAAGTGAATATAAAGCTCTATCAATTCCGAACATAAAACCAGCAATCGTAAAAATAATTAAATTAAACATTAAAACAATTTGACCAACTGAAAAAGAAGTCTTTTTACTAATTACAATTGCAACTGATTCTGTTCCATCATTACAACCACCACATTTTATAATTAAACCAACACCTATTCCTAACAATACTCCACCATATACCATTGCTAAAATAATATCATGAGTAAACATAAATTCGACTTTATCTAATAATTCTACAAATAAAGAAAAAATCCCCATTGAATAAAAAGATTTAACTAAAAATCTACTACCTATATTTTTAAAACCAATATATAAGAAAGGTAAATTTAAACAAAAAATAACTAATCCTAAACCAATTCCTGTAAGTTTACTAACAATAATTGAAATACCATTAACACCACCATCTAATATAGAATTAGCAACTAAAATCTCTTCAAGAGCAAACGCAGCAATTGCGGCTCCTAAAGTCATACCTAAAAATTCAATAAAAGTTCTAATAAAACTACTAGCTTTTAACTTTGCCATCTTACCACCTACCTATTTTCATTTTAACATCTTTTCTAGAAAAAAACAAAAAAAGCATAACCAAGTTATGCTAATCCCTCACTAATCCCTAAAATTACAATACCTGAAAGAACTATAAAGATTGCTATATATTCCTTTAAAGATAACTTTTCTTTCAAGAAAATTCTAGATAATAAAACAGACCCAATACTATATGAAGCAATAATAGGACAAGCTAAAGTCGAATTACCACTAATCGCAAATACATAAAAGAATTGTCCTAAAGTTTCAAATATAGCAGCAAATAATCTTGATTTAACTTTAAATACACCAATTTCTTCTTTCTTAAATAATTTTAAATAAATAAATAAAATAAATCCATATATAAAGAAAGTATATTCATAAGCAATTAAAGCTGGATCTTCACCAATTAATTCTAATTTATCTAAATATATAGCATCTAAAAAAGTCCCTGCACCATCTAAAATACAATATAAAAGTGGAAATATAAGAGCTGTAAAAGTAGCTATTTTCTTAACTTTTTCTTTTTTCTTAAATTTACTAAACTTATCTTTTTTTCTCTCTTCTTTTAACTTCTTCTTTTCTAATGCTTTCTCTTCCTTTTGACTCTTTCTTTCCAAAATAGATAAATATGTAACCCCTATTCCAATTACAATAATACCAATAACATCTAAAACACCTAAAGTTTCTCTAAAAATTAAGAATAACAAAATAGATGTAATAACACCGCTACAGTTTTGAATTGGAGAAGCAATTGATAATTCCAAATATCTTAATCCTTTATATCCAATAACCATTGAAGCTATATAAAAGAAAGATACTGGTAAATACTTAATTAAATCAAGAAAAACAAAATCTACTCCATTTAACAAAAGATAAATAGTCGCATGTATTCCCATTACTAGTCCAACCATTATCCCTGTCTTTAAATGACTATATTTATCTTCCTCTTTGGCACCTATTTTATAAAATAAGTCAGCTACAGCCCAAAATAATAACGTAACTATTGCATAAATAAACCACATATAACACTCCTACTTTCTTACTACTTTTCTTTTAACTTTATTTATAATACCTAAACCTAATTCTCTAAAATATTCAAATTCATAACTTTTATGATAAAAAATATAAAATAAAATATTAGGAACAAGTACACATATAAAACATTTAATAATAAATTTTATCAAAATATGTCCACCAATTAAACTACATAAGTAGTATAAAGATCCTCCAACTACTAATGTAAATAATAACTTTTTAAAATAATCTAAATAATAAAAACTTACTTTACTTTTTAATCCATCTTTAAATAAAACATAAACTTCTATCCAAAAAGATAATGAAAAATAACTAATTGCTGTACCTAAAAAGACTCCAAAAACACCATACTTAATCCCAAGAATAATTGATACTACTAAATTACATATTGCTTCAAATAAAGTACGATATCTATCTTTATAGAATAAACCACCAGCTTCTCTAAAAGAAATAACAACTTTTCTCATAACTGTAAAATAAAAATTAAAAACAATTATTAATACAACACTAAATCCAAATATATATTCCTTACCTGCAAACATATATATAAAATCATTAAATAAAATAATCAAACATATTGAACAAAAATAAGCAAGCCAAAAAGTTATAAAATTACTTTTCTTAAACAACTCTATTCTTCTAGATTCATCTTGATCAATAAAGAAATTACCAATACCCGGAGTTAAAGTCGTATATAACTGATTAATAACCATCATCAAAGCATATATAACTAAACGATAATTGGAATATAAACCTACACTTGCTAAACTAACATATTTAGAAATAATAATATTATCAGTGGAATTAACAACAACATTACCAACTTTTTGAATCATTAACCCTTTTGTATTTTTAATAATCTCAGATTTTTCTTTCTTAGATAATTTCTTAATATTTTTTTCTTTTAAGAATGGATACATTTTATCAGCCTTACGACTTAAAGCCCAGTTAGATAAGATAGTCATAATAACTTGAATAATTAAATATCCGAAATAATCACGAGATATAATCAAATATATAATTTGAAGAAAATTCATCGCTATATAAAAACCATATCTATAAATAGTTTCAATATGACGATTTTGATCAGCTAATATTAAATTTCTTTTATATGAGAAAAAATAAGATACTGCTGTATTAGTAACAAAAAGTAAATATATAATTTCAAGACCTTTAATATCAGGCATATCATTTATAAAAAAATCAAGAAAAGGAGTTAAAGCAAAACCAATCCCAAAAATAATTAATCCAATAACAGTATAAACTTTCTTAAATAAAGCCATTAAACTCTTTAATTTAGAATTATCTTTCTTAGCTAAAGGTTTATACAAAGAATATGTTATAGCTGTACCAACACCTAATTCACTTAATGATAAAATCGTTAATATATTAGAAAATAATCCATCAAGTCCCAAATAAGTACTACCAAGAATTCTAATAAAAACAATTCTAACAATAAAACTAGCCAAAATTCCAAGTCCTTGTCCGACAAATGAAAAAGATACATTTCTAATCATATTATTAGTTCTAGACATAATATCACCTTATCAAATTATAACATAAAAATAAAAAAGAGTAATTAAAATTACTCGGAATAAAAAATATGATATAAAAAAAGAACAATAACACTAATAAGATCAAAAACACCAAGAATAATTCCATTATTATATACATTATAATTATCCATTCTTTCAACAACATTAGTATATGGAATTACTGTAGAAAACCCATTTTCTTTTAAATAATCAATATCATTATTTAAATCATTATAATCATCAAAAATAAAAGTATAATTAAAAACATCATGTTCATATAAAGAATATAAATATTTTAAAGATGATTCCGACATATAAACATATTTATCATAAAAAGGATTAATACTATGATAAGTACCAACTACTAAAAAATAATATCTATCACCATTAATAAATAAAGGAATTTTCTCACCTACTAAATTATTATATTTATTAGATAATAAAATTTCAAAATCATCTCTTATTTCTCTACCATAAGCAATATCACAAGAAGAATCTAATGAATAAATAAACTTGAATTTATTATTATATAAAGATATATCTATATCATCATAAGACAAATAATAAGGACTATATAAAGTATAATCCTGAGTAATTAACTTATCACTCTTAACTAAAACCATACTATTATATATATCCTTATTTTCAAACAAATAATGATGTAACCATAAAAGAAATATAATTAATATTAAAGATATTACAATAACTATATATCTAAAAGTATTACTATCAAAAAAATCTACCAAGTTCCAGTCCAATAGGCATCAGCTGTTGGCATAGTATCATAATAACTTCTTATTGAATCTGACAACATAATACCCGCTTGATTAACATAATATAAAGTCGCTGAACCACTACTTATAGTTGACGTAGCATGTGAATAATCTCCATATGCTAGCATACTAGTTATAGTATCATCACTATTATATTTTCTAACATTGAAATAAAAATAAGAACTTAATGTTGTAATACTAGTAGATGTTGGTAATTTAAAACTAACACCAGCACCATTCAAACCTTGATAAGAATTATTACGTGCTGAAGAACTTGTACAACTAGTTGAAACACAATAATTTTGACTAAACACTAAATTCCCATCTACTGAAACAATTGGTTCAAATCCGATTCCAATAATATCATAACTTCTTGTTGAGGGCATTTGTTTCCAAGTAAGAGAAACTTTATAACGATATAAACTGTTAACTTTTGAAATAGTTGTACGCATTTGCTTATATGTTGTTTCAATATACCCATCACCACGTGGCATAACAACTTCATTATTATAAGAATCTTCTGTAATTTCCATATCACTTTCACTAATAATTTGACCAGTAGCTGAATATCTTACAATATGTGCAAAATATCTTGTTGTTGTTGCTTCTAAATTACCTACTAAATCTTTATTATTAGTAAATTCTTCTAAAGAAAGATAATAAATTTCTTCCTCATCAAAACCAAGTTCAAGTAAATTAGAATATTCCTCTTCACTCATCTCAATTCCATTATAATTAACATAATTTTCACTTGCAGAAACAACAACAGGTAATATCATTAAAAATGACAACAAAACAAATATTTTTTTCTTCATAATAAAACTCCTTTCATTACCAAAGTAACAAACAAGGAGTTTAACTACTACTTTCAACTATTCGAATTAAGTAGAATTTAATTCTACTTTCTTGTTTCGATTGGAATATTCAAAACACTATTTTCATTTTTACTATTTAAAAACAAAATTTTCAAACAAAAAGAATTACCTTTTTTCAATTCAAACTTAGAAAAAATATTAATATTTCTAATATAATAATTTAGTTGTTCTTCATCATCTATTTCTTTTGAATTATAGATTACTTTATCACTAGCTATCAAACTATAATTAAAATTCTTAACAATTGCATATGTATTATATTTATTATCTACAAACTTCACATCCGATATCGATAAATAACTTTCAGTACCTATCGTTATTAATTTACCTTCTACATAGAAATCACTATGTGCACTTACTAAATCATATACATGAACTTTATTATAATTATTAATAAAGAATAAACCAAAGAAAACAACTAATACGATTAAAATAAAAATAATCATTCCTAATCTATACATTAATCTTCTATTCTTATAATCAATTTCTTTTTTTATACCATCTTCACCAGTTAGAAGTTCAGATACTTCAATTTGTAATATATTGGCTAAGTCATTAAATAAACTAACATCAGGTAAAGCAACACCACATTCCCATTTACTTACTGCTTTACCAGTAACACCTAGTTTATCTCCAAGTTCATCTTGAGTTAATCCAACTCTCATTCTTTTTATTTTTATATACTTACCAATTTTCTTACAATCCATATGCAAAACTCCTTTTTTGAAATTCTAACATAAAGAAATATTTAAATTTATCGTAATAAAAAAGAAACATTACTGTTTCTTAAAAGATTTCTTATTAAAACTTTTGTCTTTAATTAACATTTTTTCATCATGAGTAAATGTATTTTCATCAATCTTACTTAATGCACTTACTCTAACATCATAATCAGACTTAGCCATTTCTTTCATTAATCTGCGATGTTGATCATTTAAAAAAATTAATGCAGTTTCATCACTTAAATTCATCTTATCAATATTAGCAACAATGTCTGTATAACACATTACAAAATGAAGTAGATTACGTTCAACCTTTTCGAAAGAATTTGAAAGCGATATAGACCCTTGTCTAAGCAAGTAATTATATCCAACATAATCTATTACTGATACTTTTTTACTATTAGCAATTAAAAATGGCATAAGTAAATAATCTTCATGTATTCTTCCTGGAGTAAAAAATAAATCATTATCTATAAAAACATCTTTTTTTATAGCATATACCCAAGGAAGAGCATATGTAATACCACTTAAAGACCAATCTCTAATGGCATCTTCTCCACTTATATTCCTAATACTATCTATATTAAAACGATATCTTCTGTCATCACTTTCACCAATTACATCAACACCATATCTAATCAAATCAGGATTATTTTCTTTTATTTCATCATTTAATTTATCTAATAATTCATTATTTAAAGTATCATCACTATCAACAAAGACTACATATGGATTATTAGCCATCCTAATACCCTTATTTCTAGTAATACTAATACCACTATTAGGATTAGAAACTACTTTAAATCTTTCATCAGTTTTAGCATATTCTTCTATTATTTCTAAACTTCTATCAGTAGATCCATCATTCATCATTAAAACTTCAAAATCTTTAAAAGTTTGATTTTTAATCGAATCCAAACAATCTTTTATATACTCTTCAGTATTATAAATTGGAATAATTAATGTAAACATTTTTTATCACCTTTTACACTATTTTTTATAAAACTACCTAACTGATCAAAAGTTTCTTCACCTTGTTTAACTACACTACCAGGTACTTTATTAATACAAACTGCATCAACATAATCAATTTTTTTCATTATTTTAAGTAGATAACTTTTTTGATCAGCTACTGCCTCTTCTTTAAAAATATTTTCTCTTCCTAATTGTTCCAGGTTATTAGAACAATCACTTATACTTAACTCTTCTCTTCCTTTTTCATATCTTGGAAAAATCATTCTATTTAAATAACCTTTATTAAAGACATTAACATCTAAAGCATCTCCTAAATCAGCTACTCTAAAATATATCTTAGGTCCATCTATTCTTCCAAATTTTTGATTAATATTAAAGTTACCAACATCTTCTTTTATAATTCCCATTGAATGTGGAATTCCACAAGTAACTACTCGACCATTTTCTTCTTTTACTGCAACTTTATCATTAGATATAAAATCATATCCTTGCTCTAAAAGTCTAATTAACGTTGTTGTTTTTCCAGCACCTTTATTACCAGAAATTATAAAACTTTCTCCATCTTTACTAACACAAGCTCCATGAACAATCGCATAACCATTTCTTTGAAATTCCATTATAAATACATTACACATAATTCTTTGCATAAAAGAAAGCTTATCAGAAGTATACTCACCATCAAAACTAACTGTTAAAGTATCACTTTCTTCATCATAACTTAAATAATTATATGATTCATTTTCATTTTCTCTATCTATTACTTGATAATTATCAGGAATATTCTTTTCTAAATATCTAATTGTAGTTGTTGGTTTTATTCCTTTATCTGAGTAATAATCACCATATAAATCAAGTAAATCTTTAACTAACTTATGACTATTACTTTCAATTTTTAACCCAACATCATTACATCCAAAAACATAACTATACATCTTAATTCCCCATTTCAAGATTACTTTTCATTTTCTTTGATAAAGACAAATCTTTAAATCTTGATATAAATTCTTCTTTTTTCATATCACTATCTAAATACTCTTCTATAAGTAATATTCTCTCAATAAAAATATGTCTTTTTTTTCTATTTATTATATATATTTTATTTGAATAATCAATTATTTCTTTATAAATATTTTTAAATGTATCTTTATCATATTCTAAAAAAGGAACCATACTATACCCAATAATCCCACATAATTGAATATCTAAATTATTATACAGATCATATAAATCTTTAGTAATATCAGTATTAATACTATCTAATTTATCTACATATAAACTAGGAATATAATCTACTAAAATAATTTTATTATTACTTAAAATAAAATTATTTAAATTCCAATCTATTCTTATATTAGTACTATTTAAAGTTAACTTAAATAACTCTAATATACTCTTTATTATCTTTATTTTTTCACTATCACTAATATTAGAATTTATATATTCATCAACACTAATACCTTTAATATATTCTTGTATTAAAAGTTTACTAGATACATAATAAACATTACTACAACTAATACCAAGTTTTTTTATATCACTAACATATCTTTTTACTATCTTTTTATCTTTATTTAAACCATTAAAAATAACTTCTTCTATTTTCGTAATTGGCCTTATTTTTTTAACGAAGATGAATCCATACTTCTTTCCTTCTGAATAACTCCCTTTTCGCATAAATAATTCATCTCCTCTTTAAAAAACTTCTTATTAAAATTATAGAAATCACTCTCATAACGATTAACTTCTATACACCACCCCATAGTAGTAAAACTATCATATAAGTTATAAA
The DNA here is from genome assembly GCA_017436345.1 of Bacilli bacterium. Classification (GTDB taxonomy): domain Bacteria; phylum Bacillota_I; class Bacilli_A; order RF39; family UBA660; genus RUG11788. The sequence continues at coordinate 12,088 of JAFSDH010000006.1, forward strand.
AATGTAACTTATCTAAAAAATCAGAATCTAGTTTTCTTACACTTTCATACCCTTCTTTAAATAAAGAAAACTTATCCTTAGAAAATATTCTATATAACTTAACAAAATCAAAAACAGGATCCCCACTTTTTACACTTTCTAAATCTATTAAATATGGATCTTTTCCTAATATTAAATTACCCATTCTAAAATCAGCATGCATTGGATGAGACTCATAACTTAAAGTACTTATCACATTTTTTAAATATTCATAACAACTATCTATATCTAAATCAATATTTTTACTCTTTAAAAACTCGTAATTTCTTTCAACACGATAAAGCATGTAACTTTTCCAAGTGTCTTCCTTTAACGGATCAAGATTATGCATACTACCAAGTAAAGATCCTATTTTTTTATACATGTCATTTTCTAAAACAAATTCTTCTTCATCAGTATAATTTTCTCCTTCTACATAATCCATAATTATATAAAAACGATTATCATACATACCACTATCTAAAACAACAGGCACATTTAAATTCCCATTAAAATAATTTAAATAATCAAGTTCATTCTTACCTTTATCTAAATTATTATACATCTTTAAAATTTTATCTTTATCAATTAAATAAACACTTTGACTAAAAGAATTACCTAATTTTTCATTACTATTAATAGATTCTAAAATCTTTTCTATATCCATTATCTCACCGTCTTCTTATATTCAATTTCTTTTTTAAAAATCTTACTAACAATATATCTTTTATAATATATTAAAGATCCAAAACTCTTACAAATAAACCATACAGGAGATAATAATATACCTAAAATAGAAGTGATTTTTCTATCATTCTTAAATCCATATACCTTTAAATTAATATATGAAGATATACTCCATAAATAATTAATTCCTATAAGTAAGAAAAATAATAAATTAAAATCAAATGTAACTATACAAAAAATAACATAAAATAAAGCTAAATATGGTAAAAAAGTAAGTTCAAGTACATTTAATGTTCCTTCTATAAAAACACCAAATTTACCAAGAAAATGTCCTTTTACACGTTTAATTTCTGATAAATAAGTAAGTACCCCTTTAAATATTAATACTGATTGATTAAAACAGTCACTAACTTTATTAGGTATTAATACAAAATTAGTTGATGGTAAGTATGCAAAATTACATAATTTAATTGATAAACGATAACCAAGAGTTAAATCATCCACAAAAATAGGAAACTTATCATTATCAACCAAAGTTTTAAGTTTTAAATGTAAACATGCTCCCATACAATACTGCGCAATATGTAAATTACTTAAACTACATACTAATAACTTAGTTTTTTCAATACCACAACTTCTTAGATTTTGTTGTAAAGAACTTAAAAGAAGTAAACAATTGGATACTTTTTTAGAAGAAGATTCATAATTTTTATAATTAATAGGAACTTGTCCAATAACATCAGGATTATTTCTTAAAATAGCAACTTTATTTAGCTTTTCAAAAGTATCTTTACTTGGCTTAGAATCAAAATCAAATACAGAAATATATGTATTATCCATATCTGGTTTTTCTTTCATTATTTCATCAACAGCATAATTAAGTTGTGATGACTTATTTCCTTTTGTTTTAGGATAATGCATATGATAGAAATTCTTTATTTTTCTTTCTTTTAGAATTCTATCAACCATTTGTCCTGTCGTTTCAGATCCATCTTTATTTTCAAATTCTTCTTTTTCGGTTGTTACAATTATATATTTAATTTTCCCTTTATAAGGAATATTACTAAACCAATTAATCGTTTCTTCAACTATCTTTTGCTCTCTTAAAGCTGGTAATAATACATATATGTCTTTATATTTTTTTACTTTAACTTTATCTAATTTATGACTATAATACTTTTCTAAAAAAATAGTCAAAATCGAATTAAAAAAACGAATTAGGTATAAAGTAATTAATACCCATAATATTACTTCAACAACTATCATAAACCTCTCCTGTTAATTTGATTATTTAAACATTCTAATCCCTTCGCAAAAAATACTTTTTGACGCTCTGGATAATCACTATGAAGTGGTAACATTGATATAAATAATAAACCTTCTATTAACTCAATATCATTAATATCATAATCCTTAGACACAACTTCATCATAAATAGAATAATCTATATTCTTAAAGAAAGAATAGCTTATAGAATGATTTTTTTCCTCTACTACGAACATATCATTTATAACTTCATCATATCTACCATGATAACAATGTCTTAACTTTGCAATATCATATCTTGTATCACCATAAATAGTATCTATATCAAAATTCCCTCTTGGATCAATAAATCTAAATATTTGTGTTCTTGGAGAAAATAAAATATTAGAAAAAGCAGGATCTCCGTGAATAACACTAATAAAATCTTTAGAATTATCACAGATTTTTTCAATAGACGACTTCAACTTTTCTAAACAAGATAAAACCCCTAAATATTCTTTATCATTAATAATTACTTTATCTAAACTAAGTAAATCTTTTCTATCCCAATCATAAAGACGACATACAGTCTTTTTTAATAAAATATTTCTTGTATAATTATTAAATTCTGGAATAACTTTCTTAGTTGATTTATATATATCAACCATCGTATTAAATAACTTAGAAAAAATTACTTTAATACTATATTCATTTAAAGGATAATAACAAAAATATTCCATCAAAGTTAAATAATCATAATACTCTATCCCATATTGCATAGCATCATTTCCATAATCATAAAATCTAGGAACAAGTCTTCCAAAATCATTATCTTTATTCTGTCTAAACCATTCCATTTCTGCCTTTATCTTTTCATAAGAACTCTTCTTAGTTAAAACATTATTACTATCCAAATATAAAGAATTAAAATAACGACAATTAAATTTCTTTTCAGTAACTTCACGATAAGCATCTAAAGTACCAATATCTTCCCATTCATTAAACTTTTCAACATACATCTTTTCATCTTTCATATATTCTAAAAATAAAGATGATAATTGATATTCATTATGTATTTTAGGCAAATCTCTTTTAAAAACTTCTTTTAATAACTTGTAATTATGCAAATAATAAATACCTATCGCTGCATAATTAGTATTCATTTCTTCATCACTCTTATCAATAAATTCCGTTATTTCAAAAGAATTATTATAATCTACCATACAAAAACGATTTTTTTCAGATAAAACTTCACTAACACCTAACCAACTTCTATCTAAATTAGTAGGTATCTCACACAAAGTATCTCCAAGAAGTAACATAACGGGTTTATCTAAATCGTTTTCAATTAATTTAAACGCTGCAGCTGGTCCATTAAAATCTTCTTGAACAATATATTTAACCTCTAAATCTAAACACTCAAAAGAATGATTAATAAAAGATTCTACTAATACTTTATTTTCCAAATTAACAACAAAAGTAATATCTCTTAAACCTTTCTTAATCATTGGCGTAATCATATTAAAAACTTCAGGTTTTTGATTAACACTAAGTAAACATTTAGGAAAACCTAAAGTTAAAGGATATAAACGAGATGCTTTACCAGCTGTTAAAATAACTAATTTTATATCTTTATAATTCATTTTCGTCCTCCTACTTTACCTATGAACTCATCACTTATACCATTATCTACCCCTATATCTGTGTAATTAGGAAAGTTATGAAAATCAGTTCCACTAGTTGTCATTAAACCATGACGCCTCGCTAAATCAGTGTAAAAAGCTTGTTGTTCTGGAGTTGTTTTAGATGTATTTAAAGTTTCAATACCACGAAGACCTCTTTCTTTTAAACCTACAATAACATCTTCAAGCTCACGATCAGGAAGTCTTAAAGTTGATGGATGTGCTAAAACTGGAATTCCGCCACTTTGAACAATTAAATCTAAAACTTCACTAGAATACAAAGAAACCTTTCTTTCATATGTTGGAGATTTTTTATTAGTAAATAAAGCACCTGATTCAATATAATCTTTCGCATGACCTTTCATAACCATCCAATCAATTATTACTCTTTTACTAAGTAAGGGAACTTTCATACCTTCTAATATTTCTTCTTTAGTATAGTGTATACCATAATGACTACCTATATTAGATAAAATTTGCATACATATCTCATCATTTCTAACAGCTACCTCTTGTAGCCTTCTTTGTACCATTTCCTTATCTTGTATTCCATATCCTAAAATATGCATCTTTGAAAAATCAAAAACATCAAATTCAATACCTTCAATTAATGAAACTCTTTGTTGTTCTTCATATAAAGCCTCATACAAAGCATTAATATCACTAATACTCATATTATCTATTACATTATGATCAGTAAAACTCATAAAAGAAAATCCCATTTCATTAGCACGTCTTAAAAGAATAATCTTCTCTTCTTTACCATCTGATAATGTCGTATGAACGTGTAAATCATATTTCATTTAATCTTCCCTCCTCACATATCTTATTTATTTCATCCATATTATATTTTAATAACTCATTAGGTCTAATAGTTCTATCATCAACATATAAACCACCTTTACCAGGCCAAGGCTTACCATAAATAACTTCATCATATGGTATATCCCATCTCTTCAACCAATCTTCTAAAATAGGTTTTGTATGTTTTAAAATCATATCTAAATCATTTTCAAAACTACGCATATTTCTAGACGTAAATAAAACAATTCTAAAACCAGCATTCCTTAACTCTCTAATTTTAGAAACCATCTCCTTATAAGGAACTAAATCCTTATATTCTTGTCCTTCTTTTTTTAATGGACAAATAGTCCCATCTACATCAAAAATAATACTATTCATAATCATTTCCCCTTTATAAAAAAAAATAAAGGCAACAAAAAAATATTGTTGCCTAAAACTATTCAACGCATGTTGAAAATTGAATCCCATTATCAGCATTCAACAATTGATCAACTACATAATCTGGTTTAATTGGAGTATTAACTAAATCCTCTTTCTTAATCCATGTAAAAATAACATCTTTTCCTTCTTCTGCTCCATCAAAAGTACCTTCAATATCATTATATTTAGAATCATTAAAAGTAACTTTGTGTGCAAAAATATATTGATGAACTCTATTACCATTCCATTCAAAGAAATTTTCAGTAACAGAGATAACATCACCAACAGTAATATCAGTAATTGCAAGTTCTTCTTCTAATTCTCTTTTAATTGCTTCACTAGTTTTTTCTAAAACTTCAATTTTACCACCAGGTAATGCCCAATACTTATCATTCTTTCTTTTTTGGAATAAAATTTTTCCATCATGCATTACAACTGCACAACTTCTACAAACAAATTCTACTCCTTCAATTTTAACTGCTATATCAGTAATTTTCCCCATAAATATACACCTCTATCAATATTTTAGCATAAATAAAAATAATCTTTATTATATATTTTAGTTATATCAACATCAATAAGAATTATAAAAGACTATTCTATTATAATTATATTTTATCATATAAATAGTTTTAGATATACTAATAAAATATATATTTGATATAATAATTTTAGGTGATATTATGAATGATGAAAATAAAAGAAAAGAGATAACGTATGAAACTAAACATACTACGTTTATTAAAAAAAGAAAAATAAAATGGAAAAATATTATCATTCTAATAATTGGATTAATATCACTAACAACATTAATATATTCATCATTAAATTTATTTTTATGGCAAGATGAAAATAAAGAAATAAAAAAACAATTAGAAGTAATTGAAGAAGTAGTAGAAGTTGAAATAATAGAAGACAATACTAATACTGAAATAATTGAACAACCAAAAGAAATAGAAAAATCTAATCCTTATTGGGATTATATAAAAATGGATTTAATAAATGTCGATTTTACTGAATTAAAAAAAATAAATTCTGATACAGTCGGATGGATTCAAGTAAATGGAACTAATATCAACTATCCATTTGTCCAAACTAAAAACAATGATTATTATTTAACACGTTCTTTTGATAAAAGTTATAATAAAGCTGGATGGGTCTTTCTAGATTACCGAAATAATAAAGATTTATCTAATAAAAATAATATAATCTATGCCCATAGTCGATTAAATAACACCATGTTTGGAACACTAAAAAAGACCCTTGAAAGTAAATGGCAAAATAATACTAATAATCATATTGTTAAAATATCAACAGAAACAGAAAATTCTTTATGGCAAGTATTTAGTATATATCATATCGAAGAAACAAGTGATTATATAAAAACTGATTTTAATAATAATGAAGAATTTTTAAATTTAACAACAAAACTAATTAATCGAAGTGTATATAACTTTAATACTGAAATAAATGAAAATGATAAAATCTTAACATTATCTACTTGTTATGGAAAAACTGAAAGAATGGTACTTCATGCAAAGTTAATAAAAAGAGAAATTAAATAAATAAAAAGAACTTAAAAAAGTTCTTTTTTTAACGTTGCATACTTACTCCAGAACTAACTCCATTCTTTTTAGAATTAGCATAATTATTTTCCATATCTTGATACATCTTAGGATCATCTTCTTTTAACATATTAATAATATCTTTAGCACTACCTAGTTTATTAGCATTACTATTAATAATCGAATCAATCATAAAGTCTTTATCATCAACACCATCAAACAACTTGCAATGATGTAATTTTTCACGAGCAATTTTTTCTTCTTCAGCTTCTTTTATATCAAAAATTATATCAGGATGTTTTTCTTCTTCACTTTTTTTCTTAACTTCTGCCCCTTTAAGCCATGGCATTAAATCAAGCATTAGTTCCTCAACTTGTTCTTCTCTTGATTTATCTTCTACCTCTAAATGTTCTCTTTCTAAAACAGCATATTTTACCAAATTAAATTCAAATCTAATTAATATATCTTTTTCAGCATCATAAATACAATATTTTTTACCACTAACATATTTTTCTATATCAGCATCAAAATTAATTTTAACATTAGGTGAAACTTGAATAATCTCATCACCAATAAAAGGTACTTCAACAAAATCCGAAGCATCAATATTTATTCTAGCCGAATAAAGAGGACCATCTACACTTTCATCATACTCTTCTCCCCCAACTTTGATTTTAAGTTCAACATCTCCTGGGGCTACAGTATATTCTTCACCATATTCAAATTTAGGAATCTCCATACTTACTTGCATCTTATCTCTATCATCAAAATCAAATCTACAATCAGAAGCTTTAACACTTATATCATCTTTTGCAAAAGATCTAGATATGATTAAATCTTTATACACTTTAAAAGCTTTACTAAATTCATCAGGATTATCACTTTTTACAAATTTAAGAAGTTCAACTTCGTTTCCTAAATCCATTTCAAATATATGTTGTTCTATATGTTTTTCTTTCAAAGAATCATTCTTATATCTATCACAATAATATAGTATCTCTTTAGCTTGTTCTAGAGTCATAGATAAAAATATCTTATCAGATAAATCTTGTCTCTTTTCATCAATAATCTCTATTTTCCCTTCATAAGATTTATTTTTAACTACCTTACAATCTTCATGTAATACATCATCATTTTTTAATGCGACATGACTATCTATAAAAGCACTAACTTCTCCAGACTTTTGAGCAATTAATTTATCTAAGGCATCAACACTATAACCAAGATCTCTTAAAGCATTTCTATGACCGACTAAAGCCGAAAGTTCTTCAACTAAAATTTCTAATTTTTCAAAAGTATTAATTGATGAATTATTAGGTACTTCTTCTTTTTCTTCTTTTTTCTCTTCATTCATAACTATTGGTCCTAACAATTCATAACCACGATTATAGTCATTACAATTAGCTTGATAAAAAGAAGTATAATCATCATAAGTAAAACTTGGATCTAATACATGATAAACAAGTTCTATTATACGCATACAATTATTAATGTGATTTCTATCTTCACAAAGTTTTACATCACTAATTAAATAATCTCTTTTTTCAGGATTCATAGCTATATCATTATAATAATTCATCACAAAACTTCTAAAACTATCAAGTGATAAATTTACTTCAATTTTTTTATCATCTCTACTAGCTAATTCATTATTTATATATAACCTCATCAAAGATGCAACAACAGAATTATATGACATATCCTTATCACAAGCATAAGCAATACCATCCTTTTCAATCGCAAATGGATTTGATTTAATTAATCCTTCTTGAATATAAGAATCATTCTTTATAAAATTGGCTAATTTAGAGGCATCTTCTAAATTCGTTAATCTAACTACAACATCATCAAACCTAATATGTTTACCCGCTTTAGATATATGAAAGATACCTTCATCAGAAAGAAACTGCATTATCTTTTTAACACCTTCTTCTAAATGTTCACTATCTAAAGGAATATACATCTTTATATGTTCATTAACATCTTTATAATCTACTTTTCTATTTCTAAATTGACACCAATAACCACGATTAAAAGCTAAAACATCTTCTTTATCATTAAAATAACTTTGCCAATTATCGAAAACACATGGCATAAAATCAGTATCAACTATTAAATCAAAATCATAAGGATTACCATCAAAAGATAAATCTTCTTCTTTAACATCGTATCTATTTAATAATGAATATATTTCATCAAAAGATAATCTTCTTTCTTGATTATTAACATTATCTTCTAAACATTTTAAAAACTCTTCCATACGATTAAATCTATTCATTATCTTCACCTAATTCTTCTTCTAAAAATAAATCCATTATTTCTTCATCTTTAACTTCTTCTACTTCAATCTTTTTACCATTACACTCTAAAACAGTCATAGAATCACCACCTATTATATAAATAAGTATAACATATAAAATAACCAATATAAAAATATAAATAAATTTAAATAAAAAAAACTACTTATTATAAAGTAGATTTAAATATAAACTTAATAGAATTATCTATATACTTATTAATGAACTATATAGATATTATGATAACATTTCGTTATATATTTCTTTTATCTCATCATTAGAATAACTCAATTCTTCAAAATATTGTTTAGCTAAAATATCATCCTTAAAATAATAATTAACCATAGCCAAGCAAAACTTTACAGGTTCATCATTTTCATTCAAATTATATCTTTTTTCAATAAATCCAATTATATCATTTACATATTCTGAATCCATTTTCTTCTTAGAAAGCCTCTTGTATAAATAATAGGCTTTTAAATATTGAAAATCATTAGCTAAAAGAAAAGCCTTACTAAATACAGCACCATAATTATATGCAGTTGCAAGATTACATTTATATATACTATCTAATGCACCTTTAATATCTCTTTCTTCATATAAAACTATTGCCATTTGTAAATAATAATTATTAATTAAAAGATTATATTGTTTTGCAGATAAATATTGCCTATTCTTATCTAAATGTTTTTTATATTCTAATAAATTTTCTTTTAAATTTCTTAATATTTCTTTATTTATATAATACTTATCTTCATATAAAATCTTCAATATTATACTATAATATGTATCAATATATCTATATTTTAAATTTTCTTTGATATAATTAATACTTTTTTTCTTTATATTGGTAACTTTTAAAATTCCAGATAAAGTATCCAAAATTTTAAAAGCTTTTTCTGGATTATTAGAAACCGATAATAAAATTGATTGTATATAATCCAAACCGATTTCAAACAAGCTAATTTCATTATCTACGTCAGAAATGTTATTATCACTAGATATTTCTAAACAAAAATTTAATGAACCTGTTAAATCACGTTCAAATTGTTCTGAACAATTAACCTCTATAAATCGGGGAATTAATAATGTTGATTTGACAATTTTTAATTCATAAACATCTTTATTATTCTTTTTTCCAGCTCTTTCAGTAACTTCAAACAAAATAGATAAATTAAGAACTTCCATAAGTTCATCACGGCTATATTTTTTTAATAATCTCGCTATTTCATTTTTTTCATAAATTATTACTTCATACTCATTACTTATCTTATTCTTTAAAGTAGATAGTAGCATATTTTTTCTAATATCATCCTTTTCTAACACACTAGATGATATATATATTCCTAATCCTGGAAGTTTCGAATTATTTTTTCTAACTTTCGCACTATCATAAATGAAGTATCCAACTACAAAAAACGATAACAATATTCTCAATATAAAATCTAGAGAAAAATTACCAAAATCAACATCATAGATAATTTTTGGAATTAAAAACCATATTGAAATTAATAATAATATTCCAACAACATAACTCGCTATTTTACCCTTTAAATTTTCAAAAAAAACAGAATTTAAAATCTCCCCCATATAAAAATCTCCTTACCTATCTAAAAATATTATATCACACAATCACTCAAATAGATTAATTTATAATTCTAACTATCAACATATCCAAACAGAATTATCTATATAACTAAAATAATAATATATTATATAAGTATTTAAAATTAGATTTTTTATTTAAACTGAAACAAACTTTTAAAAATGTTATGAAAATACTACCTAAAAATAAAAAGGTAATAAATTACTACATTCTTATTTAAATTATAAGTTACCAAACACCTTCCCAACCAGCTTCAGAAACATTAATACTATCATAATAACTTGTAACACTAGAATTAAGGCTAATTCCAACATTAGATACAACACTATACTTTTTAGCATTTGCAAGAGAAATATTAGAAGTAGCATGAGAATAATCTCCATATGCTTCCTGTAAAACAACAGTACTACTTGTATTTTTTTCAACATCAAAATACAAAGTTTGTTTCAAAGAATATATAGAGTCTGTTGGTAACTTAAATGTTGTACCTGCACCATAATTAAAAGTTTGTGGATAATTAGTCGTACTAGTAATACATCCACCTGAATTACGACAATACTCTTGAGTAAAATTCAAGCTTGATCGAACTTTTACACTACCTAAAAAACCAATACCAATAATATCATAACTTCCCGTTGCTGGCATATTTTTCCAGTTCAAAACAATTTTATAACGATAATAATTTCCATTAGTTGAAATTGTTGTTGTCATCTTTTTATATGTCGTTTCAGTAATTCCACTATAATTAGATAAAACAATTGTAGAATTATTTTCTATCCTATTATATTCTTCTTCTGTAATCTCAAAAGAATTGTATTTAATATTAGATTTTAACAAATATAAATTATTATTAATAATACTAATCGTTTTATAATATTTAGTATTTTCAGATACAATTTCAAACTCATCACATTCATTTGCAAAAGTATAGTACGGTAACATTAAAAATGATAATACAAACGTCATCAAACAAAACTTTAACTTAATCATAATTTCCTCCTTTCAAAACCAATATATAGTTTTAAAAAAAGAATATAAACCGAAAAATAAGAGAGATGTATCTCTTATTTTTCGATTTTACTTAAAATTAATAAAAATACTATATTGTTCCTCATTATCATCAATATAAAAAACTTGCAACACTATTTTATCTTTATCAAAATCTTTTAAACTATCGCTATCATAATTTAGACGATAATCTTTAAAGTGTTTGTGCAAAGGAACTGAATCAGTATAGCTATTTTCTAAGGAAAACAATAATTTATCATTATAAAAAAGACTAACATTAACCATTAAAACTTTTACTTCATCAATAGTTCCAACCATATTAGAATTATACGATACTTCATCAAAAATAAAAAATGATTTTTCATAATTATAAATAACCTTTCCTTTAACAAAAAATTCTTCATTTAAGGACTGTAAATTTAATACATGCCAATCATAATGAGAATCTATATAAAAAATTATTAAACAAAAAAATATAACTAAAATAATAATTATTCCAAAGATTAATAAAACTTTTTTTATAGCTTGTTTCATATAAGTTTTAATAAGATCCACAATTATTGTGTTTTTTTCTTCGATTGTTTTTATCTTTTCACCACATAAAATTTCATCAACACTAACACCTAATGCTTTAGCTAAATTTTTTAAAACCGTTACATCCGGAGCTACGAGACCAGTTTCCCATTTTGAAATCGTTTTAGGATTAACATCAATTAATTCGCTCAACTGACTTTGAGTATAATTCTTTTCTTTTCTTAACTTAGCAATATATCTTCCCATTTCAACTAAATCTGTTCTCCTAAAATTCACTCTATCACTCCTTAAAAATATGCAAGCATGAAAAATATCGTTATTATTACTTATATAATAATATTTTTTTTAGAACTAAGATAATAAAAAAAAACAATAATTTTCGCATTCCCCCAAGAAAGCTTATAATTCCATTTTTAAATGGAATAATAACTTTGGGTGAAGATTATGATAGTCAAAAATTTACGTGAAAGTAGAGAAAATCTAAATCTAAAACAAAAAGACATAGCGGAAAAATTAGGAGTTGATTATAGTACAGTTTCAGGCTGGGAAACTGGAAAAGATACTATCCCATTAAAAAGATTAATTACTTATGCAAACCTATATAAAATAAGTCTTGACTATCTTTTTGGTATTATGAAACAAAATAATTACCAAGAAATAATTTTAGATATAGAAAACCTATCAGAAAACTTATTTAATTTAAGAAATAAAAACAATATGACCCAAGAAGCTATTGGTAAAAAATTAAATATATCAACAGGAACTTATTGTGATTATGAAAATGGAAAAGAACTAATATCAACTACAACTTTATACGGATTGACAACTATATATAAACCATTTTCAATCGATAAATTATTTCAAAATAATACAAACTAAAAATAAAGTGGAGCCTCCACTTTATTTTATATTTTAATTAATTTACCAACCTTTAATAATTTTAACATTTTAATATTTTGTGATGGTGTTCCATTATAATTAGGAATACCATTTTTTATTGCAATCTTTTTTCTATTTCCAAATGAACTATTAACTCCAATACTTTTCAAAGCATCAACAATAGAATTACTAGTTCCGGTATATTTTTTATAATATAAAATACCTTCTTCTATACTAATAGAATCTTCAGAAACCCAACCGAGCTTATCTATATGATAAGGTTTAGTACCGGATAAATTGATTATAGTTATTTTACCTCTATAATTATCTTTTCTAGATCCTTTTCCGTTTCCCATACTATCTCTATACAAATAACCGTTTAAAATAATTAAATCACCAACTTTATATTTTGAAGAAGTACTACTTACAATAACTTCATTATTAATTTTATTAGCTTCTTCAATAATATAATCTAATTTGGATAATAAGTATGGTCCTGGACAATTAGTATTTTTATACATAGAATGCCATGTTACATTTTTACCTTTAACTAGTTTACCCATACCATTTCTTTTAGCAATATCTGCCATTAAAGAAATTAAACTATTTAAAGATTTATCACTAACCGGCCAATTACCACCATTGGAACTATTTGAAACTTCTATTGTAACTGAACGACAATTGCTATCCCAATTTGAATTACACCAAGAAGTATCACTTTCATTTACGTATAAAGCAATTTCCCCATCATATCCAATTCCATAATTACTAGATGCTTTACGAATCTTATTTTGAAATATTGAACCGCATTGTTTTGCAGTAAGTTTCCCAGCCATATGATGAAGAGTAATTGCATCAATTTTTTTACTTCTTCCATCGGTATAATTATCTTTATGAGCAGGATACTTTAAAGTCGCTAATTTAGAATTACTAATTTTCTTCTCCCTTTCCATCAGTTAATTCTTCTTCTATTTCTGGAGTTAAAATAATTTCTTCCATACTATCCCTCTTTCCTATTCACTTTAACGAGTTCAGCTACACCACCAGCAGCAGTTGAGGCCATTAAGCATAAAATAATTGATTGTAATAAATTTGGTTCTATTTTTGTCAAATAACATATAAATGCACTAACTACACCAATTATTACATTTTGAATAGGAATATACCTATTAGGAATAGATTCTATAAATAATTTAGTTATTGCACCTAGAACATAAGTAACAATACTAACTATAACTACATAAGTAATTTCCATTACATTCACCTCCCATTTTTATGGTTAGTAAACATTATAAATTAATCTAAAATTTCTATTTCAAAGACAAAGTCATCAAAATCAAAATCATTCGATATAGGAGAACTACAATGATATTTTTTCTTATTTGATGCAAATTCATCAACAAGCATTCCAGAGTTTCCCTCACTAAATCTTACGATTTTTCCATCAAGTACACCATTAAATATGTATATTTCTCCATCTCTTAGATCAATATCCAAAGTCAATTCTTTACCAAAATCTTTTTCAAATAAATCCAAAGTTGGAAATTTCACGTTAGGAATATCAAACTTTCTTCCTTCCCAAAAAATATCACCATCAAAATTACCACCCAAGTCTAAAATTACACCATGCTCATTAACATTATTAGATGAAATAAACTTAAATTTAACTTTATGTTTTCCCTTCAAAGAGTAAACATCAGAATCATGAATAATCCTTCCATCATATACTAAACTTTCTTTTTCTTCATCATAATATATAATATTATCATTCATAAAATAACCTCCTTATGGTTTAAAATGTCTAAATATATCTTCTTCGGCATGCTTCCATGGTGAAAGAGCCTCCAAATTAGAGATATTATGTGGGTTAGGAATATATCTACCTTCCTTATGATGAATTTCCATTGGATAAAATTTCCCATTTCTTTTATATTTTACTAACGGCGGTTTGCCCTGTTGCATCCTAGATAAATTTAGCTGACGCACAGGATCGCCATAATCTTTATAATTAATAGACTCATTTATCCAATAGCTTTTTCTGACAGTAGACCAAGATGGATAATTTCCTTGAATAGTCAACATATCAACAGGATCGCCCGGAGTCCACTTAGCAACTTGTTTTGCTGCTTTTTTAGTTGTATTAGTCTTTTTAGCTGTACTAACAGCTTTAACTGTTTTTACCGTCTTAGTTGAAGTAGAAATATCCTTAGCTTTATCGGCTGCCTTCGTTGATTTAACTACTGTTCTCGCACTTCCTGTTGATGGTACAAATGGAACAATTGCCAAAGCAACATCAGCACCTAAATATAAACCATTGTTAAGAGTAGGTTTTTTTATAAATTCATATGTACTACAAATAATACTGACAACATCTAAAGCAATATCCCAAAACTCTCCAGATTCATCTATTCTACTAACAGGATTATTACTAACATACGCAAACATATTAGTATCACATACATTAGAAATATTAACAGCATACTCATCAGCATTTAAAAATCTTCCCCATTTTGGATTATAATATCTTTTATTCAAATAATATAAATCTGTTTCATTATCATAATAATAACTTCTATATCTAAATGGATTCAAATAAGCTATATGATTTTTATCAGTTATTATATTACCATCATTATCTCTTATTGATAGTATATTTCCCCAAGCATCATACTCATACCTAGCAACAACATTGAAGTCAGAGTCAAGAATGGCAACAATATCACCAAACAAGTTTTTTTCAAAATAATACCTAAAGTAATTATACATTAAACCAATTACACCTGTAAAGTCATACAAATAATATATTATGTCATCACCATTTTGTTCATATATAATATTACCACCTTCGAGATAATATTTTGTTTCAACGTTATTAACATTTTTAGAAATACGTATTCCATCTATATTATACTTATAACTAACATTTAAATTTTTTGCAGTATTTACAAAATTTTTCATTGTACTTCCATTAACCCAATTAATACTAATATTATTACCAATAGAAATAGGATTACCAATTGTATCATAAACAATAGACTCATTATTAAATTTAGTTAATAAATCAACAAATGATGTACTCTCATAACTATAGACATTTGATTCAATAATACTATTATATGCTAAATTATAAATTTTTTTGGATAAAATATTTCCATAATTATCATAAATAAACTCAGTTTTAGTATTATTTAACAAATTATCTTCTCTAACTAATTCATTGTAATTATTATAATAATACTGATGCTCTAGTACTCCATTATTAGAAACATGAGTAACATTATTCAATTTATCATATTTATAATTTAACAAATTGTTTTTGGTTTTAATATTTTCAATTAAGTTAGTTGATAATTTTCCAAATCTCAAATAATCATATTCAACAAAACAATCATCAATACTATCAAAATTATATCTTTTTATTAGTCTTCCTAAAGAATCATATTTATAATTAAAACCAAATCCCGTAAAATTTAAAATATTTAACATATTGTTATTATCATATATACTTACAGTTTTTTCTATATTGTCACCTAACATATACTCTACTTCCGTAACATTTCCATGTGAATCATATTGATATTTAGTTTTAAAATCGTTACATTTATATGCTTTCAATCTTTTTAAAATATCAAATGTATACTTTTCAGTTTGTTCATCTGAAATTATCTTAACCAAATTACCATTATTATCATATTTATTATAAAAAATATCATCGCTTTTAATTATTTTATTTGTACGATTAAATTCATCATATTCATAAAAAACTTCCTGATTATTACCATATTTAATTGAAGATAATTCACCATTATTTGGATAATAATTATAATTTGCTAACGTAATATCATTACCAATACTAATCGACTTTCTATTCAAAAAATCATCATAATCATAATTATATATTTTATTTCCATTGATTACTTTATTCATTGCATTATCAGCATTATATTCATATATAATTTCTCGATCACCAGTAGTAATTTTAGTCAATTGTTGTTTATCATTATAATAATAATTGGTCTCAATACCATTGGCATCAATAATAGAAGTCATTAACCCAGTCGTTTCATCATAAGTATAACTTGTTTTTTTATTATTGTAGTCAGATGTACTTGTTATAAATCTTCCATCAATACTATACGCAGAAGAAGTCTCCAAAAATTCTTCTTCAACCAATTCAAAATAAAACTCAAATCTAGAATCATTATTAATATAGTCAGAAGCTTCTAACATATTATTATTATTCAAAAGATATTTTTCACTATACAAACATCTTAATTTAAAACTACCATTATTATTTTCTTCAAATATAAACATATTATTATCATCAACGGTAGTTAAAAATGAAGTATTTCCCAAACATCCGATAGAATAATTATTCATATTAGCAAAGTATATTTTTAAAATATTTACTCCAACAACATCAATATACCAAATCGGATTACTACAACTATTAGCTTTAAAGCTTAACTTTCTATTTGATTTAAGAGCTAAAAAATCATTTGTTCCTTTGGATCTAATTTTATAATTACCAGAAACTAATTCACTATTACCGGTTTTAATAATACGAGTTCCAACAGAGTTTCCATTACTATCATATTTTGTTTTATTAGAAATGCCTTTAGAAGAAATAATACTTAAGGGTCTATCTTTTTTTAAATTATCATATTCTATTTTATAATTATTACCATTATTATCCGTTCCTTTAACTAACTGTCTATTTTGATCGTAATCAAATGTTCCATAATTATCTAGTGTATCTCTTATCGATTTTATATTACCATTAGAATCATATTCAAAATAATTTCCTGCAACATCCTTATACATACTAATATTTGTAATGTATAAGCTATTTGCATTTCTTAATTGAGAAAAACATAACTCTATTTCGCTATAATCATATGGAGAAACAAAATCACATGACATATATTGCCATATATTTGCATTTTGATTGAAGTTATTTTTAGGATTAATAGTTTGAACACTTTCTTCAATATCATTAGGCGTAAAATTAATTAAAATCGAATTAGTTATATTTATTCCATCGCTAAAAATACCTTCATTTTTATACCAAAAGGATATTCTATATAAATCACCTTTTTTACCATTAATTAAGAATTTTTTCTTTAAAGTATTTTCATATAAAGGAGACATGTTTATTTTTAGTGCATTATTTTTATTGTTATTAAATTTTACAACTTCAAAATAATCATCAGTAGAAATTAAATTATTAGAACTAATCTCTCTAACTGTCTTATCCCAATCCAAAATCCCCAACGAGAAATCAGAATTTTCTAAAAAGTTATATTCATTAACCACTTCTCCTTCTTCCAATTGTATATCATCAATATAAGTTGTACCACCAGCACTATCAAAATATATACTTAAAATTAAAGTACTTGTAGCATCAGCAGGATAATAAATTGTAATATCTTCCCTAGAAAAATTATCATTAATACCTACATTTTCTGTAACAAACACTCTATTAGAATCCTTATCCAAATACTCCAACTCTAACTTTATACTAGCATCATTCTTAAAATTACCACTAAATGTATAATATTTACCTTTCTCGATAGTTATATTATAAAAAATATTTTGATAACTATCATTTCCACTTACTAATTTTAAACTTCTACTACCAGATAAGGCAGCTTCAGTTGAAAAACTTTTAATAATAGTTTCAGAAGCTGTAAAAATATCGTCATCAGTTTCAAAACTAGAATTTTTCAGTAAATTTTTTACATATTTTATAGGTACACTTTGAGATTTTGTTTTATTTTTCTTATCTTCTGTTTCATCATATGTTTCGACTAGCGAATAAGCGTTATTTAAATCTTCATCATCATGCAAAGTATTAGTAGAAATTACATTACCATTTGAATTAAAAATTAGACTTTTCTTCACACCCAAATCATCAACAATTGTGGTAGTATGAAAACCATAATGGAAATTATAAAAAGCTCCAAGAATATTATTTTTACCATAATTAGTTATTTTTTTAACTTTAAATGGACTATTAAAGTATTCATAAACTATACTCATACCATTAACATCGATAATTCTTGAAATTAAAAAATTATCATTATATTCAATAACTGTTGTTCCTTCTAATGAAATGATAGAAGACAAAGTATTATTAACATAATTTAAAGTTACTGAAGAATCTGGACTTTGAATAACAATTTGACTATCATTATATGTAAAATTAATTTCTGCATTATTCGCATCAATTAATTTAGTAATTTCATTATTATCATTTCTTATTATTTCAACCTTATCATTATCAGCATCTATAATTTCCATCAAATAATAAACATTGTTCTTATTTTCAAAATACATTTTACTATTATTTTTATCTGTTAAAACATATTTAGACTCCTCTTTATCTATATATAAATCAAGTCCATCTTCATCAAAATAGCGATTAGTATTTTCCGAATTTTCTTTTTTATAAAAATAATGACTCGTCCCATCATTGTCTAAATATTCTAAATAACTAAAGTCATTTAAAACTAATTCTTTAATTGTTTGATCAAAACTCAATTTATAACCTTTTCCATAAACGGTTTGTTTATTAAGTATTACATCATTTGTATTATATATAAGATCAACACTAATTGGAAATTTACCATTAATTGTAGCCCCTAAATTAAACACCCCAGTTAAATTACCATTAAAAGTATTAATATATGTTGAACCTAATGTGAACTCTTCTTCCATATAATCTAAATAGTCTTCTAAACCATTATAATTTTTATATGTAATCAGTAAAGCGGGCTGTATTTCACTTCCTCCGCCCGAAATAGTATTATTTTTTTTTGAAAAAAATGCTGGAAAGCTGTCACCTTTATATTCTTCATTAACTGTTTTTAGTAAAATCCCATAATTCGGTGTATCAGTATACCATTTTTTTACTAAATTAGTTATATCACTATTTACTCTACTTTCTGGAAATTGTATTACATTGTCAGAATCAACAGTACTTCTTGTACCATCATAAAGTGCTTCGATTAAGGCATCATATTTTCCATCTATTGATGCCCAAGTAACAACATTTTCATTCCATTCTTCAGTTACACGATGTATAGCTACAAATTCACCATCTGAAACACTTTCATAACTTGGATAACTATATAATGCTAAATTAGCAGAAATTATTTCGTCTCCAGTACCAATATCTGGCAAATCAAATTTCAATAATGTTCTATGTTTTACATCTACACCATCTATTCTTTCTACACCAGCTTTTAATATTTCTTCTGCACCTTTATTACTATTAATAGCATTTGAAGACACATAAGTATCATATACACTTCCACCTGATGTAGTATTAGCAATAGTAGGATCAATATAAATTGGAAAAATAACATTAGTAGAATCTAGCCATTCACTATCTAACTTTAAAATCAAATCGTACCCATTTACACATTTTTTTAAATTATAAGTAACATTAGTATTTTTATTACCATTAGAGTCATGCATAAATGGAATTTCAAATTTAAAAATAGTATTTTCATTTTCTTTAGCTAGAATTTCATTATTTATCAACTCTAAACTTAAATTTGTTTTAACAAAAAATGAAAAATTATCTTTTATAAATTTCTTATCATTAATGATAATTGTTTCTTTCACTTTATTTGGATTAATCTCATACTTAAAATCAATTCCATCAAAAATATCTTTATATATTAAACAACTGTTTAATACACTCTTATTATTTAATATTTCACATTTAACTTTATTACACGAATCAAGGTCAATTTCAACAAAATTATTATCTTTTTCCATTCTCATAAAAGTATCTTTTACATGTTTAGGAAATAAAACTTTATAATCATTTGACTTATTTGTATAACATTTATTTTCTTCAATTAAAGTATTATCAATTTCCACAAATTTGCCATTTTTTTTGTAATGTATATCATCACAAAATATTTTTGCAGTTATCGTTCCATCTTGACGCAAAAATTGTTTAAATCTTTTTCCTCTTTTTTCTTTTAATTCTACTTCTTTCAAAATATCACATCCTTACGCAGTTCTTTTCCATACGTAAACTGCAATATATGGTGGTAGCGAAGAAGCACTATTAGAGTTACCGGCAAGTGCTATACCTCTTGTATTATTTCCTGAAAATGATGCAGCTTTACCACTAATAGTTGATTTAAAATTATCAGTCCAGTTAGATACTGTTTTAATTTTTCCATATATAGCCGCTACATTAGCAGATGGATTAATTAAAGCATAACCATTAGATAAACCATGAGTATGAGTTGCAGCTCCTCCTGTTGCACCACCAGCATAAGTGTCACCTGCACTTAATAAAAATTTATCTTTAACTTGCTCCCAAGTTCCACCAAAACTAATTGCTGGATTAACATTATTAACAGAAATGTAAATAGAACCAATTGGATAGATATAGTCTAAAAGTCCACTTTGAGACATTAGTCCTTCTTGTGCTGTAATACTTTTTACAACTAAATTCCCTTCACTATCTAAACTAAAAGTATTATTCTTTGAAGTAATACATTCAACATTTAAATTATTAACTTCTAAATTTGTATTTTCTCCATCTTGTGTAAAAGCATCTACGATGTAATCATATTCTTCATTCATATTTTTTCCTTCTTTCTAATTAATTAATTTTTTCAATACTTCATATAAAATAATCTTTAATTATATTATTTGAATATATTGAATATGATTTATTTATCTTTCGTACATACTTCTTGTTAATTCTAGATGAATAAAAGTATCCTACATTTACTGCTACCTCCTTTCTTATGTATTTATAAATATTGAAAAACAATATTTAAATCAAACTTATCTCTTATTTCACTTTTAAATTATCAAAATATAAAAAAATAAAGAACCTCAATTCATACGAATTAAGGTTCTATTTTTTAGACTAATATCTCTAAAAATTAGAAATATTCTACTAAACAGAGAAAAATACAAAAAGAACTATTAAATATTTAATAGTTCTCTTTTCTTATCAATAATAGCCACATTATTATATAAAATAAATTCTACACAAGTAGTTCCAGTATGAGGTGGTTCCATTTCATTACCTATTCCTCCATCACTTATATCACCATTTATATCTGAGTTCCACATATGTTCAGTAATAACTTTATTATTATCATCAACATCAAAAGATATCGTAATTTCACTACTTATATCAACTTTATGATTTCCTTTTGCTAAACCAACAAAAGTTTGTGAAGAATCAATACCACCAGCTGCAGTATAAATATACGCACCAAATTTTAAATTTTGTTCACCAGCTAATCTTAAAGTAAAAGTAAAATCTGTATTATTTTTTAAATTTAATCCATCAATTACATAACCATTTTCATTTTCTTTTATATATTCTTCATTTTCTTTTAATGTACCAACAATACGTCTAACAATAGTTTGTTCTTCATCATTGTCATCTTTGTAAGATAAATATACAATTAAATCATCTTCGTCAACTATATCATATACTAAATCAAAATTAATTGATGCTTCATAAATATCATCTTTAACACGATTACCAACTGTTAAACTTAAATCTTCTACATAATTTTTTTCATTTATTATTACTGAAGATGTATGTTCTTCTTCTAAATCCATTAACCATTTATATAAAACAGTCATTCGAGCCATACCTTCTGGATCATCTTTACCACTACGATTACCATTAGCCATATCACCATACATTGTACCAGCAACAATCCAACCATCTTCACCATCTTGTACAGATTGAGCACCATTAGCGTATGACCAAATAGCAGCTTGAGTCATATCTAGTGCTTCCCCTTCAGTTAAATTATCAATAACATCATCAGTAATAGTAATAACTTCTGTAATTATTTCACCATTAACTCGATAAGAAACAGTTACTTCACCATCTATTTCACCTTTAACCAATGCTTCTTTTAATTTTTGTTTAATTAAAGCTAAACTACCAATATCGAAATTACCATCATTATCTGCATCACTTAATGTTCCCCAATACCCATTCATAACAATAGAACGAACATGCTTTTCAGACTCTTCTGATGCATAATAATCATTATCTTCTAAATTAGCTATAGTATACCAATAACCTTTATTAGCACCGGTACCCAAATCAATACAATATCCATATACAGCATTACCATCTTTATCCATTAATAAAAATTGTTGTCCTCTAGTACCTGTTTTTTGATCAAACACAGCATTAACATCAGTAGTTGGAACACCATTACTAGTAATAATTGTTCCATCAGACTTAGTCAAAGACTTAATAATATAATTTCCATCTTCATCAATTAATGGGTTATCATCTTCATCTTTTTCAAACGTAACATAAACTTTACTAATCCATTGAGCACTATAATCTCCGCTACCAACATACTTATATTCATAACCATTTGGACCGTCATCAGTAATCGTAATTCCACTAGGATCAGTATAATTGTTTAAATATAATTCTTCTTTAGTCGAATCTTTAATAGGATTAACTCCTTCAAGTTCAGAATTGCTTTCTGAAATAACAACTTTTTCATCAGAAGTAGTTGCTTCAATTTCACGTTCTATAACTGTAGTTTCAGTATAGTCGTAATCTAAATCATTTTCATCTTCTTTAACATCACCTGTTGTTGTTGTATCAGATACTTCTGAAGAAGTAACTTCACCATTAACTAAATCAACAGTAATATCTGGTTGATCTAAATCATTATCCTCTTTTATTTCTTCTTTAGTTGTTTCATATCCTTCAGTATTTGCATAAACATTAGGAATAAATACACTAAATACAACAAGTAAAAACAACAATATTTTTTTCATATTATCCCTCCGTTTTCTTTATATTCTATACCAAAACAAAAAAAAGTCAACCAAAATAAAAAAGATATTTTAAATATCTTTCTTATCTTTATTCTTATTAAAAATCCAGATAATAACAAAAATTAAAAATATCAATCCTAATGGTAATAATAACAAATAATTAAATTTATCATTACTTATTTTTCCATTTTTAGATATATCCTTTTCCTCTTTTATTTCTTTCTCATCATTTATAGATGAAGCTGCTTTTACCTCATATAAAGCCGTAAAGGATTTATTTCCCGTACTGCCTTTAGAAATAGATATATTTTTTAAAATTGAACCATCATCATTATTTCTCCATCCAACAAAAGTATAATTATCTTTATTAGGATTATTAATTTTAAAAGTATCTGTTTCAATAGTGTATTTATCCGGATTATTAGAAACTTTACCACCATCTAAATCATAATTTATAGTATATGTAATGATATTCCATCTTGCATATAGGCTAACATCAGAAGTTACACTATCTTGTTCTGTTATCTTAGTTCCATTTTCTTTTTTAGTATACCATCCATCAAAAGTATAACCTTTCTTTTCTGGTTGAGGTAATTTTGCATAAGAAGTATTTTTTTCTCTAACCTCAGAACTAATACTATCACTAGCACCATTAACATCATAATTAATTGTATAAACTTCTTTATCAGTCCAATGGGCATATAAAATAATATCTTTTTTATAATTATAATTAGTTGTTGATAGAATTTTTTCTCCACCATCTTTAGTTGTATACCAGCCCAAGAAATAATTATTATCTTTCTTTGGTATAGGCATAATTCCAATATTTTCACCATAGTCTACTTTTTGATTAGTAGTATTCACACTTCCACCATTTGCATCATATGTAATTGTGTATTTTTTAGATTTCCAAGTTGCCTTATAAATCCTATCACCTGTAGAACCAGATTTAATAATTACTTGCATTTGCTTATCATCTATATCTGTTCCTATCCAACCATCAAATAAATATCCATCTTTCTTAGGATTATTTAAGATTATATCCTTACTCTCAACATTATAACTAGATAAATTATTTACAGCTCCACCATCTAAATTATATTCAATCGTATATATCTCTAACTTCCAGTGCGCAACCAACTCTATATCTTTTTCATAATTATAAATAGTTGTTGATAAAACTTTTTCATTTTTATCATTATACCAACCTTCAAAAGTATATCCCTTTCTAGTTGGATTTGGTAAAGTACCAAAACTTGCTCCATACTTAATATTTCTTGTTGTTTCACTTACATTTCCACCATTTGGATTAAAAGTAACTTTATAATTAGCTACTTCCCAAGTAGCAGTATAAGTTCTATTACCAGTTGAACCCTTTGCAATACTTACATTAGTAGAAGCACTAGATAAACCTGTTCCTGTCCATCCCTTAAAAGTATATCCTTTTTTAGTTGGATTTTTTAAAGTAATAGCATCTTCCACTGTATAAGTAGTTGGATTAGCACTGTTATTCACACCACCATTTAAATTATAAGTAATATTATATTTATTAGCTTCCCATCTAGCATAAACAGTTAAATTTTTCTTTCCAATATATTGATACTCCAATTCAAAAAGTGTTGACTTTAATACTCTCCAATATTTACTATTAACTGCTAAACCTGTAGCATCATATACCTTAGTACCATTAGTTTTAGAATCATAATACCCTAATAATTTATAACCATTCCTATTGGCAGCACCAATATTATTCCAATTTCCCCAATAAGGAAATAAACCAGGAGATAATGTTGAAATGCTCGTAGTATTATTAAAACTTCCACCATTAGGATCAACTTTCAAAGTATAACTATGTTCCGTACGATACTTATCCATTATAGTATTAATATTATTAATATTTCCTAAAGTAATAATATATTCATAATTTACTTTCTTAAATGGTTGTAACCTATTTTTATTTAAATGAATTATAGAAGTAAAGAAACTTGTATCAGCCGCTATTTCATCACTAGTATTAGATGTTCCTGCAATAAAACCACTCATATATTGATCAGCACCATCTGTATAATTGGGATAATTTGGATGGTATAACCCTATACCCTCTGTAACACCACCAGAACTCGAAAAATATCCACCCCACCAAGAATATATTGCTGCTTTATTATCTTTATCTAATAACTGCCTTCTACCGCCTGATAAAGAACCAAGATTTCCCTGTGTTGTCTTTTTAGTTGAAATATCCACATAATAAAATTTATTTAAAGCACCAATTGTATAAATAGATGGTGACTCAGAACGAGCTAATCCATGATTTGTATTCTTAACATTATCAGTAAAATCTATATATGATGCTTCTACATCAATATATTGATCATGAATTGAATATTTTGTTAACATATAAGAATCACTTATATTTCCACCATAATAATCCTTATATTTATTTTTATAAGCAGAATTTGATATTAACCATAATGAAGGTTGTGTTTTGATAGTAATAGTCTTTTTATCAGATGAAACACCTATATCAACTAACTTTGAATTACGACTTTTATTAACAACACCATTAATTACAGGATTACCTCCTTGAACAGGATTATAAACACCACCAATTTCATCACTAGTACTAGAATAAGGATTACCATCAGTATAAGTTTGATTACCATAATAACACTGCTGAATAAGCCTACCACCATCCGCATGATTAATTATATTCTTATTAGCAAACTTACTACTAAAAATATTTGAATTTCCAGATATATAATTTATACTTCCGCCATAAAACAAACTTAAACCTAAAGTTATATTAGAACTTTTCATAAAAACAGTATGTTCTTTTACATTAGTATGATACTTAATACTTTTTCCAGTTCCAGGCGAACTATCAATTGAATTAACCAAATCAGCAATTTTAGGATAAGAAACTAATTCAAATGAAATAATTGTAAATTTTCCATCCTTATCTTCAATATTTTCAAAATTTATAGATTTTAAATTACTTTTTGATATAGCTCGATTATCTATATAACCATTTATAAAACTACTAAAAGTATAATTAGTTGCTGGTTCTAAATAAAAACGTTCTGTTTCTAAACCATTACCAGCATCATATGTAATTTCACCTTTAACATGTACATTAGACGTATATTTAATTGTATATCTATTAAATGTTGATGAACTTGAAACAACCTCACTAACATTTAATGCTACTTTATTATATTTTTTTATTGTTACATTATTAATACCATTTAAAAGATCATTAGTGTTCATATTAAGTGTAAAAACACCTAGAAACATTCCAAATAAAAATATTAAAAAATAAGCAAATCTTCGTCTCACTACTATCACCTATTTTTATTATAGCATAAATATATTTTATTCCCTATATCTCTCTACTAATATTTAGAAGAATCCCTACACTACACAAAGTAATTAATAAACTACTTCCTCCATAAGAAAGAAATGGAAGTGTAACCCCTGTTACTGGAATTAATCCAACAACTACCATTAAATTCATAGCAGCTTGAATAAGTATTTGAAAAGTTATCCCAAAAGATAAATATTTTGAAAATAAATTCCTACTATTTAAGGCTATTTTAATACCTAAATAAAGAATCGATATAAAACAAAAAGATACTAAAAGTATACCTACTATTCCTAATTCTTCACTTATAATCGAAAATATAAAATCTGTTTGAGGTTCTGGTAAATAAAAATGTTTTTGTCGAGAATTAAATAAACCCAGTCCAAAAATTCCCCCTGGCCCTATCGCATATAAAGATTGAATTATTTGAAATCCTGTTCCCAAAGGATCACTCCAAGGATTAATAAATGATATAATTCTATCCATTCGATAAGGCGCTATTAAAATTAAAATAACAATCCCTATTATTCCAATAAAACCTGCTATAAAGAAAAACTTCATATTAGCACCAGCTATAAATAATAAAGACAAAATACTTAAAACTATAATCATACCAGTACCAAAATCAGGTTGTAGCATAATTAAAAAGAAAACTATCCCTAATAAAAATAATACTGGTAAAATCCCTTTAATAAAATTCTTAATTTTTTTATTATTATCACTAAGATATTTACTAACTAAAATAAGTAATCCTAACTTCATAAACTCACTAGGTTGAATCCCTAAAGAACCAATCCCAAACCAACTTCTACTACCATTTCTTATTTTTCCAATACCAGGTATTAAAACAAGAACTAAAAGAATTAAACATATTATAAAAATATATTTAGCATACTTATAATAAACTCTATAATCAATCTTTCTTATAAATAACATTAATATTATCCCAATAAATAAAAATATTCCCTGTAACTTAACATATCTCAAACTATCATTAAACTTATATAAGGCCCATATATATGAAGAAGAATAAATCATTAAAAGTCCAAATAAAGAAAATATTACTACTATAATAAAAAGATACAATCCCGTATTTTTCTTCATAAAACCACCTAATATATTCTATAAAAAGAAAAAGAAGAATATGACATAAAAAAACTACTATAAATAGTAGTTTTCTTTTTTATTTATTTTTTC
>JAFSDH010000022.1 GCA_017436345.1 Bacilli bacterium
GAAATAGATAAAGAAAAACAAAAATTAGTTCTCAAATAAAACTAGTTATTTGTCACTAAAGAATTACTTAAACATATAATTAATTAGAGGTGTTATATGAACTTAAGTGATTCTTTTTTTAATAAAGTTGAAAAAAAGACAAAGGTAGATAAAAATACAATTTTAGGACTTGCTGAAAAACTGCAAAACGGAAATATGAAAGATGAAAAAACATTAAGAGAAATAATAAATACATTAAGTAAAATGACAGGCAAAAAAATTAGTAAAGAACAAAGTGATAAAATAATATCCAAAGTAGTAGATGGAAAAGTACCACAAAATATTGATAAAATGTTTTAATTTGTAAATTTGTTAACAGATTTACGTAAATTATGTCAATAGTTTAGGAAAATGTCTCAAAAATTTTTAAACATTAACGGGAAAATATTCTCGTTTTTTGTTTGTAATTTTATAACTTATTCTATTAACGTCAATAACAAGTTCATTTCATTCATGCTTCGCATTATTGACATTAATATTTATAAGTTATTTCAGGTTACTAACAAACAACAATATCAAACTCAAGCATATTGATGTTGATAGTGACTTCTTTCTAATTGTTTTTTAAAACTAGATAATTTCCAAGGATGAGACATTGTAGGAATGTATTTTGTTTTTTCTTTGACTTCAACAACTTCATCAAAATCTTTAGAAAATCTTTCATTCCTTGATAATTCTTTTAATTCTAATACTTGTTCATCTATAGTAACTAATAAGTCACCATTAAAAGCTTTAATAACTAGACATTCTGTTTTGGGCATAAAACATTTTAATTCATTATTTAAATATGGTTGAAAATATTTGTTTTGATATTTAATTGAATTACCATTATCAATTTTTCTAGGAGTTAATATAGCTAAAGTATAATTAATTTTTTCCTCACTAGGTGATTCTTCGAATACTGATTCAAAATTTTTATAATCTAAGGCAAATCTTTCATTAAAATAAGGTACAAAGACATTTAATAAATAATTATTAGCTTTTTCGATAGTAGTTATATTATTAAGTCTAAGTTCTTGAACTAATCTTCCTTGGAAAGTACCATTAGTTCTCTCAACTAAACCTTTAGATTGAGAAACAGAGGTAGTTTCTAATTCAACTCCTAATTGTTTACAAGCATAACCATATTGAGTTAAAACATCTTTGTCGCTAGTTCTTTTATCAGGATTTAATGACATATAATTAAATACTGTTCGATTATCAGTTAAAAACCTATAAGGAATACCATAGTTAATTAATATTTGATGAAATACGTGATAGTAACCATTTAAAGTTTCTTGTTTATCAAAGTAAGCTCCAACAATAGTAGAAGTAGCTTTATCAATTGCTAGATGTAAACATGTTTTGATTCCGCCAAACCATTCATGAATAGAACCATCTTGTTCAATTATTTCACCAAAGTATCTAGGTTTTTCACCTCTAGGATGAGAATCTTTTAAAGCTATTTCGTGACTAATTATAGATTCAATTTGTTCATCCGACATAGCTAAATTAATTTTCTTTTCTGATACTAACTTGTTTTTAGCATAAGCTCTTTTAGTTTTCTTTCTAGCTTTAGGTGATAATATACCAGATTTAGTTAATGCTTTATAAATAAATTTGTATGAAACATCTATATTTTCATAATTTTTAAGAAACTCTTTAAAATGATTAAAATTAAAATCATAGTATTTATTCTTATAAAGTAGTATAATATCTTCAGAGATTGACTTATCTAGCGTACTAATTGGTTTTCTGTTGCGGTTACCATGTACAAATGCTGATTTGCCTTTCTCTTTATATTTGATTATTAGACGATCGATTTGTCGTCTTGATATACCGAGCTTCTTGCTAGCTCTGTTTTTATTTCCGTTGTGATCAACTAATTCTTTAATAACTTCATATTTTTCTTTTTCATTCATTCTTAATTCAACCTTTCTCATTATGCCACCTCAGTGGCATATTATATCATAGTGAGACATTTTCCTGGATTAACACTTAAGACATTATCATAAATTAATCATA
>JAFSDH010000023.1 GCA_017436345.1 Bacilli bacterium
AGGATTGGTTTATTAGTATTAAACAAAGGTTTATATAATGGTAAAAGAATTGTATCAGAACAATGGATTAAAGAAATGACAAAAGAACGAGAAAAAAATTATGGTTACTTATGGTGGATATATCCAAAGAATCAAGCAATGAAAATTATTACAAAAGAATATAATACAGGAAAGTATGATTCGTGGTGTGCTAATGGTGTTGGTGGTTCACTTGTAGCAGTAATACCTGAAAAGAATATTGTAATATGCTGTGCTTGTTCATTAGTTTATAATCCTAAAATTAGAACAGAGTTAATAAATAATTATTTGATACCATATATAGATAGTTTAGAGTAACAAATTTATTGAAATGTTAAAATTCTTTGACAAACTTCCAAAATAGTTTGGTGGATTTGTTAAATATAATTTTCTTATAATTGTAAGTGAAAGGAGAAATGATTTATGTTATTAGGGGAAAATATTTTAAATTTAAGAAAGAAAAACGGACTTTCACAAGAACAATTAGGAGAAAAAACAAATGTAACTAGACAAACAATTTCAAATTGGGAACTAAATGAAACGGCACCAAATCCAGAACAATTAAAACTTTTATCTAAAGCTTTAAAAGTTAGTATTGATGAATTGGTTGATAATGATATTAGTAGTATTTTAGTAGAAAAAGTTAGTAATACTGAAAAACTCGCTGGAATGGGAATGAAAGCGACAAAATTTATTGGTATAGCATTTTTGATATTGTTAATAATAGATATAATTTCTTTTATTATATTTATGATTATTAAATAACAAATTACAATTTAACAAGTAATTATATATAAAAGAAAAAAGAAGAAATTTTGTTGGATTTCTTCTTTATTTACGACTTTATATTACCACAAAATCGTGATTTTTTCAAGTTTTGTATTTATTAGAGTAATGGTGTAATAAATATATGGAGGGAAAAATTATGAATAAAAATATGACTGCTTTAGTTAGTGCATTTGCAAGACTATATCACACTAAAAATAGTAATATAAAAATCTATAATGATATGTATGCTGAAAAAATAATAACTGAAGATGAGTATTACGAAATTTCAACAAATATGAAAAATGGTATTAGTTTCTTTAATCCAAATTACAAAGGTACTGATCCTTTAAAATTAATAGTTAATAATAATCTTGCACCATCTGTTTTAGCAAGATCTATATTTAATGAATATCATTTGTTCAATGAAATTAATCTAGGATTAAAACAATATATAATACTAGCAAGTGGATATGATACATCAGCATTTAAAGTTAATAATAAATTAAAGATATTTGAACTTGATAAAAAAGAAATGATAGAAGATAAATTGAATAGAATTAATAATGCAAAATTAGACATTACAAATATTGCTTATATTAAAACAGATTTTAATAATGATTGGATTAATGATTTAACAATTAATAATTATAATTTAAATGAAAAAACATTTTGTTCAATGTTAGGTATAAGTTATTATTTAGATAAAGAAACTTTTAAAAATACAATAAAACAACTATCTAACATCATACCTAAAGGAAGTACTATATTATTTGATTATCCAAATACTTTGGAAACTAAAAAAGAAAAATTAAATCAACAACTTGCAAAGGGAGCTAATGAGGAAATGAAATCAGTATATTCTTATAAAGATATAGAGAATATTGCTGAAGATTCAAATATGTTAATTTATGAACATTTGAATCACAATGATATTGATAATACTTATTTTTATGATTACAATACACTTAATCCAAATGATAAGATAATTGC
>JAFSDH010000007.1 GCA_017436345.1 Bacilli bacterium
AGAATATCCATCACATACCAAACATACTTGATAATCAAGTTCTACAACATTATTATTTGAATTTGTTACAACTACATAACTCTTTGTTGCATCACAAAACTTATCTGTATCAGCAGGATCTCTTAATTTTTCTGAATATTGCTCATCAATTAAATCATTTAAATATATAGTCCTACTCTCTCCACTTTGTGGAATACATCCAACCGTGTTTTTCTCAACACATTGTGTCATCTTATTAGCAGCCGCAGCTTTCATATCTGCTTCATGCAAACTATAAGTATCTTGTCTTGTTTCTCCAATATATTTAGATATTGCTGGTATCGCAAGCCCCATCAAAAGACCAAGTATTACGATAACCGCAAGTAACTCTATTAATGTAAAACCATTATTTTTTACTTTTCTCATACTACCACATTCCTACTCATATATTATCACTACTTTTCAATGCTGTAGAAATAATATAAATCATTATTTTTATCATACATAAAAGTATATTTATATACTAAGATTTTTTCATCTTCATCATCTATACTTACATTTGCTACCTCTAAAAAATCAGGATCATAATAAGTAACACCATCTTTTATAAATAAAACTTTTTCTTCAATAACAACCTTATCCGAATATCTATAGGCTGACAAAATCTTTGTACTAATACTAGATGCTGCAACACAATTAGTATAAATAACTTTATAATTTTTATTTATACTATCATAAGTAACAAAATCACATCCTAAATTAAAACTATCGATACTATGATATTCAACATAATTCCCAAAAATTTCTTTAAATTCATTTTTTACATTATCTTCACTAACGACCCCATTATCAATTAAACCCTTTCGATTTAACCTTGAAAAAACAATTTCATATAAATGCGCTATTTCAAAATTAGAAGTTAAAACTTTATCAGATTTATAATGATAAACTCCTATCAAATTATTAGTACGACTCCAAGAACTCTTAGTCATATAATAAAGTCCTTGGGCTAAATCCCCATTAATGTCTAAACTTTCTTTTTGTTCACTAACAGGATCCTTTTCTACAACAGGATCTTTTTCTTTTTCATCAGACAAACTAAAATTTAAATATACACCTATTCCTAAAAAAATAAGCCCACAAATTATACAGATCAAAGAAAACTTTTTGGACATATATATTCCTCCGCTATCATATAATATTACACTAATATAACTATAACATAAAAAGTTAAATTTATATATAAAAAAATATAAAAATATATAAAAAAAAGAACAAATTAGTTCTTTTTATAATAGATACTATAAGCAGCAATTATTTTATCTTTTACATTCTTAGAATTACCATTAAATGAAAACTCAAAAGTAAACATAATATATTCTTCTAAACCTAAAGAATCAATCTTTTTAGCACGGTTTACATCTAATAAAACCCATTCTCCATCTTTATTATAATAAATAAATCTTAAATAAGCATTCACTAAATTATTATCATCTACAATATCATTAGGATAATTATAATAAAATATATCTCCGTTCTTAAATTCAGCATTCCAATACGCATAATTATCTAAAATACCATAATATGCTACAACCTTTTTATATGAATCCCCGATCTTTACTCCTAAATTAGTAACATAATTAACACCATATACATCAATAGTTTCATATTCTTCTCCATCATATTTCAAAAGTAACGATGTTTCTTTATCATCCCAATTACTACACATATAAACACAATTTTCACATAAATTTATTTTATCATCTTCGTAATATAAATTAATTAAATCATCAAAATTAACATTATCATTAAATTTATATTTTGAACCATTATTATAATTCATAAAAAGATAACTAAATAAAATAATTAACAATAATATAATAATAAAACATATAATATACATAATATTCTTTTTCATAAAATCACCAATAAAATTATAACACAAAAAAAGAGTCAATTATGACCCTTTTTTAGTTATTATAAAAGATACACCTTTTTTATTATGATTTTTTACTTCTATATCATAACCAATCATAACTAAGGACTTTTTAACAATAGATAAACCTAATCCAAATTCACCCTTTATCCCTTTTCTAAAAGGAATAAACATTGCTTCTAAAAAATCTTCTTTAATACTAGGTCCATCATTATATAAAATAATTTTATTATTTTTTATATTTATCTTTATTTTAGACTCTGCATAACGATAAAAATTACTTAAGATATTATCAATTATTGTTTCCCAAATATCATCAGTACCATAAAAACTAACATTTTTATCAGTACTTTTTTCTATCTTAACATCGCTATTATGATATTTAAACTTATCAATAGAAAGATCAACAATCCTATTAATATCTATTTTTTGACGAAAATTAAAATCTTCATCTTTTAAATAATCTAATTTATTTAAATACAAAAGGGAGTGTACTTTTGCTTCTAATTTATTAGTTTGCTCTAGAATAACTTGCATAGCTTTTTCACTATTTTCAACGCCATCTTCTACAGCTTCAATATATGATTTAATAACAGTGAGAGGTGTTTTAAAATCATGTGATATATTCTGATAAAGTTGTGACCTTAATTCTTCTTGTTTCAAAAGTGATACTCTCATATCATCAATTGCCGAATCAAGCAAACTTAACTCATCAACACCACAAATTTCTTCAAATTTATAATTAGGATTGTCAATATTATCAACCTTACTTTTAATCTTTTCTATCTTTTTAACAACACTTCTACTCCATAAAGAAATAATAAGTGTAATTCCTATATAAACAAGTAGTAATATTAGTAAAGATAATGTTAAAATAGCTTCTTCTGTTTTTAAAACAAAGCTTCCTTCAATTAAAGAAATTTTTGTATTATTCTTATCAACTATTTTATAGTAATAATACAAATGATTCTTATATTTAAACTCTCCATAAGTATCATCCATATATTCAATTATCTTTAAACTATCTTTTTCTCCTAACATATCATAAATATTAGGACTCATATAAAAAATATCATCTTCTATATATATGTACGCTGTATCACCAATATTAACGTGTGCTTCAATATTAGAATTTAAATCTTCAAGTTGGGATTTTAAATTTTCATAAATAGAACTTTCAAATCTATTTTTAATAATATTAGGAACTACATTTCCTATAAAAATAACAATTATACAAAAATTTATTATAAAAATTGAAAGTAATTGTCTACCTAAATTGTTAGATATCGTTCTCATGATAATCTATATCCATAACCATATATAGTATTGATATTTAACTTAGGCATTTTCTTTCTAAGACGACGAACTAAATCATCAGTAGCTCGATCACTTCCAAAATAATCATCTCCCCATACTAAAGACAATATTTCATCCCTAGAAAACACTTTACCTAAATTATTAATAAAAATATTAAGAAGATTAAATTCTAAAGTAGTAAGTTTAATTTCTTTATCATTTATAAAAACATTTCTTTTATTAATATCTATTTTATATTCTTCATATATAATAATATCTTCTTTCTTGTCTTTATAAACTCTTTTAATTAAATTATTAACTCTAAGAATTAACTCTTTAGTTGAAAAAGGCTTAGCAATATAATCATCACTTCCTAATTCTAAACCAATTATTTTATCAATGTCTTTATCTCTAGCTGAAGTAAAAATTACTGGAGTATCCGCATTAACTTCTTTAATTTTTTTCAAAATATCATAACCAGATACATCATCCGCAAGCATAATATCTAATATCCATAAATCTATATTAGTATTAATATTATCAATTGCATCTTTCCCTTTAGTAAATTGAATTACTTCGTAGCCTTCTTTTTCCAAATATAATTTTATTAAATTAGATAAATCCATTTCATCTTCAACTAAACATATTTTGTACATATTACCACCTGATTTAATTATAACATTTTTATTTTATATTTTATATTCATATCTTTTACAATATAAGTTGTAATAGGAATAAGTTATATATATTTATTAGTTTTAATTATTATTTACTTTTTTTAAACTTATACTAATCCCCTCCTTCCATGATAAAACTATAACAAACTAATATAGAAAAAATATCAAAAATATATGGGAAATTATGGGAATAAAAAAAGAGGAATAAATCCTCTAAACTTTCAATAAATAAAAACCATCATCTATTCTTAAAGTAAATACACCTTCGTTATATTTTATATCTTTATATTTAACTTCTTCAAATGTTTCATAATTACTATCCAGTATTCCTACTTTGTTATTAGAATCAGTAACGATGAAATATTTACCAGATTCAATAACTGTTATATTAGAATACTCAGATGTTATTTTTTTATCAGAAGCATCAACTATATAAAACTTATCTCCATCTTTAACAACAAAGTTATTATTACTAAGCACACGGATATCATCATACTTTAATCCAATAACTTCTTTTCCTGTTTTATCGATAACACCACAATCAATACCAGAATCAGATGCATTACAAACAGAAGCATAACCATTAATAAACTCAGTTGCAGAGTAATTATATTTTAAAGTAATTACCTCTTCTTTCGAAGTATTAATATATCCATATTTTCCTGAAAAATTAGAAACCATTGCTAAATCATCAGTATAAAAATATATAAAATTATATCCTTCAGCATAAACTTCGTCTTTATTTGAAACAATATCATAAGTATGAACTATATCATTAGTATCCAAATAACTAAAAGTATTATCTTTTAACCAATGAACAGTACTTACATTATTAATATCTATTTTCTTTAAATCTTTTGTATAAATATCAATCTTATCTCCAAGTTGAGCTACATAAATAAAATTAGATTCATCTTCACTATTAAAATATGAAATATTATCATATTTAAAATCAATAACAGCTTTATTTTGTTTATCAATAATTCCATACTTAAATGAATCATTTTCAGCTATAAAATGCTCTAAATCTAATTTATTAGCTAAAATGTGCATATAAGTATCATTAAAATAAGAGCTAAAATTAGAGTCCAAAATATAACTACCAAATGTTTCACTTACAATAATAACGTCTTTTGAATAAATTTCAATATCACCAAATCTAGCATCTACTTTTATATTACCATTGCTATCAATAATACCATAAGCCCCATCTTTATAATATTTTGCAAGACTATCAACAAAATAATAACCAAACAAATCATTATCATCCTCTATAGCATTAGCTAGATTATTTTCTAGAGGGAAAATAACTTTCCCACTAGAATTAACATAACCATATTTTTTACCATCACTAACAACTAAATGATCATTTATATAATTACCAGAATATTTAAATTGTAAAAGTTCAGACTTTTCATTAGAATTACCTTTTAAAATTTTATCTTTATTTATCAATACGACTGTACCAACAATAAGTAAAATAACACCTACTATTGTAATAATCAAAAAACTTTTATTTTTCTTTCTTTTCTTCATATCAACACCGCCTAACTAACTGTAAAGAAAGTTCGATTAGTATAATCTAATTTACTAAATGAGAACGAACCATCACCAGAAGAAATAACTTTATAATTTCCAGCTGGATAATTTGAAACATCTACAGTAACTGACTTCCAAGAAGTAGATTCACCTGGTGACAACCAACTACCAGAATTAAAATTATACGTACCTAAAGATCCAGAATAGCAACTTGTAGAACCAACTTTAGCTATACAAACTTTAGCACTTCCTCCACCTTCCCAAGAAGTAGCCCAATCATTCATTGTAAGACGCCATTCAAACGAAACTATACCTGTAGATTTGTTATATGAACCATTTCTTATTTGCATACGATTATAATATATACCATTATGGCAATGTGTACTTCTTGTCGATCTATCATTAGTACCATCATTATTGGAAGGACATACATACCCAGAGGTATAACTAAATGATACACTAGGCTTATTAGCAGTCCATTTAGCATATAAAGTCTTATTACCAGTGGCAGTAGAAGAAATACTAGTTACTTTTGTACTAAATCCACTATCAGAATACCATCCTCCAAAGATATATCCACTTCTTGTTGGATTAGCAAAACTTCCAACACCAGCTCCATAAGTATATTTAGAAGGATTTGAAGGACTATTAGTTCCACTATTTAAATTATAAGTAATTGTATAACTATTATTTTTCCATGTTGCATAATAAGTTTTATTTGATGAAAGAGAGACAGTAGTTCCTGCAGCTGTACCAGATGATGCAGAACTTGATGTACTCCATCCATTAAATGTCTTACCAGTATACGTACCAGAATTTGAAGGTAAAGATACGTTACATGAAGTACCTTGAGCTGTTCCATTATATGTAGCACTAATAGTACATTCTTTGGCTGTTGGAGCAGTACCAGTTGCACCATTTAAATTAAATGAAGCTTTTCTTGTTACCGCACCTTTTTTAGTAATTGCAAAAAATTCATCATTACTACTTACATTTTTCTTAGTACTAACTGCCCAAGAACTTTCAGTAGCATTAGCACTATCTCCCCATCCAACAACTGTTGGCGTATTTGACGGAGCAGTAATAGCAGGTGATGTAATACTACAATTTGTTGCGCTATTTTGGATTGTACAAGTTTTTGTCGCACCACCACTAGAACCACCATTATTTGTAAATGTAATCGATATCTTTCTAGAAGTAATAGCATACCACGTTGATGCTGTTGATGCCGATACACTAACTTTACTTCCACTTCCCCAACCACTAGCAGCTGTTGTACTACTAGCAGAAGAATTAAATCCAGTAATACTAAATCCACTTCTTGTTATTGTTGGAAGTGTTATACTACACGAAGTAGTAGCATTATATATATCGCAAGATTTAGAAGTTGCATTTATTGATGCACCATTAGCATTAAAAGTAAATGTTAACGTTCTCTTCCAAATCGCATAAAGTTTTATTCCACTGTTATTTTTATAAGTTCCACCCGCAGAATAATCACTTGATGTATCTGAAGCACTACTACCCCAACCTACAAATGTATAATTACTACGTGTTGGCTTAGTAGAAGATAAAGTTAAATCAACATTAAATTCTTTAGTTTGATTTCCAGGGCAACCTGAACCACCATTACAATCATAAGAAACTGTAAACGATTTATATAAAGTAGCTGTTTTAGTTTCTCCAACTGTAACATTTCCTGCTTTATCAGTACAAGTTGGAGTAATACTATAAGTTCCATTATTTAAACTATTCGTATCAGTAAGTTGACCTTTATCAGTACTTCCTTGTTTAACTACCCAAGTAGTTGTTTTGATTCCACTGGCATCAGTTTCTTTATCAGTTCCTGTTGCAGAAAAAGTAATATCACTAGTTGCTTTACCACCATTACTAACACTGTTACCACCACTTGTCATTGTCGCAACACAACTTGATGGTGGTGTTGAATCTACATAGAAATTTGCAG
Organism: Bacilli bacterium; assembly: GCA_017436345.1. Lineage (GTDB taxonomy): Bacteria > Bacillota_I > Bacilli_A > RF39 > UBA660 > RUG11788. Next base: position 7,394 of record JAFSDH010000007.1, read on the forward strand.
AACACTTAACTTCATTTCCAGCATTATCATAAATAGCTATTTCACCAACTCTTTTATTTTTTTCTTTACTTGTTGGATAAGTCATAGAAAAAGATTCTTGACTACATTTACTTAGCATATCACTACAATTTTGAGTTACTGTTTTAGACTTAGCCCAAGTCGTATTACCATTATTATAACTACAAGTAGGTGAAGTAGAATCAACTCTTAATACATATTCGCTTGACTCTTCACCCTTATTACCATCTTCGTTTATAACACGAATCTTAACATCTTTTTTAAAATTAGTTGCAATAGTCCATTCACAAGTTCTACCATTTACAACACATCCAGTATCTACCCACTTATTAGTAGAACTATCATAATATTCAGCACCCTTAATCTTTACATTATTAAGAACTTCTTCAAAATCATCATTCGAAAAAGAGATTGATACTTTTAACTTACCAGCCCATTCATCATTACTATAACCATAACTATCACCAACTTTTTTATTAGTAACAATATTATCCTTAGCATAAACCGTTGTAACAATTGGTGCTTTATGGCGATATATAACAGCTTTTCTAGTAATTTCTGTATCATCAGGAAGTTTATATTTTAAATCAATAATATCATTTACATTTGTCCCAACTAATTCTCCAATATTAACAGGATATAAAATATCATCTTTATTAGTTGGATCTCCTTCAGCACGCATTATAACTTCATCTTTATCATTTTTCTTAACAACATCATATGTAAGACCAACCTTTTCTTTTATCTTTTCTTCTGATGTTCCATAATAAACATAAAACAATTCACTTCCAGGAGAACTATATTCGTATTCTACACCCCCATTATTTAACCAAGCAGGGTCACAATAATCAGTTTTTCCTTCTGGCTTTTTTGTCTCATATTCATCATAATCACACTTTAAACATGTATGATATTCATAATCCTTATCTCCAGTTTTAACAACTACTACATAACTATTATCAATATCACACGCCTCTCCAGCATAGTCTACTACTTCATCAATATATTTTCCATTTTGTAAATCTTTAATAGAAATTACTTTAGAATATAACAACTTTGTTGGTTTAGCAAATTTCTTATCCGATATATAATCTTGTCCAGCAGCTTTAACACTACTTTCTAATTTAGAATAATAATTTACTCTAAAACTATTAAGTTGTTTATTAATTGCTGGAACAGCAATTAATAATAATAAACCAACAATTATTATTACTGCTAACAACTCAATCATTGTAAAACCTTTTTTATTTTTAACACGAATAAACATATAAACACCACCTATTATTATCTATAATAAATGATATCATAAAAATATTAATTTTTAAATATTTTTTTATATAAAATTTGAAACATTAATAAGTTCATAAAATTTATTAATATTAAAATTTATATCTGACTTCAAATGATTAATCATTTTATTTTTCATAAAAAATATATCACAATCTATTTCACCAAATAGTTCATAATAAAAATACTTAATTTTATCTTCATTATTCTCATCAAAAATTTTATCAATTTCACTAAGAAGAATCTTTTTCTTTTTTAATTCACTTCTTGTAAAATAAAAATTATTATTTTTATATTTATGAATAATATCAAACTGCAAATCAAAAGTTTTTTCTTCAATATCATAAAAATCATCTATATCTAAAGGATTAACAATACTACGATATATACATTCACCATCACTATTAAACTCGCACGCAACTGCATCATTCATCAAATAATTACAAAAAACACAACAATACTCTACTTTATCAATCTTTTTATTACCATACACTTCCGTTTTATAATGTATTTTATTAAGAAAATCAACATTTACTTTAATACAATTTTCTCTAATAATATCTAAATTATCTATTTTAAAAACGGGAATCTTTTTAACATATTCAATTTCATCGTTTTCTTCCCATTCAAAGAATTCTAATAAACTACTATCAGACCAATTTAAAACTAAATCATAAATATATGTCATTTAACTTTCTCCTTTTTATATAACGAAATATTAATAAGTATAATTCCAATAATTCCTAAAACACATTCAACTCTTCTAATAATAAACTTTAAATAATCCAAAATGGTATATCCCATAGTTGTTAAATTAAGATAAGTTATTATAAAAGTAAAACCTATAACCGTAAGTCCAAAACCAAATAAAAACAAAATAATTCTATTCATATAACACCTATATAATATTATGATTGATAAATAAATTTATATACAAAAAAAGAAAAAGGATTTACCTTTTTCTTTTAATATTCTATATACTCTATTTCGTAATCATACGCATCAATTATTGGATAAAGAGTCTGAGCTGAATGACTATACACTTTATCCTTTTCTGATGAAGGAAATCCAACAGCTAATGAATGCATTATATTACCATCCTTATCATAAAATTTAAAAAACAAATTAAAGTTTTGTTTAGAATCAGTTGTATTTTTATAATTAAACATCAAAATACAATAATCCGAAGTATTAGCACTTGAAGTTAAATATAAATCTGAAATAACATATCCATTCACTTCATGTTCTTTTGCAAGAGTAGATGTTTTATTCAATTTATTTCCCTTTTTATCAGTAGAAAAATTTTCACCTTCAGAAACATCTTTATTAGTAGGATAATCACCATATATCTTACCATCTCCTACATCTGCATCTTTAATAACAAATCCAGGATCTGAAGATGAACCTGGTACTGGTTCATCTTCATTGTCGCTAAAGAAATTTGAATATATAACTAAAGATACTAACAAAACAATAATTATTGAAAATAAAGATATAAATATTTTTTTATGTTTAAAAACAAAATTCATAAATAGATCCCCTTTCTATTACCATCTAATACATTCACACCACCATTGTGAATATTTCTTACAATTAGGGAATGCTCCATGTGAATTCATATAATCAGCACTTTTTCCGTACCAACCACCGCAAGCCGATTTATTATGACAAATACGTTCATAACCAACAGTTCGTTCACATCCATTAGAAGCATAACAATGATAACTACTTAAACCTGTTCTCCATCTACCATAGTTAGAATGTGGATAATCTGGTCCACCATAAGAAGTTGATTGTGCACTACCAAATAATGTTGTGTCATCTGGACATCCACTAAATGGAACTTCACAATTTGTTCCTGTACATGATTTAGAGGTTGAAGATGTATAACTACTACCACATGCAAATCCAGAACCAAATGTTGAATAATCTTGACAAGATGTTGGCCTTGTTTGAGTACCAGCACCGCATGCAGCCGAACAACTACTCCATGAACCAGTTTCTGTACAACTTGCTGATTTTGCAGTACATTTATCTACTTTAACAGTAGCATTACCACATGTTGTAGAGTTTCCTGCTTTATCTTTAACACTACCAGGAGAAACATTTCCATTTGTGTTAGAATTTATAGTTTTAGTAACTGTTGCTCCATCACATTGCGATGTTGCATCACTACATGTACCAGTAACAACTACATCATTACTTGTCCATGAACTACTTCCACCACTAACTGTACAAGTAGGTGCTGTTGCATCTCTTTTAACTGTTGATGAACAATTATTAGTATGACCAGCTTTATCTTTTACATATCCATAATACGTAATTGATGTTTTATCAGAAGTTAATTTTTGTGATGTTTGACTATTATAATTTACTGATGATGAATTAATAAGCCCATAGCTTGCTATATTACTAGTTGCATCACTCTTAGCTAAAGTAAAAGTAACATCGCTTGTATACCAACTATTACTTCCTACAGTACCACTTGGCGTAACTGTACACGTTGGCTTAACAGTATCTCTTTTTACACTTTTATTACAACTACTAACATTACCAGCTTTATCTTTTACATATCCATAATATGTTTTAGAAGAAATATCAGTAGATAACGTTTTTGTTGTATTTTTACTATAAGTTGCACTTGATGACTCGGTTAAATCATAACTACCTACTCCACTTGTACCATCATCATACGTTAATGAAATCGCAACATCAGATGTATACCAACTATTGTCACCTAAAGTTCCAGAAGAGTTAATTGCACAGGTAGGTGCTGTTGCATCTCTTTTAACTGTTGACGAACAATTATTAGTATGACCAGCTTTATCTTTTACATATCCATAATACGTAATCGATGTTTTATCAGAAGTTAATTTTTGTGATGTTTTACTATTATAATTTACTGATGATGAATTAATAAGCCCATAACTTGCTATATTACTAGTTGCATCACTCTTAGCTAAAGTAAAAGTAACATCGCTTGTATACCAACTATTACTTCCTACAGTACCACTTGGCGTAACTGTACACGTTGGCTTAACAGTATCCTTCTTAACTGTTATATTAGTACTATATGTATTACCGGCTTTATCTCTAACATAACCATACCATTTATCTCCAGTCGTTTCTTTCGTTTGTGTTGCTGAAGCATTTTTATTGTAACTAACACTTGAACTAGTTGTTAAATCATAATCACGAACACCACTAACACCAGAATCACTCTTATCTAAAGTTAATGAAACATTACTAGTAAAATAACTATTATCACCAGTTGTTCCACTTGTTTTAATACTACAACTAGGTGGTTCTTTATCAATATTATTAATTGAAGAAGAAACAATTTCACTCTCATTACCAGCCGAATCTTTTATTGAAACTCCTATTTCTCTATTAGCAGAAACTGTTAATTCATTAGATTTATTCCAAGAAGATTTACTATCAAATGAATATTCAACATCTCCAGAAAAACTATCTTGTGATGTAATATATACTTTTATATCTTTATTTGTATAGAAATCAGCTGCACTAGAAGCAACATGATCTGTAATTAATTCTACTTTTGATACATTACTTAAAGCCGTTGTACTTCCCATATCAAGAACTAAATTATTATATATACCTTTTTCAAAAGTATAAACCATTTCTTTAACACCAGCACCTATTGTTCTAGTTACTAATGTTGTACCACCATTAGTTATTTTAGTACTCATACCAGAAGTATTATTACTTAAATAAACTTTCATACCAATAATAGAACCATATTCACTAGTAAAACTATTAAAGTTTATCTTAGTACCACTAGTAGAAGCTATATCTTCCTTAGGATAAACTTGATATCCATAAGTAATATTACCAGTTGGAACAATTGGGTCATATTTTACTTCAACACTACATGTACCAACATTCCCAGCCTCATCTCTAACATATCCATATATTACTGATATACCAGGCTCTACTTCA
>JAFSDH010000008.1 GCA_017436345.1 Bacilli bacterium
ATCAGTATATTCTTATAAAGATATAGAGAATATTGCTGAAGATTCAAATATGTTAATTTATGAACATTTGAATCACAATGATATTGATAATACTTATTTTTATGATTACAATACACTTAATCCAAATGATAAGATAATTGCTCCAATAGGAATTAGTTATGCAATGTTAGTAAAACAATAATCAACAAATTACAATTTAACAAGCAAATCTATAATTAGATTTGCTTTTTTCATGGTATAATATAAATGAAAGACAAATAGTAATTTGTTGAGGTGATTAAATGAATAATAATTTATATGATATGATCTTTAAAAGAAAGTCTTTTCATTTATTTAGAAACATTGGTAATGAACATATTACAGAAGAAGAACTAAAAGACATTGAAAATGAGTTTAATAATTTTAAACCATTAGTTGAAGATATTAAAGTAAAAATGAAGATAGTAAAAGATTCAACTACATGCAAAAGAGGTCAAGAGTATTGCATACTTTTATATTCTGAAAAGAAAGATAATTACTTACAAAATATAGGTTATATTGGACAACAATTAGATTTATATTTAGTATCTAAAAACATTGGTACACTTTGGTTTGGTATCGGTAAAGTAGAAGAAAAACAATTAGATGGTTTAGATTTTGTAATAATGATTGCGATAGCAAAAATTGATGATGAAACTAAATTTAGAAAAGATATGTATAAAAGTAAAAGAAAAGAATTATCCGAAATTTGGAATGGAGATTACTATTTAGATATAGCAAATATAGTAAGATTTACTCCTAGTGCTTGTAATACTCAACCATGGTTTGTAGAATCTTCTGAAAAAGAATTAAAAGTTTATAGATATAGAAAACCAGGAAAAAGAGGAATAATACCTGTAGATATGGTTAAACACTATAATCAAATAGATATTGGTATTTTCTTATGTTTCGTAGAACTATGTTTAAATAAAAATAATATCAAATATGAAAGAACATTATATATAGAAGAAAATGTAGATAATGAGAAAAATTTAACCGCTACATACAAAATAAAATAAAAAACAAATTACAATTTGATGAGGAGTAGTATATGAAAGAGAAAATAAAAAATTTGTATAATGAAGATAATAACAGTGCTTATAAAACATTACTAGAACTTGAAACTATAACTACTGAATCAAATGAATTATATAACTATTTTAATGAATTTTTAAAAATGTTAAATAACGAAAAAACATTTATTAGAGTTCGTGGTTTTAGGCTCATATGTTCTCTTGCAAAATGGGATAATGAAAATAAGATAAATAAAAATATAGATATTATTCTAAAAGAGTTAGAAGATGAAAAAGGAACATCAGTAAGACAATGCTTAGAAAAACTTAATTTAATCTTAATGCATAAAATTGAACTTACGGATATTATAGAAAACAAAGTAAGAAATTTAGAACTGTCTAAATATAAAGAAAGTATGCAGTTTTTAATCAAGAAGGATATAGATTATATTTTGAAACATCTATAATACAAATTACAATTTAACTATTTAAATAAAAGAACAGAAATCTGTTCTTTTTATATTGTGTTATTTTTCAATACGATATATAATAAGTATGAAAAGTATAACCAGTTATACACAAAAGGAGAAGATAATATGAAAGAAAAATTTGTAGGAATTGCAAAAGTAGGAGAGAAAGGACAAATAGTAATACCTAAAGAAGCAAGAGATATGTTTGATATAAATCCAGGAGATTCTATTATTGTATTATGTGATAAAACAAAAGGAATAGCACTTCTTAAAGCAGATGAAATAGAAGATATGGCAGATAAAGTTTTTCCAAAAGGAGAAAAATAAAATATATTCTATGAAACTAGAGAACTTACATTAAAGATACAAATAAAGTTTTAAAATTATTAAATAAGTAATACAAAATTACAATTTGAAAGTGAGTTGAAGAATATGAAAATTAGTAACGATCAATTTAAAATAGATGATAAGAGCATTCTTAATTATTATGAAATAAAATCAAATAAACCAAAGTTATTATTACTTCATGCTCAGGGAACTAATTCATTAAGTTTTATGAGTGTGATTAATAAATTATCAAAGTATTTTCATATATATTTAGTTGATTATTATGGACATGGAAAAAGTTCTTTTAATAGAGAGAAATATAATTTAATTGATATTGGAAATGACATTATTAAATTTTTAGAAGAAGTTATTAAAGATAATGTTTCAGTTTTAGGGCATTCTTCTGGTGGACTTATTGCTTCATACATTGCATCAAATTGCGAATTGTGTTCAGGGCTTATATTAGAAGATCCACCATTTTTTGCAAGCGTTGGAGATAGAAGATTTAATACATACAATTATGTAGATTTATCGACTGTATGTCATAATTTCATATCTCAAGACGAAATAAAAGATTTTGTATATTATTATTTTATAAATCAATATTGTTGGAACTTCTTTCCCGATGATTCCAGAGAAATGATTAGAACAAAGTTAGGAGAACTTGCATTAAAATATAGAGAAAAACACCCGGATAAAAATTTAAAAGTAATGTTTTGGCCTAAGAAATTTTTAGAAGGATTTAGAGGATTGCAAAATTATGATCCTTATTTTGGAGAAAGTTTTTATAATGATTCGTTTAATGCAAATGTTGATTATGAAAAGCTATTATCAAATATAAAATGTGAAACATTATTTTTGAAAGCAAAAACTACTATTAGTGAAGATGGTTTAATTCAAGGTGCTTTAACTGATGAAGATTTAGAACAAGTAAATAAATTAATTAGTAATATGATTATAGAGCAATTTGATTGTGGTCATGGTATTCATATTGATAAACCAAAACAATTTGTAAAAGCATTAACAAGAAAATAACAAATTACAATTTATAGGGTAGATAGAAAACATCTATTCTTTTTTATTATATAAGAAATGCCATATGACCTGGCAACTATATATTAAAGGTTGATGTTGATTTATCTAACCCTAAATAAATAATATAAAAATGTGATAGATTGTTAAAAAAATATCCTTTTTATGGTATCATTTTATTAGTTTTAACTTTGAGGAAGTGATTTTATGAATGAAAATAAAACAAACATCAACTGACTGATATCGATTTATTGCACACTTTCACAAAAAACTTATATATAAAGGATTTTAGAAGATTTAGATCTTACATGTTTTTAATAAAAAATAGAAAAAATCATAAAAATTAGCATTTTTTGTTCAAAATACATCATTTTGGTGTTAGGAATTATATGACTGAGGTCGACATTGAACACTTTAAATTATGTACATATCATTATGTGTTTTTTTTGTAATAAAGGAGTTGAAATATTTTTTGTCTTATAAATAAAGGTGCTTTTAATATTATAAGATAGAAAATATGATATAATAATATATATGATAGAAAGGATTTATTTATGGAATATATATTAAAAACTAAGAACTTAAGAAAAACTTATGGCAAAACAATTGCTTTAGATGAGTTAAGTATGAATGTACCAAAAGGTTCAATATATGGTTTTGTTGGCAAGAATGGTGCTGGTAAAACAACTCTTATTAGATTAGTATGTGGTTTACAATATCCAATAGATGGAGAATTAAAAATATATAATGTTAAACACGATGATATAAAAATAAATAATATACGTAAAAAGATGGGAGCTGTTGTTGAGACTCCATCAATATATCCAGATAAAACAGCATATGAAAACTTAAAAATTCAATTCGATATCTTAGGACTTAAAAACTATGAAAAAATAGATGAATTATTAAAACTAGTTAAACTTGATGATACTGGCAAAAAAATAGCTAAAGATTTTTCTTTAGGAATGCGACAAAGATTAGGTATCGCAGTTGCACTTTGTGGCAATTCAGAGTTTCTAATATTAGATGAACCAACAAATGGCTTAGATCCTGAAGGGATAGTGGAAATGCGCAATCTACTTACTAAATTAAACAAAGAAAGAAACATAACAATACTAATATCTAGTCATATTTTAGATGAATTATCTCGTGTTGCTACGCATTATGGATTTATTAAAGATGGTAAAATGGTAAAAGAAATAAGTGCTGAAGAGTTTGAAAAAGAATGTAAACATACAATTAAATTAGAAGTAGATAGTAAAGATTTAGAAAAAGTCTTAAAAAAAGAAAAATATAATTATAAACTAATTTCTTCTACACAAGCTGAACTTTATGGCAATATTGAAATAACACCATTAGTTTTAAATCTTCATAAAGAAAATATAAATGTAATAAAACTTACCGAAAGTGAAGAAAGTCTAGAAAATTACTTCTTTAACTTATTAGGAGGTGATAATAATGATTAATCTATTAAAAGTAGAATTAAAAACATTATTTGGCAAATCTCTTTCTAAAATTTCGATAGTATTAACAATTGTAATAGGTATCTTTTTTGGACTAATGAACATGTTAAATGAAGAACCATCATGTGCTGGGGTATTTGAATATACATTAATGTTACTTGCTTATTTACCAGCAATTCCAGGTTTTTATTTAAGTAAAGATTATACTAACAATACAATAAGAAATAAGATCATAGTAGGAAATAAAAGAATAAATATATATTTATCTAAATTAATAGCAGTAATAATATTTTGCTTTTTATGTACAATATTATTTTTATCTTCATCAATTATAAGTAATATTATATTCATAGGGACTGAAGGTATTAATACAAAGGCTTTAATATATGGAATTATTTTAACATTATTTGGAGTTATATCTGTTGCATCAATTACAACATTTATTTCTATGTCTATTAAATCAGAAGCAGGAGGATTAGCACCTGTTTTGATAATTTATTTAACACTAATGTTTTATATAGTAGGAATGGAATTTTTTGATGAAAATATTATGAATGTATTAAATAATATATTACCATTTGGTCAAGTAATGACATTAAATGTATTTGAAGTACCAAAAGATGTATTATTTAAAACAATATGTATGATTGGTCAAGTACTAGTAACATCATCACTAGGTTATGCTATATTTAGAAAGACTGATTTAAAATAGAGTAGAGAAACCTACTCTTTTATGTTATAATGTAGAGGAATTGGAAGTGATATTATGTCAAAAACAGATAATGTTAAAGGATATGAAGATAAAAAGACAATCAACTGGTATCCCGGTCATATGGCTAAAACTAAAAGAGAAATAGCCGAAAAGATTAATTTAATTGATGTAATCTACGAAGTAATAGATAGTCGTATGCCTTTAAGTAGTAAAATAATTGATATTGATAACTTAATAAAAAATAAACCTAGAATAGTAGTATTTACTAAATATGATTTATGTGATCAAGAAGAAACTAATAAATTTGTTTTATACTATGAGTCTTTAGGGTATAAAGTTATTTGTTGTGATCTTATTAATAATAAGAACGTTGTTAATAAAATTATTGAAGAGAGTAATGTTATTCTAAAAGAAATGAATGAAAAAAGAAAAGCAAAAGGTATGAAACCTAGAAGTATTCGAGCTCTTGTAGTAGGAGTACCAAACGCTGGTAAATCAACTTTAATAAATCGATTAGTTGGTAAAAAAGCAGCAGTAATAGGTGATAAACCAGGTGTTACTAAAGCTTTAAGTTGGATTAGAATTAATAAAGATATTGAATTATTAGATACACCAGGTATTTTATGGCCTAAAATTGAAAATCAAAATCATGCTTTCAATTTAGCGGCCTTATCTTCAATTAAAGAAGAAATAGTTGATCCATATCTATTAAGTCTACACATACTAAAAACTATGTATCGTCTTTATCCTAATAATTTAAAAGAACGTTATGGGATTGAAGAAATAGATTTTGAAGATATAACACCAACCTTAGATACTATTGCTAACAAAAGAGGGGCTTTACTAAAGGGTGGCGAAAAAGATTACGATAAAGTATATTCAATAATCATTCGTGATTTAAAAGAAAACTTATTAGGAAAAATAACTTTTGATCGTATCGAAGAAATAGAAGCATAAGCTTCTTTTTTATTTTTATTATCTTGTTATTATTTTAAAATATTAGTATAATTAAAAATGTAATAATAGGAGGAGTACTTATATGAAAGAATTAAAAAAAATCTTAAATAAATCATCAACAATCATCTATAATTTTCTTGCTAAATTAGCAACTTTTATAAAAGATGAAAAACACGCATTATTAATCAAAGCGATAATTAAACTAATAATGTTAATATTAATTTTCTTCTTAGGAGGTTTAATTGCAGAAGGATTAGTTCAAATTGGAACTTATATGATATATAAAGTAGGAACATCAGCTAGAGCTATATTAAGCAATATATGGACAGCTGTAGTTAACTTTACTTACTTCTTATTTATAGTAGTATCTATTTATCAATTAACTGAAGTAGCAGAAAAAGATAATAGTTTTTTAACTTTATATAAAAACAAAAAGAAAGATAAAAAAGTAAAAGAAAAAATATTTTCAACATTAGATGTAATTATAAAAATACTTAAAACAATAATATTAATACCTTTATTTATAGTTGTTATAGCTTTATTATTTGTTTTAGGACTAATGATTGGTTATTTAAATCAAGGAATATACTTAATTAGTTTCTTTGTAGCAGACATTGCTCTAATTATATTCTTTACTACAATCGTTCTTTTGATAAAAGAATTTTTATCTCCTGGAGATTCTAAAGTAAAAAGATATTTATATATAATTATAACATCAGGATTAATAGTATCTATAAGTAGTATTACTGTTTTATTTGAAACAAATAACTATAAAACAAATCAATATTTAACATCTGATTTTAGTACATCTAAAATAAAATATGAATATAAAATAGACACAACAAAAGAATATATTATTACTAATAATAAAACTGATAAGAATATAAATTTAGTTATAGATGATGATTTAGGTAGTTATATTGAAGTTGTAATTACTCATACAGATACTAATGAAGTAAATTCATACTTAAAAGAAGAAAAAGATAAAGTAAAAATTATGTATGATGAAGAATTAGATATTGAACTACAAGACTTAGAAAAACTACTTAATCTAGGTCTAACATGTTTAAAAGAAAAAACTATTTACAATTATACTTTATTAAAATATGCAGATATTGAAGTAAGAGTAAGTAGTGATTATCTAGAATATATAAAATTTGTTGATGAAAAAGGGAAAAAATATACACCAGAAGAACAATAAAAAAGAGGGACAGCATGAAAGAACAAATAAATAATCGTGAATACGAAGATGAATTAATAAAAAAAGGAATAAAATATATAGCTGGAGTTGATGAAGTAGGAAGAGGTCCACTTGTTGGACCTGTTGTTACAGCATGTGTGATACTACCAGAAAATTATCAGTTAGATGGACTAACTGATAGTAAGAAGTTGTCTTTGAAGAAAAGAGAGATGTATTACGATATCATCATGAGAGATGCCCTAAGTGTAAGTATTGGTATAAAAGATGAAAAAGTAATAGATGAAGTAAATATCTACGAAGCAACAAAACTAGCTATGTATGAGGCTATAAATAATTCAAAAATAAAACCAGAACATGTTTTGATAGATGCCATGAAACTTGAAGAATTATCTATTCCATCTACTTCAATAATAAAAGGTGATCTGAAAAGTATTACCATTTCAGCAGCAAGTGTTATTGCTAAAGTAACGCGAGATAGAATGCTCGTTGAACTGGATAAGAAATATCCTGAATATGGTTTTGCTAAAAATGCTGGATACGGAACAAAACAACATGTTGAAGCAATAGAAAAATTTGGAATTATTCCTGAACACAGAAAAACATTTAAACCCGTAAGTGATCATTTAAACCATTTATATAAAAATGAAAGGAGCAATTAATATGGCGATAAAATTTCCATGGACAAAAAAAGATAAAAAAGAAGTTGAACAACCTAAAGTTGAAGAAAAAATTGAGGATGTAGTTGATGAAGTTTATGACAAAGTAGAAGAAGTTTTTCAAAGTGACGAACTTGCTGCGTATGTTATTGGTGCAGAAAATGAATTTGAACAAATACAACAAAAGATAGGAACATCAACTGAAAAATCTATAGATATTGATGAAATTTTAAACAATCTACTAGAAATCGAAAAAAAACGTTTTAGTGCAAGTTGTCCAAGTAATATGATAGAAACATATGATTTAGAACTTGAACAAGCGGCTAGACAATTACATGCATATTTACAAACAAATGATATAAATGCATTAATGGAACAATATCGAAATACAGACTATGTCAAATATAGCATTATTGATTTAGAACAACATTTAATAAATGAACCAAATAGTTTTATAAAAAAAGCTTGTCGTGAAGAACAATATTCAGATCAAGTAGTAAATGCTATGTATAAAAAAGGAAGCGATATCTATGAAATTAATAAAAGAGTCTTTGGCGGAGTCACATCACCTGATAAAGGAGAATGGTTAGTTACTCGACTAATGCAACAAAATGCTATTGAAAATGCATATTTTACTTCTGAAAAGAAAAAAATAGAAGTATTAGAACGTGCACAAATAAGTATGAATAGTTCACAAACTGGTCTTCCAACAATTGATGTTGATAATGCCATAAAAGAAGTCGCAAGTAAAGATTTTGATAGAGGATATTGGGTTCAAACAGAAATTGATATGTTAACATTACCACTAGAACAAAAACAAGCAATTCGAAATTTTAGAGATCAAAATCAAAAAGAAGGAAACTATTTTGAACCTGGTACAATAGTAAATCAATATACTGAAAGTACTGGAAAAAGTTTTGAAGGTGGAGCTAAAAAATAAAATAAAAGAAGAGAAATCTTCTTTTTTTATGTTATTATATTAATATATGTATTAAGGAGGGATAATATGATCGTTAACGTTTTAATAGAATTATCAAATAAAAATATAGATAAAACTTTTGATTATTTAGTTCCTTCACATTTAGAATCTAAAATAAAAGTTGGAAAAAGGGTAACAGTTCCATTTGGTCATCAAACTCTTGAGGGATTTATTCTAGGAACAAATGCTACTGAATATGAAAGCTTAAAAGAAATAATTGATGTAGTAGATGAAGATATTGTTTTAACAGAAGAACTACTTGAATTAGGAAAATATGTTAGTAATACAACTTTATCAACATTAATTTCAGCTTATCAAGTAATGTTACCTAAGGCGCTTAAAGCTCAAAAAGGTACCAATATAAATAAAAAAATAGTTAAGTATGTCGAAATAGATAATGAAGATGTAGATACAATTAAATTAACTGAAAAACAAATAAATATATATAATCTAGTAAAAGAGAAAAAATCAGTTTTAAAATCAGAATTAAATAAATTATCGTTATCGAGTACTAATACTTTAATAAAAAAAGGATTTTTAAAAGAAATAGAAAAAGAAGAATATCGTTTAGATGATAATACTGATTTGGTTGAAAAATATCCACTAACTACCGACCAAGAAAGAGTAGTAAACGAAATCTTAAACGAACAAGAAAAAAATATTTTTTTACTTCATGGTGTAACTGGTAGTGGTAAAACAGAAGTATACATGGAAATAATTGAAAAGATGAAAGAAAAAGGAAAAACAAGTATTGTTCTAGTGCCTGAAATATCTTTAACACCTCAAATAGTTAATCGTTTTAGAAAGAGATTTGGTAAAACAATCGCCATTCTTCACAGCCGACTATCCGAGGGAGAAAAATATGATGAATATCGTAAAATTTCAAGAAAAGAAGTTGATATAGTAATAGGTGCAAGAAGTGCAATTTTTGCTCCTCTAACAAACATTGGAACAATTATTATCGATGAAGAACATTCTACTAGTTATAAACAAGAATCAAATCCCAAATATAACGCGATTGATGTTGCAATTGAAAGAAGTAAATATCATAATGCCAAAGTAATATTAGGAAGTGCAACACCATCACTTGAGGCTTATGCAAGGGCTAAAAAAGATGTTTATCGACTTGTTGAATTAAAAAATCGTGTAAATAACAAGGAATTACCTAAAGTAGAAATAATTGATATGAATAAAGAAAAAAATAAAACTAGTTACTTCTCAAATAAATTATCTAAAGAAATACAAGATAGATTAGCTAAAAAAGAGCAAATTATTCTTTTGTTAAATAGAAGAGGATATGCGTCGTTTATTACCTGTAGTAATTGTGGTTATGTAGAAAAGTGTCCAAATTGTGATATAACATTAACGTATCATAAGAGTAGTAATACTCTTCGATGTCATTACTGCGGATATGGAAATAAAAGAATTGATACCTGTCCAGAATGTAAAGAAAAAGCCATTAAAGAACTAGGTGTTGGAACCGAAAAAGTAGAAGAAGAAATTAAATCCTTATTTAATTGTCGTGTTGTAAGAATGGATTTTGATACAACTAGTAGAAAAGGAGCACACGAAAAGATAATCGAAGACTTTAAAAATCATCAGTATGATATTCTTTTAGGAACACAAATGATTGCTAAAGGGTTAGATTTTGAAAATGTAACACTCGTTGGTGTAATAAATAGTGATACCGCTTTAATGATACCCAATTTTAGGAGTAGCGAATATACATTCCAATTACTATCACAAGTTTCTGGAAGAAGTGGACGTGGGAATAAAACAGGAAGTGTAATTATTCAAACACACAATCCTGACCACTATGCTATTGATTTATCAAAAAATCATGATTATATAAGTTTTTATAATAAAGAAATGCAAATTAGAAGAGAATTATCTTATTCCCCATATTATTATATGGCAACAATAAAAGTTATAAGTAAAGACTATGATAAAGCAAGAGACGAAAGTAATAAAGTAGGAAGCATCCTAAGAAATAAATTAGTAAATAGCATTATTTTAGGACCTACCGTATGTAGTGTATTTAAAATGAATAATCTATATCGTTTTAATATCATAATTAAATATAAAAAAGAAGAAAATTTATATAAAACCTTACTAGAGTTACAAGAACACTATAAAAATACTAATAATATAAAAATAGATATTGATTTAAGTCCGATTAACATTTAGTGACAAAACTTGATTTTTTAAGCATTTTATGGTATAATTAGCCAAATAAGAGGGGGAATGGTTATTATGGCAAATAAAAATATTCCAAAAAAATATATGTTAATTTTACAAAAAAGATATGGTGGACAAGAAGCAGTAGAGTTTTTAGAAACAGGAGACGCATATACAGTTCCTGTTAAAGCATTTACTGATGAAAAATACCAATCTAGAACTAAAAAAGATAGTAAAGTTCAAAAAAACACTTTGGCTTTTTATGATGCAATAACAAATAAATTTAAAAGTTTTGATCAATTTTTAGCAGTAGTAGGTAAAAATATATATCCTTTTGATTATAAAGCAGATACATCATATATAGGATTTTTAAACAAAGGATTTATGCACACTGTATCACTTTCATTTAATGATCCAACGTTAGCTCATATTGCATTATCAGCTGATGGAAATAATATCAATAAAAAAGATAAAACAACGATTAATATTGTTACTGATATAGTTGATATGATTGAAGATAGTAGTTGTGATTTTGTTGCGCGATTAAAAAATGCGTATGATATGGATGATAAAAGATTTAATTTTTCACGTAGTTTTATAGATAATGTTATAACATATCATTCTGCTAAAAAAGCCATGGATGCAAGAAATAAATATAGTCATATCATGAGCGATGAAATGACTGAAGATTTAGAAATATTTAAAAGAGACTTTTTAGACAAGATGCAAAGTTATAAAAACTTTAGAGAATTATATCGTTTTAGAAGACAATATTTATATGACAAGAAAATGGCTGAGCATATAAGTGTTGTATCACCAGTAGAAAAAAAGGAAGAAAAAGAACCAGTAGACAACTTTGAAGCGTTTAGAGCTCATTATGAAGAAGTAAGACAAAAGGAATATCCAAGACAAAAACAAAAAACAAAATCAGATCAAATTCCTGGGCAATTATCTTTATTTGATTTACCAAAAACAAGATAAAAAGCTTATAAATAAAGGAAATATGGCAAAAAAAGCCATATTTTCTTTTTTTTGAAAAAATTTTTTGTTATAATGGATTAGGAGATGATAGTCATGGCAGTAAAATATGATGAGAGTTCGATTAAAATACTAGAAGGATTAGATGCTGTAAGAAAAAGACCTGGTATGTACATTGGGTCAACTGATAAAAGGGGATTACATCATTTAGTATGGGAAATAGTCGATAATGCAATAGATGAAGCTATCAATGGTTTTGGTGATTACATAAAAGTAACGATTCATAAAGATAAAAGTATTAGTATAGAAGACCATGGAAGAGGAGTTCCTACCGGGATGCATTCATCAGGTAGATCAACACCAGAAGTTATCTATACTATTTTACACGCTGGAGGAAAATTTGAAGAATCTGGATATAAAGTATCTGGTGGGCTTCATGGAGTAGGTGCAAGCGTTGTAAATGCTTTAAGCAAATGGATGGAAGTTAATATAAAAAAAGATAAAGAAGAGTACGTAATTATCTTTGAAAATGGTGGAAAAGTAAAACACCCACTAAAAAAGATTGGAACAACTACAAAAACAGGTACAACAGTTAGATTTTTACCTGACGAAGAAATATTTTCAACTACAACATTTTCTTTCTCAACAATTTGTGAAAGAATGCAAGAGTCTGCTTTTCTTATAAAAGGATTAACAATTGAAGTAGTAGATGAAGAAACAACAAGAAGTAATAAATATTTATATGAAAAAGGTGTTACGCAGTTTGTAGAGTATTTAAATGAGGATAAAAACACATTACATAACGTTATAACATTTGAAGGTAATAAAGATAGTATTGAGATGGAAATTGCTCTTCAATATACTGATACATATAACGAAAATATTGTGTCATTTGTAAATAATGTTAAAACTGGTGATGGTGGAACACATGAAGTTGGTTTTAAAACAGCTTTAACTAGGGTATTTAATGATTACGCTAAAAACAATGGTTATATAAAAGGAAAAGATAAGACATTCGAAGGTAGTGATGTTCGTGAAGGCTTAACTGCTATTGTATCTTTAAAAATACCAGAAGCGTTATTACAATTCGAAGGTCAAACAAAAGGAAAACTTGGTTCACCTGCTGCAAGAGTTGCAGTAGAATCATTTGTAAGCGAAAAGTTACAATTTTTCTTAGAGGAAAATAAAAAAATAGCAACTGATATTATTGAGAAGTCTCTTCGTAGTAAAACAGCAAGAGAAGCCGCAAGAAAAGCTCGTGAGGATGCTCGTAAAGGGAAAAATACAGGTAAAAAAGAAAGATCTTTATCTGGTAAATTAACTCCAGCCCAAACTAAAAATAAGAAAAAAAATGAATTATTCTTAGTCGAAGGGGATTCTGCGGGTGGTTCTGCTAAACAAGGAAGAGACCGAAAATTTCAAGCTATCTTGCCATTAAGAGGTAAAGTTATTAATACCGAAAAAGCCAAATTAGAAGACATCTTTAAAAATGAAGAAATAAATACAATGATTTATACAATAGGTGCTGGAATAACACCTAACTTTGAATTAGATGATTGTGAATATGATAAAGTTATAATAATGACCGATGCTGATGATGATGGAGCACATATTCAATGTCTATTACTAACATTCTTCTATAGATATATGAAACCGCTTATTGAAGCAGGAAAAGTATATATTGCATTACCTCCATTATTCAAAATAACTCATGGTAAAAATGTTGACTATGCTTATTCTATTGAAGAAATGAAAGAAAAAACAAAAGATAAAAAATGTGAAATTCAAAGATATAAAGGGTTAGGGGAAATGAATGCAGAACAACTAGCTGAAACAACAATGAACCCTGGTACTCGTTCTTTAATCAGGGTAACAATCGAAGACGCAGCTCTAGTTGAAAAAAGAGTAAGTGTTTTAATGGGAGATGTTGTTGAACCACGTAAAGCTTGGATTGAACAAAACGTTATTTTCTCTTTAGAAGATGACTATGATATAAAAAAGAATAATTAGGAGAAAGATATGAAAGTAAGTAGAAACAAAGTAATTTTGATTGTTTTAATAGTTATAATGCTAGGTGGTACTATTATTTATAAAATAGTATCAAACAAATCAGAAGAGAATGTTAAAGAAAATAAAAAATGTGATGAAAAAAATTTCTTTTTAGGTGATTATTCATACGATTATGATTTGGAAAAAGAAGATAATTACTTTTTAGTTACATCAAAAAAAGAATATCAAGCTAAAAAGGAATTAGTAGAATTTAGTGATGAAGAAAAACTAGATTTTGAAAATCATGATTATTTAATTTATATATTACCAGCACAACACGGGTGTGATCGTTCATATCGCTTAAATTGCTTCGAACAAAGAGATAAAGAAGTATATTTAAACTTTGATAAGAATGAAGCTGACCAAATGTGTGATGCCATTTTCTTTGATAGTATTATTATTGAATTAGAAAAAGATAAATATGATAATAAATTAGAAGTAAAAACAAATATTTAAAAGAGGGATAAATATGAGTAAAAAGAATAAAAGAACAATTGCATGTATCTGTGTAATTGCAGGGGCTTTAGCAATAATTGGTGGAATTGTATTAGAAATATTTATTTCAGATGATACTAATAAAAATAGTGATAATAAAAAACATCAACCTGAAAAAGTAGAAATTTGTAAAAGTATAGACTACAAAGAAAAAACAACTTTTGTTTTAAATAGTTATGATGAGATGATAAAAGATAAAAAACCAATTCTCTTAACAAGTGATGAAAACTTTTATAATGAATTAAGTGCTTTTGAAATGCCGGAAGGTATAGAAGAAAACTTTAATTTTACTGAGAATGATTATTTGTTTTATTTCATGAGTGATAATAAAAATTGTTCAAGAAGTAAATATTTAACTAATTATACATTCGAAAACAATATTTTAAATATCGAATTTACTAATTCTGAATTTAATATATCAGAATGTAATAATGAAATATTTTACGCTTATGTGCTTGCATTTGATAAAAACACGATAAATTTAGAAAATCTTACAATAAATGTAACAAATAAAGAGGATCCATTTAAAGATTGCTATAAATAAAAAATAGAAAAAAGGTGATAACATGGAAAATATAATTGACAAGATATATGAATATTCACTGGAAGAAATAATGGGGGAACGTTTTGGAAGATACTCAAAATATATCATTCAAGACCGTGCTATTCCTGATGTAAGAGATGGATTAAAACCAGTACAAAGAAGAATACTATATGGAATGTATCGTGAAAAAAATACATATGATCATCCATATCGTAAAAGTGCTAAGTCTGTAGGGGTAATCATGGGAAATTATCACCCACATGGTGATAGTTCTATTTATGATGCCATGGTAAGAATGAGTCAGTGGTGGAAGCAAAATACAACATACATTGACATGCATGGTAATAATGGTTCAATGGATGGAGATAGTCCAGCTGCTATGCGTTATACTGAGGCAAGACTATCTAAAATAAGTAATGAATTATTAAAAGATTTAGATCGTAATACAGTAGCAATGGCTCCTAACTTTGATGATACAGAATTAGAACCAACAGTATTACCAGCCAAATTTCCCAATTTATTAGTAAATGGAACAATGGGGATTTCAGCTGGATATGCAACAAATATACCACCTCATAATCTAGGCGAAGCAATTGATGCAACGATTAAACGTATCGATTCACCTAATTGTCGTTTGGAAACAATTATGGAAATTGTTAAAGGTCCAGATTTTCCAACGGGTGGAATTATTGAAGGAATAGATGAAATTAAAAAAGCTTATACAACAGGTCGCGGACGAATCATAGTAAAATCACGTACGAAATGGGAAGACGAAAAAGGAAAACTTACTCTTGCCGTTAGTGAAATACCTTATGAAGTAAATAAAGCCCTTTTAGTTAAAAAAATTGATGAAATTCGTATCGATAAAAAAATAGAAGGAATGATTGAAGTTCGTGATGAATCCGATAAAGATGGTTTAAGAATTGCAATTGATTGTAAAAAAGATGCTAATCGTGAATTAATTTTAAATTATTTATTAAAAAATACTGATTTACAAGTAACATATAACTTTAATATGGTTGCAATTGTTAATCGTTGTCCTAAACAATTAGGAATAATAGAAATGCTTGATGCATATATTGCTCATCATAAAGAAGTTGTATTACGAAGAACAGAATTTGATTTAGAACACGCTAAATCAAGATATCATATAGTAGAAGGTTTAATAAAATGTTTATCAATTCTTGATGAAGTAATTCGTGTAATTCGTGCTAGTAAAAACAAAAGCGATGCTAAAGATAATTTAGTAAAAGAGTTTGATTTTACTGAAAAACAAGCTGAAGCAATTGTAATGTTACAATTATATAGATTAACAAATACAGATGTTGTTTCACTAGAAGAAGAAATGGAAAACTTAAGGAAAATGATAAAAGGTCTAGAGTTGATTTTAAGTGATGAAAACGTTCTAAAAACTGTTATGAAAGAAGAATTACGAAGAGTAAAGAAAGAATATGCAACTCCTCGTAAAACAGATATAAAAGATGAAATTACTGAAATAAAAATTGATACAACAGTAATGATTCCAAAAGAAGATGTTATTGTATCGGTTACTAAAGATGGCTATATCAAACGTACATCATTAAGAAGTTATCAAGCCTCTTCAGAAGATACTACTTTAAAAGATGGAGATTATTTAATTGGCTTATTTGAATTAAATACACTAGATACATTATTAGTATTTACAAATAAAGGAAATTATTTCCACCTACCAGTTCATGAATTACCTATTTGTGTATGGAAGGACATGGGAAAACACTTAAGCAACGTTGTAAGACTAGATAGTGGAGAAGAAATAATTAGTGTAATACCAGTAACTGACTTTAATCAAAAATTAGACATCTTAATTGCAACTAAAAATGGTATGATTAAAAGAACAGCGCTTGAAGAATTTAAAACAAGTCGTAGTCTAAAACCAATTACATGTATCAAATTAAAGGATAATGATACACTAATTGCTGCAATGATTACTAAATACAATGACTTATTTATAGGTACTAATAAATCATATGGTTTGTGGTACGATGTTAGTGAAATACCAGTTGTTGGTTTAAGAACTAGTGGAGTTAAATCAATTAATTTAAAAGATGATTACGTTGTAGGTGTATCAAATTTCGATGAATCAGCTGAATATATTTCAATATTGACTGATAAAGGAACTGGAAAACGTATCAAGTTAAGCGATTTTGAAAAAACATCACGCGCTAAGAGAGGACTATTAATTCTTCGTGAAGTTAAGACTAATCCATATCGAATTATTAAAACATTTGTAGTAAACAGTAAAGAATTTATTGGTATTAAAAATGGTGAAATAAAAATAATAAAATCTACTGAATTACCAATACTTGATCGTTATTCAACAGGTTCTCAAATAATAAAAGGAAAGATTGATACTTGCTTCATTAATGTCGAATTAATAAAAAAAGAAGATTTAACAGGTGAAGTTAAAATTACTGAAGAAAAAGAAGTAAAAAAAGTATCATTGAAAGAAATTGATGATCGTTTAATGACTATAGATGATTTTATAAATATTGACGAGTAAATATAAAATAAATCACTTGCATATAATAATGTAGGTGATTTTTTATGTCTAAAGAAAGTTTTAAAAAGTTTGTGAAAAAAAATCCTTCTTTAATAAACTATGTAACATCTAATAAAATATCATGGCAAAGTCTATACGAAATATATGAATTATATGGCGAAAATGATTCAATATGGAATGAATATAAAATATCAAATAAATATAATTATTCTCTTAATGAAATATTCAATACAATAAAAAATATTGATTTAAAAAAATTACAATCAGGAATAGAAAATATTCAAAGTACTATAAATTTGATTCAAAATTTTGGAGCACCAAAACAAAATAATTACGAACCAAACAGAAAATATCAACACATTGATGATTAATGAATAAAGATATTATTTTAAAAATAAGAGAAAATAACGAACTATATACATTTTTAAAATATAATTCCTATCTATATAAAAGTATTTTTAGAGGAGATATTTCAATAAAAGTTCTAGACAAAATGAAAAAAGAATTTTTTAATCAAACTCCAGAGCAAAAATTACATAAATTTGCTGATAAAATTGAAACTATAAATACAATTCTAGAAATATTTAAATAATTAATATTGACAATATAAGAATTAAAGTTATAATAATCGGTACACTTTATAAAAGACGGAGGTTTATGGTTAAAATGAAAAAGAAAGTGATTTTAATAATAATGTTGTTATTTCTTGTGCTAACGCAAATACCAATAAACACGTTTGCTCAAGTATCAATTGGAAAATTAACAGCAACAAAAGAAGCAATAAAAACTAATAAAGTAGGGGAATATGATATAAATATTAGCGTTCCAGGACAAGAACATGAAGAAGTATCAAGTTACAATGTATTATTTGTAATCGATGCATCTGAAAGTATGGCTAACAGCTCAAAATGGACAAGCACTAGAAATGCTTTACTAGAAATGGTAGATATTTTGCTACCAGAAAATCAAGAAAGTAATGTAAACAAAATAGGACTAGTATCATTTGGTATCGATTGGCATTTAAATATAGAATTAACAAATAATAGAACAGAATTTTACAATTTACCAGAAAATTATTATGATGCAAGCGAAAAATTATTAGCACCAGGAAGAAGTGCTACTAATACAGAAGCTGCTTTATCTGGGGCTAATCAATACTTAAGAAGTCTAAGTAATAGTAGTAAAAAAGATAAAGAACATACTTATGTAGTATTTTTAACAGATGGTGCTGCAAATTACAGCGAAGCTAAATATAATTTTTATGAATTATCACGTACAAAAGATAGTAATGGAAATTATCCTAGCTATAGAGGAATTGTAATAATGCAACATGTAAGAGATACATATGCTGAAGTATTATATGTATTAGAAAACAATAAAAACATAACTGCACCATCATTCTTCTATGAATCCATTTCTGAAATAAAAAATTTATATACCGAGTCGAATCCAGAATCAACAGAAGTAGATTTTATGACAATGTTGCAATCATTTGAAAATAACGAAAAATATGAGGCAATAATTGATGCGGGAGTTGTAAAATATTATGACTATAAAGGAATCGATATAAAAAAATCTTATTCAATAAATGAAATGGAAAGGGCATATTTTTCAAATAAGACAACGAATGATGCCGGATTAGAAGCAATGTTAGAAAACGCTTGGTATGTTCAAATGATTACAAAACATCCTACATCTAATACGTTAGAGATAGAAAGAACAATCGAAGCAGGAAAAAAACTTGCCGAAATATCAACAGTATTTACAATTGGATTCAATGCATCGGGTGACGAATCTCAACAAATATTAAATCCAGAATATTACTCAAATAAAACTGGAAAGGAACACTATAGTTCTGGCTATTCAAATGCAAGTACAGCAACACTTAAAGAAAAGTTTGAAGAAATAACACAAGAAATAGTACAAATTAAATATAAAAATGCTACAGTAGTTGATTACACAAGCAAATGGGTTCAACCACTAGATGTAAATGGCGACAATATTTTTGACGAAAATGATATAACTATTTATAACAATAATCAAAAAGTAGAAGTAGCTGGCATAAAAGTAGAGAAATTATCAAAAGAAGAAATCGAAGTATTAAACGATCCTGAATTAATAGAAAATACAAATGGTGATATTTATAGAATTACTTGGAATATAACAGAATATTTACGTTCTTGGGATAAATTTACACTTTCTTATAAAGTAAAAGTTGATACCCAAGAAAACGAATTTATCAGTGAAAATGAATATAAAGCAAATGGAACAACAATATTAACATATGATATAATAAGCAAAAGTAATATTCATGACGAAGAAACAATTTTAAAAGAAAATGAAGAATATGATATCGTTGTACCAGTTGTAAAACAAAAAGAAAATATTATTATTATTCAAAAAAATGATGAAGATAATAAGTTATTAGCTGGGGCTGACTTTGAAATAGAAGAAAACTCATCAACAGCCAATCTAAAAAAAGAATATTCAACAGACGGCCAAACTTGGACAAATAACAAAGAAAATGCAACATATTTTAAATTTAGTGGATTGTATAATGATTTATATTCTTTAAATGAAATCAATACCCCTGACGGATACAAAACAACAAACAATCAATTAATAAATTTCTTTAATCAAGAAGGAGAAATTAAATATATTGAATTAGTAAATGAAAGACTACGCGGTAAAGTTATCGTACATTTCATAGATGATGCAGGAAACGTTTTAGTCGAAGAAATAATTATGGATGAAATAGTAGGAGAAAAATATACGACTACTCCGAAAGATATAAATAATTTTGAATTAATAAAAGTTGAAGGTAACGAAAATGGATTATATATAGATGGAGAAATTCACATAACTTATATATATCAAGCAAATAAAGAAATAACACCACCACATACAAATGTTGAAAGTATAGATATACAAAATTATTTTATTCCAGCGATAATAGAGAAGAGAAAAAAATACTATAATTAGTATTTTTTTTCGTATTTCATTATGATATAATTTAGAAGATAGAAAAGAATAAAGTAGTGGAGATGTATATGAATAATAAAATTAAATTAATTATGATTTTATTTACTATTTTTCTGATACCTGGTTGTGCTAAGTATAGTATTGAAATGGAAATTAGTGATGATAAAAGTGTCTCTATTGAAATAATAACAGCGTATCAAGATGGTTATGAAGAGGATTCTTATGTAGAGGAAGATCGTGAAGCTGCCGAAGATAAGGGCTTTAGAACTGAACTATATAATAAAGATGATTATATGGGATATCGATTAATAAAGACTTATGATAACATTGACGATATAAGTAGTGATCAAAATGTAACAGTTGAACTTCGTGATATATTAAATATTGATAAAAAAGAACCAACATATTATTTCCAAAAGAAAGAAACATTTTTTTATACAATATATATCGCTAATTTCACAGTAGATACACACGATTCATTAGCATCATATGTAAATAGTATGGAATACAAAGTTATTTTACCTAGTAAAGCTATTAATAGTAATGCTTCAACTACTAGTTCTGATGGGAAAACACTAAAATGGAATTTAAAATCGGATTCAAATAATAAAATAACTTATGAATTTCAAATAAAAAATAAAACTGTCCCAATTGTTATTGGTGGAATAATTGGTTTAGCAGCCATTGTATTAATAATATTAAAAGTAAATGAAAAAAAGAGAAATTTGTATAATCCATACAACAACCAAAATATGTATCAAAATTATATGAATAATATGAATACTAATCAAAACAATATTCAAATTGGAAATATGGATGCAGCAGACATAAGTATGAAAGATAACTACGTAAATAATTTGTTACCAACTCAAAATATGATGTATAACAATATGAATAATATGATGTATCCAACTAATATAAATAGTATGATGTATGATAATAATAATCAAAATATGAATTACAATTTTAATAATCAATTTCAAAATAATAATACAATGAATAATATATATGATAATCAAATCTATGATAATCAGCAAATAACCTATAATAATTATGTAGAAGATGAAATTCCTGATATTGATAAACCTAATTTAAATAACAATACGGGATCTAACTCTTTACCAGATGAAAAACATTATGAATTATCATCAAATAAAGATATATATAATTGATGGAGGAATAAAATGAAAAAAATAAAATTATTATTAATATTTATTGGAATATTTATATTAACAGGATGCGTAAAATATAATTTAGATATGAGTGTAGGCGCTGACAAAAGTTTTACTTTATCAATGATTGATGCAGTTCAAAATGAATATTATACTGAAAATGACAATAATAACAGTAAAGCCGAATATGAAGCTCTCGGCTATGAAGTAGAAGATTATAAAACAAATACTCATACTGGTTTTAAAATAACAAAAAAATTTGACAATATTGATCTATTAAGTAGCAGTGATTGTGGGCAAGTAGAACTAACAAACATTTTAGAATTAGAAACAAGCAAGCTAATCTTATTTAAATCAACAAAGAAAGATAATATCACTACTTACACAGCAGATTTTACTTATGATTTAACAATTGATACAACCAGTGAAGAAGCTGATCAAGTTGATTATAGTGAATACTCATCGACAATGGAGTTTACATATTCAATTGCCTTACCAACAAATGCAACTATACTAAGCAACAATGCTGATGATGTATCTAGTGACGGTTATATCCTTACATGGACTATGGAGTATGGAAGTAAAAAAGATATTGATTTTGTTTTTGAAATAGATGAATCCAAAAAAGGTGAAACAACAATAAAAGAAGATGAAACACCAAAAAAAGAAGAAGTAATCGATGAAGAAGAACCAGTAGATGAAGCAGAAGATAAAATTAAAGAAGAAAAAGAGTTTTCTTTCAAAACGCTTATTTTTGCATTGATAGCTATTGCTCTTGTTTTAGGATTAGTTTTATTAAAAATAAAAACATATACTAATACAAAATTCACATCAAAAAATAATGGAGATTCAGCTTTTAATCATACAGCGCCTCCTAATATAAAAAAATAAAAAAGAATAGATTTATTCTTTTTTTATTTGTCAAATTAATTAAAATATGATATAATAACCCCGGCGAAAGGGAGGAATGTTTATGAAAAATTTAAGAATAAGAAAAGCTATGACTATGTTAGCGATGGCATCTCTTACATTAGTTACTATAAATGAAATGGCACCACTTCCCGTATATAATACTAATTATTCAATTAACCAATCTTATAGTAGAGAAGATAACATTCCTCTTCCATATGCAACTTGTGAAAGTGGAGATATTTATATTGGAAAAGAAAAAGATTTAAAAAGATTAGATGAAAAAGTAAAACGAAATAGTGTATTAATTATTGATGAAAGATTTTGTGATGATCCAAATATGAAAATTATGAAATCTTATAACATAACTAGTAAAAGAGAAATGGCATCGATCGCAGGAATAATGCAAGAATATAACGAAGAATATCCATCAAAATGGAATCGTTCTACTGATTCAATAATTAATGAATGGGAAATTCATAATATATGTTCTGATTTTTCTTTTATGCCATCACATACCGATGATGTAGACTTAAATAATGGTGATGAAATAATATATAAATCAAAACTCCTTTCAAAAGTATTACGTTAATAAGAAGTTATATCTTCTTTTTTATTTTAAATATATATGATATTATTTAAATAGATTTTAGGTGATAATATGAAAAAAGTAGAATTATTAAGTCCAGTTGGAAATATGGAAACATTACCATTTGCAATCCATAATGGATGTGATGCTGTATATTTTGCTGGCAAAAAATTTGGTGCAAGAAAATTCGCAAATAATTTTGACGAAGAAGAAATTGTTGAAGCAATCAAATACTGTCATTTATATGGCGTAAAAGCTTATATAACAGTTAATACACTAATGTTTGATGATGAATTAGATGAAGTGTTGGAATATATTGATTTTCTTCATAAATCAAATGTAGATGCTATAATAATGCAAGATATCGGACTAATAAAAAAAGTACACGAAATATTTCCTAATTTAGAAATTCATATTTCTACACAAAGTCATAATCATAATGATGAAGGAATAAAATTTTTTGAAAATTTAGGGGCTACTAGAGTAGTATTAGATCGTGAAATGTCATTAGATGAAATTAAAAGATTGGATACTAAACTAGAAAAAGAAGTATTTGTTCATGGTGCGTTATGTGTATCATATTCTGGTTGTTGCCTATTTAGTAGTATGAATGGTGGTAGAAGTGGAAATAGAGGCGAATGTGTTGCATCATGCCGTTTAAAATATGAACTTTATAAAAATGATGAAAAAATTAAAACTAATGGAGAATATCTTTTAAGTACAAAAGAATTAAATACACTAAATCATATAAAAGAACTAATAGAAGCTGGAATTGCTAGTTTTAAAATAGAAGGTCGAATGAAATCACCTGAATATGTTGGATTTGTAACAAGACTATATCGAATGATAATAGATAAATACTATAACAATGAAGACATGACTTTGAATGAAGAAGATTTATATAATTTAAAAAAACTTTATAATCGTGAATTTACCGAAGGATATCTATTTAATAAGTTTGGAAAAGAATTAATGAATATTAAAAGTCCAAATCATTTAGGAGTTGAACTTGGGCAAGTAATCGAATATAACAAGAAATATATAACTATTAAATTAACAGATGATGTTAAACAAGAAGACGGGATAAGACTTCCTAATAATGAAGGAATGATATTAAACCGTATTTATAATAAAAAATTATTACTAGTAAATAAACTTCAAAAAGGAGATATTTTAGTAATTGATAATAAAGTTAATTTAAAAGAAAAAGGTACCGTCTTAAAAACAATTGATAAAAACTTAATGGATGAATTAAAAAAATATGATGAAAAGAAAATACCAGTAGATATAAGAATAGAGTGCAAAATAAACAAGCCAATTAAGATAAGAATAGATGATTGTTGGATTAATAATTATGAAACAAATGTTGAAAAAGAATATTCTATGGTAGAAAAAGCAACATCATCTCCAACAAGCGTAGAAACAATAATTAAACAAGTATCTAAATTAGGTAATACCCCATTAAGTGTTAATGATGTAATAATAGAAGCTGATGATGATATATTTGTACCTATAAAAGATTTAAATGAATTAAGAAGAATGCTTGCTGATGAATTTGTTGAATTAAAAAGAAATAAGAAAAAAGATTATCTAAAAAAAGAGTTTGAAGAAAATATTGTTACTTTGAAGAAAGAAAAAGTAAAAATAAATGCCCTAGTAAGAAATGAAGAACAATTAAAAACATGTTTAGATAATGGCATTAATTATATATATACTGATAATAAAGATTTATATGAAAAATATAAAGAAAAAGGAAATATATACTTAAAATTACCACGAGTAATCTTAAAGCATTCAGAATATAATAATGAAAATCTTTTAATAACTGAAATAGGAGCATTAGAAAAATATAAAGATAATAATAATATAATAGCGGATTATACTATAAACATAACTAATAATGAAACTATTTCTTTATTAAATGAAAAACATGCAAAGTTAATTACTTTGTCTCCTGAAATAACTATAGATCGATTAAATAATTTAATACCTAATAATAACCTAGAATATATCATATATGGCACAATTGAACTTATGATTATGAAATATTGTCCGTTAAAAATGTTAGTTAATAAAGATCAAGATAAATGTAATTTATGTTCTTTAAATGATAAATATTATTTAAAAGATCAAAATGATAATTATTATCCAGTTCTAAATACAAAACATTATACTCATATAATGCATAAAGAACCTTTAGATAATATAAATAATATTAAATTATGCTTAGATAAAAATATTAATAATTTTAGAATAGAATTATTAGATGAAACAAAAGAAGAAATTGAATATATAATAAAAAAGATAAAAAAAGAATTAGGTGAGTAAATGGACTTAGAACTAATTAATAAAATAGATGATTTAATAACCATTTTTGATACTAGTGAAGAAATAAAAAAACTAAAAGAACTTAAAGAAAAAATATATACCAGCAAAGAATTAAAACAAAAACTAGAACATTTTAATAAAATAAAAGATAATTCCTATAGTAATGAATATATAACTTTAAAAAAAGAGATATTGAATTTCCCTGAAATAAAGGAATATAAAACAATTGAAAATGAATTATTACTGTTAACATTATCTATTAATCAAAAATTAAATACACCTACAAAAAAGAAGGGGTGTAATCATGAAAATAATTAGTGGTACATTAAAAGGAAGAACAATAGATGGATTTAATATAGAAGGCACTAGGCCTACTATGGATAGAGTAAAAGAGTCGCTATTTGGAATGATACAAATGTATATTAAAGATAGTATCTGTTTAGATTTATTTGCTGGTAGTGGTAATTTAGGTTTTGAAGCTATTAGTAATGGTGCCAAAATGTGTTATTTTAATGATAAAAATCCTAAATGTATACATATAATTAATAAAAATATAAGAAATTTTAATATCGAGAAAAATGCTAAAGCATTAAATTTAGATTACAAGAAATGTTTAAAATTCTTTAAAGAACAAAAAATAAAACTAGATATTATTTTTTTAGATCCTCCATATAAAAATGAATGTTTAAATGAGGTAATTGAATTTATTATAAATGAAGATTTATTAACTGATTCAGGTATAATAATTTGTGAAGTGGATAATAATTATTTAAAAGAAGAATATAAAAAGCTAAAGATGATAAAAAATCGTAAATATGGTGATAAGTTCATTATTATTTATGAAAAAAACTAGTCTTTAGTTTTTTTATGTTGTATAATTACAATAGGTGATACTATGAAAAAGCTAAACAATAAAGGGTTTGCAATTTCAACCATGTTATATGGTATATTAACGATGGTTTTATTAATATTAACTTTATTATTAACTATAATGCAAAGTTCGTATAATAAAGAAAATGCAGCTATTGAAAATATAACTTATTACATGAATAAATGTATGGCTAAACAAGTAGCTGTTGAAGAATGTTTTAGAACTTACAATGATAATCCTAGTAATCCAATAAGTTGCTATGATGAATATGAAGCTTACACTTCTTGTTTAGGAAGTGAATCAACTATTATATCAACAAGTAAATCTGAAAAACTAAATCAACTAATATCAACTAATTCAGAAGGTACAGCTAATTTTATAGAAGATGAAAATATGCCTGGTAGATTTGTTTTTGTCGGAAGTTCACCAAATAATTACTTAAAATTTGGTAATAAATTAGCTCGAATAATATCTGTTGAATCAGATGGAAAAATAAAAGCAATATTTGTTGATAAATATAGTAATCTTCAATTTGATGTCGATGCTGATATTACTGCAAACAGTGGTAAAACAGCTTGGTCAAATTCATCACTAATAGCGGCTTTAAAAAATAAAACAACTGGAATATCATATTCAGACTTATTTGTCCAAGGAAAGTTCTATACTGGTACAATAACTGAAAGTAATACTCCACAAGATGCTATTACAGCAATTATTTCAGAGTTCTATGAAAATAATACGTATAAAGTAGGTGTAGTAAGTTTATATGATTATGTAATTGCATCATCAGCTGGAACTTGTAATCCTAATAGTACTTCGGATACTTTTTTAAATATGATATCAAAATGTAAAGATAATAACTGGATTACCGCCGAAAATACAAATTGTTCTTGGACTACTACAGGGATCGTATCTTCTGGAAAAATAGATAAATATGTAACAATAGATAAAACTAATATATATAATAAAACAGAGCCTAATAGTAGATGTGAAGCTGGATTAGTCTTCTATTTATCATCTAATACTGTTGTTGATAAATCAGGAACTGGTACAAATACTAATCCATATATAGTTGTTTTTTGATAAATACTTTTGTATTTATCTTTTTTATTGTTTACAAAGAAATAAAAATATATTAAAATCAAATTATAAGATGATAGAAAGATAACAGGTGATAACATGAAGAAGTCATTCGTAAAATTAAATAGAATCACAAATTATCTTAGTGAAAAGAAGATGCTTTTTTAGTATCTTCTTTTTTATGTATTTAGGGAGGGTAATATGGCAATTGAAGAAATAAGAGAAGATTTATTAGAATATATCAAAAAAGAAAGAAGTCTAGAAGATGCTAGTAAACATTTCAATGTATCAACAAATGAAATAATGGGACTTGTTAAAGAATTAACTGATGAAGGATTTATGATATCAACAGTAATAAAAGATAACCAAATTCAAATAATGAATAAAGGTACGACAGACTTTACGGCAGACAATAGCTATACAATAGAAGTTGATAGTAATGGTTTAAAAACGTTAGTTATATCTGATTTAAACTTAGGAAGTAAATACCAACAACTATCATTTATTAACGAAGTATATAAAAAAGCATATGCTGAAGGAGTGAGAAATGTTATCGTTTGCGGTGATATTTCAGCAGGACTAATTTCACCAAAAAATATTTATTATAATAGCTTATTTAAGTACGACACACAAAGTCAAGCAGAATATATAATTGATAATTTTCCTAAATTAGAAGGAATGACAACATATTTTATTACTGGTGAAAAAGATCATACTCATGATATAAAAAATTCTGAGTCAATTGGTAAAATGATTAGTGATCGCAGAAAAGATATGATTTACTTAGGACCTAATCATTGTACAGTTAATTTAGTTCATAAAGATAAAGAAACTGGTAAAATATTAGAACAAGCTAAAGTACTTGTGCGCCATCCAAAAGGTAAAGTAGCGTATACATTATCATATAAACCACAACAATATATTTCATCAATGCGTAGTGAAGACAAAGTCGATATGATTTTACATGGTCATTACTTACAATGTGAAAAAATGCATTTTAGAGGAGTTGAAGAAATATCTGTTCCTGGTATGACTGCAACTACACCAAAAATGAAAGATGATGGAGTAAATAATTCTGTTGGAGCTTGGATATTAGATATTACATTAAAGAAAAAAGGAATCGAACATGTTGTTCCAACATTTATTCCTTGTTATCAAACAATTCAAAATGATTATTTGACAGCTAAGCCACTAAGTACCACAAAGGAAAAAACAGTTCATGTTCAAAGCGAAACAGAAAAATATATTAATAGAATTTATAAGTTTATCAAAAATGGAGAACGCTTAGAAGACTTTGTATCAGGTCTTGGAATTAATATGAATGAAGCTTATGGTTTAATTGAAACAATGAAATTGTATGGTAAACCAATTGATTTAAACATAGACGAAAATGGTGTAATAACAATTCAAAAGAAAAAAGTAAGAAATCCAAAACAAAGCACAACAAAAGATAAAGAAGGATTAATCGAAACAAATCTTTGTGTTATATCTGATACTCATTTAGGGACAAAAGAACAACAATTAACGTTAATTAACGAAGTATACAAAGAAGCACATCGAAGAGGAATAGATACAGTTCTACATATCGGAGATGTATTAGATGGAGATTATACTCAAGTAAGAAAAGAACAAAATTATCAACTATTTTTACGTGGTTTTGACGAACAAGTGGGATATGTAATTGAGATGTATCCACATATTGATGGTATAACAACATATTTTATTCAAGGTTCACATGATGAAACCCATTTAAAAAATGGTGGAGCGACTGCTGGTAAATGGATTGATCGTTGTCGTGATGATATGATTTATTTAGGTCAAGATAAAGCAACATTTAAAATAAACAATTTAAGAATATTGATGGATCACCCAGGTGGAGGTAATGCTAAATCTTACTCATACAAACCGCAACAAGCAATAGAAGGACTTAACCCTGGAGAAAAACCAAATATTTTACTTCAAGGACATTATCATAAGAGTTATTACATGTTCTATCGAAATGTTCACTCTTTATTAGTTCCTTGTCTTGTAAATCAGTCTCAATTTATGAAAAAGATGAATTTACAAAATGTTGTAGGAGCATATTTCTTAAAAATCTATTCTGATGAAAAAGGAAATATTCATTATTTCGAACCCGAAGAACATTTATTCTCTAGTAAAGACATAATAGAAAATGACTACATCAAATGTAAAAAACTAGATATTAGAAATCCAAAGAAAACTAAGAACAATAAAAGTAATAATCAAGATAAATAAAAATTAATATAATGTTGTAGTTATTTTCATATAACATTATATTTTTTTATGTTATAATTAGTATAGTAGTGAGGTGATAGAGTGAAGAGGAAAATCGATTATAAAAAAATACTAAAATTTGTACTAGTATTTGTAGGTATAATAACAGTATTACTTTTAATAACAAATCAACCTGTCTTTGCTGATGTAGGTAATAACAATAGTTATGATACTAGTGGCGATTATAGTAGTAGCGGTGATGGTGATGGATTTTGGTTAATCGTACTATTATTTGATTTATTTGGTCCATTTGGAGCAATAATAATTTTATTAATAGTAGGTGCTGTCTTTATGTATTTAAAGAAAACAGGAAAATTAAAAGCTATACAAACAGAACAACAAAACGTTATAGCTCAACAACAAGCAAATTATAGTAGTCAAATGAATGATAATGGATTAAGTCATGCGGTAGCCGATAATATTCGCGTAAATGATCCAAACTTCTCAGAAGATGCATTTATCGGTTGGTCAAGAGAAGTATTTATGAAAATCCAACAAGCTTGGAATGATCGTAATTGGAAAATTATTCGTCCATTTGAATCACAAGAATTATTTAATCAACATAATCAACAATTAAATGAATATATCAATAATAATAAAATTAATAAAGTTGAAAAAATATGTGTTAGATATTGTGGTTTGAACAGTTATCGAGTAGATGGTGATAAAGAAGTTGTAGTTGTAGAACTTCATGCTACAATGCGTGATTATGTAGTAGATGCTAAAACAAATCAAGTCTTAGAAAGTGATCCAAATCGTGATTGGTTCATGAAATATCATATGACATTTAATCGTAAAAAAGGTGTTTTAACAGAAGCTGGAAAAAGTAACAAGTCAACAACAAATTGTCCAAATTGTGGAGCACCAACAGAAATTACATCTGCTGGGCAATGTGAATATTGTAAGAGTATAATTACAACAGGAGAACACGATTGGGTTTTATCAAATATCGTATCAATAAAGTAAGATGATTAAAGGTATAATAGGCGGAGCTCTTGGGGTTATATTAGGTTTCTTAATAGTAATTGGACTTATATATTTACTAATTAGATCTCTTATGAACAAATTTGGATTTGGAGATAAAAGTCTAATGTCATTATATAAAGAAACGCAAGAAGCTGCGGCTTTAGAAAAAACAAGACACAAACAAGTAAGTGGAATGACAAAAATGTTACTACCAGAAGTACAAAGAGATTTTAAAGATTTTAATGAAAAAGAAATATATTTATTAGTAGAAAAAAGTTTAAGAGCTATCTTTAATGCTTTAGAAAATGAAAATATTGATTATTTAAAAGATGATGACTTTAATTTAATTAGGCAAAAAATAAGTGATCAAATAACTGATTTACAAACTAATAATGTTTCATATAAATATGATGATGTTATTTTTCATAAGCATGCAATAAAAAGTTATAAAAAACAAAAAGATGTTGCAACACTTGAAATATCTACGTCATTGGAGTATTATTATAATAAGAGAAAAGATAACAAAGATATTTCTCATGACAATGTAAAGAAACAAACAAGGTACACAACCCAATTAGTATATATAATTGATAATACAAAAACAGGATTTGATATTGATATACTTGGACTTCATTGTCCAAACTGTGGTAGCCCAGTTCAGTCTTTACAAGATGAAAAATGTAGCTACTGTAAAGGAGCTATTAACATTCAAGTAGCAAGTTTACTTAAATGTTGGAAAATAATTAATTATAAGGAAGATTATTAATCTAAAGGAGGAAATAAAAATGGGATTAATTAAAGCAGCTGTTGGCGCAATTGGTTCAACATTTGGTGATCAATGGCAAGATCTGATTTCATGCGAAAACATGGATGAAAACACACTAATGGTTAAAAAAACAACTGAAAGTGGACAAATTTCAAAAGGGAGTAGAATAATTGTTGCGCCTGGTCAAGTAGCCGTTATCTATGATTCAGGTAACGTTGTTGATGCAACTGCTGAAGAAGGTACATATAACTTCGATCAATCTACATCTCCATCATTCTTTGGTGGTCAATTTGGTGCAGTTTTCAAAGAAATGTGGACTCGTTTCAAATATAATGGAACACCAAATAAAGAACAAGCAGTATTTTACTTTAATGTAAAAGAAATATTAAATAATAAGTTTGGTACAGGTACTCCAATTCCTTTCCAAGATTGGTCACATGCTATACCTAACCAAATGACTGGATCTTTAATGCCATTAAGTGTTAAAGTTAGATGCTATGGAAAATATACATTCCAAATTTTTGATCCAGCAGTATTTATGAGAATGTATGCAGGAACTGCAAACATTGTTACAAAAGATACTTTAACTGATCAAATGACTTCAGAAGTAATCGCATCATTCCAAAACATTTTAAATGAATTAGGAACAAGCGAACATCGTATACCAGTATTAGAATTACCAAGTAATACTGATGAAATTAAAAAAGTAATGGATGAAAAAGTATTTGATGAACCAATTAGAAATAGGGGAGTTAAATTAATTGGATTTGCTGTTGAATCTGTTACATTAGATGAAGAATCTAACCGTAAGATTGAAGAATACGAACATAACTCTAACGCTATGATGCAACAAGGACGTGTTCTTAATGTTATGGAAGCTGCTGCAAACAATGCAAATGGAGCTGCAAATGGATTTATGGGACTAGGTGTTATGAATATGGCTACTGGCGGAATGACTGGTGGAGTAATGGCAAATGCTTTCGGTGGACAACAAGCACCACAACAACAATATGATCCATATCAACCAGCACCAGCAGAACAACCAGCTGCAAATGTATGCTCAAAATGCGGAGCTACAGTAAATGGAAAATTCTGCAGTGAATGCGGAACTCCAGTAGGACCTAAAACATGTGCTAAATGTGGAGCTGAAGTTACTGGAAAATTCTGTAGTGAATGTGGAACTCCAGTAGATGGAAAAAAAGGTAAATAATAAAAAAGAAAAAGTAGAGTAAATCTCTACTTTTTTATTATATTAAAATATCATCGTATGTAAAATTCTTTCGGTATTTTTAAAATTAAGCTTAGCTACTTCTTTTAATTTTTCTTCCCCATATTTTTCTACAACTTCTTCACCAATCTTATCTACTTGAGGACCAGCTCCTTTAGGAAGAGGAATGTGTAAATTATCACTTATTTTATCAAATTCTTTTAAAAAGATATATCTACTTATAACAGATGCACATGCAACAGCTAAATTTTTATCTTCAGCTTTAGTCATAAATGTAATCCCTCTTTGAACATTAGGACTTTCATTTATATATTCATAATATCTTTGTTCTCTTGCAAATTCATCAATAATTATATAATCATATTCCAAATTTTCTTCATGAACCATTTGCCATAATACTTTATTATGCATAATAGCTTTTAATTTATTAATATTATAGCCAACACCATATTTTTCATTATATTCACTATTATTTAAAATTATACTCTTATATTTAATACGTTTTACAAGTTGAGGAGCAATTTTTAATATCTTATCATCATCTAATTTTTTAGAATCACGAATTCCTAATTCTTCTAAAAAAGTAATATCATCTTTATTAACATAACTACTAGTCACAACGATAGGTCCAAAATAATCACCTGTACCAACTTCATCAGAACCAATTGAAGAACAATTATAATATTTAGAATAATCTATAGCTTTCTCTTTTTTACTAGTTTCAATAGCTGTTTCTTCCATGGCCCAAACAGAAGCTTCAACATCAGCAGATGTACCTTGGAACATAACTTTATTTTCACCTTTTTTATTTTTGTCATAAATAGTTATAACAACATCTTCATTAACTGCCTGCATTGTTACATAAGGAATAACTTTACCACGATCTTGGTCTTTATAAAAAACAAGCATTTTATTACGAGTTTCATCATCAACTTTTAAAACGATACAATTATTATTGTTATTATTAGACATATTAACACCTCAAATTAATTATAACATTTAAATAGAAAAAACACTATTAAACATGGCAATAAATAATAAATTTATAAAAAAATTAAAATTAAATATTGAATTTATAAAATATATATGTTATTATTAAAAAGTCATGGACCCTTAGCTCAGTTGGTTAGAGCATCCGGCTCATAACCGGACGGTCATAGGTTCGAGTCCTATAGGGTCCACCATATCGCGGGTA
This sequence comes from Bacilli bacterium, assembly GCA_017436345.1. Classification (GTDB taxonomy): domain Bacteria; phylum Bacillota_I; class Bacilli_A; order RF39; family UBA660; genus RUG11788. The sequence continues at coordinate 33,993 of JAFSDH010000008.1, forward strand.
TGGCGGAATTGGCAGACGCACTAGACTTAGGATCTAGCGCCGCAAGGCTTGCAGGTTCAACTCCTGTTACCCGCACCATTATAAAATTACGAACTAGAAATAGTTCGTTTTTTGTGTTATAATTAATAAACAAGGAGATAATTAATATGGTTAATAAAAAGAAAAATATAACAATATTAGTTGTATGTATAGTATCTTTTTGGATTATATCAGGTTTTATTTTATATTTTTCGTATATGAATAGAGTAGAAAGGCTATTCAAACCTGTAAAAGAAGCAGTATTAGAATCAGAAGTATTAAATAAAGAACTTGGTACAATAAAAAAAGCAAAATTTAATAATTTCATGCAATGGATCAGCCAAAAGAATAATGAAAAATGTATTAAGATGAAAATTACAACGAAAAAAGGAAAAGAAAACATATGTGTAATTCTATATACTGATAAAATCGAAAACGAAAGTGATTTAAAAGTAATAGGATATTATATAAACGATAAACGATATGAGGAAGAAAACAAATAGGTGATATTATGAACGTAGTAGGTACAATGTTTTTTAAAGATAAAAAAATACTTATAGATAAACCAAGAAAAAGGCCAACTTATCAAATGATAGGTGGAAGAGTAGAAGAAAATGAAACTCCACTTGAAGCAGCTATTAGAGAATGTCATGAAGAATTGGGGACTAAAGTAATATTTGATGATAATAATTTTAGATTAGTAATGGAATTCAATGAAATAGCAACAAGTGACGGTAAAACACCTATTCATTTTTATGTTTTTGAGTATCAAGGCCTATTTAAAGGAGAACCAGAGGTATCAGAAGAAATCGAAGAGTTTTCTTGGTATGATAGTAGTAATAATGAAATAAAACTATCTAACACCCTAAAAAACAAAGTAATTCCATACTGTAAGAAAAATAACTTAATAAATTAAAGTGAGTGATAAAATGAAAGAAGAGTTAATGTTAATTATTCCAAATAAAGAATATATGAATCAAGCTAAGGAATTAATAAAAGAAACTATTGAACTGGATAATGATAATCCAGACAAATGGGCCGGTTTTTCTAGGTTAAATGAGTTTGAAAATTATGATGAATGGCTACAAAAAATCGCTGATGAATTACACCAAGAAAAACTTGAGCCTGGAAGAGTAACTGCTAGCACATATTTTACAATTAGAAAAAATGATAATCGTATTGTTGGCATTATAAACATTAGGCACGAATTAAATGATTATTTATTAAATTACGCGGGACACATTGGATATTCTATAAGACCAACCGAAAGAAGAAAAGGTTATGGAAAAAAACAACTTCTGTTAGGGTTAGAAAAATGTCTTGATCTAAATATAAAAGATATTTTAGTAACTTGTCGCAAAAATAATATTGGAAGTGCTAAAACTATTGAAAGTTGTAACGGAAAATTAGAAAACATTATTTATAATCCCCACGATGAAGATAATCATAAAAGATATTGGATTAAATTATAGATAAAAAGTTTGTTATTTATAAAAAGTACCATGTATAAATCCTTGCAAAAATAAATATTTTTGATATACTTGTATTACTTCAAAAAAGAGGTGAAGAGTATGAAAAAGAAAATTATGATTGATATGGATGATGTTATTACATCGGGTGGTTTTTTATATTTAATAAACAAATTTTTAAACAAAAATTATACAATTGAAGATTTTTCTGAATTCTATATGCAGGATATGTTACCAGATAAAAAAGCTTTTTTCGACTGGTTTGTAACTCAAAATCAATATGATTACTGTGAGTTATTGCCAGGGGCAAAAGAAATAATAGAAAAATTAAATAAAGAATACGATGTTTATATAGGAACATCTTATGTTTTTCGAGATATTCCAGAAGAATCAAGCATTATATTAAAACAAAAATGTGATTATTTAACAAAAGAATTACCATTTATATCACCATTTCAATATATATTTATATATGACAAATCATTATTAAATGTAGATATTAAAATCGATGATAAACCAGATAATTTATCTAATTGCGAAAGAAAGTTGTTATTTAGTGCTTGGCATAACAATAAAATTACTGATGAAGAACTAAAAAAACAAGGAATTGAAAGAGTAAATAACTGGTATGAAATAGGAGATAAATTGCTTAATAAAAATAATCAAAACATAAAGTAGATTTCTATATCTACTTTTTATTATTTATGTTAAAATTAATACATTGGAGTGATATTATGAGTTTAGAAGATCAATTTCGCTATTTTGTTAGTGCATATTATGGAGTTATCGAGATGGATGAATATGATTTAAAAGTCTATGTATTAAAAGATATAGAAAACTATATAAAAGATTTTATTGAAGTATACCCAATTGATAATTTTAACTACAAAAAAGAAGCTGAATTAGTAGAGACAAATACATCACTAAAAACAAAACTGCAAGATGCTTTATTAGTCATAAACAAAATAAATGGTCCAATAGAGTTATCTTTATTAATTAAGAAAAGATTAAAAGAACTAAAAGATAAAAAATAACATATAATTATTTAGGAGTGAAACAATGGAACGATACAACCAAGTTAAAATTGCCAGTATTTTAGGTATAGTTGGCAATATATTCTTATTAATAATAAAAGCTATTATTGGATTTATTACAAATAGCCAAGCAATGATTGCTGATGCCTTTAACAGTGCTGGGGACATATTTTCATCTGCTATGACATATATTGGTAATAAAATAGCTAGTAAACCAGGCGATGAAGATCATAACTTAGGTCATGGAAAAGCTGAATACATCTTTTCGATGCTAATAAGTCTTGTTATGATTGTAATGGCATTAAAAATATTTATGGATTCATTATTATCAATTATTAATAAAACGACTTACACATTCTCAATATGGTTAACTATTGTTTGTATAATAACAATTATTATTAAAATAGCATTATATATTTATACTCATTCATTATCAAAAAAATATAATAACTTATTAATAGAAGCTAACGCATGTGATCATAAAAATGATTGTGTTTTAACAACATTTAATCTAATATCAGGCCTATTAGCATTAAATGGAATATATTGGTTTGATGGTTTTGTTGGTTTAAGTATTTCAATATGGATAATTTATACATCTATAAAAATATTTAAAGAAAGTTATGATGTTTTAATGGATAAATCTATTTCTACTAAAGTAAAAAATAAAGTATACAAAATAATTGAAAAACATAAAGAAATAAAAGGATTTAGACATTTTAATTCAACTCCTGTTGGTTATAAGTATCAAATATCACTAACGATATTTGTAGATGGAAATTTATCGACATACGAAAGTCATCGAATTGCTGATAACTTAGAAAAAGAAATTATAAAAAAAATAGATGAAATATATCTAGCTGTAATACATGTAAATCCTACTGAAAAAAAAGATAAAGATATTAGCAAAAACTAATATCTTTTTATTTAGTTTTTAAAAATAAAGAGGTATAATATAAATGGATAAAATAGAAAGAGGTGTTCTATGAGTGAAATAAAAGAAACTAATAATATATTATATCGAGTTGAAAAAAATTTTCCTGTTAATGGCGTAAATTTTATTGACTTAACACCAACTTTAACCGAAAATAATCATTTTTTTGAAGTGTCTAAAGCTTTAAAAGAACTAATATTAAGTAAAGAACAAGAAATTGATTATATAGTTTCTCCTGATGCTAGAGGATTCTTATGGGGAACATATATAGCTTCGTTACTACACAAACCATTAATACCAATTAGAAAACATGGTAAATTACCACCAAGTAGTGTAATGGCTACAACTAGTGATACTACTGAATATTCAAATATCAAGCTTGATTTGCCGATAGTTAATATTAAAAATAAAAGATGTATTTTTATAGATGATGTTTTTGCAACAGGAGGAACATTTAAGGCTTGCAAAAAATTAATAAATGATAATGGTGGAATTTTAGAAGAAGCATATGTAATTTTAGATATTGAAATTTCTTTAGAAAAAGTAAATTCCCTAATAAAAAGTAAAGATATAAAAATTGACTAATTATAATTGTAAGATAAAAATATTGATGTTATAATTAAGATATAAAATGGGAGGCTAGAAGATGGAAAATAATAGCGAAAAAGAGACAAAAAACAAAGTAGAAAAAGCCAAAATATCACCAATGGATGCTGACATTATGAATTTAAATAATGATGATTCATTTGCACCAATTGGTGAAGAAGAAGAAAGAGTTCCTCTTACAGAAGAAGAAAAAGAAGAAGTAAGAAAAAAATTATTAATTTTACTAGTTGTAATTTTCTTATCACTTGTCTTACTAGTAGTAATACTAATATTTGATCCTTTCTCAAAAGATGAACCAAAAAAAGAAAATAAAAAAGAAGAAAATGTAGAAGAAACACCACAAGTTAATCAAAAGAAATTAATAGAGTATGAAGACGGAGAAATTGATTTAACAAATGATGAAATATCTATTTTAATGGAAGAAATAGTATTTAAAGATCAAGATCATTATGAAAATAATGCATTAACATTATTTGTAAATGATATTAACGTTACTAATTTATCTGATAACTACAAACTATTTTTATTAGGAAAAACAAGTGATTTTAATTCAGCTATATTACAAAATGCGAAAGATACTGATTTCTGTAATAATGAATTTAAGATATCAAAAGATCAAGTTGATAAATTGTTAATGGATAGATTTAACACTAATGTAACAAAATATGAAAATTTCTTATATCACTACTATGACTATGATGGATATAATAGTACTTTAAGATTTACATATTTTAATGATGAATATACTGGTAAATGCTATCATCCAAATAATATAGTTAAATCTGCTATTCAACAAGAAGTAATAAAAGCAACTAAAGAAGGAGATAAATTATATTTAGATTGCAAAGTAATTTTTATAAATGAAAATGGCGTATATAAAGATCCTAATTTCAAAGAAGTGATTTCAACAGGACAAACTAGTAGTCCTAAAACATATATTGGAAAAGGAAATATTTATAGATATACATATGATATAAGCCAAAACAATTATTCTCTAATAAGTATATCTTTACAAAAATAGGCTTTGCCTATTTTTTTAATTAGGAGGGTTAAAATGAAAAAATACATATTTTTGGATATAGATGGAACTCTATTAGATTCTAAAAAACAAGTATCCTGTGAAAATATTAAAGCAATGAATGAATTAAAAAAAGATGAGTTTGAAATAGTTTTTTGTTCCGGAAGAAACAATGATTATTTAATTAATCTATCTAAAAAGACTAATACATCTAACTATATAATATCTTCTAATGGTAGTATGATATATAACCAAAAAGAAAATAAAATTATTCATGCCGATTGTATTCCTTTTCATATACTAAAAAATATTTATAATTATTGTAAAAAAAATAAACTAGCAATAACTTTCAATACTGATAAATATCGATATTATAATGATTTTTATCATCAAGAAAAAAAAGATATAAAAATAATTAATAATATAAATGATATAAATAATATCATAGTAACACAATTTGTTGTAGGAAGTTATAATTATCAAAAAATGATTGAAGTAAAAGAATATATTGATAATATAGAAGAATTAGAAATAGTTAATATTTCAACAACAATGAAATTCAAACAAATAAATAGTAAAGATGGTTTTTTCTATGATGTTGTTTTAAAAGGTATAAATAAGGGAACAGGAATAGATAGTTTTATAAAATATATGAATATTAGTAAAAAAGACTGTATAGCTATCGGAGATCATATTAATGACGTTGATATGTTTAATGCTACTGAGTATAAAATAGCTATGGGAAATGGTTATGAAGAATTAAAAAAACAAGCTGATTATATTGCTAAAACAAATGATGATAATGGAGTAGTTGATGCTTTAGAACATCTACAAAAGAAATTTTTATAAAAAAATAAATAATATGTTATAATATATAATAGGTGATAAAATATGATGATTGGATTTAAAAAAGAAAATACATCAATTGATAAAAGAATAATTGATAATATAAGAGGGTTATCTATAGATATGATTGATGCTGCAAGTAGTGGACATCCAGGTATTGCTTTAGGAGCAGCACCTATTTTAACAACACTTTATGGAAATCATTTAATTGTTAATCCTAAAGATGATAAATGGATCAATCGTGATCGTTTTGTTATGTCTGCAGGTCATGGTTCAAGTTTACTATATGCAACATTATATATGTCAGGATATGATATAACTTTAGATGACTTAAAAGACTTTAGAAAAATAGATTCCAAAACGCCAGGTCATCCTGAAGTAAATGTAACTCCAGGGGTTGACGTATCTACTGGCCCTTTAGGACAAGGAATTTCAACTGCCGTAGGTATTGCAATTGGTGAAAAATACTTAGAAAAATATTTTGGAGAAGAAATTATTAACTACAATACTTATGTTTTATGTGGAGAAGGCGATTTAATGGAAGGAATTTCCTACGAAGCATGTTCTTTAGCTGGAAAACTCGGTTTAAACAAATTAATTGTATTATTTGATTCAAACGGAATAACTTTAGATGGTAGTCTAGATAATAGTTTCAATGAAAATATTAAAATGCGTTTTGAATCTCAAGGATGGAATTATCTACATGTTGCTGATGGTGAACAAACACAAGATATTGATAGTGCAATAGAAAAAGCAAAACAATCAGACAAACCAACCATCATTGAAATTAAAACAACAATTGGTAAGTATTCTGAATTACAAGGAACTTCTGATGTCCATGGTGCACCATTAACAAAAGAAGATATTACAAACGTTAAAAACAAATTATCTCTAAGAGATGTTACCTTTCAACCAACTGCTGAATCTCTTGAAATAATGCAACAATCTATAAATAATAGAACACTAGAAATATATGATGCATGGCAAAAGAAATATGAGTCTCTTGATAAAAATACTAAAAAAGATCTTGATTCAATAATAAACTATAAAAACCCTATCAATTTAAAAGATATAATTTATGATTTACCAACTGAAATGAAAGAAGCAACAAGACAATCTAGTGGTAAAGTATTAAATTCTATAAGTGATATTTATCCTTTCTTAATAGGGGGAAGTGCTGATGTGTGTAAATCAACAAATGCAAAGATTAAAAGTAGTAGCGCCTTCTCAAATAATTATCCTTTAGGAAGAAATATAAATTTTGGAATTAGAGAACATGCAATGGGAGCAATTGCAAATGGTATTGCCTTAACTGGATTAACACCTTTTGCATCAACATTCTTCTCATTTTCGGATTATTTAAAACCAGCAATTAGAATGAGTGCATTAATGGATTTACCAGTCGTATATGTTTTTACCCATGATTCAATCACTGTTGGTGAAGATGGACCAACTCATCAACCGGTTGAACAACTAATCGCACTTAGAAGTATTCCTAACTTAGATGTATATCGTCCAGCTGATGCGAATGAAGTTATTGGTTCTTACAAAGCGATTTTCGAAAAAAGAAAACCAGCTGCATTAGTTTTAGGAAGAAATAAAGTTGAAATAAACGAGCTAACTAATATAAATGAAACTATGAAAGGTGCTTATATATTAGATAAAGAGCATAAAAAACTAGATGCTATAATTGTAACAACAGGCGAAGAACTTAATCTTACATGCCGAATAAAAAAAGAATTAGAAAGCAAAGGATATGATATAAGAATTGTATCAATGCCATCAATAGAAGTATTTGAACGACAAGAAAAAGAATACAAAGAGGAAATACTTCCAAAACAAACAAAAACATTTGTTATTGAGGCATCATCATCATATTCATGGTATAAATATGTAAACGATGAAAATTATCTATTTACAGTTGATAACTTTGGTTATAGCGGTAAAAAGGATGATATATTAAATAAGTTCAATTTAACAGAAGAATATATAATTAAAAAAATAGAAGAATTATTAAATTAATTCTTTTTTTCTACATTTTTCAATTAATAATTAATCTATACTCATAATAGGTGATTAAATGAAAATATATTATATATTTAAAATTAAAAATGATTTCTATGATTTATATAAAAATTATCCTAATGCATTATATAATCTTTTTTTAGAAATATATGAATTAAAAAAAAATGAAATTGATTATGGATTAAATTTATTTAATCAAATATCTACCTCATTTAATAAAAAAAGATTAGACTACAAAATAACTAGTTTTTTATCTGATAAGTTACGATATTCAAAAAATAAAGATGAACATATTATAAATAATATATTTAGAGAAGAAGTAAGTATTATGAAAATAAAGAATACTCATATTATAATAAATACTATTTCCTCTAATACAGAATTTTTTGAAATATTAGAAAAAAATGATAAAAACTTATTTGCATGTGATTTTAAAAATAATGATTATTTTTTCTTATCAGGAATCAAAACACTTGTCTAAACATATTATTTTTAGTAAAATGTCATTAGGGAGATGAATAATATGTGGATGAATATACTATGGTTAGTAATTGGTTTAATATTAGGTGCAGTTATTGGTTTCTTTTTATGCAAAAAATTTATGACAAGTTATTTAAAAAAGAACCCACCTATAAATGAAGAAATGATAAAAACATTAATGTTACAAATGGGAAGAAAACCTTCTCAAAAACAAATAAATCAAATTATGAAACAAATGGAGAGATTTAAATAATCTCTTTTTTATTGACTAAATTCTAAATATATATAAAATAAATACATAAGAGGTGAAACCATGATTAACTTAAAAAGATTAGCTATAAGACAAGTATTAGAATCATCTGATATAACAAAACCAATCCTATTTCCATTTACGGAAGAAGAAATGAAAGAATTACTATTTGATTCAGGTAAAGATAACGAAGGGAACCAATTTTATTCTTTTAATAATATTTTATACGCAGAAAGATCAAAAATAGATTTCAGTAATGTAAGTTTTGAAGGAGTTTTTTTAAGAGGTATAGATTTATCAAAAACTCATGGTATTAAATTTAATCCACAACTAATATATAATAAAGATTTAAGTGGTACTAAATTAAATGAAAATATTGAAATAATAGGAAATGAAAGAATGAATCAAATAGATTTATTTGAGGGAGTATGTATAAAAGGAACCGAATTTAATGGATGTAAAAATGTAATAATTAATCCTCAAACTATTGCCGAAAAAGAGTTTTCTGATGCATCATTAAAAGGTGTAAGATTTAATGGTTCATTTGATGGAGTAAAATTATGGAAAACTAACTTTAGTGGTAGTATTGGTGCCCAAATAGACCCTAAAACAGTAAGACACCTAGATTATTGTGTTTCAACTGATGCTATTTTATTAGATTTACCAGCAGAAAGAGGTGGTTATGGAGCCAAAAACTACAATGAATTATTAAAAAAAAGAGATGAATATAAAGAAGCGTTTAAAGAATTAATTTTAGATCAATTACCACCCAAAAAAGAAGAACCTAAAGAAGTAATAGAACAACCAAAACAAAAAAGAAAATGGTTTTAATTGACAAATAAAAAATAAATAGTATAATTCAAATAAAGAAAGAGGTGCTTAATATGAAGAAATGTTGTTGTAGCATTATCAAAACTAACAAAATATTTTTTCATATGGGCTAATATAAAAAATTAAACCTTCTTTTATCATAGTCTATATGATAAGAGGAGGTTTTTTTAATGTTTAAAAAATTAGTAAATAATATACGATGTTGTCTCCTAATAAAAGCAAAAGACAAATATATAAATAAATTAAAAGGAGACAAATATGATAAAGAATTTAATAGGGAATACGCCCTTAATACGTATTAAATTTAAATATAAAAATGTAACTAGAGAAATGTATGTCAAACTAGAATATTATAATTATACAGGAAGCATAAAAGATCGAATAATATATTATATCTTAAATAAAGCTAAAAAAGAAAAAAGGTTATATGATAATCAACCAATTGTTGAAGCTACAAGTGGTAATACGGGGATATCATTAGCAGCAATTGGAACATTATTAAAACATAAAGTACATATTTTTATGCCAGATTGGGCAAGTAAAGAACGAATAGAACTAATGAAATTGTATGGAGCAGAAGTTCATCTCATAACTAAAGAAGAAGGTGGCTTTCAAGAAGCCATAAAACAAGCAGATGAACTAGCTAAAAAAATAAATGGTTTTAGAACTGATCAATTTAATAATAAAGAGAATGTAGAAGCGCATTACAACACTACAGGACAAGAAATAGTTGACAAATTACAAAATATAAGTGCATTTATCAGTGGTATAGGTACTGGTGGAACATTAATTGGAATAGCAAAAAGATTAAAAGAAAGTAATAAAAATATAAAAATAATCGCATTAGAACCAGAAAATATGAGTTTATTATCAAAAAAGAAAAGAATAGGTTCTCATAAAATTGAAGGAATAGGTGATGATTTTATTCCTGATATAGTAGATAAAAACATTATTGATAAGGTTATAACTATACCTGATGAAGACGCTATATATTTAAGTAGTTTACTAGCTAAAAAATTAGGTCTAGCTGTTGGAATATCATCCGGTGCTAATTTTGCAGCCATAATAAAAAGCAAAATAGATAAAGCTGTAACAATATTCCCAGATGATGCAAAAAAATATTTATCAACAGACTTAATTAGAGATATAAAACCGAAAACGAAAAGTCTTTTAACTGACTTAGAACTGATTAATATAGAAGTAATATAGATATCTTGACTAAAATACGTAATTATGTTACAATTACTACGTTTGTAGCCTTTATAGCTCAAACCGCATTAAAAAGGTTTTAAAACACATATGTGTACCTTAAGAGCGAGTCTAGAATTATTATAAAGGAGGAATGTTCATGAAAGCAGTTATTAAAACTGGTGGTAAACAATACTACGTTAGTGAAGGTGACTTTATCTATGTTGAAAAATTAGATGGAGAAGCTGGAGACAAAGTTGTTTTTAATGAAGTATTAATGTGCGATAACAAAGTAGGTAATCCTTATCTTGATGGAGCATCTGTTGAAGGGGAAATCGTTAAAAACGGTAAAGGTAAAAAAATTAAAATTTTTACTTATAAATCTAAAGACAGAAGTAACCGTCGTACTATGGGTCATAGACAACCTTATACTAAAGTTGAAATTAAAAAAATTAAGGCTTAATTATGATTAAAGTACAAATTACAGCAAAAGATAATAATATTAAAAAAATTAATATTAAAGGTCATGCTGATTATGATGATTATGGCAAAGATATAGTATGTAGTAGTGTATCTAGTATAACTATTACTACTGTAAATGCAATTCTTATGTTTGATAAGAATTATATAAGCTATAATGAAAAAAAAGATAATTTTGAAATTATTATTAATGAAAATAACGATATAACAAATAAGTTAATTGATAATATGATTAATATGATAACTGAATTAAGTCAAGATTATCCTAAAAATATTAAGATAGAGGAGGAAGACTAATGAGCTTTTTAAGATTAAATATACAATTATTCGCTCACCATAAAGGACAAGGTTCTACATCTAATGGTCGTGATTCTGCTGGTCGTAGATTAGGAGCTAAAGTTGGAGATGGACAAACAGCTACTGCTGGATCTATTTTATATCGTCAAAGAGGAACTAAAATTTTCCCAGGTGTAAATGTTAGACGTGGAAGCGATGATACTTTATACACAACTGTTACAGGTGTTGTTAAATATGAACGTGTTGGAAGAGACAAAACTCAAGTTAGTTGCTATCCAACAGCTGAATAATAAGAAAGAGTCAATCTCTTTCTTATTTTTTTTGATTTATTTATGATATAATGAATATTGTAAATAATATAAATATGTGCTATAATATGCTAGATTTTAAAGAGGTGATACTATGTTTATAGATGAAACAAAAATAAAAGTTATCGCAGGTAATGGAGGAGACGGATGTCTTGCTTTCCGTCGTGAAAAATATATTCCAATGGGTGGACCATTTGGTGGAAACGGTGGAAATGGTGCTAATATCAAATTTGTTGTTGATGAAGGACTACGTACACTAGTAGACTTAAGATACATGAAAATAATCAAAGGCGATAAAGGTGAAAATGGACGTGGGAAGAATCAAAATGGTGCTAACGCTAAAGATATAATTATTAAAGTACCACAAGGAACTGTTATCACAGATATTGATACTGGATTAATTGTAGCCGATTTAAAAGGTAAAAATGATGAAGTAGTTGTTGCATATGGTGGTCGTGGAGGAAGAGGAAACACTGCTTTCAAAACACAATCAAACCCTGCGCCAAACTATGCTGAAAACGGTGAACCGGGTGAAGAAAAAGAATTAAAAGTTGAATTAAAATTAATGGCTGACGTTGGTCTTGTTGGAATGCCAAGTGTTGGTAAATCTACAATCATTTCTTGCGTTTCAAAAGCAAAACCAAAAATTGCTGCTTATCATTTCACAACTCTTGCTCCTAATCTAGGAGTATGTAAATCAAGAAATGGAAAAAGTTTTGTCCTAGCTGACCTACCAGGATTAATCGAAGGAGCTAGTCAAGGTGAAGGTTTAGGAGACCGTTTCTTAAGACACATTGAAAGAACTAGAATGATAGCTCACGTTATTGACATGAGTGCTTTTGAAGGAAGAAATCCATATGAAGATTATGTAACAATTAATAACGAACTAAAAGAATTTAATGAAAAGATTCTTAATAAACCACAAATAATTATTGCTAATAAAATGGATATGGAATCATCTCGTGAAAACCTAGAAGAATTTAAAAAGCAATTAAATAATAAAGATATAAAAATATTTGAAGTAAGTGCTATGACTAATACAGGTTTAGAAGATGTAGTAGACTATTTAGCTGATACTCTTGAAACTATACCAGTAACACCACTATATGAAGAAGATGCATTTGAGTCTCATGTACTTTATAAATTTAAAAAAGAAGAACCATATACAATTGAAAAAGAAGACGATGTATGGGTAATTAAAGGTGAAGAAGTAGAAAAATTGTTTAAAATGACTAAATTTAACACTGATGAAAGTATCACTAGATTTGCTAAACGTCTAAGAAGAATGGGAATTGATGATAAATTAGCAGAACTTGGTGCTGAAGAAGGAGATCAAGTTCGTATTTTAGACTTCTACTTTGATTATAAATAAAAAAGTGTTGACAAAATAAAAAAAGTGATTATAATTAATCACATCGGTGAGTATGCATAAGATTTATATCGAGCTGCATAGGGGAAACTTACACGTGAAAACACGGAGTCACAGATTTTAATCAGTGATTTGCCGTGTTTTTTTCATTGGTTAAATATAAAAGATGAGATATAATGATTAAGAGAATAGGAGTGATAAAATGCGTAAATTAATGTTAATTGGAGGCGGTAGTAATGGTCATGGTACATCTCCATATGAAACAAAAGAAATTGATGAAGAAATAGTAAAAATGACAAATAAAGCTAATCCAGTATTTCTATTTATTGGTCTAGCAAGTAAATTTTCTGATTCATATTACGACATAATGAAGAATATTTATCAAAAACTAGGATGTAAAACAACGTATCTAAAAAAGAAAAATATTATTAATAATCCTGATTTAGTTGAAAAAAAGATTTCTTCAGCTGATATCATCTATATGAGTGGCGGCGATACAACAAAGTTAGTTAATACTTTGAAAAAATATCATATTGATGAATTATTATTTAAAGCGGTAGATAACGGGTGTGTTTTATCTGGAATTTCAGCAGGAGCAATAGCTATTTCAAAATCAGGTTTATCAGATTATCAAATTACACAAAATATTTCTGATAAATATGCTTTTACCGATGGCCTAGGAATTCTTAATATCGATATTTCACCTCACGCAAACGACTTGAAAAGAATAGAAGATTTGAAAGAGTCGTTAAAAAACACAAATAAAAAAGTCCTTTGTTTAGATGAAGGAACTGCTTTAAAAGTAGAAAACAATAAATTTACTATCGTAAAAAGTATTCCAAGTGCTAAAGCTCGTTATATGTACATGGATAACAATACTTTTATAGAAGAAGAATATCAAGGAAATTAAAAAAAGAAGGAGGGATATTATGAATGCTATAGAGGTAAAGAAACTTAATAAAACATTTAAAGTAAAATTAAAAGAAAAAGGATTCAAAGGTAGTCTAAAATCAATTTTTAAACCAAAATATAAAGAAATTAAAGCAGTAAATAATATTTCCTTCAATGTTGAAAAAGGGGAAGTTCTGGCTTTTATTGGACCAAATGGAGCTGGTAAATCAACTACAATTAAAATGTTAACTGGAATACTATATCCAAATAAAGGCGAAGTAAAAGTAATGGGAATAGACCCATCAAAAGAAAGAAAAAAACTAGCATATAAAATTGGTACAGTGTTTGGTCAAAAAGAACAATTATGGACACATTTAACACCCTACGATAACTTTAAATTCTTTGGTGCTATATATGATTTAGATGATTATACAACGGAAAAACGCATCAAAGAATTAATAGAAATATTTGAATTAGAAGAAATAATAAATACGCCAGTTAGAAATCTTTCTTTAGGTCAAAGAATACGTTGTGAAATAGCAGCAAGTTTAATACATAAACCTGATATATTATTCTTAGATGAACCAACAATTGGACTTGATCCAGTCGTTAAAGAAAAAATTCGTATTTTAATAAAGAGACTAAATAAAGAACAAAAAACAACTATCTTCTTAACTAGCCACGACATAGGAGATATAGAAAAACTATGTAAACGTATCATAATAGTTAATAATGGTAAAATAGTTATGGATGACTCAATGGAAAACTTAAAATACCATTACTTAAATAAAAAAATAGTAGAAGTAAAATTAAATGCAACAATAAATTTAAAAGAAGAAGAAGGAATTGAAGTAATAAAAGCAAAAGAACATAATTTAAAAATAAGTGTAGATACAAGTAAAAGAAAAATAAGTGAAGTTATAGACTTAATTGGTACTGATAAAATTATAGATATGAATATTTCCAATGAACCTCTAGAAAATATAATAACTGAAATATATAAAGAGAAAAAATAATATGAAGAAATATTTATCTATATACAAAATGACTTTTCTAGAAAGTATACAATACATAAGTAATATATTATTTGGATTTATTGCATATTCAGTAACAATATATATATTCTTATGTTTATGGAAATATTTATACCAAGATCCATCTAGTTTAATAGAAGGATACTCTATAACACAAATGATTTGGTATGTATTAGTTACTGAATGTATGTGGTATGGAAATAGAAATAGAACTTTAACAGAACAAATATGTAATGATATCAAAAGTGGTAGTATAGCATATAACTTAAATAAACCATATAATTACTTATCATTCATTGTATTTAAACACTTTGGAGATATTACATTTAAATTTATATGTTATTCAATAATGAGTGTTATATTAGGACTAATATTTGTAGGACCATTAGATGGATTCTTTATCCAAAACATACCATTTATTATAATAAGTGTAATACTTGGTTCTATAATAAATAGCCTAATTAGAATAGCTATAAGTTTATTCTCATTTTGGATAGAAGATACAACTCCTTTCCAATGGATATATGATAAAATAATTTTGGTAATAGGTACATTATTCCCAGTTGAATTATTCCCAAAAATCTTACAACCAATAATGAAATGTACTCCAATATTTGTAGTAAATTATGGACCAGCTAAATTATTTGTTGATTTCTCATTCTCTATGTTTAAAAAAGTATTGTTAAGTCAAATTATCTATATCGTAGTTATTTTATTAATAGCTACAATTATATATAGAAAGGGAGTGAAGAAATTGAATGTTAATGGAGGTTAAAAAAGAATTAAAAAGTGCATCTCTTGCAGTAAAATATAATATAATGAGAGAAATGCTTAACCCTATAACTTTTATTACTAATGTAACTTTTATGATATTAAATAATGCCAGTTTTATTGTCCAATGGATCATTTTATATTCAATAAAAGATTCTATTGGAGGTTATAGTTTTTCACAAGTAATGCTACTATGGGCATTATCTGCAACAACTTATGGTATATCACATATATTATTTCATAATGCTTATAAAATGTCAGATTTAATCACTAATGGTAAATTAGATAGTTATATTGTACAACCAAAAAACATCTTACTAAACGTTATAACTTCTTCTACATCAATTTCTGCACTTGGAGATTTGATCTATGGAATAATTGTAACTATCATAGTAGGATTAAGTTTTAAAGGTTGGCTATTATTTATATTATTTAGTGTCTTAGGAGCAATTATATTAACTAATATTTCAATTATAAGTGGTTCAACATCATTTTATATAACAAAAGGGGATATGATTCAACAAAATATGAATAGTATGGCAATTCACTTTTCAACATACCCAGAAGGAATATTTAATAAAACAGTAAAAACATTATTCTATACATTATTACCAATAGGATATATGGTATATTTACCAATTCAAGTAATTACTGAATTTAATCTTTTATATACATTAATAATTATAGTAATAACAATTTTAACAACAATTTTAGCATTTCTATTTTTTAATAAAGGACTTAAAAGATACTCATCTAGTAATTTGATGAGTGCTAGAATATAAAATAAGAAAGAAGAATCTTTCTTATTTTTTTAAGTTATACTAATAATAAGTGATAAAAGTAAAATAAAACAAAGTAACTAATGACTTTGTTTTTCTTTTATGATAAAATCTATACAGGTGATTTATTATGAAAAACAGAAGCGAATTAAGAGAAATAGCTATGAAAGCATTATACCAAGTATATATTTATGAAAATACAAAAACTGAGTATAGTGTAAAAAACATTATTAAAGAATTACTTGAAGTAGAAAATGATTTTGTTAATCAATTAGTTAATGGTGTTATTGAAAAACAAGAAGAAATTTCTAAATTAGCAAATGAATATTTAGTTGAATGGAATATAGATAGATTATCTAAAGTAGATAAAGCTATTATTTCAATTGGTATTTATGAACTAAAATATACTGATACTCCAAGTGTTGTTTCAATAAATGAAGCTATTGAATTATCTAAAAAGTATAGCGATGAAAAAGTAACTAAAATGATTAATGCAACATTAGATAAAATATTTCATAGTGAGGAAAAATAATGAATGAAAATTATATAACAGTTACACAGTTAACTAGATATATAAAATATAAAATAGATAATGATTCTAATTTAAACAGAGTTTGTTTAAAGGGAGAAATATCTAATTTTAAAGCTCATTCCAGAGGTCATTTATATTTTACTATTAAAGATGAAAACACAAGAATAAATGCGGTTATGTTTGCTACAAATGCCTCTAAATTGAAATTTACACCAGTTGATGGGAGTAAAGTCTTAATAATTGGGAAAGTAAGTGTTTATGAAGCAACTGGTGGCTATCAAATATATGTTACAGATATGATAGAAGATGGTATTGGTAATTTATATATTGAATTTGAAAAATTAAAAAAGAAATTAGAACTAGAAGGTTTATTCGACGAATCAAAAAAGAAAAAAATTCCCAAAATGCCTAAAAAAATTGGTATTATTACAGCACCAACCGGAGCAGCTATCAAAGATATATTATCAACAATAAAAAGACGTTGGCCAATCGCTGAAACTATACTTTTTCCTAGTCTTGTTCAAGGAAAAGAAGCAGCAGAAGACATTGTAAGAAACATAAATTTAACTAAAAACTTTGATTTAGATGTTTTAATTGTTGGCCGTGGTGGGGGATCTATTGAAGATATGTGGTGTTTTAATGAAGAAATCGTAGCAAGAGCTATATATGCTTTAGATGTACCAGTAATATCAGCGGTAGGACATGAAATAGATTTCACAATTTGTGATTTTGTAAGTGATTTAAGAGCCCCAACACCAACTGGTGCTGCTGAAATGGCGGTACCTAATATAAGTGACTTTTATAATTATTTAAATCAAATATATATAAGATTAAATAAAAGTACTACGAATATTATCAAAAATAAAAAAGAAAAACTAGATAATTTAATTAATAGCTACGTATTAAAAAATCCTTTGAATATATATGAAACAAAAGAACAAAAATTTGATAATTTATTAGAAAGATTACAATTAAATATAATTAATATAATTAATTTAAATAAAGATCGATTAAGAAATTTAAAATCAAGCTATATACTTAATAATCCTGAATTAATTTATAAGCAAAAACAAGAACAATATAATAATTTAATCGATAAATTAAATATAAATATAAAAAATAATTTAAATAATAATACAAATAAATATTTATTACTTATTAATAAATTAGAAACACTAAATCCATTATCAACAATAAAAAGAGGATATTCTATTACTAGAAAGAATGATAAAGTAATTTCTAGTATCAAGGATATTAAAAAAGATGATTTATTAGAAATAGAGTTAGTTGATGGAAAAATAAATTCAAAAGTATTATAAAAATTTATAAGGAGATTTTATGGCAAAAGAAAAAGAATTAAGTTTTGAAGAAAATTTAAATAATTTAGAAGCAATTGTAAAAGATTTAGAAAGTGGTAATGTACCACTTGATGATGCAATTAATAAATTTACTGAAGCTATGAAAATAGCTAAAACATGTGATGAAAAATTAAAAAATGCAGAAGAAAATGTAAATAAAATTTTAAATAAAGATGGTTCTTTAAGTGAATTTAAAATAGAAGAAGAATAATTCTTCTTTTTTTTGTAAAAAATAGTAAAGTAATATTTAAAAAATATTTATTTAAAAACATTTATGTTATAATTTAATTAGAATAGGAGTGGTAAAATGTTTAATAATGGTTTTGGAGGTTATGGTCAAAATAATTTTAATCCAGCATCAAAAAATTTACAAAGTGGTAATATAGCCGGAATAAATAGAGGACCAAGCAGTATTGCTGGAGTAAGTAATCAACCAAGTAATGTAGCTGGAATGAGTAAAATGCCAACACAACAAGATAGATTTAAATCAGTTGTAAGAGATAATAGTGGTCCAGCTAAACAAATCATGAATTCTCAAGGTCAAAATATGATTCATAATGAATTTAGAGGAATAAAGAATTAATTACCAGTTATGGTAATTTTTTTTATGATAAAAATAATAATGTAGTTTAATTTTAAAAAAGGAGATGAGATATGAAAATAAAAAATAAACTACTATTAGTCTTACCAATTTTATCTTTATTTATACCAGTACCAATAAAAGCATACTCTAACAAAGTTATACTAGGAGGTGAAAATATTGGTATTGAAATAGAATCAAGCGGAATAATAATTGTTGGTTTTTATGAAATAAATAACAAAAACATAAATCTATCTAATAATATAAAACTGGGCGATAAAATAATAAAAATAAATGATAAAAACGTAAATAATATTGAGGAAATGATTAATCAAATAAAGATATCATTAAATAAAAATGAAATACCTATTACTATAGAAAGAAATAATAAAGAAATTAAAACTAAACTACAAGTAATAAAAGATAAAAATGGAATATATAAAACAGGACTATATGTTAAAGATACAATATCTGGTATTGGAACCTTAACATATATAGATCCAGAAACAAAAATATATGGAGCTTTAGGTCATGAAGTAATTGAGAGTTATTCTAAATCTAAAGTAAACGTTAAAAACGGAACAATCTTCGAATCAACTATAACAGATATAAATAAAACAAATAAAAATAAAACCGGAGAAAAAGAAGCAAGTTTAAACAAATCAAATATATATGGTAACATTAAAGAAAATACAGAAAATGGTATCTTTGGTAATTACTATTTAAATCGAGAAAAAAATAATTTAATAGAAGTAGCTAAAAACAATGAAATACATGAAGGAAAAGCATATATTTATACTGTTTTAGAAGAAAATAAAAAAGAAAAATATGAAATTAATATCATAAAAATAGATTCAAATTCTAAAACTAAAAACATTCTATTTGAAATAACCGATAAAAACTTAATAGATAAAACTGGAGGAGTAATAAAAGGAATGAGTGGAAGCCCGATAATCCAAGATAATAAATTAATAGGTGCAATAACTCATGCAATTCAAAATAAAAACAATATGGGATATGGTATTTTCATAACTACAATGCTAGAAGAAGGAGAGAATTAATCTCTCTTTTCTTTATTATTTTTCTTTGGTATACTAATAAAAGGTGATTACTATTTATAACATTAAGAAAAATATTGATAAAATTAAGCGCGGTGACTATACTTATTTCTTAGATCAAAAAGAAGCAAATCAAGTAAAAAGTAAATTAAAGAAGAATGAATACAAAATATTTGAAACATATCCAGAATGCAATAAAATAATCCTATATACTAGCAATATACCTAATATTAAAACATACGAAATAAAAAGTAAAATAAAACTAAGACATCAAGATATCTTAGGAAGCTTGTTTTCCTTAAATATTACAAACGAAATGTTTGGAGACATAATTGTCAATGAAGATAAATATTATATTTTCATTTTAGATGTAATAGATAAGTACATAAAATCTAATCTATTATTCATTAAAAATGCTGAAATAGAATTAATAGAAAAAGACATAAACGAAGTGAATAACTATAAACAAAAATATGAAGAATATAACATTATCGTATCAAGTTTAAGAATAGATACAATAATCGCTCATATTATTAATACAAATAGAAATAATGTAATAGACAAAATTAAAAATAAAGAAATTATTCTAAACTATGAAATATTAAATAAAAATTCATATATATTAAAAGAAAATGATATATTTAGTATTAGAAAATTTGGTAAATATAAATTTATTGGTGTTGAAAAAACAACTAAAAAAGATAATTTAATTATCAAATATTTGAAATATATCTAGAAAAACGTCAAATAAAGTCAAATAAAAAAGGTAAGTAAACATTATTTATCTTTTTTTGTTATAATGATAATAGGTGATAATATGGCATCAGCAATAATGCATATATGCGTAGCAAAACGCGTTAATGAAATATTAAAAAGAAATGAAAAAGAATTCTTCTTAGGAAGTATAGCTCCAGATATAAGTAAACAAATAGGAGAAAGTAAGGCAAAAACACACTTTTTAAAACAAGAAGGTGATGTTCCAGAAATAGATGATTTCTTAAAAAAATATCAAGATACTTTAAAAGATAATGACTTTAATTTAGGATATTATTGTCATTTATTTACTGATATGATTTGGTTCGGAATGTTTTTAAAAAACTACTGTAATTTTGAACTAACAGAAATAAAATACAATACTGGTGAAGTAAAAAAGACAACACCAGAATTAATTTTAAAAATATTATATAATGATTATACCAATCTAAATATTAAATTAATTGATATATATAATCTTGACTTATCATTATTTTATGAAGAATGTCCCAATATAAATACCGAAATAGAAGAAATTGATACTAGTAAATTACAAATAATTATTGATAAAATGGGATTAATAATAGAAGAATCTAAAGAAAGAAAAAATATTGTTTTTGAAACAGGACCAATCTGTCGTTTTATTGATAAAACAGCAGAAGACTTTGTAATGAATTTGAAAACATTAGGAATAATTTAGATGACAGCAACTAATATAGCACATATTTTTGCCTTCATGGCATTTATATTATATACACTAAGCTTTCAATTTAAAAAAAGAGGTAATATTCTAAAAACACAAATATTTGCTAATACATTTTATACATTAGAATATATTATGTTAGATGCGTATGCTGGAGTAAACAATAGTTTATTTGGTATAACAAGATCAATAATTTTTTATATTTTTCATAAAAAAAGAAAAAAATGTCCACCGTATGTTGCTACTATTTTCTTAACATTAGTAGTAATATTTGGATTCATATCATATACTGATGTATATAGTATTTTACCAGTTATTATAAGTATTATCTTCTTCGTTGCTTTATATACAGAAGATATGAAACTATATCGTAAAGTAGCTGTTGTAGCATCAATATTATGGATAGTATATACATTAGCAGTTGGTGCATATGTAAGTGTATTTGATTATAGTATAGAATTAATATCATCTTTGATTGCAATATATAGATTTGATATTAAGAAAAAAACATTTAAAGAAAAAATGCAAGATCGTAAGAAATTTAAAGAGAGAAGATAATTCTCTTTTCTTTTTTTTAAAAAAAATTAGCAAACATTGTTGACAAGTGCTAACAACAATAATATAATGATATTAGCACTTGGAAGTAAGAAGTGCTAGGAGGTAGAAATGCTTACAGAAAGACAAAAAGAAATATTAAAAATAATAGTTCTAGAATATATTAAATTAGCTAAACCTGTAGGTTCTAATCTAATATGTGATACTCTTAACTGTTCAAGCGCAACAATACGAAGCGAAATGGCAGCCTTAGAAGAATTAGGCTTACTTGAAAAAACCCATACATCATCAGGAAGAATACCTAGTGAACAAGGTTATCGCTATTATGTAGACAATCTTATGGAATTAAAAAAGATGAACGCTGAAGATATGTTAAAATTACAAATAATTTTTAGAAATAACCAATTACAATTTAGTGATTGTGTATCTGAAAGTTTAAAATTAATATCTGAAATGACTAATTACACATCTATAAAATTAGGAACAGCATCTCATTCAAATACTTTAAAAGAAATAAGCATAGTTCCATTAAATACTGATAGCTTAATTGTTATTGTTGTAACTAATATGGGTTATGTAGAACACAAAAACATAACACTACCTAACGTAGATATTAATGATGTAAAAAAGACAGTTAGTCTTATCAACAATATGATTGTTGGAACGCCAATTGATGAAGTTGGGCAAAAATTAGAATATGAAATAAAACCAATAATTGCTAATTACGTAGAAGAACATGAAAAACTTTATAATGCTTTCTATAATGTATTTAATAATTTCACAAGTAAAAACGTTGATATTGTTGGTAAAAAGAACTTACTTAAACATAAGGAATTTGACAACATTGAAAAAGTAAGCGAAATTCTCGACAAACTTGAAGATGAAAATATGATTAAATATGTTGATGAAATTAGAAGCGATAATAATGATATAAACATCTATATTGGAAAAGAAAACAACTTGGATGAAGATATGACTGTTATAGAAACAAGTTATAAAACACCTAAAGAAGAAGGAAAACTTGTTGTTGTTGGACCAAAAAGAATGGATTATGATCGTGTCGTAACATTACTTGAATTTATTAAAGAAAACATAGAAAGATAAGGAGATATAAAATGAATAATGAAGACTTAGAAAAAAAAGAGCACGAATGTCATTGCAATGAAGAAAATCATGAATGTGAATGCAAAGGAAATTGTAAATGTAATGAAGAAATAGATGATTTTGAAGAAAGTGAAGAAGTATTAATACTAAAAAATAATATTCAAAATTTAGAAGAAAAATTAAAAGCTTCTCATGCCGAACTAATAAATTATCGAAAAAGAAAAGATGAAGAAGTTGCAACAAAGTTGAAATTCGCTAATCAAGATATTATATTGGACATACTACCAGTATTAGATAATTTCGAAAGAGCAATTAAACTTCAAAAATCAGATGACCCAAATCTAAATAAATTTCTAGATGGTTTTAAAATACTATATACAAGCCTAAACGAAACTTTAAAAAGATATGGGGTAGAAGAAATTGATTGTACAAATAAAGAATTTGATCCAAATACAATGGAAGCAATGTTAATTGACCAAGATCAAACAAAAGAAGATAATATGGTTCTAGAAGTTCTAATTAAAGGATATATATTAAAAGGTCGAGTAATTAGAGCTGCTAGTGTTAAAGTAAATAAAATAAATTAATGAATAAAAAAATAAAAATAAATAATAATGAAATAAGGAGAGATAAATATGAGTAAAATTATAGGTATAGACTTAGGTACAACAAATAGTTGTGTTGCAGTATTAGAAGGTGGAGAAGCGCATGTAATTCCAAATCCAGAAGGAGGAAGAACAACCCCATCAGTAGTAGCATTTAAAAATGGAGAAAAAATAGTAGGGGATGCTGCAAAGCGTCAAGCATTAACAAATCCAAATACAGTTTCATCAATTAAAAGATTAATGGGAACTAGTAAAAAAACTGAATTAGATGGTAAAAAATATACACCAGAAGAAATTTCAGCAATGATTTTAGGATATTTAAAAGATTATGCAGAAAGTTATTTAGGAGAAAAAGTAACTAAAGCAGTTATTACAGTTCCAGCATACTTTGATGATGCTCAACGTCAAGCTACTAAAAATGCAGGTAAAATTGCAGGTTTAGAAGTAGAAAGAATTATTAACGAACCAACAGCAGCAGCTCTTGCTTACGGTTTAGATAAACAAGAAAATGCCCATACAGTATTAGTTTATGACTTAGGTGGAGGAACATTCGACGTTTCAGTAATGGAACTTGGTGATGGAGTATTTGAAGTTAAATCTACAGCTGGTAATAATAAATTAGGTGGAGATGACTTCGATAATAGAATTATGGACTACTTAGTAGCTGAATTTAAAAAAGAAAACAAAGTTGACTTAACTAAAGATAAAATGGCAATGCAAAGATTAAAAGAAGTAGCAGAAAAAGCTAAAAAAGATTTATCTGGTATGACAACAACACAAATTTCAGCACCATTCATTTCTCAAGGAGAAGATGGACCACTTCACTTAGACATGACATTAACTCGTGCTAAATTTGAAGACTTAATTTCTGATTTAGTAGAATCTACATTAAAACCAGTTCGTCAAGCTATTAAAGATGCTAATATCAAAAAAGAAGAAATTGATAAAGTATTATTAGTAGGAGGATCTACTCGTATTCCTATGGTTCAAGAAATAATCAAAAAAGAATTAGGACAAGAACCATCACGTGAAGTAAATCCTGATGAAGTAGTAGCAATGGGTGCATCTATTCAAGGTGGAGTATTAACAGGTGAAGTTAATGATATTGTATTATTAGACGTTACACCTCTATCTTTAGGATTAGAAACACTTGGTGGAGTTATGACTGTATTAATTGAAAAAAATACAACAATTCCAACAAGCAAAAAACAAGTATTCTCAACAGCTGCAGATAATCAACCAGCAGTAGACTTACATATCTTACAAGGTGAAAGAAGCATGGCAGCTGATAACAAAACATTAGGTCGTTTCCAATTAACAGGAATTCCAGCAGCACCTCGTGGAGTACCACAAATCGAAGTAACATTTGATATTGATGCAAATGGTATCGTTAATGTTAAAGCAAAAGACTTAGGAACAAATAAAGAACAATCAATCACAATTACAGCATCAACTAATCTTTCTGACGAAGAAGTAGAAAGAATGATGAAAGAAGCAGAAGAAAACGCTGAAGAAGATAAAAAACGTAAAGAACAAGCTGATTTAAGAAATGATGCTGAACAAATGATTTTCCAAACAGAAAAAGCACTAAAAGATTTAGGAGATAAAGTTGATTCTAAAGAAAAAGAAGAAGCTGAAGAATTAATCGAAGACTTAAAGAAGGAACTTGAAGGTGATGATTACGATGAAATTAAATCAAAAACAGAAAAACTTCAAGAAAAAGCTATGGCTTTAGCTACTAAAGTATATGAAAATATTCAAAAAGAACAAGCAGCAAATAGTGATGAAACAACTTCAAATGATAATGTAAAAGAAGCAGACTACGAAGAAGACGATGAATAATTAAAAAAGTTCTAGGAAACTAGAACTTTTCACTAATATAGAAAGGGAAAAATATGCAAAAATATAATAATAGAAATGAAGTACCCGAAAAATATAAATGGGATTTAACGTCTTTTTTCAAAGATGAAAATGATTTTAATAAAAGATTTGAAGAGGTAAAAAAAGATATTGAGTGCCTAAAAGAATATAAAAATTGTACAAAAAACGCAAAAAAATTATATGAATATCTAAAAAAAGACTTATATATAGAAGCAATTTGTGAAGACTTATATGTATATTCCTATTTAATAAATGATCAAGAATTAGGCAATGCAACAAGTATAGAACGTAAAAATAAAGTTGAATTATTATGTACAGAATTAGAGTCGAATACAAGTTTCTTTGCTCCTGAATTATTAAAATTAGACCAAGAAGAATATAATCAGTTGTTTATTAATGAACCAAAGCTAAATGAATATAAAAGTGACTTAGATAAAATATATCGTGAAAAAAAGCATATTTTAACAGAATCAGAAGAAAAAATCATTACAACTTTATTGAATGCAATGAATAGTTATGATGATATATCATCAAATTTACTGAATAATGAACATAATTATGGAACCATTACTTTAGAAGATGGTACTACTCAAGAAATCGCAACAAATAATTACCGTGCTTTAATGCATAACAACAATAGAGAAATAAGAAAAAACGTATATGAATCTTTCTATAAAGTAATAAACCAATATAGTGCTACAAATGCTGCTTTACTAAATAGCTATGTAAATATGCATGATAAGATGGCTAAGATAAGACATTTTAATAATTCATGGGAATCTAGATTATTTTCCTTAAATTTAAATAATAACGTATTTGATGCATTAATAAATGCTACAGAAGACAATTTAGATATATTACAAAAATACTTTAAACTTAGAAAAAAAGTATTAAATTTAGATAATTTACACTTATATGATTTAAATGTAGAAATTGCAAACAGTGATAAAAAATATTCAATTGAAGAAGCACAACAACTAATACTAGATGCCATCAAACCATTAGGAAAAGAATATACTAAGAAATTTAAAAAGATTTTTGATAATAATTATATAGATTATTGTCAATATAAAGGAAAATGTAGTGGAGCCTATTCTTTCTCTACTATAATGCAAGATTCAAGAATTTTAATGAGTTACAATGGCGGATTAGAAGATGTTTCAACCATTGCACATGAAGGTGGACATAATGTACATCATCAATACATTAAAGAAAACAACCCAATGCAATATAGAAATGCATCTTCAATTATTGCAGAAGTAGCATCTTTAACAAATGAATGTTTACTTTCAAGTTATTTATCTGAAAATGGACAAAATAAAGAAGAACGTCTTACAGGAATATCCAATATTATGGATGTAATCGTTTCAAACTTATTTGGTTCTGTTCGTGAAGGAAAAATAGAACAGGAAATGTATAAGCACGTTGAAGAAGACAATACAATAACTAAGGAATTCATGAATAATTTAGTTTATGAATCATTAAAAAAATATTACGGAAATACAGTTGAATTAGATGATGAATACTGCAAAAATAGTTGGGTAAGAAGAAGTCATTATTATATGCATTTTTATCTATATAGTTATGCAATTTGTATAAGTGTTGCCTGTACAGTAGCATCTAAAATATTAAATGGTGATGAGGCAATGTTAGATAATTATTTAAAATTTTTAAAAGTAGGATCAGACAAGTGGCCTAAAGAAGCTTTTGATGTCTTAGGAATCAATCTAGAAGATAAAGAAGTATATGAAAACGCAATTAAATATTTTGATAATTTAATTAATAAATTTGAAAATATATATGATAGTACAGAGGTGAAGTAAAAATGGCAAGTAGTAAAGACTATTATGAAACGCTAGGCGTAAATAAAAATGCTAGTCAAGCAGAAATAAAAAGTGCTTTTCGTAAACTAGCAAAGCAATATCATCCTGATATATGTAAAGAAGAAAATGCAGAGGCTAAATTTAAAGAAGTCCAAGAAGCTTATGCTGTTCTATCTGATGAAAATAAAAGAAAACAATATGATCAATTTGGCCATGATGCCTTTCAACAAGCCGCAGGTGGCGCTGGAGGATATGGTGGTTTTAATGCTCAAGATTTTGATTTCTCTGACATCTTTGATAGTATTTTTGGAAATAGTTTTGGATTTGGTTCAAGCGGTGGAAGTAAATCAAGACAAACTAGAGGTAGTGATAAACTAATCCATATTAATTTAGATTTTGAAGAAGCTGTATTCGGTTGCGAAAAACAAATTAAAGTAAATGTAAGTGAAAAATGTGATGAGTGTAAGGGAGAAGGAGGATTCGACTCTGAAACTTGTTCGACTTGTCATGGTAGTGGAACAGTTACTCAACAACAAAGAAGTTTATTTGGAAGTTTTATGACACGCACTACATGCCCTGACTGTAATGGAGAAGGTAAAACATACAAGAAAAAATGCAATCATTGTCATGGAAGAGGAACAATTAATAAAGATAAAACATTAAATGTAACTATCCCTGCTGGTGTAGATACAGGTAATCGCTTACGTCTTAGTGGAAAAGGAGAAGCTGGAATAAACGGCGGACCAAATGGAGATTTATATTTAGAGTTTACTGTTAAACCTCACGAATTTTTCCAAAGAGATGATGATGATATCTATCTAAAAGTACCTATAACAGTCGCAGAAGCAGCCCTAGGATGCAAAAAAACAATCCCAACAATATATGGCAATATAAAACTTACTATTCCATCAGGAACAAATACTGGAGACAAACACCGCATTAAAGAAAAAGGAATTAAAAACGCAACGACAAGAAATAAAGGAGATATGTATGTCGTTATCGATGTAAAATTCCCAGAAAAATTAACTTATGAACAAAAGAAATTATTTGAAAAATTAGAAAAAACTGATTTAGAAGATAAAGAAATAAATAAATTTAATAAATTTGTTAAAAATAATTAAGTAGAGAAATCTACTTTTTTATTTTATAATAATATTAGGTGATAAAATGAAAAAAATTATTTTCATACTTCTATGCGCTATAACCTTACTTGTTTCATTAATAAATTTGAATCATAAATATGATTCAAAAGAAACAGAAAAAATAAATAAAGAAATAATTAAAAATGATAATACAGAATCTAAAGAGGAAAGATTAAAAGAAAATATTAGTATTAATATACCTATAATAAAAAATATTTGTGATATCGATGAATGTATTACTAATAGCTTTTATAACAACATAATTAATTACTTTAAAGAAAATAATTATGAAGAAATAATTAAAGACTCTTTTAGTTACTACAAAAACGCCTCAAATTTAATTAAATTAACTATAAATGAGGAAAATATTGAAAAGAATGAAAACAAAGAAAATGAAGGTGTTTCCTATTATGATTTTAATAGATATACAACTTTAAATGACTTAAAAAAAATAATCAACAATCAAAATATAAATGTATATTATGGTGAAAAAGCAACTAATATAGCTGTATTAAACTATCATTTCTTTTATGATAAAAATACTGAAAAGTGTAATGAATCTATTTGTCTTGACATTAAAGATTTTGAAAAACAATTAAAATATTTAAAAGATAACAATTTCAAAACTTTAACAATTGAAGAATATCAAAGCTGGATATATAAAGAAATAGATTTACCTAAAA
This sequence comes from Bacilli bacterium, assembly GCA_017436345.1. Lineage (GTDB taxonomy): Bacteria > Bacillota_I > Bacilli_A > RF39 > UBA660 > RUG11788. The sequence continues at coordinate 63,398 of JAFSDH010000008.1, forward strand.
AATCAGTTTTATTAACTATTGATGATGGAGCAATGGGAACTAGTACAATAAATGGAAATAAATTAATACCTCTTCTTGAAAAATATGAAATAAACGCAACTTTATTTCTAATAACAGGATGGTGGGACTCTAAAAACTATCAATCTAATTATTTAGATATTCAATCACACACCCATTTAATGCATGACGAAAATAAATGTTCAAATAAAACAAGAGGGGCAGAACTTCTTTGTTCTAATAAAGAAGATATAATAAACGATTTAAATAAATCATTAAAAGAAGTAGATAATAATTTATCATTTTGTTTTCCCTTTTATTTATATGATGATAAATCAATAGAAGTTTTAAAAGAATTAGATTTTAAAATCGCATTTATTGGTGGAAATAAGAAATCTAATCAAAATATTGATAAATATAAATTACCAAGATATATAATATATAAAAACACGTCAATAGAAAGTTTTAAAAAGATGGTGAATTAATATGAAGAAATTAGGTATTGATATTGGTGCTAGTCATATCGGACTAGGTCTAATTGAAAACAATAAAATAATAGAAAAAACATATATATTATATAAAAGACCTTCTAAAATATTTAATAAAATTCTAAAAAAATATATTACTAAAAAATATATAAAATTTTTAATAAAAAATATCGATAATTTTATTAAAAATAATAAAATAAATTATATAGGTATAGGTTGTCCTGGAGGAGTAGATATAAATAATGCTATTTTTTACGGAAGTGAAGCTTTAGTTGTTAGTAAAATTGATTTTAAAGAAGCTTTATCAAAATATAATTGTGAAATATATATAGATAATGATTGTAACTGTGCAGCTGTAGGAGAAGCATATTTTAATAACTATAATGAATTTCTGATGATAACAATAGGAACAGGAGTAGGGTTTTCTCTAATAAAAAAAGAAAACAATACAATAAAATTATCTAAAGATGAAGAAATATGGAAAATTTTAAAGATAAATAAAATACCAAATACTAAGCATGATAAATATATATCTAGTTTTAAAAAGCTATCAAAAAGATATAATAAATTAAAAAAGAAAAAATTACCTAGAGGTTCCATATTTGAAGATAAAAATAAAAATCAAGAACTTTTATTAGAATATATTGATGATTTTACAAAAGGAATTAACCTAATAAATCAAGAAATTAAAATTAAAAATATATGTATTGGTGGAAGTTTTTCTAATTATCATGAACATTATTTAAAAAAACTAAAGATTAAATTAAAAGAATATGATATATTTATAGCAAAGAATAATAATGATTCCGGTATTATTGGAGCAACAATGCTTCCAATAGATCGCTATTAAAAGGAGTAAGAAAATGAATAATGATCAGAATTTAATATGTTGTCCAGTATGTACAATAAAATATAACAATTATCACAATGCATGTCCAAAATGCGGAACACCAAAACCAAACGTTCAAAATATAAACAACGTTCATCAAGAAAATTTAAATCAACAAATACCAAATAATAATCAAATTAATAATAATATGCAACAAAACATTAATAACCAACAAAATCAATATAACAGTAATGAAATGAATCCTGATAATTTTTTCATGACAGAAGTCAATAAATCAATTGCTGCTTTATCAATATTAAGCTCTATCATTCTAACTATAACACTAATATTAGGAGGAATGACAGCAATATCATACCTATCAGCTTTTGATACATTTGGAACAGGAACTCTTATATTGATTCTGGTAGGACCAGGATTAATCATATTAACAGGGGTATATATACATCAACAACTAAAATGGAAAACTTTAATACTGCAATATATCCAAAGAAAAGAAAATAAAAAAGAGAATTAATTTCTCTTTTTTAATTTATCTATTTTATCATAAACTTGTTTTAAATTAATTTCATAACCACTATCTTTAGGAATATAATACTTTTTACCAACTAAATTATCAGGCATATACTGTTGAACAACAAAACTACCTGGATAATCATGTGGATATTTATATGTCGTAGTATTAATCTTAATAACATCAGGAATAGGTCCAATATTTCCTTTTTCTATATCTTCTAAAGCTCTAGCTAAAGCTAAATAAGCAGTATTAGATTTAGGAGATAAAGCAAGTTCAACAACTACTTCAGCAAGAGGAATACGTGCCTCAGGCAATCCAACCAATTCACAAGCAGAAATAGCTGCCATAACTCTAGGCCCCATATTAGGATTAGCAAGTCCAATATCTTCATAACAAATAACGCTCATTCGCCTATAAATACTATCCAAATCACCAAATTCAATTAATCTTCCAAGATAGTGTAGGGCAGCATCAACATCACTACCTCTAATCGATTTTTGAAAAGCACTTAATAAGTCATAATGACCATCACCATCTTTATCACTATAAAAAGCAGGTTTATTATTAATTTTCTTCAAAATATCTAAATCTATCTTTTTATCACTAGTAGAATAATATGCAACTTCTAAAAGATTATATGCATATCTAAGATCATTACCAGATATTTTAGCAATATAATCAATAGCATCATCATTTATTTTAATTTTAGGTAAATTACCACTTTTAATAGCTTTTTTCAAAGCTTTAGTAATATCATCTATCTTTAAGGGTTTAAGTTCATATAACTGACATCTACTTCTAATAGCTGGATTAATCGCATGATATGGATTAGAAGTAGTCATACCAATAAGAGTAATTAAACCACTTTCTAATTGTGGTAATAATAAATCTTGCTTATCTTTATTAAGACGATGTATTTCATCCATAATTAGAACAAGACCATCAAACATTTTTGCTTCTTCAACTACTTGATCAAAATCTTTTTTATTATTAATAGTAGCATTTAAAAAACGATATTTACATCCTAAATCATTAACAATAGCTGTTGCAATAGAAGTTTTACCAATACCCGGAGGACCATATAAAATCATTGAAAAAATTCGCTTATTTTTTACTAAATTAGATAAGATTTTATTATTACCAATTAAATGTTCTTGTCCAACAACTTCATCCAAACTTTTAGGATTCATCTTACGCGCTAATAATTCATTCATACAAGACCTCCTTACGTAAATTATTATAACATTATCTAAGATATCGTACAAATGTTTTTTATGAAATCTAAATATAAAAGTGTTATAATAATAATGGTGATAATATGAAACACGATATTGACAATTTTATTAATTATATAATGTTTGAAAAAAGATTAAGTAAAAATACAAGTAATTCCTATAAAAATGACTTAAATAAATATATGAAATATTTAGAAGAAAAACATATTTATCAAACTAGAGATATAAGTAAAAGTGATATTGAAAAATACTTAGAAAAATTAAATAAAGAAGAAACAAAAACATCTTCAATAGCTAGAAAATTAACTACAATAAAAGCTTTTCATAATTACTTATTCCAAAAACAAATAATAAATATTGATGTATCAGAAACTATCGAAAGACCAAAATTAAGAAAAAAATTACCAAACGTATTAACTGTTGATGAAGTAGATAAATTACTTGATATAAAGTGCAAGACTAAATTTGACTATCGAAATAAATCTATGCTAGAATTGATGTATGGCACAGGTCTAAGAATTACAGAATTATTAGATTTAAAACTAAATGATTTTGATTTAGAAAACTGTATTATTAGATGCTATGGTAAGGGTAGTAAAGAAAGAATTGTACCTATCGGTGAATATACAATGGAATCTTTATTAAATTATTTAGAGGTAAGAAACATGCTCTTAAAAAGAAAAAATTGTGAGTATTTATTTCTTAATAATTTAGGTGGAAGATTAAGCAGATTTAGTTTCTTTAAAATATTAAAAAAACTATTACAAGAAAAAGGAATAAATAAAGATGTATCACCACACTCATTACGACATAGTTTTGCAACCCATATGTTAGAATATGGAGCAGATTTACGTAGTATCCAAGAATTATTAGGACATTCTGATATTGCTACTACTAAGATATATACTCATATATCAAATAATAAAATAAAAAAAGAATACGAAGAATTCCATCCAAGAAGTCAAAAATAAGGAAGTGAATATATGAAATTCAAAAGAATTTTTGTACTAATATTAGACTCGCTAGGAGTAGGTGAAGCACTTGATGCTAATAACTACGGAGATAATGGTACTAATACATTAAAACATATCATGGAAAAATATGATTTATTTATTCCAAATTTAGAAAAATTAGGATTTTTAAATACGATAACAATGGAAGATAAAGAAAATGTTGATGCCTACTATACTATAGCTAGACCAACTAATATAGGTAAAGATAGTCTAACTGGCCACTATGAAATAGTAGGATTAAAAAATGAAGTACCATTTAAGACATTTACTGAAAAAGCCTTTCCAATTGAACTTATCGACAAAATTGAAGAAATAACAAAAAAAAGAGTAATTGGAAATAAAGTAATTAATGGTGAACAAATCATTAATGAACTAGGTGAAAGACACATGAATTATGGTTCACTAATACTTTATACATCAAGTGATTCAACATTACAAATTGCTGCTCACGAAGATATTATTCCAGTATCAAAACTACATACATATTGTGAAAAAATAAGAAAAATAACATCTACTGATGAATGGCGAATTGCAAGAGTTATTGCTAGACCATTTAATGGTAAACCAGGAAAATTTAAATTTACAAATGATCGTAAAGACTTTGCATTAAAACCTCCTAAAAAGAGTATTTTAAATACTTTAACTGAGAATGATTACAGTGTAATATCTATAGGTAAAATATCTGAAATTTTTGATGGTGAAGGTATATCTAAATCAATAAAAGGAGCTAAAAATAATATTGATACTATAACTAAATTAACCGATATTATGACTAAGAATTTTACTGGGTTATGTATTACAAATTTAAATGATTTTGATGCATTGTATGGGCATAATCGTGATGTTGAAGGATATGGAAGAGCTATTGAAGAATTAGACGTAGAAATACCAATGATTCTAAATAAACTTAATAATGATGATTTGTTAATTATTACTGCTGATCATGGTAACGATCCAACATTCACTGGAAACGCTCATACTAGAGAAAACGTACCAGTTATATTATTTGGTCGTAATTTCAAGAATCCATGTCGTCTAGACCCATTACAAACAATGGCTGATATTGGTGCAACAATAGCTGAAAATTTTGAAATAGAACAACCAGAAATAGGTACTAGTTTTTTAGATAAATTAAAATAAAAGAGTAGGGAATCTACTCTTTTTCTTCTTCAAAATTATCACAAATTGTATCTTCTTTACAATTAGCACTATTATCTTTACAAGTACTACCAATCTTAATTTCTGGTAACTTACACTCTTTCTCACTACAATTATTGTGTCTACAACTTTCTACATTACACTTTATATTTTGTTTTTTCTTTGTCATTATATGCCTCCTAATATTATATTTAACAAATATAAGAAATATATACTAGAACAAACATTTGACTAAAAAACAATTTTGTGATATAATTAGTCAAATCAAATGGGGGAGTTGGTTAGAATGATAAGTGAAAAAGAATTAGAAAAAAGATTTCATGAGTTCTTAAATAAGTATTATACAGGATATTCTCAATTAAGTTATGAAGATGAGTATATGTGGCTTGAAGAAAGTATACCATCTTATTTATCAAACTATTATAAAGCTGCTTATAGAGAGCCAATGATAGGGGATAATGTCTTCTTTCAAATATTTTCTGCAATCGATAGTTTAGATCCTAAATTTAACCCTTTTCATCAAATGATGACAAGAATTGAAAAAGAATATGGATTAGATAGAGATATAATTGATGTTGGTTGTGGATATTTTCCTGCTTTATCATACGAAATAGCAAAACGTAAAAAAGAACTTGGAATAGAGAAGGGTAAAATCATGGCTTATGATGATAAACTTGTTACAACTGCACTTAGCGGAGTTTCTTTAATAAGAGATAAATTTACATTAGCAACAATAATCCCCTTCAAAGATCCAGTAATAGTAGGGCGTAGACCATGTAAAGCAACAGATGCTTTAATAAGATTCTCAAGTATTCATAATCTTGAATTTTATATGCAGTTATGTCCTTGTACAGAACATATACCAACAGAATTCAAACTAAATCATAAAAAAACAGATGGTATGTCAATATCAGAAATATATACAGAAAAATTAGCAAGAGAAACACTACCTACTGGTTTTACTTTAGAAAAAGAAAAAGTTGAAGAAAGAGTAGGTAACTCCCCTAAGCAAGTTAGTGAAGAAGTAGTTATTAAAACAAAAAGAATCAGATAGGTTAATACCTATCTTTTTATATGCATTATATAACCTTATTTAATTCTATAAATAGGATATATATACATACGCATTATAACCTTATTATATATAATATAAGGATATATACGCGTATTATAACCTTATTTAATTATAAAATAAGGATAATATATATGAATACAAACACATATAAACAAATACATATCTATATTCATAATCATACTTGCATAATACCCCATATTAATTAAGTTAAATATTTCTCTATCATACCAAACAAACTATTTGGTATTAAACTATTTTTTAGTATACTTATATTAAGAAGAATATACAAAAGGCAACATAATATCAATTATAGGAAGTTAATCTTCGGAAAGTGAAGTATAATTAATAATATTAAAAGACTAATAAATAAAAATATAATAAAAAAAATAAATATAATAATATCTATATAATAATTAATATAAACACTAAATATATTAATTATTTTTTAATAAAATATATTTATATATGAATACTTATACATATATCATTATTATTAATATACGAAGGTTTATATAATTAAATAATTGCAAACAAAAAAGAGTAAAAATATATACTCTACTCTTCTTCTAAACTATTTCTTTTTTTGTTTAACATAAACACAAGCAGTTGCATCTTTATATCCATGAACAACAGAATTAAGATCTCGATAATCTCCCTCATAATATGACATATATTCTTTTTTACCATCAGTCGATTGCTTAACTATTTCTTCTACTACTCTACTAGCATCAACTCTTTCATTAATTAAAAACAATTTATCTTCACTAATACAATCAATAACACCTCTAGAGAAAAGATAAATTCTATCATAAGAACAATTATCTATTACATATGTAGACTGAAATCCTGGCTTATTTACTCCTATTTTAGATACTCCTCTATTCTTTACTTTTCTAAATCTAAATTCTTCTTTATCCCAGAAATAACCTTCTCGATAATCTCTCCATAATTTAGAATCTTCTTCATTAAATTGACCAATTTCTCCATCCTTTTCAATATAACATCTTAAATCTCCAACATTAACCAAATAAGTATAATCTTTACCAACTAGCGCTAAGATTGCTTTAACACCATGATTTCCTTTTAATGATTTAAATTTAGCATGTAACTTAGCCATTCTTTTATTTAATCCTTTACTAAATTTAGCTGTATCAAATCTTTCTAAAGTATCCATAGATAAATTATCAAACCAATCTATAATTTCATCAGTAACACATTTACTAGTAGACCTCTTAATACCATTTTCACCGTCAACAAAACCTTTTCCTTCTGCAACTACCATTAATTTAAAATTATCATCTAAAGCATGACTTTTTAAAACAAAACTATCTTTTCCATTTTCTGAAGTTATACTATATTTAGTTAAAGCTTCAAATACATTATCAGTACCTACTTCTTTTTCATATACATGTCTATGTTTTTTATCAACTAGTTCATATCTTTTAACACTATCTTCTTTTGGTGAAGCAGAACTAATACTTTCTAAAAAACTATTTCCTATTTTTAAACATTTAATAAATCCTGTTAATATTTTTTCATTATTCATATAATCCCTTCCTTCCAAAATAATTGTTGTCTATTATATCATTAAATAAGATTTTTTTAAAGGAAACCAGAAGAATAAAAAAAGACTTTACGTAAAATAAAAAAGATATCTTTCGATATCTTAAACTTTTCTTGATTGAATTTCAGCAATCTTTTCTAATACTTCTTTAGCATTAACTTCATTGATTTCAGTATAACCAAGTTCACGTAACGCTTGAACTTTAGCAGTATTTAATTCTTGAGTACGACTAAGTTTTTCTTCATTCTTATGTTCAATATCTTGAACAAATCTTTTATGTGATTCAGCTAATTTTGTTTTAGAAGCACCACCATTATTATATAAAGTCATACCAGAAAATAGAATACTTTCAAAAATAAATTGTTGTTCTTGATTAAATGCAAATTCCATTGGATCAGTAAATCCCATAGATTTAGACATATAAGCAAGAATATATTTTAATTCTTTTGAAGTTTCCATTGATTGAAGATAATGATATAAATAAACATAAGCATTATATGTATCTTTAGTTTGATCAGATTGTAATTTTTCTTTTAATAGATTAATAATATCAGTTAAAAGATCTTGTTCTTTCTTATTAAATCCTTTTAAATCAGCTAATACTTCTTTTTCAGAAGAATCTTTAACACCTTCATTTAAGCGACCTTCAACATCGATAATATAGCTTCCTTCAATCTTTATATCATTTAATTCTTCTTCAGATTTTATATTTAAAAGACTCATTAATTTAGTAGATTTTTCTTTAGGCCAATCCTTTAATCCAGGTAAAGCTAAATAATTATATAGCATTTGACGAGAAACTCCTAAATACTTAGCAAGTCTTACTTTTGATATTCCTAATTCATTTAATATAGTGTTTAAGTTTTCCATAACTTCTACCCTCCATAATTTAATTTTATCATTTTATTTGACAATGTCAAGTGTAAAGTAAAATATAAATTAATTTTTATAATAAATACCAAAGTTTCTTATTATCTTTTCTTACTTCTTTAATTATTCCACCACCAAGGCATTCATCTTCTCTATAGAAAACACATGCTTGACCAGGAGTAACTGATTTAACTCCTTCTGGATAATTAACAATTATTTCATCATCTGAAATATAATCAATCTCTACATCTATTTCTTCTTGACGATATCTAAACTTAGCTTTAGCTTTTTTAACTTTATCTTTATTAATTAAATTAATGTTTTTTAAAACACATGAAGTTGATATCAAATAATCACTCTTATCACCAAGCGCAATATAAAGAATATTTTTTTTAATATCTTTACCAACTACATACATTCTGTCAGCTGTACCGCCAATATTAAGACCTTTTCTTTGCCCAATAGTATAACTTCTTAAACCATTATGTTTACCAATAACTTTATTAGTAGCTACATCTATAACGTCCCCAGGTATATTATCTAATTTATCAGACATAAATTCTCTAAACTTATTAGTAATAAAACATACATCAGTAGAGTCTTTCTTATCAGCTACTTCTAAACCACATTGTCTTGCTTTTTCTCTTACCATATCTTTTTCTATTCCTTCTAAAGGAAGTAATAAATGACTTAACTGTTCATTAGTTAATTGTGCTAAAAAGTAAGTTTGATCTTTTCTTAAATCAACACTTTTATATAACTTATCATCTATAACTTTAGCATAATGACCAGTAGCTATATAATCACAATTAAATTTTTTCATATTTTGATATAAGAAATTAAATTTAACTTCACGATTACAAAGAATACATGGATTAGGTGTAATACCACTATTATAATCATTAATAAATTTATCAATTACTGTTTCTTTAAATATATCTCTATAATCAATAACATGATGTTCAATATTTAACGTATTAGCTACCTTAACAGCATCATTACTATCAAATTCTTCAGTAAATTTAAAAGTAAGACCAACTACTTCATAACCTTGTTCAAGCAGGAGTAAAGCAGCAACACTTGAATCTACTCCCCCACTCATACCTACTAATACACGTTTCTTCATAAAATCACCTAGATATATTATACATATTTTTAAATAATAAAAAAAGATTATAAAAACCTTTATTCATTATTTTTATAATCTTTATAATAAAGCTTACTAATTTTTCTACTAAAAGAACTAAAATACATAAAATATAAACTTAAAACATCTAAAAAAATACATATATAGACAATTAACAATATATCCTGAAATAAATATAATTGAGAAAAAAATAGTAAAACTAAACAAATACTTAATTTATATCTCAAATCATACCATCCATCATAATCATATGAATGTTTTAAAGCTATCCATCCTAAAAAAGATAATATGCATATTATAATACAAAAAACTAATATAGCAGCACAAGTCCAAAAGTCAATAAATTTACTAATTTGATCTATAAAATCTGATTTTAATAATAATAAAGAATAAAAGAAAAAGATAATAGCACTAAAAAGTGTATAACAATGTATTAACTTTATATATTTAATATTTTTATTCAACAAATCTTTCATAAACATCCCACTATCCAACAATATATTCCCAACCTGGTTGCCAATCCCCTGTTTTTCTCCAGTCTTTTGCATTAGCTTCTTCCCAGCTAATACCTTTTGTAATAACTTCAATCGCTAGTTGTGGAGCACGATGAGCAACCATACCTATAGTTTTTCCATCATAATTTTCTTTCAAGAAAGAAATAAACTTTCTCATTCTTTTTTCAACATCTTTTAAACTTTCTCCATTAGGAAAAGGAATATCAATATGTTCTTCATAAATAACTAAGCTTTTATGTTCTCCATCTAAATCACCATAATTACACTCTCTTAATCTATTATCCGTAATTTTTTCACATTCTGGAAAAGCGATATTAGAAGATTCAATAGCTCTTTTTAAATCAGAAGTAAACATAATATCAAACTTTATTCCTTTATCTCTAATGACATTTCCTAAATTATTAGCTTGTTCACGTCCTAAATCATTTAACATAGCTTCTTTCCAACCACTACATAATTTAGATGCATTATCCGTTGTTGTACCGTGTACAAAATACATAATCTTAATCATAACATACTCCTAAATCATTTTATTTTTTTAAATCATCTATTGTAACTAAAACAATACCTATAATCATTATAACAAATGCTAAGACAAATATACTACTAATTGGATTATTAAATAATATAAATGAAATTAATACACTTATAAAAGGTGCTAAAGCATAATAAGCACTTGTTTTGGATGCTCCTATATATCTTTGAGCAAGAACATAAAAAAATACACTCATACCATATGCAATAAAACCTAAAATTAAAGCATAAATAATAAAAATATAATTAGTTATAACATCTCCAACTACTAAACCAATAACAATTGATCCTAGACCCGAAAAAATCCCCTTTAAAACAACTATTTGAAAAGGATCCTTATCAGATATACTTCTAGTACAATTATTCTCAAATCCCCACGATATACACGCTAAAAAAGCAAATAAACATGATGTTGTAAAAGTTATTCCATTATCAAAATTAACAGACAATAAAATGCTGGCTATAGTAACAAGTATAATTCCCAGTCCAAGTTTAAAATTAATCTTTTCTTTAAAAAATAAATAAGCAATTAAACTAGTAGCAACTATTTCAAAATTATTAATAAGAGCAATTGATTCAGAGTTATTACTTTTTAAAGATAAAAGTAACATAATTGGAGCGATTATATCTAACAAGATCATCATAACTACGTATTTTAAATCCTTTTTATCTAAAGACTTTTCTTTATCATTCTTTATAATTCTTCTTCTAATTAAATAAACAATACCCATTCCTATACCAGCACCTAAATATAATAAACCAGCTAATAAAGTAGATGGGATTTCACTTAATAATATCTTTGAAAAAGGTGCATTAAGAGCATAAAAACATGCGGCTAAAATCGCAAAAATACAACTAAACTTCATTATTAACTCCTCCACATTAATACTAATTATATAATATGGAATTAAAACAATAAATACTAAACTAATACTTTTAATAAATATGTCATAATAAAAACTTCATACAAACTACATAAAAAACTTCCAAGTATACAAAATAAAAAAACTTTAATATATTTATCTTTTAACATTCTAAAATTAATTGAACTTTTTAAAAATATATATTTAAACAATCTATAACAAAATCTAATCCCAAAAAAACTCATTAAAAGAAGAATAATTAAATATATAATTTGATGAGGAAAAATATATAAAAAAGATAAAAGAATTCCTTTAATACCAAAACTACCTATAATTGATGATACCGAAAAACCTAATATAAAACTCTTAAAAATAATAATGCCTATTATAAAAACAAAACCTACAACACTAAGTCCTAAAATGAAAATAATAAAAAGATATAAAAAATTACTTATAAAAGAATTAATAAAACTACTTAAATAATTAATATTACCTATATTACTAAAAAATTCTTTTTGTAGATTAATTACTAATCTTTTATTACTATCACTAACTATAAAATAAAAGAAAAAACCTAATATAATAGTAATAACTATAATACTAATAAATACTAAATACATTTTCTTCTGCTTTTCAATATTACTTTTATTAATACCTAAATTCATTAATATCACCAGTAGAATATATGAAATAAATACTATAAATATTCTAAAATATTTTACATTTATAAAAAAATACTTTATAATTAATAATGAGGTCGATATATATGAATAAAAAATTCTTAAATTTTGTATCTATATTTTTTCTAGTAGTTATGGTTTTATCCATGGTTGCTGGTGTAGTTGTATTCTTTCTATAAAAAGAATTTAAAAAGAAGAGTTTTCTCTTCTTTTTTTATTACCTAAAACATAAATATAACTATGAAAGAAAAATTTATCAAATCAACAATCTATCTAATAATTGGTGGTTTTATAACTAAACTATTAGGTTTATTTATAAAAATAATTACAACTAGATATATTGGTATAGAAGGAATAAGTATGTATACATTAATACTTCCTACTTTTTCTTTAGCTATGACCATAACTCAATTAAGTCTACCATTATCTATTTCAAAATTAATATCAGAAGATAAATACAATAATAAAAATATTTTAGCATCAACATTACCTATATCAATAATAATAAATATACTTGTAATAACTATTTTAATTTTATCCTCTAAATACCTAGCAACAAATCTTCTTCATGATACTAGATGTATATACCCAATAATAGCAATTAGTTTAACTTTACCATTTATATCACTATCAAGTATTATAAGATCATATTTTTTTGGAAAACAACAAATGTTACCTCATGTAATATCTAATATAATAGAGCAAATAACAAGAATAATCATAATTATAATAATTACCCCTTACCTAATAAAAAAAAGCATAATATGGGCAGTATGTGGCTTAATACTAAGTAATATTATAAGTGAAATAATATCAATAATAATACTTATATTATTTATTCCAAAAAGAAAAATAACAAAACAAGATATCATTCCTAATAAAAATAATATAAAAAATATTTTAAATATATCAATACCTAATACTAGCGGACGTTTAATAACATCTATATTTTATTTTTTTGAACCAATTATTATTACATATACATTAACTAAAGTAGGATTAAATCCATCTTATATAACAACTGAATATGGAATAATAGAAGGTTATGTCATTCCTTTAATAACACTTCCTAATTTCTTCACAATTGCAATAAGTAATAGCTTACTTCCAACATTATCTAATTTATATGCTAAAAACAAATATAAAGAAATTAAAAAAAGCTTAAAACAAGCTCTTTTCTTATCAGGAATAATTGGCTTAGTAACAGTAATAATATTATTTATATTTCCAAATTTTTTCTTAAATTTAATTTATAATACTAATCATGGTAAAAACTATTTATTAATATTACTACCAGTATTTATCCTATATTATATTTCTCCACCACTATCAACCTATCTACAAGCCACTAATAAAACAAAAAAATTAATAAAAAACGAAATAACAGGTATAACAATTAAAACATTATCTTTATTATTATTTCCACTTCTAAATCAAGGAATATATTCATTAATAATTGGAATATATCTAAACATAATAATTACTAATATATTAAATATTAAAGAAATAAAAAAAAGTATTTAACTACTTTTCCTCATTAAAAGATAAGGCAAACTTAGCAAATACTAAAAATGGAAACAAAAATAATAAAAATTCATTATTTATATTAAGTATTAAATTTAAAAAACCTTGACTCAAATCAAAACTATAAGAAGTAAGCAAAAGTACTGAATTAGAAAAGAAATATGTAAGTATCGATAAAAATCCATAAATAGATATTACTGTATAACCAAAATTAATCTCATTAACTTTAAACAACTTCTCAGAAAATTTAAATGTAAAAATTCCATACGCAACAGAAATAACAGTAAAAAAGATTAAAATCAATGATAAATTACCCAAATTAGAAGTAATATATCCAATACCGTTTGATATATCTATATCTTTAGTAGCTATATAAAAATACCTATAATATAGTAAATAAATCATTATATATAAAACAGTTAATGTACTATAAATAATAAAATCATGTTTAATAACTTTATCTTTTCTTTTAATATTTTTTTTCTTAGTAATACTTTTAAACAAAAAAGAAGGCAACATAAACCATAAAGAAAAATTAAAAGCAAAAAACAAAGCAAATCCTAAATACATCATAAATATCAACCCTTTTTCTACTCTATAATCATTATACCAAAACAAATAAATATAATCTACTAAATTATTTTATTCTTTTTTATTTAAATACCAATAAAATTACGTTATAATGATAAAGGAGATGATAATATATGAAGAAGTATGATGTAATTATTGTCGGAGCAGGTCCAGCAGGATTATTTGCTGCATACGAGTTAATTACTAAAAATGATAAATTAAAAGTATTACTTTTAGATCAAGGAAAATTTGCTGAAAATAGAATTTGTCCAATGAACAAACTAGGAACAAAATGCAAAAACTGCAATCCTTGTCAAATACTATCAGGCTATGGTGGAGCCGGAACATTCTCAGATGGTAAATTAAACTTTATCCCTAAACTTGGTAAAAGTGATTTATTTAAATACATGTCTGAAGAAGAAGCATATAAAATAATCGATGACTCTGAAGAAATTTTTACAAAATTTGGTATGGATAGCGATGTTTTTCCATCAAACATGGATGTTGCTAATGAAATAAAGAAAAAAGTCGCTTTATCAGGAGCAAGACTACTTTTAATTAAACAAAAACATTTAGGAAGTGACCACTTACCTACTTATATTAAAAACTTCACTGATTTCTTAAAAGAACACGGAGTTGAATTAATAGAAAGTGCAAACGTAACCGATATAAAAAGTATTAAAAAAGATAAGCACGAAGTAACAGCTAAAATAAAAAGACAAGAAGAAGTATTTGAATCTAAAAACGTTATTGTAGCACCTGGAAGAACTGGAGCTAAATGGGTTCAAGAACTTGCTGATAAATATAATATTTCTTACTTATCTCAATCAATTGAAATTGGTGTAAGAGTTGAAGTAAGAAAAGAAATATTAGAAGAGTTATGTAATGTTATATATGATCCAACTATTTTTATTAAAACTAAAACATATGGTGATGAAATAAGAACTTTCTGTACTAATCCAGGAGGATTTGTTGCTAAAGAAAACTATTATGGATATATCTGTGTTAACGGGCACTCATTAAAAGAAATTAAATCAAATAATTCTAATTTTGCCTTTATAAGCAAAGTAAACTTAACAGAACCAGTAACAAATACTAGACAATATGGAGAATCAATCGCTAGAATTGCTAATGTTTTGGGAGATGGGAAACCTATTATTCAATCACTTAAAGATTTAAAAGATGGAAGACGTAGTGAATGGCATAGAATTAATAAAGGATTTATCACACCTACTCTAAAAGATTGTGTTGCTGGAGATTTAGCTCTTGTCTTGCCACATCGATTAATAACAAATATAATCGAAGGATTAGATAAATTAAATGAAATAATACCAGGAGTAAATAATGGTGAAACATTACTTTATGGTCCAGAAATAAAGTTTTTCTCTAATGAAATAACAACAAATAATAAATTTAAACTAGAAGATTATGATGTATATTTCGTAGGAGATGGTGCTGGTAAAGCCGGAAACATTGTTACTGCTGCTGCTACTGGTTTAATTGCCGCTAGAGATATTCTAGAAAAATAATTTAAGACAAATAAAAAAAACGCTTTTTAAGCGTTTTTTTATTATCTTTATGCACTAGCAGAAGTAGATCCTACAACAGTTTGTGGAATAACTACATCACCAGTTTCATTAAATTTACTTAATTTCATATCAACAGTAAACTTAGAAAAACCTTCAGAAGCACCAATTGAAGTTAAATCATAATAAAGACGAGTTACATAACCATCACTAACATATACTTCAGCATAAACATCTTGATATTCTTCAAAATCAGCCTTAACACGATAATGACCATCAGCTTCTTTAGTAACATCAGGATCATTATTATTAATTTTATTAATAATAGCTTCTAACTCAATTGTTTCATCAGCACCTTCTGTAATTTTTTCAGAAGTCCAATTAACTTGATCTTCACTTAAATATGTATAACCAGCAGCTAAATCATTATATGAATATTGAGTTCCTGTTTCACCTAAAGTAGTAACTTTAGTAACCATATAATCAGTTCTATTTTTAACATCAGCTTTTCCTTCAGCATAGCTTGAAACTTTTAAAACAGAACCATCAACATCCATTTCCATTACCATATCCATTGTAAATGTATAATTTTCATAAGTACTAAAGGCATGTAATTTAACATTATCTTCTTCCTTATCATCCTTATCCTCTTTATCATTCTTATCTTCTTTTTCTTCTGTTTGATTATTATCTTTTTCTTTATCAGAAGAACCACTAGTTAAGAAATAAACACCTAAAGCAATAGCTACTAAAGCAACAATCGCAACAATTATAATAATAATTTTATTATTACCACCTTTGTTATTAGTAGGAGCTACTTGAGGAGTTGGATTAAAGTTAGTATTTGGAACATTATTATCAACTGGAGCAACATTTGTTGGTTGTCCCATATTAACATTATTCATATTATTTGGTACTTGGTTATTCATTTGATTATTCATATCATTATTCATCTTTCTCACCTATCTTTCTATTATAATAATAACATAACATCAAAAATAAAAAAATGACTAAATTAAAAATTTTTTAATTTTAGTCATTCCAATCAGGTTCTATAACTTTATCTTTTACATATCTGTTAAACCCTTCATATAAATCAACCTTATCAACATCCCAATCACTAAGAATAATTTTCCAGTTTGAATTATATCCTGTTTTCTTAAACATATAACTCATATCAGTAACATAAGATGTATCCCATTTAGAAATATCACCTATATCAAAATTATTACTACTTACCCCACTATAAGCAAACATATAACTCATATCATATACATCAGCAGTATCCCATTTTTCAAGATTACCAAGTTCTATTGATATAGAATCTCTTCCCGTATTATAAAACATGTATTTCATAATAATCGCATTAGAAGTATCCCATGATGTTAATCCATCAATCTTAAAATTAGATACAGAAGAACCTGTATTATAAAACATATAACTCATATCAGTAACATAAGACATATCCAATTTTTCCAAATCTAAATAATTACAATTTTCGAAATTATAAAACCAATAAGACGTATTAATCGGTTGAACAAAATCTTTTACATATACTTTCTCTATAACTGAAGAATACTTATTCCAAGGAACAGAAGATGAATCTAAAGTAACTAATCCTTCAATTTCAGAAAAAACATCAGAAATAACCATTCCATCATACCTATCTCCTTTATTTAGAGAAAGTCTTGAATTTACAAAAATTAATGAATTATCCTCTTCTAAATATAAAGCATAATTCTTTAGTTCAAAATAACTACTAAAATCAACATAAATATAATAAACAAAAAGAACGAGAAAAATAAAGAAAAAATAAATTAAAACCCTTCTATTTAATACAGAATCCATATAATCACCATCTTCTATAAATATCTTATCATTTACTTAAAAAAAATACTATCTTTACAAAATAAAAAAGAGACTTAATCTCTTTTTTATTTATCTCTTAATACAGCATTTAATTTAGTAGTTACAGCATCAATTGCCTTGTTAAATAGTTGCATTACTTCTTCTTCTGTTAAAGTACGAGTAGGATCTTCAAAAATCAAATTAAACGCTAAAGACTTTTCATCACTAGCAACATTTTCACCAACATATACATCGAAAACATTTACATCAACTAAAAGTCTACCACAAGCCTTCTTAATAACATCAATAACATCTTTTGCCATAACATCTTTTTTAACAATAAATGCTAAATCTTTAGATATAGATGGATATTTAGAAGATTCTTTATATTTAATAGCTTTAATTTTTTTATCCATTATTTTACCAAGTGATAACTCAACCATATAAATTTCATCTTTATGAACACTAGGATGAATTCTTCCCATAATACCAATTACTTCACGATCTAATAAAATATTAGCACTCATACCAGGATGTAAATCACTACATGTACCAATTTCAAAACAATATCTATTTCTAAGACCTAGATAATCTAAAAGATTTTCTACTATTCCCTTCATTAAATAGAAATCAACTTTTTCATTACCAGCCCATGAATTAGTAATATAGTTTCCTTTCATTAATATAGCAATTTTTGTATCTTCAACATAGTTAACATCATATACTTTACTAATTTCATATAATAATACATCATTTACTTTACGCGATTTATTATAATCATATGTTCCTAAAAGAGATGGAAGAATAGACGTTCTAACAACACTCTTATCCATACTCATTGGATTTGGAAGACTAACATTTTCTTTATTATCATATCTAAATAACTTAGCCATTTCTGGACTAGTTAAAGTATAAGTCTTACATTCATTTAACCCTAAAGTACGTAAACGTTTAGAAATTAACTTACGATACTTAACATCACCAATATACTCACCTCTTCTTAAAGGAACACGAGGAAGAGTCGATACTAAATTGTGATATCCGTATAAACGTCCAATTTCTTCTGCTATATCATTAACATTTGGATCAATATCAAGTCTACGTCTAGGCACTACTACTGTAAAAGTATCACCTTTTAATTCATAAGCAAAATCAAGTCTTTCAAGTTCAACTTTCATGTCATCAGTACTAATAGTAATACCAAGTAATTTATTTACATCATCAGCCTTAAATACAACTTTCTTTTCAGTCTTATCTACTTTATCATGTAATACTACTCCGCTAAGAACTTTAGCATTAGCATACTTCTCAAGCAAATAACAAGCACGCATCATTGCTTTTTCAGTATATTCATAGTTAAGTCCTTTACCATATCTAATAGATGCTTCACTTCGAAGATTTAAGTTACCAGATGTATATCTAATACTAGTTGCATCGAAAATAGCACTTTCAATTAAAATAGTTTTTGTATTTTCATCAACTTCAGTATTTAATCCACCCATTACACCAGCAATACAAACGCTTCTTTCACCATCAGTAATAACAATATCACTTTTCTTTAATACTCTTTCTTTTTCATCTAAAGTAGTGATTTCTTCACCATCACGAGCATCTCTAACAACGATTTTATTACCTAATTTATCTTTATCAAAGAAATGCATTGGTTGACCATATTCAAGCATTACATAGTTAGATATATCAACTACATTATTAATAGGTCTCATACCTGCTGAAATAAGTCTCTTCTTGATAAAATCAGGAGATTCCTTAATCTCTACATCAGTAACCATTTTAGCCATATAATATGGACATTTTTCTGTCTCTACTCCTAATGTAAAATGATTATTAATATTATCAGAAATTTCTTTAAAATTATCTTCTGGTAACGTAACTTTCTTATTAAGAATTGCTGCAATTTCATAAGCAAAACCAATATGATAATAACAATCGTTATTTCTATGCTTATGTACATCAAGTTCATATAAAGTATCATCAAGACCTAAGTAATCTAAAGGGTCAGCCCCAACTGGCGCATCATTAGAAAGTTCTTCAATTCCACGATTATATGCTTCTTCTGTTTTTTCTTCAAGTCCTAGTTCATATAAAGCACATATCATTCCATTAGATTCAACACCACGAATTTTAGATGCCTTAATGATAAAATCACCGGGAAGTACTGCTCCTGGTAAAGCAACAATAACTTTTAAACCAGCTCTAACATTAGAAGCCCCACATACTATTTGTGTTACCTTATCTCCAATATTAACTTGGCATACATGTAAATGATCACTATCTGGATGATCAACACATTCTAATACTTCACCAATAGTTAAATGATCAATTTGATTAGTAATAACTTTTTCAACATTAATACCTGCTTTAGTAACTTTAACTGCTAATTCTTTTAAATCCATACCAGTTAAATCTATATAATCTTTAACCCAATTTAAACTAATCATCTTATTCACTATCCTTTCTATCAAATGTACTTAATTCTCTTAAATCTGTTTGATAAAAGAATCTAATATCATTAATTCCGTATTTTAACATTGCTAGTCTTTCAGCTCCAAATCCAAATGCAAAACCACTCCACTCATTAGGATCATATCCACAATTTCTAAGCACATTAGGATGAACCATACCAGCACCACTTACTGTAATCCATCCAGTATTCTTACATAAACTACATCCTTCACCTTTACATACAAAACAACTAATATCTGTTTCTACTGAAGGTTCTGTAAATTGATAATAACTGGGTCTAAATCTAGTCTTACAATCTTCTCCAAATAACTTTTTAGCTATCGCATCAAAAGTTCCTTTTAAATCAGATAAGCTAATATTTTTATCAACTAATAAACCTTCTATTTGCATAAATTGATGAGAGTGTGTTGCATCATCATCATCTCTTCTATATGTTTTACCAGGACAAATCATTCTAATAGGAGTTTTACCTTCACCTTTTAACATAGTTCTAGCTTGTACAGGAGAAGTTTGACTACGAAGTAAAATTTCTTCATCTTGTATATAGAAAGTATCTTGAGCATCTCTTGCAGGATGACCTTTAGGTATATTTAACATTTCAAAGTTAAACTTATCTTCTTCAATTTCAGGACCATCTACAACATCATAGCCCATAGACATTAATAATTCTTCTACTTCTTCAATAACTTTTTCAAGTACATTAGGTGCACCAACTGGCACTTTAGTAGCAGGTAGTGAAATATCTATTTTTTCACTAGCTAGTTTTTCATTTAATTCTTTTAATTTCAATTCACTTTCTAAAGCATTTAAACTATTAGTAAGTTCATTTTTAAGCTCATTAGAAACCCTACCAACTTCTTTTCTTTCTTCAATTGATAATTCCTTCATATTACTAGTAAGCTCAGTAATAAGACCTTTTTTACCAAGATACTTAACTTTTAAATCATTTAACATATTAGTATTAGTAACATTAGCTAAATCTTCATTAAAACTTTTTCTAATCATTTCTTGTTTTTCTAACATATTATCATCTCCTTATAAAATAAAAAAACACAGTCAAAATCAAAGGACGATTCTAACCGTGTTACCACCTTAATTCATAGTAAAACTATGCACTCAAAATCTTTAACGCAGACATACGTTTAGCTTTTAACTAAAAGCCACTAAGACGAATTCATAGGTATTTATTTATTGTCTTTCACCAAACTAACAACTCTCTAAAAATAAATATTATCTATTACTACTTCCTAGTCATTGCTTTCACAATAAATTCATTATATCAAAAAAATCAAATATTTCAAGACTAAATTACTTATATGTCTTAACTAAGCCTTTGTCTTTTTCTAAAGAGCCAGAAAAAGCCTCCGCTAAGATTTCTGCGATACCATCAGTTTTAGGATCAACTAATGTCGTATTAACAAACGATGTAAGAAATCCTGTATTATCACTTAAATTAAGTTGTAATTGTTCTCCTTCAGAAAAATCCAACCAATTCATAATTGGAAATACTTGACATGAATCTCCAGAATTTAAAATTGCCATATCAAATTTATATTTAGTATCAAAAAACTTACGATTCCATCCGCCAGCAGTTGGTTTTCCAACATAACTAGTTAAATCTGAAATAACACCATCTTCACTTCTAAAATATTCAGCAATCTCTGTAATATCAGAAGAACTTTTAACTAAAAGAGTATCATATGCTGTTGTTACAATTGCTGTTCCATCAGGCATAACAAGTTGTATTTGTTCACAGTTAGGACTATCAGCCTCATTTTCTCCACCATCATTATTATAAAAATCTTTCCAACTTTCTAAAGGAATAATAGTAACATTTCCATCTACAACCTTTAAAGCGTAATTAAAACCATTATTAAAATCAAAAACTGTTTTGTTATAAAATTCACTACTTATATCTCCATTAGATTTATCTATAACTTTTCCATCATTAACATAATTTTCTCCTAAAAAAGAAGCATTAATAGAAGAAGTACCACCATTAATTAAATCAAGCATCATTGATGAAGACAAAATTACATCACCATTATCTAACTTAACTTGTAGTTGTTCTCCTTCATAATCACACCATTCTTTTATTTTTAAAATAGCACTTGTATTATCATTAGAAAAAACCACATTAGTAAACCCATTATTAAAATCAAGTACTGTTTTATTAAAGAAACCATCTTGATTATATCCATCAGCTAAATCAACTACATTTTTACCTAAAGCATTTGCTATATCAATAGCTTTAATTTTACTAGTAACATCATTAAGCAAAATAGTATCATAAGCAGCTGTAACTATAGTTGGACCATTTACTACTTTTATTTGAAGTTGTTCTCCTTCATAGTCACACCATTCAGATATTGGTAATATAACAACAGAATCATCCTTAACAATAATCGCCTTATTAAAATCAAATTCCATATCAATAACATCATAATTAAAATCAGTCTTAATATCACCAGCAAGATCTATTACTTTACCATCACTACCAACATAACTAGATGCAAAATCATATGCACTAATATCACTTTCACCATCATAAATTAATTTACTATTAAAACTTGATAAAATCATAGTTAATCCATCAGGAGTAATAACTTGTAATTGTTCACCACTATAATCTTTCCAATCTCCAATTGGTAATATTAAAGCATTATTACCATTAAAAGTAACTGCTTTATTAAACTTCCAATTAGTATCTAAAATATCCTTATTATAAATAGGAGCTCCAGCTTCATCTTTATTTAAATAATATACTTCTTCACTACTAGTACCATTTAATGCTATATCATCAATAGAATAACTAATACTCTCCCCATAAAAACAATTAGTATCAAAACTCGAAGTTAATAAAATAAAATTATCATCTGTTGTTAATTGAATTTGCTCACCACTATAATCTTTCCATTGTTTTACATCTAATACAATCGCTGAATCATCACCAAATATTAAAGCTTTATCAAAACCATACTTAGTATCAAAAACAGTTCTATTACAACCAGCAAGAAACAAAGTACAAAACAACAATCCACCTAATAAAGCCGACTTAATTACTTTTCCTTTACCATTTAATTTTTCAATATTATCACGATTAAAATTTACAACCATAAAATCCCCCCACTAAAAACGGGTTTATTATACCAAAAAATAAAAAAATAATCAACTATTGATTATTTTTCAAACTATCTAAATACTTAAATACATCTGGTATAATAGTAGCCGCACGACTAGCGATAAAATCGTATATAAACTCTTTTACTTCACCATTAAGATTAAAATAAGCATAAGTCATCTCTTTATCCAAATCAATCCATATTCCAAGACAATTAGATGTATTATATACTTTTTCACGAAATTCCTTCTTTAAATAATCAAACTCATTAAAAGTCTTAACTACTATACTAAAGAAAGTAATACTATTATATACATATTGCTTAGAAACATCTAAAAATAAATTATCTATTCCTACACTAACATCAGTAGGAACAAAATATTTTTTAAATAAACTATCTACATCAAAATCAAATCCTAAACTATCAATTATAACCTTATCTTCGACATTAAAACGACTTCCTTTATAAAACAAAGTATCAGTTAAAGCCGCAATATATATCATAAATTTCTCTTCATTAGAAAAATTATAAATATCTTTAAAATAGGTATATATTTTTAAACTACAACTACATATATTATCTATAATAATATTAGTTAATATCTTAGCATCAACATGATGATCTATTCCCCATATAATTCTTTTACCAAATCCGACAGATTGTATTGGATCATTATGATCTACTAAAACATAATTATTAGTATCTAAATTATCAATTTTAACAACTTCATTTAAACTACAACAATCATTTAATACCCCAAGATTATATTCATCTATATCATAATCTTCCTTTAAAAAGCATGGATAAGCAGTAATACCATTACTTTTAAAAATATTAGATAGAAGAATGGTCGAAACAACACTATCTACATCTGGTTTTTTATGACCAATTACATATAATGGTTCAAATTCTTTAAATCTTTTAAAATCCATAGTATCACCCTTTTTAAAAAAGAACTATACAGTTAATAGTTCTTCATTTTTTTCTTTTAATTTTTCATCAATAATTTTATTATAATCATTAACTAAAGTTTGAATAGCTGCTGCTTTTGACTTTTCTTCATCTTCAGGAAGTTCTAATACTTCTAAATCTTCCAAAGAATCATGTCTAATATTACGAATTGATACTTTTCCATCTTCACTAATAGCTTTAACTTGTTTTACTAATTCTTTTCTTCTATCTTCAGTAAGCATTGGAATAACAATACGAATAGTTTCTCCGTCATTACCAGGAGTATAACCTAAATTAGATTCAAAAATAGCTTTTTCAATAGCAGATAAACAACTTCTATCAAAAGGTTTAATTAATAATTGTCTAGCTTCAGGAACAGAAATAGTAGCAAGTTGTTTTAAAGGTGTCATAACTCCATAATAATTAACCATAACACCATCTAAACTACTAGGATTAGCTCTTCCTGCTCTAACTGTTTGAAATCTTTTTTCCATCGCTTCTACAGCTTTTTTCATTTTATCTTCAGTTTCTTTTAATATATCAAAGTCCATGTTTCATCTCTCCTTACTATAATTTTACTAAAAATATTATTTATTATCAAGAACACTCTTTAAATCTTTTAATATTTCATCAAAACCTTCATCATTAGTTAACACAACATCAAAAACATCTTTAAAACTTTCCATCTCTTGCATATTATCATCTGGCACAAAAGCAATCGCAATAATATTTTCTCTTGGATAACCCTTAACCATCATAATATCAGATACTTGATCACCTAATAAAATAACATAATCTTGATCTTCTTTTTCATAGGCAAACATTTGCTTATTTAAACTATTGATAATTGGACCCTTAAATCCAATAACAATATCTTTTCTATCAAATTTTAAAAAATTACTTCTAACATCAATATTTACAAAACTACAATTATTTATTTCTAAAAACTTTAATAAAAAATCTCCAATCCCCGCTGACAAAATATTAAATGGAATATTTAAATCATCTACATATTTAAAAAAATCTAAAAAACCTTTACGAAAAGTCATCATATCTTCTACCGAAAAAACATCAATAATATTGTCCTTAGATAATTCATATTTTTTAAACAAATCTAAATGTTTATTTAACCAATCTTCCATTGCTCCCATTTTAACCGCCTCATCCAAATTAGGATCAAGTTCAATTGGACGATAATAATTGTATAAAGAATTTCTTTCAAAATCATATTCATTAGGTAGAATACCTCTATTATTTATAATTCCCCATGTAGCTATACTATCACTACTAGTAATAGTACGATCAAAATCAGTAACTATATTAAAATTATCTTTAGTTAACTTACTTAATTTTTCTTTATAATTATCTTTCTTTATTATCATAAAGCACATCCTATCTCTTATAAAACATCATGTTTAATTTATTAAAAAAGTAGACAAAAGTCTACTATGTTATACATATACTATTTTGTAGTTTTCTTAGTAGTACTCTTTTTACTTGTATTTTTCTTAGTAGTTTTTTTTGCAGCAGTACTTTTCTTAGCAGTATTGTTCTTCTTAGTATTAGTTGCAGCTTTAGTCTTATTACTATTTTTAGCTGTTGTACTCTTACTAGAAGCTTTCTTAGTATTAGTTCCTTTTGTATTCTTTTTAGTAGTTGTTGTTTTCTTCTTAGTTTCTTTCTTTTCATCTTTAATTACTTCAACAACATCTTCCTTCTTTTCTTCTTCAATTAATTCTTTTTCTTTACTTAAAGCTTTTTCTTCTACAATTTTTTCTACACCAGTTTCTTCAAACTTTTCTTTTTTATAACAAAAACAAAGACCAATAAACTCAACAACTAAACCTACACCCATTATTGAATCTATTAATATGTCAGATACATCAGTAAGCCACCCTGTTACTAAAGCAACGACAAAAACTAATGCACCTATAAAAAATATAATATTACCTCTTTTTTGATTTTTATTCATAATAACACTCCTCATATAATATAATAACATAAATAAATAAAAAAGTAATAGTAAAATCCATGAAAAAACACTAAATAAATAAAAAAAGAATAATTATTGTAGATTATTCTTTTCATCTATTGCCAATTTCGTCATTAAATAAGCATCATCTAAAGTTCCACACACTGCCAAAAACAAAGATGAATGACAAAAACTTGCACTCTTAATTCCAGATACTTCTTGAAGTTCTAGATCAACAAGTCCACCCCAACTCTTCGGAAAATCAAGTCTGGTAACATAAGTTCCTTTTGAAACTGGAATCGTATGAACACAATATCCTCCACGATTAGATGGAGTTATACAAAATAAAATATCTAACGCTTTAGGATTATTAGAAGATAACACAAAATCTTTAAATGGCATATATTCATCTAAAAGCATCACATGATTACTACT
The DNA here is from genome assembly GCA_017436345.1 of Bacilli bacterium. Lineage (GTDB taxonomy): Bacteria > Bacillota_I > Bacilli_A > RF39 > UBA660 > RUG11788. The sequence continues at coordinate 90,333 of JAFSDH010000008.1, forward strand.
ATTTTCAATAGCTAAATCAACTTTTTCTTTAGCCAGTGCTTTAGCAAAACATTTCTTTATTGAAGAAGAAAGAATTACTGAAGCAACATCAACAGCTTTTAAAAAATATATATCATTATCAACATCTTCATTCCAACTAACATTAAAATCTCCAATTATACTATCTAAACTTTTATAATTATAACTAGTATTAACATCAGGAAACTCACCATTATCAATCGCATCGATTGATTCAACAATATCATGTTCAACCATCGAAAAAACAATTTCAGCATAATTAGTATAATTAGGATAAATACTTTTCAAATATTCTAGACCATATTCTTTATATAACAAACCAAAAGACGCATATTTTACTCCATTTTCATGTCTTAAATCAAACTCTTTTTGATGATGATCAAATTTTCCAAATCCAACATCATAAACAATAACATCACTACCAATATCATCAGGAACATTATTAATACGACATACAACCGGATTATCAATAATCCAAGTTAAAAAAGCCGTAGCAAAAACATCATCAGCATGAAATTTACCACTATGCGTAATTAAGTTTGCTTCTTTTACATCTTTAGTTATTTTTAACATAAAATCACCATATAAATTATATAAAAAAAATAAAAAAAAGTCCAATAATAAAAAAAGACTAAGACTAGTCTTCTTTTACTTTGCTTTCTTAACTAAAGAACTATTTTTTCTCTTACCATTAACTTTTCTATATAGATTTATATTTCTATAATCTAAATCTTCAGTAATATCCTTCTTAACAGATATAAAGTCTGGTATAACCACTTCTTTAGATTTATTAGTAAGTTCTGTTTCTAATATTGCAAGCCCTTTTGGTTCTTCAAATACATCTAATTTATAATATTGATTTTGATATGTAAAACAATAACGACACTTTCTAATTGGATGATCCAAATTACATTTTAAAAGTTCATTATATTCTCTTTCAGAAATTCTACGTGAAGTAGTAATTCTTTCACTAACAACCTCTGTATCTTTCTTAACTGTGCGACTATAACTACTTTCCCCATCTTTAGTAGTTTTTCTAACCATCGTATTTTCTGTATCACTAGCATCAGTAAAGAATTGTTCAAGTTCTAATTTAACTAAATGCTTATCTCTTAACCCTGCTAAATTAATTTTATCAACCAAGAATTTATGTTGTTTTTGAATTGGATAAGGCTTACCTAAAAATTCATATATAGATTTAACAACATTATGAATCTTATCATCAAAAGTACTTTCATTAGTAATTATCTCAAGTCTCTTATGCCCAATCCAACTATTTAAAGTTCTACGATCAGCATCTCTTGCTTGAGATGGAGTTTCTGTTCTAGCCGAATTATTAGCTGTAGTATAAGCATCTTCCGCACCATCTGCTGCTGTAACTAAATGAATAACCATATCATATGAAGACATAAGTTCCATTTCATTTAATTTTCTTTCTTTCAAAAGTTCTTTAAATTGCTCATTAGTAATATAAGCACGATTATCGAATACACCTCGATCACATAATATAATCGTATCTTGATTATAACCATTAGCTATTTTTTCATATAATGCCTCTTTACTAAGTTGCATATCAAGAACACATCTTTGAAACTCAACAATATCAATTGGAGCATCACCAAATGGCTTAATACCACCATTAATTAAATCAGTTGCTGTTTCATTAACTACAAATACCTTATATCCTTTTTCTGTAAACTCTTGAACAATTTTTTGCATAGCTGTTGTTTTACCAGCACAAGGTCCACCAGTAATAGCTATTTTAGTATGTTTATACATAAACCCTCCTATTATCTATTCTTTCATTAATCAATATTAATAGATTCTCTTTATTTTTCTTTTTTCAATATCTAATTCATGAACTGAAGCATGAGAAACACCAAACTTCTTCTTATTCATCGTAAGTGGTTCATTATTAAATATAAAATACATCATATTTATAATACCACGATGTGTAACAATTAAAGAAGAGTTTTTGTCTAAAAAATATCCAGAATCAATTAAATATTTAACTCGGTCATACATGTCTTGCATACTTTCACCATTAGGATATCTCTCATGAATACTTGTCATGTTACAAATTTTAATTTCATCTTCAGTAAGACTCTCTCTAAACTTACCTGTTAAAAGTCCTTTATCAAGCTCTCTAAGACGAGAATCAATTTCAAAAGGTATTTTATCAGAAAGCTCATCTTTAACGATTAAAGCACTACTAACAGCCCTTTTAACATCACTAGATATAATTTTATCTATAGATAAGTTATCTCTAATAAAAATTGCACTATTTTTAACCTGAATCTTTCCCTCATCAATCAAATCAACACCACTATGTCCACCAATATATCTTTCATCATCCAACCCATGTCTTAATAAATATATCACATCATCCCTCCTTACGTGTATTATTATACACTTATACTCTAAAAAGTCAAGTGTTTTAATTACACTTTATTAAAAAATAAAAAAATGTATTAATTAAAATACATTTTTAATTTCTATCTCATCCTTAAATTTATAAAGTTTAGCTGGTTTATTACCTTCAAATTTAGCTGTCTTATTAGTATCCTCAATAAATCCTAAACTAAGCATTTTCTTTCTAAAATTACGACGATCCAATTCTTTATCTAAAATAGCCTCATATACTTTTTGTATTTCTGGTAAAGTAAATCCATCTGGATATAAAGATTTAAGAATATCAGAAGAAACTATTTTTGATTTAAGAACTTTAATAGCATCGTTCAACACCATATTATGATCATATGCAAGTTCAGGAATATCATCAATGGAAAACCAAAGAGCATTTCTAGTTTTTTCTGTAGAAGTAACTAAATTAGCCTTTTTAATATCCATAACAGCAATATAAGAAACACCAATCATTCTCATTATTGGTGAACGATCAACATCACTATAAATAGCCGAAAAAATAAAATCAGCATTATTTATATTAGTCTTTTCTTTTATTTCACGAAGTAACCCTTCTTCTAAAGTTTCATTATTATGTAAAGCACCACCAGTTAAGGCCCAACATCCTTTATATGGATCATTATCTCTTTGAATAAGTAAAACCTTACAAACCCCTTTATCTACTGTAAAAATAGAACCAATTACATGTACTCCTTGATTCTTATATAATGGATTGTTTTTTTCCATAGTATCACCCTTTTCTACAAGTAAATTATAAGCGTTTTAATAAACACTTGTCAAGAACATAAAAAAACAAGCTATTTATCCATAGCTTGTCCTTTCTTAATCAATTTACCTATTTCTTTTTCTAGTTTTTTATTAGCTTCTTCCAAAGTCATATCTTTAATACTAAAAGGCTTACCAATATGAACTCTTAAATTCTTACTTCTAAACTTATAATCCCCACTAATACCAAATGGAACAATCATAGAATTAGTCTTTTGAGCCATTGAAACAGCTCCAAACTTAAATGGTAATAAAAAAGCATCTGTCTTATTACGAGTTCCTTCTGGGAATAACCCAATAGCCCCACCATCTTTTAAAACATCAAGCGCTTTTCCCTTAGCCGTATCATCATGAATAGATCTATCAACACTTATACATCCACTCATCTTAAAAAACCAAGCAACTTTCTTATCATCAAAATATTCTCTTTTAGCCATCCAATGAATCATTCTTTTAGTTCCCATAATTGGCATACATTGATCCATTATATGCTTATGATTACCACAAATTAAAATATTACCTTCTTTAGGAATATTTTCCTTACCATACATTTTTGGATTATAATAAAATTTAAAAATCGGAAGAAGTACAGCTCTTAAAAACCTATATCCAAATTTTTGATCATTTTTTTTCATTTTTACACCCTCTAACATTATATAAAAATTATATCATAAAATAAATTAAATATAAAAGAAAAAGATGCTAAAGCATCTTAAATATGATTATTTATCTTTTGCTTGTCTTTCCATTTCTTCGCGAGCAAGTTCTCTAAAATCGACTTTTCCAATCCTTGTTTTAGGTAAACTTTCCCTAAATTCATATTCAGCAGGAACAGAAAACTTAGCTAAATTTTTCTTACAAAGTTCTTTAATTTCACTCTTAAGTCCTAAAGATGGCTTAATTCCACTTTTTAAAACAATATATGCCTTTGGTACTTCGACTTTATATTTATGAGGAATACCAATAACTGTACATTTTAAAACATCTTCATGTCCTTCAATAACAGTTTCGATTTGTTGAGGATATACATTATAACCAGATGAAACAATCATTCTTTTCAATCTTTGGCGATAGAAGAAACATCCATCTTTATCCATATAACCAATATCACCAGTATGAAGCCAAATATATCCATCCTTATGTTGTTGAAGCATTTCATTTGTTTCCTTCTCATTACCTAAATATCCCATCATAACAGTAGGACCACAAGTACAGATTTCTCCATCTTCACCTTGTTCAACTTCATCTTGAGTACCAGGTCTAACGATTTTATAATAATTACCTGGAAGTGGTATACCAATACTACCTGGTTTATTAGCATCACCCCAAGCAACACAAGTTGCTGCAAGAGCTTCAGTCATACCATAACCTTGAGCAATATTAACACGGCATCCATGTTCTCTAAGATATGCATTAATTTTTTGTTCAAGAGGTAAATTAATTGTATCACCACCAGAGATAATATGTTTTACAAAACTCATATCACAATCAAACTTCATCATATTTTCAAATAAAGTTGGAACTCCTAACATAATAGAAGGTTTATGCCTATTAACTAATTTGTCCCAACTTTTAGCATCAAATTGAGGAATCAAAACTTGTTTAACCCCTAAACATTGCGTTGCATAAACAGTAACCCCAAGACCAAAACCATGGAATATTGGTAAAATAGTTAATACTGAGTCTCCTGGTCTAATATTTTTAAAAATAATCTTAGCTTGTTCAACAAGTGATGTAAAAGCACCATTTGATAAAACAATACTTTTAGGATTTCCTGTTGTTCCTCCACTATGTAATATTACAGCAGGATGATCTTTAGGAGTTTCAAAGCAATATCTACCATTATAGTTTTTACCTTTGTTTATAAAGTCTTTCCAATAAATATATTCTTGACTAGGTTTTGGTTTTTTTATTTTCAAACCCTTTGTAAAAGTATATCCAAGACCTAATAAAAATGGCATTGAATCTTTAGCAGAAACAACGATTGTTTTATAAACATCAGTTTCATTAATAATATTTTTTACTTTTTCATAACACATATCTATCATAACTAACATAACACTCTTATTAGTTGTTAAATAGTGTTTAATTTCTTCTTCACCACTTAAAGGATGAACCATATTAGCAATAGCACCAATTTTATTCAAAGCATAAAAACAAGTAATACCTTCAGGTGTATTAGGCATACAGACTGTAACAACATCGCCTTCTCTTATACCTTGACATCTAAAAGCTCTTGCGCATTTATCAATATCATTTAAAAACTGTCTAAAAGTACGTGTAGTACCATAATAATCATAAGCAAGTTCATTTGGAAAACAAGAAACATTTTCCTCAAAATAAGTATAAATAGACTTTTCAGGAGTAACAACTGTTCTTTCATCTTTTTCATAAAATTTACTCCAAGGAGCCTTAGGCTTCTTAAGTCTCTTAATCTTATTAATTAAATCCATCTAATTACCTCTTCCTTTTTTTATTAAATCTTGTATTTTCTTCTTTAATTTATCATTTTCTTTTTCTAAATCATCAGATTCAATCTTATATGGCTTTCCATATATTAATTTTAGTCCTTTTCTAAAAGGTCTAAATTCCCCGACAACCGCCATAGGAACAATCTTACTTTCAGAATCATGAGCCATCTTAACAGCACCAATTTTAAACGGTAATAATTCCTTAACTTCCTTCTTAAAAGTTCCTTCTGGGAATATACCGATCATCTTATCTTCTTCCAAAACCTTCAAAGCAGTTGCAAGAGCATTCTTATCCTTTTCTCTTCTATTAACAGGAATAATACCCATAGCTTTAAAAGCCGGACCAAAAAATCCCTTCAAAAGCTCATCTTTAGCCAAGAAATGTACTGTTCTTTTATTTGTAGCAACAATTGCAACACAATCAAAATAATCAGTATGATTACAAGCTAAAACTATTCGTCCTTTTTTAGGAACACTATCTTTACCGACAACTTCTGGTCTATATACTATATAAAAAAACAACTTAACAATTGGTCTAACTAATCTATAAAACCAAACATCCATTTTTTAACCTCCATATTAAACAATTATACAATATTTGTAACACATAAACAATACTTTTGTTAGGTCACTAACAAATCGATAAACGCTATTATTATAAAGATAATAAGAATTATAAAAATCCATTTTGATGATTTACTAACCTTAATCTTAGTATAATCTTTAGCTTTCACATTATCGCTATACTTACCATATTTTTCTAACTTAAGTGAAAAATATCTTTTTTTACTTAAGTCTTCCTTACTTAAAATCGTAAAACTAGTTGTATCATCTAAATCTAAATAACAAATATCTTTAGGCATCAATAAAATATCTATTAACATAAGAATATCACCTATCGATCCACTTATATTAAAAATTGATAATAATATTAATAAATCACTACCTAAAAATATTCCAATAATATAAGTTAAAATACCAATAAAAAAAAGTGGAAACGATAAAGCAACTAAGATATTAACCTTAGAAACAGGTTCCTTACACATACAATAGAAAATACCCTTTTCAAGTTCTGCACCAAATACAATACTTTTTCTTTTTACTTTCCCAAGAATAAAAAAACCTATCCCATGCAATATCTCATGAATAAATAAAATAATAATAATAAAAATTAAACTAAAAACATTAATACTATCAATAAAAGATATACTTCCAGTAATAAAATATGTAAAAAAAATCATAATCGTTATTAATATAACCGCAAGTATATTTAATACCAATAAATCCATTTTATATGTAAAATATTTCATATTTATCTATACTTTCTATATAAAGTTTTATTCTTTATAAATTCCCTAAATAAATCAACATCTTCAAGCATATTCTTAATAATTATAAAAGCTTGATTATCACTTACAAAAATATAAAAATTTGTTTTAGTTTCACATACTTTATATAAATCATCATATAAAATCTTACAATAATTATGACTTGATTTACTTTCTAAATAATTATCATAAAAAGTAATAATTTCATCAAGTTCATTAATTCTCTTATTCGAATTATACATTTTTACAATTTGTCTATTTAATGTAATACTTAATAAAATAGGATAAACTACTATAAATGCACAAACTAATAAAACAATATCTAAATTACCTTTTATTAGATTTAAAATAATAGCTGTTATTGCTAAAAGAGCCATAATTATTTTAGGTAATAAACTACTTTTAAATTTATTTAAATAAAACTTTTGAAACTTTTTAAATTCACTAATCGTTATCTTAGTAACTGTACGATATAAATATTTATCATCGACTTTCTTTTTATTTTTCTTATTTATCTTTTTCTTTTCTTTTACTTCTTTCACATTATCACCTATCTAATTATAACATAAAAAAAGAAATATAAATTTCTTTAATTACCCAATTGAGTAAAATTTATATTTCCTTTACTATTAATATTTAATATAAGCGTTCCATCTCCAGAATAATAAATATCATTTTCTGTATTCTTATCAATTCTATCAATTCCCTTACTATTTGTCTCATCAAAATATGAAGCACTATTAGTAATAACAGAATACTTAGGCTTAATCTTTTTCAAAGCATCATTTAAATTACTAGAAGAAAGACCATAATCAGAAGCTTTATAAACATCTATTTTTTCATGTTCCTTAATAACTTCATTAGCAATAGAAACTTCAGTTTTATTACTTAAATACTTAGTATCTTCATTATTATAAGCATTATAAATATCACCAGACAAATAAACAGATTTACCATTTACTTCTAAATAAGTAACAATCGAATTACTATTTTCACTACAATTGTAACTTTTCAAACACTTACTACTATAATTCTTTAATCTTTCAGTTGTATTATAAAAACTAAGATCCATATTACCAAAAGTAAGCCTCTTAAATGAAGAATCAATTGGAACGTAAGGAATATTCTTTTGGATAGCATTTTCACGAATAGCTAAAAACATTGTTGTACGAAGTTCACGTCTTGCAATAATATCATTAGAATTCTTAATAACATTACCAGAAGAATCTCTAAACAAACTATCACTTGCTGAATATTCTTTCATATATAATTTACTAATTTTAATATCACTAAGAAGTAAATTATCACTTTCTATTTCCCCATATACACCACCAAAGCTTTCACTATGGAAATGTGTAATTAAAACAAACTCTAATTTCTTAACACCTAAATCATGTAAGAAATCTATAATATCAATCGATGATGTTTGACTACCAGTATCAATCATTGCATACTTGCCATCACTTTCAAGTAAAATAGCATCACTAGGAGTTTCAGTTATGGTATAAGTATCAATAAAATAAACTTTATCTCCCTTTTCAAAAACAGTAACTTTTAATTCTTTAACAACACCATCAACATTGATAGAAACAGTCGTTGTCCCAGGTTTAAGAGCAGTAATAACACCTTTATTATCAACAGTAGCAATATTATTATCAGAAATCATATATGTAATATCTTTATAAGTAGCATCACTAGGACTTATATTAGAAACTTCTAATTTAACAGTCTTATCTTGCGTTAATAAAACTTGTTTTTTATTAACTTTAAAAGATTCAACAGCTATCTTAGCAACCGATATTTTACATTCTTTATAAATATCAGAATTACTCTTTGAAGTAGCACGAATTACAACTTCGCCTTCTTTTAAAGCACTAACTTTGCCCTCACTATCAACCTTTGCAACATTAACATTACTACTAGACCAAACAACATCACTATCAGTAACATTAGATGGTAAAACCGTTGCTTTTAATACAACTTCATCAGAAATATTCATCTTAACATCAGTCATATTTAAATCAATACCAGAAACTAAAACATCACTAACAACAACTTTTGTAGTACTACTAATATTACCTATTTTAGCAGTAACAACAGCACTACCAGATTTTATACCAGTAATAACACCTTTATCACTAACTTTTAAAACATTTTCATTACTACTAGACCATGTAATATCTTTATTAGAAGCGTTATTAGGACTAATAGTTGCATTGATCATCATACTTTTTCCAGCATTAATTTTTAAATTAGTAGGTAAACTAATATCTTTAACAGCAATATTAGAATCATTAACAATAATAGTAATAGAATCAGTTATACCACTAGAATTAGTTGCTGAAATAACAACATTACCACTTTTAATACCTTTAACAACACCATTACTATCAACAACAGCAACACTATTATCACTAGAAGAATATGTAACACTCTTATCAGTTGCATTATCTGGTTTTACTATCGAAGATAGATTAATAGTAGAACCAACATTAACATTATCTGATAAAGAAGAAATAATAATATCATTAGCTTTAACTATGTCCTTATCAACAGTAACTTTACAACTAGTTGAAATATTATTTTCACCTTTAACTGTAATAATAGCGCTACCTTCTTTTAATGCCGTAACCTCACCCTTAGAATTAACACTAACAACATTACTATCACTAGATGTATAAGTTATTTGACTACTTGCATCACTTGGATAGAAAAAAGCTTGTATTTTAGTCTTATCTCCCTTTTTTAAACTTAAATTATCTACAGATAAATATATTTTTTCTAATTTCTTTTCTTTAACAAAAATATCTATACTAGTAGAAATATTTTCACTCGCAACACGAGCAGTTATTGTTGTTTTACCTGATTTCTTAGCTTTTATTTTCCCTTTAGTATCTATAGTTGCAACACTACTATCGCTAGAAGAATAAACAACATCTTTTAAAAGTTCATCATTAGGCGAAATAGCAGTAATTAAATTCCTTGTTTCACCAATATAAAAATCTTTATTATCTAAATTAATATAAATAGAATTTTTACTTTGTCTTTCAATTACATTTACAACTGTAGAATCCTTAAAACCACCATCTTTAGTAGTTACTGTAATAGTAGCTGTACCTGGTTTTCTAGCTGTAACAACACCATTACTATCAACAGTTGCTATTGTATTATTACTACTAACCCATACAGTATCTTTATTATACGCTGTATATGGAAATATATTAGCAACTAACTTATTAGTTTCACCTGCATAAATATCTAGAGAAGGCATATTTAAACTAACACCAGTTACAACTTGTTTTACTACTACTTCAACAGTAATTTCTCCTTCAACACCAAGTTCCATATAAGCATCATATAAATCAATTTCTTCACCTTCAGCACGGTTTTTATTACTAGTCGCATTAGAAAAATCATGTTCATCTATATTTTTATATATAGTAACATTTGTTGTACCACTAGTTTTAGCAACAATCGTACCATCCTCATTAATATCAACTATTTCTGTATCTTCAGAAACAATTACTCCACCTTCATCAACAATATCTTTTCCATCAGATAAACTTTCACCAGACATCATATAAAGTCTAGTTCTTTCATCAATTTCTTTTTGTACTAAATAAAAACGATAAAAGAACCCACCTAATAATATCACCACAAAAACAGATGCAATAGCTAACCCCTTATTAACAACCTTTTTTTCGTTAGAAGTTAAAAGTCTCACATCATTTCCATATATATCTTTATAATATTTTAATTCACGATCACCTTGTGCCTCATGTGTATCAATAAAATCATTATTATTTTCTATTTGCATTCCCATTTTCAACACCACTCTATCATATCAATAATATCATTTTTTTATATAAAAAGTAAATATAATAAATGAAGAATTTAGAAATTTAAAATTTTAAAAATAAAAACAAAAAACAATAAATTTATAATAAATTTATTGTTTGTTAATATAAAAATAAGTAATCGTAGCTTTAGCAATCATATCATCACTTGTATCAAAAATAGATACTTCAACAACACAAATATTTTTTCCATTCTTTATAGCGTTAGCCTTAGCTAAAATTTTATCACTTCGACCACTTTTCAAATATTCAATACTAGAATTAATAGTAACAGCCGTACGCAAATCTGTCATTGCTGCAATACCACCAGCAGTATCAGCAAGACCAAAAATATAACCACCATGTACTATACCAAAAGGATTCTTGCTACTTTCACCAACAATCCCTTCCATTTCACAATAATTATCTTCTACTTTTAAAACTTTATAATTATTAGAGAATACAAAACCTTTATCATCCTTTAATTGTTCTATTGCTACACCTGTTAAATCTTTCATATTTTCATTCCTTTCACATAATAAAAAAAATAACACAATAAATAAAAAAAGGCAACTAAATTATATAGTAACCTGTTTTATTAAGGTTTCACTTTTTATAACATAAGGAACAGAGCCTTTTAAAGATTTATCTAACTCCCTAGAAAAAGGAAGCAACAATTCTCCACTACTAACTCCAAGAGCCATAACTTTTTCCATTGCATCTAATGACTTAGTCCATTCTTTACCATCACAGGTATGTCCTAGCTCTAAAACACTAATTCCTTGTTCAACTGAATCTATTGAATTAATCATCAAAGTAATATCTTCCTTCTTTTCACTTAAACGTTTAGTACTAAATAAATAATCATATTTTATACCTTCACAAAAAGTACTTTGAACTAAAGGTTTACCATTATTTATTTCATTTTCATTTAAAAGACAATAAGAAAAAATACTATTAACAAGATAATCACTAATCATAGTATTAGTATCACTACTTGAACTACCTAAAATTTCCCTCTTAGAAAGAAGCTTATTTAAAACATCCAATACATTATCATCTTCTCCTAAAACAAACTTATAATCATAATCTTTCTTATCTAACTTAGATATAATAAAATTCCAACTATCCGCAACCATCGAAACATAACTTTCTTCTATCCCACTATTTTTCATATCTAATAAAAATTTATCTTTAGAATTAATATCTGGATATAATACTATACACTTAATATTCTCTTTCTCTAAATTACTAATAATATTATCAGTAGCAGGTACAAAAACAATATCATAATTACCTGCCATACTCTTTAAAGACATAATAAAAGAATGAACATAATTAGAATCATTACTACTAAAAAAGTAATCACTATTATCAATGTTTCCAACTTTTATACCAGTCTTTGAAAAATCAAAAGAACTTAAATCTGGAAAACTAGCAATAAACAAAGTCTTATCCATGTTATCCTCCTACTATACTAATTTTAGTATAAAACAAATAAAAAAATATAGTAACAAAATACTATACTTTTTTTATTAACTTTACTAAATTTTACTCTTCTATTAATTTACCAATTACCAACATGTATTTTTTATCATATGAAGAATACTCTTTATTCTTACTACAAGTTTGTAAAATAATAATTTTTTCATTTCCATTAATTTCAACACCTGTATCATATATAGATCTTGATTTTAAATCGTTTAAATGCCTTTTATATAAACTATTAGATGAAAACCCTATATTCATATAATCCCAATTACTAGTTTCTATATAAACAGAAAATATCTCATACTTATACTTAACATCATCAAACGTAAGTGTTAAATATTTATGTTCTTTATAATAATCAAAATCATTATAATTTTCTAAAATACTAAATGGTAAAGATAATTTATCATTATTATGACCATATATTAATATTTTCTTAGAAGTAGAATTAATACGATAATCTAAATATGTCGCACCACTACTTTTCTTTTGGCCAAGTCCATTATGTGTCAAAAAATAATCATTATTAGAATATTGATATAATGCTTCTTTAAAATCAGTACCAGATATTTCCAAAAAACCTTTAAAATACTTAGATTTATATACTTCACTATTTTTAACAGAAATATATTCTTTTGTAACCTTATCATTTTGAGGAATAAATACTGGAATATTAATCTTTATATCTAATATTTTCTTGTCATTAGCAGAAGTTACCAATAAATTAATACTAAAAATTAAAATAGATAAAACAAAAATAATTATTTTTAAAATTTTTCTCATATTATCACCAACTAACCCACATTCAATAAATTGACAAAATTATACCACAAAAATTGTTTTTTTTCAAGATTAAAGAAATTAAGGTCTTTTACCAAATATACTTTTAAACTTTTGAAATGGTTTATTATCATCACTATTTATATCAGTTTTTGGAGGTTGTTCAACAAATTGAAGAAGCGCTGGATCTATATCGTTTGTTCTATCATTAATACCTTTTTCTTCTTGTAAAACATCTTCTACTACAGTACTAGTATTACTAAAACTCACCTTTTCAGCCATTTCTCGTTCTCTTCTTAATCTATCTTCAGTCTCTTTTCTTTGACGTTCTTTTTCTTCTAATAAATCTACTTCTTTTTTAATCATATTATTAACTTTATCTGTAAAATTATACAAATAATAAGAATGATTTGAGAAAATATGATTAAAGATACGAGATATTTCAATATTAGGATACTTTCTTGAATAAATCTCCATCATTCTCTTTGTAATACTTAATGGTTTATTAACTTTATTCATTGAATTAGAACCATATACCATATATTTATTATCAATAACTAATTTATGTTTAATATCGTTAAGAGAAGAACAAATATTTAAAGCTTCCTCTCTCTTACCTTCTTTAAACTTTGATGATGCATCTTTTAAGGCACTAATCTTATTACTTACTTCATAATATGTATCACTATCAAAAATAACATTCATACACGTAACAAAAGAATCTAATCCTTTAAAATTATCCTGTTCATTTAAATACTCAAACATATGGTAATCTAAACTAGTTATACACTTAAACACTTCTTCTGCAAAACTTTCATTATCTATATATTTAGTAAGATTTCTTTCGATAAATTCATAACGTTCCCCAAATAATAATATTTTACTATAATAAATTCTTCTACTTGAATAACCACTACTATATCTGAAAGTATCATTAGCTATAACATTAAAATCTATTAATTTATAATTAGGATTTTCATCAATCAAACTCTTATAATCAACATAAACACTTTCTACAGCTTTAAGAATTTTAACCTTCTTCGAAACATCATCACTAGAATAACCATAGCTACGTCCCATGTCTTTTAAAACATCTTTTAAAAGTTTATTAACTTGGTCGATATCATTGTAACTTTTAGAAGATATAATACAATCAATTAAAGATTTTTTATTACCAAGATCTAAATTAGAATAAGAACTATCAGATAATAAATTAGCATTAATAAAACAAGAACAATCATCTAAAAATTTACTAAACAGATCAAAATTATCTTTATGTTCATGATAAGCTTTTAACATACAATATAAATTAAAAGTAAAATTAATTGAATTATAATCACTAACTTGATAATATTTATTTTCTATAATCGTTAAAAAAGGATCAATTTTCTTAAAAAACAAATCAATAAACTCTTGATTATTATCATTAACCATTTCATTTAAAAAAGTAACAATTGAATTATTTCCATCCAAATAAGCAGGCAAACTATTTTTAAGTTTCGCTGCTCCTCTAGTTGCATTATCATAATTAGAACTACCTTCATTATTTTCGATTACTCCATATACATCATGATATATATATCTTAAAATACGATTACTATTTTCTTTAATATTATCAGACGATGTATTTAAAGAGTTAATTAATTCATAAACATTCTCAACTCTCATAAACAACCTACTTTCTTCTACCAAAAATACTTTTTATTTTTTGAAAACTATTATCATCTTTGTTAGGAAGACCTTCTTCTGTTTTAGCCTCTTCTATCCTTTGCACTGCTTCAACAACAGTCGGCAAAGTTTTTCTTTCCTGTTCTTTCTTTTCAGAAAGAGCTCCATATATAAACGAAGAAAATCTATCATCACATTCACTCATTGTATCACTATAAATTAAAACATCTTCGAAATCATCTGTACTATATTTAAGTAAATCAGAGGATAACTTCAAAATATCATAAGATCGATCTATAATTCGTTCTGGTTTATCTATTTTATTTATTGAAGAAGAAGAATATTTAATAGTTATACCTTCTATTTCTTTTTTATGCTCATCACTTCTTAAACTTTTAATTAAGTCTAAACATTCTTTAGTAAGTCCTTGACAACTATAAAGATTAGAAGCTTCTTCTAATGTCTCAAGTTTACTTTCCATTTCATAGAAACTATCACTATCAAAAACTACATTCATAATTTCAATAAAAGAATCATTAGAATCATTAAGTTCTTCAAACAAATCTATTTCTAAATCACTAACCCTATCTAAAATCTCATTATATATTGAACCATTATCAATAACATCATACATATCTTCAAAATATTGATATCTATCTCCAAGCATCAAGATAGATGAATAATATAATTCTTCATCTTCATCATCATTAAACAAACTAGTTAAAAACTTTGATAAAACATCTTGATTAAAACTTGGATATTCTCTAATTCTTCTAATATCATCAAATAATTTTAAAACATTTAAAGCTTTATCATCTAAATCTTCTAAATCATCATAGTAATGCGTACTACAAATATCTTTTACAAAATCTATTATCATCTTTTTCGCTTCTGGAAAATCTTCAATTACTTTATTTTCTAAAAAACGATTGATAAAATCTAACTTTTCTCTAAATAAAGTATATTCTCGATTATCAGAATAATTTTCGTCTAATTCTCCATAACCAATAAAGAAAGAAAATTCATCAACAAAACTACTAAACTTATCAAAGTCATCTTTATAAATATCATATAACTTAAGCATAATATAAATATTAAAAATATATGTAAAAGGTCTAAAATCATTATCACGATACAACTTATTATCAAAGAAATCTAAAGAATTATTTACATTCTCATAAAACTTATTAATAAATTCTTTTTTATTATCATTAATCATTTTTACATAATAATCAAAAATTGAATTATCACCATCAATAATTTCATCAATTTCATCTCTCATATTAACAAAAGTTTCATCAGAATCTTCCATATCAATTATATTAGTAATATAACCTCTAACACCATCATATAAAAAATTAAATAACCTAATTGTATCTTTTTCATATAAAGGATTGTTTTTTCTTAAATTAAGTATAAAATCATAAAGTTTTTGCGCATTCATAGTAACCCCCTAAAGTGCTTGTTATTATACCATAAAGTAAACAAACATACAATAAAAAAAAGATATATCACTATATCTTTTTAATATCATTACTACCTAACTTTTTTACTTTAACATTATCTCCATCAAAAGATAATTCCATTTCTTTTTCTTCAATTTGCATAAGCATAGTATCTATTTCTTCAACACTCATTGATGAAACATAATCTCTAGCTGCTGCAGCATGAACTTCAATAATAGGTCCACCACTAGTTGTCGCAGTACTAATAGTAGATGTTAAAGTAGTAGCAATATCATCATTTGATATATATATACCATCATTAGTACTAGTTGTTGTAGTACCTAAACTTATTAAAGTACCTAAACTTATATCCATAAATAAACCCTCCTATTTTTTTACCAAGACTCTAGAAGCCTCTTTAGTACGTTGACCCTTAACTTCCAAAGCTAATTTCTTTAATTGTTCTAATTCCTGAATTGTAGTTATCGAAGAAACTACTTCATAACTTTCAGGGGTTTCAACTCTATCACATAATTTATTATATATCGTTTTTCCTACTTTAGCAAAATTTTTTGCATCTCTTTCACGACTTCTTTTTTCAATCTTTTCAAAAGCTTCTTTCCTTTCTTCAAATCGACACAAATTATAATTTTGCAAATTAACACACTGAAAATTAATTCCTAATGCAATAACATTATATCCAAGCCAAGAGATAATAAGTCCTAATCCAAGTCCACTTGTAAAAGGAATAGCACAACTACATAATCCAATCCAAATAAAATTCCAAATCATACCATTCTTATGAATTCTTTTATTAGATAATAAATAATTTTTAAAACTACTAGCATTATTCATAGTAAAATGATAATTTCTATTTTTCTTTTCAACAAGTTCTCTCTTAAAACGCATTTTTTTTAAATTATATTCATATTTAATTTTATTTTTTTCTTCTAAAGAAATATCTCTACTACATAACTTATTAGCCTTTTTATCACATTGATTAACATACCAATCTCTTATATTAGGACAAAACTTATCAATAAACTTAAACTTTAAATCTTCTACTTTAAATACAACTTTTTGAAACCAAACTGCTCCTAATTTCTCATATATCTCTTTTTTCTTTAAATTATCCATTATTAGGCGTTTTAGCTTTTTGTTTAGCTACTTCCTCTTCTTTCTTCTTCGCAAATAAATACTTATTATAATTTGTAAGAGCACGAGTCGTAGTTAAAGTAAAATTCTTATTAATACACTTAAAAGAATTTTTATTACTACCAACTAATTGACCATCAAAAAATCTTTTTACTGTTGCTTTAACATTATTAGGATTACTTCTTAAAGGATGATCATTACCCAAGGTAGAAATCATACAAATATCTTGAAAGTCTTCACGACCACTACGATAATATTCATTATATCTTTCCATTTCTTCTTTTGTATAAATATTCTCAAGTACAGGAAAAGGTTCTTGTTTAACAAAACAATTAGCAAATTCCAAGAAAAAACCAATTGTATAATCATCAAAACAAGATTCAAACTTTGGAAGTTTAAAACATACATAACGATGATTAGTAAACTCTTTTTTAGAAACATTACTATACATACTCATATCATCAACCAAACTATCACCAAAAACAAATCTATCAGTATAAACAGTTGTCATAACATATAAAATTTGTTGATTAACATATGATAACTTAGTTGTATCAATAAATAAATGATGTTCATTCTCTAAAGGATTATCACCAAGATAAATACAGTTATTTATATTACATTTATCTAAAACATCACACATCGGCTTAAAAATTTTTACTTCTTTATTAATAAGTTCCATATAACCACCTCAAATTGACTTATATTTTATCATGATAAAAAAATTAATACAATAAAAAAAGAAGATTAATATCTTCTTACTTTTATTGTTTCTTTCCACATTTCTTACAAAATGTAGAATCTTCATCAATCATAGCACCACAATGTTTACAAAAAGCAGTTGCTTCATCTCCACTAAAACCTTCTTTAACAGCCTTAGCCATTGTCTTAACATAACCCTTTTTAATATTAGCTTCTCTTTGAGTTACATCGGCTAAAATATCTTCATTTTCATCAAGAATTTTCTTTCTAGTTCTAGCAGAAACACCACCTAAAGTAGCACTTAAAGCTTCAATATCATCAGCTGACTCATCAACCATGTGTTTTAATGATTTGACTTGCCTACTTAACATTTTACCTCTAAATTTAGAACTAAAACTCATAACACACGCACCAAGAAATACTAAAACAAAAATTATTAAAACAATTGGGAAAATAATATCAAAAGCACCTCTATTATCATGTTCAATCTTTTGATCATTTTCTTGAACTTGTTGAGTAATAATTTCAAATGGATTATTTTCCATACTACACCTCCTACACTATAAATAATATTAAAACAAAATTAAGAAATAAACAATAAAAAAAGACAAAATAATTTGTCTTTTTCTTATTTAGTTCTTTCTTCTAATTTTCCTAATGCCTTAATTAAACTTTTAGTTCCTTTATTAACTAAACCTTTAGCTTTTACAGAAGCTTCTGTAAGTTGTCCTTTAGCAACTTCTCCATATGGTCTAGCAAAGTTACCAACAGCAGTTGCAACATTCTTACCAGCTTTAACACAAGCTTCTTTGCTTTGTCTTAAAATTTCTTCTCCATTAGCATTAACTTTATTTGCAATATCAGCAACTTGTGCTTCTAAAACAAGAACATTATTATATCCTGCTTTATCTAAAGCAACATAAATATTAACTAATTCAGCAGCTTCTTCAAAACTTACTTCTCTAGATTCAATAATAGAAGTAGCTAAAGTAGCTTTAAATCTTGGTTCACCATATCTTGGATGTTCTTTCTTAATTACAGTAGCAGCCTCTAAAACATCACTATTAATCATAAAGAAATTTTTAGCTACATCATAAGCATTTTGACATTCTTCATCATAATAATTAGCTAATCCATCAACACTTGTAATATCAAGATTTAAATTAAATTCATCCTTTGCTTCAGTATATTGTTCTAAAACATCTGCTAATAATTTAGCATTATCTTTCAATTCAACAAATTCTTTTTTCATAAAAACCTTCCCTTCTTTAAAAGTTATTATATGCGCAACTTCTCAAAAAATCAAGAAAATTCTTTATCTTACATCTTTTTACAAATTTATTTATTATTTTTTTCTTTAGCAACAGTAAGCATAAGTTTAATACGATTTACTTGATTAGTATGACTAGCTCCAGGATCATAATCAATTGCAATTATATTAGCATCTTTATATTTAGACCTAATTCGTTTAATTACAGCCTTACCAACAACATGATTAGGAAGACAAGCAAACGGTTGAACACAAACAACATTAGAAACTCCTTCTTTAATAAGTTCTACCATTTCTGCTGTTAAAAACCATCCTTCACCAGTTTGATTCCCCACTGATAAAATATCATCAACATTTGAAGCAAGTTCATATATATCAGAAGGCATTCTATATCTAGTAGCCTTTATATTTTCTCTTACTGGTTTTTCATACATATCAAAAATATTTAAAGCTTGTTTATATATAAAAGAACCAACTTTTCCTGTTTTAAATAACTTATCTTTAATCATACCATTATAAGCACAGTACTTAACAAATCCCATTAAATCAGGAACAAAAACCTCACTACCCTCTGCTTCTAATTTTTTAACTAAATTATCATTTCCAAAAGTATGATATTTTATTAAAATTTCACCTACAATACCAACCTTTGGTTTAGAAACTAATTCAACATCTATATTATTAAAATCAGTTATTATATATTTAACATTTTTCTTAAATTCAGAAAATTTACCCCTTTTCACAAGCTTACAACAACGCTTCATCCATTTATCAAACAACTCTTCTGATTCACCTTTAATAATCTCATAAGGTCGAGTTGCATATAACAATTTGGCAAGTAGATCACCATACACTACAGCCTGTAAAAGCTTGTTTACAAGAGGAATACTAAGTTTAAAAGCTTGTTCTTTTTCAAGGCCACTAAAATTAAGTGAAATAATTGGAACATCAGCAAAACCAGCATCTTTTAAAGCCTTTCTAATTAAACCAATATAATTAGTAGCACGACATCCCCCGCCAGTTTGAGTAATAACAACACTAGTATTTTCTAAATCATATTCACCACTCTGTAAAGCATGAATAAGTTGCCCTATAACAATAATTGCTGGATAACAAGCATCATTATTCACATATTTTAAACCAGTTTCAACAGTATCATCATTACTTTCTTTTAAATAAACGGCATTATAACCTTCACTTTTTAATAAAGCTTCCAACATAGGCCAATGATTCATACTCATATCTGGAAATAAAATAGTATTCTTCTTATGTTCTTTTTTAAATACTTTTTTCTCATAGTTATAAGAAATATATTTATTATTATTTCTTCTTTTATTCATAGAGGCTATTAAAGAACGTATTCTAATTTTAACAGCTCCTAAATTATTAATTTCATCTATTTTTATTGTAGTAAATAAACGATTATTTGAACGAAGAATTTCATCAGCTTGATCTGTTATAATAGCATCTAACCCACATCCAAACGAATTTAGATTAACCAACTCTAAATTATCAAATTGACTTACAACATCAGCAGCATGATATACACGCGAATGATAAGCCCATTGGTCAACAACACGAAGTTTAGTATTTAATTTACTTAAATGACATATAGAATCTTCTGTTAAAACCGCAAGACCTAAACTATTAATCATCGTATCAATACCATGATTAACCTCTTTATCTAAGTGATATGGACGCCCTGCAAGAACAATAGCTTTTTCATCATGCATAACAACATAATCCAAAAATTTTTCACCTTGTTTACGAACATCTTCTTTAAACTTATCAAGTTCAACAAAACCAGCATGTAAAGCATCCCTCATCTCATCCTTAGAAATATTTAAATTTTTGAAAAAATCAATTTCCATAAGTCTCAATAAAAGATTTTCTTCCTTAATTGGTAAAAAAGGATTAACAAAAGTAATATCTTCTTTATTAATTGCTTCAACATTTAACTTAATAGCTTCTGAATAACTTTGAACAATAGGACAATTATAGCAATTATCACTATTTTTAAACTCTTGTCTTTCATACATTAAACAAGGATAAAAAATAGTTTTTACTCCTTTATCAAGAAGATTCATAATATGACCATGAACAAGTTTAGCAGGATAACATACACTCTCACTTGGCATAGACTCCATACCACTTTCATAAATTCTACGATTAGAATGATCACTAAGTACAACTTTAAATCCTAACTTGGTCAAAAAAGTAAACCAAAGAGGATAATTCTCATACATATTTAATGCACGTGGAATACCAATTTCTCCTAAAGGAGCATCTTCAAGAGCTTCATAATTAAATAAACGATCATATTTCCATTTATACATATTAGGAAGGGTTGAACTACTTCCATTATTACCACTACCACGTTCACATCTATTTCCAGAAATAAAACTCTTTTTATTAAACATATTTATTGTTAAAGCACAATGGTTTTCACAACCCTTACACCTTGTATGTGTTGTCTTAACATTTAAACTTTTAATTTCTTCTTTAGTTAAAATACTACTCTTAATATCCTGATCTTCATACTGTTTAAAGTTATCAAGAGCAATCAAAGCAACTCCATAAGCTCCCATTAAACCAGCAATATCAGGCCTAACAACATCTTTATCAGTAATCTTCTCAAAAGCTCTTAAAACTGCATCATTAAGAAAAGTTCCACCTTGAACGACAATTTTCTTACCTAAAGTTGAAATATCTCTAATCTTCATAACCTTAGTAATAGCGTTTTTTATTACAGAATAGGAAAGACCAGCAAAAATATCTCCAAGAGGTCTTCCTTCTTTTTGCGTTTGCTTAATTTTAGAATTCATAAACACAGTACATCTACTACCTAAATCAATAGGAGCTTTAGATTTAACCGCTAAATCAACAAACTCTGAAACTTCAATCCCTAAAGATTTAGCAAGCGTTTCAATAAAAGACCCACATCCAGATGAACAAGCTTCATTAAGCATGATACTATTTACTGCACCATCCTTTATTTTAATATATTTCATATCTTGTCCACCAATATCAATAATACTTTCTACACCTGGTAGAAAATAATTTGCAGCTTCAAAATGAGCCATCGTTTCTATTTCAGATATATCTAGATTAAACGCTGTTTTAATAAGCATTTCTCCATATCCTGTTGAACCAGCACTTCTAATAATAGTAGAATTAGGTAACTTATCATATAAATCTAGCAACATATCCTTAATCGTATCAACAGGAGTCCCCTTATTACTACGATAATTCTCATATAATAAATTCCCCTCATAATCAATCGCCACTAATTTAGCAGTTGTTGAACCAGCATCTATTCCAACAAAAACATCACCACTATATAAAGATAAATCATTTCTCTTAACCTTATTCTTAGAATGACGTTTTAAAAATTTATTATAATCATCATCATCTATAAATAATGAATCTAAATTAGTAGAATCTACTTCCTTAAATGTTTTTAATTTCTTTAATAATTCTTCTACTTCTTCTTTTGTATATTTTTTTCTCTTATCTTTGTCTAAAATAGCACCTATACATACAAAAAGTCTCGCATCTTCTGGTGTAATAACTTCCTCATCTTTTAAATCAAGTGTCTTTACAAACCTATCTTTTAAAACTGATAAATAATTAAGTGGTCCACCCAAAAAAATAACATTACCTCTAATTGGTTTACCACAAGCAAGACCACTAATAGTTTGGTTAACTACCGCTTGCATAATTGACAAAGCAACATCTTCTTTTCTAGCTCCTTCATTTAATAGAGGTTGAACATCAGTCTTAGCAAAAACACCACAACGTGAAGCAATAGGATAAATAGTTTTTCCTTCCTTAGCTAACTCATTCAATCCTTCAGTTGTAGTATTTAATAATACCGCCATTTGATCTAAAAATGCTCCAGTTCCACCAGCACATGAACCATTCATTCTTTGTTCAATAGTTTGATCAAAATAAATGATTTTAGCATCTTCACCACCAAGTTCAATAGCAACATCTACTCCTCTAGCATATTTTTCAATTGCATTTTTACAAGCAATAACTTCTTGGACAAAATTAACACCTAAAAACTTAGCTAAAGAAATCGCACCACTACCAGTTAAAATAATTGTAAAACTACAATCACTAAACTTTTTTAAAACATCTTTAAATAACATAATAATAGTCTTTTTTGTATCAGAAAAATGTCTTTCATATGCTTCATATAAAATGCTATCATTTTTATCCATAACAACCATTTTAACAGTTGTTGAACCTATATCAATTCCTACTTTTAATACTTCTTTCATACTACACCTACTATAAAAATCTTAACAAAAATTAGTATAACACAAATTAAAAACATGACCAAAATTTTATAAAAAAATAAGACAAAAAACAAAAAAATGTAACACTAGTTCTTAAATAAAGTCTTATTTTTTATTTTAGGAGTTAAAAAATTCATTTGTTCTCCTACTTTAATCGTGTACTCTTCGCCATCATAATGATATTCTTCACCATCAACACACCAATGTTTTTCTAGTCTTTCTCTTACTTTTACTTTTACTTCTTTAGCCCTTAAAGAAATAATATCAGATGCTTTTTGACCCATTAAATGCATCATAAAATTTCCTGCAAAATCTTGAATATTCCTTGATTTACACAAAATAACTTCCATTTCTCCGTCATCTAAACAAACATCTTTATGAAATCCATCAATCCCTGCTATATGATTAGCATTAGATACCATAATAAGTGAATATTTACCATCTAAATTAACCCCATCAACTAAAACCTCTAATCGATAACGTCTTAATTTATTAAAAATTTCACTAAAACCAGCTTTAATATAAGCTAAATATCCATCTTTTTTCTTATCTTCACGCCTTGTTTCATATGGAATATTCATAAGCTTTCCCATACCAACAACGTAAATAAACGGTTTATCATTAATTAAACCAATATCCATCGCATGAACTTCTCCGTCTAAAGCTTTCTTTAAATTTATAACTGGATTACTATTATAACCAAGCATTGATGCTACATCATTACATGTCCCACTAGGTAATGGACAAATAGTAAGTTTATCATCACGCATATGATTTCCTTTTACAACTTCATTTAAAGTACCATCACCACCAATAGAAAAAACAAGATTATATCCTAAAGCCTCTCTAACAGCCTCAGTTGCATGACCACTATATTGAGTACCTAAAAAATCAACAGAATATCCAGCCTCATTTAAAATCTTTTTATACTCATCCATTATCTTTGGATTCATACCTTTACCGCTATTCGGATTATATATAATTAAACATTTACCTTTTTCATAATTCATAAAATACACCCCTAAAATTTAATCAAAACATTGAAATTATATCATAAAAATTAAAAAAGTGTTACAAAAGTAACAAATCTCCATAATTTTCCATAAAAAAATCAAAACAGAATTATCTCCTCTTTTGATTACTTTTTCTTTCATTACGAATTTTTCTTAATTGTTTTACATCTTCATCAGATAAACAATATGTTTCAACAAATCCACCTTCTCGACAACGCCCAGCTAAACGCTCCAAATCAAGTTCTGGTACTATCGCTCCAGTTTCAGGATCTGGCATACGCATCTTTGGTATATCATCACATATTAAATTAGCATATTTTTTACTAAAATCAATTGTAATAGCCATAACCCCTCCTATATATACAAATATTTCTTAATTATGGTGTCCCCAACCGGACTCGAACCGATATCTATCGCTTAGGAGGCGATTGCTCTATCCTGCTGAGCTATGAGGACATATCTACATTATAGCAAATATAATGTAGAAAAACTATTCTATTTTTTATTCTTATTTTTAATATCAAAAATAATAATACCTAAAAATCCTAAAAGTCCAATTCCGGACAAACATAAACCTAAACCAGTACCATTCATATCATACTTAACTTCAATTAAATGTTCACCTTCATCTAAATAAATTCCTAAGAAATATTTATTTACTTTATAAGTATCAACTTCTTTATTATCAATAAACACCTTAAAATCATCACTATAATTAATAGAAAATTGTAAAATTCCCTTTTTCTTACTATTAACACTTGCTTTAATTAAATTATCTTTCTTATCAAGAACTTTAAAATTCAAACTATTTAGCTTAGGAACATCATTATTTTTATAAGTATTAAAATTAACAACTAATAATTCTAAAGAATCAAAAGAATAAGTACCAGATTCAGAAAACTCAATATATACACTTCCTTTAATATCTCTAAAATGTGATAAATTAAATAATAAGTCTTCTTTCATATCTATTTCTTTTTCATAAGTAATATTATTATAAGAAACTTTTAGATTAAACTTATCTTTAGATTTCAAATTATCTATTTTTAAAAATACTTCTCCATTAAAACTATTATCATTAATATTTAAAATCAATTTATTATCTTTATCTATTAATATATTATTATTAGAAAGATCAATATTAGAAGAAAAAGAAATATTATTAATATCTTTATTAATCTCATTCTTAAAATCCATTTCTCTTTCTAAATACTTATCTAAAACATCATCTTTTTCTAAAGCAACATACTTTAATAAACTATTTTCTTTTTCTATAGAAGTTAAAGAATTATAATCATCAATTAATATATAAGAATTATAAAAACTTCCCAATTCAATAAAATAATTATTTAAATATATATCTTCTTCAACTAAATCAAAATATTTTGGAACTTTATTAACCTCATTCGATATATAATACTTAGTATTAAGTAAAGAATTAATCTTTGTACGATTACTAAAATTACTACTATTAATTTTTAAATCATCGCATAACTCAACATAATACTTATTTTTATAAGTATAAGTACTATTACTAGTATTATCATTGCTCATATTAACTCTATAAATTCCATCATCTTTAATATAATCAAAATCTTTATTAAAACTATCAACACTATAACTATAAGTATTAGAATCAACATTGTTATCCTCTATATCATAATTATAAAAAAGCAAAAAAACACTAAATACTAAAACACCAGCAAAGACAAACTTATATATATTAACTCTATTTAAAAAATTAGATAATTCCCTCTTATTAAGTACAACAAGTAATAAAGCAAAAAAACTAAATAAACTAATCATAAAACTATTTAAATCTAATTTAAAGAAAAAAGATATTAAAACATTTATAAATACAAAA
Organism: Bacilli bacterium; assembly: GCA_017436345.1. GTDB lineage: Bacteria > Bacillota_I > Bacilli_A > RF39 > UBA660 > RUG11788. The sequence continues at coordinate 116,867 of JAFSDH010000008.1, forward strand.
GAAATAATCCATTTAAAATCACTCTTCGTAATATTATTAATCATATCTAAAGATTTACTAATTAAATAACTTAATATAAATAAAATTATAAAACCAGAAGTATTACTAAAACATAAGAATTTAAATCCATATAAAATATAAAATAATATTAATAAAATAATAAATAATCTATTTTCTTTAAAATTCTTTATCACTAAAGGAAAAACTAGTAAAACAATTCCATTTATCCCTATAAAAGTACTATTAAAATCATGGACTAAAGAAACAAAAAACATATTAACAAATGAAAATTCATTAAATATACCTAAACTAATATTACTATTAAACATTTGATATAACAAAGGTATTAAAATAAAACTTAATAATAATAAACTAATTAAATAAGAAAGTAAAACTCTAAAAAAAGCCATTATTATTAATTTAAAACCATATGATTTATATTTATCAATAATTAAAACTAAACTATATAAAATAATATATATAAGTAAAAGTGGAATATAATATACATTAACTAAAGATGTAAAAAAAGAAATAATAATAAAAAATATCTTTTTATTATCTAAAATTATTTTTTCAATACCAATAGTTAATAAAGGTAAAAAAATCATCAAATTAAATATATAAGGATTATTACTAAAAAAATACAAAGTAAAAATACTAAATGAATAAATAATCGCCCCTATAACACTATAATAATTAGAAACATTTTTATACTTACAATAAATAATAAAACTAATACCAGCCAAAAATAACCTAATATATATTAAAACTTCAAATAAAACAACTAAATTTTCTTCTGAAAAAACAACACTAATATAAGATAATAAATCACCAAAAAGATAAATAAAACATGGTAAAAGATTAGTACCTAATCCAACATTATAAGTAAATAAACTCATATCACCAGTATTAAAAAAATTAACTAATAAACTTCTAAAATAAATAAAATTTGTAATAAAACTATCAATATTAATTTTATTAAAAATATAATTAGTTCCTAAATAATAATTAAAACCAAAACTTAAAATTAAAAATAAAAAAGAAAAAGATAAAAAAGCCCAAAAAATCTTATTCTTTTTAAATATCTTTTTCATATCTCATTCCCCCTAAAATTAATCTAATAAACTTTCTTTCCCCTTATCACTAAAAGTCATTGTACCAGTAGATATCTCATCAATATTACTAGATGTGATAGTGAAGTAAACTTTATTATTTCTAAACACCATTTTACCCTTAAGTTCATAATCGTTTAATTTTATATCAAAACGCGCAGTATCATTTTCAATAGTTGCTGTTTGACTTTCAAAACGTTCTACATCTTTAGCCGTATAATCAAAAGTTACAGTAGATCCATCTAAAACATTAATTGAAAGTTCGTAATTAGGCTCATCATCATTACCATATATTTGCCATACACCAATATATGATGCATAATTTTCAACTTCTTCATCAACTATTTCATAATCTTCTTCCTTATCATCATTTAACTTAGATACAAAAAAATGAAGAAATAATCCAAGTAAAAGAATTAAAACAAAAAAGATTAACCAATAAATACCCTTATCATATTCATTTTCCATTTCTTCCATAATAACCTCCTATTTATCTATTACCATTGCGTAATATTCTTCTAAACATAAATTATTTTCATACATATAAGTTGCTGCTTCTACCCCAACATATCTAAAATGCCAAGCCTCACTAGCTATTCCTGTAATATTAACTTTTTCTTCTTTATAACGATGAATAAAACCATATTTATAAGAATTATCAATCATCCAAGTATATTCCTTAGAATTTTTAAAAATATTCGAATTAGCACTTTTTACATCAAGAGCAAGCCCTGTTTGATGTTCTGAATACCCTGGCATAGTAACATATTTATCAACATAACTCTTGCCATATAAATCATAATAAAATTGCCACGTATCTTTTTGTGTTTGATAATCACGATATGAAGAATTAGCAAGTATTTGATATCCTTCATTCTTAGCAGCATAACACATTTTTTCAAAAGCTTTGGCCGCTTCGCTAGTTAAATAAGCATCTTTTTGTGCCGAACATTCATCACTTATCGCCGTTAAATCAGGAACTGCAAAATCTTCAGTAACACCATGATACTTATTAACAAGCATCGTTATTGAGAATTTATCAGTTTCTGTTGTATCAGTATAATATTCCTTATCTAATCCTATATTAACATATAAAACTGTTTTTTCATAATTCCCATTAAAATATGCTTTATATCTTTCATAGTTTTCTTCTTTAAAATATTCCACTTCTAAATATTTATCTATATCAAAAACATATTCCTTTAATAAAACTTTCATAAATTCATTACTAACTGAACTATTTATTAAGTCAATAGTTTCTTCTTTATATTTGAGATCAAGTAAACTATTTGTATTCTTTAAAAAATCATCACGTTCATAATAATTAAGCATCATATAAGAATCCAAATAATCAATATTAAAATCTTCATCTAAAATACCCTTATCTAACACATCACTATATTCTGTCTTTAAAATATCTTTAGTAAGACCTAACTTATATATTTCTATACTAGAAAAAAAACTATAATCATGACTAGTTAATTTTAAAACACCACTAATTGGGAAATATAAAGTAACAATCACAATAATAGCTATAATTGACAAAATTATACGAAATGGCGTTCTTAATCTTAATCTTTTCTTTTCCATTACTTCCACCTAAACAAAATACCAAAAATAAACAAGAACATAAACGAATAAGCAGCACTAAGCTCATTCTTTTTAGCATATAAAGCTTCCTGAATAGATATATAATTATCAACTAAATCAACTAAAACACTTTCCTTATAACGAGGAAAACTCCACCCTAAAGGGAACATATGACTAGTGATAATATTTCTTTCCATATCAGATAAATAATAGTATTTTAAAGAATTATCAAGTGCTAACTTAGGATGTAAAAATAAAGTTTTAATTCTACTAAATTTACCTATAGAAAGATTATCTACAAAAAAGAAATCATGAAGCAGTGCAGCTCTCGCAATTTTCTTTGAATCTAAATTAAATTTCTTCGAAATCAAATAGGAATAGTATGAAACATTTAATGAATGTTGAAATCTATCACTATTATGATGTGTATAATTAGCTAATTTTAAAAAATCTTTATTTCTTAATATGTCTGAAACATATTCTAAATACTTTTCATCGTCTTTTACATATACATTAATCGAGTTCATACTTCATCTCCTATACTAAGACTACTCTTCCATTCTAACATATTTCAAATTCATAATAAAGAAAAAAATAAAAAAAGAGAGCCAAAGCTCTCAAATCTATGTAAAACGTTAAAAACTTAACGTTACTATATATTATGTCCAAAAAAAGAAAATAATTACATTAATTTTCCAACTTCATAAATAAAATATTCAGTCTTTAAAAATAATTACTAAAAATTTCTTATCTATAAAATTTATAAATGTCACTTTCTTAATCTTTTAGGTTTTACAGGTGATTCATAAATACACTCGCTTTGATGTTCGATAATAGTTGCATCTTTTATACTATCTTTTGTATAAAATTGTTGATTAATAACATCATAAAAGCCACTGTAAGGACTATCTCCAGCTATTTTATAACCATATAAATGAACAGTTCCCTCCGCAATAATAAACTTTCCAACTGCTGATTTACGTATCGACTTTATTTCCTCAAAATCGCGCTCACATCTTTTCGAATTCTTTGAATCATAAACTTTAGTTGTTTCCATAATAAGTTCATGTGTTATATGGATAGGATACTTCATAAAATCACCTTCGTGATTATTTATTTTATATTAGGGATTAACATCTGTCAATATTGGATAATCCATTATAATTATGGCTTATAAGTCTTTATATCTAATTTATTATTTTTTAACTGAATTAAAACTCCTCCATCAAGATCCGTTCTATAAATAATACTATCATTTAAATTATTAAGTACTTCCTCACTAGGATGCTTAAACTTATTATTTTCACCAACAGATATAAGTGCATATTTAGGATTTATTTTTTCAACGAACTCTTTAGAAGAACTCGTATTACTACCATGATGTCCTACTTTTAAAATATCAATATTACTAATATTATATTTACTTAATAAACGTCTTTCGCTCTCATACGATGCATCTCCTGTAAACAAAAAAGAATGATCATCAATAAAACCATAAAGAATCATACTACTAGCATTTTCATCACTTGACTTTGTACCTAAAGAATAAAAAGAAAAATCCCCTACCATATAATATTTTCCCTCATAACTAACAGAATAATCTATGTTCTTTTTCTCTAATAGATCAATTATTTTAATTTCATTACCAACAAACTCACCTTCATTAAAATAAACATGATTAACCTTAAAATTATTAACTAAATTTATTGCTTCTCCAACATGATCGTAATCACCATGCGATAAAAACAAATAATCTATTTTTCTAATACCTAAAGACCTAAACAAAGGAATCAAAGTATTATTACTTAAAGAATAATTCCTATAACTATTCCCACCCGTATCAACTAAAATATTATATTTAGAACTATGAAGCAATATTGAATCACCCTGTCCAACATCAATCATCAATATATAATTACTTGGAAATACAATATTATAATTATAATGAATTACTATAATTATAAGTAATATTACAAACAAAAATTTCTTTTTAAATTTAAATAATAAAATTAATAATAAATAATATATTACACAAAGAAAAATACTAGGTTTAATAAAAATAATATTAGTATTAAACTTCGATAAAAACAAAGAAATATTTTCTAATAAATATATAAATATTTCTAATAAATTAGAAAAAAATGGAAATAAAAAACAAAATAATGATAATGGAAAAATAACTATAGATATTAAAGGAACAAAAAATAAATTATAAAATATCGTAAATATATTTATTTGATAATAACTATATATTGATATTGAAAAACTAAATAAAAAAGCTATAAAAGAAGTTAAAAATAATTTAATAAAATAATTATCATACTTATTAATAATAGAACTTGATAAAATTAAAGAACCAGTTATAACACATGAATATAAAAAACCTGTATTATATACTATAAAAGGATTATCTAATATAATAAGACTAACTACAATTAATAAAATATTTATTGGTTTAATATTTAAATAAAATATTATATTTAAACTATTTAAAATAAAAAATAAACCACTTCTTAAAACTGAAGGACAATAATTAACTAAAAACATATAAAAAAGAATAAAAATAGAACAAAAAAACAATCTTTTATTTTCACTATTTTTTTTAAAAATAAATAAAATAATATTAGTAAAAATAGATATATGCATTCCAGAAACACTAAATAAATGACTAATACCAAGTTCTTGATAACTAGATTTAACATCGCTATCTAAATACCTATTATCTCCTAAAATAAAAGTATATAAATAATTAGATACTTTATTTTTAGAAATCATTTCTCTAAACAAATTCTTAATACTATAAAATATATTGTTATTATTAGATATCTTCTTAATATTATCAGCATTAAATATGTAAAAAATATCTTTAGATTTCAAAAAAGATCTATAACTAAATAAATTAGGATTAGTATTATTACTAGGAATTAATAATTCTCCATAAACTATAATCTTATCCCCAAGATTTAAATTTATATATTCTTCATAATAATAGTTTACTTTTATTTTTAAATCATCTTCAATAATTATTTCCATTTTATCATTATTAATAAATATATCAGTAATAATACCCGTATAAGTTTTTATATTAGAACAATCTAAATATTCATATTTATTATTTAAGAAAAACAGTATATAGATAAGTGAAAATAAAAACAAAAAATAATATATATAATTACACAGTAATATTTTCCTTAATATTAACGTAAATACTTTCTCCAATTCCTTCAACATTTAAAATATCATCAATATTTTTAAAAGGAGTCTTATTTCTATAACTAATAATGTTTTTGGCCTTTGATTCTCCTATACCACTTAAAGTCATTAATTCATCTAAAGACGCCGTATTAATATTAATTAAATTACTATTACTTATATTACTATCATAATTAATACAAGCATCATTTTTTAAATTAGAACTATTACACATATCTTGCTTATACTTTTCTTTTTCTAAAGTTTCCAAATAACTAGAAACTTCTTTTTTACTATAAACAATTATTACCATACCATCTTCTATTTGTTTACTTAAATTAATTACACTAGTGTCACTATTATTAGTTAAACCACCACTTAAATTTATCGCATCATTTATTCTACTATCACAACTAATAGAATAAACTCCAGGTTTCTTAACCTCACCTTTTATATCAAAAAAACATAAACTAACTTCTTCAACTATCTCCTCTTTTTCTAATACTAAATCATTTTTTATAATAGAATCTTTATCTTCTACTTTGTCATTATTATCTAAATAATAATAACAAGATCCTAATACAACCACTATCAAACCAAATACAAAAATAAAAATCTTCTTTTTATTAAAATAAATCCATTCTTTTATAGACATAAAAAAACCTCCCTAAGGAGATTATTAAACTTTTTTCTTATTTTTTCCTACATTATGCGCAAGTTTAAGTTTTGTTTCAATATTAATTCTTTGTACAACAGTTAATATCGCAATTAAACAAAGCGTATAACTACCACCATAACTAAGGAAAGGTAAAGGAACACCTGTCATTGGTAATATGCCAAAAATACCACATAAATTAACCATTATATGTACAAAAATATAAAAAGCTCCACCGTAACAAATCAATGCATCCCGATTATTTAAACTTCTCTTACCAATCATAATAACTCTAAATAATAAAAGTAAATATAAAAGTAAAATACCAAGCCCTGTAATAAGACCCAACTCCTCAATTATAATACAAAAAATAAAGTCAGTATGAGCTTCTGGTAAATATAAATATTTTTGAATACTTTTTCCTAATCCTAAACCTGTAAAACCACCATTATTAATCGCTATATAACCATTACACACTTGGTTACCATCAGTATAATAATTTTCTTCATCACAAGGATTTGAACTAGAAATAACACTAGTAATACGAGACATTTGTCTTTCTGATAATAAACTATTACCACCAATAACTAAAACAAGTCCTAATACTACAATAAATCCCCCTACAATTCCAATTATCTTATTTTTAATCTTTTTATCAACTGGTGATAATAAAAACATTAAAGCAACTATAGAAGCATAAATAATCGCAGTTCCTAAATCAGGTTGAAATACAATTAATAAAAATGATACAAAACTTATAATAATAGGTTTTAAACTAGTCCAACTAGAAGAAAAATCTCTTTTTTTATTATCATAATAATTAGCTAAATACATAATTGTTGTTATCTTTAAAAATTCACTAGGTTGTAAACTAAAAAATCCTAAGTCAAACCAACTTTGAGCATCATTAGTAACTTCACCAACAACAAACAATAAAACTAATAAAAACATAAATACATAATTTAAAAAAGCAGCAACTTTACTCGAGACTTTAACATTAAAAAAGCAAATAACTAAACTACCTATAATTCCAAAAATCAAAATAACAATTTGCTTAAACAAATACAAATATGGACTATTAGAATATCTCATATAAAAAGAAACATTCGATGCTGAAAAGACCATTATCGTACCTATCGCAAAAAGTAAAATAGAAACTAAAAGTAATAATTTATCTATATATTTAAGTCTATTCACTTTATCACTTCCTATTATCATTACAATTATAACATGATAATATTGATAAGTAAATTAACTATAAATATCATTTACACTATTTTATTAACTCATCATTTCTAATAATAAATAATTTCTTATCATGATAAAAAGCATAGAAAATATTAGAGATATCCTCATCTGCAACTCTTTTAATCCATTTCTCTGTCTTATTAATTTTTTTAAGAACTTCATAATCAATTTTTCCATCTAAAATAACTGGAAGCGGATAATCTCCTAAATAATTAGAGTCTTTCTTAAAAACCGATAAATTACCACTAGTTTCTAAAAGAGCAAAATCAACCTCTTCAATACTCCTAATCCCATTTTCACGTAATTGCGTAAGTAAATCTTCAATATTATATCTTTGTGAAGCCATTACTTTAAAATTTATTTTTCCCTGATCAATTATTACAGATTGTTTACCATCAAATACATCTCTTGCTTTACCACACTTTAAAGATATATAACTAACAATAATTTGAATAATAACTAATAAAATAACTGGTAAAACAAATAAAAGTAAAGGCTCATCTTTTTGTTCAATAGAAACAGCCGCAAATTCGGCTATTAAAATATAAACAATTAAATCAGTCATCCCTAATTGACCAATTTCCCTTTTACCCATAAAGCGAAAAATTAATGAAATTAAAATATAAAAAAATATAGTTCTAAATAAAATAATAAAATAATCCATTCATCATCACATATATATTATTACCTATCATATATTTATTATACTTACATAAATTTAATTAGGTGATAATATGTACAAAAATTATATAAAAAGTATCTTAATCTTTATATTTATAATCTTATTATTTTCTATTATAAATACATCATTATATTACTTTAATGTAACAAATAATATAATAACTAATATTATAGAAATTATAACAATACTTGTAAGTTCTTTTATAAGTGGATTTTATATAGGTAAAAAAAGTAAAAACAAAGGATATATTAACGGAATAATCCTAAGTGTAATAATTATCGTACTATTATTAATATTAAATATAATTATATCTAGAAATATAAATATAATATCAATCATATATTATCTAGGAATATTATTAATAGTAACAATAAGTAGTATTATAGGTATAAATAAAAAAAGTAAACAATAGTTTACTTTTTTCTAACTTAAAATATTACTTCGTTTCCTTTAACTTATTCAATGCTTTTGATAATTGATCAGGACAAGAAGTACTTTTCATTCCACATCTAACTCCTTCAAGAGTAGATATCACATCATCAATCTTTTGTCCTAAACAAAGCTTACTTACACCAAGAGAATTACCAGGACATCCTCCTATAATTTGAACCTTAGTAATAATCTCATTATCATCGCATTCAACAATCATCTTTTTTGAACAAACACCAGATGGAATAAATTCAACACTTTTCATTATTTTACTACCTCTTTCTTAGTATACTTAGAAATAAAATCATCTTTATATTCAAGTAAACGATCTTCTTTAATAGCTTCTCTTATTTCTTCCATCATTTTAATTAAAAATCTAGTATTATGAATTGATAAAAGACGAGGGCCTAAACTTTCATCTGCCATAAGTAAATGACGAATATATCCACGAGTAAAGTTTTTACAACAGTAACAATCACAAGAATCTTCTATTGGTGTAAAATCTTCTCTAAATTTAAGATTTTTCAAATTCATTTTACCATGACGAGTAAAAGCATTACCATGTCTGGCAATACGAGTTGATAAAACGCAATCAAATATATCAACACCACGTACAACCCCTTCAAGTAAATCAAGAGGCTCTCCTACCCCCATTAAATATCTAACTTTATCTTCAGGTAAATATGGAATAGAATAATCTATTGCTTTATACATATCTTCCTTACTTTCTCCATCATTAGCAACTCCACCAATACTATAACCATCAAAATTCATTTTAACTGTTTCAATAGCTGAATATTTTCTTAAATCTTCATAAGCTCCACCTTGGACAATACCAAATAAAGCTTGTCGTGGATTAGAATGAACTGCTTTTCCTCTGGCAGCCCATCTAAGAGTTCTTTCAACACTATTTTTTAAATATTCATAGCTAGCACTAGCTGGTGGACATTCATCAAAACTCATCGCAATATCACTATCTAACTTATTTTGAATTTGAATACTTTTTTCTGGAGTTAAAAATAGTTTAGAACCATCAATATGACTCTTAAAATGTACCCCTTCTTCTGTAATATCTTTCTTCTTATTTTTAGCTAAACTAAATACTTGAAATCCACCACTATCTGTTAAAATAGGTCCTTTATAATTCATAAATTGATGAAGCCCTCCTGCTTTATCAACTAAATCTTCACCAGGCCTTAACCATAAATGATAAGTATTAGACAAAATAATACCACTATTCATTTCATATAATTCATCTGGCGTTAACATCTTAACTGTAGCCTTAGTACCTACAGGCATAAACATAGGTGTTTCATATGTCCCATAATTAGTTTCAATCGTACCATATCTAGCTTTACAATTTTTTTCTTTCTTTAATAAATTATATTTAATTTTCATAAAATCACTCCCTACAAGCATCTACAAAACTATCAAATATCTTCATTTGATCTTTATCATCTAACATCATTTCCGGATGCCATTGTACTCCAATCGCAAACTTTTTATCATGTCTTTCAATAAGTTCAATAACACCATCATCACTTCTACCATAAACCGTAAATAAAGATGGATTAGTAACCATCATACGATGACGACTATTTACCATAAATTTATCTTTTCCAATTATTGAATAAAGTTTTGATTTCTTAGAAATATTTACATTATGAGCTAAATTATTATCATATTGAGCATGATTAGAAGACATAATTTCTTCTAAGTTTAATATTTGATTTCCTTCTTCATCAATCATCGTCAAAATTTGCATTCCAAGACAAATTCCTAAAATAGGAATATTTTTCTCCAAAGCATATTTTAAAATAAATATATCATATTCAAATCTCTTTAAACCACCAGGAATTAAAATACCATCACACATGTCTAATTGTCTAGTTAAAATTTCTTTTTCTTCTATCGTAAGTCTAGCAAGTCCACTTGGTGCACTATCCTGATATTCCACTAATTGCGGAGGCATAATTCCAATTGGAATACCACCACTCTTAATAATACAAATACGATACTTTTCAGCAACTCTAATATTATTAACTTCATCAGAAGTAGTAAACCCACATCTTCCAACAATACCAATAATCGGTTTCATTATTTACTCCAATTGTCAATCGAACCAAAATCATATACTTTTGTATAACCAAGTTCTAACAACTTATTTGCAGCCTGACTACTTCTATTACCACTACGACAATAAACAATAATAACACTATTAGTATCTATCTTTTTTAGACCATTATAAATTAAACCATTACTTGATAAAATATCGTTTACATCAATATTAATAGATCCTTCAATATTACCACTATTAAATTCAGCTTCACTTCTTACATCTATCAATATCGCACCATCATCCATATATTCAATAACTTGTTCTTTACTAATCATAGTAACACCTTCTTTACTTTCATCACTACCACAACCAACAATTAAAAAACAACAAAATAATAAAACAAAAAATTTCTTCATGCATACCTCCAACTTATAAAATTATAACATAAAAAGAAAAGAAGGAATACCTTCTTATTTATTATTAGGAATATCTAATTTAACATTCATAGCTATTTGATAATAATTATTTCCATCTTCACTATTAGTAAACTCAAAACCTTTATCTAAAGAATTAGTATATAAATTATTAGAAATATAACTATCTAAATTTGTCATATTAACACCCTGTAAAACAGCAATTTCTTTAATTAATAAAATAGACATTTCTAAAGCAAAAGCACTATTATCTATAGTAGTATTAACAGATAAAACATTATCTTTAGCAACAAACTGTGCATCTAAAGTAGAGTTTTCATTTGTTATATCTAAATAATTAGGCGCTGTAAATAATAAATTATCACCCTCCATAAAAATAGTAAGTTCAATATTATTTTTACTTTCAAAATCTATAACATATTTAGAATCTTCCAATCCATTATATATATCTTTTAAAGTAACTACCTTTAACGTATCTTCTTTAACAACTTCTTCCTCTTCTGGTTTTTTCTTACTATTTTGATAATTTTGTACAGCTAAAACAATATCATCAATAAAGAAAGCCGCAATAACTACAGATACAAAGATAAAAACCATAAAGAAAGGGAATCCTTTTTTCTCGTTTTCAGCACCTTCCTTCATACTGCCTTCACTAGGCGTATCTTTCTTATTAAAAACACTATCTTCTGAAATTTCATTTTCAGATAGATTATTAAATGAGTCTGAATCTACACTAACACTAACTTCTTCAATCGTCCCAACAGCAACTTCTTCTTGTGTTGCTACTTCATTATTAATATCGGCATCAATTACTGTTTCACTAGTAACTGTAGCTTTTTCAGAAGTCACATCCACTTGTTCTAAATCATTCGATACATCTTGAACAACTTCTTCTTTTTCCAAAGTACTTTCCAAAGAATCATTAGAACTTTCAACGTTGTTTGTAGTATCAACTACTTCTTCTTTAGGTTTAGTAACATCAGCAAATTTCGTAGTATCTATTTTAAAGTCATCTTTAATACCATCACTATTATTAACATTCAAACTATTATTAGTATCATCATTCATACTTATCACCCTTTATTCTATATTAATAATATCATAAGAAAAAATTAAAATAAAGATGATAATTCATTAAAATAGTTATAAAAAATATAAAAGAAAATTAATACAACAATCAATACAATAACTATAGAAATAACTTTGACTATCAAAGTAAACTTATTCTTCTTTTCTAATTTATCTATTCTTTTTTCAAGTTCTAAAACACGAGTTTCTAAATCTTTAACATCCATATTATCACCAATATTATTATAACAAAAAAATAGAAGAAAATCTTCTATTTAAGCAACATGTAATAAATTAGCTGTATCTACTTTATTTTGATAAACATTACCAATATTAGAACCAATATTAGATCTAACGATTCGATTACTTCTTTTTGCACAACTACATAAAAAATTCTTTTCTATATCATTAAACCCACTATTTACTGTAGATAAAACAGAATCTGTACAATATAAATCATTTCCTACTAAAGTAAACAAATGACCATTAAAATCGATTTTAGAACATAATTCAGCCATATCAAGTTCTCTTGCTATAATATGTTCACATAAATTCATATAATTTTTTAAATCAATATTATCAGGATTATTAATATAATTCTTAATAGAACTAGATATATCGAACCCTAATGTATCACCATTCATTTTTTGCCCTAAAGCCAATTTCTGCATAAGTATATAATTATCTATCTTATGTTTTAAAATTGGATTTTCTCTTAATTCCTTCTTTTTATTCTTTAAAACCCCTACTGAATAATCTAAAGTATGAAATTGAAAGGCTAATAAATGAAAGTTATGTTTGTTATCTTTTAACGTAAATAAACTTTCCATAAACTACCTCCTAAAAAGTACACATATTATAACACAAACCACTTAAAATATCAAGTATTTCTAAAAAAAGAGAGATTACTTATATCTCTTTTCTTTTCTTTTTTGATTAAATCTTTCTTTTTGAGCTTTATATTCTTCTATATCAGCCTTGCGTTCTTCCGCTTTTAAGTTAACAAAGTCTTTTAACTCAACCAATTCTTCACCTGCAAGTAACATTTCTGGTAAAACAGCACCATACTTATCAACTGAAGATTTATGTCTTTGATAATACTCATATCTTCTTAACTTCATCCAACCTTCTTTAAAATCTTTATCAATATCAGGAAGTGTTGGTTTATTAAGCGAATCATCCTCTTCTTTTTTTTCACCAAACAAATTAAATTCAAAAGTTAAAAAGAATGAATCATATTCATTTGAAAAAGATCTTTCCATATAACGATCACGCCATAAAGATGCATTTTTCTCAATTCCTTCTTCAACTACTTCAGGATCCATACCAATTTTTGTTAAAGTATCAACAACACCTTTTCTAAACGCCAAATCAGCAGTATTAGACATTTCAAAGAAATCTCCTCCAAGTTCTTCGTCAATAATCCAATTTTCGCCACCATTTCTCATCCAGTTGATTTGCCATTTAACTATTTCAAGTTCATAATTATGTCTAGCTTCCTTAAAGAAAGAACTATTCTTAACATAATCTAATATATAACTAGAACTAATTGCTACTAAATTTCTATCTTTTCTAAACATCTTCGCAAGCCATTCATCATCTCTTAAATGACATGGTAAGTTACCCATATTAACTTCTTCAGGTCTTCTAAAACAATTACTATACCAATTTCCATCTTTTGGAAAAAACTCTAACGACTCCTTATCTAATATCTCATCTAATTTTTCTGAAACAAAAGACTTAGGAGCTTCTAAAACAGCATCTTCTTGAATGGTAGTATCTGATACATCTATAACATTTTCATCTGTAGTAGAAACAACATCTTCTACAGCTTTATCTTTGCTTCTACTAAGTTTTTGTCTTGCTTTTAATAAATACTCTTTTATATTCATAATATCCCCCTAAAAATTAGTAATATTATAATTTTTTCTAACTAAAAAAGCAAGTTTTTTCTAAAAAGACAATATTTTATGATACAATACATATGAGGTAGATGCTATTAAGCTCCTGTAGTGGGATGAAGTATATCACAAATATGATTTTGCAGGTAATCGTGATATATATAGTCTCGTCGATATAATATGAAATATTCTAAATTAGAATAATTTCATATTATTCTCAAAAGAGATTCTACCTCTTTTATTATGGTGGTGTATTTATGAGTATAATAAATCTTTTGGATAACGATAATTATATGAATGATTTTATAAATCATAAAATTAAAAATAATCTATCTAAAAAAGAAATAAAAGAATATAAAAAATTAAAAGATAATGAAAATGTAAAAGATATCATAGATAAAATAAAAAATAATAATTATACTTTTTCCTATCCAAGAAAAACTATTATAAATAAAATAAGAAAAAACAAAAAAAGAATTGTATATCAATATAAAAAAGAGGAAACATATATATTAAAATTTATAACTTATCTTCTCTATAAATATGATTATTTATTCGCAAACAACTTATATTCTTTTAGACAAAATATATCTGTCAAAAATGCTATTAATGATATTAAAAAATATAATTTAAATAACAAATACACTTATAAAGTAGATATAAAAAACTATTTCAATAGTATTAATATAAACAAATTATTAAAAGAACTAAAAAAAGATATTGATATAGATACCTATACCTTAATAAAAGATATTTTAGAAAATAAATATGTAACATATAAAAACGAAATATTAGAAGAACAAAAAGGAATAATGGCTGGAGTTCCTCTATCATCATTTCTAGCTAATTATTACTTAAAAAATCTTGATAAATATTTTGAAGATAATAATATAATTTATTTTAGATATGCCGATGATATATTGATATCAACTGACTCCAAAAAAGAACTTGATAAATATATAAAAATAATTAAAAAAGAACTAAAAAAGAAAAATTTAGATATAAATCAAGAAAAAGAATACTTTTATGAACCAAGTGCCACTATAGAATTTCTAGGTTTTTCTATAAAAAAAGATAATATTGATATAAGTAATAATTCTATAAAAAAAATAAAAGGAAAAATAAAAAGAAGTTCAAGAAGTATTAGAAGATGGATGATAAAAAAAAAAGTAAAAGAAGAACCAGCCTTAAAAACCATGATAAAAAAATATAACAAAAAATTTTTAGGTAAAGAAGAAAATGAACTATCATGGAAATATTGGTACTTCCCAATTATAACAACAGATGAATCATTAAAAATAATTGATTCTTATTTACAACAAGAATTAAGATACTTAATAACAGGAAAACATAATAAAAAAAACTATGAAAAAGTTCCTTATGATTTATTAAAAAAATGTGGATATAAATCTTTAGTAAACGAATTCTATAACTTCAAGAATAAGAATAAAGATAATAAATAAAAAAAGCTTATCTCGCAATGTGATAAGCTATTTTTGTACTTTTTTTACATCTCTCAACTATTACATAACAATTAGATCCTTTATTAAATCTAACATCAGTTTCTTGAACAAAACCATTTTGTTTTAATAATTCTTTATATTCATCAAGCGGTTTTCCAGGATAATAAATTTCTAAACGATTATATTTTTCGGTAACTTTTTCTTCTGGTTGTTGAACTATTTTCTTTTGATAAATAGGAAAACTAGAATAATAAGTTGGTATTAAATGTGCTGTTGTCATATAATCGGAATCAACTTTTGTTTTTCCAAATCCAAATAAATTACTAAAAAATCCCATAAGATGACCTCCTATCATAATTAAATGATATCATAAATAGATAAAATATCAAATATAATTTAAATATTAAAAATAGATATTTTCTAATTTTTTTACTTTTTTTCTTTTACTTTACCTTTTTCTATACCAAGATAAGGATATAAATGATATTGTGCTTCTTCTTTAGCTTTATTCATATAAAAATCTTTTTTATCACTATTAAGTAATACATCACAATGACCTTTCATATCACATCCATCAATTTCTTCAGCAAAAGTATAATTGTAATATAAATCTTTAGAATCAATTATTACTTTTCCATGGCCTTTTATATCAGCACCAAAAACATCATGAGCAAAAACGTAATTATACCAAACATCTTTACTTCTCATAACCGCTTTTCCATGTTCAGAAACTTTTGCATTCTCAACATATAATGCAAATAAATAGTTATACTCAGGATCTAAAGAATCAATAATAACTTGACCATGTCTTAAAACATCAGCATCACCAATATTAACTGCAAAAAAATAATTATTTTCTATATCTTTACTATCAATTACTACTTGACCATACTTTTTTACATCAACCCAACCAATATTAGCTGCCATCTCATAACACAGTTCCGGATCAGCTAAATCCAATACTAAACTATCAACTAAACTACATAAATCCTTATCACCATCAGATACAAAATGATCAATGCTTTCAACGATCTTTTCACGACCAATTTCTTCAAAATGATCTTCTTCTTTCATATCTTTTAAATTACTTAAGTAATTTATTATTATTTCAATACCTATAATTTCATCATTAAATAAATCATCATTCATAAAACTATTTCCTTTTTTCATATATTAAAACAGAATCTCTATCATATTTTTCATCTTCAAACAATATTCCCCTAACCCCACAAAAAGTATCAAAAGATGTTATATATTCACCCAGCGAAGATTTAAGTCTTTTTAAATCATATATTTCCGACCAATCTTTTTTATATTTAGTATTTTCTTCAGTTTTATATAAATAACATAAAAGCATCTTATCATCAACATAAGGCTCTAATCGTCCGACTAATTCCTTTAATCTATCAATACCACAATATAATCCTATGTTAGATAAAAAGACATTATCATAAGTCCTATTTAAATTAACTTTAAATATATCTTCACATATAAATTTAGGATTAATTCCCCTAATTTTTACTTTAGCTTTAGAAAAAGCTTCTTCATCTTTCATATATAAATTCATTCCTTGAAGCACAAAACTTCTGTCTTCATCTGAAGAAAAAAGCTCTCTTCTTACTTTTTCAGGTTTGTATAAAGAAAATACTTCATCCCAAAACAAATACGATTCATAATCTAAAACTCTAAGTAAATCTTTAACTTCTTCAAACTTTTCTTTTGAAAAAACATCCTTATTATCATGACAAAACTTAGGATAATCATTATAACAAAAGAAATCCATAAACTCTTTTAAAGAAAAAGACAAAATACATGCTTTCTTTAAATAAAAATAAAACTTAGTGTAAGGACATATATCAACTACTGTTTGATCAACACAATTAAATAAAGACGCATTAATTACCTGATCTCCTGATGAACCAACCGTAAGAAGTGACTTTCCATTTAAATCAAATTTATCAATATAACCACTAATATTTTCTGTTGTAAAAGAATAGAGTCTACTAAAACCTTGACGAACATCATCATCTTTAGTATAAATTCCCTCACATTTAAAAAGTGCACTTGCTAAAATATTTTCAAAATAATTATTCATAAAAACCACCCAAAATAATAATTATTTTTCATTTATAATTGAGAACATATGCATATCATGGTATCCATCTTCTAAAATAATATAATTACGAAGAATACCTTCATGAGTCATACCACTCTTTTCCATTACTTTTTTAGAAGCAATATTCTCTATACAACATCCACCTTGAAATCTATTAACTAATAGATTATTTAAACAAAAATCTTTAACTAAACATAAAGCCTCTGTCATATAACCTTTTTTAGTATATCTATTATCAATAACATAATTAAACTCAACTGTTTCATTAATATCTTCTACACGTAAATTAATACTACCAATAATCGCTCCATTATCTTTTAAAGTAATAACCCAGTTATAATAATCAAGCTTTAAATACTTATCATCAATATTTTCAAGAGATTTAATTTCTTCTTCTAAAGTTCTTTTCTTTTTATTAGCATAATATAAAAATTCTTCTTGATTAACAAATCCATTAAATATTTCTAAAGCATCATCTTTTTTTACTCTTCTTAAAATAAGACGATCTGACTCTAAAACAACAGTACCCTTATGAAGCATATAATCACTTCCTTCAATTAAATTATATACGTTAAAACACAAAAAAACTAGATATTTCTATCTAGTTAATAACATATGGTAGCGACGGAGGGGATCGAACCCCCGACCTCCTGGGTATGAACCAGGCGCTCTAGCCAGCTGAGCTACATCGCCATGACAAAATTAATTTAATCATATTTAAAATAATTTGTCAATTACTTTTATTAAATTAATTTATCTATTTTCAAATTCATTAATTTCATTATATATATCAAAAACATCTTTAATATATTCACTATTCTTATCACTTAATAAACTATTAATTTTTTCTTCATCACTAAGCTTAGTTCCTAATTTAGAATAATCCTTTTCTATTTTATTAATATATAGTTTAATACTTCTCTCATCAGTAATTTCTTTATCAGATTCAACTTGCATAATACCATACTTCATTTCTTTATTAACAAATCTATTCATAAAATTACTAAATTTACGATAAAAATATGGATTCTTATAATTCTCATATATCATAACAGAATAAGTAAAACGATTTATAAATAACTCTTTACTCTTAACTGACTTATAATATTTATTTTTCAACTTTGCATATGTTACAACTACATATTCTCTTTTTCTATCTATAAAATTACTCTTCTTAACTGAAGTATTCTTTACAAAATTATCCTTAAATAAATTATATATAAATATTATAATTAAGAACCACAATAAAGGTCTTATCTCATTAGCTAAAGGAAAAATACTATCTACTTTAGAAATATAATATTGATACATAAATATTGATATAAAAATACTAATTAAAGAGTTAATAAAATATTCTTTTTTATTTACTAATAGCTCTTTATTTACAATTCTATTAGTATAGAAATTATGTAATAATACTTCAAATATAACAATTAAATAAATATTATTTTTTATCTCATTACAAAAACCAGATAATATAATTATATATATTGTTGGTATTAAAACTTTTTGAATAGTCGTAATCTTTTTCTTATCAAAATACTCTAATATACAAAAAAGTGGAATAGTAAAAATTAATTGAACAAGAAATATAAATAAATCCATAATAAATCCCCCTTAAAATTAGTTTTTATAATACTATAAAGGGACTTAATTGTCAATTAATTATCAAGTAAAAGAGACTGAATAAAAGGACTAGTATACTTAAAACAACTACCCTTTTCTATTGCGTAGACAATCTTAAAAACTATTGATGAAATATCTTTTTCTTCAATACATAAAAAAACTTTTTTAAAAAAAGAAAGAATATTAGAAGATACTCCACTTTCTTCACCTGTTTCAACTATATATTGATTAAATCCTGTATGATAAGCTCCAGGTTTAATTAAAATAAATTTACTTGAATCAAAACTACATTCTCTCTTTAAAATTTTAGTCATTAATTCAAGACTACTTTTACTAAGTATATAACTACCAAAATAAGGACAAGCATGATTTGCAAATAAACTTGATGTAACAACAATTTTTTTATTAAGATTTTGTTTCTTCAAAAACTTTTGAATCATATCTAAATTAGAAAAAACATTTACTTCAAAATTTTCTCTAATTAAAGAAATATCCATATCTTTTAAAAGACCTACATTTCCAACCCCAGCATGTAAAAATAAAACATCTATATCTAAAGAATTAATTTTCTCTCGATCAATTTTATCACAAATATCTAATTTAAAAACAGATATATCTAAATCTAAATAATTAATTTTTTCCTTTAAAATCTTCTCTTCTTCTAAAGTATGTGTCGTCATATATACATCATGCCCCCTATCCGCTAAAACAATTCCAGTTAAAAAGCCAATCCCGCTACTACTTCCTGTAATTAAAATTTTCATACTATCACCACTATTAATATGAACAAAATATAAAATATTATGATATAATTTAAATATGCCGAATTAGTTTAGTGGTAAAACAGGTCCTTGGTAAGGATCAGAGGTAAGTTCAATTCTCACATTCGGCACCATAAATAATTAAAAGAACTATTTTATATAGTTCTTTTTTGTTATAATAAATCTGGTGATATTATGATAATTGAATATAATGAAAAATATGATGAAGATATAAAAACTCTCTTAGTTGAACTTCAAAAACATATTGAGAATATTGACAAAGAAAAATATAATGTTTTAACAACTAAATATAAAGAAGAATCATTCAAAGAAAGTATGAAAGAAGTAAAAAAATACAATGGTAAAATTCTTCTTTATGAAGAAAAAAATCAAATACTAGGTATGATTATTGGTCTTGTCAACAATGAAGAAATCGATTCATACGACTTCAAAGCACCTAAACGTGGAAGAATAACTGAACTAATTATCAGTAATAAAATAAGATCTAAAGGAATTGGAACAATTTTATTAAAAGAAATGGAAAAACATTTAAAAAATATTGGTTGCAAAGCAATATTAATCGAAGTATTTGCTTATAATGATAAAGCAATTAACTTTTATCAAAAAAACAATTATCATACTAGAAATACAGAAATGATTAAAGAACTATAACATATATAATAAAGGAGAAACTATGAATACAATCTTTTTAACAAGTTATTTAGACTTTGATGATGAAAATGAATTAGAAGAAAAAACACCTAAAAATTTTGGAAATAAAAATAATATCTTAGATAATTTTAAAAAATATATAAAAAAATATGATAATTTCTTATATATTGCAAGTGATGAAACAAATACCGAAATAACAGATTATTACGCCGATATAGCGTTTAAATCATTTGATATGACACTTCCATTTAAAAATTATCAAATATTAGATATAAGAACCGAAACTATAAAAGAAGAACTTATAAAAAATGCTGACTTTATCTTTTTATGTGGTGGTCATGTTCCAACCCAAGATAAATTTTTTAAAAATATTAATTTAAAAGAACTACTAAAAAATACAACTGCGGTTATATGTGGAGGATCAGCTGGAAGTATGAATTGTGCTACAAATATCTATTGTCCACCCGAACTTGAAGGAGAATCAATTGATCCAAATTTTAATAAATATTTCCCTGGTCTTGGATTAACGAATATTAATATACTACCCCATTTTAATGATTACCAAGACTTGATCTTAGATAATAAAAAATATATTGAGGATATTATTATACCAGATAGTTATAAAACTGATATATACGCGATTGATGATGGAAGTTATTTTATAATTAATAATAATAAAACTATTCTATATGGAGAAGCGTATCTAATAAAAAATGGGAAAATTGAAATGATAAATAAAGATAATGAAATTAAAAAAATAAAAGAAGATAATTAAATTATCTTCTTATTTTTTAGATGCTTTCTTTTTCTTAGTTTTAACTTCTTTCTTTTCTTCCTTTTTGGGAAAAGCATCAAGCATAACAAGTCTTCCTAAATGTATACTAACGAATATAATAATAAATATAGGCAATATTAACATTACATAATCAAATGCACTAACATTTAATTCTTGAAAAGATAAAAATACATCAACAATTTCTCTATTAAAATCAGTTAAACACAAATAAAATAACAAAGTAAATAAAATCGCACTTAATATAGCCTTTACTAACTCTTTACCAACAGTTGACTTATAAATAACTTCCCTTTTTAAATTCTTAAACATAACTACTTCCTCCTTATATAATTATAAAATATGTTATAATATAAATACATAAGTAAAAAAAGGATTTGATTAATTTGACATATGAAAGTGTAAAAAAAGACGAAAATATTTTAAAAATATTAAAAGAAATAGATAAGCAACATAGTAATATCTATCATGGAATGAATCATACATTGAACGTAATTAATAATATTAATAAACTATGTTCATTATTAAATATAAGTAAACATGAAAATGATTTACTAAAAATAGCAGGTCTACTTCATGACATTGGTCATCAAACAGGAAAAGAAAATCATGAAATCAAAAGCTATGAATTTGCTAAAGACTATTTAAAAAATAAAATAAATGAAAACGATTATCTAAAAATAATAAACGCAATAAATAAACATCATGAAAAAGAAAATATAGCTAATCTAACTCTATTTGAACACATTCTTCTTTTTGCTGATAAAATGGATTTTTCATATACAAGAATTAATTCTGAACTAAATGAATACACATTAGAAAAAGATATATTAGAAATTAATTTTGAAATAAAAGAAAATTATTTTATTACTTCTATAAAAACAAACAAATTAAATATAAAGGATTTTAAAAATTGGCCATACTATACTAAAGTTAAAAAGAGGATTGAAGAATTTGCTAGAAAACTAAAGAAAGAACCTAAAATAAAAATATTTTAAAAAATACTACTATTTATAGTAGTTTTTATTTTATAATAATTATAGAGGGATAATATGGGAAATTATGTATATCATGTTGTAACAGAAAGACCGATGCATTTAAATCAAAAAATAATATTTGATGATAAAAATCATAGTGGTGTGTATAAAAGAGTTGAAGAAAAAAAAGAACTTATAAATGATATTTACAATAATAAAGATAAATATCAAAATATCAATTTAGATCATCATACTAAAGTCGCACTACGCGAATTAGCGATGGAAGAAGTACGATTAAAAAAATACTCGCAATATCCATCAAGATTATCATCATTATATGTATCTAAATCCTTAGAAGATGCTTATAACTGGGCAAACTTATTTATATCATTAAATAGAAATGTTCTTCAAATAGTAAAACTTAAAGTAAAAGGCAATATCTTTACTGGTGATGCTCATAACTGTTTTGATGGGACAATAGATAAAGAATATAATTTAAAAGAAGCAGAAAGTTATTGGGAAAACAAAAAGAATAAAAAAAATAAAACTCCAATTTATGAAACTATAGTAAATGGTGAAATCGAAGTAATCGAAATAATAAAAACATATTGAAAGGATATGATATTATGGGAAAAATTTTAAAATATATCGATTGTAACGGAATAATTATTGACACTGAAAAAGGTTTATTTGATGAATATCATAAATTAAAAAAAACAATCCCTACTCTAACTAAAAAAGATTATTTAGAACGAATAGATTGGGATGAATGGATAAAAAAAGCTCCAATAGTAGATAACGCTATTGATGTTTTAAAAAGCCACGAAGCCAGTGATACTATTATTTTAACAAAAGTATCATCTATTGATGAAGGAGTTGTTAAGATTGATTATCTACGCAATTTAGGAGTTAAAAATACAATTGGATTGGTTCCATATGTTTTAAGAAAAAGTCAAATATCTTATGCTAAGGGAAATATTTTATTTGATAATTCAATTAGTAATTTAGATTACTGGTATGAAGCTGGAGGAATACCTATTTATTATTCAGATAAAGAACATGAATTTTATCCGACAACAACATCACTAGATGACGTTTTATCAGAAAAAATACTAGAGCATCCCAAAATTAAAACATTACAAAAGAGACCATAGGTCTCTTTTTTTAACGCATAACAGTAGTAGTTCCAAATGTAGAATTATCTTTCTTTCTATTTTCATCTTTACTCTTAAATAAAACTTTATGATGTGGAAGTGATTTATCATCCAAAGCTTGCAACTCACTAATAAGTTCCATTTTCCTAAATAAATTCTTATCTTTATTACATCTTTCTCTAATTCTTACTTTAATTCCTTCTGATAATAAACTATTATCAACTTTAACTATAAAACCACAATTACCACATAAATGATAAAAACTCTTTCCGTAAACAAAGATATCTCCTTCTTTTATTCTAAAAGAAAGATCACAAGGACTAGTATTATTAGGTCTAACAAGTCTACTATCAATCATCGAATTAAGTTCAGGTTCTTCCATTTCACACTTAACTTCTAAATTCCAAGGAAGTTCATCATGTAGCTTTAAATAAATATCTTGTTTATCTTCCTCACTCATTCCTAAACAAGAATATGTCTTACTATGCCAATCTTTTCTAACTTTAAAACTGTTAATAAATCTAGAGTAACCTTCTCCTCTATTTAAAACCATAATAACAGGAATCAAATGATTACTAAATCGTTCTTCTGACATACTATCTAAATTCACTTTTCTATCGTTTTCATCAAGTTGATACCCACTTGTCCACTTTTTACCATCATTGCTATATCTAAGTATTCTAAAATATTCATCTAAAATACATAACTTTCTTTGCTTATTTAAAGAATCAACTTGACCTTCTATATAACCTCTAATACGTTTTAAAATAATAAACATAGCATCATCTACATTAGAAATATCTCCCTCAATACAACCTTTTTCTAAAAGCTTAAGCCCCTTCTTTAATTCTTCTCCATAATAATAATTCTTCTTATAATCACTTACCTTTTGGTATATTTCACTATCTTCTAACTTAGTATCACTAAATAATAATTTTTCAATTAAAACTGATAAATATATATCATTCATTAAAGAAATATGGCGCTTACCATCAAAACTACCTTTTTGTTTTTCTATTATAGCTCTAATATTATAATGTTCATCACTTTCTTCTCGAAGTAAAGGAGCTAATATAAATAAAGAATTCTCTGCTAAAAACAAATATCTTTTCTTCATTTCTTCAATATTGGCTTCTTTCTCATCCCCCCAATATATTTCAGGAAATTGCATCTTCTTCTTACTTATATCAAATCGGTCCAACCTACTAACTAATTCCTTATAAACAGGATACCATATTGATTTTTCTTTTTTAATAACATTATCTACTACAAAAAAATTATCATTTTTACTAATCATACTATTACTTTCTAAACCATTAGTAAAATTTACATCTATGTCTTCATGAAAAAAATCCATAACTATTTACCTCCCTTATTCTTAAATCTAGACATTATATAAGAACGTTTTCCTATCTCATCTATTCTTTCTATATCATCTATTTTCTCTAAAACTTTTATATCACTATCTCTATCAAGAGCTTGTAATTCAGAATATAAAACCATTTTTCTAAATAAATCTCTATTTAGAAGTCTTCTTTCTTGAATTCTAGATACGACTCTAGAATTAATTCCTTCTTTTGGAATTGATATTATATAACCACATTTATCACACATACAATGGAAATTACAATTTTCATCACTAAAAATGTCCTTTTCTAACACTAAAACATCTTTACCACAAGGAACGCATATTTCTGGAAGATTTATATTTTTATTTTTTTTACACTTAAAAACGAAATCCCATGGTAGTTCATCATGATACTTTAAATACAATTCCTGTTTTTCTTTTTCCGTTAAATGAACACTATCTTTACCATTAGCACTACTAGCAAAACAAGATAAAAATTCGTTTCCTTCAAATTCAGGATTATCATAATAATTAACCATTTCTTCTCTTTCAGCTTGAATTAAAAATAAAGCATGTGTCAAATCTTCTCCAACCAAGCTATAACCACTTACCCATTTAATTCCATCATTACTATATCTAAGTACTCTAAAATATTCATCTAATGCTTCTAACTCTTTTGTATTATTATAACTACTTATATCATTTCTAGAATAAATATAATAAACTAAATGACTAAGTAATTCCCACATGTCTTTTGAGTGATCTCCAATTACTCTTGCTCTATTCCAAATATAATGTTGTACTTTTAATGAAGAATAATCTTCATAACCAACTTCATTACTTTCTTTTTCTTTAGTAAATATTTTATATAAATATGTTTCTTCTAAAGGTTTATTACCAAGTAGACATTCTTCTAACCATTTTAAAAAATTAAAGCCTAAATGACCATTAATTGGACAACCAAACTCAATAAGAGCTTTACTATTCTCATAAATAAAACTAAATCTTTTCTTAAACTCTTCTTTTTGAATAATAATATTATCTTCACTCTTTGGATCAATAACCTCACCATTTTTAATAACTATTGGCGATTGTCCATCTCTTAAATATTTAAAAAGTAAATTTCTTTTATCCAGTCTCATATTAGGAAATATCTTAGATATTTTATCTTTATCATCTAAAGTATTAAAACACAAAACTGTTATATCATCATCAAACATCTAACCCCTCCTATTTCTAGATTTAACTAAAATATTAGCTTTATCTAATCCACCTAAACTAATTAATTCTGATAAAATGTTTCTTTTAAGTAAAAGTGTTTCATCTTGATAATCTCTAAATTCTATTCTTCTTCTAACATCAAAAGATTTTATCTTTCCATCAATATTAACTATATAACCACAATAAGGACAAATTTGTAAAAAACTTTCTTTAGCATAAAATATATCTTCTTCATTTAAATAAAAAGATTTATTACAAGGTTTAATTGAAGAACTACGTTTAATATTATCTTTTTTAGTTTCACAAACAGCTTGACTATCCCAAGGTATTTCTTCATGATATTTAAAATAAATATCTCTACTATCTTTAAGATCGGGTTTAGCTTGTAATCTTCTAAGCGCAAATAAAAAACTATTAGAGCTAACTAGTGTTTTATCACTTAAAACAGGTAAAGAATAACCAGGAAGAAAATCAGATATCTCTTGTTTACCAAATCCAATATTCTGATACTTATTAATATAAAAATATGAATCTAAGCAATTACTCTTTAACGTAATATCACTTATGCTTATCGTTAAATCTTTATATATCCCTCTCACACTTATAGATCTCAATCCATCATAACATCTTTCTACAAAAACAGTCTTAGAAGAGCTTTGACTTTTAATAAAACTACTCATTAATTCTAAAAGAATACGCATTGATATATCTTTTCTATTAACACCAATTTTACTATCTTGAAATATAAAATCATTTTTTAATTTCAAATGTACAGATGGTCTATATTTCATATCAGAAACTACTTTCTCTAATTCTGTTTTATTACATCGATATGGACCAAACATATATTCCTCTAACAAATGAAACATACTAAGAGTAATATATTTTCTTTCTCTATCATATAAAATCTGATTATCAAAAGAAATATCAAGAATACTTTTTATATCATTACTTAAATCTTTAAAATCTTTTTCATGTTCTTTAGCAATTTGTGCTAGTATGAAAAAAGAATTTTCATATAAAAAACAATATCTATTCAACATCTCATTTTTAGCTTGACTTGCTTCCTTACTAAGTTGTTCCATACTAACACCTCCTATATAACTTATTTTTTTATCAAAGTTTTATAATCTTTATCTAAAAAATATAACTCTGATAAAAGAGAACTTCTTTTAAATATTTGTTCATCTGTATCAGTACGATTAATAATTCTATTTTTAACTTCATCTATTTTTATACTAGAAGAAACATCTGTAATACACCCACATTTTGGACACATTTGATAGAAATGTCCATCTAAATGAAAAATACTATTTTCAGAAAGATAAAAATCATTCCCACACGATAATTTATCTTTAAAAATATCATTACTTTGACATTTTCCTAATATATTCCATTTCATTTCTTTATGATGCAAAAAATATAACTCTTCAATATCTTCTTGTCTAATTAATTCATCTAAATCATCTTCTAAGACTTTAGGCCCCAATAAAGTAGATTTTTTATATTTAAAAAAAGCACTAATATCAGGTAAATCATCATCTATACAAATACCTAAATTATTATTATGAAAATTAATAACTTCTAAAAACTTTTTCAAAACTCGTAACTTATCACTAATAATACTATCCTTTAAGTAAGACTTATCTATTCCTCTTTGTTCTTTAGAACGATTTACTTCAACAGTATTAAAAACACTATAAACACGCGTATGTTTATCTTGACTTCTAATATATTGATAAACAATATTCAAAAGTGTACGCATTGAAATATCATAAATATTTTCACCTACATCACAATCATTTTCTTTTATTTTTTTTCTTAACTCTAAATAAGAACTTTCATTAGAAAAATGCCAAGAGAATAATTCCATAGAACTAGGTAAAGAATGAAATCTTTGGATAAAATGTTGTTCTAAATCCAATAATAAACTAACTTTTCCATGGCGTTGTTCAACTACTTCATCATCAATTGCAATTCCACATCTACTATTAATATAATCATTTAAAATTGAATTATTTTCCTCATACATAATTTGCGCGAGAATAAAAGGAGAAACATCATATATAACATTAAATCTTTTAAAAAATAAAGCTCTTTTAGCATTATCAAGTTCTTCCTTAGTTTGATACTTACTAGTATCCAAACCACCATTCAATAAATCGAAATGAAGTCCTGGTAAATCACTCATGATCTTTCCCCTTTCTTTTAACTTTTTCTTTAGCTAATTCAATACCACCAATAATTGTTAATTCTGATAATAGCTTGATTTTATCTTCTAATAAATCATCATTTAAACAACGATTAATTACTCTCTTACGTACTTTATCAATTCTTTTAACATCAGGTAAATTAACTAAACTAACCTCTCCACAACAAGGACAAATCGATTTAAAAGAATCATTTATAAAATATATATCATCTTCTAAAACACCAAAAGAATTACTACACTTTTTACTATCACATTTAACTTCATAATCAAATGGAATCTCATCATGAAATCTAAAATAAATGTCTTTCTTTTGCTCT
Organism: Bacilli bacterium; assembly: GCA_017436345.1. GTDB lineage: Bacteria > Bacillota_I > Bacilli_A > RF39 > UBA660 > RUG11788. The sequence goes on from JAFSDH010000008.1 coordinate 145,897, forward strand.
AAAGATAAATAATGTGGATTATCCCAACTTGATCCACGCATACGATAATCAGAACAAAACGCCCTGATAAAGGAATTATAAGATACTAAAGTCTTTTCAGCAGGATCAAGCTCTGTATCGATTCCCTTAGGGAATTCATACTTACCTTCCTTACTATTTTTAAAGCTTAAAATATCATAATATCTATTTAAAACGTCTAACTTTTCTTTAATCTCAACATCATAAACTCTTTTACTACCATGAACAATACTATTATGAGGCCTATATTTTCCATCTTGTTTTTCATAAACAAAAGTTGCTCCAGGTTTTTGTGATAAAACAAAAGAATAAGTAAAATCTAAAATAAATTTCATAGCTTTATCATATTCAGAAAAACCAATATTTTCTTCACTAATAAAAGATTTCTTTTTACAATTACGCATCCTAGCAGAAGAAGACCAAACAGCTTCAATATAACTGTTTAATTTAGTATCACTTATGTCTTTATCGCCAAGTAAAAACTCTTCAAGAACTTCACTATTTTTAAGATTATCATCTTTATCATAAAGACAAATATCTATATCATATAATCGAATATCTGTTTTAGAAGAAATCTCACTATAAAAATCAAAATAAGATTGATCAGATAAAAGTAATCCTAAAATAATATAAGAATTTTTATATAGATATAAATACCTATCTATTAATTGTTTCTCTTTATCACCACGATTAATATCTTTAAATTCTTCTCTTAATAAAGCTTTTCCTTCCATATCAATACCAAAAAACAAATCACTAAAATCCCATTCAAAATCCATATAAACCTCCTTTCTATTTCTTTATTTTCCTAACACCATACTTTTCTTTAATCTTTTCCTCGTTATAACTTACTCCACCTAATTTAATTAACTCTGATAGCAAAGTAAGCTTCCTGTCTAAATTTGGATCTTCCATACTTCTTTTTCGGATACGACCCTCTATTTCTGTTTTATGATGTCTACTCATCACACCAGTTGTAACTCGGCCTCCACAACAAGGGCATATACTAACAAATTTATTATCTACATAGAAAATATCTTCTTCCCTAGGAAAAAACTCCGTATCACAACTATCTTCTACATCATGAATCTTATTACATATCGCATTATGAAACCATGGTATTTCATCATGCAATTTAAAGTATATATCACTTTTAAAATCAGAACTTAATCTTATTACTTCACCAAAACTATATCTAGTTATCGCTAAGGCATCTAAAAATTTATTTTGTCCAACTAACGAAAATCTAATTGGAGCTTTTTCACTATTAAAACCATTCGTAAATTTTAATGTTTCCATTCCTCTAGATAATTCATAATGCTTTTCACTTCGATGATTTTTAAACTCTAATATTGAATAATATCTTTCCAAAACATCTAATTTAGCATTTAAAACGTAATGAGGAATTCCACTTATATTATCATATATAGAATAACCATGTTCCGTTTTCACAGCACCATTAATAATACCTTTTTCTTTTTGAGCTTGTACAAAAGAATAAACAACATCTAAAAGAATCTTCATAGCTTCATCAAACTTACTAAATCCAATATTGCCTTTAGAAAAATCAAACTCTTCAAAAACTCTCTCCATATTCTTATCAGGATGTTTTTTATTTAAAGCAATTATTTTTTCTAAATCACTAGAATTCTTAGTATCATATCCAAGCATATAATCTTCTAATATTTCTAACGCTGTTAAACCACGATACTTATTTAAAACAATATCTGGACTATATAAATATTCATAACTAGGTTTAAAACCAGTTCTTTTAAAAACTTCTTCTTTAAAAGAATCAGGCATATAATCAGATATATAACCAATTATTAAAGGAGCATTTCGATACAAATTACAATAACGCTTTTCTAATTCATTTAACCATTTAACTTCTGGATGAACATCTGAATGTTTAGGAAGAATAATATTATTAGCTTTTCTATTCATTGTTCTTTTATCTGTATAAATAGAATATGACTTATCAAACTTATAAATATTATTATTATAAATCTTTAATTCATCAGTTAAATTAATCTTAAACATAAATACTCCTTTCTAGATAATACATTACTTATCTATTACTAAAACCTTAGCTTTATCTACTCCATTAAGCCCCATTAATTCAGACATAATTTCTTTTTTTCTCAAATAATTATTATCTTCACTGCATCTTCTTTTAATTCTATTTTTAATTCTATCATTTACCGAAACTCTAACTATATATCCACAATTACTACATAAATGATATACATTGTCATCAATAACAAACATATCTTCTTCTTTAACTAAGAATTCACTACCACATGAGCTTGTATTTCTAGGTCTTACACATGAATTATCACTAAAACACCTAACCTTCATATTCCAAGGTAGTTCATCATGATATTTAGTATAAATACTTTGAATAGTATCCTCGGGTAATCGATAAAAATTCTCTAAATAAATATCTCCTTGATATGTAGTATCAGAAAAACATTTATTAAAATAATTAAAATCTACTAATGTAAAATTAACTTCAAACTCATCTCGTCTATCAGCCCAAATTCTTCTCTTACCATTCCACATACCATTTTCTCTATTTTGATAAAAAACAATATCAAAATATGGTCTTAAAGCTTTTAGCTTTTGTTTAATATCAGAAATAGAAATTGTTTTAACAAAACCAGCAGGATCATAAACTCTCTCATAATTACCACTAGAAGCTCTCGTTGTAACATAAGCACCTTTTTGATGTTCAATCATAAAAGATACAAATTCTAATATAACACGCATATTAAAATCTTTAACGTCTTCATTAACAAATTGTATCTTTGTTCTTTTAAATAAATTTTCATCTTCATTTATTGATTTAATTACAGCATAAAAAGAAGTATTTTCAACTGGAATATCTCCTAGTAAAAATTCTTCTAACAAACTAAATAACTTACATTCTTTTTGTAAAGGACAATTATACTCATTAAGATAAATATTAGTATTTTTACTTAAACTATTACCAATACTAAGATTCATCAAATTACTTTCATGAATTAATTGACCCAAAATAACCCCTGCATTTTCATATATAAAAGAATATCTATTTAAAAGTTCATTAATAACAAAAATAGATACTTTATCTTCAAGTTGCACTTTACTATTAGTTTTATATTTAACATCTCTATTTTCTACATAACTTAAAAAACTAGAATCACCGGTATTAAAATTACCATCAAAATATTCAATATCCATACCAATCTCCCCTTATGGCTTTCGCCATCTAAAATACCATAAAATAAAGAAAAAATCAAGTTTTTTACACCTCAACAACAAACTATGCTATAATTATAAAGGTGATAAAATGAAAGATATAAAAATAAATGGAATCTATAAACATTATAAAGGAGATTATTATATTGTATTAGATATCGCATATCATAGTGAAACATTAGAGAAAATGATTATTTATCGAGGTTTATATGGTGATAATAAACTTTGGTCTAGACCATATGATACCTTCTTTGATGAAGTCAATAAAAATGGTCAAAAACTACGTTTTGAATTACAAGATATTAAAAGTGTTAGAGAATAAAAAAAGTAACTAAATGTTACTTTTTATTTTTTATAATAACAATTTATTTATTACATATACTAATAATGAAAGGAGAAATATATATGAACAAAATTATAAAAAATATATTTTATCTATTTCTTCCTATAATATTAGGTTCAATAGTTGGCTTTATAATATCAGACTATATAGATTATTCTACATTAATAAAACCACCACTAGCTCCACCAAAAATTCTTTTTCCAATCGCATGGTCAATTATTTACTTATTAATGGGAATATCTTATTATTTGTTCAAAAAGAAAAATTTCGAAACTAAAAAAGAAAATTATGTTTACTATCTACAACTAATAATAAATCTATTATGGTCAATTATTTTCTTCGTATTTAAATTAAGATTCCTATCTATATTATGGATTATATTATTAGATATTTTAGTAGTATATATGATATATAAATTCTATAAAAAATATAAAATATCTGCTTATTTAAATATTCCATATCTAATATGGATATTATTTGCTACTTACTTAACAATAGGAATATATATATTAAATTAAAAAAGAAGCTATGCTTCTTTTTATTTTTCCATTATCTTTCTAATAGAACAAATCTTAAACTCTGTACTATTAACTTTAGCTTTACAATATTCACACATATCACCGGATAAAATCGCACCACAATTAGGACAGTGTGTTTTTTCATTAAGTTCAAAATCTTTTCTAAATTGAACTTCAAACTTTTGCGTTGTTGGCTCATTTCGATTACCACTAACAATATAACCATGTTTATCCATCGTATAATTAATATATGAAACCTCTATCATAACTGATGCAACTTGTTTAATTAAAGTAGTATCAAGTTCATAAATAATAACATCTTTTTTTACAATACTATCAATAACTTTTTTACGACCAACCTTTAAATCAAGCGTAATACCAGTATGATAATTTTCGTATAATTGTCTAGTTGATAAAAGTTTCATTTCATTATAGTCAAGTCTATTATAAGCAACTTCAAATCTATAAAAAATATCATAAAAATACTTCTTTAAAGTATTTATATCATCTGTATTAAATTTAGCTAACTTAGACTTAGAAACATCACGATATCTATTTTCATATTGTGAACCATTTCCTTCAACTGAACTATAATAAACAACGTTATTACTAAAATTCTTATGACTTTTATTTCTCTTAATCGCTTCAATAAATATTTTCCCAATCATATAAACTATAAAGAAATTAAAACCAATTTCTAAAAGCATAATTAAACCAACAAACAAAAAGGTAAAACCACCAAAAACAAATTCCATCATATCACCCTATCCTAAAAAAAATTATATCATAAATATCTCTAAATAAATATAAATAAAGGAAAATATATATAAAATAATTATTATTTTACAAAATAAAATATTATGTTATAATATGCCCTAAACGGAGGAATAATTATGAAAACAAGTTCAATGATTATATTACCTGAAATTGATGATGTTGACGAAAAAGTTATAAATAGTGAAAAAAGTATTTCTAATATTCGAACACTTTTATATGAACATGCTATTAAAGTAGTAAATAATACTATCTTAAAAAAATATTTAACAAGTGAAGAAATAAAAGCAAGAATAGAAAAATACGCTAAAAACATCAAACAACAAGAAGGAATACATTATGTTGGCGATCCTACATTCAAAAAAGATACTGTTTTATTATCAGATCATTTTTTCAGTAGTGTTGTAAGAAATAGTACCTGTCAAAATAGTGAGTTAAATAAATATCCTGAAATGATTAAATTACTAGAAATAACAGGATTAACTGTTGCTTGTAGTAATACAGTTGAAGATACTCCTTATAATATTGGCACCCAAGAAACAAGAGACTTATACTTAAAAACGCTAATCGCAAACTATTTTGCTACTAATTACGATAAAAAAGAAAAAAGAGATATTGAATTTGCTGGAAGAACATTTAAATCATATGCTGTATCAAATGCACTTCAAGTAAATATGATTTATGTAATCGCATCTATTGTAAAAGATGATATTCTAGCAATGACTCTTTTAAGTGATACACCAGAAGCTTTCTTATCTCAAGCAATTGATCAAACAACAAACAAAAAAGGAACTGGTGAAAAACTAATCACATATTTAAAAGCTTTAAATAGATCTTCAAAAGAAATGATGTTTAGTGAATCACAAATGATGGTAACCCAAGACTTCTATGACAATAAAATTTATCCATTTATTGAAGCTTTAAAAAAACAAAATAAAAAAATGCAAATATTCTGTACAACTTTTTTAGAAAGCAATAACTTTGATATTGATGATTATAACTTTCACCATATGGAACTTGCCACAGATGTAAGATTTAATAAAGATGATATTGAAAAAATAAAATATTATATTAATAGATTTACTAATCATTGTGAACAATCAAAAGGACAAAACACTAACTTTATCGATTTTTTCTATACTGAAACACCAGAAGTTAGAAAAAGAGAAGATGGTTGGTATGAAGATGATTTTAGTTTTGTTAATAAAGTTGTTACAGAAATGAACATAGATCAATATTTTTATAATACAGCTGTAAAAAATCTAGATAATATCGCAACTAAAACAATGGATTTCATAACTGAAACAATTATTCCTTTATCATTAAAAAATAAAAAATTAAATCAAACTCCTGAAGAATTTGAAACTATGTTATCATATTTAACATTTGATAATTGTAATATTGAAAAAAGTAAAAAAGGACAAAGAAAAATTAATAAAGTTAAAAAGAAATTGTTAAAAAATAAAAGAGAAAATTAATTTTCTCTTTTTTTAATTAAAGACTTATATTCAGAAAACAAAATCATTTTTCTACCAATAAACTTATCTTCTAAACTTCTTTCTTTTATTCTATCAGCAATTATACTAGGAATCATACTTTTATCAACTGAAACTATATAACTACAATTAGGACATAAATGATAAAAATTATCTTCATAAAAGAATATTTCTCCTTCTCGAACTCTAAAACTAGAACCACAACTATTCGTATTAAAAGGTCTATCTAGCTTATCATCACTTTCACATAAAATAGTTAAATCCCAATCTAAAACATTATGATATTTATAATATAAAGTTTTTTTCACATCATCAGAAATAGTATTTTTACTATTTTCTGGTATATAATTCAAATAACTTTTCGCAAATGAATGAATAAAATTATTAAAATGAATATCACTACTACTAATTTTTCTATCAATATTAAATTTAAAATCAAAACTTGATATTTCATCTAAAACGCCAATCTTTTTCAAACCATAATTATGTATATCATAATAAACATCTAAAACATCTAGTTTTTCTTGTAAAAGATGTATCCAGCCATTTTCACATCCATTAGCATTTATAAAAACACGCATACTTTCTAACAGAACTCTAAAAGCAATATCAATCTTATGAAATTGCTCATGATTTAAATTATTTATATCATACTCATCTTTTAAATAATCAAAACAAAACTCTCTCTCTTTAATACCACAAATAATATTATATATTTCTGTCTCTTCCAAAGGTTTATCACCTAAAAAAGCTTCTTCAATTAAATAAATAAACTCTTTCGATTCACCAAGATGATAAAAATGATTAGAAATACCTAATACTTTCGCTATTTCTTTTTTCATTCCTGAAAAAGGATCATTTTCACCAAATAAAAGATGTCCGGAAATAGAATAAAAATTAATAACACAACCAAGTAATAAATATGAATTTTCATACAAAAAAGAATATCTTTTTATAAGTTCCTCTCTATATTTTTCTCTTAATTCTTCACTATCATTTAAAGTCGCTAATTTTCTATTTTTATACTCTGGCTCATATCCCATTAAGTGTATAATTTCTTCTTCAGTATAATATACATCTTCCCACATAATATCACTTCCAAATTAAACCTTATTATATATAAAATATAAAAATAGTCAAATAAAAAGAGAAGATCCCTTCTCTTTATTTAGACATTATTGTTGCACTTACATTTCTTTGATCAATTAAAATATTTACATTTAAAATCTCTTCCAATTTAGAAACAGAATAACAACTATCCCCCAACTCAGAAACAGAATACTTATCCAATAATAAAATATTATTTTTATAAATAGAAATATCCGTAAATTTATCTTCCCGACCATTAACTCTTGAATTCCATATATTATTACCAATTTGCCAAGTTGCATCAATATAATCACGTTCTTTATCCAAAGAATAAGTACCACCAAGTAAAGTAACTAATTCTGAAAAAGTACCACGATACTTACGACTATTATCTTTATCCAACCCAATATATAAATCACACATCAAATAACTGGCCACTTCTTCATCATAATAAAATTTATAATCATAATTAAATACACTATTATTATTAATTGAAATAACATTCACATACTTAGCTGGATATTTATTCCATAATTCATCAGAAATAACATATTCAGTAAGACTTTTTGTCTTAACATCATTTATAAAATTAGATTCAATAATTGGAGCTATTTCTTTAGCTTTTTTATCATTATAAAGAAGTTTTGAATATGAAGTTTCATAAAAACGATATTTAGAATTATTTTTCCAATTACTTAAATTTATCAAACTATTAGGTTTAATATATACATCAATTCCAAAAGTCATATATGACACATTAGATAAATTACTTTCTCCAAAACGCGTGTTAAATATATCATTAAAATTTCCAATAATATTCGAAGCTTTCTCTATTTCTGTTACATCATTTAAATATAAAGATAAATTATATATATATTCAAAATCAAAACTATTAGTTATCTTTTTATCACTAACGACAAAATTACTATCAATAAAGCTATCAAGATCTTCTTCATAATATTCAACAAATGCAGGTACAAAGAAATCCTCTACATAATTTTCATACCATGGCATTTCTCCAAATAAAGTATGATCTACAGGATGTCTTCTATAAGTATAAATAGGAAATTCAAAACCATCCTCACGACTATAAATATATTTATATACTTTACCATTTTCATCTTCTAATTCTTTTCTTTCTTTAAACTTATACTCTTCACCATATACATCATGAACATAATTAGTAATTTCACGTTTAGAAATACTTATTGGTAAAAAAGAAGAAACTGTTTTAAAAATAAAAACTAAAAGAAAAATAGTAAATATCCCTAATATAATTTTAAATAACACTTTCATTATATCTCTCCTATTCTATCTAATTATAACATAAATTCTCTTATTAAAATAAAAAAATAACATTTAAAGAATGTTATTTTTTCTTTACACTAAATACTTTTCTAAGTACATTTTTAAAACTTTTACTATCTTTTTTTTCTATTTCTATAGCATCACTCATACTAATATTATAAAAATATTTAAAAATATAATTATAAATATCATTATAAGAAGTAATACTAGGATTATTTTCTTCTTCGAGTTTATTTTTATCTCTAACTAAATCAATAACTGTTTTCATTGTACCATCATCATTAAAAGTAACTCTAAGAAGAGGAAAATACTTAAAAAAGAATTGAAACATCTTCAAAGAATTTTCACATATATAAAACATTTGTCTACTCGCAAAGTCTTCTTTATCACCATATAAAACTTTATGTTCATAAAAATCTTTTTCTAAATCTTCTTTAGATTTTTCAACAATTTTTTCAATATCATCTAACTTTTCTTTCGTCAAAAGATTATGCTTCTTAAAAAAATTATAAATTAAAAACTGCGCGCGTACATTAGCATCTATCTCAGACATTAAGAAATCATAATTTTCCTTATAATAACCAAACTTTTCAGTTCTAACTAAATCCTCTAAAGACATAATAAAAGTATTTAAATCTATCTTTCTTGTCATATCTTCATTTTGCGCAACATGAACTTCTTCATGGCATAAAGTAATCATTAAATTATATAAATTATTAAACTTAGTATTACCATAAACATTAGTAACAAGAGATTCACGAAATAAAAGCAAATACTTTTCTCTTGCTAAATTATGAATACAAGATCCAATCTTTTCTTTTAACTCTTCACTATCATCAGGTAAAAATCTTTTAATAATAACAGTATCTTCAATATTTAAAAACTCTCTATTATCAAGATCCAATACTTCAAAAAAAACATTTAATTCCTTAGAACCTATTTCCATATCATCATAATATTTATTCCAAATTCTATTTACCGCTATATCAAGAAGAGTCTTAATTCCTTCTAGTTTTACAATATCTTTATCAGTTAAAATATCATTACAAAAACTAATTAAATCATCATAATCAAAATCTAAACTTAATGACTTAATTTCTTCTGAAGATAACTTACAAAGTTCTAAATATTTTATCTTGATATTAGCTTCCATAACCCCACCTGCGCTATATTATAACTAAATACTTAGAAAAAAACAAATAAAAAGAAGATTATTACTAATCTTCTAAATCTCTATATGCAACTTTACCTATTGCTGTTTTAGGTAAACTTTCTTTAAATTCATACTCAGCAGGTCTTTCAAATACTGCTAAATTATCTTCACAATATTTTTTAATTTCACTCTTAACTTTTAAACTTTCCTCAATCCCTTCTTTTAAAACAATAACTGCCTTAGGAACTTGTTGCTTAACTTCATGTTTAATTCCAATAACAACACAACTATCAACATAAGGATGTTTACAAATTAATTCTTCTACTTCAAGAGGATATACATTATAACCATTAGTAATAATCATTCTCTTAAGTCTTGACGAGAAGAAGAATTGTCCTTTACTATCACGATATCCTAAATCACCAGTATGAAGCCAAACACGATCATCACTATGTCTAATTAAAACTTTATCAGTTTCTTTATCATTATTAATATATCCCATCATAACAGTTGGACCATTTACACAAATTTCACCAACTTGACCATCTTCACATTCAATTTCTGTTCCTACTTGGAATACTTTAACAATTGTATCTGGATTAGGAATACCAATACTACCAGCTTCATATGGAATATGATTATAAGTAGCTAAAAAGAACGCTGTAGCTTCACTAAGACCATATCCAATTCTTATCTTAGCTTTACTTCCTCTTTCTCTAAAATAAGCTTCTGTCTTATCCTTAAGTTCAATACTTAAATAATCTCCACCACAGAAAATACCTTTAATATGTTTTAACTCACTTCCACTTTTTCCCTTACAAGTAAGCGCAAGAAGAGATGGAACTACAGGAAGTAAATTAGGTTTATACTTTTTAAGTTCTTTATTTATCTTCTTAGTATTTAACTTAGGTACTAATAAACATCTCATCCCATTATATAAAGGCATGTGAATACATACACCTAATCCAAAACCATGAAATATTGGTAAAGCCGACAAAATTGAATTACCTGGTACAACAGTTTGTTCAATAGCAGTACATTGTCTAGCCAAAGCATTAAAGTTACCATTTGATAAAATAATTCCTTTACTTTTACCAGTTGTACCACCACTATAAATAATTACAGCAGGATCTTCTTTTTCTCTTTTAGTATAAAATTTATCTATGCCTTTACCCATATCTAAGAATCTATTCCATGTGATAACATTATCTTCATACATCATATTCTTTTTATTCTTAATATTATATAATACTTTCAAAATACCATCTAATTCATTAGATACTTCACATACAACTAAATTATCTACTTTAATATCTTTTACTTTTGTATAAGTGACATCAGATACAAATAAAACAGAACTATCAGTGCTATTTAAAGCATATTCAATATCATTTAAAGCACCTAATGGATGAACCATATTAGCAATAGCCCCAATAGCATTAGCAGCATATACAAGTGCTACACCTTCAGGAATATTAGGCATACAAATAGTTACACATTCATTTTCCTTAATCCCCATTGCCTTTAAAGCTCTTGCTGCCTTATCTACTTTCTTAATAAAATCTTTATAAGTACATCTTTTTGCAAAATACTCATATGCAACTAAATTAGCGTATTTGTCACCACTTTCTTTAATCGCATCATACAAAGATCCACTATAATAATCAAGACTTTCTGGTACTCCTTCATATAAATCTAACCAAGGTTTTTCTAAATCTTTAACTTTCTTTGTTCTCTTAATTAACTTTTTTATATATTCATTAATTTTTCCCATTATATTTCTCCTTCACAAAATATATGATATAATCATTATATACGTTACTATTGTAACATTTAGAAATATTTAAAAACACTATAAAAAAATAAATTGTTACAAAAGAAAGGATTTTGTTTATGTCAAATAAAAAAGAATCAACTACTTTAGTAAAAAAATGTATTGTTGATGCATTATTAATACTTATGAATGAAAAAGAATTTGATGATATATCTATTACTGAAATATGTAATAAAGCTGGCGTATCAAGAATGGCTTATTATCGTAACTACTATACTAAAAAAGATATTATTATCGAATATTTAAAAGATATAGCTGAAGATTTCAAAAAAGAAAGTCATAGTTGGCAAGAAAGAAATGAATATACTAATAAAAATGTTATTAGATTTTTATTCACTTACTTTAAAAAATATGCCTATTTTATAAAAACATTAAGAAATGCTAACTTATCAGGACTACTACAAGAATATCTAAATTATTACTTAGAAAATGAAACAAATATGTTTAAAAGAAATGATCCCTATGAAAAATATCATATGTATAGTTATAGCGGAGCATTATATAATGTTTATATGAAATGGCTTGACAACAATATGGAAGAATCAATTGATGATATGGCAGAAATATTTTGTAAAGCTAATCGTTATATTTGGGAAAATGAAAAGGAAGTTTAAAAACTTCCTTTTGCTTTATATCCAATTTTTTTAGCTTGAGTTAATACTCTATTATCTTCTTTCTTTTGTGATGTAACTCGAGATAATATTCTCTTTTTAATATAAGTATCATGATAGTTATTAAGTCTATTTATGTCATCTTGCTCTAAATCATCAATTGAAAAATCCTCATCACACATTAACTTAACAATACGATAATTATCTGGTTTCATATACATTCTAGACTCACCTAATAAATCAAATATTCCTTCCCCATCACCATTAGTAATTTTTTGAAGAGACATTATATCATCAACTGAAGAAAGATCAATATTTTCTTCTTCTAAAATCATATCTAATAATAAAATTTTTGTATGATCTAATAAATTACTACAGTAATCTCTAGGAAATTTTTCAATCCCTAATCTATTTTTCTTAATAAAATTAGTTACTAAAACAGGATCTAATTGATGTAAATCTTTAGCATTTTCATATGCTAAATGACTAATATCTCGCATATAAATAAAACCATTTCTCAAAATAGTTACAACTTCATTATCACAATCTAAGTGTGTAAGCTGCATCTTTCTAATTAATTCATTCATATTTAAGGTTAATTCTAGTAACTTCACACTCAAATTATGTTCCTCAAAAATAATTACATCATACTTTGTAATATCAAAATTCATAAATCCTCCTATAAATCAACAACCGATTTTTTACTACCAATTTTTTTTGCAAAAACATAAACTTGTTTATACGTACTTTTCTTTGATATTCCTTTTATATTAGTACTCATAAAATCATAATGGTTCTTATTCAAACGACTTTTTTCTAAAGCGTCTAATTCATTCAAATCAAAATCTTCTTTAATAATCTTATCAAGTAAAGATTTATTACTATCTTCTAACTTATAACCAGACTCTACTAATATATTTTTAATTCCAGATAAATTTCCTTTTAATAAACCTCTTAAATTTTCCAAATTAAGAACACGATATATATTAATATTTTCTTCCTCAATAATATCAAAAGCTAAAATAATCTTAGCGTATGTATTAATATTATTTCTATAATTTCTAATAAATTCTTCTTTTTCAAGTCCGTTATCTTTCATATACTTATATAAAACTTCTTTATCAACTTTTTCTAAATCGATACTATTTTCATAACCTATATGAGCCATCATTTTAACATGAGGAAGACCTCTATCTAAAGTTGTATAAAAAGTATCATCAAAACGACTGCGATCAATCTTATTCTTTTTAAGTTTTTGATAACTAGTATAAGCCCTACCAACAATCATTAAAAGTAACATTGCACTTCTTCTTTGTTCTTCTTCCATTACATCATATTTACTCTTCTCCATCACACATTTCCTCCAACATCTTATCAATTAATTCAAATACTTTAGTATTTAAAGTATATATATCTAAAACTTTCTCAAAATCCATAACTAACTCCTTAAAATAACTAATATTATAAAATATTTCTTAAAACAATGCAAATAAGAATAAAATAAAAAAAGACCATAAGGTCTTTTTACCAAATACCAACTCTACTTGACTTATCTATATACATAGAATCATCTTCACTAATATCATACACTTCATAAAAGGTATCACAACTAGATAAAACTGCATTAACTCTAACTTTATCAGGAGAATGAGTATCTATAAGAAGAAGAGATTTCTGATATGAATCAATATATTCACTTGCCCATAAAGATGCATAACTACTAAATAAAATCTTTAATTCATCTGAAGATGCATTCTTATTATTAGCAATACTAACAATCGCATTAACTGCACCTAAATCAGCAATATTTTCTCCTACTGTTTTTTCTCCATCTACTTCAATTCCTAAAACTTCATAATTAGAATAATATGAGATTATATCTTCTTGAAGTTCTTGGAATTTAAAATAATCATTATCACTCCACCAATCAACCCTATTTCCAAATTCATCAAACTTACTTCCATTATTATCAAAAGCATGTGTAATTTCATGTGCAATAATCATTCCCATACTACCAAGTATCGAATAATAATTATCACTACTATCATATAACTCTTTCAAAGATGCCGGAAAATTAATCGAATTATCAAGTGGATTATAATAAGCATTAACTATTGTTGGTGAAATAATACTTTCTACATCATTATTATTTAACTTAATTAGTAATTGATCAGATTCCATCTTATTTATAAGTAATATATTATCAAGAAGAGTCGAATTACTATTAAAATTATAAGTAATTAAATCATCATAATTACCACCAATATTTATCTTCATATTCTTTAATTTTAATATAGCTTTATCCTTAGTTTTAGAATCCATCCAAGTATTACTTTCTATATTATCTTGATAATATTCTAATATATCATAAACCATTTTCTCTATAAATTCTTTATCTTCCAAAGAAAAATTATTTTCTAAATAAATCTTGTCAACTACTGAAGAAAAAACAGTACTAATTAAACTAACAGCTTCATCCTCTATAGTATCAGTAGATTCTACTCCCATTAATTTATTATTAAGATCATTTATAACACTAGAATAACTACTACTAGTATATCCACCATATACTTCAAGAATTTTTATTTTTACATACTCTTTTAATAAATATAAATTATCTTCTATTAAATAAGAATTCATAGCTTTATAATTTTCTATATCAACAATACTAAAATATTCTTGATTGCTTATTCCCATTAACTTTAAATAATTATCTATATCAATATTAGTATATATATTTTGTAAATCATTTTTAGTAATAACATTATATAAACTATCTACATCACTAAGATCTTTTTCATTTTTACTTTTACTAGCTAAATTGGTAAAAAACTCATCTAACATTCCCGATATTTCTCTTGATTTAACTTTATCATATCCATATAACTTTAATAATTTAATTTGTGCCTGTTTTAAAAGAGCATGATATCTACTATAATCAGGATTAATATAAATATCACTATTCATTCCAAAATCGAAAGTAACAGGATAAAAATAAACTATATTTTTAGAGGTATCTTTAAAATCAGGCGCAACAGTTGATAAAGTAAATATATCGATATATAAATCATTTTCTACTTTTATCGCATTATTAATAAATTCATTTATATTTTTAGAATTATCTATTAACTTAATATAAGAGTCTAAAACACCAAGACCAACTTTATCTCTTGATGATATGTTTAAATAATTGTTATACAAAACATTTATATCTGAATTACTCTTACTATTAACTAATTCTTTAACTATCTCTTCTATTTCATCATCTACTTTTTCTTGAGCAAGACTAAACTTACTCCAACCTACTTCTCCTAAAGCTATTTCTTCATTGTCAAATAATTCTTTATTAATATATGTATAATAATCATTAATTAAATCTTTACTTAAAAAGAATGTATCCATTAAATAAGAAATAGCTAAAATAACAATTAATAATAATATAACTATCTTTTTCTTTTTCATAAATCACCTAAAAGAATAATACTTTCTCAGACTTATATTGCTTAGAAATAATAGATATAACTAAAATAATAAATATAATAGAGGAAATAAAAGACGCTACAACATTTATATAAGAAACACCATTACTAAATAAATCATTTAAAAGCATTCCTTGTCCAACAAAAGGAATAACAGAAATCAGAATAGTTGTTTCAACCCCAAACATAGGTAAAAACATTGGTATCATTCCAATAAATTGAATTGGAGCTAAAGCACTTTGAGCATCTTTAAAACTTTTAGCTTTGCTACCAACAGCAATTGCAAGTCCAGAAACAATTAATGATGCTGCAAGAATGATTATAACAGCCATTATTATCTTATCTATACCAATAGAAAAAGTATAACCTTCAAAAGTTTCAAATAAATAACTAGAAATTCCAAGTGAAACTAAAGCTAATAAAAAACTAAATACTCCTCCCAAAAATGACATGCTAGCAATACTTAAAAATTTACCCATAATTATTTCACTACTCTTAACAGGGAATGTAAGAATTGTTTCTAATGTACCACGTTCTTTTTCACCAGCAATCAAATCAGTTGCACATGTTACAGCAACAAGCACTAAAACAACAATAACATAAGGAAGTGCCATGTCTGAAACCATATCAACTAAAAAATTATCTCCATCTAGTTCAACAAACTCATAATTAATAATATTAAACACTTCACTTGGTTCTATATCTTCACCTAACAAATAGTTCTCTGCCAAAAAATTATTATAAGCAGATAAATAAGCTTCAATATATGATCCAGCCATAGAACCATCAGTATCAAATGTATTAGTATTAATAAAATACATATCATTTTCTAAATTAATGTAAGCAACAATTTCTCCATCTTCATAAGCTTGATCCATTTCATCTTTATTTTTATAAGTAATAACATCAAGTCCAAGTTCTGTTACAATACTTTTTTCATTAGCATTAAATTCATAATTAGCCCCAATCGTATAATTAAGATTCTCTTCATCAGACATAAAATCATACAAAAAACCCATCAAAAAAATCATAAAAGGGATAATAAAAGGCATAGCTAAAATTTGTAAAAAAGACTTTTTATCTCTAATAATCGCACGTAATTCTTTTTTTATCGTTATAAAAACTTTATTCCATCTCATCAGTAGCACCTCCAATCAATTTAAAAAACGCATCTCTTAAATTTGTTGTTTTTGTTTCTTTCTCAATAGCTTTAGGAGTATCAGTTGCAATAACTTTTCCTTTATGAATTAAAACAACACGATCACAAATATTTTCAGCTTCTTCCATATAATGAGTTGAATACAAGATACATTTACCATTTTTCTTTTCATCTTTAATAAAATCAAGAATGACTTGACTAGAAATAATATCTAACCCGCTAGTTGGTTCATCTAAAATATAGTATTTAGGATCATGAACTAAACAACGCGCAATTCCTACTCTTTGAGTTTGTCCTGTTGATAAGTCAGATATTTTTTGATTCTTAAAAAAAGACATATCAAATCTATCTATAATAGAAGAAATCCTTTTATCTAATTCTTCTTTTTCTACATCATAATACTCTCCACACATACGAAGAAGTTCAACAGGAGAAATATCTTTATACAACTTCGTATTTCCTGATAAAAAAGCTATTTTCTTTTTTATATCTAAATCATTCTTCTTATAATTCATATCATCAATCGTGATACTACCACTAGTAGCTTCCATTATCCCAGCAATAATACGTAAAAGAGTTGTTTTTCCAGCTCCATTAGGACCAAGTATTCCCACTACTTCACCTTCTTTAGCATCAAAACTAATACCTTTATTAGCATAAAACTCTTCTTTCTTTTTTCCTGGCATATCCTTAATAAATTTTTTCTTAATATCCTTAACTTCTATCATATAATCACCTATTATAAATTATAACACATTTCTTTACTAAACAATAAACAAATGATATAATAACAACCACCAAAGGGGGAAATTATGAAAACATCAAAAACAAATGAATATCAATTAAGTGAATTATATACACTATGGCTAGCGATAGGTTCAGAATCAAAAGTACAAGGTGAAGAAATTGTTATCTGTAAAAAACTAGATAACGAAACTTATCAAGATGTTTTAACCGATCAAATATATCCATACAATAATTTTAAATCATCGCAAAAAGGTCGACCTGTTGTATTTAATGCTTTACCGATATTACAAAGAATAAAAAATCCAAAAATGAAGGACTTGGTTTTAAGATTAGAAAAAATAGATAAAGATATAGCTAAAATTTTATATTACCATATAAATGATATTAAAATAGAAAGATTTACTCCTGATAACTGTACTATTTTATCTGATAAAAAAATAACTAATGATCCATCAAAATTTAGAGAAAGTGAACTTGAAAGTCTATTAATCTCAATTGCTTTAAATAAAAAACCAATATTATTAACCGGAACATCAGGTATTGGTAAAACATCATTAGTAGAAAAATTAATTTATTTAAAAAACCAAAATAAACTTCCTGAATTTCTAAAAAATACAGAGATATTAGAACTAAATCTAGCTAGTTTAGATAGTCCTAAAAAAGAATTAACCAATATTTTGTCTTATATTAAAGAAAATAAAGCTATACTTTATATTAGTGGTATAAATGACTTGGATTTAAGTAATGATAGCATCTTATCTTTATTAATTAACGAAGTAACAAGACAACAAGCTAAAATAATTATTTCTTCAAATGATCCGAGTTATAAAAACTATCAAAATATTTTTGAAATAATTGAATTAAAAGAATTAACAGAAGAACAAATAAAAGAAATCGCAACTAATAAATTTAAAGAATTAGAGGAAGATAGTAATATTTCTATCAAAAACATCGAACCTAATATCCAAGAAATAGTATCTATAATTTACGAATGTACCCAAGATAATCAAAGTATAAATTTTAATAATAATATTACTAATCCAGGGTTTGTTACATCGATAATTGAGAAGTCTTTTGCATTAGCTAAATCAAAAAATGCTAAACAACTAGAACTAGAACATATCATAAAAACAATTAAATCTGAACAAAGAATAAATCCAAATAAAAAAACTAAAGCAACTGAATTTTTACAAAGCCTAAAACCAAAAGACGAAAAACCAAAATTATTCTTTAAAAAATAAAAAAGACTCAAAGAGTCTTTTTAATATTTCTTCTTATTTAAATCAATTCCATTTAACTGCATTTTTATAATAATATGATTTATTTGTTCACTCGTAAAATTCATATCCTTTAAATCTTTTCTTTTTAATTTCCATAAATCATTAATAGTAATAACGTTATTACTATTAAAAACTTTAACAATAGATGAATCTATTCCTAATTTATTAATCTTATCTTCTACATTTACCTTACTCATTATTATCAATCTCCGAATTTTATAAAAATATATTTATTAAGCTTACTATAAAGAAAACGAGTAACCGGACTTACGCCTAAAGCTACTCGTTACATATATATTATATCATTCTTCTAAAATTGATGTAAGTAAAAGTTTAAATATTTAAAAGTAAACATGCAATTTTAAAATAAATCATTAAACTACCAGCATCAACAATAGTAGTGATTAAAGGACTAGCCATAACTGCAGGATCTAATTTAAACTTTTCAGCAAATATTGGTAAAATTGAACCAATTGCTTTTGCTAAGAAAATAGTTAATACAAGTGTTAATGAAATAACTAAAGATACATCAAAGGCAATATTATCTATATAAAGTAACTTCAAGAAATTACAAAAAGCAAGAGTTAAACCACAGAAAAATGAAATTCTAAGTTCTTTCCAAATTACTTTAAATAAGTCCTTAAATTCAACTTCATCAAGCGATAAAGCACGAATAACAGTAACTGATGCTTGACTACCTGCGTTACCACCAGTCCCCATTATCATAGGAATAAACGCTGTTAAAATAACATATGTACCCAAGGCATTTTCATAACTAGAAATAATTTTTCCTGTAAAAATAGAACTAATCATTAAAAATAATAACCAGGGCATTCTACTTTTATAAATACTCCAAATACTTTGTTTTAAATATGGAGTTTCACTTTCAGTTGGTAACATCCCAGCAATTAATTCCATATCCTCACTAGCTTCTTGTTCCATGATGTCCATAACATCATCAATTGTAATAATACCAACAAGTAACCCTTCACTATCAACTACTGGTAAAACATTATAGTCATAATCTTGGAAAACTTTAACAACATCTTCTTGATCCATTAAAGTTGTAATAGGATGTTCACACTCTTCCATAATATCATCTATTAATTCAAATGGATTATTAATAAGTAAATCTTTTACTGATACAGTTCCTAATAATTTTCTTCTGTTATCAGTAACAAAACAGTTATCAAAACTTACAATCTCATCAGCTTGTTTTCTAATTCTTTCAATTGATTGTTTAATGCTAAGTCCTTTTTTCAAATGAATATACTCAACAGTCATCAAAGATCCAGCCGAATTCTTTGGATATTTTAAAAGTGCATTAATATCATCTCTAACACTTTTATCACATTTACCAAGCATTTTTTGAACAACACCTGCACTCATTTCTTCAAATAAATCAGCAGCATCATCACTATACATATCTTCAATAATATCAATTGCTTCTTTAGTAGTTAAAGCTATGATTAAATCATGTTGTAAATCTATATCAAAATTAGCAAATACATCACTAGCTATATCTTTAGGAAGCAAACGAAATGCTTGTTTTAAGAGATTAATTGGTAAATCTCCTATTAAAACAGAGATGTCATAATCATTCATATCTTTATAAATCTTTTTGATTTCACTAAACTTTTTTTCTTCTAATAATTTTTTAAAATCTTTTAAGTTCATAGTAATCACCCTTTTCTTTTTAATTCTTATACACAAAATTTTCCATATTATATCACAAAACTATAAAAATGAAAACATTTATTTAATAAGGTCTTTAACAACCTCACTGGCGATAATAAGTCCCATACATGACGGGACAAAAGATAAGGAGCCAGGAACCCTTTTTTTATATATTTCATCACTACAACAAGAAAAGTCTTCAATCTTTATCGGTTCTTCTTTTGAATAAACAACTTTTAAAGATTTTATATCTCTTTTTTTAAGTTCCCTACGCATAACTTTAGCAAGAGGACAAACACTAGTCTTATAAATATCAGTAATTTCAAAACGGGTTGGATCAAGTTTATTGCCAGCCCCCATTGCCGAAATAATTGGAATATTTCTTTCTTTAGCATCCATAATAATATCTATTTTAGATGAAATAGTATCTATTGCATCAACAATATATGAAATATCATCAGTAATAATATCAGAATGATTATCTGGTAAATAAAACTCTTCATAAATAGTAATATTACAATTAGGATTGATGTCAAGCATTCTTTCTTTCATAACTTCTACTTTACTAAGACCAACCGTCTTTAGAGTTGAATGAATCTGTCTATTAACATTTGAAAGAGAAATTTTATCACTATCCACCAAAACAAAATTTTCTATACCACATCTTACTAAAGCTTCACAAACATAGCTTCCTACTCCACCAACACCAAAAATAAGAACCTTTGATTGCTTTAACTTATTCATATTATTAACTCCAAGTAATAACTCACTTCTTGAAAATTGATTCATTCACATCACCTCTAAACTGATTATAACACAAGAAAAGAAAAAAAATCTTTTATAATTATTGTTTTTATATTATAATATAAAACAATTTAAGGAGGGGAAAATATGTCAATAAAACCACCAAAACCAACAGGAGCTTCTTTTAAAGATCCAACGTTCGATCAATTTCCTAATCCAAGAGGAAAAAAAATAAATAAATACCCTTTTAAAGATCTTTGTGTTGTTTATATTGGAAATAAAGATGAAATACAAGAAGTAACTATTTGTAGAAAAGAAAATAATCAATATATTGATTTATTAAGCGAAACAAGCTATTCCAAGAATCAAGAAAATAATGACATTCAAGTTTTAAAAGAATTCACTTTAGTTAGTTTATTAAGTAAAACTAATATAAAATCAAAAGATTTAATTTTAGAAAATGGATATCTTACTGATGAAACATTAATAACTCTATATAAAGCATTAAATGAAGATACAGAATTAAAATATAAAGATTTCACTTATCATCGTGGACCTGTATGGCATGATTGTCCATCATTTTGTTTTTTATTTAAAAATAAAGATCATATCTTTGAAAAAGAAGAAAAAGATCAAGACCTAATAAAATTAAATCTTGCACTTTCTATTGGTAATAAAATACCAATAATTACTGGTGAAAAAGGTATTGGAAAATCAACACTTAGAAATAAATTAAATAATTGTATAACAGATACTAATCCATATATGAAAAATAAAGAAATATGGACTATCGATTATAAAGAATTAATTAAAGGTACAATAACTAATAAACATATAGAAGAAAGACTTATTAAAATACAAAAATTTTTCTCGCGCTTTAATAACAGAATATTATTTATTGATAACGCTGATTTAGAAAATGAAACATTCTTAAGTAATGTTATAAAAATAAATAGTGAAAATTTACGAATTATTTTAATTAGTGATAAAAAACTAGAAAAAGAAAATATAGATACTAATACATTTGAATTAATTGATATTTCTAAACCAAAAGAAAAAGTAATAAATGCTATATTACTAAAGAAAATAATAGAAGAAAGTGAAAAAACAAACTTAAAAAGTGATTTTAATAGCGAAGAACTTGATGAATTATTGTCTATCTTATTTCATTGTGACGATAAAAATTCAATAAATATAGTAGAAAATGAAAATAATCCAAAACTAGGAACAACAATAATTAAAAATGCTTACAAAATAGCTATAGCTTTAAATGATCCAGAAGTGACTGTTAATCATTACATTGAAGCTATAAAACAAGATAATGTTTCAATGGATAATCAAAATAAAAATATAGCTGTACGAAGATTAGATAATTTAGATGTAAATGTTAAAATAAGAAAAATAAGTGAAGAAGAACAAAAAGAAAATCAAAAAAAGAAATCAACATTAAAAGATAAAATAAAAACTATTTTTAGGAGGTAATTATGTTTAAGAAAAAACCTAAATTTATTGAAGAAAAACATTCTTTAGAGGATTTATATATCGCTCATTTAGGATTAAATGAAAAATCAACTAAAAGTAAAGAAATAATTATATGCCGTTCAAGAAAAGATAGTATGGGACATAATACATATACAGATATACTAACTAAAAATAGATATCGCTTATTTGGTGATTTATATGCAAATCATGGAGAACAAATTGTTTTTAATCCTCAAAGTTTAATGTCAATATTAAAAGCAAGTGATTATAAAAACACTTTATTAAATCAAGGATATATTACTAAAACACAATTAATTGAAATATATAATGCTTTAAATAGTGATAATGGATATATTATTTCTAAAAAAGATGAAGAAAAACAAATTGTAGCAGAATCATGTACTATTTTAACCCAAAAGACTTTTTCAAATGAACCAGCAATAAATCGTGAAAATGAAATAGAAAAGTTAATGATATCTCTTGCTTTAAATAAAAAAATAGCACTAATAGTTGGAAATAAAGGAATTGGTACAACTTCTTTAGTAGAAGAATTAGCATATTTAATTAAAAATAAAAAAGCCCCTGAGTTCTTACTTGAAAAAAGTATAATTGAAGTAAACATCCCAAGTCTAAAAAGAAAAGAAACTAAAAGAAATACTTTTCAAGATCGCATAAATGAAGTAATAAAAAGTGCAAAAGAAAACAATGCTATTTTATTTATTGATGAAGCTGATGATATAGTAACACCCAAAGAAGAAAATGAAGACAATATCAACGCTTTAGCAATGCTTAGATATGCTGCTGAAAGACAAAACTTAAAAATAATAATAACTACAAATAAAAAGAATTATAAAGAATATGAAAATAGTCTTGAATTTAAAAAACAATTTGATGTTATAGAATTAAGAAGTCTTTCTGAAGAAGAATTAAAAGAAATAATGACAAAGACATTTATCGATCAAAGTCAAAACAATAATATTAAAATAGATGCAATTCAAGAACAATTACCACAAATCGAAAACATATTACTATCAATAACACAAAATGATACAATTATGACAACTACAGATGAAAACCCTGGTTTTGTTACATCTATAATAAATAAAAGCTTTGCAATTGCTAAAGTAAAAAGACAAGAAGAACTATCTCTTGATAATATAAATCAAGCAATACAAGAACATCCTCAAATAAATAAAAAGAATAAAGATAAAGCTTTAGAATATTTTAATAAAACAAAAGAAGTACCAAAACAACTAAAAAAATAAAAGGAAGATTAACAATCTTCCTTTTTTATTATAAAGTAAAACTAAAACTACTCTTTAAAAAATCAACAAAGAAATAAACCCCTACCTTATCTTTTTCTTGATAATATAAATAATATTCAAAATCATTGTCAATATTATCCAATAAAGACTTATCAACATTAGGTTCGATTTCTAAAATATATTCTTTTATAGCATCAATAATTTTACCATCATTTAAATCATTCTTAGTAATAATATCTTCCTTAGATAAAAACTTATCATTTTTTATATCATAAGTATATGTCTGAACTGGTAAATTATTTACCTCATCAGTACATAAATTAACTTTCATTCTACCAACTGTTATATTTAAAAAATCATCATCAAAATAAATATAATAATCAGAAATATATCTAAGATCATACTTAAAAATACCAGCCCATTTAGAACAACTATTACTATCTAATAAAGAATTTAAATTATTATTATAATATTCATTACTCTTAGCATTTAAATCATCAAACATATTTATTAACTTAGGATTATTACCTTCATATATATATGTCTTAAAAATATGTTTAGATGCATATGGACAGTTATTAATATCATCACATAAAACAATTTCTAAATCTTTTTCTTTAAAATCGATTGCTTGAGGTAAATGATCAGGGGTTTCCTTATCCTTTGATAAGAAAACCATCACTGATCCAGATACAATCATCACAATAGATAAAACAATAACCAAAATACTAACTTTTCTTTTCATCTTTCACCTCTAACCATTACAAGATGGAGATTTTCCATGACAGTTATAAGACTTACTACTATTTAAACAACTATAATATATCCATCCATAATTAGGACCATCTGTATGTCCAGAACTATCATACCATGGATTTGTACTAAACCAATCACTACTACTTGCTTCTAAATATCCATACTTATAATTACCTGATTCTTTTATAACATAGAACTTAGTTTGACTTAAAATCGCTTTTGTAAACTTATCAGATGAATTAATTTTGGAATGAACAGTAGTTGCACCTCTAGGAGTTAAACTATCTGGTCCATCAGCTTTACAAACATACATTACAGGACAACCAGAATAATTTGATGCACTACAAGCACTCTTCCATATTGCGTAATATGTCTTATTAGAAGATAAATTTACCGTTGCTCCAGCTGCAGTTGTTGACGTCGCAGAAGCACTAGTACCCCATCCTGAAAAACTAAATCCAGTTTTTGCAAAACCATTACTTCTTAAAGTAACATTACAAGATGTACCTTGAGCTGTACCATTATATGTTTCGGCAATTGTGCATTCAGACTTAGCTGTACTTCCACTAGTTGAACTATTACCATTATAAGTAAGTGTTCTAGTTACAGCCCCTTTCTTAGTTACTGCGTAATATGTCGCATTACTTGATACATTCTTAGCAGTACTTACATCCCAACTACTTGATGTAGAATTTGTAGCAGTTCCCCATCCTACTACTGTAGGAGTATTAGTTGGAGCTGTTATTGCAGGGGATGTTATACTACAACTTGTTGCACTATTTCGAATTGTACATTCTTTAGATGCACCACCAGTCGCACCACCATTGTTAGTAAATGTTACTGTTATTTTCTTAGAAGTAACTGCATAATATGTTGCATTACTTGATACATTCTTAGCAATACTTACAGCCCAACTACTTGATGTTGCATCAGCACTTGTTCCCCATCCAGTAATTGTAAATCCACTTCTTGTTATTGCAGGGGATGTTATACTACAACTTGTTGCACTATTACGAATTGTACAATCTTTAGTTGCTCCACCGCTAGCTCCGTTATTAGTAAATGTTATTGTTACTTTTTTAGAAGTAACTGCATAATATGTTGCATTACTTGATACATTCTTAGCAGTACTTACATCCCAACTACTTGATGTTGCATCAGCACTTGTTCCCCATCCAGTAATTGTAAATCCACTTCTTGTTATTGCAGGGGATGTTATACTACAACTTGTTGCACTATTTCGAATTGTACAATCTTTAGTTGCTCCACCGCTAGCTCCGTTATTAGTAAACGTTATCGTTATTTTCTTAGAAGTAACTGCATACCACGTTAATGCTGTATCTTTATCAACGTTAACCTTCGCACCACTTGTCCATCCACTTGCTGCAGTTGTTGATGAATCAGAAGTATTAAATCCTGTAATTGTAAATCCACTTCTTGTTATTGTTGGAAGTGTTATACTACAAGTTGTTGCACTATTTTGAATTGTACAACTTGCACTAGTTTTACTTAATGTTGCACCATTTGCATTAAATGTAAATGATTTATCTTTAGATGTTATTGCATACCATGTTTTT
The DNA here is from genome assembly GCA_017436345.1 of Bacilli bacterium. GTDB lineage: Bacteria > Bacillota_I > Bacilli_A > RF39 > UBA660 > RUG11788. The sequence goes on from JAFSDH010000008.1 coordinate 172,447, forward strand.
GTAGTAGAATCTCCAACGCTAACAGTCTTTTCGCTCGTCCAACTATCTTTAACTGTTGTTGCACTTGCTGTTGTATTGAATCCTGTAATTGTAAATCCACTTCTTGTTATTTTTGGAAGAGTTATATTACAACTAGTCTCCGCATTATATAAATCACATGATTTAGATGTAGCACTTAATGTCGCACCATTTGCATTAAATGTAAATGTTAATGTCTTCTTCCATATTGCATACAACTTTATTGGACTATTTGCTGAATAACTACCACTTGCTGCATAAGCAACATCATGAGTACTAGCAGTTGTTCCCCATCCCATAAATGTATATCCACTTCTTGTAGGAACAGTTGACTTTAAAGTTAACGCTGTTCCATGTACTTTTCTTTGATCAGCAGGACATCCAGTTCCTCCATTACAATCAAAAGTTACTTGATATCCAACATTAAAATCATTACTCATTGTGACAGTCTCATTTCCAGCTTTATCAGTTGTCTTTACCCATAGATAATTTTTACCACCACTACTTGTTTTCTTTAATGTTGATCCGTTTGAAGTACTAGTCCATGAAGTTGGTTTTGTTGTTGTCGTTGTCCACTGATATTCAACTTTTCTTACTCCACTTTCAGAATAAAGATTTGTAGCATCAAAATCACTTACTTGAATTTTAGTTGAAACTTCTTTACCAGTTTCTCCAACATTTATAGTATATGTTCCACCATTTTCATTAAATGTCGCATCATTTGGTTTTAATTTATCTATATTATCTATTTTCTTTTTGACCTCATCACTAGTATTTCCAGCCGAATCTTTAATTAAAATACCTAAGTCTTTATTTGTCGTAAATTCTTTCCAATTATCTTTTTGCCAAGATTGTCCCCCATCAAATGAATACTCAACATCTCCAGAAAAACTATCTTGTGATGTTACATAAACTCTTACGTTTTCATTCGTATAAAAACCTGCTGTATCTTCAGTAATCGCTTCTAGTTTGCTAACTTTATTAGCATTTGTTTGTGTTTCCAAATCTAGTATCAAACCATCGTATTGACCAGTTGGTAATGTATAATACATTTCATTAACACCAGCACCTATTGTTCTATCGGAAATACTTGTAGATGAATTAGACATTATACTTGTCCTTATTCCAGAAGTATTACTACTTAAATAAACTTTCATTCCAACTACTTTACCATATTCTTTAAAATTACTATTTAAAGAAATTCTTTGAGCAAAAATAGTAGTCAAATCTGCTTTAGGATAAACTTGATATCCATAAGTAATATTACCAGTTGGAACAATTGGGTCATATTTTACTTCAACACTACATGTACCAACATTCCCAGCCTCATCTCTAACATATCCATATATTACTGATATACCAGGCTCTACTTCA
>JAFSDH010000024.1 GCA_017436345.1 Bacilli bacterium
AAAAAATTAAAAACACCTAAAATTATTAATTTATTATTTAAAACAGGTGGTGTTCTTGCTTATAAAAATTTAAAAAGAAGTAAGAAAAAATATCGTACAACAGTAATATCATTAACAGTAAGTATCTTTGTATTTATAACAATGTTTTACTTTGTAAATGAGGGATTTAGTCAAGCAGGTATGTATTATAAAGATTATGATTATAATGTAATTGTTTATAATGGAACATTACCTGAATATAGCGAAGAACAAATAAGTTTATTAAGAAAACTAGATAACATTGACAAAAGTTATATGTTATATGAGCATAGAGGTTTATCTAAAGTATTAGATGAAAATAAAATTAATCATTATTCAGATTCTGATCTTAATGAAGCATATATTGCAGTTGCTATTTATTCATTAGATAGTAATTCATTTAAAAAGTATGCAAAAGATTTAGGATTAAATTATGAAAATATTAAAGAAAAAGGTATCTTAATTGATGAATTGAGATATTGGAGTACCACAAAAAACAAAGAGATAATAACTGATAGATATAAATATAAAGCTGGGGATATTATGAATTTATCTCTTGAATCTGGAGAAACTAATACTAATATGTCAGTAGAAATTGCATCAGTTACTGATGAAAGACCTATTGGGTTAGAAAATGTGTTTTATAATGGTGGATATTTAATAGTAGATAAAGAATACTATGATAATTTAAAATTTGTACCTTATAGAATGATGATAGAAACATCTGACTCTACAAATTTAGTTAAAGATATTGAATTATTAGATAGTGAATTAGTAATCAATAATTTTGATGCACAAGCAGAAGCAGAAAGATCAATGGTAATAGTAATAAGTATATTCTTATATGGATTTATAGCTGTTATTACATTAATTGGGGTAACTAACATATTTAATACTTTAACATCAAATATGGAATTAAGACAAAAAGAATTCGCTATGTTAAAAAGTGTAGGTATGACTAAAAAAGAATTTAATCGTATGATTAATTTAGAAACATTATTCTATTCTTCAAAATCTTTATTTTATGGAATTATTTTAGGAATAGGTGGATCTTATGCACTTCATTTAGGATTTTCTCAGAAAGTTGAAACACCTTATCATTTACCAATAACAGGAATTATGATAAGTATAGTATTTGTATTTATTATTGTATATATAATTATGAGATATTCTATAAGTAAAATTAATAAACAAAATACCATAGAAACAATTAGAAAAGAAAATATTTAGAATGCTTAGGGGATATGATAAATATTCCCTTTATTTATGGTATAATTATAAGTGAAAGAAAGGGAATAATATGAGTATTTTATTAATTGAAGATAATGAAAGTATTGCTGAAGGATTAGTGTATGCTTTTAAAAAGAATAATTATAATTTAGATTTCAAAACAACAGTTAAAGAATCAGTAGAATACTTGAAATTTAATGAACCAGAATTAATTATATTAGATGTATCGCTTCCTGATGGAAATGGGTTTGACTTATATGAAAAATATATAAAAGAAAAAAATATTCCTGTAATTTTTTTAACAGCAAGAGATGAAGAAAGTGATGTTGTCAAAGGACTAAATTTAGGTGCAGAGGATTATATGACTAAACCATTTTCTACTATGGAATTATTAGTTAGAGTTAATAAAGTAATCTTAAGGAACAAAAAGAAATCTGTAATTAAGGTAAAAGATATAAGTTTTGATTTGAATAAAATGAGTGTTAGTAGAAATAATGAGATTATAGATTTATCAAGTTTAGAACTAAAAATACTTAATTTATTATTTGTAAATATTGGTAATGTAGTAAGCAGAGAAACAATTTTAGATAAAATATATGATTGGACAAGTAATTATGTTGATGATCATACAGCAACAGTTTATTTAAAGAGAATAAGAGAAAAATTAGGAACAGATATAATTACAACAGTTAAAGGTATAGGATACAGGATAGATGAAAAATAAGGAATATTTAAAACATTATTTACTACAAAGTTTAATTGTTATAACAATCTTTTCTTTATTGCTTGTTATTGTTAATACTATTGAATATAACCAATATAAAAGAAACTTTAATTATAAAATAAACGCTATCTTAGAAAAAGTAGAAGAAAAATATCCAAATTTAGATCAAAATGATTTAGTAGAAATATTAAATTCTAAAGAAATTGAAGATAATGTTTTGAAAGATTATGGTTATGATATGGATAAAGATTCTTATGTATCTAAAAATGACAATTATAATTTGATTTTTGGTATAACAAAATTTGGAATATTATTAGTAGCATTTATCTCATTAATCTATTTATTTATAAAACATAATTTAAAAAATGATAAAGAAATAGATAAGATTATAAAATGTATTGAAAAAATAAACCACAAGAATTATGAACTTGATTTGGATGAGTTATCAGAAGATAAATTATCTATTCTTAAACAAGAAATATATAAAACAACAATTATGTTAAAGGAAAATGCTGAAAATTCATTAAAAGATAAAATTAACTTAAAAAACTCATTACAAGATATTTCTCATCAATTAAAAACTCCATTAACATCAATTAATATTTTATTAGATAATATAATTGATGATCCTAAAATGGATAATGAAACTAGACAAAGATTTATAAAAAACATAAAAAGAGAAATAACAAATATTAC
>JAFSDH010000009.1 GCA_017436345.1 Bacilli bacterium
AGAGCAGAGGACTGAAAATCCTCGTGTCGATGGTTCGATTCCATTCGGAGCCACCATTTATAATATATAACGATCATGTGGTCGTATTCATGCGCTCGTAGCTCAGCTGGATAGAGTGTTTGGCTACGAACCAAAAGGTCAGGGGTTCGAATCCCTTCGAGCGCACCATATCGAGAAGTGGCTCAATTTGGTAGAGCACCTGGTTTGGGACCAGGTGGTTGCAGGTTCAAATCCTGTCTTCTCGACCATTGTAATTAAAACTCTTACTATGTAAGAGTTTTTTTCTGTTTAAATATAATAAAATAAAAAAGATTTCTTTTTGAAATCTTTTATTCTTCTGGGATTGGTTTGAAAAATTCTTGGATGTCACTTTGTGTTGCTATACATATTTTTCTTAATGTTTCTAATGATGGATATCTTTCAATTAAAGTCATACTTAACATGTCAGCTACTGATTGAAATTGTAAATCAATCATTAATGATAAGTCGTTAACACTTATATTTTTTTCTTTTATTACTCTTCTTAAATTATATTTTATTGTTTTAACAAAATTTTCTTTTTCGTAATATTTTTCTAAGTTATTCATCACTATCACCAATATTATTATGTTAAAATTTATCATTTAATAATATCGTAAAGAATACGTTTGATGTTGTTTTTTTATAAATATTTCTCTATTTCTTTTTTACATTTTTCTTGGTATTTTAATAATTTTTTTGCTTCTTTTATTATATTTTTATCTACATTTTCTTCATATTCTTTTATTTTCTTTTCCATTTCTATAATTCCCATTGTTAAACCTTGAATTATCATTTCTGCGATTTTTGAATCACTATTGTCAATCATGACATTCATATTTGTTCCCATTTTATTTATCATTTCAATAAAAGGACCTTTGTCTTTAGGTTTTATTTTTTTCTTTTTTAATAGTTCTTTAACTTCTTCATGAATGATTTCATATCCTTCTAGTTGTTTTTCTATTTCTTTTTTTATTTTATTATCTTTATCTTCTAAAGCTTGAAGTAAGTGAATATATCCTTTTTTACCTAAATCGGCTGTTTGATATATATATTCTAGTAATTCAGTTTCTGTGTTCATTTTATCATTTCCTTTCTTTTTTATTATGTTTAATTTTTATTATTTTATGTATTATTAGGAAATATATTTTTGTTATGTTATAATTATAATGGTGATGGAATATGAAGCGATGTAAATATTTAATTATTTTATTTTTATTAATTATTGTTACTGGGTGTTCCGATTCTTCTAAATATGAAGTATTATTGGAAGGTAGTAGTAATTCTTATTATAATTGGTCTTATGAAATAGAAGATGATTCGATTATAAAAATAGTTGATGAGAGTTATTATGGAAAAGAAGCTGATGATGAAATAGTTGGTTTAGAAGGAGAATATAAGTTTGTATTTGAGGCTTTAAAAGCTGGTGAAACAACTATTAAATTTAAATATATGCGTACATGGGAACAAGAAGATGTTTTATATGAATATGTTATTTCTTTGAATGTTAATGATAAATTAAAAATTTCTAAGAAGAATGAATCTGGTAACTATTTATCTTTAGAAAAGATATTAACTTATGATTTGGATAAACTTGGTTTAGACAAGAACTTTAGTGAATATAAACTAATTTTTGATAATAATATTGTTTCTATAGAAGGTAAAGAATGTGATTTTTTAACAGTATATGATTATCAAGATATGATTATAAATGTTTATGGAATTGCGAGAAACGAAAATATTGTTTATAAAATGGTAGATGGAAAAATGCAAATAATAGAATAAGATCATATTTGATCTTTTTTTTGTCATTTTTTTCTTTTTTTTTTCATTTAATTTATTATGAAAAAAAATATAATTATTGTTAGTTTAGTTATTCTTTTAATTGCGTTACTTGGTTTCAAAATGTTTTTTATTTATAAAGAAAGTATTGCTTTAGCATTTATGAATTATGATGGTTTTGAAGTTGAAGGAGATACAATTGTTAAATATAATAAAACTGGTGGCAATGTTGTAATCCCTAAAATAATAAATGGTGTTGTGATTACGAAGATATCAAGTTATGCTTTTAATGATTTGAATATTGATAGTGTTGTAATACCAGATTCTATTGTTAGTATTGGTGATTATGCTTTTGCAAATAATAATATTTCTAGATTAAAAATCCCTAGTTCTGTTAATTATTTGGGAGAAGGGGCTTTTATGCATAATTCTATTGTTGATATTGAGATGGACTCTGAAATTGTAATTGGAAATGCTTGTTTTAATGATAATCATTTAGAAAGAGAAAGTGCTTTCTTTTTAAATTCTAATAATGAGCTTATTAGTTATGGGGGATTAATAAGAGGTAATGTAGTAGTCGATAATGAAAATATAACTGTCATTGGTGAAAAGGCCTTTTATGATGTTGGTATAGTATCTATTACATTACCTGATTCAATTATTGAGATTAAAGATTATGCTTTTGCTAAGAATTATTTGGTTGATGTCTATTTGCCTAAAAGTTTAAAAAATATATCTAGAAATACTTTTATTGATAATTCATATTTAACTAATATTTATGTAAGTAGTGAGATTAATAATATTTTAGAATATCCAGGGGTTAGTATTATAGAAAAATACAAATAAAAAAATAAGAATAATCTTCTTATTTTTCTTTTTCATTAAAAATAATTTTTACATTAGCCAGTTGCGCTGCCTCTAGTTTTTTTATGGATAGGTCGCTTCCATCTAAGAATCTTAAATCTAACCATTCCCATAGAAAGAACCAAAGTCCGATAGCTATTATCTCTGCAACAGTAGGAATTACATTTATTATATTTAATAGCATAAATAGTAAAATACTTATTACGCCAAATAGAAGTAATGTATTTGATTTCTTTTTCATTATATTTATATCGATAATAGCATCTCCAAGTTTTAATCCAAAATATTGAGTTAAGACTCTTTTGATTAAAGCTTGTTCTTTTTCTGAAAAATGATGTCCACAAATTTCTAATACAATTGATTCTTCAACTGGTATATAGTATGCCATATCTTCAACATAATGAATAAAGTCTGGATTAACCCATTCATAATCTTTTATTGAGTGTTTAGATATTATGTCATAAATTGAACTAACTTTTGTAGAAATATAGGCTTTTCCATCATCATCTACGTAATATTCGCTAACAAAGTGTTCGTAATTGAACTTTGTTTTTCGATATTTTCTTAAATTTCTTTTTACTTTTTCGCTTCTTTTTGTACTTAGTAGCATAAGAATAAATCACATCCTAAGGTCATTTTAACACAAAAACTTATTATTGTCTAACTTGTAAAAATAATAATATAATTTTATAATAAATTTACTAGGTGATAATATGAAATATAAATGGGATTTATCTAAACTTTATTTAAAGAAAGAAGATTTTTATGGTGATATGACTTTAGTTCGAGATTTGATTAAAAAATTATCTAGTCATAGAGAAATAAAAATAGATGGACTATCTTTATATGATTTAATGAATCAATGTTTTAAAATTAGAGAGATTAATTATAAAACTTTATTATATGCTTCTTTAAACTACTATTCTGATATTAATAATGATATTTTTATTAGGATGAAGGAACAAGCTGAAGAGTTAGATTTATTTGTTTGTAATGAGACATATTTTATTGATGAATTATTAAATATAATTGATGAAGATAAGTTAGTTCTATTTTATGAAGAGTGTCCTAAGTTAAGGGAGTATGAATATTATATTTCTAATATTTTAAGAAATAAGAAACATTTAGATACTTCTGATATTAATGTTAATAAATTGAATATTAGTAAGAAAATTGTTGAGTATAATTCTTTATTTAATAGTATGGATTTTGGAAAGATAAATGATATTGATTTAAATAATACTAGTATAGGTAAATATTTGATAAGTAGTGATAGAGATATTAGAAGAAAGAGTTTTTTATCTATTAATAATAGTTATAGATTAAAAGAAAGTGAATATTTTAATATATTAAGTTCTATTATCGAATTGAGAAATGATAATTGTAAAATGTCTAATTTTAGTAGTGTTTTAGAAAGTGAATTGTTTAAAGAAAATATTGATAAAGTTTTAATAAATAATTTAATTGAAGTTGTTTCTGATAATATTTCTTTAATGAATAAGTATTTAGATTTGAAAATGAAATATTTATTAATAGATAATCCTAATTTATATGATATAAACATTCCAATTACAGATATTTCTGATAGTTTTGATATTAATAGTTCAATTAGTATTTTGCGTGATATATTTAAGAAATTTGGTAATAAGTATATAGATGCTTTTGAATATTTATTAAAGAATAAATATTTAGATTTAGAGTGTGATGATAATAAACATCCAACAATCGTTTTTAGTTGGAATAATTATTCTTTTATGAATTATAAAGATAGATATATAGATTTAAAGAATTTAGCTCATGAATTTGGTCATATTATTAATAGTTATTTATCTTCTAATTTACCTTTTATTTATAATGATAGTAGTGTTTTTGTCGGAGAGGTTGCTTCTTTAGTTAATGAGATATTACTTAATGAATATTTATATGAAACTACTAATGATAAAGATAAAAAGATTTTTTATTTAACTAAGATTATAGAAAATTTTATTTCACAAGTATATAGACAAATTATGTATACAGAGTTTGAAAATATATTATATAATAATAAGAAATTAGATTTAGATATTTGTAATGATGAATATTTGTCCTTAGTAAATAAATATTATGGTAATGTAGTTAAAGTAGATGAATCAGTTAAATATGAATGGATGAGAGTAGGTCATTTGTTTAGATGGAATTATTATGTTTATAAATACGCTACAGGGTATATTTTAGCTTTTAATATAGTTAAAAAATTAAAAGAAGGTAAGTATAGTGATGAATATATAGATTTTCTATCTAGTGGTAGTTCTTGTAGTAATGTTGATTTATTAATGAAGTTAGATATTGATTTATATAAAAAGGATTTAATTATTAATAGTTTTGATTTGCTTGATAAATATATATTAGAACTTGAGGAATTATTAGAGGTGAAATAGAATGAATTATGTTGATAAGAGAAAGATACTACATTTAGTTCAATTTGTTTTTAATAGTTATATTAGTGAGGACTATAAGAACTTATTATTAAATAAGTATAAAGGCTTAGATAATTTTATTAGTTTTTTAAATGAATTTATTTTAGATATATATAATATTTATTATAAAGACAAAGAAAAGTTAGACTTTTATTTAGAATATATATCTAATAATTATCTTGATAATAAAGATATATCTATAATTAAGGAAGAGATTGTTAGTAAGTTAGAAGTTAATTTTGGATGTAGTGATCTTTCGATGGAGGATAATCATAAAGTACTTAGTGATTCTTTAATTTTTATTTGTAGGGAATTAAATAAGAGAAATATAGATTATTATGTAGTTGGATCAATTCCTATATATATAAAGATTAATAAAGGTTTTGAAAGATTTCATTCGGATATTGATATAATGATTAATGGTAATGATATTGATTGTTTAAAGGAAATATTTGAAGATAGTGATTATCTTTTTATGGATAATAGATTTAATAGTCATAAGTTCTTTGATGAAAAAGAAAAAAGAGTTAGAGGGGGACATGATATTCTAGCTCAATGTAAAGATAATGATTTTAGTATTGGATTTTATGAATTTTCAAGATATGAAGATGGGTCAATTTCTAAAAAAGATTATTTTTCGGATATAAAGGATAATAAGATAACTAATTATGTTTATAATAATATATATACTAAAGAATATTTCGATATGTTTTATAGTAAAGATTTTATTGAATATAATGGTATTAAATTTAGATATTTTAATATAGATGGATTATATTTATATAAGAGTAAGAATCTTTTTAATGAGGGTAGAAATAAAGATTTATATGATGTTAAGTTTATGGAAAAAAACTGTGATTTAGATAAAGAGAGAATAAATGAACTTAAAGAATTATTTAATAGTTCAGTTAAGTATATTATTGATATATTAGAAAAAAAATAAAAAAGTATTATTACTTTTTTATTTTTTGTTTATTATTACTATTTTTTATATTATTCCATGTTCTTAAAGCATCAGGATAATTAGTTATATAATGAACTTTTTTTCTTAAATCATCTAATTCATTATTTACTTCTTCATATTCATAGTAGTTATTAATTGTCCATATTGAGACTTTTTTATTGTTTTCTAGTAGTTTTTTTATATCGTCATGATTAACAAGATTTTTTCTAATAACATAACCATCTAAATCATATTTAGTTGTATAGTGATAATTATCTTTTTTAACTATTAAATGATATTCTAAATAAGGATAATCTTTTTTCATATTAGTTAAATATTCATAGTTATCGCTTTGAATAATTATATTTTTATAAGAGTGATCTTTAATTAAATTATAAACTTCATCGTAAAATGTTTTAGGATTTCGTGTGTCAAATTTTAATTCTATTATTAATGTTTTATCAGGAAAGCTTTCATGTATTTTTAAAGCATCTTTTAAAGATATTATTTTACTTTTTTTATCTTGAAGTAATTTTATACGTTCACGAATCATATTTCCACTTTTATCGTCTAGTAATGAGTCAAAATATAACTTTAAATTGTTATTATTGTTTGTTGTTATTGTTTCTTGTTGTAATTCTTCTAAGGTTGTTTCTTCAATTTTTTTATTATTAACTTTATCATTATGAAAAACAATTACTTTATTATCTTTGGTTAGGTGAACATCTATTTCAACACCAGTTGTTGTAGGAGTAGCAAAGCCTTTTTCAATTGCTTCTTTAGTATTTTCTATTTCTAGTGAAGAGAATCCTCGATGAGCAATTATTGATAACTCGCTATCTAATTCTTTTTTATTTTCCTCAATTACTATTTTAGTTATTTCTTTAGAACGTGCATCAGTAAGGGAAAGACTTGCTGTTGTTGCGATTAAGATAAATGATGTTGTTATGATTAATCTTTTTAATTTCATTTGTGCACCTCCTAAAATTTCTATTTATTATACCATAGTTTCTTGTTTTGTAAAATTTACATGTTTGATAGATAAAAAAGTAAAATTTGCTTATTTTTTATAAATTATATTTTATAATTAAAATAGGTGATAGTATGCATTATTGTAATAAGTGTGGAGAAAAAATTGTTGATGTTACTAAACCGTGTCCTACGTGTGGATTAAAAAATGATAATTCTAATAACTTTATTATTACTAATGGGAAAACTTATTTTTCTTTATTAGTAATCATTGTAGTTATTTTGTTTGGATGTGGATTATTTTTTATTCGAAATAGTTTTTCTTCAATAATGATAGATCATATTGCTGATAATTATTCTTTAACGTATGACAATATTGTATGGACTGAGTATGAAGTTGGTGAAGGAGTTTATGCGTTAGTAAACAATAGTGATAAAGATATTTTTTTACAGTTTCCAGTTGTTGCTGAGGAACTTGGTTTTGCTTTGAATAGTGAAGAAAATTGTGAAGCTGTATATGATGCATATGTAGTAACTTTAAATAAAGCTGTTAACTTAGATTATAATAATATTTCATCTGGTATTAAAAGATTAGATGGTACTGATTATTATTATTTAACAGCTGATTACATTAGTTATGATAATACTTCTAGAGGAAAATTATATGTTATTTTAACAGAAGATGGTAAAGCTATTAATGTTTTATTAACTTTAGGAAGTAATAGTATTTTAGATGTTGAAGAAGATATATATGATATTTTAAGAAGTATAAGGATGTAAAAAAAGAGAACTTTTTGTTCTCTTTTTATACTTTATTTAGATATGTAATTTGTCTATCCATTACATCTCTTTCGATAGCATCTCTTAATAATTTTCTTACTTTTGAACCATCTTGGATATTTTTTAATTTAATAACTTGTTTTTCACATCCTGGAGTTTCATCATGAGTATCCAAGGTTACGGATACAGTACTAATATCTAATAATCTTTGATATATTGTATCTGATAAATCAGGATCTTTTAGTTGGAATAATTCATAAGAGTTAAGTCTTCTTTTGAAGAATCCAGTTATTATAATTAATTCATCTTTTGTTATTTGATAAGTTGTAAAGTTAAGATGTATTTTTGTCAAGAAACGTTGTAATAATCCACAAGGTTTTCCTTGCCATAAAATGTTAAATTCAACATCATCTAAATTTGTCTTATTTTTAGTTTTTTCTTTTACTACTGTAATTGTTTTAGTAGCTTCTTCTTTTACTGGTTCGACTTTTTTAGTTTCTTCTACTTTTTTTACTTCAGTAGTTGCTACTGGTTTTTTTTCAACTTCAACTTTAACTTCAGCTTTTTTAGTTTTTTTATCTTCCATAGTTAACCTCCATATAGGTTTATTATAACATATACGAATGATAAATTTAAATATAATAATTATAAAAAATAATGATTATAAAAAAACATAAAATTGTACACTATAATAGTGTCAAATTATTTATATCGTATAGTAAATATATTGTAAATATGTTAAAATTTAGACAGATAAATTTGAGGAGGTATTGTAATGAGAGAAGAATGGATTGGATTTCAAGATGGTGATTGGGCAAAAGAAGTAAATGTTCGTAACTTTATACAAAACAATTATAAAGCTTACAATGGAGATGAAAGCTTTTTAGTTGGACCCACTGAAAAATCAAAGAGAGTTTTAGCTCGTTATGAAGAGTTAATTATAGAAGAAGGTAAAAAACATGTTTTAGATATTGATACTAAAAATATGTCGGGTATTAATAATTTTGAAGCTGGTTATATATCTGAAGATGATGATGTAATTGTTGGTCTTCAAACAGATGCTCCACTAAAGAGAATGATTAACCCATATGGTGGAATAAGAATGGTTTATGATGAGTTAAAAGCTTATGGATATGAGCTTGATAGTAATGTTGATAAATATTTTAATGAGTATAGAAAAACTCACAATCAAGGAGTATTTGATGCATATACTAAAGAAATTAGAAAAGCTCGTCATGTAGGATTACTTACAGGTCTTCCAGATGCTTATGGTCGTGGACGTATTATTGGAGATTATCGTCGTATTGCTTTGTATGGTATTGATTACTTAATGGAACAAAAGAAAAATGATTGGGATAATGATTTTCAATCAACTGGTCATATGAATGATGAGCTTATTCGTATACGTGAAGAAATTTCAATGCAGTATAGAGCACTTGATGAAATAAAGAAAATGGCTTTGAAATATGGTTTTGATATATCTAAACCTGCTAAGAATGCAAAAGAAGCTATTCAATGGACTTATTTTGGATATTTAGCTAGCGTTAAGGAAAATAATGGTGCGGCAATGAGTTTGGGTCGTGTTGATGCTTTTTTTGATATTTATATTCAAAGAGATATTGAAAAAGGATTAATTACTGAAGATGAAGCTCAAGAAATGATTGATCAATTTGTAATTAAACTTAGAATGGTAAGACATTTAAGAACGCCTGATTATGATGAGTTATTTACAGGGGATCCAACATGGGTTACTTGTAGTATTGGTGGAGTTAATGAAAGTGGACATAGTATGGTTACTAAGACTAGTTATCGTATTATTAATACTTTAAGAAATTTAAAACCATCCCCAGAACCTAATATGACTATTTTATGGAGTCAAGATTTACCAGAAAGTTTTAAATGTTTCTGTGCAGCTGTTTCAATTGATACTGATTCTATTCAATATGAAAATGATGATGTGATGAGACCTATTTATGGTGATGATTATGCGATTGCTTGTTGTGTTTCGGCAATGAGACTTGGTAAGGATATGCAATTTTTTGGAGCACGTTGTAATTTAGCTAAAGCATTATTATATTCTATTAATGGTGGAATTGATGAAGTTAAAAATGAATTAGTTATTCCTGGTTTTGACAAGATTACTGATGAAGTTTTAGACTATGAAAAAATAAAAGATATATATTTTAGAATGTTAGAAAAAGTAGCTAAGATATATTCTGATAGTATGAATATAATTCATTATATGCATGATAAATATGCATATGAAGCAGGACAAATGGCACTTCATGATAGTATAGTACATAGATATATGGCATATGGGGTTGCGGGTCTTTCTGTAGCGGCAGATAGTTTGTCAGCTATTAAGTATGCTAAAGTAAAACCAATAAGAAATGAAGAAGGAATAGCAATAGATTTTGAAATAGAAGGTGATTTTCCTAAATATGGAAATGATGATGATAGAGTAGATGATATTGCTAAAGAAATATTAGATAAAATATATAGTGAACTAGCTAGTCATCCAACTTATAGAAATGCAGAAGCTACTATGAGTGTACTTACTATTACTTCTAATGTTGTATATGGTAGTAAAACAGGATCTACTCCTGATGGAAGAAAAGCTGGGGTTGCGTTTGCACCAGGTGCTAATCCAATGCATGGTAGGGATAGTAGTGGAGCTATTGCTAGTTTAAATAGTGTTGCTAAACTTAATTATGAAGGTTGTTGTAAAGATGGTGTATCTAATACATTCTCTATTATTCCTAATTCACTTGGTAAAACAAGAGAAGAACAAATAGATAATTTAGTATCTTTACTTGATGGATATTTTGTACAAAATGCACATCATTTAAATGTTAATGTTTTAAATCGTGAAACTTTGATAGATGCGATGGAAAATCCTGATAAGTATCCACTTTTGACAATTCGTGTTAGTGGGTATGCAGTAAGATTTAATCGTTTAACAAGAAAACAACAAGAAGAAGTTATATCTCGTACTTTCCATGAGAAGATGTAAGAATGATAAAGGGTAGTGTTGATTCTATTGAATCTATGGGGCTAGTTGATGGTCCTGGAATTAGAGCTGTTATATTTTTAACGGGTTGTAAGTTACGTTGTAAATATTGTCATAATCCAGAAAGCTGGGTAAAACGAGAAGATAATTATACAAGTGAAGATGTATTGAAGAAAGTATTGCGATTTAAACCTTATTTTAAAAGAAATAGTGGAGGGGTAACCTTCTCCGGGGGAGAACCTCTTTTACAAGTAGATTTTTTGATTGAAACATGTAAATTGTTGAAAAAAGAAAATATTCATATAGCTTTAGATACAGCTGGAGTTGGTATTGGGAAATATGATGAAGTTTTAGAAAATATTGATTTAGTTATATTTGATATTAAACATGTTACTTCTAATGGTTATAAAGATTTAACTGGTCATGATATGAATGAGATTTATGATTTTTTAAAGATAGCTAATAAAATGAAAAAGAAGTTTTGGCTAAGACAAGTTATAGTTCCTGGTATTATGGATAATGACGAATATTTAAAGCAGTTAGAAAAATTTATAAAAACTAATTTTATTTCTTCTAATATAGAAAAAATTGAGTTTTTGCCTTATCATACAATGGGAAAAAGTAAGTATGAACAAATGGGAATTGAATATCCTTTAGGTGATTTAGAAGAAATGAATAGTGATAAGTGTAAAGATTTATATAATAAATTTATGGAAATGTATAATGAAAAGAACTAGATTTAATTATCTAGTTCTTTTTCTTTTATAGTAATTGGTATGTCATTTGGTATTTGGTAAAATAATTTGTATCTTTCTTCCCATAATGTATTTGGAGTAGGTGTTGCCTCACCATGAATATAGTCTTCATATGTAAATCTTTCTAATTCTATTATATTATTGTTTTTTATATCATTTTCTATTTTTTCTAATCTTATATTGTTTTCAATATATGTAGTTATATTGATACTGAATAAATGAAGAAAACTAATTATAATTATTATGTATAGATATGTATTTTTTTGTTCAACTTTGAAAATATAATTATAAAGTTCTAAAATTATTAGTATAAAGATTACATAAGTAATAAAAAAAAGTCTACTACCAATAGGTGATACCAATAATAAAGGCGATGTTAGTATTATGATACTTGATATATAGAAAATAATTCTTTCTTTTAATAATTTGTTTTTTATTAATGATATTAATAGATAAGATGTTGTTAAAATGTATATAGCTGTATATATTCCTTCAAAGTGAGGAGTATAACTTAATAAAATATTCCATCTTGGATATAGGAGATTAATTATTGAATAGATTACATATGATGTTGATATTATAAGTGATATTTTTTGTAGTTTATTTGTGTTTATTTTTTTGAATAATATATATATGAATATTAATAATAAAGTATTAATTATTGTGTTGTGGTATATTAATTCTTCATAAATAATACCAAAGTAATTATTGCAGATTCTTAATATTAAACTAGTTAAAGAATTTGATATTTCTCGATTACCACTTGTTGATGTTGATAAATTTGAAAACATAATAATAAAACCAATTATAGAACCTATATTATAAGATAATAGATTTTTATTAAGTTCTTTATGTTTTATTTTATAATATACAAGGATAAAAAAGGAAAGAACTAAATTATATATAGTAAAGTTTTCTATAAATAAAGAAGTACTAATACCTAGTATTATTAAGAGAAATGTTTTTATATTTATTTTGTTGTTTAGTTTTTTAGTTTGAATATTTTTTATTATAAATAAGTATATAAGCATTAAAAATGTTGATGTAGCATAATTAGAAAATCCAGATGTCCAACTTATGGCTTCTCTAAAAATAAGTTTTGGTGTATTTAAAATTAGAATTGTTGATATTAAAAGTAAATCAAATCTTTTATTATTAGTTATTTTCGATAATAGTAAGATTATACCAAATAAAGTAGATCCTATAACTATTCCTTTTAACAGGTTGGATCTAGTTAACAGAAGAACTGTTAAATTTCCTAAGTATCTTCCGTTATAATTTTGGAAAAATGTATGTAATCTTGATAAACCTATTTTAGAGCCCCAAGCCCAGTCATCTCCAGTGTATATAAAAAGAAAACTTAGTATTATTAATAAGAGTAAGGCAAATATATAATATAAAGTTTTTTTTGTATTATTATTCATAATATCACCAAGTTGATTATATAACATATTACTAATCTATGCTATAATATATTTATTGAGGTGGTTAAGATGAAATTAGCTGATAAATGGAAAGATTATGAACTTTTGGATTGTTCTAATGGAGAAAAATTAGAAAGATGGGGGAATGTTGTTTTACTTAGACCTGATCCACAAGTAATATGGAATAATGGTACTTTAAGAAATAAATATAATAATATAAATAGTCATTATCACAGAAGTAATAAAGGTGGGGGAGCTTGGGAAAATTTAAGAAAGACACCTGAGGCTTGGAAAATTAATTATGGTGATTTAATTTTTAATATAAAACAAATGGGATTTAAACATACTGGATTATTTCCAGAACAAGCTGTTAACTGGGATTTTATGATGAATAAAATAAAAAATGCTAATAGAGAAGTTAAAGTATTAAATTTATTTGCATATACTGGTGGTGCTAGTGTAGCTTGTTTAAAAGCAGGAGCTAGTGTTGTTCATGTTGATTCTTCTCGTGGTATGGTTGATTGGGCAAAAGAAAATGTTAAATCTAGTGGGATGGAAGATAGACCAATTAGATATATAGTTGATGATGTTGTTAAATTTGTTAAAAGAGAAATAAGACGTGGTAACAAATACGATGCTATTGTTATGGATCCACCTAGTTATGGTAGAGGAAGCAATGGAGAAGTTTGGGATATTGAAAAAAATCTTTTTGAATTAGTGGAATTATGTGTTGATATTTTAGTAGATGAACCTTTATTCTTTATTATTAATTCTTATTCAACTGGTCTTTCTAAGGATATATTTACTAATGTTTTAAAACTTACATTAGGAAAAAAATATAAAGGTAATATATATTCAGATGAAATAGGTATACCGATAAAAGATAGTGATTTAGTATTACCTTGTGGAATGTATGCGAGATATGAAAATGAATAATAATTTAGAAATACTATATGAAGATAATCATATAATAGTAGTGGTAAAGCCTAACAATATATTAAGTCAAAGTGATAATACAAATGATATTGATATGCTTACTATTATTAAGAATTATATCAAAGAAAAATATAATAAACCTGGTAATGTTTATTTAGGGCTTGTGCATAGACTTGATCGTCCAGTTAGTGGAGTTATGGTTTTTGCTAAAACTTCTAAAGCAGCATCTCGTTTGTCTGATCAAGTTAGAACACATACTTTGAAGAAAAGATATTATGCAATTGTTAATGATGATGGTTCTTTAAAAGAAAAGGATACTTTTATTGATTATTTATATAAAGATAATGATAATAGTACAAGGGTTGTCGATAAGGATCATGGTAAATATTCTGAACTAAGTTATAACATTATTAAACAAAGAAAAGATATGAATTTAACATTGGTTGACATAGAATTGAAAACTGGTAGACACCATCAAATAAGAGTTCAATTTGCATCAAGAGGTTATCCTTTATATGGAGATCAACGTTATGGAAAACAAGATAAAAAACAAATTGCATTACATGCTTATAAGCTAGAATTTATTCATCCAACGACAAAGGAATTGATGTCATTTGTGTCTAAACCTAAAAAGGAAAGTAAATGGAGTGATTTTGAGAGTTAATATTTTCTAAATTATCTTGCATTTGCTTTTTATTTTTGATATATTGTTATTAGAATATCGAGGGAGATGAAAAAATGAATTATATGAGTTTCACAGAATATATGAGTTTCGATTTAGGATGGTTTACAACTCCAGCAGGAATTTTAATTACGGTTGGATTGGTTTTATTTTTAGTAGGGTTCATCTGTTATATTTTAAGCGGTAAAAAAGATAAAAAAGAAGAAGCAGTTAATGCAGAGGAAAAAACTGTTGAAAATGCTGCACCGGCTACAGATGCTAACGCAGCAACTGAGGCAGCACAACCAGTAGCAGAAGCAACACCAGAAGTTGCACCTGTTGTTGAAGAAAAAGTAGAAGAAGTAGTTACTACTGAACAAGTTGAAGTTCCAGCAGTTACTCCTGGAGTTCCTGCAGCTCCAGTAGAAACACCTACAGAAGTAGTTGTACCTACTGTTGAAAATCCTGCACCTGTTGTTGAAAGCTTAGAAGATACTCCAGTAACACCTGAAGCAACACCAGAAGTTGTTTTAGAAGTACCAGCAGCAGTTGTAGCTGAAGAAGTACAACCTGCAGTGGAAGTTGCTACTACAGAACCAGAAAAAGTAGAAGAAGCAGCACCAGCTATTTATGGTGGAGCTAATCCTTCTGTTACTATTGATGCTAATGAAGAACCTAAACAAGTTTATGGTGGAGCTGATCCTTTAGAAAATACAGGAGCTTTACCTAGAGTAGAAATCCCTTCTGAACCTGTTAGTCAACCAACAGAAGAAGTTTTAGAAGCACCAGTTGCTCAAGAAAGTTCTCCTGCTGTAGAAAACACTACACCTGTTGTTGAAGAAGAAAAGAAGGAAGTTAAAACTGCACCAGCTACTGATGATGTAGAAACATTAGAATTTTAAAAAATAAAAACTACGTTAATCGTAGTTTTTTTCTTTGTTATTTATTTTCAACAATAAATTTTATTGCTGTTTTTTCTACACCATCTATTTTTATATCAGTAAAAGCAGGAATACAACTTATATTTTTTCCAGTTGGTGCAATAAATCCTCTTGCTATTGCAATTGCTTTTATCGCTTGATTTACTGCTCCAGCACCAATAGTTTGAATTTCAACGCTATTTCTTTCTTTAAAGGTATTAGCTAATGCTCCAGCTACTGAGTTGGGATTTGATTTTGATGATACTTTTAATATTTCCATATATATTCATTCCTTTCATTAATATATATGTTACAAATTGAATAATATTCTAAAATATGGTAAAACTTTATTTCTATTAATATATATGATATATTTAGTATAGACGAGAGTGATTTTATGAGAAAAAGGTTAAGGAATATAAATTTTTTTATCATGTTTGTTACTATTTTTATGGGAATAGGTTATGCATCTGTTTTTTCAGTTTCTTTAGAAGTAGATGGAGAATTAGTTGCAATTGCTCCCAAGGGTGTTTTTATATCTGATGCTAAAGTTATAGAAGGTGTGAATGCTGATTTGTCAGATTCCATAGTTAATCAGGTGGTACAAACAATGTTTAATTCTGTTACAACTTTATCTAATATTGATATCAATTCAACAGTTACTTATGAAATTACAGTATATAATGCTACATCTAATGATTATATTTTTAGTGGGGTAACTTACGATAGTGAGTTTTATTCTAATGATAATATAGATTTTTCTTTAAGTAATTTAAGTGCTGGTACAATAATCAAGCCTTTTGAGTCAATTACCTTTAATATTAATTTTTATTATGTCAGTAGTATAATTTCTAATAATGTATTGGAAAGTTACTTGAATTTTGATTTTAAAGAAGTTCATGATGTTTTATATGTTGATATTTCTAACAATAGTTATCCTTCTTTTGTTATAAATGGTGATGATTTAGTGGTGAATTTTACTGATCCTGTTCCTACTGCCGTTAATGTCTTTTTGAATGATTCTTTGTATGATAATTTCTCTTATCAAAATGGAGTTTTAATAATTTATTCTGTTACGGGTGATGTAACTATTAGTAATAAGACTGCAGATGGATATGATCATTTTATAGAAGAGGGAAATCAAATTTTTGACGATGAATCTATTAATGATAATATTAATAATAACTTTACAGTTACTGATTTATTTTCTAAAACGTATATATTTGCAAACGGATCTAATAGTAAGGTTTCTTCTGTAAAAGTAACTTTTAATTATGAAGCAGTGACTGGGAAAACGCAAACAATTAATTGTAATTTAAAAGTAGGAGATGATATTTATACTGATGTTGTTACTTTTTCTGCTAAAGAAAGTGCTAATGGTGTAATTACTTTTTCTAATTTAGATATTGGTAATAATATAGATATTGAAATAAGTTTTTCAGCATTAGATGTTGCTAATCAAAAAATATATATAAACAAAGTAGATGTTGAGTTTATTTTGTCATAAATGGAGTTTTTTGTCGTTCACAATCATAAAATACAATTTTTGTCAATGAAAAAATAAAATATTTGACAAAATTTGATATTAATGCTATAATAACGACACATTGAGAAAGTACAGAGTACTTAGTGTAAAAGGGGTTTAAAATTTAAATAGGGGTTTAAAGGGGTTGAATATTATGAAACAAACTTATATTTTTGAATACTTAAATGAAAATGATTTTAGAAAAAAAGAAAGAACTGTAAGAAAGTATAACATGCTTGCTTATAAAAAATTAACATTTGAATATTATGTAGAAATTAGAAATGGTAATTTCTTAGGTGAATTAGTTGCTGTTAATAAAAAAGCTGGTACTAAAGATTATGAATTAAAGTTACCTACTGATGAATTATTTGCAAAAGTACATGGTGAAATTAAATTACACTATACTGTATATGAAGATAAGAATATTATTTTATTAACAAATATTACACCAGAAGGAATTTTAGATGAAGGTCATAGAGCTGAACTTGGTACATATAAAGGTGTTATGATTTCTAAGTCTAATCCTGAAAAAGATATGTTTAAAGTTAATTTATTAAATATGTTACAAAAATAAGTAAAATAAAAGTAAAGATTAAATCTTTGCTTTTTTTATTTATTGATAATTATTTTTAAAAAAGTT
The DNA here is from genome assembly GCA_017436345.1 of Bacilli bacterium. Classification (GTDB taxonomy): domain Bacteria; phylum Bacillota_I; class Bacilli_A; order RF39; family UBA660; genus RUG11788. The sequence continues at coordinate 17,684 of JAFSDH010000009.1, forward strand.
ATACTTATATTAGGATAGGTGAATGTTATGAAAAATAATAAAGCTTTTACATTAGTTGAATTATTAGCAGTTGTTGTAATTTTGGGTATATTGATGATGATTGCAATCCCTAATACGCTTTCAATGATAGATAAAAATAAAATGTCTACATATATAGAAAATGCTAAGACTTTTGTATCTTTAGTTAAGAATAAAGTTCAAACAGATAAGTCTTTGGAAATACCATATGATAGTACTGGGGCTTTTGTGATGTCATTAGGATATTTAAATACAAATGATATTAATGAAACTCCTTATGGAGGAGAATATGATAAAGATGCTAGTTTTGTTGCAATTTTATTTGATGAATCATCTCATAAGTATAAATATTATGTCCATTTAGTTTCATGTTTAGAAGGTACTAGTTGTTCAAAATCAGATCCAAACCATTGGCGTGGAATTGATCTTGTTGAAGTAACAGCTTTAAATTTAGATTCAAGATTTGATTATGTTTCTCCATCAGGAGTAAAAGCAGATTACATAACTGGTAATGGACCAACTATTGATTTATCTAGTGTAGGAGATTTTTCTGGTAAAACTTTGACGGTTATGAGGACTAGTTAGAAATTAATATTATTAACTTAAAAAGACGTTTAGGTCTTTTTTTTGTTAAAAAAATGTAAATTATTTTTTCTTAAGTATTGTATTATTGATTTTGAAAAAAAGTTATGATATCATTTATTTATAAGATAGGAAAGGAAGATTTGAAATGAAAAAAATGAACAAAAAAGGGTTTACATTAATTGAACTTTTAGCAGTTATCGTAATTTTAGGGTTATTAATGGCAATTGCTATTCCAAGTGTAACTAAATATATTACACAATCAAGAAAGAAAACATTAGTTAATAGTATTGATTCATTCATTACATCTGCAACAACAGCAGTAAATAATAATGAATTTGGTGCTTTATCTAATCAATCTATTTCATATTATATTCCAGTTTCTAATAAAGCTGAAAATTCTTGTATTTCACTTGAAAAAGGTGGAACTGATCCATTTGGTAACTGGGTAGATGCATATGTAGTAGTTAACTATGATGCAACTAAATATAGTTATGATTATTATTTCACATTTAATGATGATGCTGGATATGGTATGGCTTTAACTAAGAGTGATGCTATTAAACCTAGTGGTGATGGACAAATCGTTAACCCTGTTCCTGAAGCTGCTACAAAATTAACTTGGGATAAATCAGCAAAGAAATTTACTGGTAAAATTGTTAATCAAACTACTCCTAGAGGAACTACTTCTAAAGTCGTTTTATTAACTCCAACACAAGCTGCTGACATTTCAACAGCAAGTAACCAAGTACAAGCTTGTCATGTTTCAACAGCAATAGCTGCATCGTAAAATATTAAAAAATAATCGTAATAAAACGATTATTTTTTTTTACTATATTGTAATGGGAAAAAAAATATGATATTATTTATTTATAAAATAGGAAAGGAAGATAGAAATGAAAAAAATGAACAAAAAAGGGTTTACATTAATTGAACTTTTAGCAGTTATCGTAATCTTAGGGTTATTAATGGCAATTGCTATTCCAAGTGTAACTAAATATATTACACAATCAAGAAAGAAAACATTAGTTAATAGTATTGATTCATTCATTACTGCAACTACAACAGCAGTAAATAATAATGAATTTGGTGCTTTATCTAATGAAGACAAGATTTATTATATTCCAGTTAGTAATGATGCTACTAAGTCTTGTATTTCACTTGAAAAAGGTGGAACTGATCCATTTGGTAACTGGGTAGATGCATACGTTGCTGTTAACTATAATGCTAGTACATATAGCTATGACTATTATTTCACATTTAATGATGATGCTGGATATGGTATGGCTTTAACTAAGAGTGATGCTATTAAACCTAGTGGTGATGGACAAATCGTTAACCCTGTTCCAGATGCTGCTAAAACAGGTTCAATTACAAGTCAAAAAGTACCATTACCTGCTGGTTCAACTTCTACTAAAGGACAAACTCCTGTAGTATTAACTGTTGGTACTTGTACAGCTACAATCTAATTTAGATTTATTAAAGATTTAGTTTTAACTAAATCTTTTTTTGTTGTATAATTTTATTGGGTGATATTATGTTAATTATAGGTAGCCATGTTGGTTTTAATAAAAATGATCAATTACTTGGCAGTTTAAATGAAGCTTTAAGTTATGGAGCTAATACTTTTATGTTTTATACAGGTGCACCTCAAAATACAAATAGAGGACCTATTATAGATGGTTATACATTGCAAGCTATGGAAATAATGAAAGAAAAACAAATTGATTATAGTAAAGTTATTGTTCATGCACCTTATATTATTAATTTAGCTAATGGTGATGTAGAAAAGTTCTCTTTTTCAGTTAGATTTTTAAAAGAAGAAGTAATTCGTTGTGAAATGTTAGGTATTAAATATATGGTTTTACATCCTGGAAGTCATGTAGGTCAAGGAGTAGATACTGGTATCAACAATATCATTCGTGGTTTAAATGAAGTACTTGAAAATAGTAGTGTTACGATTCTTCTTGAAACAATGGCTGGTAAAGGTACCGAAATTGGAAGAGATTTTACTGAGATTAAACAGATTATTTCAGGTATTGAAAAGAAAGATTTAATTGGTGTTTGTATGGATACGTGTCATTTGAATGATGCAGGTTATGATGTTAGTAAATTTGATGAAATTCTAGATATTTTTGATAAAGAAATAGGTCTTTCATATTTAAAGTGTATTCATGTAAATGATAGTAAAAATGTTTTAGGTGCGCATAAAGATAGACATGAAAATATTGGTTTTGGAGAAATTGGTTTTGATAGTTTAATTAATATCATTTATAACCCTAGACTTGAAAATGTTCCTAAGATATTAGAAACACCATATGTAAATGAAAAAGCTCCATATAAGCATGAAATAGAAATGATTAGAAATAAAAAATTTGATAGTGAATTAAAAGAGAAGATTAGTAATTAATCTTCCTTTTATATTTTTTATATAACTCTTTAATTTTATTTAGATTATCCTTATCTATTTGTTCTTCTAATTCTTTAAATAGATCTTCTGGATTACCTTTGTAGAAAATTTCCCAATAATTTTTTATATATAAATATATTATTTTTAATTCTTTATTATTTAAAAAAATATCATTTTTTTTAGCGTATTTGTCAATTGTGGATTCGTCTATGTTATTAATATATTCTTTTATTATATTTTCCATGTTATCACCATTTAATTATATGATGCCTTTTATAAATAATTCTTTATATTTTGTTAAAAATATATATAGGTGTTTTTATGATAAAAAGAATTAATTTTTTAGGAATGGTTATTATATTTGTCTTTTTTATAATATTAATATATTTATTTAATTTAATTATTTTAAATGGAGATTATTATACAGAAAAGTTAAATTCTTTGACTAATAATGTTATTTTAGGAGAGTCTACTCCTAGAGGAAGAATATATGATCGAAATATGAATTTACTTGTTGATAATAAGAGTGTTCCTGTTATTTATTATCAGAATATTTTTGAATTGGATGATTATGAGGAAATAGAATATGTTTATAAGATTGTTGATATTATTGATGTAGATTATTCTAGAGTAGATGTTATGGATATTAAGAATTTTATTATTGATAGAGATAAAGAAAAATTAAATGATAGGATTTATTCTAGTGAATGGGAACTTTATAATAATAGGAAAATTAGTGATAATGATATTTATAATTTAAAACTTGAAAGAATTGATTTAGATGAGATTAATGCTTTAGATGAAAAAGATTTAGAAGCTTCATATATATATTCTTTAATGGATAATGGTTATTATTATGAACAAAAAATAATAAAAGATAAAAATATTACGGATAAAGAGATTGCTTATATAGCTGAAAATTATAGTGAATTAGGCGGCTTTGGAGTTAAGTATAATTGGGAGAGGGTTTATTTATATGGAGATACTTTTAGGAGTTTACTTGGGAATATTTCAAAGATAAGTAAAGAAGATAAAGATTATTATTTGAATTTAGGTTATAGTTTAAACGATGTTGTTGGATCTAGTTATATTGAAAAACAATATGAAAACATCTTAAAGGGAGAAAAAGCTAAGTATGAAATAGTTAATAAGAAATTGAAATTACTTGATGATGGAAAAAGAGGTAATGATATTGTACTTAGTATTGATATAAATTTACAAATAGAAGTGGAGAAGGTTATAGAAGAAGAACTCCTTAATGCTAAAAGTTATGGGGCAACTAATTATTATGATCATGCCTATGTAGTTATACAAGAACCTAATACTGGTGAAGTATTAGCAATTAGTGGTAAACAAATAGTTAAGGATGGTAAAAAATATAAATTTTATGATTATACACATAATATTTTAACTGATACTTTTGTTGTTGGGAGTGTTGTTAAAGGTGCATCTATGAGTGTTGGATATAAAAATGAAGCAATTAAAATTGGAGAATATATGTATGATGATTGTATTAAGATTTATTCTAAGCCTAAGAAATGTAGTTGGAGTAAATTGGGTAAGATTAATGATATTGACGCATTAGCGTATTCTTCTAATATATATCAATTTAAAACGGCGATGAGAGTATCTGGTTTTGATTATAGTTATAATAAGAAATTTAGTGTTAAAAATGATGTATTTTCGTTATATAGGGATATGTTTAAAGAATATGGTTTAGGTGTAAAAACAGGAATTGATTTACCAAATGAGAGTAGTGGTACTGTTGGGAGAGATTATTCTAGTGATTTATTACTTAATTATACAATTGGTCAATATGATACTTATTCTGTTTTACAATTATCGCAATATATAACAACTATTGCTTCTGATGGTAAAAGAATTAAACCACATTTATTAAAGGGATATTACTTAGATAATAATTTTATAGAAACTGAGATTGAGATACTAAATGTTTTATCACTAGATGATATGTATTTAAAAAGAATTCAAAAAGGCTTTAGAGCAGTTATGGATTATGGACTTGGGAAAAATTATATGGGAAAGGTTAGTATGCCTGCGGGTAAAACAGGAACAAGTCAAACTTTTATTGATATTGATAATGACGGAGTTAGTAACGATGCCACTTTAACTAATACTTTTGTTGGATATGCTCCTTTTGAAAATCCTAAAATGACTATTGCTGTTGTTAGTCCAAATATTGTTTATTTAGATGGTTATACCTCTTCTAGAAGTTATGCAAATAAGAGAATTACACGTAGAATTAGCGAAAAATTCTTTGAAATGTATGAAAACTAGAGTAAATAGAAAAAAAACATTTGGAAAATTGAGATTTATTTGATATAATACCAATAGAAAACGAGGAGGGATAGTATGGCAAAAGTAGGAAATAGACAATATAAAACTTTAGTATGTACAGTTTGTAATGAAGAAAATTATCGTGTACAAAAAAATGTAAAAAACACTACAGAACGTTTAGAATTAAATAAATATTGTTCTAGATGTCAAAAACATACAGCACATAAAGAAAAGAAATAATAAAAAATATATATATAAAATCAGGGGGATTTTTTTATGTTTGAACAATTTATAACACCTATTAATTATCCTGCACTTATTAAAATGCAATCTATGGCTAATGTTACAAGAATAAGTCCAGCATCAATTAATGGATTAAAAGCTAATGAAAAAGCTATGTTAAAAAATGTTAAGGCTAAAACTTATACTAAGAGTTATCCTAGACATAAGTAATTTATAAATTGATATCTAGAAAGGAAGTACATTATGATTAATGTTAATGATTTCAAAAATGGTTTAACTATTAAAATTGATAATAATATTTATACAGTTATTGATTTCCAACATGTTAAACCAGGTAAAGGATCTGCTTTTGTTCGTGCTAAATTAAAGAATATTAAGAATGGTACAACAATTGAAACTACTTTCAATGCTGGAGTTAAAGTAGAAGCTGCTAGAATTGAAAGACGTGAAATGCAATATTTATATGCTAATGGGGATTCTCATGTATTTATGAATATGCAAACTTATGATCAAATTGAATTAAATAAAGATTCTATTGGTGATGATATTAAATTCTTAAAAGAAAATATATCAGTATATATCACTATGTATGAAGGTGAAGTTATTGGTATAGTTTTACCTGATAAGATTGATTATTTAGTTACTGCTACTGAACCAGCTGTTAAGGGTAATACTACAAGTGGTGCTATGAAAGATGCTACTTTAGAAAATGGTTTAGTTGTAAAAGTTCCTTTATTTATTAATGAAGGTGAATCTATTTTAGTAACTACTGCTGATGGTAAGTATTCTTCAAGAGCGTAAGCTCTTTTTTTTATTGTTAAATTTTAATAATATAGTTATAATGTCTTTAGCAATAATTATTACAAAAAAGAAAAAATATTTATAGAAAGTCGATGACTTTCTTTTTTTATTTATTTTTGAATGAATTTTTGATATAATCTTCTCGGTGATATATATGGAAAGAAAAGTTGTATTAGTTACAGGAAGTAGTCATGGGATTGGTAAAGGTTGTATTTTAGAATTTGCGAAAAATGGATATGATGTTGTTATTAATTATAATCATTCGCTTGATGATGCTTATCAATTAAAAGAATTTGTTGAAAAAGAGTATAAAGTAAAAACACTTGTTGTTCAATGTGATATATCTTGTGAAGATGAAGTTAATGATATGGTTAAAACTATTATTTCAGAGTTTGGTCATATTGATGTTTTAGTTAATAATGCAGCTATTGAAGAGTGTAGTGAATTTCAAAATAAGACGAAAGCTTCTTTTCAAAGAATTCTTGGGACTAATTTAATTGGAACTTTTTTAGTTAGTAAGGAAGTATCTAAATACATGTTAGATAAAAAGTCTGGTAGAATTATTAATATTTCTTCTAATAATAGTTTAAATAAATATGATCCTTCTACTTTAGAATATGATTGTAGTAAAGCTGGAATTAATATTTTAACTAAGAATATGGCTAAAGAGTTTGCTCCATATATAAATGTAAATGCTGTTGCACCTGGTTGGGTTTTAACAGAAAAGAATGAGGAGTTAGATAAAGAATTATCTGGATGTTTTGTATCTAGTGAAAGTGAAAATATTTTATTAAAAAGATTTGCGAAAGTAGAAGAAATAGCTAAAGTAGTTTTATTTCTTGCAAGTGAAGATTCTTCTTATATAAATGGAGAAGTTATTGTTGTAGATGGAGGATGTTAAAATGAGAGAAGAATATGGTATAAGTAATGATGCTTATGAATTAATAAATGCGTGTGAAAAAGAGTTAACTGATGTTTTTAAAAGAATAGATTCTATTTGTGAAATAAATAGTTTAAAAGTGTTAAATGCATTTAAAAATAATAGACTATCTGAAATACATTTATCAACGACTACTGGATATGGATATGATGATTTAGGTAGAGATACTTGTGAAAAGATTTTTGCAGAAGTACTTGGATTTGAAGATGCATTAGTTCGTAATCAATTTATTTCTGGTAGTCATGCTTTATGTGTTACTTTATTTGCTTTGTTAAGACCAGGAGATGTTATGTTAAGTGTTACTGGTCTTCCATATGATACTTTACATGAAGTAATTGGGATTAAAAAAAATAATAGTAGTTTAGAAGCTTTTGGAGTTAAGTATGAACAAGTTGATTTGATAGATAATGAATTTGATTATGAAGGAATAAAGAAAGCTTTACTTTCTAAAAAGATTAAGTTAATTGAAATTCAAAGATCAAAGGGGTATTCTACTAGAAAAAGTTTAACTATTGATAAAGTTGAAAAAGTAATAGAGTTTATTCGCTCTATTGATAAAGATGTAATTATTATGATAGATAATTGTTATTGTGAAATGGTTAGTGATAGAGAACCAACTGGGGCAGATATTATTGTCGGTTCTTTAATTAAGAATCTTGGAGGAGGACTTGCACCTAATGGGGCTTACGTAGCAGGACGTCACGATTTAGTAGAGCTTGTTGGCGAACGTTTAACACTTCCAGGAGAAGGAAGAGAAGTAGGACCTTCACTTGGTGCTAATAAGAGCTTTTTACAAGGATTATTTTTCGCTCCTAGTGTTGTTGCTAGTAGTGTTAAAACTGCTTGTTTAACTAGTCTTGCTTTAGAAAAACTTGGTTATGAAGTAGAACCTAAATTTGATGAAGTACGTGCCGATATTGTTCAAAATATTATTTTTAGAGATAAAGATATGTTGATTAAATATTGTCAGGGTATTCAGTCATCATCTCCAGTAGATAGTAGTGCTTTACCAGTTCCTGGTGATATGCCTGGATATGATGATCAAGTTATTATGGCAGCTGGTGCTTTTACGCAAGGATCTAGTATTGAACTTTCTTGTGATGGACCAATACGTGAACCATATATTGCTTATCAACAAGGATCACTTATGTATCCATATGGTAAGATTGCTGTTATGAAAGCTGTTAGTATGTTAAAAGGAGAATAGTTATGTTGGATGGAATTATTTGTTTAGGACATAATGCAATTAAATTTAGTAAGAATAATAAAGTTATTTATGTTGATCCATATAAAATAAAAGATAATTATAATGATGCTGATATTATTTTTATTACGCATAATCATTATGATCATTTTTCAAAAGAAGATATTTTAAAAGTAAAAAAAGATAGTACTAAAATAGTTATTACAGAAGATTTATATTCTGATACTTTAGAATTGGGATTTAAAGATTTGGATATTATGAAAGTTATTCCTAATAATAATTATAGTTTTGCTGATATTAATTTTTCTACTATTAGATCTTATAATACTAATAAGGAATTTCATCCTAAAGAAAATAATTGGGTAGGGTATAAGTTCTTATTTGATAATTATACTTATTATGTAGTAGGAGATTCTGATATAACTGAAGAAAGCAAACTTGTTAAGTGTGATGTTTTATTTATACCTATTGGTGGTGTTTATACTACTGATTACAAAGAAGCTGCAGAACTTACTAATATTATTAATCCAAAAGTAGTTGTACCTGTTCATTATGGGGTTATTGTTGGAGAAAAGGAATATGCCTCAATGTTTAAGAAATTAGTTAATTCTTCAATTAAATGTGAAATTATGTATTAAAAATATGTTTTGAAACATATTTTTTTTATTGTTTCATATTATTAAATGAGGTGAAATATGAATAAGCAGAATTTGTTGTTTGTAACTTTATTTAGTTTGATATTAGTCTTAAGTGTTTATTATGTAACAATGCCTAATGATTTGTTATTGAATGCAAATAGTAATTATTTAAAGAAAGATGACTTAGTGTCAGTAGTAGTTGATGTTGATGAAGCTCATGTTGATGTTATTTCTGCGCTTCGTATTAATAAGGAAGAAGAAAGGATTTCTTTACAGAGTGATTATCAAAGTATTTTAACTAATAATGAAAGTACATCTGATGAAAAGAATGAGGCTTTAGAAAAAATTAAATCTTTAAATGAAAATGCTACTTTGGAGACTTCTTTGGAAGATAAAATAAAGAGTAAATATAATTTAGAGTGTTGTGTTGAAATAGATAGTTTATCAATTGTTTCGACTTGTTCTTCATCTAATCATGATAATATTTTAGCTAATAATATTATGAGAAGTATTCAAGAAGAATTTGATTCTAATAAATATATTACAGTTAAATTTGAAACTTAGGTTAATTACCCTCAACATATATATTTTTTTTCATAAAATATTATGGATTTATATATGAAAGAGGGTAATTTTTATAAAAAAAAGGATATTAACGTCTCGAGAAAGAGAAGTTTTTGAATTGTTGATACTTAATAAAAGTACTAAGGAAATAGCAAGTACTTTAGATATTAGTGAAAAGACTGTTAGAAATCATATTTCGAATACTATGCAAAAATTAGGTGTAAAGGGACGAGCAGGTGCCGTTGTTGAACTTTTGAAATTAAATGAGATTTCTTTATAATAAAAATAAATTTTTTACATAGTATTATATTGGTGATATTATGCTTACTAAGAAAGCTTTTAGAAAAATGTTTGTTACTTCTTCAATTGTTGTAATTATTTTGCTGGTTTATTTAATGCCAGGTGTTATTGAATTAGATAATGATATTAAAACATCGGCTCAATATGTAGATTTAGTTAGTAGTAAGCTTTATTTATTAGATAATAATGGTTTATTAGTAGAGACTACTATTTCGATTATTGACGATGATATATCTAATAAAATTAAAAATTTAATTAATAATTTAAGTAGTGCTAGTAATGAAATTATACCGAATGGTCTTAATAGTGTAATGCCTAGTAATATTAAGTTATTAGATGTATATGTTGATGAAAATATTGCCAGTTTAAATTTTTCAAAGGAATTTTTAGAGCTTGAAGATAAAGAATTAATAAGACTTATAGAAGCTATTTCTTATACAGTTTTAAATTTAGAAGAAATTAATGGAGTAGAAATATATATTGATAAAGTAAATATTAGTGAATTATCTAATTTAGATATTCCTTATCATATTACGGAAGAATTTGGTATCAATAAAAAATATCATTTTAAAAATACTGATGATATTGTTAAGTATGTTGTTTATTATATGGAAGAGATAGAAGATAATAGTTATTATGTTCCTATTACTAAATATATTAATTCTAGTGGGGATAAGATTAATATTATTATTGAAGATTTATCTAGTAGTTATATTTATCAACCTAATTTAATTAGTATAGTTGATGAAAAGTTAGAACTTATAGATTATGAGATATCTAATGAGGAATTAATTCTTAATTTTTCTAATAGTATTTTTATGAATAAGGATGAAATAAGGGAAGAAGTTGTTTATCCGATGGTAAGTACTATTTTTAGTAATTTTGATGTGGAAAGTGTTATTTTTCAAGTAAATGGTGAAGAAATTTTGAAAAAAACTGAAAAAAATGGTTGAATATTTATAATTTCTGATGTATAATCTTATTTGTATCTGGGTTATACATGTTCCGTTAGCTCAGCTGGATAGAGCAACGCCCTTCTAAGGCGTGTGTCGGGGGTTCGAATCTCTCACGGAACACCATTATGAATTAAAGTCTTGATTTTCAAGACTTTTTTTGTTAAAAAAAGAAGAAACTTTTGTTTCTTCTTTTTATTTTTGTGGTTTTTCACTTTCTAAGTTTAGATTAGCTGTATGTTTTGGTTTTCTTTTTTCAATAGGTAATGTTTCAACCCATTCTTTTCCATCCCATTTTTTTAAACAGTTTGGTCCATACCATTGTTTAAGTATTTTTTCTATATTGTTATATGAATAATATTGTCTTCCTTCAAATTCATAAAGTTTGAATGGGTATACATCCTCTTTTTTAAAGACTGGTTCTTTTAGAAATTTTTCCCAAGGTACTGAGATGGGTTGGGAAACTAAAGAACTATTTTCATGTCTTCTTGAATATTTATTTGAATACCATCTTATGAATCTTGATAATAAATCATGTGGTAGATGTAAGTTATCTAATAGGACATAGAAAGGCATTAATATTTTGATAACGGTTCTGTTTAGTTCATCTATAAATTTATTTTCAGCAATGTTATCATAGATTATAACGTCAACAAAGATTCCATCTCCGCCTTTACATCTATTTTTTAGTAGGAAATTTACTTCTTCCATCCATGTTCCTTTTTTTCTAACTTTCATAGTAGGTCCCATAATAACATTGTATTTTTTATCTGTTTCATATGAATGAAAATAAAATTTATCTCCTAAGTCCTTTTTCATAGCTTCGATAAAACGATTCCAGTCTTTTCTTGGTACGATTACATCTATATCATCATCCCATGGTATAAATCCTTTATAATTTACTATACCCAAGGCTGATCCAGCCATAAGTCCATATTCAATTTTATTTTTAACACATACGCGATGAATTTCATCCATTATTTCTAAGATTTCTAATTGTAAATCTCTTACAGTTATGTCTTTACCATTATAGGTCTTTAATACATAATTATCTTTTTTTCGAATACAACCATGTTCTTTTTCGTAATTAAGATCTTTTTTAGTTTCTTTATTTTCTTTTTTCTTTTTTGTATCTTTATTCATAATATCCCTCTTAAGTTTATATTACTATAAATTTAAATAAAAGAAAATGATTTATTTATTTAAAAAAGAGTTATAATTGATAGAGGTGTTATTTATGAATTTTAAAATCTTTTTAAAGGGATTAGTACTTTTTATGTTAGCCTTTGTAGGATCTTATATCATTTATTATTTTCCAGTATCACTGGAAGAGCAAATAGATAATATAAATTTAGATAAATATAAAAAAGTAATGATTGTTGCTCATCCGGATGATGAGATGTTATGGGGTGGTGCTCATTTAATAGAAGATGATTATTTAGTTGTATGTATTACTTGTGGTACTAGTGCTAAAAGATTAAAAGAGTTTAAAGAAGTTATGAAAGCTACTGACGATAGTTTTATTTATTTAGGTTATCCTGATAAGGATAATGATATTAGAAATGAATGGGAAACGTGTTATAATAATATATATTTTGATATTGAAAAAATTTTAAATAGTAATAAATGGGATTTAATTGTTACACATAATCCTAAAGGTGAATATGGTCATATTCAACATATTAAAACTAATAAAATTATAACTGATATTTATAATAGTAATAATTATAATTCTAAATTATATTTTTTTGGTAAATATTATTCTAAGAAAAATATAATTAATATGGAAACACATTTAATACCTGTTTCTGAAAAATTATTAGAAGAAAAAAAGAAAATACTTGATTTATATGATTCTCAATCTAAAGTTATAGATAATTTTAGTTTTATTTATAAGTATGAGATGTGGGAGGAATATGGAGGAAAATATAATGAAGAAAGATTTAAAGAAAATAGTTTTTAATATATTAATTTTAATAGCTCTTTTTTTTGTTTTTTATTTTTGTATAACTCGTTTTAAGTATATTTATGGTTCTACTACAGATTGGAATATTCAACATTATTTGATACCTGAATATTTTAGAAAATTATTTTATGCTACAGGGGATTTGTTTCCTGATTTTGCTTTTAATTTGGGTAGTGGGCAAAATATATATAATTTTTCTTATTATGGATTATTAAGTCCAGTTATATTATTTTCTTATTTATTACCATTTGTTGGTATGCGAGAATATATAATTGGATCGACAATATTTTTACTTTTTTTGAGTGCTATTTTAATGTATTTTTTTATTAAGAAAAAGCATAATTGTAGTATTGCATTCATATGTGGATTTCTATTTTTAATGGCAACACCGATATTTTTTCATTCACATAGACATATTATGTTTATAAATTATTTGCCTTTTTTAATTATGGGGTATTTTGGTGTTGATCGTTATTTTGAAAAAAATAAACCAATTTTACTTACGCTATCTGTTTTTTTAATGATAATGACTAGTTATTTTTTTAGTGTTAGTGGTATTGTTTCAATTATTTTATATGGGATATATTGTTATATTAAGAAAAATAAAAATATAACATTTACGAGGTTTATTAAAGATGGAATTTTATTTTTAATACCAATAATTATTGGTATACTTATGTCTTGTGTTTTAATAGTTCCAACTTTTTATTCGTTACTTAATGGAAGAGATTCTGGTAGTAGTATAAATATTTTTAAATTATTTTTACCAAATATTAATATTAAAAATTTATTATATAGTACTTATTCAGCTGGTTTATCGTCTTTAGCTTTATTTAGTTTAATTGATAATGCTTGTTTTAAGAAAAGAGAAAATCGTTTTTTAAGTATTAGTTTGATAGTTTTATTAATTATTCCTTTTTTTATGTATTTATTAAATGGTTTTTTATACGTGGAACCTAAGGTTTTAATTGCTTTTATACCGGCTTTTATAGTACTTATTGCGGATACTTTGGAAGGTATTAAAGATAAGACAATTAATTTTAAAATGGTTATGATGTTAACTATTATTATTTGTTGTCTAAGTAATTTTTTTAAACAATTTTCATTATTATTTGTTTTGTTAATTGAATTACCAATAATGCTTATTTCGGTATTTTTGTCGTATCGAAAAAATACTTTTAAATATATATATATTCTTTTGTTTCCTGTATTATTTATTACAAGTGTTACCTTTAATTTAGGTGATGAATTAGTAAGACGAGATTATCAAGATACTAATTTAGATAAGATTAATAATATTTTAGAAAATGATTCTTCGTTTTATCGAATTGGAATATACGATAAAAAATTAGCAACAGTAAATAATATTTATGATTTAGAGTATTATGAAACAACAGTTTATTCATCAAGTGCTTCACATCACTTGGAGGATTTTTATTATAACCGAATTGGTAATGAGATAATATTTAGATCGCATAGACAAATGCCTACTACAAATAATTTGTTTTATAATATATATATGGGAAATAAATATATTATTTCTAATAAGCTTGATTCGTATTTATATGAAGAAAAAGAAGAAGATATATACGTAAATAACTATGTATTGCCAGTTGGATATGCGACTAATAAATTGATGAGTTTAAAGTATTATGAATCGCTTAGTTATCCAGATAATATTTATGCTTTTCTTGATTATGTAATAGTTGATGATAATGAAATATTAGCGCCTTTTGAGGCACGTTTTGAAAAGATTTTTTTAGATGCTGATATTATATATAATGAAGTTAATTATAAAAGGGAAATTTTTGATTTAAAAGTTAAAGGTAATAAATCTAGTAGAATTAAATTAAAGATAAATAATGATTTAAGGGATAAAGTTTTAATGATTAAATTTGATATGGATTATCAAGAAAATTGTTCAGTGGGAGATACATCGATAACAATAAATGGCATTAAGAATAAACTTACTTGTGAGGGATGGAAGTATCAAAATAATAATTATACTTTTGAATATATTTTGTCTGATAAAAATTTAGATACTTTAGATATAGTTTTTTCTAAAGGGGAATTTTTAATTACTAATTTAGAGTTTTATGTGATTGACTATGATGATATTTATGATATAGTAGAATTTGTTGATCCTTTTATAATTGATAGAAATAAAACTAATGGGGATTTTATTTATGGGGATATTAATGTATCAAATGATGGATATTTTAATATATCGATTCCTTATGATAAAGGTTTTAATATTTATGTTGATGATGAAAAAATTGATTATGAGAAAGTCAATGTAGATTTTATTGGATTTAAGATAGATAAAGGACATCATGATATTAGAATTGAATATCAAGCTCCTTTTAAAAAGATTGGTCTTTTTTTATCAGTTATTGGAATTATTTTATTTACTTTGGAGGTTTTTATGGTTAGTATTGTAAGATTAATTGGAAATATAATTAGTGAGATTAAAAATCCACAAACTAAGTTAGGTAAATTAGGAATGGGAATGTATAAAAAGTATAAAGAGTTATTTAATTATTTAGTAGTTGGAGTTTTAACTACTGTGATTAGCATTGTATCTAAGTGGATTTTATTATTTACTATTTTTGATGCTGAAAATGCTTTTGAATTACAAGTATCAATTATTATTTCTTGGATTTTATCGGTATTATTTGCTTATTTTGCTAATAGGATATTTGTTTTTTGTAGTAAGAATAAAAATATATTTAAAGAAATGGTTAGTTTCTTTGGGGCTAGAGTACTTACTTTAGTAATGGAAATGGTAATAATGTGGTTCTTTATTACTTTACTTGGACTTGATTCTAATATTTGGGTAATGATTTGGACTTTTGTTACACAAGTACTTATTATGGTATGTAATTATATTTTTAGTAAATTATTTGTTTTTAAGAAAAAATAGTGTTTATCTACAAGATACTATGTTATAATTATTAATATAGTATCGTAGTGGGTGATGATATGTTTAATGAGGTTGGACGTGTGATTAAATTTACTGATGATAGGGAATATGTACTTATTAGTCGTATTGATGATGATATTGATACATATGTATATTTAATGAGTATTTCTGCTCCTTTAAATGTAGTTATTGCGATAGAAAAAGAATATAGTAGAAAAGTTGTTGAACTTATTGAAGTAAAAGAAGAGGATGAGAAAAAAAGAATATATAATCTTTTTTTACAAAAAGCTAGATTAGGACTACTATAAAAAAGTGTTTAAGATATGTAAAATACATATCTTTTTTTGTGTGATTTTGATATAATTTTTTTGTGGTGATATTTATATGGAAAGCATATATAATAAGAGTTTTAATGAGTTAGTTACTTATTTTGAAAGTATAGGACAAAAGAAGTTTAAAGCAACACAAGTTTTTGAGTGGTTGTATTTAAAAAGAGTTAAATCTTTTGATGAGATGAGTAATATAAAAAAAGAATTAATTGATGTATTAAAAGATGATTTTGTTATTGAAGATATTTCTCTTGATAAGGTAGAAAGAGATGTAGAAGTAAATAAGTATTTATTTACATTAAATGATGGAAATCATATTGAATCAGTTTTAATGCGACATGATTATGGGACTAGTATTTGTATATCTAGTCAAGTTGGTTGTAATATGGGATGTCGTTTTTGTGAGAGTGGAAGACTAAAAAAAGTGCGTAACCTTACAGCCGGGGAAATGGTAGAGCAAATTCTTAAAGTAGAAGAAGATATAAATATGCGCATTACTCATGTTGTTATTATGGGGATTGGAGAACCTTTTGATAATTTTGATAATTTTAAAAGATTTGTAGAGATTGTTAATTATCAGAAAGGAATAAATATAGGAAGTCGTCATATAACTGTTTCTACTTGTGGTATTATCCCTAAAATAAGAGAATTTAGTCTTTTCCCTTATCAAGTTAATTTAGCTATTTCACTTCATGCACCTAATAATCGTATTAGAGATATGCTTATGCCAATTAATAAGGCTTATCCTCTTGATAAGTTGATGGAAGAGATAAAACATTATATTAAAATAACTAATAGAAGAGTTACTTTTGAATATATTTTATTATCTGGGATTAATGATACTGAAGAGTGTGCGAATGAGTTATGTGATTTACTTAAGGGACTTAATTGTTATGTAAATTTAATTCCATATAATGAAACTAATAATTTAGGGTATAAAAGAAGTAAAAAAGATACTATTTCTAATTTTTATGATATAATTAAAAAGAGAAAAATAAATGTTACAATAAGAAGAGAATTTGGTTCTAAAATAAGTGCAGCATGTGGACAACTTAGAAGTAAGAAGGAGGATTTATGAAATCATTTTATTTAACTGACACTGGTAAAGTTAGAGATCACAATGAAGATAGTTTAATTGTACTTGAAAATTCAAATCATGAGTATTTACTTGCGGTAGCGGACGGAATGGGAGGACATTCGGCAGGAGAAGTTGCGAGTAGTATTGCTATTAAACATTTAAGTAAGATGTTTAACGATAATTTTTTAAATTTAGAAAAGGTACAAGCTGTTAATTGGTTAAGAGATACTGTTATTGAAATTAATGAACTTATTTTTGATTATGCAGCTAAACATCCTGAAAGTAAGGGGATGGGTACTACTTTAGTTGTGGCTTTAGTTACAAAAGAATATGTATTATTTGGTAATATTGGAGATTCATCTGGTTTTGTTATAAAGAATGATAAGTTACATAAGGTTACATATGATCATACTTTGGTTAATTTATTATTAAAAGCAGGTGAACTTACAGAAGAAGAAGCTAAAGATCATCCTAAAAAGAATGTTTTAATGAAAGCTCTTGGTGCTAATAATCCAATTGATATAGATATTTTTGACTGTGATATGGATATAGATTCTATTTTAGTATGTAGTGATGGTTTAACTACTATGCTTGATAATGATCAAATAGAAAAAGTATTATTAAGTGATATTGATATTGAAGATAAAGTTATAAAATTAATTAGAAAAAGTAATAATCGTGGGGGTTCTGACAACATTTCTGTTGCATATTTAGATTTAAAAGAAAGCGGTGAATAATGTTGATAACAAAGGGGCAAAAAATTAACGATAGATACGAAATAATTAAGAGTATTGGCGAAGGTGGAATGGCTAATGTATATTTAGCTCAAGATACTATTTTAGATAGAAAAGTAGCTATTAAAGTTTTACGTGGTGATTTAGCAAATGATGAGAAGTTTATTCGTCGTTTTCAAAGAGAAGCGTTATCGGCTTCATCGTTATCGCATCCTAATATTGTAGAGATGTATGATGTTGGAGAAGATAATGGTAGTCATTATATTGTTATGGAATATATTGAAGGAAAGACGGTTAAACAACTTTTAAAGAAACGTGGTAATTTAACGGTTAGTGAAGCTGTTGATATTATGCTTCAACTTACTGATGGGATATCTCATGCTCATGATAGTTATATTATTCATAGAGATTTAAAACCACAAAATATTATGATTCAAGAAGATGGACAAATTAAAATAACAGATTTTGGTATTGCGATGGCTCTTAATTCAACTCAACTTACACAAACTAATTCAGTAATGGGTAGTGTACATTATTTACCACCAGAACAAGCTAGTGGTAAAGGTTCTACTATTAAGTGTGATATATATTCAATGGGGATTTTATTTTATGAATTACTTACTGGGGTTCTTCCATTTAAAGGGGATAATGCTGTAGAAATTGCTTTAAAGCATATGAAAGATCCACTTCCAAGTGTTAGAAAACAAAATAGTAATATTCCTCAAAGTGTAGAAAATATTATTATTAAATCTACAGCTAAGAATCCTAAGAACAGATACAATGATGTTAAAGAAATGTATCGAGATTTAAAGGCTTGTATGGATCCTGATGTTATGAATCAAGAAAGATTTGTATATAAATATCCTGAACACGAAAGTGAAGAAAATAAAGATCCAATTCCTGCTATTAGAAGTAAGAAAACAGATGATAAAAAGAAAAAAAATGTAGAAGATTCTGTTGAAATTATTGAAGAAGAAATTGCTAAGGAAATTGATGGTGAAGAAGATAATAAGGGTGGAATGAAAATAGTAATATGGGTGCTTGTTGGTATATTACTGTTACTTGTTGGTGTTTTAGCTTTAGTATTTATTCCTAATTTCTTTGGAAAAGAAGAAGAAGTTAAAATACCAGATGTTTCGGGTATGAGTATAGTTGATGCTGAAGAAGTTCTTAAGAATGAAGGCCTTGAAGTTGCAACTGATACTATTGGTATGGTAAGTGGCGAATATGATAAAGGTTTAGTTGTTAAGACTGATCCAATTGCTGGGCGTCGTGTACCAGAAGGAACGGTAATAACTATTTATGAATCTTTGGGAGAAGAAACTTATACTGTTGAAAATTATGTTGGTATGAATTATTTAATTGTTCAAGGTGAACTTGAGGCCTATGATATTGAGGTTGAAGTAAAAAAACAAACTGTTGAAGATATTGATATGATGGATGAACTTGATCAACAAGTTATCATAGCTCAAGAACCAGCAGAAGGAACTGTTTTGAGTAAGGGGGATAGAGTAATTTTATATATTCCTGATATATATGATAAGTATCCTGATTTTGTTGAAGAAAAATGGACTGTTGAAGAAGTAGAAGAGTTCTGTAGTAATTATGGAATTGTTTTACAAAAGAAATATCAAAAAACATCTAGTTATGAGCCAGGGACAATCATTCGTCAATCTAGAAAAGTTGATACTAAAATTACGAAAGGTGCTTCTTTAACAATTACAATTGCAGAAGCTATTGTAGAAGAGCCACCTGTTGTTGATGATAATTCTTCTGAAAATACTGAAGATACCCCTGAAGAAAATAATGGAGCTGGTATTTAATGAAAGGGCAAATTGTCAAAATAGTTAGTAATTTATATACTGTTAATTGTAAAGGTAATATTTATGAATGTCATAGTAGAGGAAAGTTTCGTAATGAAAAGATAACTCCTGTTGTTGGAGATTATGTTGTTATAGATGAAAAAAATAAATATATTTTAGAAGTCGAAAATAGAAAGAATCGTTTAATAAGACCAATGGTTAGTAATATAGACCAAGGTCTTATTATTACGAGTGTTAAAATACCTGATTTTTCTACTAATTTGTTAGATAAATTAATTACTTTGATGGAAATAAATGATGTTGAGCCTATTATTTGTTTTACAAAGATGGATTTACTTGATAAAGATGAAGAGGACGAAATATTTGATTATATTTATTATTATCAAAAGATTGGATATAAGGTATTTGTAAATACAGAAATAGATAAGATTAAAAAGATTTTTAGAGATAAAACAACGGTATTTACTGGTCAAACTGGAGCTGGTAAATCTAGTTTATTAAATAAACTTAATCCTAATTTAGATTTTCAAACTGGGGAAGTGTCTGTTGCTTTAGGAAGAGGAAAACATACGACAAGACATGTTGAACTTGTTGAACTATTTGGTGGAAAAGTTTTAGATACACCAGGATTTTCTAGTTTAGAGTTTAATAATATAAGTAAGTTAGATATAAGAGATTCTTTTATTGAATTTGAAAAATATCCTTGTAAGTTTAAAGATTGTATGCATTTAAATGAGAATGTATGTGGTGTTAAGGATGCTGTTGAAGCAGGAGAAATACTTGAGTCTCGTTATAATAATTATAAAAAAATGTTATAGGAGGTAATCTATGAAGAAAGTTTCAGTTTCATTTTTTAATAGTACTAATATAGAAGATGATTTAATTAATTTGTGTTCAACTGATACTGATTATATTCATGTAGATGTTGGTGATGGTAAGTTCATTGAAAGAAAGTTTAATCCTATTAAAGAATTAAGCAGTTTAAATGGTGCTTTAACAAAAAGGTTAGATGTTCATTTTATGGTAGAAGATCCTACTGATTATATAAAGAGTTATAGTGAACTTAATTGTGAATATATTACATTTCATTGTGAAATTAAAAAAGATATATTATCTTTACTAGAACTTATTAAAAAGTATGGAATTAAGTGTGGATTATCAATCAGTCCAGATACTGATCTTTCTTTTTTAGAACCTTATTTAGATGATATCGATATGGTTTTAGTTATGAGTGTTGTTCCTGGTAAAGGTGGACAAAGTTTTATTTATTCTAGTGTTGATAGAGTTAAAGAATTAAAGAAAATGATAGGAGATAGAAATATAGTTATTTCTATTGATGGGGGAATTAATGCAGATACTTCTAAACTTGTTGATACAGATATTGTTGTTAGTGGAAGTTTTGTTTTAAATAGTGATGATTTAGATAATAGTATTAATGTATTAAGGTGATGTTTGATGATGAAATTGATATTAATATTTTTATCTTTTTTTATACTTAGTGGTTGTACTATAAATATTGGTGAAGAAGAAAAAGTAGAAAAAAAAGAAGAATTAGAAGAAAAAGAGAATAAAGATAAAGAAGAAGAAAAAGATATTGTTAGTATTGGTAGTACTTCTAGTATTACTAATCCTTTAGGTATTGGTTCTTATGGTGTTGCGAGTAAATATAATGCGGTTGTAAGTGATTATAAGAATGTTGATGTTACTATTAAAGAAGTTTTTTCTAATTCTTTAGAGATTGTTAATAGTTATAATAATGAGAATCCTGATAATATGATTGTAAAAAAAGATGGGTTTAAGTATGTAGTTTTAGAATATGAAGTAATTTTTTATGATTTTGAAACAGAATCTTTTGGAGAAGATGTTCTTTTAGATGTAGAAATATTAAATGTAGATGGTTCTAGTTTTATTATAAATGATGTAAAACAGTTCATTGATATTTATGTTTTATCGAGTGATACTGGTGTTGTTAATGGTGGAAGTGGTTGTGTAAAGATTGCGTTTGCAGTACCTGATAATATTACTAGTTATTTAGTTAAGTTTGGTACTTTAGAACATACTATTGCGTATTATAAAATATAGAAGAGGTGGATTATGGTTTATTTAGATTATTCAGCAACAACTTTTGTTGATAGTGAAGTTCTTAGAACTTTTTCAAAAGCTTGTGAAGATTATTGGGCTAATCCTAATTCTTTACATAAAGAAGGAATTAAGGCTAATAGTTTGATTAATGCTGCTACTGATCAAATTGCTAATATTTTAGGTGTTAAAACTAGTGAAATTATTTATACTAGTGGTGCAAGTGAAAGTAATAATATGGCTATTAAAGGCATTTGTTTAAAATATCAAAATAGAGGTAAACATATTATTACAACTGATTTTGAACATTCTTCTATATATGGTCCAGTTGGTTATTTACAAAAGTTAGGTTTTGATGTTGATTTTGTAAAAACTTTGGATAATGGTAAAGTTGATATAGAGCATTTAAAATCTTTGATTAGAGATGATACTATTTTAGTTAGTATTACAGCGGTTAATAGTGAAATTGGAATAATTGAACCAGTTGAAGAAATTGGTAAAATGTTGAGGGATTATCCAAAGATTTTTTATCATGTTGATATGACTCAATGTGTTGGTAAAATGAAATTAGATCTTAAAGATATTGATTTAGCTAGTTTTTCAGCACATAAGTTTTTTGGTATTAAAGGTATAGGTGTTTTGGTAAAGAAAGAAAGTATTAATATTGAACCAATTATTCATGGTGGAAAAAGTACGACTATATATCGTAGTGGTACACCAGCAACTCCTTTAATTGCATCAATTTCGAAAGCGTTAAGACTTGTAAATACAGATATGGATAAACATTATTCATATGTTAAGGAATTAAATAATAAAGTTAGAGAAGAGCTTTCTAAATATGATTTAGTTAGAATTAATAGTCCGGAAGATGCTCTCCCATATATATTAAATATTAGTGTATTAGGTGTTAAACCAGAGGTATTACTTCATTCTTTAGAAGAAGATGATGTATATATTTCAACACAAACTGCTTGTAGTAGTAAAACAGATGAATCCAAAGCTGTATTTGCTTTAACACATGATAGCGAAAGAAGTAAATCGAGTGTTAGAATTAGTTTATCTTATAAAACTACTTTTGAAGAAATAGAAGAGTTTTTAAGAGTATTTGATAAATGTTATAATAGACTTACTACTTTGAGGTGATAAGATGAAATTCATAAAGATAAATGCAATTTGGTGTGGTGCTTGTATTGTTACAAATAAAATTTGGAAAGAAGTAAAAAGAGATTATCTAGATATAGAAATAGAAGAGTTAGACTTAGACTTTGATGAAGATGAAGTAAAAAAATATAATGTAGGTAATACACTACCTGTTGTTATTTTTATGAAAGATAATATTGAAGTAGAACGTTTAGTTGGTGAAAAGACAAAAGATGAAATATATGATTTTGTAGAAAGAAATAGGTAATTATATGAAAAGATTTTTATTATTAATAATCTTATGCTTTTCTTTTTTTCAGCCTAATTATGTTTTTGCTTTAGCAAGTGATTATGAAGATGTTGTTTATGATAAAGTTGGAGTAGAACTTGAAGAAGATGTTGTTAATATATATTTATTTTATGGATCTACTTGTCCTCATTGTGCGAAGGAAAAAGAAGTTTTAGATAAGTTAGAAGTAAAATATGAGGGAAAAGTAAAAGTTTATAAGTATGAGGTTTGGTCTGATAAAGATAATCGTGATATTATGTTCGAGGTAAAAAATTTATTTGATATGCCTGTTAATGAAGGGGTTCCTTTTACAGTTATTGGTACTAAAACTTATTATGGATATGATGAATGGGTTGGAACAGACTTAGAAAAGCAGCTTGTGAAATATTTAGAGTTTGATAATATAGATGATGATGATACGATTGTTGAGAAAGATAAAATTAATATTCCATTAATTGGTAAAGTTAATCCTGGAGAGATAGCTGTTGGGGTTGCTGCTGTTACTTTGGGTTTAGTTGATGGATTTAATCCATGTGCAATGTGGGTTTTATTATTTATAATAAATATGTTATTAGGTATGAAAGATAAAAAGAAAATGTTTATTCTTGGGTATACTTTTTTGTTTACATCTGCTGTTGTTTATTTTTTATCAATGTTAGGAGTTAATATTGTTTTAGGTTTCTTATCAACAAATGAACTTAGAAGTTTAATTGGATTAGTTGCGATAGGTGCAGGTATTTATAATCTATATGTTTATTTTAGAGATCGTAATAAAGATGATGGTTGTGCTGTTGTTGATGAGAAGAAAAGAAAAAATATTCTTGAAAAAGTAAAAAGAATAAAAAATTCTAAAAGTATTATTTTTGCTTTAGGTGGGATAATTTTATTAGCTGTTTCAGTTAATCTAGTAGAACTTGCTTGTAGTGCTGGATTTCCAATGATTTTTAATGAAGTTTTAGTTGCTAATGATATTACTGGTGGTTTAAGAATTATATATTTATTAGTATATGTATTATTTTATATGATTGATGATATGGTTGTATTTACTATTTCTGTATGTACTTTATCAATTGTAGGTATGACTACTAAATATAATAAAATTGTTAAGATTATTGGTGGAATATTAATGGTTTTAATGGGATTGTTATTAATATTTAAACCTGAATGGATAATGCTTAATTTTTAAAGTAAACGTATATGTTTACTTTTTTTATTTATATTTGTTACAATTAAATTAGGTGATAATATGAGAGATGAAAATTTTGTTATTGAAGTAGATGGGGAAATTATTAATTGTGAAATGTTTTTAACATTTGAAAAAGATAATAATAATTTTATTGTATATACTGATCATGTTCTTGATCATGAAGGTGAAGAAAGACTTCTTGCGTCTAAGTATAAACTTGAAAATGGGAAAGTAGTTTTATTAGGAGAACTTACTGAAGATGAATATAATATTGTAGATAAAGAAATGGAGAAATTAATAAATGGATAAGTCTGTTATTGTAATAGATGTTTTAGACGATGAACTATTTGCTTATGATGAAGATGATATTACTAATAGAAGATATTCTGATATAGAAAAAAGTGCTCTTTTACAAGAGCTTCCATACTTTTTTTATGATTCAATGAGTATTGATCATGAGACTAATGAAATTAGTTGTGTCTATGGAACAGAAGTTATTAAATTTAGAAATATTGAAAAATTGCGTGAATTTTCTGAATTTAAAGTGGTTAATGCGCATTTGGAAAAAGAAAGAGATAGATTAGTTAGTGAAAAACAAGTGGAAAAATTAAAATCTAGGAAAAATAAAAAAGTATCTAGATTTGCTCTGTTTGGTATGGCAGCATTGCTTAGTTTTCCTTCTAGTATTAATTATGATGTTGCGACTAAATATGTTCAGTATAGTAATGTAAGTTTTGTTGATATTAAAGATAGTGAATACTCAATTGATAATTTAGATAGTAATGTTTTACAAGGTGTTTGTGTTGTTGGTAATTATACTTTTTTAAGTGCGTATGATTCTAGTTTAGATAAGGATAATTCAACTATATATGTTCTTAATAAAGATAATGAATGTATAAGAGAAGTTACTTTATATAATAATAGTCATGTTGGTGGTATTTGTTATGATCAAGAACATGAGATTTTTTGGATAACAGATAAAGGTGGGACTATTAGTGGTTATAGTTTTAATTCTATTTTTTATAGTCAAGAGGATATAATTGAACCAATTTTTAAAAAAATAGATGTAGGAAGTGAAGATTTAATTAATTATAAAGGATATTCTTCAGCTGGATATATTACTTATCATAATGGAAAAGTTTTTGTAGGTAATTATTCGATTGATGGTACGGGAATTCTTAAGAGTTTTGATATTTTAGAGGATGGTAGTATTGATAAAAAAAGTGAAAATCGTATTAAGTTTTTAGATAAAGTTCAAGGGATATCTTTTTATGAAAAAAATGGAAAAGATTATTTGTTGGTTAGTAGTTCTTATGGTAAGTTTTTTAATTCTGAGTTAAAAGTATTTAAATATGATGAAGATTGTAAGGATTATAGTAATTTACCATCTATTCAAGTTACAATGCCACCAATGATGGAACAAATTACTTTTAATAAAAATGGTAAATTAGTTACTTTATATGAATCTAATGCTTTGAAGTATCAAACAATGATTAATGCTAAAAATAGTGATGTTGTTGTTACTGATATAGGAACTGTTGTTGAAAATAATCATTTTAAAGTTTTATGAAAGTGAATAAAAAGTAGCAAATACTTTTTATTTTTTTTTAGTTATTATATAATTATTTATGTATTAGATAAAAGAAAGAGAGTGTAATTATGGCAAATGAAGTTAAAGAAATAACGAAACGTGATGTTAATTTTGCAAAGTGGTATACTGATGTTATAAAAAAGGCTGATTTAGTTGATTATTCATCAGTAAAGGGAAGTATGATTATTAGACCATATGGTTATGCAATATGGGAAAATATGCAAAGTATTTTAGATAAAGAATTTAAAAAATTAGGACATGAAAATGTACAAATGCCTATGTTTATTCCTGAAAGTCTTTTGAATGTTGAAAAAGAACATGTTAAAGGGTTTGCTCCAGAAGTGGCTTGGATTACTCATGGTGGTAGTGAAAAGTTAGAAGAAAGAATGTGTGTTAGACCTACAAGTGAAGTTCTTTTTTGTGATCATTTTGAAAAGATTATTAAATCTTATCGTGATTTGCCGAAATTATATAATCAATGGTGTACTATTTGTAGATGGGAAAAAACAACTCGTCCATTTTTGAGAAGTAGAGAGATTTTATGGCAAGAAGGACATACTATGCATGCAACGGCAGAAGAAGCTATTGAAGAGACTTTAAGAATGTTAAAAGTTTATGAAGATTTTCAAAGAAACGTTTTAGCGCTTCCAGTAATTGTAGGTAAGAAAACTGATAAAGAGAAATTTGCTGGTGCAGAAGCTAGTTATACTTTAGAAGCTATGATGTATGATGGTGTTGCATTACAAAATGGTACTAGTCATTATTTTGGAAATCATTTTGCTGAGGCTTTTAATATTAAATTTTTAAATAAAGATAATAAAATGGAAGCTCCATATCAAACATCTTGGGGTGTTACAACTAGAATGATAGGTGCAATTATTATGACTCATGGTGATGATAATGGACTTGTTTTACCACCTAATATTGCACCTTATAAGACAATTATCATTCCAATTGGTAAAGATGAAAGTGTTAATGAAAAGTGTAATGAATTAATGTGTGATTTATTAGATAAGAATATTAGTTGTAAAATAGATTTATCTGATAAGACTCCTGGATTTAAATTTGCTGATGCTGAAGTAAAAGGATATCCAGTAAGAATTGAAGTAGGTCAAAGAGATTTGGCTAATGGATTAGTAACTCTTGCGCGTCGTGATACTTTTGAAAAAATTCAAGTTAAAGTAGAAGATGTTGTTAGTGAAATTGATAAATTACTTAAAGAAATTCAAGATAATTTATATGATAGAGCTTTAAAAAGAAGAGATTCAATGATTTATGAAGCAAATACTTTTGATGAATTTATTAATATCGCAATGAATAAGCCAGGATTTATAAAAATAAATTGGTGTGGAGATGTTGCTTGTGAAAATAAAATAAAAGATGAATGTGGATTTAAATCACGTTGTTTAATTGAAGATGAAGAGATAACAGGTAGTTGTTGCTGTTGTGGTAAAGAAGCTAAACATAGAATTTATTTTGGTAGACAATATTAATATAATAAAAAAGAATACGGTGTGTTCTTTTTTTATGATATAATTTATTTATAAATATAAAGGAGTGTTATTATGTTAAAAAAAATAGGATCATTTTTAATCGGATTTGTTGCGGTGTTTATAATTGGTTTATTTTCAATATTATTAGCAGTAAGAATGTTTTTTTCACCAGCATCTATGGCTAAGGTTGGAAAGGTTATGCTTGAAGAAGAAATTAATTGGAATGATGAAGGATTTGAATACCTTGATAAAGACCTGTTAATTGATGAAATGGGAAAATTTATGTCTGACTATTTCAGATATGTTGGAGGGGCTCCAGGTGCTGCTAAACCAACAACAGAAGGTTTTATTAAAGTAATAGATGAAATGGTTGAAAAGTATGAAGAAGAAAATAATGTAGAAGTTGCAGATGATAATGATATTCAAGAGTTATATGATGAACTTGAATATAGTCTTGATGATCTTGTTAATGAACCAATTGATGAAGATGTAAAATTAGTATTTGGTATTGTTTATTCACAACCATTATTTATTGGTCTTATAGTTGCATTTATTGGTTGTATTCTTTTAAATTATTTATTAAGAAAAGATTGGTTTATTATAATGAAACATACTGGTATTACAGTTTTACTTAACGCAATTATATTCGTTGCTTGTGGATTATTAGTTAATAGTGTTATTGAGGCTGAACTTGAAGATGCAGCTGATATGGCATTAGCAAGTGCTTTTTCAAGTAACTTTTTCACAGTAGGAATAGTTAGTTTAATAAGTGCTGTAGCGTTGATTATATTATCTATAGTTTTAAAGAAAAATAGTAATGATTTTGATAAAAATCTAAATAACAATATGATGAATAGTAATATGAATAATAGTAATATTAATAATATGTAAGATATACTTAAAAGTATATCTTTTTATATTTCGACAAATTTCTTAATTATATTATTTTATATTATTATTGGTGAAGATATGAAAAAGAAATTTTTAAGAAGTGTAATTATTCCTTTATTAATTGCGATATTTTTGGGTTTTTATGGAGCTAAGATTGTATATGGTTTTTATCAAGTTAAAGAGAGTATATCTGAGGTATCACATAATGCTTATGCTATTCAGTATGGAGTATATACTAATGCTGATACATTAACTAAAAATTTTTCTGATTTAGATAATTATGTTGTTTCGATGGAAGATGGTAAATATTATGTTTACGTAGGATTTACTACAGAATATTCTAATTTAAATAAGATTAGGAAAATGTATGATGATTTAGGAATAGAAGTTTATGTAAAAGAGGTATACATTGATAATTTAGAATTTATTAATGGTTTACAACAATTTGATATATTGCTTGACAGTGTTGAAAGTAAAGAAGATATTTTATCTGTAAATTCCGCTATTTTATCTAGCTATGAAGAATTAATTTTAGGAATATAAAAAACAACGTTAAATAATGTTGTTTTTTTGTTTTTTTATATGATAATATTAAATTGTAGAATAGGAGGCTTTTATGAAGAATAAGAAAGGTTTTACATTGATAGAGTTACTTGCGGTAATTGTAATACTAGGACTTTTAATGGCAATAGCTATTCCTAGTGTAACAAAGTATATTACACAATCAAGAAAGAAGACATTAGTTAACAGTATTGATTCATTTATCACAGCGGCTGCAACTGCTGTAAATAACAATGAGTTTGGTGCTTTATCTAATCAAGATGTTTCATACTATATTCCGGTTTCTAATAAGGCTGAAGATTCATGTATTTCACTTGAAAAAGGTGGAACTGATCCGTTTGGAAATTGGAAAGAAGCATATGTAGTAGTTAACTATGATGCAGAAAGTTATAGTTATGATTATTATTTTACATTTATTGATGATGCTGGGTATGGAATGGAACTTACCAAAAGTGATGCTATTAAACCAAGTGGAGATGGACAAATTCTTAATCCAACAAGACTTGAGTTAACTAATGCTACTTCTAATAGAGTTACTGATGATAAAATTGAAATTGGAGATCAAGATACTGATCGAGGATATGTATCTGTCATTTTATTTTCACCAAGTATGGTATCAAAAACTGATGGAATGATGAATGTTACTCCAACCGTGGAAGCATGTAAAGCAAGTTCGTATTATACAGCTCAGTACGAAATATAAGAAAGTCTAATGACTTTCTTTTTTTTCGACATTTTTTTAACTTTTCTTTTTTTATACTTTATTTAGGAATATAAGAATTTAGTTTTAATAATAGTATTGGTGAAGTTATGATTAAAGATATTCCAATTAATGAAAGACCTCGTGAAAGAGCATTAAAATATGGTATTGAAAATTTATCTGATAGTGATCTTTTGTCAATTATATTAAGGACAGGTACTTTTTCTAAAGATGTTAAATTTTTATCATTAGAATTACTTAGTTTGGTTGGTGATATTTCATCTTTTAAAAATCTGACTTTTAATAAATTATTAACTATTAAAGGAATTGGAAAAGTAAAAGCAATTGAAATATTATGTGTTGTTGAATTAAGTAAAAGGATTTATTTAAAAAAAGATGATGTTTTAGTAAAAATTACTTGTTCTTTAGATGTAGTTAATTATTATAAAGATTTATTTTCAGATAAAAAACAAGAATTATTTTACTGCTTATATTTAAATAATAAAAATTATGTTATTGAAAGGAAATTATTATTTATGGGAACAATAAATAGAAGTATAGTACATCCAAGGGAAATCTTTAAGAATGCATATCTTTCAAGTGCATCTGGTATTATTTGTATTCATAATCATCCTAGTGGAGATATTAATCCTTCTTTAGAGGATAAAAAGCTTACTAAAGCTTTAGTAGATATTGGTAATATTCAAAATATACCTATACTTGATCATATTATTATTGGTAAAGATAATTATTTTAGTTTTATGGAGAATGATTTATTATGAAGAAAAAAAGAAAAAAGAATCTTGATTCAAAATATAAGATTATTATAATTATGTTTATTTTAGTTATATTTTTAATAGTTATTACATTTTCTTTTAAAAATAATTTATTTATAACTGATTCGATAAATAATATTTTTTATAATATGTTTCATGATTTAAATAATAAAAATGACATTATAGGTACTAATATAAATATGGAATTATTTAATGAAAATACGGAGTTAAAAAGACTTTTAAATATAGATAAATCTTTGTCTGATTTTGAAATTATTAATGGGGTTGTAATATCTAGAAATCCTTCATATTGGTTAGATGATATTGTTGTCAATCGAGGAGTTAAAGATGGAATAGAAATAGGAATGAGTGTTGTTGTTAGTGAAGGAATTGTTGGATATGTTAGTGAAGTATATGAACATTCTTCTAAAGTTACTTTGATAACTAGTTCTTCTTTTAATAATACTTCTGTAAAAATTAATAATATTAATTTAATTTTAGAGTATGACCACAATAATAATTTAGTAGTTAATCAATTAGATAATTTCGATTCAATTAATGTAGGTGATATTGTTTTAACTAGTGGACTTACTGATAAGTATCCTGGTGGGATTACGATTGGTTATGTATCTAAAATAGAAGAAAATAATTATGGTACTGGAAAGATATTATACATATCTTTGTATTATGATATTAATTCAATTAGATATGTGTCATTTTTAAAGAGGTTAGTATGAAGAAGATAGTTTTTATTTTATTATCTATTACTTTTATTTTAGATAGTTTAATTCTTTATTTTATCCCTTTTTCTTTTAATAATATTTATATTTTCCCAATGTTTTTTTTAACTACTATGTTTATATTATTAAAGTATATTTCTAAAGATAATTATTATATATTTATATTATTTATTATCTTATATAGTACTTTAGTTTTAAATAATTTATTATTAGGTATTATTTTGTTTATTATTACATATTTTATTAATAAAAATCTTTTTATTAATAATGTAGTAAAGATATTAGTTCTTCTATTTATTTATGATTTATTATTGTATTTAATATTAGTACTTTTTAATAAAATAGAATTTAATTTTAGTTTTTATATTTATAAGATAATTAGATCTTTTTTTATAAATTTTATTTATATATTTTTATTTAATTTAGTTCTAAAAAATAAATACTCTTAATAATTTATATTGAGGTGAAAATATGGATTATACTACTAGTAAGTTCTTAAAAAAGAAGAAAGAAAAAAGTATCTTTAAATCTTTTTTTAATAAACTATTTATATGCATTTTATTATTTTTAATATTAATGATTGTGGTAAAAAAAGATCCTAATTTAAAAGAGAAGATACATTCTTTTATTTTTGAAAATAATATATCATTTTCTAGTTTTAAGTCTTTTTATGACGATACTTTAGGAGGAGTTCTTCCTTTTGATAATGTAGTTGTATCTGAACCTGTATCTGTTTTTAGTGAGAATATTAGTTATAAAGAAAAGAGTGACTATAATGATGGTGTTAAATTAGTAGTTGATGATAATTATTTAGTTCCTGTGATAGAAAGTGGTATTGTTGTATATATAGGGGAAAAAGATAAATATGGGTATACTATTATTGTCCAACAAAATGATGGAGTAGATGCTTGGTATAGTAATATTAGTAGTAATGTAGAGTTGTATGACTATGTTGAAAAGGGAAGTTTACTTGGAGAATCTAGTTCTAATAATATATATTTATATTTTCAAAAGAATGGTGAATTTATTGATTATAAAACGTATATTTAAGAAGATTCATATTGATTCTTCTTTTTATTTTTTTATATTTTTATCTTGTTTAAGTGCTAATTTTAAGAATTTTATTTTATTTTTATCAATTATTATTATTCATGAACTAGGACATGTATTGATGGGATTATTTCTTGGATGGAAATTAGATAAGATATCTATATATCCGTATGGTGGAGTAACAAAGTTTAATGAGGATATAAATAAAAGGTTAATAGAGGAATTACTTATTTTATTAAGTGGTCCATTTTTACAATTATTATATTTTTTTATTTATTATTATATATTTAGAGATGATTATTTTAAGTATTATAATATATCTATTTTAATATTTAATTTACTTCCTATATATCCTCTTGATGGTGGGAAAATTTTAAATATTATTTTATCTTATTTTTTATCTTTTAGACTGAGTTATTATTTATCTATTATTATTTCTATTGTTATTTCTTTTTTATTTATATTTTTTTCTATTACAAGAAATTATACTTTTAATCTTATTCTTATGTTTTTAATAGTTATTTCTAAGGTATTAATTGAAGTAAAAAAACGAAGATATTATTTTAATAAATTTTTATTAGAAAGATATATTAATAAATATAATTTTAAGAAAGTTAAAAATGTTTCTTCAATAAAAAAAATGATGCGAGATAAAAGACACATCATTTATAGTAATAATAAGTATTATACTGAAAAAGATTTTTTAAAGAAATTATATCGATAACGATATTTGTTCTTTATCATTTTCCATTAATTTTTGAATTTTATTTTTATCTATTTTTTTTATATATTTTATATAACATTTTCCACATAGAGGAACGTATTCAATATTATCATGAGCTCCATCAATAACATTTTGTTCTCCTGTTGAAACATATTTTCCGTTTACTTTACGAGCGTTAAATCTAGCTTTTTTCCCACAATTACAAATTGTTTCTAGTTCTTTCATAGAATCACATAGTTCAAGTAATCTTTTAGAACCTGGAAAACTATTAGTTTTAAAGTCACTTTTTAATCCAAAACAAATAACTGGGATATCAAGGATTTTGGTTATGTACCATAATTCTTCTATTTGTGATGGTGTAAGAAATTGTGCTTCATCAACTAAGATACATTCTGTATTTTTTATTTTTTTAGAATATTTTTTTTGAAGAATAGGTTCATCTATCTTTAAAACAATATCAACTTGTCTTTTAGGACCAATTCTAGATACTAGAAAATCATCACCTTTTGTATCTACTTCTGATTTTAGTAAAAGAATATTTCTATTATTTTCAGTATAATTATGTGCGACTTGAAGTAACATCATACTTTTACCTGAATTCATTGCTCCATATCTAAATTCTAATTTTGCCATTTTCAACACTCCCCATATTCTTAATTATAAATCTTTTTTGTTTTTTGTAAATAATTTTAAAAAAATTTTGTTTTTTGCATAAATATTATTATAATGATATTAAGAAGATGGTGATAACATGAAAAATTTAAATGAATTATATGATTGTAATTATGATTGTATGGTTAAAGGCATA
Organism: Bacilli bacterium; assembly: GCA_017436345.1. Taxonomy (GTDB): domain Bacteria; phylum Bacillota_I; class Bacilli_A; order RF39; family UBA660; genus RUG11788. The sequence goes on from JAFSDH010000009.1 coordinate 51,516, forward strand.
AAGACTAATTCTAAAGAAATAGAAGAAGGAGATATGTTTGTTTGTATAAAAGGGGTTAAAGAAGATAGACATAATTATATTATGGAAGCTATTGAAAAAGGCTGTAGTTGTTTAATTGTTGAAAGAGGTAATAATTATAGTGTTCCATTTATTACTGTTAAAGATACTAATAAAGAACTTGGAAATGTTAGTAAGAAGTTTTATGGCTATGATGATAGTTTAAAGATAATTGGTATTACTGGTACAGATGGAAAAACGACAACTTCATTATCAATTAGAGATATGCTAGATGATTGTGGTTATATAGGCACTAATGGAATAAAGAGTAATAAGCTTAATTTGGATACGAATAATACTACTCCTGATTTAGATTTATTATATAAATATCTGGCATCTTTTAAAAAAGAAAATTTAAATTATGTTAGTATGGAAGTTTCAAGTGAAGGTCTATTACATAATCGAGTATATGGTATTAATTTTGATATTGGTGTTTTAACTAATATTAGTGAAGATCATTTAAATGTGCATAAGACTCTTACTAATTATATAGATTCTAAAATAAAATTATTTAAAAATATTAAAGAATCAGGATATGCAGTTTTAAATAGAGATGATCGTTTTTATGATAAGTTTGAAGAAAATTGTAAGTGTAATATTTTTAGTTATGGTAAAGATAAAAATAGTGATTTAAGAATTGAAAGAATTAAAGAAAGAGATGATGGTACTTATATTCAGTTCGAATATAAAGATAAGATGTATTCTGTAACTTCTAGTTTAAAGGGAGAATATAATGTATATAATTTGATGGCATCTATTAGTGTACTTGTATGTTTAGGTTTTGATATAAAGGATATTATTGAAAAAGTAAAAAATATAAAACAAGTAGATGGTAGATGTGAAATATTTGATATAAATAATTTTAAAGTAGTTTTAGATTATGCTCATACGGAAAATGGTTTACGAAGTATTCTTACTTATTTAAATAAAATAAAGAAAAATAGAATTATAACTGTTACTGGTAGTGCTGGTGGTAGAGAAAAAGAAAAAAGACGTGGTATGGGAGAAGTAGTCCAAGAATTATCAGATTTAGTTATTTATACAATGGATGATCCTAGATATGAAAGTGTTTCTGATATTATTAATGATATGATAGTTGACGATAAAGATAATTATATGATTGTTGAAGATAGGAAAGAAGCTATTGATAAAGCTATATCTTTAGCTAAGAAAAATGATATTATTCTAATTGCTGGTAAGGGAAGAGATAATTATATGGCAATTGAAGATAAGAAGATTAAATATTCTGATTATGATGTTATAGAAAGGTATATAAAAAATGGAGTTAAGAAGCGCAATCGAAAGTAGAAGAAGTATTAGAAAATATAAAAGTGATAAGATTGATAATGAAATAATTTTAGAAATTATAAAAGAAGCTACTCATGCTGCTAGCGGTCACAATCGTCAACCTTGGAAAGTTAAAATAGTTAATGATTTAGAAAAAGAGAAAATTGCAAATACTCTATATGAGAAGTTTAAAGATGTTAAAGGACATACTGCACCGCATACAGCTAGTGTTATTAGAGAAATACCTAATTTAGTAGTTGTTTATTTGGATAGCGATGATGAACGTTTTAGAGAGATAGATATTTTGTCAATTGGTGGTATGATTGATGAAATACTTCTTTTGGCTGAAGAAAAAGAAATAGGTACTTTATGGATTGCTAATACTAATTTGATTAAAGATGAAATAAAAAATATAACTAATGTTAATTTGGAGACTATTTCTTGTATTGGATTTGGTTTAAAAGATCAGTTTCCTAGTAAAAGACCAAGAAAAGATTTTAGTGATATTGTTATAAATAATTAAAATAAAGAAAACATATAATTAACTGGAGTTGATTATATGTTTTTTAAGTTACTAGAGTTATTTAGATCTTTTTTTATGTTTACAGGGAGTTATTCTAATAATGTTTTTTATGATCCTTTGAGTAGTGAAGAAGAGGAAAAATATATAAAGTTAATGTTGATGGGGGATAAAGATGCACGAAATAAATTAATTGAACACAATTTAAGATTAGTTGCACATATTGTTAAGAAATTTGATTCTAAAAGTATTGATCAAGATGATTTAATTAGTATAGGTACCATTGGATTAATAAAAGGAGTTGATTCTTATTCTTTAAAACATGGTACGAAGATAACTACTTATTGTGCTAGATGCATAGAAAATGAAATACTTATGTATTTTAGAAGTAATAATAAAAATGAAAAAAATATATCTTTGAATGAGCCGATTGGATTTGATAAAGATGGTAATGAGATAACAGTGATGGATGTTTTAAAATTACCTAGTCCTGATTTTGCTCTTGATATTCAGACTAAAGATAATATTTTATTATTAAAGAAATATATAGAAATATTAAATGATAGAGAAAGAGAAATAATTATAAAAAGATATGGTTTGGATAATAATCAAGAACTTACTCAAAAAGCGATTGCTAAAGAGTTAAATATTTCAAGAAGTTATGTATCAAGAATAGAAAAAAGAGCACTTACTAAAATATTTAGAGAATTTATGAAAGAAAATAATAAGAAATAATATATGTTGACCAGCCTGCAGCTATATGTGATAATTTATATAGATAATAGAGGATGATTTTATGAGAAATAAAAAAGGTTTTACATTAATAGAATTACTTGCAGTAATTGTAATACTAGGTTTACTTATGGCAATAGCAATACCAAGTGTAACAAAGTATATTACACAGTCAAGAAAGAAGACGTTAGTTAATAGTATTGATTCATTTATTACAGCGACAACAACTGCCGTAAATAATAACGAGTTTGGCGCTTTATCTGATCAAGATGTAATTTATTATATTCCTGTATCCAATATATCAACAAATTCATGTATTTCACTTGAAAAAGGTGGAACCGATCCGTTTGGAAATTGGATGGAAGCATATGTTGCGGTAAACTACAATGCATCAAAATATAGTTATGATTATTTCTTTACTTTCTATGATGATGCTGGATATGGTATGGCGCTTACAAAGAGTGATGCTATTAAACCTAGTGGTGATGGTCAAATTATGAATCCAACACCAGTAGATAGTAGTAACATAACAACTCAACTTGGTGGACGTGCAAAAGAAGCTAAAGTTTTATCTGTTGGTACTTGTAATTCTTCAATGACAGAAGTTGCTTGTGAAGGAAATGGAACTTCAATTGGAAGTTTAATTACATGTGGAAGTGAAAGCTTTTATGTGATAAGTGATAATTCTGATAGTGTAGATGTATTAGCTAAACACAAAATTAATTTATCGACAACTAATCCAGTTCAAAGTTCGTCAGCTGGTGAAAAAGCATTTTCAAGTACTGAATATTGGTATCAAAGTGGTAATTTAAAACCACAATATGGTTCATCTTATCCTGCTTTTGTTTATGATTCTAATTCTTATTTATATGAATACGTTGAAGCGTATGAGCAATATTTAATAAGTAAGGGTGTTACTAGTGCTAGTGCAACTTTAATATCCTATGAAAAAATGTTAGAATTAGGATGTGTTGGAGGAAGTACGATGACATGTAATAATTCATCATACAAAAGTTGGTTAGTTCCAGGATATTATTGGTGGACAGGTAGTGCTGGTAATATGCAAGTTATTTGGCATGTTACAACGAGTGGAAGTTTTACTACTTATTATGGTTACAGTCAACCTCATGGAGTTAGACCAGTTATTAATATTTCAAAATCTAATATTAAATTTAATTAAGAAAGCATAGCTTTCTTTTTTATTTGTTTTATAGACAAAAATCCTTTTTATATTTATAATTAAAGTGATAGTAGGTGGGAAAATGGTAAAATTTAATAAGATTTTTTTAATTATTGTTTTTGTACTATCTTTGATGTGTTTTGGTGTTGTTCATATCTTTAATCATGCGATAAATTTAAAAGGTGATAAATATGTAACTATTCTTTTGAATGAAGAGTATCATGAAAAAGGTGCGGTTAATGTTTATAATGAAAGTGATAAAGATATTGAAATAATAGGTGAAGTTGATAATACAAAGATAGGAACTTATAAAATAGAATATAGGTCTAATTATTTAGGTTTTGAATTTAAGAATTATCGATATGTTGATGTTGTTGATAAAGAAGCTCCTGTTATTACTTTAAAGGGGAAAGATGAAGTTAGAATATGTCCAAATGGTGATTATGATGAAGAAGGATATACTGCTTATGATAATTATGATGGGGATATTACTTCGAAAGTAGAAATTATTAAAAATGAAGAAAATATTACATATAAAGTTTTGGATAGTAGTAATAATTCTCATATAGTTAGTAGATTAATTAAGAAAGTGGATAATGAGTCTCCTAGCATTAAGTTAAAAGGAAGTTCTACTTATTATGTGGTAATTGATTCTAAATTTGAAGATCCTGGATATACAGTTTCTGATAATTGTGATAGTAAAGTTAAAGTCGAAGTTTCAGGAAGTGTAGATACTTCAAAAATAGGTACATATGAAATTATTTATACAGCAACAGATTCTAGTGGTAACTCTGTTGATATAAAAAGATATGTTAGAGTAAGAGATAAAGATATGAGTGAAAATACAGGAGTTATTTATTTAACTTTTGATGATGGTCCTTCTAGTAGTTCAACTCCTAAGATTTTAGATATTCTTGATAAGAAAAATGTTAAAGCAACGTTCTTCGTTATTAATCAAAATGATAATTTAAACTATTTGATTAAACGTGAATATGATTCAGGACATACAGTAGCACTTCATAGTTATACACATAATTATAGTAAGATATATGCTTCAAAAGATGCTTTTTATGAAGATTTAAATTTAATAAGTGCTAAGGTAGAGAAAATTACAGGAGAAAAGTCAATGATAATGCGTTTTCCTGGAGGAGGAAGTAATACTGTTAGTAAAAAATATCAAAAAGGTATTATGACAGATCTTACAAAGGAAGTAGTAGATTTAGGTTATCATTATTTTGATTGGAATGTATCAAGTGGTGATGCTGGTGGGGCAAAAAATAGTGATGATGTATATAATAATGTAGTTAATGGTCTTAAGAAAAATAGAAATAATATTGTTCTAATGCATGATTTTTCTAATAGCAAAACCGTTAATGCTCTAGAAGCAATTATTGATTATGGACTTGCAAATGGCTATAGATTTGATAAAATAGATATGACAACACCAATGATTAGACATGGGGTAAATAATTAAGGAGTTTTAAATATGAATAAAAATAAGAGAGTAAAAAGATGGGGTTTTTTAATAAGTTTATTTATGTTATTTTTAGTTTCTCCTTTACGAGTAAATGCAGTTGAAGTTTTAACGTTAGTGGGAGATAGTTCGGTTTCTCCGGGAGCAACAGTAAAGTATAATGTTGTAGTTACGCCAACTGATGCAACTACTTTAATAACTGATTTTAGTACAACGGTTACTTATGATAGTTCAGTTTTAACTCTTAGTCAAATTGAGTTAGGGACTGGTTGGAGTGGTCCAACAACAGCAGTTACTTCTGGTAAAACAATTAACTTTAGTAATGAAGCTGGAGTTAGTACTACAACTACAGTTGCAACTTTAGTTTTTAAAGTTAATAAAACAGCTAGTTCTAATACTGCAACAATTACTTTAAAATCTTCTTATTATAATTTTAAAGATGTTGATGGGGAAACAATGGTACAAATTAATGATGTTACTAAGAGTTTAAATATTAAATCTAGTGATAATTCCCTAAAATCTTTAAAAGTTAATGGCGTTATAGTTGAAGGTTTTTCTAGTGATATATTTGAATATGAAGTTTTAGTTGAATCATCTGTTGAAGAAGCAAAAATTCTTGCAACTACTAATTCGACAAAAGCAACTTTAAAAACTGGTAGTGGTAATCGTACTGTGCCTCTTAATTATGGAGGAAACGTTGTTATCGTTACTGTTGTTAGTGAAAGTGGGCTTGAACAAAACTACGTTATCAATATTACAAGGGAAGACACAAGAAGTACAGATACTACTTTAAAATCTATTACAATTGATGGTGTAAAAATTGATAATTTTAAGAGTAGTACTTATAAATATAATGTTAAAAAATATAAAACAAGTGGTGTTACGATTGTAGCCGTTCCAAATGATGAAAAAGCAACTGTGGCTGTTTTAGCACCTTTACAAATAGTTGTTGGTGAAAATGTTTATACAGTTAGAGTAACTAGTGAAAATGGTGATACATCTGATTACACAGTTGTTGTTAATAATATTGACACACCTATAAATAAGAAATTAAAAAATTTATCGATTCCAGGTTATAAACTTGCTTTTGATAAGAATAATAATCGTTATGAAATAAGATATAATAAAGAAAAGTTTAAGGATTTAAAAATTCATTTTACTACAGTATCAGGTAATGATGAAGTTAAAGCTGTTTTATCTCCTGATATAAATAATAATAGAGAGGCTTTAAAAAATTTAAAGCCAGGAGATGAAATTACTATTACTATTACTGGTATTGATGATGAAAGTGTTCAATATACTATTGTTATTTTAGAAGATAATCGTATTAATTTTTTCTTAATTTTAGAAATATTTATGATGGTGGTTATTGCAGTTTGTGCAGTGGTAGTTGCTAAAAAGAGAAAGAATAATAAAAGTAAAAAAGCTAAGAAAAGTACTTCTGTAAAAAAAGAAGTTATTACTAAAAAAGAGGTAAATTCTAAAAAAGAAGTATCAACTAAAACTGAAAAGCCAAAGAAAAAGAGATTTTCTATATTTGAAGATGAATATGAAGAAGTTGAAGTAGAAGTTGATGATACTGATTTAGATATTGATACTAAAGAATTAAGTACAAAAGATTTAAAATTAAAATAGAAATAAACTAAGGTTTATTTCTATATTTTTCTGGAGGTGTATATGAAAATATTTGTTCCTGATAGTTATTATAAAAATGTTTATGATATTGATTATGATAATTTATATAAGAAGAAAATTAAATGTATAATGTTTGATCTGGATAATACTTTAGCTTTAATCGATGAAGGTATTCCTCCTGAAAAAGTTATTAAATTTATTAAAAATCTTAATAAAAAATTTGATACTTATATTGTTTCAAATAATAATAGAGCTAGAATAGAGAAGTTTTGTAGTCATTTTGATTCTGTTTTTGTTGCGATGGCAATGAAACCTTTGGGAAAAGGATTTAGAACAATTCAGAAGCTTGGTAATTATGATAAAAGAGAAATGTGTATTATTGGGGATCAGTTAATGACTGATATATTAGGTGGTAATAGATTTGGTTGTTATACTATATTAGTTGATCCTCTTGGTAAGAAGGATTTAAAGATAACTTCTTTGAACAGAACTCTTGAAAATATTGTTTTGAAGAATTTATCTAAAAAGGGTATTTTAGAAAGAGGGAAATACTATGAATAATGAGAAGATTTGTATTGGATGTGGTGCCAAACTACAAGATGAAAATATATCTTTAGAGGGATATACTAGTAATATTGAAAATGATATTTGTAGTCGTTGTTTTAGAATGAAGAACTATGGTGAATATCAAATTATTGCTAAATCTAATGAAGAATATATTGAGATTTTAAAGGAAGTTGATAAGACTAAAGATTTAGTTTTATATATAGTTGATTCTTTAAATTTTGGCGAAGATATTACAAGTATCAGGGAGTATATATCTAATAATATTATTTTAGTTTTAAATAAAAGAGATGTTTTACCTAAAAGTGTTAAAGATAATAAATTGAAAGAATATCTAAAAAATTTCAATTTAGATTTTAAAGATATAATTGTTGTTAGTTGTCATAAAAATTATAATATTGATGAATTAATGGCTATGATTAAGAAATATAAGTCTAGTCGTAATGTTTATGTTGTTGGTAATACTAATGTTGGTAAGAGTAGTTTAATAAATAAACTTATTAAAAATTATTCTGAATATGAAGGGGAACTTACTATTTCACCAATGCCTTCTACAACGCTTAATAAAATTAGTATAAAGTTAAGTGATGATTTAACTATTATAGATACACCAGGACTTGTAAATAGAGGAAATATTATTAATTATGTAGATAATAGTTTGCTTAAGAAGATTAATCCGAGAAAGGAAATCAAGCCTAAGACATATCAAATTAAAGTTGGTCAATGTTTAGTAATTGGTGATTTATTTAGAATAGATTATGTTGAAGGAGAAAAAAATAGTTTTACTTTATATGTATCTAATGATTTAAAAGTAAAAAGATATAATATGAATAAATGTACTTTATTAAAGGATAAACCTAAAACTAGTTATGAAATAGGATATCATAAAGATTTAGTTATTGATGGTTTAGGTTTTATAAAGATTGTTTCTAAAGCTTTGGTAGATGTTTATGTAGACATAAACGTTAATGTATTTGAAAGGGAAGCTTTAATTTAAAGAAAACTTTATGTTTTCTTTTTTTTATGTAAAAATTGGTCAAAAGATTTGTCTTTATATATGGATTTGTATTATAATTAATATGGGTGTAAATATGAAAATAAACGTTAAAGATATAGATGTTAATTACATACAATATGGTAAGGGTAAAGATATTGTTTTACTTCATGGGTGGGGTCAAAATATTGAGATGATGCGACCACTTGGTGATAGACTTCAAGATAAGTATCGTATTACGATTATTGATTTACCTGGTTTTGGAGAAAGCGAAGAACCTAAAGAAGTATTTAGTGTATATGATTATTGTAGTGTAGTAGAAGAAATACTAAAGAAAATTAAAGTGAAAAAACCAACAATGATAGGTCATTCTTTTGGTGGGAGAGTATCAATTGTTTATGCATCACGTAATGATGTAGATAAAGTAATATTATTTGGTAGTCCATGTATAAGACATGAAGAAAAGTTAAGCTTAAAGGTTCGTTTTTTAAAGTTTATGAAAAAGGTACCTTTAGTTAATAAATTAGAAGGATTTGCGAAAAGACATATTGGAAGTCGTGATTATAAAAATGCGAGTGAAATGATGCGTAAGATATTAGTAGAAACTGTTAATGAAGATTTATCAGAATGTGCAAAGAAAATTGATGCTTCAACTTTATTAATTTGGGGTGATAATGATTTGGAAGAACCAGTTGAACGAGCTCAAGAGTTAGAAAAAATTATGAAAGATGCTGGTTTAATTGTATTTCCTAATTCCAGTCACTATGCTTATTTAGAAAATATTAATCAAGTTATAAAGATTATAAAAGAGTTTGTTTAGGAGTGATTTTATGGTAGGTTATGCTTATATTGTATTTGGAATTTTACTTATTTATTCTATGATTAAGACAAGAAGAAGTTTGCATATGTTACAACAAAATTTATATAATGAAAATAATCGTTATTTAAAATGGGTTAGTAAAAATAAAAAAGAAATATATAAAGGTTTAGATGTATTTGGAATCTTTTTTGTTTTCTGTTTTGCATGGTGTTTTAATACATATGTAATGTTTTATTTCTTAGGACTTATCTTTTTATTATATGTGATTTGTACTTATAATTTATTTAAAAATAAAAAGAAAGAACAAAATAAGAAACCGTTAGTTTATACAGCTAGAGTTAAAAGATTAGTTGTTACAACTTTTATTTTATATTTAATTCCTTGTGTTTTAGGAATTGTTCGTGAACAAAATTTAAATGATTTTACTTTTGTTATGTCAATCATGGCAACATTAAACTTTTATGTAGTTTATATTGCAAAAGTAATTAATACTCCGATTGAGAAATTAGTTTATAAATATTATGAAAGTAAGGCTAAAAAGAAACTTGCTAGTATGCCTAATTTAAAAGTTATAGGTATTACTGGTAGTTATGGGAAAACTAGTAGTAAAAATATTTTAGCAGATGTTTTAAATATTAAGTTTAATACATTACCAACACCTAAAAGTTTAAATACTTTTAATGGGCTTATGATAACTGTTAATAATAAATTAACTAAATTTGAAGATTGTTTTATTGCTGAGATGGGTGCTTATGTAAAAGGAGAAATAAATGGGTTATGTAAGTTAGTTAATCCTAAATATGGAATCATCACTAGTATTGGTACTGCTCATTTAGAAACTTTTGGAAGTGAAAAAGCTATTCAAGAAGGGAAGATGGAATTAATTGAATTCTTACCTGAAGATGGTGTTGGTGTTTTAAATCGTGATGATGAAAAACAAAGAGATTATAAAATTAAGAAAAAGGATCATTGTAAAATATTATGGGTAGGTATTGATACTAAAGATTTAGTTGATGTTAAAGCATCTAATATTAAGTGTAATGGCGAAGGTACTACTTTTGATTGTACTTTTAAAGGTGATAAGAAAAAGTATTCATTTCAAACTAAGCTACTAGGTAAACATAATGTTTATAATATTATTTCTGCATTGGCTTTAGGATATGAATTTGGTATTAGTATTGATAAACTTCAACAAGCAGTAAAAAAGATAAAAACGATTGAACATCGTTTAGAAATTAAGAAGTTTCCTAATTTTTATCAAATAGATGATGCTTATAATTCAAATCCAGTTGGAGCTAAGAGTGCTTTAGATGTTTTAGATATGATGAATGGAACTAAAGTAGTTGTTACACCGGGGATGGTAGAACTCGGTAAAAAAGAAGAATTCTATAATAAAGAATTTGGTAAACAAATTGCTGGTGTTGCTGATAAAGTTATTTTAGTTGGTAAAGAAAAAACTAAACCAATTCTTGAAGGATTAAAAGAAGCTAAATTTAGTGATAAGAATATTGAAATAATTAATGATGTTAGGGAAGCATATGTTATGCTTAATAAGATGAATTCTAAGAAAGATGTTTATGCTCTTTTTGAAAATGATTTACCTGATACGTACAATGAGAAATAGGAGGATGATAATATGATTAAAGTAGGTGTAATTTTTGGTGGAGAAAGTGTTGAACATGAAGTAAGTATTATTTCTGCTGTTCAAGCTATGAATAAAATGGATAGTGAAAAATATGAAATTGTTCCTATCTATATTACTAAAGATGGTGAATGGTATACAGGAGATTTCTTAAAAGAAATTGAAACATATCAAGATATGCATTTATTAAAGAAATATGCTAAGAATGTAGTTTTATATAGAAAGGGTGGAAGTTTTATTCTACAAAGTAAAGGATTCTTTAAAACTTTGGTTAAAGAAATTGATATTGCTTTTCCAATTGTACATGGTACAAATGTTGAAGATGGTGTATTACAAGGTTATTTAAAAACAATAGGTATTCCTTTTGTTGGAAGTGATGTGTGTGCTGCAGCAATTGGACAAGATAAAGTATTCCAAAAACAAGTTTGGGGAAGTGAAGGATTACCAATTCCTGAATATACTTGGTTTTTTGACAGTGACTATGAAGAAAATCCTGATGAAGTAATCAAGAAAGTAGAAAAAATTAAATATCCTGTTATTGTTAAACCTGCAACTTTGGGTAGTAGTGTAGGTATTAATATAGCGCATAAGAAAGAAGAATTAGTTAAAGCTATTGAAGATGCTATTACTTATGATAATAAGATTTTAGTTGAAGAAGTTATTAATAATTTGACAGAAGTAAATGTAAGTGTTGTTGGAAATTATGATAGTCAAGATACTAGTGTAATTGAACAAGTTTTATCTAGTAGTGAGTTGTTAACTTATGAAGATAAATATATTGGTGGTTCTAAAAAAGCTGGACCTAGTAAAGGAATGGCTTCGGCTAGTCGTAAGATTCCTGCTGATATTGGTGATAAGTTAACTAATGAAGTTAAAGATGTTGCTGTTCGTGCATTTAAAGCTTTAAATTTAAGTGGTGATGTTAGAATTGATTTCTTGATTGATTCTAAGAAAAAGAAAGTTTATATTAATGAAGTTAATACTATTCCTGGTTCTTTAGCTTTCTATTTATGGGAACCTATTGGAAAAGATTATACAGCGTTACTTGATGAACTTATTGGTATAGCTGTTAAAGATTATAAGAAGAGAATTAATAAAACTCATTCTTTTGAGACAAATATTTTAAGTGGATTTACTGGTGGCTTAAAAGGATGTAAAGGTGTTAAAGGGATTAAAGGGGTTAAATCTTTAAAGTAAGATAAAACAATATTATTCTACAGGGGGTGGAAATATTGGATTTTAATTTTGAATCTAATTTAGACAATGTTAGTGATGAAGTTCTTAAGTATGTAGGGATTACTAATTTAGACTTTAGAACATCTTTATCTAGTGATGATTTGGAAGAAGTAAAAAGAATGTTGTTTTCAATTAATACTTTAATGCAAGTTACTTTTAGAGATGGAGCGACTGTTAAAGATATTGAAAATGTTAAATATATTCTTGAACTTTCACCAATGTGTAATGATAATAAAGTAGAAAAGATGATTCTAAGAGAAAATACCCCTGTTGATGTTAAGAAGATATTGTCTTTATCATTTTTAAACCCTGAGACATGGAATATTTCGTATCAAGTTAAAGATGGAACGTATATGATTACTAGTTTACCTAATTATAGGGTGATGGAAGAATATATTAGTATTGTTTTATCTTGTGTTGATGATTCGATGTCAACTTTAGAAAAAGTTAAAGAGATTTATGATTTTGTTAAGTTATTGGAATTAGATGAAAAAGCTAGTTCTAGACTTCCTGATATTGTTATATCTAGAAAGACTAATAGTTTTGGCTTTAATATGTTGTTTTCAGAAATCTTGAAGAGAATTGGTATAAGTTCTTATATTGGTGAAATAAAAAGAAATTCTAGTAAAGAATATATTACAATTATTGATATTAATGATGATAAGTATGATGCCCATGGTATATATGCTTTTGATCCAGCGTCTGATTCCATAGACAAAGATGTATATAAAAGTGATGCGATAAGAAAAGTAAATTATAATTTCTTTTGTAGGACGCTTTTGGAAATAGAAAATACTAAGTTTGATGATAAATTGGATGGTTCTTTGATGTATCTTATTTCAGATTCTTTTGAATTTTCTTGTCGTAGGGTTAATGAACGTGATAAAAGAAAATTAGAAGATAGTTTAGGATATAGTTATTTTGAACTGTTTGATAAGATACATAAGACAAAATCTATAAAGGATGATAATTTACTTGATTTAGTTATGAATACTATTCATAAAGATGATTTTTTAGGTCTTAATAGAGATATTAGTGAATTAGTTAGAAATAATTATTTTTTAAGAAAAAAAGAATTATTTAATGAAATTAAAGAAAGTGAAGTAGAATATGTAAATATTCATGATGCATAAAGATTATTTTTATAATCTTTTTTATTTGTTTAAATAATGCTATTATAGAATTAGGAGTGGTAGTTATGAAGAAGAAGGTTATTATAATTGTTTTGGTTTTGTTATTAATACTAGGTTCTTATTTGATCTATACTTTGTATGGGCATGAAAATAATAATTATAATAAAAAAAGAACAATGGTTAATGAAGTTTTAACAGTTGTTGATTTGTTTGAAAAGATGAATATTGAAGAATATGTAGTAGATGATTTTATCTTTACAAATGTTAATCTTTCTTTAAACGATGGTAATGATAGTGTAGAAGTTATTTTTATTAGTAATGTATCTAGTGATCTAATATTACTTGAATTAAATTTATATGATAAGGATGGGGAAAAGCTTGAAAGTATAGATTTTTCAATAGACGGTTTATTTGAAGGAGAAGAGAGAAATTTGTTTTGTTATGTTGATATAGATTTATCTAAAGTAGATAGTTTTGATATAAAAATAAAGAATGATTAATTTCATTCTTTTTTAATTTATCAATAATTTACAACTGATATTATAAATGATATAATTACTATATAATAGGGAAGGTGGATATGATGAAGAAAAATCAAAAAGGTCAAGCTTTGATTGAATTTGTTCTTGTTTTACCTGTTCTTATATTACTTATTTTTGCTTTTATAGATTTAGGAAGAATAATTCTTGAAAATAATCGTTTAGAAAATATTACTACAATTGCAATAAGTAAGTACAAGGAAAATAATCAATATGATGAAGTTTTGTCATATCTTAAAGAAATGGGATATGAAGATATAGAATTATCGATTACTAGAGAAGATAATTTATTGAAGATAAATGTTAATAAAGATATAAATATAATAACACCGGGACTAGATAAAATACTTGGTAGTAGTTTTGATGTTGAAGTAGAAAGAGTAGTTAATTATGAATAATAAAGGTCAAGTATTAGTTTTGTTTATTATTATTTTACCTATTCTTTTATTAGGTTGTGCATGTTTAATAGATTCTAGTTATATGCTTTATCAAAAAAATAGATTGGATAATATTAATTATGATGTATTAGATAGTATAAAAACGAAGATGATTTTAACTGAGGAAGATGTTGAAAGACTCATCTTATTGAATGATTCTAAGATTGTAAATGAAGATATTGTTATTGATGAGGAAAATACTATGGATAGAAATATTAGTATTAGTAATTATATTTTAGTAAATAGTATTTTTGGTAGATTAATTGGTATTGATGAATATAAAGTTAGTTCAGAAGTTAGTATTAAAATAAATAATATTTCTTAAGATGGTGATAATATGGAAAATAAAAAGGGAAAGATACTTACAGTTACATCAATGAAGGGTGGAGTTGGTAAAACAACTACAGTAATGATGCTTGCGGATATTTATGCTAAATATAGTAAAAAAGTTTTGGTTATAGATTTAGATTTATATAATGGTAATTTGGCTTTTGCTTATAATGTTAAAGTTAAAAATTCTATATATAATTTGTGTGATGATATGGCTAATAATAGATTAGTTGATGGGATAAATAGTGATTACATTACTAAGGTAAATGATAATATTCATTTAATAGGTGCTCCTAAAGATCCAAGGCAAGCTAATAAGATAGATAATCGTGTACTTAGTACTATACTTGATTCTTTAGTATTTTTATATGATGTTATTATTATTGATACAAATCATGTTTTAAATATATGTAATATGATTGCTTTTGAACATAGTTATAAAATTATAGATATATTTACTAATGATAGTTTTGATTTACAAAGTACAAAGTCTTTTATAGCAATTTGTAAAAATATGGAAGTAGATAATTTAGTTCTTTTACTTAATAATGCGATTGATTCTAGAAAGAATTATTTTAGTAATTATGATATTAAACATATTACAAAGAAGAATATTGATTATACTATTTCTTCTAATTTATATTTAAAGAATTTTGATCAATTAGTTATGGATGGTAAGTTAAGTAATTTTGATTTAGCTTATAAAGGTGATTCTAAGAAGTATTTAGAGAATTTTGCCGAATGTATGATTAATTTGATTGATGATAAAGGAGGAAAGAAATAATGGCAAAGAAATGGCTAGAAGAGTTTCAGATAGAAGATCTTTCTCCTAAATATGAAGAAAATAAATCTGATTATGAAGTTTTTGAAGATAAAGATTTATTAGATAAGTTTAGAAATAGTATTATTCAAGAATTGATAGATAGTGAAATTAGAGATACTTCTAAGATGAATTATTATATTAATGAAGAAATAGATCGTATTACAGATGGATATGATTTAAGTAGTGAAGAGAGAAATCATTTATTTAATTTAATTGAGAATGAAGTTAATGGTTATGGTCCGATTACTGAACTTTTAGATGATAAGAATGTTACAGAAATAATGATTAATAGTCCTAATGAGATTTATATTGAAGTTGATGGAGTTTTATCACGTGATTATAGTGTTTCGTTTATTAATGATGATCATATTATTAGAACTATTCAAAGAATAATCCAACCTCTTGGTAGAACAATCGATTCTGCTAATCCGATGGTTGATTCAAGACTTCCGGATGGTTCGCGTATTAATGCGATTATTCCACCTTTAAGTGTTAAAGGTCCAGTTGTTACAATTCGTAAGTTTAAAGAAGATATTGATAGTATTGATTCTTTAATAGGTAATGGTACGCTTACTCCATATATGGCTAGATTTTTAGATGCTTGTGTTAAAGCTAAATTAAATATTGTAGTATGTGGTGGTACTGGTAGTGGTAAGACAACTTTATTAAATGTTTTATCTAGTTTTGCCTCTAATGAAGAAAGAATTATTACAATTGAAGATGCTGTTGAACTTCGTCTTAATCAAGAACATGTTATTTCGCTTGAAACTAAGAATGTTAGTTATGATCAAAATGGTGAAGTAACAATTCGTGATTTAGTTAGAAATTCTCTTCGTATGAGACCAGATCGAATTATTGTTGGTGAAGTTCGTGGTAAAGAAGCCTTTGATATGCTTCAAGCTATGAATACTGGTCATGATGGTAGTTTGACAACTCTTCATGCTAATGGATGCCGTGATGCCTTAAATCGACTTGAAACAATGATTTTAATGGGAGAAATAGAGCTTCCTATTAAAGCTATTCGAGGATATATAGAAAGTGCGATTGACATTATTGTTAATATTGAAAGACTTAGTGATGGTAAAAGAAAAGTTACATCAATTTCTGAAGTTGTAGGGTTTGATGGTGAAAAGATTGAACTAAAAGAAATATTTAGTTTTATTAAACATGGGCTTACAGAAAATAGAGAAGTAAATGGAGAGTTTATGCTTCATGAATATGTACCTTTAGTTTATGAAAAGATTAAAAGTAGAGGTATATTAGATATTGATGACATGTTTATATTTACTAAACCTAAGAAAGAAAAGAGTAGCAAAAGTAAAAAAGATAAAAAGTAAAGATAAGGAAGTGATAAGATGAATAGTGCGCTTGAAATAATTATATTTATAATTCAAGGTTTAATGTTTTTTGTACTATTATATTTAGCTTATCGTTTGTTTAGATTTGTTAAAACTGTTAGTCTTGATAAAAGATTTGGTCCTTATTCGGTAGAAGTATTAGAAGATACTAATGAATCTTTATTTGATATGTTAATAGAATACTATAAGGGAGTAATTCATAAATTATCTAAGGTATTTGTTAAGAGTAAGGTTTTGACTGATTATAGTAATAAATATATTAAATATAGTTCTTCTTCTAGAGTAACTGATATTGAAAAGATGAATTATATTTCAACTAAATTTATTATTGGAATATCTTGTGTATTATTATTAGTTTTATCTGTGGTATTTAAACCTATAGTTATAGATTTATATTTAATTATATTAGTATTCTTATTAGGTTTTTTCTTATTAGATATTTATTTAATTATTGATGATAAGATTAAGAGAAAACGAATTGAAAAAGATATGAATAAAGCTATTATTATTATGAATAATGCTTTTAAATCAGGTTATAGTATAATGCAAGCAATATATCTTGTTCATACAGAATTAGAGGGACCTATTAGTGTTGAGTTTAAAAAGATGTATATGGATATTACATTTGGATTAAATATGGAAGTAGTATTTAAGAGATTTTCTGAGAGAGTTAACTCTGTAGAAGCTAATTATATGTCAGCATCTCTTGCCGTTTTGAATAAGACTGGTGGTAATATTACTCAAGTATTTAGCTCGGTTGAGAGAAGTAGTTTTACAAGAAAGAAATTAAAAGATGAACTTGATAGTGTTTCTGCTTCATCACGTGCAGTATTTAAGATTTTAGTATTTATTCCAATCTTTTTAGTTGGAATGTTACTTCTTCTTAGTCCAACGTATTTTAAACCTTTATTTACTAATCCACTTGGTATATTATGTTTGATACTTAGTATTTTGATTTATGTAGTATACATCATTATTATTAGAAAAATTGTTTATGTGGAGGTTAAGTTATGAAAAAGAACAAGAAAAAGAAATTTTCACATAGTATTTTTTCTAGAAAAGAAATAAATAAGATTCAAAAAAAGATAGATTTGTTAGGCGAAGAATGTGACTATGATGCAATTTTTTTCTTAAATCTTAGATTATATTCTTCCATAGTTTTGTTTTTAGTGGTATTATATGTATTTGAGTTGGGATACTTTTTAGCGCCAATATTTACATTTGTTTATTATCATTTAATTTATTATATTATGATTGAATCTAATATAAAGAAAAGATGTGATAAATTAGATATTGAAGCTATGTATTTTTTTGAAATTATGGCGCTTGCTTTAGAGTCTGGTAATAATTTGAAAAATGCACTAGAAATATCTTGTAATAATGTAGATAATGATTTATCTAAAGAGTTTAAGAAAGTTTTATCAGAAGTAGAATTTGGTAAAGGATTAAATGAATCTTTGGTAAGTTTAAAAAAAAGAATTCCTTCAGATACAATTAATAATATTATTTTAATGATTACACAGTCTAATACATTTGGTAATAACATTACAAAAGATATGTATCATCAAATTGATTATATTAGAGATAAGGAAATTCAAAAAGCAAAAGCTCGAATTAGTAAGATTCCTTTGAGAGTATCTGTAATATCGGTATTATTTTATATACCATTAATACTATTATTAATTTTATCACCAGTATTATTAGAATTTTTAGGTTAAGGAGATGGAAAAATGAGTGGACATTCTAAATGGGCAACTATTCATAGAAAAAAAGGGTTGTTAGATGCTGAACGTGGAAAAATATTTCAAAAGTTAGCTAGAGAATTATATGTAGCTGCGAAAGGAACTAATGGAGATCCTGCAGATAATCCTAATCTTCGTTTAGTAGTTGAAAAAGCAAAGAGTAATAATATGCCTAAAGATAATATTCAAAAGGCAATTGATAAAGCTGTTAAATCTGCTGGAGGAGAAGATTATGAATCTGTAAGATATGAAGGATATGGTCCTAATGGTGTTGCATTCATGGTTGATTGCTTAACAGATAATAGAAATAGAACAGCTATGCTTGTTAGATCGACATTTACTAAACGTGGTGGAAATTTAGGAACAGATGGATCTGTTTCTTATATGTTTGAAAGACGTGGTGTAATTGTTTGTGAAAAGAAATTAGATGAAGATGAAGCTATGATGTTATGTTTAGATAATGGAGCTGAAGATTTTATTGTAAATGAAGATAATTTTGAAATATATACTTCTACAGATGATTTCATAAAGGTAAAGACTGCTTTAGAAGAAGCTGGAGTTACTGAGTTTATTACAAGTGAAATTACATATGTAGCTAATAACTTAGTTGAACTTGATGAAGAAACAACAGAAAAAGTTTTAGCTTTATCTGATGCTTTAGATGAAATTGATGATGTTCAAAATGTATATCATAATTTAGATGCTTAATTTTAAGAGAAAAGTACTATATGTATTTTTCTCTTTTTATTTTTTTGATATACTTATAATAGTAGGTGATTAATATGAGTTTAATCAAGAAAATGAAACAAGAAGCTTTTAATTCTTTGAAGAAGTTATGTGGTGATATTAATCCAGAGAGAAATTTGAGTGATGTTATAAAAGAGTTACTTGATGGAGATATGTATAATGTTATTGAAAAGTTAGATAAAAAAGAAGATGTCTCTATTGATGATTTTTATAGTTTAGTTTCTAGTTATTTTAATACGTTAGATTTTTGTCATGATAATATAGATGATGAAAGATTACAAAAAGTTCGAGATGATATTAGTAATTTTATAACTTATATAGATAGTCTTAATTTAAGTAGTGAATATAATGGAGTTTTGATTCATGATTTTTTTGAACGTTTATCAGCTTATTCTTTTGAAGGAAGTAAAGGAATATATGATTTGTTAATGATAGATGAAATTAGGAATAGTAAGATAATGAGATCTTTTTTAGAAGATAATAATTTAACTGGTATTTCTAATTTTGCAAAAATATTTTATGATTTTTATGTTAATTTAACAGAAGAACAACAAGATAAAGTGGATTATATATTTTATAGTAGTTCAGAATCTTTAGAATATTTTATGGAATGTCCCGATGAAATAGAGATTTATTTTAATGAAAATATTCTTAATAATTTTAATAAAGAGAGTCTTAGTTTATTGTTTAGATCTTCTTCTTATGTAGCTTATAGTGATTTTTTTAAAGCAGATCCTAAATTTTTAAAAATGATTGCGGCAATGAATGAATATGTTTTAGAAACAACTGATCATAATTCTTATTTTTTAGATCGAGTAGTAGAAGTCTTTGATAGTAGACAGTATTCTTTAAAAAGTGTTTATATAAAGTTATTTATGGAATATTATGATAAATATTTTGAACTTTCTAAAATAAATGGATTTGAAAATGATGAGTTATTTCAAAATCTATTATCTTTTTCTTTAAGTGAAGATACTTTAGGTTTTATTAATGATAAATGTATTTTTGATTTAGAAGATTTTTTTAAAGCTAAAAGAGATTATTTAACTAATTTATATGGCAATGCTTATGGAAAAGAACATATTTTAAATATTAAATATGGTTTATTTGATTTAGATAAGGATTTAATTGAATATGAAAATAATTTTGCTTTACGTAGACTTAAAAAAGCCTTTTTTTACCGAGTATATGGAATTACTATGGAAGAAGCATCACATATAAAAAGTAGATATGGGGAATTTTTGAAAGTATGTGAAGATAAGTTTTTAGATGAGGATAAAGATACTTTAGAAGTACTTAAGACAATATGTGATGTTTATGATTTAAGTGTTACTAGTGATAAGGATAAATTTAAAATTAAAGAATTACAAAAGAGGTTTTATTTATATATAAAAGAAAATGGTTTATATAGTATAAATAAAAATGCTTCTTTTATGATGCTTAGGTCATTAATAGATAAGATGTATATGAAAGCATATAATAAAGTTTTATATGAGCCTAAATTAGATAATGTTTTATATTATCAAAGAAATGTTCCTGTTGTAGATGCGGGATTAGATTTTAATATGATTGTTACTTCCATTAATGGAGTAGGAGATTTCTTTAGAAAAAATGAGAATGCTAAAAATAGATATAATGGTTCAGATAATTCTTCAAATCAAGGGATTTGTGCATCTTTTATAAATAATGAAAATCTTGGAGTTATTGCATTAAATGGACCACTTCTTGCGTTTACTAATTTAAATGATACTTCTTTAAACGCGATGGGGATAGGTGATATTTATTCTGAGACTAATGCGATTAATTTAAAGGCATCTAATACAACATTACATGAAGGGAATTATTTTTTAACGCCACATGAATATGCAGATAATACAAGATTTGGATATAATGAAATGGTTTTAGATAGATTCTTATTTAAAGATGATGATAATATTATTAAAGTTCAACCTAGTTATGTTGTGTGTTATAAAATAGATGAAAACTATAAAAATACCAGAATGTATAAGAGAAGTTTAAGGTTTGCTCAAGAGTTTGGAATTCCGCTTGTATTAGTTGATGTAAAGAAAGTAAAAGAGCATGAACGAGATGAGATTTTATCAATGGAAAGAGAATTATTTAGTAGTGATAAAGTTAATAAAGAATTAATGCAAGAGGTTTTAACTAGATATATGAATAATTATAGTGGTTCTTTAACAATAGTTAGAACAAGGGGAAGAAGATGGAACAATTGGAATTATAAAAGAGATTTTTCTATTTTAGGAATGGATAAGTTTTTAAAAAAAGCTCATCGTAAGATAGAAGAATTTGAAAATGATATAGATAATGTATATGAATGGTATGATGCTTTAAAAGAGTGCTATTTAGTTGAAAAAAGAAGAAATGAATATGCTCATGAAGTATCTAGTTATGCTAGTTCGTTAGAACCTGGAGAGTTTGTTCTTGATGATAAGATGGAATATATGGATAGAGTAAATTCTTTTACTAGAAGAACTATAGATAGGTATTATATGAGAAATAATTTAATTGATGGAGAAAGAATATCTTATAATCCTAGACTTGAACCAATCCCAGAGATAGATGTAATAGTTGGACTTTCAAACTATTTATTTGAGCATGCTTATGTTAAGATGGAAGATAGTAGTGGAGAAAGAATTTATTTAACGAAAGCTGTTAGTGAGTTGAGTGATGAAGATAAGGCTGCATATGGTATTGTTATTTCGTATTTAATGGGGAATTTTAATGATAATTATTTCTGTAATTTAGATAGCTGTGACTATGCGAAAATGGAATATAATCATTTTATGCCAGGAACATCTTTAATGGAAAGTTTGATGACTAGTGAGGTATATAGTCCAGTTATAAATAGAACACCTTTGCTTGTAGAAGTTGCAAGTAAAGTTAATAATATGGATGAAGATGAATTTAGAAATATTTTTAAGCCTATAATAAAAAGAATTGCTGATGAAAGAGATGTTACAGAGGATAGAGTCTTTAAAAAGATTTTGAAAAGGAAAAATACAATTGTTGAAGAAGTGTCTAAACTTCCGGTAGTTGACACTGTTAAGAAAACAGAAAACAATGTAAAGAAAAGGTAAAGTTTTTGTAAATTTTACTTTTTTTATTAGATATTTGATAAAATAAAATATATGGTAGGTGAAATTTATGGATATAGAAAATAGCAAGTTAAAAAAAGTTAATATGGGTGGTACAGGTACGATGTACACCCTTCAAGGAAATGATGGTAAGGAATATATATATAAACCGGCAGTTTCCAAGTTTAGTGGAAATGTTGAACCTTTTAGAGGGATTGTTCAAGAGTGTGCATATGAAGTACAAAGAATAGTTGATCCATCGTCAGCTGTTATTTGTAAATATGTAGATGCTGGAAGTTTACAAGGTTCTGTTCAAGAACTTGTTTCGACTATTGATAATGGAAGAGATTATCATGCTATGCAATATGATGAAAGTATTCCTTTTACTCAGGAAGAAATTAATCAATTTATGAGAGAATTTGTTACTGATTATTTATTATGTAATTTTGATTCTCATGGAAGAAATTTTATAACTGATGAAAATGGTATTATTAGAGGTGTTGATAAGGAACAATCCTTTAGATATTTAAGAGATCCAGCTAGTGAAAAACCAGATATTACTTATCATCCAAATAGAAAATATGGAGAAACAGAACCGATTTATAATACTTTGTTTAGAAGATATTCTGAAGGTAAGATTGATATTGATTGGGATGTTATTAGTGGATATATGGATAGGGTTGATGCTGTTGATAATGATAGATATCGTAGTATGTTTGTTCCTTATTGTGAAAGTTGTGGTCAAGCTTTTGGGACAGATCCAAATATGATGCTTGATAAGATTACTGCTAGAAAAGTAAATATTCGTACTAATATTGAAACATTTTTTCAAAATCTATCGGAAGTAAGAGAAGAAAATCTTGCTAGAGGAAAAAAATAGAAATGGATTATAGTAAAGAATATAATTATCATTCTCATACATTTAGATGTGGTCATGCAGCAAATGTTCCTGATGGAGCATATATTTTAAAAGCTGTAGAATGTGGTTATAAAAAATATGGAGTTACTGATCATGTACCTGTTCATCCTATCTTTTTTGGTGATAGTTATGTAAGAATGCATGATAGTGATAGATACGATTATTATGATTCAATAGAGAAATTAAAAGAATTATATAAAGGTACGATTGATGTATATTTAGGATTTGAAGCTGAATACGATGAGATAATTGATGCGTATTTGTGTGAATTAAGAGAAAATTGTGATTATATGATTATGGGACAACACTATGTTTTAAATAAGGATATTAGATATAGTGTTGATTATCCAATTGAATATGCTAAGAAAGTATGTGCTGGTATTGAAAGTGGTATTTTTGATATTGTGGCACATCCTGATATTTTTATGCAATATAGAGATGGAATTCCAGAATCACAGCAAGAAGAATATTTTTATAAGGCTTTGGAAGCTTCGCGTATGATTTGTATGAAAGCTAAAGAATATAATATTCCTTTAGAAATTAATTTAGGTGCAACTCATGTATATGATAAGAAAGTTGCAGAATCGGGATTAAATGAGGAACAAATGGCAATTTTTAATGGTAAACATGCTAGGTATCCAACTAATTTATTTTGGGCTGTTGCTTGTCAAATTGGTAATTCAGCAGTTGTTGGAATAGATGCACATTATCCAGAAGAAATTAAGCAAAAACAAGCTAAATTAGCTAAGATAAATACATATATTGATTTATCAAAGTTAAATATTCTTGAAAATTATGATCCTGTTGTTGCAAGGGAAAATAATCCTAAATTACAAGAAGCTTTTGAAAGAACAAAAAGAAATGCTACTAGTGTAGAAGGTAGATTAGTTGAAAGCTATTTAAGTTATCTATTAGATGCTGAAAAAGTTAATAAGAATAAAGTTAAAACAGATTTGATTAGAACTTTAAGAGAATTACCTAATAATAGAAAATTTGCTAAGATAGATGATTTTGATGGTTATACAATGAAAAAAAGAGAAGCTCTTATAAAGGTAATAAAAGAAGGAACTCGTAAGATTTCTCCTGGTCCAATTGATGGGTTAAGTTATATTAAGGAATTGAAAGCTGCTATTGATAAGCATTATTCAAGGTCAAGTATTATTGAACTTGATTATGAAGGTAATATAATTGGAGTAAAGAATAAGTTCAAGAAATAATAAAAAAGATTATATATCTTTTTTATTTTTTATATTTTTGTTAAAATAATATTAGAGTAAAATAGTGGGTGATTGAAATGAGTAAGAAATTATTGTCGTTAACACTTAACGAACTTATAAATGTTGAAATTGATGATGTTTTATTAATGATAGAAGATAATATTAAAGAAGTTCGTGGGTATGGAGATGATTATACTCGTTCTATTGCTATTGCTATTGTAAAAAGAGTTATGCTTATAAAGAATTTTTCTCATCAATATGAAAAGTTTTATCGTATTATTACTTCAGAAAAGTTTATGAATAATGAGGGAATAAAATTAGTTTTAGATGAAGAAGAATTTATTTATTTAAAAGATTTATACGAAGTATATAGAGATTTAGATACAGCTAGTTTAATAGATTCTATCTTTTTAGAAAATGA
Source organism: Bacilli bacterium (assembly GCA_017436345.1). Classification (GTDB taxonomy): domain Bacteria; phylum Bacillota_I; class Bacilli_A; order RF39; family UBA660; genus RUG11788. The sequence continues at coordinate 76,418 of JAFSDH010000009.1, forward strand.
AAAATTATTTGATTTAATTGTTATTGATCAAAGTTTTTCAGTAAAAGATGTTTTCTCTAGTCGTATTTTAAATAGTTTTTATCAAGAGTCCTATAAGAAATTTTTATCTTATTTATTAAAAGATAATGATAAGAGTAGAGTTATAAATGCTTTATTTAAAAGTAAAAACAATAAGTTTTTATATATGGTATCTAAAATGGATGATCTTGTTTTAAGTAAAGTTGAAGATGATAATGATTATTTTGATGCTGTTCTTACATTATTAAATTATAATAATTATCGTAAGTTATTATGGGATTATTATAATAGATTTGTTGTTTCAGAAGAAAATGAAAAGATTCTTAATACGAAGTTTAAAGATGAAGTACCGGATGAGTTAAATGATTTACTTTGTTATACATTTAATTTAATGAGTGTTATTTATGCTAATGATACAATTCCAGATATTATTTCTAATATTGATGATTTAACTAAATCATTTAATTTAGGTAAAGAAATGGTACATATTGCGGTATTTGGTGTTGAAGGTTATAAGAAGTTTAAAGATAATACTTTTGATGTTATGTTAGATTTTCCTAAGATGGATAATGAAAACCAATTATTAAATTTAAAGATTGCTTTTTTTAGTACAATATATGGATTAACTTATAATCAAGCTGAAAAGTTAATTGAAAGTTTTGATGATTTTATGAAAAATTTTAGGGGAACATTTAATAATAAGGAAAATTTGGTATATGAAACTATTATAGCGATGAAGTCTTTATATAATCTTAAATTAGAAGATAAAGAAGAAATTGATTTATATAGAGAAGTTTATTATAAATATGTTAAGAAAAATGGTATTTATGCTTCAACAGAAGTAGAAGCATTAGTAATCATGGAAAGCTTAATGCGTAGAATGTATAATAATTCTATAGAGTTATTATAATAATTTGTGTTAAAATGTAATTGAGGTGATGTTAGATGTTATCAGCTGATGATGTTAGAAAAGCAATTGAAGAGGCAAAGAAAAATCCAAATGGAGTTGAAACTGATAAAAGTTTTGAATCAAAACGTGAAGAAGCTATGAAAAGTTATTTAGATGATGTTAGTTCTGTTTCACAATTTATTAATGAGGAGTTTGCCAAGATTGATGCTAAGACTTTAACTAAGAAAGATGGTAGTATTAATGGACGTTAAAGATGGAATTATAGGTCTTGCTGTTGCTGATGCTTTAGGTGTTCCTGTTGAATTTAAAAGTAGAGAAGTACTTAAGTTAAAACCAGTTACGGATATGATTGGTAATGGTACATATAATCAACCGGAAGGAACTTGGAGTGATGATACATCAATGGTTTTAGCAACACTAGATGGAGTTATAGAGTCTGGGAGACTTGATTATGAACAAATAGCAACTAATTTTTGTTTATGGGCTAGTGGTAAGAAATATAATGCTCATGATAAATTATTTGATATTGGAATTACGACTCATAAGTCTCTTCAAAATTATGTAACAACAGGTGTTGAAGCTACTAAAGCAGGATGTAATGGTATATATGATAATGGTAATGGTTCTTTAATGCGTATTTTACCAATTGCTTATTATTTTAAAGAAAATCCATGTAATGATTATGAGATGGCTGATATTATTGATGATTTATCATCAATTACGCATAGACATGAAATTAGTTGTATGGCTTGTTATTTATATACAAAATATGCTTTATCACTTCTTGATGGTAAGGATTTTAAAGAAGCATATGAAGATTTAAAAAGAGTTGATACAACAATGTATTCAAAGGCTACAACTAATAATTTTAAAAGAATTTTAAGTGGAGAAATTGCTACTATTGAAAATGAAAAGGATATTAGTTCTAGCGGTTTCGTTGTTTCGTCTTTAGAAGCTGCTTTATGGTGTTGTTTAAAAACAAATAATTATGAAGAAGCAACTTTAAAAGCTGTTAATTTAGGTGAAGATACTGATACAGTTGCTGCTATTGCAGGTGGATTGTGTGGTATAAGATATGGTATTGATAATATTCCATCTAAATGGCAAGAAAAGTTAGTAAAAAGAGATTATATTATTTCTTTAGCTGATAGGTATCAAAATACTATTAAAACTATGTCTAAAGATGTTAAGGAATTATATAAATAAAAGAAAAACTTAGGTTTTTCTTTTTTTGTTAATTTATGTAAAAATAGTTTTATTTAATTTTTAGTTTTGATAAACTTATAATAGAGAGTGATCGTATGGGAATTAAAGAAAAAATAAAAATAAATTTTAATATGGGAAAATTAACTTTTGAATTTTTTAAGAGTGGGATAAAACTAGCTAAAAGTGCTAAAAAAATTAATTTGGTAGAAGAAAAAGAAAATACTATTAAAGAAAATATCGTTGAACTTTTTGAAAAGACAGATGCTATTTTAGGAACTAATGCTAGTAGTAGTGAATTTGATTATCAGATAGAAGAAGAATCTATTTCTGATACATCTTATAGAAATACTGATGTTTATACTCCTAAATTAGATGAAGATTTACTTCCTACTTTTCAAACTCAAAAAAAAGATTTAAGTAAGTATGATACTCTTCCTTCAATTTTAGATAAAACTCTTGTTGAGCTTGAAGGGATGAATATTGTTTTATTACAAGAACTTTTATATGATGAATTATATGATTTAAAAGATATGAGTGAAGAAGTTAGAGAAGTTCAGTTACGTAAGATTTTCGATCGCTTATTTGAAATGCAGCCAAAGCAATTTTTACATCATTATGATTCGGAGTTTAGTTCGGTAGAATCACGTATGTATATAGATCTTATTAGTGCGCCGGGTATTTCTAAATTAAGTTATGTTAGAAGTTTTTTAGAAAGAGAGTATGAATCAGAGGTTGAATACATAAATGAAAAAAGAAATATGCTTTTATCTATTTACAAATATTATGATACTCATACTGAAGATCAAATAGAAAAAATTAATTATATTTTTAGAAGTAGTAGTGAAGTGGGTAGACGTTTTTTAACTAATTCAGGAACTAAGTATGATTTTGCTTCTGTTTTTCCAGATGATTTTATAGATTCTTTTAGTAAAGAAGATTTAAGTCAATTATATAGATTTTATTTTTGTAGTAGAACTAAGAGTGATCAATATAAACTTAAAGTATTAATGTCTTCTCAAAATAGAAAAGAAATGTTTGTTATTTCAGAAATGGTTAAAAAAGTTAATTCTGTGATTGGTAATAGTGCTGTTTTCTTAGAGCCGGCTTTATCTTTGTTGTATGAAAAAGAATCGTTTAAGAATTTATTAATTGATTTTTATAATACTAATATTGGTTCTAGAGAGAACGAAAAATATTTTTCAAGTTTAGTTAATGAACAAGATCCATTTATGTTTAAGCAATTAATTAATTATGTTATTCAATACGGAAATGATAGTAGTCTTTTAGATGGATTATTTAAGAAAAATAATATTCATGATTTTAAAGAAAAAATATATGAAATTAGGGATAATTTTAATGAAGTTATTTTAGGAGATGATGGTTTTCGTAAAGTAAAGAATAATGATTTTAATATTGAATTTAGAGCTATTTATACTGAACGTGATTTAAAGAAATTAAAGTCTGCGATATTATATAATTTATATGGTATTTCTTTAAGAACAGCCGAACAATTAAAAAAATATTATGGTGAGTATATTGATGAATTTATGAAAGGGATTCCTTCTCGTAATGAAGATATTAGTGATGAAGATTTTTTAAATAGTTTAGATGAAAGTAAAATGGTAATAGCTAAGGAGGATTATTCTACTTTAGAAGTATTTAAAGCTATTTTAAATATTGTTGATTTAGATATAAATGATCGAGGATTTGATAGTAAAGTTTATATTCTTCAATCAGCTTATTTAAAACAAATAAAAGAGAAGGGTCTTAATCATCAAGAATTTATGGCTGCTTCTAGTATTGTTGAAGGTCTGCTTAATAAGATGGTTATGAATACTTATAATAAGCGTTTATTAAATGCTAATAATGGTATAGATTTTATTAAGGTAGATGATGGTGTTGCTGTTTTTGATGCAGGGGTTAATTTTGATATGATTATTACTTCTTTACAAGGAGATGGAGCTTTATACGATGATTTTGTCAATATGGCTAGTAAGTGGAATACAGCTTCTATGTCAACATCACAAGGATTATGTGCATCACATATAAGTTCACAAAATTTAGGGGTAATAGATTTAAATGCACCTATACTTGGTTTTTCAAATATTCCTAGCGGTAGTTTGTATTCAATGGGACCAAATGATATTTTTTCAAAGACCTCAATGTTTAATTTGAAAAATAATTATTTAGGATATTCTAATAGAAAGTTTATTCCTGGTAGTATTATGTCTAATGAAACAAGATATGGTTATAATGAAATTCTTTTAGATAGATTTATGATAAATGATGCATATGGAACAATAAAGATGCAACCTGATTATGTTGTTTATTATAAGTTTGAAAATGATTTTGCAAGAACCAATGATGAAATATATCGTCGTAGTTTAAAAGTTGCTAAAGATTTTAATATTCCTATTGTAGTTGTTGATGTTCCTAAAATAAAGAAACATGAAAAAGAATCAATTAAAGTAATGGAAGAAAAATTATTTTCAAGTGATGAAGTTGATAAGGATTTGTTTAAAAAAATTATGGTTAGATATATGAATAATTATTCTGGTTCTTTATCTATTTCTTATTTTTATCCTAATAGGACTGCGAATGAATTTTCAATTGATGGCATGGAACAGTTTTTTAATATGACTATAAATAAGATAAAACAACAAGATTCATCTAAAGGTGTAGAATGGTTAAAAGTTTTAGAAGAATGTTATTTAGAAGAAAGAAAAAAATATGATGTATTAGTAAATGAAGTTAGTACTTATAAAGCATCGGTTAAGACCTTTGTTTTAAATAATTATAATCTTCGCTCTAAAATTAGTGATATGAAAGATGATTTTACTTCTTTAGGATATAGTTTTGAAAAAGAACAAGATAATTATATAAATCCTAATAGTATGCCTGAGGTATCAATAGGAGAAGATAAAGAAGGAACTTTTTTATCTGAGAAAACTTATTTGCCAATTTATCAAGTGCTTATTAATCTTGCTAATGAGATTGAGATTGGTACTACTTTTGAAATAATAGATAATTATGAGTTAACAGGAAATACAGGTAAAGTTATTTGTGTTAATGAAGCAGAAAATGAAGAAGTATTGATTGTTGAAAATTTAGTTTCATCTTATTTTTTAGAATGTTGCGAAGAATCATGTATGTTTACTTTATTTACTGATGGATTTAATTCTAGTTTTAATGTTGATGGTAATAAAGAATTTGATTTCACAGAAGAAGTTTTAAAATCAAGTTTTTATTCAATGGCTTTAGATACTTCAGAAGATTCTTTTATAAGACTAGATAGTAATATTGTTGAAAATTTTGTTTCTGTTGTTGAGAAAATCGATGATAAGAAATTTTTAGATATATTTAAACCAATCATAGAAGAAAAGGCAAAGGAAGACAATAGTTCTTTTGAAGCTTTGGCAACTAGAATGTTGGATAAAAAGAATTCAATTAGAGAAAATTTTGATAAGTTACAAGTTGGTATTAAAAAGATGAATAATGAAGATACTAACGTTTCTAGTCAAATTAAGTGAAAAAGAAAAACATTGTTTTTCTTTTTTTGTTTCTTTGATATACTATTTATAGTAGAGAGTAAGGTGTTTTCGATGGAACAAGATAGTTTTGTAGATAGTTTAAAAGTATTAAATGATAATATAAATATTTATAATAATTATAGTATTGATAAAGAAAATATTCCCAAGTATTTAAAGATGATTGAAAATGAAAAAAGTGAAGAATATATTGAATATTTAAAATTTATAGATCCTATATTAGCTGATGAATATTTTTCATCTTTAAACTATAACAGTGAACAAATTGAAGAAGGTCCTTTTTTAGATGATAATGGTAAAGATTTTTTAGATTGTTCTTTTAATGAATTAGTTGGAATGCCTCTTGTTATGGTTAAGAAAAAGTTACGATATGCTGTTGAAGCGTTAGAAGATGTTTCGGTTAATGAAAGAAATCAAACTTTACAAAAATTAATTTCTAAGGTATTGTCTTTTCAATCTATTGATACATCATTTTCATATCGTTCTTATGACAAAGATGAACAAAGATTTTATGCTGATTTAATTTCTGCTCCTGGTTTTCTTAATAATCCAATGGTTAAAGAATTTTTAAAAAATGATTTTAGGGCTGTGAATATTACTGAAACGAAAAAGTATAAGTTATTATTAAGAATTATGGATTATTATGAAAAACATGATGATGAAACGATTGATAAGTTTAATTATATATTTAAAAGTAGTGATTTAGTATCTGTATATTTAACAGCAAATGAGAATGTTGATTTAGATGAAATGTTTCCAAAAGATTTTCTATCTTTATTTAGTAAAGATGATTTAGCTTTTTTATATAGATTTAATTTTAATTATAGTGGAAGTTTTGAAATTAAAAATTTTACTAATCCTGATAATAGAAAAGCTGTTTTTGTTTTAGCTCAATTTTCTAAGAAATTAAATCAATGCATTGGTGCTAATCACGAGTATTTAGATGCTATGAAAAATGTTTTAAGAGAAAGTTCAGGAATAGTTCCTTTACTTAATAGTTATTATGATTATGTTGGAGTAAGTGAAGATAGTTTTTTTGATACTATTGATTTTAATGATAATTTAGGTACAGCTGAACTTATTAGTTTTATATTAGAAAGTGGTTCTCTTTATGGTTTTAAATATAAAGGATCTAGTAGTATTGTTGATTTTTTCGATAGAATTGATAATGATAGAAAATATAATCATGAAGTAGTATTAGGTAAAGGTTGTGTGGAAAAAATTTGTTATGGTGTTTATGAACAAAGTGATATTCCAACTAAAGAAGAATATACTAATGATGAACTAAAAAAATTTAAGAAAGCCTTTTTAAAGAATATTTATGGTATAAGTTTAAAACAAGCTGAATATATTAAAGAATTTTATGGTAAATATTTAGATGAATTTTATAAGGGACTTCCAGTTAAAGATGAGTCTGTTAGTGTTGAAGAATATTTAAATAGTCTTGATGAAAGTAAACTTCCTTTTAAAAAAGAAGATTATGGTAGTTTACAAGTTTTAACTTCAATTTGTAATATTTGTGAATTATCTAATAGCGATGTTAATTTAATTGATAAAATTAATGTTTTACAAATAGCTTATTTAAGACAAATGCAAGAAAAGGGAGTATTATCTAAATCTAAATATGTATCATTCCCTGTCTTAGAAAGTGCTTTAAATAATTTATATATGAATAGTTTTAGTAAAAGATTAATGTCTGTTACTGATAGTAAGAAGATTATTGGTTTTCATGATAATGTAATATTATTAGATGCTGGTGTTGAATTTGACATGCTAGTTAGTTCTATAGGAGCTGTTGGTAAAGTTTTTGATAGTAATGTAAATATGTCTGTTAAATGGAATACAGCAACTGGATCTGGTTGTCAAGGACTTTGTACATCACATATTAGTTCGCAAAATTTAGGGGTATTTACAATTGCATCACCGATATTAGGGTTTCAAGAATTAGATGGTGTTTCTTTAAATATGATGGGAACAAGTGATATTTATTCTTATACAGATGAGGCAACATTAAGGTCTGAAAATCCAGCTACTCTTAAGAAAAACAGAACTTTTGTTCCTGGTAATATTATGGCTGATGAAACAAGATATGGATATAATGAACTTTTAATTGATAGATTTCTTAACAATGATGATGATGATAATAAACTTCAACCTTCATATATTGTATATTATAAATTTGATGATAATTATAAAGATGATTTTAGATTTAAAAATTCTGTAAAAATGGCTCAAGACTTTAATATTCCAGTGATGTTAGTTGATGTTTATAAGATAAAAGATTATGAACGCCAACAAATCAATCAGATGAAAGAAGAATTATTTAGTAGTGATAGAGTAGACAAACAATTAATGACAAAAATTATTACGAGATATATGAATAATTATGTTGGTGCAGCTAATTTTGTTGGATATTTTAAAAGCTATAAGGCAAAAAATCAATTTTATGAGGTTAATTCTGGTGGCAAATTTGAGAATAAATATCCTGTAGATTTTTCTTTAGATGATATGGATATTTTCTTTAATGATGTATTAGGTAGAATAAATACAATAGGTGATAAAGATAATGCAAATGAATGGATAGTTGCTTTAGAAGAAGCTTATTTTGATGAACAAAGAAAGTATCATGAATCGCAAAGAGTTTCTCCTGAGTCTTATTCTATTAGAAATTTTGTTCTTGATGATTTGAAATTAGATGAAAAAATTCTTAAGACAAAAAAAGATGTTGAAAGAAAGTTTGTTGATGATACATTAGAACAAAGTAATGAAAGTATGGATGATTCTACTAAAAGTGATGAAGTTGTTACTTTAGGTCCTGAAATGACTATTAGTTCTAAAGCAGCTTATCTATTAATTGAAGCAATCAATCAAAATTCAATTATTGATATGAAAAAAGATAGTCAAAATAATTATTTATTATCTCTTAAAGATGTAACAAATGATGAGATTATCGCTAATAGTTTAGTACTGTCTTATTTCTTTGAAAATACTGATAATCTTTTACTTATGGATCTTGTAAATTATAATGGTCAAAAAGATATAAAACTTAATTCTAAGTCAAGCTTTAATTTTAGTACGCAGGTATTAAATTCTCCTTTAAAAGAATATTTGTTAAGTAAAGAGTTTAATTGGGATAAGGTAGATAAGCTTATTTCAAATATTGAGAATATGAAAGATTCTGCATTAATAACACCATTTATTTCTTTAGCGAATAAAAAAGCTAATGGAGATTTTGGGAAGATGTTTGATATTATAGATAATATAACTTATAAGCAAAAGAAGATTGCTAAAGATTTTGGAAAGTTAAGGTCTAGTATTAAAGCTTCAACTGATGAAATAAATAATAGTGATAGTGGAAAGAAACTTTAAACAAGTTTCTTTTTTTGTTAAGTTTGTGTAAAAAGATTTTATTTAATATTAATATTTGATACAATTATATAGTAGTAGAATAGGCTGTGATAATATGAATTTTATTGATAGTATAAAAAAGAAATTAATTGTTAGTAAACTTTCTTTTGATATTTTAAAAAATGGATTTGGACTTACTAAAAAAGGTAAAAGTGGTACAGTTGATTTAGAAGAAATTAATGCTTTTAATGAAGAAGGAGAAGAAGTTACTGAAGTATTAGATGAATCTATTGATAAAGAAACTGAAGAAGTTAAAACTCTTCCTAATTATGAGCCAACTTTATCAAAAGGAATATTTGCTGGGTTACAAGGTGTTTTTTATACACCGGTTCCACTTTTATCTAAGAAGACAATTCTTGATAAGTCGATGAGTGATTTATTAGATATGGGTGTAGATGAAGTTAGAAATATTCTTATGAATGAAATTAATGCTTTAGAACGAGTTAAATCTAAAGTTAGAAATGAGCAATTACAAAAGATCTTTACTGCTTTATTTCGTTTTCAGACATTAAAAGAAAATTCAAGAAAGTTTGGAGAAGATGAACAAAGATTTTATGCTGAACTTATATCAACTCCTGGATTTTTAACTAATCCTTATGTTCGTAAATTTCTAAAAGAAGAGTATTTCAGTAGTAATTATAGTGAGGAAAAGAAAGCTAGGCTTTTAGAAAAAATATCAGATTTTTATGAATCACATTCTAAAGAAGAAATAGAAAAATTTAATTATGTATTTATGGTTAGTGATGATGTTGCTAGTTATTTATTAGATAATGATGTTAATTTAGATGAGGTTTTTTCAAGGGATTTTTTATCTAAGTTTGATAAAGAAGATTTATCTTTGATATATAGATTTCATCTAGGTAATATGGCTTTTAAAGAGTTAATTAAACCTGAAAATGAAAAAGTATTATTTTTGGTATCAGCAATGACTAAACAAGTTAAATCTATTACTGGTCATAGTGCTGAGTTTATTGATTCTGTTTTTCGTTTTATAGAAGATTCGAATTTTACTAAATTACTTAATAGTTATTATGATGAGGCAATCAAAGATAAGTCTAATCATGATTCGTTTTTACAAGTAATTAGTAATACAAATTGTTTACATGATTTTGTTAATTATATGATACGTAGTCATTATGAACTTGAAAGTTCTTATTATTATGTTAGTCCTTTTTCGGGAATGTCTTCTTGGAAAGATTTTGTTGATGTTATTTCTAATGAGAGAAAAGCTAATCATCAAATGATTTTAGGAGATGATTTTTTAAAGTTATTTAGTCAACAACATGAAGGAGAACTTCCTAAATTAAAATTAGATGAGAAGGGTTTAATTCGATTTAAAGAAGCTATATTAAGTAATTTGTATGGTATTACCTTGGCTGATGGAGAATATTTTTCGATGGCTTATGCTCAACATTTAAGTGAACTTTTAAAAGGAATTCCACCGAGAAATGGAATGAGTGATAGTGAATATTTAGCTAGTTTAGATGAAAGTAAAATGACAATTAAAAAAGAAGATTTTGTAGCATTACAATTATTACAAGCAATTGATAGTGTTGTAAAAATTAATATTGATGATCCGAAGTTAGAAGAAAAAGTTGAAGTATTACAACGTGCTTATTTGAAACAGTTAAAAGCAAAAGGAATTGATTATAAGAGTCCATATGCTTCATTTGCAATTGTGGAAGGTATTTTAAATAATATGTATATTAATACTTATAATAAGAAGTTAACACCTGCTTCTAAAGGTGAGTTAATTGAAATATCTGATGGTATTAGAATACTTGATGCAGGAGTAGAATTTGATATGATTGTAACATCTCTTAATGGAGTTGGTTCATTTTTTGATGGTAAGGTAAATATGGCTAGTAAATGGAATACAGCATCTCTTTCTAGTAAACATGGAATATGTACTTCTTATATTAATGCTCAAAACATAGGGGTAATTAATTTAACAGCACCATTTTTAGTTTTTTCTGATATTCCAAGTAGTAGTTTAGATGCGATGGGAACTAGTGATATTTGGACAGGAATTAGTAGTTTTAATTTAAGAATGGCTCATAGAGCCGGAGATAATAATCGTCGTTTTGTACCAGGAACAATTATGGCTGATGAAACAAGATATGGATATAATGAAATTCTTGTTGATAGGTTTTTAAGTAAGAGTGAAGATGGTAATTTTAAATTACAACCTGATTATATTATGTATTTTAAATGTGGTTCTGATTATAGGAAAGATCCGTTATATAAGGGGTCTTTACAGATGGCTAAAGATTTTGGTATTCCATTGAAAATTGTTGATGTTTTAAAGGTTAAAGAACATGAAAAAAGTGTTATTGATGAAATGCGTGAAGAATTATTTAGAAGTGATGTTGTTAATAGTGAATTAATGCAAGATATTGTTACCAGATATATGAATAACTATACTGGTTCTCTTGTTTTTGTTGGAAGTGGCAAATATGATGAGGACTTCTCGGTTGAAGGAATGCGTACATTTTTTAATGAAGTATATTCCAAGATTTCTTCCTTGGAAGATAAAAAACAAGCTAGAGAATGGATTGATGCTTTAGAAAAGTCTTATTTAGAAGAAGAAAGAAGATTTAGAGAAGCTAGAAGTACAGGTGGATATAGTTATTCAGTTGGTAGTACTTTTATTTTAGATACATATGATGTAAGTGGAAAAATAGGTGATTTAAAATCTAATTTACCTAAGGAAATAATATTAGATGAAATAGAATTTAGTGATGATATTAGACTGGCATATTTGACTGATGGTTCGAAAGCAACTATAGTACCGGATTCGAAGTTATCGCCTGGAATGAAGACTCTTCTTGATTTTAAAAAAACTTTTGAGATTGTAGATAATTTGTTTTATGAACCAGTTTATGATAGTAATTCTGATAAAATAAGTCATGTTATTCAAATTAATGAACCAAAGAGTGAAAATGTTGAAGAATTTATTTTAGAAAGTTTAGTTTTTTCATATTTTACTGGTAGTATGGCTGAGTATCCGATTAGTTTTGTATATCGAGGAGTAGCTAAGTCAGCGGGAATGGATATTAAGTTAAATGATGATGAAAATTTTGATTTAATAAGTGGTTATAGTGGTTCTTTTTATGAAAAAGTTAAAATTAAACCTAAACCTGAAAAGATTGATAAAGTTGTTTCTAAAATAGAAGCATTAGATGATAAATCTTTTTTACAAATTTTTAGACCACTTATTGAAAAGAAAGCTATGATGAGTGGTAATTCATTTGAAGAAATATCATCGACTTTGTTAGATAGAAAAAAATCTATTAGAGAAAATTTTGAAAAATTTGAAAAGCTTATTAATTCTCCTAAAGGAGATAGTAATGAAAAAAAAGATGAAACAGGAAAAAATATATAATATATTTTTTCTTTTTTTGTTAAATCTTTGTAAAAGTAATTTTATTTATTCTTTATATTTGGTACAATCATATTATAGAGAATAGGCAGTGATAGAATGAATTTTTTGGATAATTTAAAAAGTAAATTGAAGATGAGTTCTGGTTTTCTTTCAAGTTTAACTGGAAAAGGGAATTTTAGTTTAGTTAAGGATTCCAAGATGGCTTCCATTGTTGAACCAGATGAGCTTAGTTCAAGTTTAGCTAGTTTAGAATCAGAGTTAAGTCTTGATGAATTAGATAGAGTAATTGCGGGAGTTTCTGATATTGATGTAGCAGTTGAAAGTAGCCAAGTAGTAGCTTCTGCACCTGATTTAGAAGATACTTTAGAACTATTTCCTAAGGATTGGATTTTTCCTGATAAAAAAGAAGCTGAAGAAATACCACCGGTAGTTGAATCACATTCTTCAGATGATGATTTTTGGAAAGAGTTAGAAGATTTAGTAGGAAGATGGGAAAAGGCTGAACAAAAGAGTGAATTAAGTGAACCTGATTTTGGAACTGATTTTTCTTCTAAAGCTGAAGATGATATTATTCCTATTGATTCAGAAATAACTGAACTAGGTAAAAATACTAATGATGATAAGCATAAAGAAAGTTCTCATTTTTTTAAAAAGGCTGGTGATTTACCTGATTTTGAACCTAAATTATCTCCAAATTTGAGTAATAGTGCACAAGCTTCTTTTATAACTCCAGAACCAGTTAAAGCTGGACCATCATTCTTAGATCAAAAATTTGTTGAATTAGTTGGTATGGATATTGAAGTAGTTAGAAGTGCTGTTTTAGCAGAAATAAAAGAATTAGAAACTGCTGATAGTGAATATCGAAAAGTTCAATTGCAAAAAATCTTTTCTAAATTATTAAGTTATCAACCAATGTCAGAATATGGTCGTAATTATAGTGAAGATGAACAAAGATTTTATGCTGATATCATTTCTACACCTGGTTTGATTACTGAGCCTTATGTTGTATCTTTTTTAAAAAATGATTTTTATTCAATGCATAATCAGGATGAGGTTAAGAAAAATCTTTTAATAAAGGTCTCTGATTATTATGCGACTCATTCGCAAGAGGCAATTGACAAGTTTAATTATGTCTTTAGAAGTACAGATTATGTTTCTACTTTCTTTCTAGATAATCCAGATGTACCACTTGATAGGTTCTTTTCTGAAAGAACAATGTCGATGTTTGATAAAGAAGATTTAAGTTTATTATATAGATTTTATTTAAATAGTAATTATTATGATAATTTAGATCAATTATTTTTACCAGAAAAAGATAAAGCTTTATTTATGATGTCTATTCTAAATAAAAAAGTAAAACAGTTAACTGGACATAGTGTTGAATTCTTAGAGTGTGCGATGATGCTTATGAATTCTGAAAACAGAAGTATTGTTCCTATTTTAGAAAGTTTTTATGATAAATTGATTTTTGATAAATCAGAAGAAAAAGTAGCTGGAGATGTTATTCTTAGTCTTGATAATATTGCTGGTGTAAAAGAATTAATTAATTTTATAGTTGAAAGTAAATATAATAGAGGTAGACATCCTCTTAGAGGATTTGATACTTATGATGAATTTGTTTTAGAAGCTGAAAATATACGTAATAGACAACATGCGATTATACTAGGTGATAGTGGTGTTGAAAAAGCTAGAATGAATTTATTTAAACCAGAAGATTTTCCAAAATCATCAAGTTTTGATTATGATATGCGTGATGACTTTGTTGCAGCTTTTTTAGAAAATGTATATGGTATTTCTCTAAAATCTGCTCAGTATTTTGCAACTCATTATGGTAAACATTTAAAAGGGCTTGAAGCGGGTATTCCACCAAGACCTGAGGGAATGAGTGATGAGGAGTACTTAGCTAGTTTAGATGAGAGTAAAATGGCTATAATGAAAAAGGATTTACCAGCTTTACAAATGCTTAAAGCAATATGTAGTTTGGTTGAACTTGATTTTTCTAGTCCTGATTTTGCTGATAAATTAAGAGTATTACAAACAGCTTATTTAACTGAAATGCAAAGAAAGGGATTTGATTATCAAAATCCATATGCATCGTTTGCGATTGTTGAAGGTGCACTTAATAATATGTATATGAATTCATATAATAAATTACTTACTAGTAGTAAGGATGCAAAAGGGGTAATTAGAGTAGATGATGGTGTTGAATTGTTAGATGCTGGTGTTGAATTTAATATGTTAGTTACTTCGTTAGGGGGAGTAAGTAACATATTTGATGATAGTGTTGATATGGCAAGTAAATGGAATACGGCATCAATGAGTCGAGGGCAAGGAATCTGTTCAACACATATTAGCGCTCAAAATATGGGTGTTATTGATTTGAGTGCTCCAATACTTGGATTTGCAAATGTTCCAGAATATTCTTTGGATATGATGGGAACTAGTGATATTTGGACAGATATTACGGCTATGAATTTACGTAGAGAAAATAAAGCTTCGCCTAATAAAAATAGATTTTTTGTTCCAGGTAATATGATGTCTGACGAATGTCGTTATGGATATAATGAAATTTTAATAGATAGATTTGCAGCTTCTGGTCCTAATGGTGAACTTAAGTTGCAACCAGAATATTTAATTTATTTTAAATTTGATGAACAACATGAAAATGATCCATACTATCGTATGGCACATAAAACCGCTAAAGATTTTGGAGTACCAATTATGGTTGTTGACGTTCCTAAGATTAAAGAACATGAACGAAGTGTTATTGATGGTATGAGAGATGAGTTGTTTAGTAATGATACTGTTAATCCGGATTTAGTACATGATATTTTGACAAGATATATGAATAATTATACTGGATCACTTACTTTTGTTGGTAAAGGATTAGTATATGAAGATTTTTCTGTTGATGCGATGAGAACTTTTGTTAATGATATTTTTAATAAAGCTGTGGAACTTGGTGAAACAGAAGAAGCTAAGGCTTGGATTGATGCTTTAGATAGTGTTTATCAAGAAGAAAAACGTAAGTATGATGAAGCTATTGGTGCTGGTGGTTATAAATACTCTGTTGTTAGTTTCGTATTAGAAAAATACGATATTGAAGGTAAAATTAGTCGTTATCGTAGTGGCGATATCTATGATCCTGATAAGACAGAAGAAATAACACAACCTCTACCAAAAGTTAATTCTGGATTTGAAGAGAAAGTTCTTGATGATTCAACAAAAGTAGTAATTATTCCTGATGAAAAGTATGATCCGGCGTTGAAGAGTTGTATTGATTTTATTACTGCTATGGAAATTGGATCTAAAGTAACGTATTTGAGTGAATTTAATGGTGCAACAGGTGAAATTACTCATTTGATAGATGTTGAAGAACCTGAAGATAAACAATTATTTGTTATTGAAAATTTAGTTATGTCATATTTTTATGAAAATTTAGAAAGTCCAATTACTAATGATATTATTTGGAATGATTGTGATGTAGATCTTCCATTTGCTGCATCAAATGATTTTGATTTTAATGCAAGTATTTTTGAATCTCCTTTTAAAGAAGTTGTCCTTGAAGGTGAAGGGGACTATGCATTTAATTTTGAAAAAGTGGATCAATATGTTAGTAAGATTGAGTCAATGAGTAGTCAAGAGTTCTTACACATATTTACACCAGTAATTATGAAAAAATCAAAAGAAACTGGTATTCCTTTTGAAGATATTTCAAGTAGAATGTTGGATAAAAAGGATACTATAAGAGAAAAGTTTGAACTTTTACAAAAACAAATAGATGTAGCTAAAACTGGGGGAGACCCAATGGATGTTATTGATGATAGTAAAAAAGTATAGGTGATAATATGAAAGAAGAGAAAGAAGAAGTTTTAAGTAAGGGATTTATTCCATATATGGCCAAAGTATTTCCTTTTTTGAATGATAATTTTTTATCTAAAAATATTAATAAATTAGAAAGTTTATCATTAGATGAAGTTAGAAATTTATTATTAAGTGAAATAACTAGTGCTAAGGAATTAACTCCTAGTAATTGTAACAATCAACTACAAAAGATTTTTGATAAGCTTTTTTCTCTTCAACCTGCTTTTAATACCAATAAAAGAGAAAGAGAAATGCGTGATACTGAACAAAGGTTATACGCTGATTTAGTATCTACTCCTGGTTTTTTAGATGATCCAGTAGTACGTGATTTTTTACTTAATAATTATCATCCTAATTCTAAAAATGATTTTAAGTATATATGTTTAACACAAATTTTAGAAATGTATTCTAAATTAGATGAAGAATCTATTGAAAAATTTAATTATTGTTTTAGAAGTAGTAGTGTTTTTGCGAAGTCTTTAATGTATGATGATAGGATGTTTAATAAAGTTTTAAATGATCGAACTTTGTCGATGTTTAATAAAGAAACTTTTTCACAATTATTTAGGTTTTTTGATGAAAATTACAGTACTAAATTTGTTGAAAGATATATAGTTAATGGGGATGAAAAGTCTTTATTTGTAATATCACAAATGTGTGAACACATATATAATCAAGTAGGGCATACTTCAGAATTTATGTATGCGATATTTTCGCTTGATAGATGGGATGAAAATGCCAATTCAAATTTTCGAAATGTTTTAATTGATTTTTATGATAAAGTTATTGTTGATAAAGAGAATGAACAATCTTTTAGAGAAGCTATAAAAGATGGAATGTCTTTTGAAATGCGTGAGATTGTTAATGCTATTTTGGATTATTCATATAGCTATGATTATCGAAATCCTTTTAATGGTATAAATACATTGGATGAATTTATGGATAAGGTGCTTGCTAAAAGAAAAGAAAATCATATTAATATTTTTGGTAGTGAAGGTTTTCGTAAATTTGAAGATGGTATTTTTGAAGCTAAGGATTTTAAAAAGATTGAAACACAAGAAGATTTTATTAAATTTAAAAATGCTTTTTTATCTAATATATATGGGATAAGTTCTAGGGAAGCTGAATTTATAACGTCAAGATATGGACATAATTTAGAGGCTTTAGCTAGTAGTGTTGAAGAAGATGATGTAGAGTCTTTATGTGTATTAAGATCAATTGTATCTATTAATAATTTAACAATTGAAGATAAAGAGAAACTTAGTATTTTGCAAAATCTTTATTATAATTATATGGATAATCATGGTTTGAATTATCAAAAACAAGTTAATTCAATGTTAGTGTTGGAAGGCTTATTTAATCGTATGTATATGAATACATATAATAAGATTTTATTAAATGATTTATCAAAGAAAGATGTTTTATTTGTTGATGATGGTGTAGAGTTAATTGATGCAGGTGTTGATTTTAATATGATTGTAACTGCTCTTAATGGTACAACTAGTTTTTTTGATAAAGGTGTTAATATAGCTAGTAAGTGGAATACAGCTTTTAGAGATATTAATCAAGGTTTATGTACTTCATTTATTAGTAATGATAATTTAGGGGTAATATCTTTAGATGGACCTGTTTTAGGATTTGCATCTTTACCTAGGGATTGTTTAGATACAATGGGAACTACAGATATTTATACATATACTAATAATTTTAATTTACGTTTTAATAATCGAAAAAATACGCCTTTTTATGTAGGTAGTCAAATGTCTAATGAGACAAGATTTGGTTATAATGAAATGTTAATTGATAGATTTATTTCAGTTGATGAAGAAGATAAAGTTAAGCTTCAACCAGATTATATAGTTTTTTATAAGACACAAGAAAATTATCGTATGTCTAAAAGATATGTAGAATCTTTGAAAACGGCAAAGGATTTTGGAATACCGATAGTAGTTGTTGATTATCAAAAGATTCAAGCTCATGAAAAAGAAGTTTTAGTTTCGATGGAAGAAGAGTTGTTTAAAAGTGATGAGGTTGATGCTGAGCTTCTTGGTAATATAATGATGCGTTATATGAATAATATTAGTGGTTCGAGAACGATTCATGGACATGTACGTTTAGGGGGACTAGGACTTGGTTATGATTATTTTCCAGAAGATGCTTTAGGTAATTTTATTTCACAAACACTTATGAAATGTGAAAATGTTGATGATAAGTATCGATTGGATTGGATCAATGCTTTACAAAGTGCCTATGATGAGGAACTTAGAAAACATATGGTAGCGATAGGTGTTAATTCTTATAATTGTTCATTAGGTAGTGATAATGATAGATTTAATTTAATTACTGATTATAATTTAGGAGAAAAATTACGTTTTCTTCAAGAAAGATATAATCCAACTAAGGTGGTTAAAGAAGATGAGTCTTTTAGAAAGGGAGATATATCTGCAGAAGAAGTTGTTTTAACGAATATTGCAAACACTTTAGGATTTAATACAACTTATTCGTTTGTTAAGATGTTAAATCATGATGAGGAAAAGGGATATGCAATTGTTCAACATAATTCAAATTTAGATAAGACTAGTTTGGAAGAAAAAATAATTGTTGCTTATTTTACTGATAATTATCAAGAAGATTTATTGGAAAAGATGAATACAAGTAAACAAAAATTAGAATTTGGTACTTTAAGAGAAGTCTTATTTAAGAGAATGAATAAAGAAACATTATCTGATAGTTTAAAGGATTCATATTTAAAAGATGAGATAGGTTCTGGTAATTTTAATGTTGAAAAATTAAATTATTTTGTTTCGAAGATTGATGAGTTAGATGAGAAGAAGTTTTTAAGTGTATTTAGACCAATTATATATAAGATTGCTGGAGACCAAGGTTATAGTTATGAATATATAGCAGATAAGTTTTTAGAAAAAAAAGCTAATATTGGTGGCCAAGTTAAAGAATTAAGTGATATACTAGTAAGTAGTAATGGTGATAGTACTAAGACTAGGTAGGAGGTTTTTATGAAAGCAGATGAATTAAGAGGGTTAATTGAGAAATATAAAACAGAAAATAATGAAATTCCTATGGAAAAGATGAATTCAACAAATTTTGATTTGAAAAGAGAAGAAGCTATGAAAAGTTATTTAGCTGATGTTGGACCTATTTCTCAATATATAAATGAAGGTTTTGCTGAAATAGAAAAAGAAAAAACTGGTGGTATGGAAAAATAAGAGACTTTTATAAGTTTCTTTTTTTTGTTAAAATATCTATGTATAGGTGATATTATGAGTAATAAAAATATAAAGAATTTTAAAGGGATTTTTAGAAATATTAAAAAGAGTTGGCGATTTGTTAAAAAAGAGAAAAAAAGATTATTTATATGTTTGTTTTTTTCACTTCTTTTATGTGGTATGAGTGTTTTAGCTCCAGTTTTTTCAGCTAAGATGTTACTTAATATTACTGATGGTTTATTTGTTGAGCTTTTATATGTTGCATTAATAGTAATGATATTAGAAATATTAAGACATATATCTCATTATTCTTATAATATGATTTTTGGTAAATATTTATTAAATATAACGCTTAGTTTACAAAGTGAGATTGCAAAGGAAACTTTAAAGTTAGAAGTTAGTGAACTTGATAAAAAATCTAGTGGTGTTTTTATTGATAGATTAAATGTTGATACTAGGGATATTGCTAATATATTTACAAGACTTGGTGATGCTATAATTGATGTTTTAACTAATATAGGTGTTTTACTTGCTATTTTAGTTGTTAATAAAATTATGTTTTTATATTTTTTAATTACTTTGATTGTTTTATTTATTCTTCAAAATATGAAGATGAAAAAAGCTTTTGAGATAGAAAAGGAAAGAAGAAAAATTTCTGAAAAGAATACCGGATTGGTTGGAGAATTAGTTCGTGGTATTCGTGATATTAAAGCGCTTAATGCAACAGATAGTTTTTTAGAAGCAACAGAAGAAAAATTAGAATATGCTTTGAATAAAAATTATGAGATGCAAAAAGTAAATTTTAGTTATAGTTTAGGTATTAATTTTATTAGTAGTATCTTTAATTTTATATTTATTGTTTTAGGTATTATTCTAATAAATGATATGAGTTTAACCATTTCATCTTTTTTAGTAATTTATCTTTATAAAGATAGGGTACATGGTCTTCTTAGATATATTACATATGTTATAGAACTTATGAAACAGTTTAATTTATCTTGTGATAGAGTTTTTGATATTATTGATAATGATAAATTTAAGAAAGAAGAGTTTGGTTCTTTTAAAAAGAAAAAGATTAATGGGGAATTAGAATTTAAAAATGTTTATTTTTCTTATGATGGAGAAAAAGATGTTTTAAAAGATATTTCATTTAAAGTTAATCATCATGAAACAGTTAGCTTTGTAGGTAGAAGTGGTAGTGGTAAAAGTACTATTTTAAGTTTATTAAGTGGATTATATAAGTTAGAAGATGAACGTGGTGTTATACTAGTTGATGATAAAGATATAAGAGATTATGATAAAGATTCAATTCGAAATAATATTGCTGTTGTAACTCAAAATCCTTATATATTTAATATGAGTATTAGAGATAATTTAAAATTAGTAGATCCTAATTTATCAGAAAAGAAAATGAAAGAAGTATGTGAAATTGCGTGTTTAAATGATTTTATTAATACTTTGCCTGATAAATACGATACTTTAGTAGGAGAAGGTGGTCTTACTTTATCTGGTGGTCAAAGGCAAAGACTTGCGATAGCTAGAGCGCTTCTTAAAAATACAGATGTTATTTTACTTGATGAAGCAACTAGTGCTTTAGATAATGAAACGCAAGGAGAGATAAAAAAAGCTATTAACAATATGAAGGGATCTTATACGATTATTATAGTTGCGCATCGTTTATCAACAGTTATTGATAGTGATAGAATTATTTTGGTAGATAAAGGTAAAATTGTTGGAGAAGGTAGTCATAAGGAGCTTATGAAAAATAATTCTTTATATCAAAATCTATATGAGAAAGAAGATATTTAATATTAAAAGAAAACAAATAATTTGTTTTCTTTTTTTTTATAATAATATGTTATATAATTAATATGATAGGAGTGATTTATTTGGAACTAAAATATAAGAGAATTTTAATTAAGTTAAGTGGAGAAAGTTTAGCTGGTAAGATTGGTCATGGGATTGATTTTGATAGGGCACTTGAAATTTGTTCAGAAATAAAAGAAGTGTGTGACTTAGGAGTAGAAGTTGCGATTGTTGTCGGTGGTGGAAATTTCTGGCGTGGTAGAAGTAATATGCATATGGATAGATGTACTTCTGATTATATTGGAATGCTTGGAACAACGATGAATGCTTTAGCCTTAGGAGATGCTTTTAAACAACTTGGTCAAGATGTTAGAGTACAAACAGGAGTTGAAATGCGACAAATAGCGGAATTTTATATTAAGAATAGAGCGGATCGTCATTTGAACAAGGGAAGAGTGGTAGTATTTGGTTGTGGTACAGGAAGTCCTTTTTTCTCAACAGATACAGCGGCTGCTTTAAGAAGTGCTGAAATAGGAGCTGATGCTGTTTTAAAAGCTACTAATGTTGATGGAGTTTATACAGCTGATCCTAGAAAAGATGAAAGTGCTACTTTAATTAAAGATATTTCTTATTTAGAAGTTTTAAATAAAAAACTTAATGTTATGGATTCAACAGCTACTACGTTATGTATGGATAATGATATTCCAATAATTGTATTTAATATAAATAAAAAAGGTAATTTAATTGATTTAGTTAATGGTAAAGAAGTAGGTACAATTGTACATAATAATTAGTTTTATAAGATAAAAGAGATGAGTTTATGGAGAAAGATATAGTAATTTATAAAATATATTTAATTACTTTATTTGTTGCTTATTTAGTAACAATTCTTTTTAATGTTGAAATGTTTACTTTAAAGAGAATAATTAGTTTAGTATTTGGTATAGGTTATTGTATCTTGGCTATGTTATGTTTATGGGGGTCTTTTTTGATAAGTTCTAATTCTAAAAAAGGTTTTTTATATGGAATTATTCTTGGATTTATTATATTTATTTATAGTGTTTTAGAATGCTTTTTACCGGGTGGTTTTATCTTAAAACATTTAAGAGTTGTTAATTTAATTTATCCTATATTTGGAGTGTTATTAATACTAATGGGGATTAATGTTTTATATATAAAAAAAGAAATTATAGAAATAGAAGATAATAGTATTCATAAGTTTAGTCATAATAAAAGCAGAATTAAAGAAATGAATAGTAATAATAAAGAAAATATAGAAGAGATATCTTTATATGATGGTTTAATAGTTGATGGTTATATAAAAGATGTTTTACTAGAAGATGATCATTATTCTTTAGAAATAGAATATTTATATGAAGGTGAAAAGTATATATTCTATTATGAAGGAATAGACTGTGATGTTAGTGATGTTTTAGATAAAAAGAAACTTAGAAGAATTAATGTATATTTACCGAGTAATTCTCCAGAGTATGCCCAAATTGATGAAGAATTATTAATGTATATGATAAATAATTAGAGGTGAAAATAATGTTTGATAATGAAAATGTAGATAATAATTATGAAAATGATTATTCACAAGTAGATGATGGTTATAATACTTTAGAAAATAATTATAATACGATGTATGAAGATAATGGTATTGTAGTTAATGGATATATAAATAATGTTTTGTATAATCCAGAAATAGATAAATATTGTTTAGAAATTATTTATACTTTTGAAGGAGAACAATATGTTTTCTATTATAGAAATATTACTAGAGATATTACTTATGAACTTGATGCTAAGAATTTGAGAAAGATAAATGTATATCTTCCAAATAATTCTCCTGAGTATGCACAGATAGATGAAGAACTTCTTTGGTATATGATTGAAAATTAGAACCTTGGGTTCTTTTTTTTTGTCATTTTTTGTAGATTATTTTTTGTAAGAAATATTATTTTTCTTATCATAATAATAATGAATTATATTTATTCATTTAAAATAATTGTTTGAATTATAAAAATTTGAGAAAAATTAGGCTTGAAATCTATTTTTTATTGACTTTTTGTTCGATGTCAATTATTATAGTGTGCTATCTCTAGGGGTTTTTTGCCTAGATAAAATAGGGAGGAAAGGTTATGCGAAAAAGTATTAAGTTCAGAGTTATTGGATTTATTTTAGTTGCCCTTGGTATACTTGGTATTACGATGAATATTTTTGCTAATGATGATGATGGTAAAATTATTTTGAGTAAAGAAACAACTAAAGTGGCTGATAATTTTGGCAAAGACAATCCAGAATATGGTCGACTTGCAAATGTTACTTTGAAAATTAATGCTAATGGTTATACAGAACAAGAATCTAGAATGAGTAAAATTGATATTATTTTAGTTCTTGATAGTTCTAATAGTATGCGTAGAACAGCTTCTGGTGATTTAACTGATGATAATTCTAAGCGTAGAATTACAGCATTAAAAAATACAGCAACAGAGTTTGTAAATGACATACTGGATAGTGATGGTAATGTAAATATTGGGATTGTAGAATATGATGATAATATTGTTCAATCAATTGCATTAACATCAAATAAGACAACTTTACTTAACAGCATTAATAAGTTGAAATATGATGATTCAACAAATTTACAAGCTGGTATTAAAGAAGCTGATGAGTTATTGGATAACGGTAGAAGTGATGCTGCTAAAGTGGTTGTTATTTTAACTGATGGTATTCCAACTAAGTTTAATCATGAAACAGCATGGAATACATATAGTTGTGGTAATGGTTCTACTGATACTGTGACTAATGAAGATAATAGTAATTGTCCAAATATTAAACCATCAGTAGCAGCTAAGGATGCATTAGATGATTTGAAGGAAAATCATCCGACAACTGATGTATGGACTATTACGTTTGGGGCAGAAGAAGCAGCGGCTACAACGTTAGCTGTAATAAATCCAGCTACAGCTGCAGGAGTATCTCCAGTTTATAAAAATCTTAAAGCTTTAACAGCAGATGAATTAGAAGAAGAATTTTCTAATCTTATTGATGTTGCAAGAAGTATTATAGGAAGAAATAGTACTGTTGTTGATATTATTCCAAAAGAGTTTAAGTTGACAGATGATGCTAAGGGTTCTTTAGCAGCTCAAGGTGCAACTTATGTTGAAAATGGTGATGGTACAACTACAATTACTTGGAATGTTGGTACTATTGAAGCCGGAGTAGAAAAGAAATTATCTTATGATGTTGTTGCTAAGAATGAATATTATGGAAGTATATATACAAACTTAACTGACAGTTATGAAAGTGCTGTTTTAACAACAACTGTTGATAATAATAATCCTTATTATAAAAGTGAAAGTAATAAAACACTTAATTTAAAATTTGAAGCTCCTGTTGCTGATATACCTGCTATTACTATAGATGATCATTATAGTAAAAATGCGAGTTATGTTGGAGTTGCTGAATCTATGATTACAGGAACTACAATTTTAGAAAATGATTTAAATAATAATTTATTATTAGATAAAGAAAATGCTTCTCAATCTATTCAAATTACAGATGAGATTGTTATTGATACAAATGATAATACTGTTAGAATTGGTGAAAGTAATCAATATCAAATTAAAGATGGTAATAAATTATTAGGTATTCTTTCTATGAATGCTGATGGAACATTTACTTTTGTTTCTGAAGAAGAAGTTGAAGGAGAAGTATCATTTAATTATCATATTAAAACAATTGTTGTAAGAGATGGAAAAACTACTTATTTATATAGTAATTCATCTGTTGTAACGTTAAATGTTGTTGCTAGAGAAAAGATAAATTTATCTGGTGAAAAAGTATGGAAAGATAATAATAATCAAGATGGTATTAGACCAACTTCAATTATAGTTGAGTTATATGCTAATAATGTTAAAATAGCTGAAAAAATAGTAACTGATAATGATTGGAATTATGAATTTAAAGATTTATATAAATATGAAGTAAATCATGAAGGTGAAAATGATTATGTTATTAATTACTCTATAAAAGAAAAAACAAATGTTCCTGGTTATACTACTTCTATAAATAATACAACAATTATTAATACACATGTACCAGAAGTATTAGATATTACTGGTAAAAAAGTATGGAAAGATAACAATAACCAAGATGGTATTAGACCAAATGAAATTATAGTTGAATTATATGCAAATGGCGAAAAAGTTGATACTATTACAGTTACTTCTGAAAATGAATGGAAATACGAATTTAAAGATGTTCCAAAATATAAAGAAGGAAAAGAAATAGTTTATACTGTTACAGAAAAAAATGTAGAAGGATATACAACGACTATTTCAGGAACAACAATTACTAATACTCATATACCAGAAGTTATTGATATAACTGGCAAGAAAGTATGGAAAGATAATAATAATCAAGATGGATTAAGACCTGTTTCAATTATAGTTGAGTTATATGCTGATGGTGAAAAAGTGTCAGAAATAACAACTGATGAAACATCCGGTTGGTTATATAAGTTTAAGGATGTTCCAAAGTATAAAGAAGGAAAAGAAATAGTTTATACTGTTACAGAAAAAAATGTAGAAGGATATACAACAACTATTTCAGGAACAACAATTACTAATACTCATATACCAGAAGTATTGGATATTACTGGTAAAAAAGTATGGAATGATAATAATGATCAAGATGGTATAAGGCCAAATGAAATTATAGTATATTTACATGCTAATGGTTCTTTAGTTGAAACTATTACTGTTACTGAAGAAACAAATTGGGAATTTGTATTTGAAAATGTTCCAAAATATAAAGAAGGAAAAGAAATAGTTTATACTGTTACAGAAAAAGATGTAGAAGGATATACAACAACTATTTCAGGAACAACAATTACTAATACGCATACACCAGAAATTATCGATATTACTGTTAATAAAATTTGGGAAGATAATAATAATCAAGATGGTATAAGACCTAATTCTATTACAGTTAAATTACTTGCTAATGGAAAAGAAATTAAGTCTATGCAATTAACTTCAAATAGTAATTGGGAATCTGAATTTAAGAATTTACCTAAGAATGAAAATGGTAAAGAAATAGAATATACAATTGTTGAAGAAGAAGTTAGTGGATATGAAAGTAGTATTGATGGATATAATATTACAAATACTCATAAACCTGAACTTATTTCTATAAGTGGTATAAAAACTTGGGAAGATAATAATGACCAAGATGGAATTAGACCAGAGTCAATTACAATTCGCTTATTAGCTGATGGTAAAGAAGTTAAAGTTAAAACTGTTACTGGAAGTAATTGGACATATGAATTTAAAGATTTACCAAAATATAATAATGGTCAATTAATTAAATATACAATTTCTGAAGATGAAGTAAATGGTTATAAGACTGTTATTAACGGATATAATGTTACAAATATACATGTTCCAGAAATTACAAGTGTATATGTAACTAAAACTTGGGAAGATAATAATAATCAAGATGGTATAAGACCTAGTTATATTACTATTAATTTGTTTGCAAATGGAGAAAAGGTTGCATCTCAAACAATTGCTGGTAATTGGACATATGAATTTAAAGAATTACCAAAATATAATAATGGTAAAGAAATAAAATATACAATTACTGAGGATGAAGTTAGAGGATATGAAAGTAGTATTGATGGATATACTATTACAAATACTCATACACCTGAAACAATTGATATTAATGGATCTAAAACTTGGGATGATAATAACGACCAAGATGGAAAAAGACCAGAAAGTATTACAATTAATTTATTAAGAGATGGAAAGGTAATTAAAACTATTTCTGTTACTGAAAAAAATAATTGGGAATATAGTTTTGATAATTTAGATAAATATCGTGATGGTGGAGAATTAATTGTTTATACAATTAGTGAAGAGTCTGTTGAATATTATGAAACAATAATAAATGGATATAATATTACAAATACACATACACCTGAACTTATTTCTGTAAGTGGTGTAAAAACTTGGGATGATAATAATAACCAAGATGGTGTAAGACCTTCATCTATTACGGTTAAATTACTTGCTAATGGAAAAGAAGTTGCTTCTAAAGAAGTAACCAATAATAATGAATGGAAATATACATTTACTAATGTTCCTAAATACGAAAATGGTGAAGTAATTGAATATACTGTATCTGAAGTTAAAGTAAATGATTATACAACTAAAGTTAATGGTATGAATATTACTAATATACATACACCTGAAAAAATAGATATTAGTGGTACTAAAACTTGGGATGATAATAATGACCAAGATGGAGTAAGACCGGAAAGTATTACAGTTAATTTATTAAAAGATGGTGTAGTAATTAAAACTGTTAATGTTACAGCTGAAAATGAATGGAAATATGAATTTACTGATTTAGAAAGATATAGTAATGGTATTGAAATTAAATATACAGTTAGTGAAGAAAAGGTAGATAATTATACTACAAAAGTTAATGGATATAATATTACAAATACGCATAATCCTGAAAAAATAGATATTAGTGGTACTAAAACTTGGGATGATAATAATGACCAAGATGGTGTAAGACCAGAAAGTATTATAGTTAATTTATTAAAAGATGGGAAAATAGTTAAGTCTAAGGTTGTTACTGATGAAACAGGATGGACATATACTTTTGATGATTTAGATAAATATCGTGATGGTGGAGAATTAATTGTTTATACAATTAGTGAAGAAGCTGTCGATGGTTATGAATCAACTATTGAAAAATATAATATTACAAATACACATAAACCTGGTACTATTGATGTTAGTGGTAAAAAGATATGGAATGATAATGATAACCAAGATGGTATTAGACCTGTATCTATTACAATCTATTTATTAGCTAATGGTGAAAGAATAGATTCTAAAGTTGTTTCTGAAGAATCTGGATGGGCATATACTTTTGCAAATTTAGATGAATATAAAGCAGGAGAAAAGATTAATTATACAGTTGAAGAAGTTAATGTTGCTGGTTATGAAACAACTATTGATGGATACAACATTACAAATACACATACACCTGAACTTATCTCTGTAAGTGGTGTAAAAACTTGGGATGATAATGATGACCAAGATGGAATAAGACCAGAATCAATTACAGTTCGCTTATTAGCTAATGGTGAAGAAGTTAAATCTAAGGTTGTAACTGAAGATAATGAATGGAAATATACATTTACTAATGTTCCTAAATACGCTGATGGAAAAGAAATAACATATACAGTAACTGAAGATGAAGTTAATGGGTATGTAGGTACAGTTGAAGGAATGAATATTACTAATAAACATACTCCAATAACTATTACAATTAATGGTGAAAAAGTATGGGTTGATGAAAATAATGTTGAAGGATTAAGACCAGAATCAATTACAGTTCGCTTATTAGCTGATGGTAAAGAAGTAGCTTATACGGAAGTAACTGCTTCTAATAATTGGAAATATTCTTTTGAAAATGTAGATCAATATAGTAATGGAAAAGAAATCAACTATACTGTTGTAGAAGATGAAGTAGAACATTATGAAATGTCTATAGATAAGGATAATAAATTTATAATTGTAAATACACATGATCCTAAAGATATTACTGTTAGTGGTACTAAGACTTGGATTGATAGTGAAAATCGTTATGGTAGACCAGAATCAATTGAAGTTACATTAACTGGTAAAATAGGGGATAAAATTGTTGTAGAAGAAACTAAAAAAGTAACAGAAGCTGACGAATGGAAATATATATTTAATAATTTACCTGAGTATCGTGAAGGTATAATGGTTGTATATACAATTGATGAGGCCGATGTTAAAGATTATACAAAAGAAGTTAATGGATTTGATATTACTAATACTTATACTCCAGAAACAATAGATATTGCTGGTGTTAAAACTTGGGATGATAATGATAACCAAGATGGTATTAGACCAGATTCAATTATTATTAATTTACTTGCTAATGGAGAAAAAGTAGCTTCTACTGAAGTAACCGAAGCAACTAATTGGTCATTTGAATTTAAAGAACAAGTTGTTTATGCTAATGGAAAAGAAATTACTTATACAGTAGAAGAAATTTCTGTTGATGGATATGCAACTGCTATTGAAGGATTTGATGTTACAAATCATCATACTCCTGAAACAGTATCTTATACTGTTTCTAAGGTATGGAATGACCAAGAGAATAATGATCGTATTAGACCAGAAAATATTACAGTTCGTTTATTAGCTGATGGTAGAGAAGTAGCTGTTCAAGTTATAGATGAAGCATCTAATTGGACATATTCATTTACTGATTTAGCTAAATATCGTGATGGTGGTATAGCTATTAAATATGAAATTGTTGAAGATGAAGTTAAAGGTTATACTACAACAATTGAAGAATCTGTATCTGAAAATGATACTAATATTACGAATGTTGTTATTACAAATACTCATGAAAATGAGAAGAATGAAATCACTATTAATAAAACATGGAAAGATGGTAATGATGAATATGGTAAAAGACCCGAATCTATTACTGTAACAATTACTGGAAAAGTGAATGATGAAATTATTGTTACTGAAGAAGTAGAAATAACTGAAGATATGGATTGGACATATGTTACTAATAACCATGATAAATATTTAAATGGTGAAGAAATAATTTATGAAATAGAAGAAAAAGAAGTTGAAGGATATGAAACATCCTATGATGGGTATAATATTACTAATATTATAATTGTTATGGAAGAAATAGATCCACCACATACTGATTGTGATGATTCTATTAATTCGTTAGAATTAGTTAATATTATGACTATTCCAGAAACTACTAAACCATTTGATATAATTGCATTTATAATTCTTGCAATGTCTGCAATTGGGATTTCATATAATTTCAAAAAAGTAGTTCAAAGTAAATCATTAAAAGCACTTATTTAAGTGCTTTTTTTCTTTTAATTATATTTAAAGAAAAAGAGATTTATGTTATAATAAGTCACGTAAATGGCTTGGGAGATGAGTTAATATGGAAACAAATTATTTATATAATAATATCAATGTTAAAAATGATTTTGTTAATAATAAAGATAAGGTTATTATTGCTGGTCCATGTACTTTTTCTAGTTATGAAGAAGTTTATTCTATAGCAAAAGAATTAAAAGAAGTAGGAATTAAATATTTTAGAGCAGGTGCCTATAAAAGTAGAACTAATCCTTATTCATTTCAAGGTTTAGGTGATGATGGTATAGAGATTCTTTTAAAAATTAAAAAAGAATTAGGTTTATGTATAGTGACAGAATTATTGACAATTGAACAAGTAAAAAAATATGGTACCCGTATAGATATCATTCAAATTGGTAGTAGGAATATGTATAATTATGAATTGTTAAAAGAGGTTGGAAAAATTAATAAACCTGTTCTTTTAAAGAGAAGTTTTGCTGCTACATATAGTGAGTGGTTATTAGCAGCTGAATATATTTTAAAAGAAGGAAATCATAATGTTATTTTGTGTGAAAGAGGAGTTAGAGGTTTTGGTTCGGAAGAAACAAGAAATGTTTTAGATATACAAGCTATTCCTTATATAAAGAGACATAGTAATTTACCAATAATTGTAGATCCATCGCATGCTAGTGGAGAAGCTTATATTGTTGAGTCTATGAGTAAAGCTTCATTAGTAGCTGGGGCTGATGGTTTAATAATAGAGGTTCATACTAATCCAAAAGAAAGTAAATGTGATAGTAAACAAACTATTAATATAGAAATATTAAAGAAAATAATAGAATTTAAAAATAAAATGAAAGATTGGGAAATTAATTAATGTTAAATGTAGATTAATTAAATAAAAGACTATATAACTTTATAGTCTTTTTTTGTATTATTTTTTCTTTATTTTCATATTCTTTATTGGTGATATTATGTTTTTTAAAGAGATAGATTATCGTATTAGATTGGTATTAGTTATAGTTATAATACTTTTTTGTTTTATTGTATTTAGAGTTTTATATATACAAGTATTCGATTATTCAAAGTTATCATATTTAGCAAATGATTTATGGAGTCGTAATCTTCCTTTAAAAGCAGATAGGGGACTTATTTTAGATCGTAATGGTGTAGTTCTTGCGGATAATATTACAACGACTAGTTTGGTACTTATTCCGAATCAATTAGAGGATAAAGAACAAGTATCATTACTTCTTAGTGAGGCTTTAGGAGTAGCTAAGGAAGAGATGGATAAACATGTTTATAAGGAAAGTTCAATTGAAAGAGTTCATCCAGAAGGAAGACAACTTTCTTACGAAGTAGCAGATTATATTAATAGTTTAAAGTTACCTGGTGTTTATTTAGTAAAAGAATCAAAAAGATATTATCCATATGAAGATTTGTTATCACATGCAATAGGGTATGTTGGAATTGATAATCAAGGATTAAGTGGGATTGAGTTTGAATATGATGATGTTTTAACAGGTGAAGATGGTGCGATTAAGTATTATAGTGATGCAAAAGGAAATACTTTAGATATGAGTCAAGTTTATGTTGAACCAACTAGTGGTGCTAATGTTAGTTTAACGATTGATATTAATATTCAAAAGTCTATTGAGAGGGAACTTGATAATATCGTAGATATGTTTAGTCCTGATATGGCTTTAGCGCTTGTTATGAATCCTAATACAGGAGAAGTTTTAGGAATGAGTTCTAGACCTAATTATGATTCTAATAATTATAGTAAATATTCTTTAGAGGAACTTAGTCGTAATCTTCCAATATGGGCATCATATGAACCGGGTTCAACTTTTAAAATTATAACAACAGCTGCTGCAATAGAAGAAGGGGTAGTTGATTTAGAAAAAGATACTTTTTATGATACGGGAAGTGTAATTGTTTCAGGGAGTAGAATTGGTTGTTGGAAATCAAAGGGGCATGGTTATCAAACTTTTTTACAAGTTTTAGAAAACTCTTGTAATCCGGGATTTGTTGAGCTTGGAAATCGTCTTGGTAAAGAAGTCTTGTTTTCTTATATTGATAAATTTGGATTTGGTTCTAAGACAGGAATCGACTTAAATGGCGAGAGTAAGGGTATAATATTTAATCTAGATAAGGTAGGTGATCTAGAACTTGCGACTAGTGCATTTGGTCAAGGAGTTAGTGTTACTCCCATTCAACAAGTTACTGCGGTTAGTGCGGTTGTTAATGGTGGTAATTTATATCAACCATATATTGTGAAAGAAGTACGAGATATTTCTGGTAAAATTATTTCTAGTAGTAGTCCCAATTTAGTTAGAGAAGTTATTAGTAAAGAAACTTCTTTAAAAATGCGTAGTGCGCTTGAAAGTGTTGTTGCGCGTGGTGGTGGAAGATATGCTTTTATTGATGGATATCGAGTAGGTGGGAAAACTGGAACAGCTCAGAAAGTAGAAAATGGTCGATATTTAGATAATAATTATATTATGAGTTTTATGGCCGTTGTTCCATCTAATAATCCGGAAGCTGTTTTATATCTTGCAATTGATAATCCTAAAAATACTGCTCTATTATCTAGTTATACAACTGCACCTGTTGCGAGACGTATTCTTTTAGATGTAATAGATGCTTTAAGTATTGAAAAGCAATCTAATCAAATAGAAAAGGTTTATCAGTGGGATGATAAAGTTTATACAGAAATACCAGATGTTGTTGGTGTAAATGTTAAAACAGCTAAGACGATGTTATTTGAGTTTGAAATAGAATATACTGGTACCGGGGATAAGGTTTTAGAGCAGTCACCAGTTGGTGGAGAAAGGATTGCAAAGGGATCAACTGTTAGACTTTTATTGGGAGATTAGTGTAAAGTATTGAGTTTTTTTTCAATACTTTTTTTATTTTATGATAAAATTAAATAGAATAGGAAGTGTTTACATGAAGGTAGAATTTAAAGTTTTATTATATAGTATGATTAATAACTTAGTTATTGCAGTTGGTAAAATAGCAGGTGGATTTATTCTTAATTTAGGAAGTTTGTTTGCTGATGGATTACATACGTTTAGTGATTTTATTACAGATATTATTTGTATGATTGGATCAAAAATTTCTAAACATAAACCAACAAAGGCTCATCCTTTTGGTTTTGGTAGAATAGAGTATTTAATAAATTTATTTATAGGAGTTATTTTATTTGCTTTAGGTTTATTTATTATTATTCATGGAATAACAAAAGATGAAGTTGTAATTCCACCAATTAGTTTAATGTGGTTATTAGTCGGAGCAATTGTTTTAAAATTAATAGCAATTATTATTATGCATGTTGTTGGTGAAAAAATTAATAGCCAAGTTCTTATTACTAGTGTTGAAGAGTCGAAAACAGATTTAATATCAAGTGTTGCTGTAGCAATTATTACAATTCTTTTACAATTTTCAGATAAATATCCATTTTTAAAATATACAGATATGCTTGGTTCAATATTAATTGGTCTAATTGTTTTAAAAACAGCTTTTGTTGTAATTGTTGAAAATTCTTTGATGCTTCTTGGAGAGGTAGATGATAATAAGGAACAGGTAGAAAAGATAAAGGAATACTTAAAAGAATTTGATTGTATTAAAAATTCTAAAATTACGTTAATAAAGAATGGGGCTTATTATCAATTGTATCTTTATTTAGAACTTGATTCTAAACTTAGTTTAAGAAAGGTTACTAATAAGATAAGAAAAATAAAACATGGAATTCTTAGACATCGTTCTTTAAATGTTAAGTATGTTAGTTTATATGTTACAAATGATTTAGATAAAGATTAGTATCTTTATCTTTTTATTTTAAAAAAAATTAATTTTTTTTAAAAAA
>JAFSDH010000010.1 GCA_017436345.1 Bacilli bacterium
AGAATATCCATCACATACCAAACATACTTGATAATCAAGTTCTACAACATTATTATTTGAATTTGTTACAACTACATAACTCTTTGTTGCATCACAAAACTTATCTGTATCAGCAGGATCTCTTAATTTTTCTGAATATTGACTATCAATCAATTCAGTTAAATAAACAGTCCTACTCTTTCCATTTTCTGGAACACAATTATCAGTATTATTTTGAACACATTGACTCATATAATTAGCTGTTGAAGTCTTCATATCCGCCTCATGCAAACTATAAGTATCTTGTCTTGTTTCTCCAATATAACTAGATATTGCTGGTATCGCAAGAGCTATTAAAAGACTTAAAATTACGATAACTGCCAAAAGCTCAATTAATGTAAAACCATTCTTATTATTCTTTTTCATACCTTTTCACCTATTCTCACTATACATAAATATAACATATATACAAAAAAATTTCAAAACAAAAAAGAAGATTTTATCATCTTCTAATCTTTCTCTATTAAAAACTTAGCTAAATCTCTAGGATCTCTATCTTTATAAATAATATCATAAACTAAATCAATAATTGGCATATCTACTTCTCTGTCTCTAAGCAACTTATAAATTGATTTTAAAGTATATAAACCTTCAATAGTGGTATTATTCATATAATCATCTACTTCTGCTTTTGGTGCATTAGAACCTAACATATATCCAAATCTAAAATTACGACTCTTTGTACTAGTAGCCGTTAAAAGTAAATCACCAAATCCTGCAAAAGATAAAATAGTATTTTTATCTCCACCTAAAGCATGAATTAAAGCCTTAATATCATGTAATGATTCAGTAATAAACATTGCTTGTGTTGATTCAGGAAATCCCATACCATCTAAAATACCTGCAGCTATCGCGATTACATTTTTAATTGAACCACAAAGTTCAACTCCAACTATATCTTTAGTAGATCTAAGTTTTAAATAATCATTTTGTAAGCTATTTTTTATTAAAGATTCTGTTTCTTCATTAGAAGTTGCAAGTGATAATCCTATCGGACAAAGACTAGCAATATCTACCGCAAAAGAAGGTCCAGAAATAACCGCAATCTTTTCACTATCGATATATCTAGTTAATATATCATATACAAACGAACACGTACCTTGTTCTATACCTTTAGATGCAATACAAATATGTTGTTCGTCATTTATGCAATACTTTAATTCACTACTTACACTATCAACAAAACCTGCTGGAACAGCAATAACAATTAAATCTGATCCTTCAACAGCTTCCTTCATATCAGTAGTAAAATAAATATCCGATGGGATATGCACTCCAGGTAAAACTTTAATATGTTCTCTTTTTTCTATTAACATATCCCTTTCTTCATCAAATTTAGTCCACATTTTAATATTACATTTATTTCTATGAAACATAAGTGATAACGCAAGACCATACGCACCTGTTCCCAATATTGTTATATTCAATTTTTTTCACCTCGTTTATAATAATACAATAACATATCCAAAAATAAAATACAAATAAAAAAGATATCATTTAGATATCTCCTTTATATTTTTCTATACTTTTAAAATAATAAACATCTTTATCTATATCATAATTAAATACATATTTATAACGTTCAAATAAATGATCATTGCCTCGCATTGAATACTCATCAAGAATATTATCAGTAACCTTATTAGTCAATCTATAATCATAATAAGTTCCATCATCACTAGTAAATCCCACTGCTTGAATTATCTCAATACGATCATCGTATACAAAAGAACCAATAGTTGATGCAACTACATTATTATTAAGATCACATGATTTATTTTTTTCCATTAAATAATAAACAGGTTCTTTATATTTTTCATAAGACTCTTCATAAATCATTTTACCACATCGATATTCAAAAGAAGAAATTTTCTTATATTTTAAATTATTTCCAAATATAATAGAAAATTGTTCCTTAACTAATTCTTCTTCTACAACACCATCGTCTAATTCGCCAAGTCTTTCTAAACGATATACAACCATGTTATAAATAATATCATTAGTCATTTCTGAAACATCTTTCTTTTCTTCTTGATTATAATAATAATTTCTATTTTCAGAATTATTACTAAATTTTCCCTTAGTATAATATATTAAAGAAACTGTTAAATCACCATTTAAAGCAAGACTTTCCTTATATGAATGCGATATTTCAGAATCATCTTTTTTTAGTAAGTTTATAATCATTGCTGCAAAAATTGCAACAATGATTATTCCCAATATTCCTACTATTTTATATTTAAATGTCTTTTTTTCTTTAACATTTTTATCTTTACTTTTCTTACTCATAAACCCTCCTATTGACAATAACTCGTAAAATTAGCACTACTAGTAGTATTCCAATTTGAACTATAAATAGGTGTCCAGTTTGAATAAGTACTACCATTCTTACCACGCATTCTAAAATAATCAGATATACCATGGCCATAAGTAACTTGATGACCTAATGATGTGCCACTAGTACCCCAATATCCATTTATTTTCTTATAAGTCGTACCATTTTCTGTATAACTTCCATCAGTTCCAATAAAGTCAGCTATATCACCACTACGACATTGAGTTGAAGGATCCATTCCTGTACACCATTGCACTTGATAATTCTTACTTCCACTACTCATATAAACATATACTTTTAACTTAAACACACCATAACTAGATGTAATTGTCTTATTACTATAATCTGTTAACTTAAGTTCACATACATTATGCGAAGAAGTTTGATTTTGATAATTAAGAGTTGTAACTGCTTTTAACCCCCAAGAACCATCAGTATAAGCATAATCTTTAGCTGTAGTATCACCAATATTAACCTTAACATCTGGATATGTACCTATTGATGAATTCCATTGCGCAGTTAAAGTATAAGTACCTCCATTACATGTTCCCATTGAAGATCCTGGAGCATAAGTTGTATTTCCATATTTCCATCCAGTAAACCCTTTATTACTAACAGATGGAATTGCGTTACTTATATAAATAGTACTTCCAACATTTACAGATTGTGTTGCTGGTACATTAGAAACTGTTGATGAATTATTTTTATCATAAACAATTGTACAATTACTAGCTTTCCAAATTGCATACATTGTTTTCGTTGTTCCCGTTGAACTAACACCAGGTGTAAAATTACTATAAGAAGCTCCAGCTGCATACTGTGTACCACTTGTACTTCCTTCTGCCCAAGTACTAAATGTATGCCCCGTCTTACTAAATCCATTTTTAGCTAGAGTAAACTTTGGTGTACTTACATTAGCTCCATTATTTGCACCACTAGATCCATACCCAGAACTATAATATTGTGTTGCAGAAGTATTAGCTGTTGAACCACTAGTACTTCCATTACCACTATAAGCTACATAAACCGTTCTACTATAAACACTTCGATTAGTTCCCCATGTATCATAAGTTGGTGTTTGACTAGTTCCAGTTGTTGATGATGCAAAAGTTACTGTTGAAGAAGCAGAACTACTTCCTCCTCTATATCCAATAAATGTCCATCCTGAAATATTAGTTTGTTTTGGAATTGTAATAGATGTTAAATAACTAGTTGCTGTAGAATACGGATTCCAATATTGATATTCAGTTTTAAATGATGCTGTTGGAGCAATACCAGTATTAAAATAGAAAGCTTTACGACCAATCGCATATAAACTAATACCACTACTACTAGTATAAGTAAAAGTATCGCCATCAGTATAGTTACGACTTGTATCAGACTTAGATGTACCCCATCCATAAAAAGTCCATCTATAATCAGTTTGACTTGAATCAGCTCCACTATAAGGGAACTTTCCACCTAGTGTAGAAAAACTTTTCAAAGTACAACTAGAATTATATGTACACGTAGATGTACCCAATTTAGTAGCACCAGCTGTTGAACTACCATTACCTACATAATAAGTTATCGTATATGAATTAGCTTTCCATTTAGCATATAATGTAACATCACTTTTAAGAGTTACACTAGCGCTATCACTATAATTTGTTCCTGTACCATCTGCTTTTGTGTTCCATCCATCAAAAGTATACCCTTCACGAGTAAAAGCATTCTTGGTCAAAGTACAAGCTGTATTATACTTACAAACAGTATCATCCATACTACCACTAGTACCATTATTTATATTATATTTAATTGTAATACTCTTATCTAAAGTAACAGTACTTGTCGCACTAGTTTTAATATTACCAGCATTATCAGTACAAGTACCAACTACTGAATAAGATCCATTGTCTAAGCCACTAGTCCCACTAAGTTGTCCTTTATTAGTAGTACCATAATTAACAACCCAAACTTCACTCTTAATACCACTAGCATCTATTTCTTTATCTTCCCCTTTTACAGAGAATGTAACA
The DNA here is from genome assembly GCA_017436345.1 of Bacilli bacterium. Taxonomy (GTDB): domain Bacteria; phylum Bacillota_I; class Bacilli_A; order RF39; family UBA660; genus RUG11788. The sequence goes on from JAFSDH010000010.1 coordinate 4,393, forward strand.
TCTTTAGTTGATGTACTACCACTGGATACAACACTACCACTACTATTTTTTATAGTAACAACACAACTAGATGGTGGTGTTGAATCAACATAGAAATTAGCTGAACAACTTGTTTTATTTCCAGCTTTATCATAAATAAAAATATCATCTATTTTTTTATTACTAACGTCATTTGTTGGATAAGTCTTACTAAAAGTATTTTGACTGCATCCACTTAAATAATCACCACATACTTGATTAACTGTTCTTGATTTAACCCAAACAGCATCTCCATCATTACTAACACAATAAGGATCAGTAGTATCTACTTGTAATAAATATTCAGTTGATGCTGCACCTTTTTCATCATTTTCATTGACAACACGAAACTTAACATTTTTATTAAAATCTTTATCAATAGTCCATTCACAAGTTCTATTATCTTTAACTACACAATTAGTATTAACCCACTGTTTAGAACTAGAATCATAATATTCAGCACCTCTAATATTTACATTATTTAAAATTTCCTCTATATCATCATTAGAAAAAGATATAGATACTTTTAACTTACCAGCCCACTCACCAACATTATATTTATAAATATCACCACTTTTTTTACCAGTAATAATATTATCTTTTTCATAAACTGTTTCAATAATAGGTGCATTATGTTCATAAATAACAGCTTTCTTCGTTAGTGTATCACCATTTGGCAAAACATATTTTAAATCAACAATCGTATTAACATTAGCTCCCACTAATTGACCAATATTTTCCGGATATAAAATATCATCTTCACTATTTCCAACACTAACACTAGCAAGCAAATTACCTTCACTATCACGCTTAACAACATTATATTGCATTCCTACTTGTTCTTTAATCTTCTCTTCTTTAGTACCATAATATACATAGAAAAGTTCACTACCAATAGTATCTCTTTCATAATCAACATACTCGTTAGTTAACCAAGCTTCATTACAATAATCATTCTTCTCTTTAGTAGTATTAGTTTCATATTCATCATAATCACACTTTAAACAAGTATGATATTCATAATCTTTTTCACTTGTTTTAACAACAACAACATAACTATTTTCAACATCACAAGACTTACCAACATAATCTACTACTTCATCAATATATTTTGCATCTTCTAATTCCTTTAAAGTTATTACTTTCGAATATAATAAATCTTTTGGTTTAGAAAATCTCTTATCAGAAATATAATCTTGACCACCAGCTTTTATACTTTCTTCTAGCTTTTCATAATAATTAATTCTAAAATCATTAAGTTGCTTATTAACTGCAGGTACAGCTATCGCAAGAAGTAACCCAATAATTAATATTACTGCTAATATTTCAATAATTGTATACCCATTTTTTCTTTTTTTCATCTATCATCACCTATTATACCTACTATATATAATAGCATAAAAAATTCTTAAATAAAATACAAAAAAAGAAATTAATTTTTTATTAATCCCTTTAATCTTCTAATCGTTTTTTTCTCAATTCTAGAAATATAAGACTGACTAATACCCAATAACTCAGCAACATCTTTTTGCGTCATCTCATTATTACCTTCTAAACCATATCTTAAAACCATAATTTCCTTATCTCTTGGAGCCAATTTTTCTATTTCTTCAAGCATAACTCTTCTATCATAAGCATCTTCCAAAGGTCTTGTAACAACATCAGAATCAGTACCTAAAACATCTTCTAAATGAAGTTCATTACCTTCCCCATCAAAACTAAGAGAATCTTCAAAACTAATTTCCGTTTTAACTTTTTTGTTTTTTCTTAAATACATCAAAATTTCATTATCAATACATCTTGACGCATATGTAGCTAATTTTATATTTTTATCCATACTATAAGTATTTATCCCCTTAATTAAACCAATCGTACCAATACTTACTAAATCTTCTAAATCTACTCCTGTATTTTCATACTTCTTAGCTAAAAATACCACTAGACGCAAATTATGCTCGATAAGTTTATCTCTAGCCATCAAATCACCATCAGTTGCCATCACTAAATAAAATTCTTCAGCTTCTTTACTAAGAGGTTCAGGTAATTTATCAGTTGCTCCTACATAAAAAAAGACATTACTTCTTTCTAGAATACTTATAACAAATAAAATTATACTTATCATTATTCCTCCTATATATCAATAAATTTACTATTCAAAATCATACCTACACCATCTATATTAATCTTTTTATCCATAAAACCAATTAGACTATTAGAATACTCTCTACTATTAATAATAATCTTATCTAATTTAATACACTTTAAAATACCATATCCACTAGCTGTTTCATAAGGTACTAAAATAACATCTTCATAATCATAATTAATATCATCACTATAAACTAAATTAATTGGTCTATTCCTATATTGATCTTTTAACTTATTACCACTATCTATATATCCAATAAAATTATATTTATTATTTTTATATAAAAACTCCACTTTATAATAATTATTATAATTATTCTTTAACTTACTAAGTTCTTTAATATAAAAATATAAAATTATAAAACTAAATATTAATAATAAAAATATGTTATCAAATTCAAAGATATATAACCCACCACCAAGTACCATACTAGTAATATATAAATAAAATAAATTATTTATAAAATATTTAAAACTTTTATAAGAAAAAGAACTAATAATCATCAAAATACTAAATAAAAATTTAAATAAAAACAAAAGAGAACTACTCAATTCCATAAATAATAAAAAAGTACTAATCCCACCAACAAAACTTCCTACTAATATTCTTTTTATAGATATATTTCTCTTTAATATTAAAGAAGTAACTAATATTATTAAAAAATCTAAATAAATATTTAATAAAAAAATAAGATCTATATAAATTATCATCACCACCATATCCAGTATAAAAATATAATATAAAAAAAATTGTCGAAATCTATTCTTCCAACAATTTTTCTAAAGAAACTATTTTATAACCCATTTGTTTTACATAAGAAATTATATAATTTAATTCATTTAATAAAAGTTCCCTATTATTAAAATTAATAATTAATCCATTACTTAAATTATATTTAATATTATGAAAAGGATATTTATCAATAATTAAACTTGGAATAATTGTATGTAGTTTTTTCTTAGCACATATGTCTAATACTTCTTTATTATATGAGTCACTATAACAATAATTAATAGACTTATTAAAATATGACTTAAGTAAATAATTAAACTTATCTATTTTCAACAAATCATATGAACTATTACTTCCTAAACTCTCAATATTTTGATTATTTAAATATAAAAATTTTAAAATATCAAAACTCTCATAAACAACATAATCACTTACAAAAAAAGTACCTATAATATTATTCTTATTTAATATTAAAACTATTTCCTCTAAATAATTAGTATCTTCTACTTTAAAAACAAAAGAAACTTCTTTCTTATTCTTATTACCACTAACTATGTATTTATCATAAATATTAGAAATAGTTATCTTAGGAGAAACATCAGAATATATAAGTAAATTAGAGTTATATCCACCATAATTCTTCATTAATTTAAAACTACTATCAAAATCTATTACTTTACCCGATATACCAGGAATAATTATTTCATCATTAATATAGGCATTAACAAAACTACTTTCATATAAAAAACTATTTTTCTTAATTTCAATCATAACAGGATCAATTGACTTTATATAATTTATTGAATACTTCGATATTAAAAAAGTTAAAATAGATATAAAAATAAAAACAAAAAAAGAAAAGAAACTTCTATACATATATCCCCCTATTAAAATATATGTATATATTTCTTTTCTATTTCAAAAATTCTTCTAAATATCTTATAACATGAATATCTATCCCTTTATAAAGAGACGTTCTATCATCAAAATAAATCTCTATCTTATTATTAGAACTTATCTTCTTTTTTCTTTCATTTCCTAAACAAAGTTTAATAATATTAGAAATAAACTTATCAACTAATATATTATCTAAAATATTACCATTATATATATATTTATCATCTTTTTTCTCAATAATATATTTCCTCTTATCAATAGTTGCAACAAACTTATTCATCTTTCACACCCATCTTCTTTACCTTACCAAGACTATTTTTCATTTCCTCTTCTCTTTTTTGTAATCTATTAGATATAGATCTTAACTTTCTAAAAGAAGATTTATCATGAGTTGTAACTAAACTATTAATTTTTCTTAAATCACGTTTTGGAATTGTTTCATATAATTTAGTAAATATTGGTGATATTTGTGCTTCAATAATCTTCTTTCTAAAAGGTTCAAAAACAACTTCTAGATTATCAAAATCATAATCATATATAGAACAAGGATAATCAGTAATCAAAGCATATTTATCCGAAAAAATAAACTGTCCATTTTCCCATCTTTCATTAGTTGCTTCAACTGATAACTTATGAGTAATTCTCTCATTAATATCCGTAAAACTATCTTCTTCCTCTTCACTTTCAAAATTAAAAATATCACAACCAATTTTAGTCATAAGACCCTTCTTAGTATTTTTTAATCTCCACTCAACTGCATGACGAAGTTCATGATCAATTGCTATATCAAATAAATTATATGTATCCATAAATGGATTAAGACATATCACACATGAAAAATTGTCAGTATCAATAACTTCTCCACGTTGATATAAAGAACAAGAATGCCCATCTTCTTCCATAATAGTACTAATAACAGCATCATTTTTCTCAAGATCATAATCATTAATAATACATAATCTAGCACTTTCAAACTCAAACATTTCAGAACATTTATCTTTTATTTCAACAATAGAATTTAATAAATCTTTATCAGGAAGAAATTCCTTAAATTCATCTTTTAAATACCAATCACAAAACAACTCTTTAATATCAGAATATTTAATTTCAAACTGAGAATCTTCTAAATATTGAAGTCTCATCTTTACAATTTCTTCTTTTTCTTCAAAACTAACTTCATCATCTAAAAGCTTATTTGTATAATAATCTAAAAAATAATCAAAAGGACCTTCTGTAAAACAATAATCTTCAAAAGAAAGTTCTAAGTCAAAGAAAAGACTATAACAAGCTAAATCTCTAACATCAAAATCTTCTTCACTATCTAAAATTAAAACATCTTCTTCTGGTAAATAATTCCTAATGGCTTTTAAAAATTCAACCTCATAAAACCTTCCAACATCAACAATATCTAATTCTAATTCATCAGCATAATCTAAAAGATCATCATAATTACATACCCATTTATCAATATTTCTTTCAAATACTTTTAAATATTGTTTAACAAGTATACAATTAGCTTTATACTTAGCACTATTATAATAATCTTGATAAGAAATATTTTTATCTTTCATATTAAGCTTTTCTAAAAGAATCATTCTTTCTTTAGTAATATCATCATTAACGTCTAAAAGATCATATTCATTTCTAAAAGCATAAAGACCTTTCTTTTTAAAATTTTCTACATCAGTTAAATCAGGAAATAAAGCAAGTAGTAAAGTACTAATCTTCGTATCAGAGCACTCTAAAGAACAATCTTCTTTTAGTCTAATACTAGAAATATCAAGACCTAACTCTAAAAAACTATCTAAAATTCCTTTAATATAATCCTCACTAGATTTTACTTTAACATACTGAGCAATATTAGAAGGCGTAACAAAAATACAGTATTTAGCTTTTTTCAGTACATTATTAATACGTTCTCGATATTCTTCTCCGTACTGATTAACATAAGATTCTACTAATAATGGGTAGTTATCCCTAATTATTTTTTCATAGTCTAAAAATTCCATATTATCCCCTACAAACTATATATAAACATTTCAAAAGCAACAATCGTACTTTTACCAGTTTTTATATCTATTTCAATATCATCAATCATTTCCAAGTACTTTAACACATCTTTCAAAGAATAATTATAACTACTTTCAATAGACTTTTGAAAACGATATGGATGTATATCTAAAATAGACGCTACTTCTTTATAATTATTATTATATTCTTTAAGAAGTATTTTACCATTATATATCATTCGAAATTGATCAGCTAAAAGAGATAAAATCTTATTAATATCTTCTCCATTATTTAATAAGTCTTCATATAACTTAATGGCTTTCTTTTTATTTTTATTCATAATCGCATCAATTAAAGAAAAAACATTATCATTAAAAGTTTTTAAAACAATACTATCTATATCATCATAAGTAATTATTTTATCACTATACTTATAACACTTTAACTTCTCTAACTCATTTAAAATCTTTTCATTATCATTACCACAATATTCAATAAAATACTTAATAACATAATCTTCCATCTTAAAATCTTCTAAACGAGATTTTATAATTTTATTTATTGATATTTCATTATCAATAAAAGTTGCCTTTTCTTTTAATAACTTAACAATACTTTTTCGCTCATCAAGCTTATCACAAATTAAAATAAGAATATTTTCACTACTAGGATTATTCAAATACTTGGTAAAACTATCTACATTTTGTTCAATCATTCCTCGTGTTTTTGAACCAGTTAAAAACCAAGCATTATCACATACAATAACTTTTTTTTCTACTAAGAAATTATAAGTATCTAAATCTTCTATAACATCCTCAATTAAAGTATTAGATAAATCATACTTAATAAGGCAATCATTACTTACATTATTATCTTTTAAAATATTATTAATATTTTCTTTAATAGAAATGTAATCATTAGATTGTATAACATATATTGTTTTCATAGATTACCACCTACATTTATTATATATGAAAAATATTAATAAAAAAAGAAAAAAAGCTCATATGAGCTTTTATTTATCTAAATCATTATATTCAGTATTTAAAGTATTAAACTTATCATTAATTTTATTTACTCCACTTTTTTCTAAAACATACCAACCTTTTCTAAACATTAATTGATATACTTCTCTTTGTAAAGAAATAATATTATCAAAAATATGTTTATATACATCATATAAACTTTCATTACTAGCTTCAGTCATAGCAATAGTATAATTTCTTGCCATTTCTTTTAAACAAGATAATAAAGTATTAGTATAATCTTTCTCATTTAAATTAATACCAGATGCAACCTCTACTTTAGTATTACATATTTCATTATTATTCATTAGAATTACCTCGACTTTCTAAAATAGTTAAAATACTATTCAAATTATTATCAAATAACTCTACTCCTCTTACTAAATAAGAAATAATTTCTTCATCTTCTACCATATCAATTGCATTATTAGTTTTCTTTAAAGCAGCATAATTCCATTCAAACATATCACTAAGATAATCTAAATCTTTACCAGTTAAGATATCATTAGGTACTTCTTCATAATTTAACATAATATTTCTCCTTTCATATATATAATGAACAGAAAAATATTTTTTAAACAAAAAAAGATAGTAATCTATCTTTTATTAAATAATAAACATTCTCTATATTCCATTGGACCAAGTGCATAATCCTTAGTACTAATCTCTTTAAAACGACTAATCGCAACTTGTCTATTATAATGAAATGGCTTATTAAAAATGATTGTAATTTTTCTTTCCATATCATAATAAGTTTCACCAATATAATAACTATCCCATAAATAAACAAAATTTTCATCAATCTTTGTTACAATAACAAATTGATTTTGATTATTAGAATAAGTCTTAACAAGTGCACATCCATTATTTTCAACACACTTCTTAATATCAGCAAAATCAAGACAAGCGCCTAATTGTCTTTTACATGAAAGACCAAAATTATACTTATTAACAAATTCATCTACCCACGCTGTCATCTTATCCATAATTATACGACTATTACCACTTTCAGAAATATTTCCCTTTTCATCATAACAATTAACCGTATAAATAGAAATCGCTCTTACAAGCTCTGCTGGAACATTTTCTCTATCATATAAATAGCTAATTGCATTTTGAAGAGCTATTGTTCCGCAATCAAATTCTGTTATTTGAAACCTTAACGGTATCTTCATACTATCACCCTATTTTTATAATAACACAAAAAAAAGACTATTTAAATAGTCTTTTTATATTACTTACCTAAATTAGAAACCTCTTCTCTAATAGATGCAAAAATCTCATCTATATGTTCAGTAGTTTTTCCTCCACCTTGCGCAAAAGTAGGACTTCCACCACCATTACCTAAAGACATACTAGAAGCACTCTTAACAGTCATACCAGCATTAATATCACAAGTACTACGACAAATGAAATTAACATTTTCACCATTTATATTAACTAAAAGTACTAAAGCTTTACCTAATTGATTTACTAAATTATCAGATATAGTTTTTAAAGTTGGAACATCCATACCTTCTACTTTACATAAAACTACATTAATACCATTAATTTCTTCTTTATTATCTAAATAATAACTTAAATCACTAACAATATTATTTAACTTAAATGTATTATATTCTTTTTCAAGTTTTCTAACTTCACTTTGAATATACTCAAGTTGATTACGATTATAAATAATTGCATTATAAGAATCCATTAGTACTTGATCTAACATAATATCAAAATCATATTCAAAATTAATTTTTTTAGCTTCTTCCAATATTTCTTTAGCTTTTTCAAGTTGTTTACCAATTTCTATTACATAATGACTAACAGCATCACTAATACTAGCTTCAATTCTAGAACCAGTAACTCCTTCAATACGATATAAATTACTTCCTTTAGATTCAAGTTTTAAAATAGCTAAACGACCAATTTCACTAGTATTTTTAACATGAGTACCACCACATAATTCAATTGAATCACCAAGTTTTACAACACGAACTACATCTTTATACTTTTCAGAGAACAAGGCCATAGCTCCCATTTTCTTAGCATCTTCTAAACTCATTTCCCTAATTTCACTATCAATATTTTGACTAATACGATTATTAGCTAATTCTTCTACTTTTAATATATCATCTTCACTAATCTTACCAGTAAAAGTAAAATCAAATCTTAATCTTTCATGATCTACATAACTACCTGCTTGATGTACTTTATCAGATAAAACTTCTTGTAAAGTCTTTTGAAGAATATGAATTGAACTATGATTTGCTTGCGTAGCAAGTCTTTCATCATTCATTATTCTAATACTTACTTTTTCATTAATTGTTATTTTTCCATCAACAAGTTCTACTTTATGTAAATGTTGTCCATTTGGAGCTTTAATAACATCAACAACTTTAGCTTTAAAGTTTCCACTTTTCATAGCACCTTTATCATGAACTTGTCCACCACTAGTAGCATAAAAACAAGTCTTATCTAAAACAACATAACCATCACTATCAAGTACATCAGTAAAACTACCATCTTTTAAAAGTCCAATTACTTTAGATTCTAATTCATCATCATCATAAATGAATTCACTCTTAGCATTAAAATTAAGTAATTCTTCATTTTGAGTATTCATAACACTATCTTGCTTATATGAATCTTTTGATAATTTCTTTTGTTCTTCCATATAACGTCTAAATTCTTCTTTATCAGTAGTCATATCAGCTTCTTCTAAATACTCTAAAGTAAGCTCAAATGGAAATCCATAAGTATCATATAACTTAAATACATCATATCCACTAATTGTGCCATCAATACTTTCTTCAATTAATTGAGCAAGTCTTCTTTCACCAGCTGCAAGAGTCTTATGAAATAACTCTTCTTCTTGTAATACAAGTGCTTTAACTTCACTCTTAGTATTTTCTAAATCAGGATAACTTTCACCCATAATTGATACAACAGTATCGACTAACTTATAAATAAATGGTTCATTAACTCCAAGTTTCTTTCCCATTCTTACACTACGTCTAAGTAAACGTCTTAATACATATCCACGACCAGTATTTTCAAATACAGCCCCATCAGATAAAGCCATTGTAACAGCACGAATATGATCAGCAATAACTTTAAATGGCATTTCCCCTTGATATTCTTTACCAGTTAATTCTTCTATTTTTTTAATAATTGGCACAAATAAATCTGTATCAAATGTAGAATCAACCCCTTGGAATATACAACACCATCTCTCTAATCCAGCCCCAGTATCAATATTTTTATTAGGAAGTTCAGGATATTCTCCACGACTTAAACCAGGTTTTGAATTATATTGACTAAATACATTATTCCAAATTTCAAGATATCTTTCTTGATCTTCATCTTCCTTAAATTTCTCTAAAGCATCTCCATTAGGATCATATTCTTCTCCTCTATCAAAGAATATTTCACTATCAGGTCCACAAGGTCCTTCCCCAATTTCCCAGAAATTTCCTTCAAGTGGAACAATATGGTCTTCAGCTAAACCTAATTCTACCCATTTTTTAGCAGCTACACTATCATTATGATATACAGTAACATAAATCTTTTCTTTAGGAATATTAGCCCATTCTTCTCCAGTTAAAAATTCATAAGCAAATTCTAAAGCTTCTTCTTTAAAATAATCTCCAATTGAAAAATTACCCATCATTTCAAAAAATGTTTGATGTCTTTTAGTAACCCCAACATTATCTATATCATTAGTTCTAATACACTTTTGAATTGTCGCAATTCTTTTATTTTCAGGAACTACACTACCATCAAAATACTTCTTAAGTGGTGTTACACCCGCATTTATAAATAATAAACTATCATCATCATAAGGAACTAATGGAGCGCTTTCCATAACATTATGTCCCTTACTTTTAAAATATTTTATCCAAAGATTTCTAATCTCAGTACTACTTAACTTTTCCATATTATTCTCCTTGCTTTTCTCTTACTATATTTAAAACTTTTTCTACTACCTCTTCAATTTCTAAACTAGTAGAATCAATCTCTATCGCATCATCTGCTTTTTTTAGCGGTGAATTTTTTCTATTCATATCACGATAATCACGTTCAGCTAAATCTTTTTCTACATCTTCCAAAGTTTTTGTAATTCCTTTTTCTAAAAGTTCTTTATGTCTTCTAATAGCTCTTTCATGACAATCAGCATTTAAATAAATCTTAACATCTGCATCAGGTAAAACAACAGTTCCAATATCTCTACCATCCATAACAACACTTTGAACTTTAGCCATTTCTTGTTGCATTTCAACTAACTTTTCACGGACTACTTGATAAGTACTAATAACACTACCAGCATTACCAACTTCTTCTTTTCTAATAACTGAGGAAATGTCTTCACCATTTAATAAAACATGTTGTACACCATCAATATAATTGATTTCTATACTTACATCATTAACATTGTCATTAACAACGTCTATATCATTTAAATCTAAATTATTATTTAAAAAATAATAACCCATCGCTCGATACATCGCACCCGTATCAATATAAACAAAATCTAATTCTTTAGCAACTCTTTTAGCTAAAGTACTTTTACCTGAACTACTAGGTCCATCAATCGCAATTTTAAAACTCATATATATCCTCCTCTAATAAAAAAAAGACCAAATTATAGGAGTGCTAACGCACGGTACCATCCTACTTTTGGTCTTAATTAAATAACGGTTCTTACCGATGATACTCAAAAGTAGCCTTCCGAAACACATCTTACTTATTTTCACCAACCATAAGCTCTCTACTAAGATATAAAATCGTACTCATCTTTATCAACGTATCTTAATCTTCTAATTCTTTTAATTTATTTCTTTCTTCATATTCATCTAATAAATCATATTTATCTATAAAGAAATTTATAATCAACTTACCACATGATATAACAGGTGTTGCAAATAACATACCAAGTATACCAAAGAAATGACTAAATAGCAATAACCCAATTATTATAGTTACTGGATGTAATTTCATTGTTTTGCTTTGAATAACAGGAGTTAGTAAATAACTTTCAAGAAGTTGACATACTAATACAGAAATAAATGCCCCAATCCCTACACTAGGAGATATTAAGAACCCTGCTATAACTGCTGGTGCTCCACCAATATATGGTCCTAAATAAGGAATAATATTAGTAACAGCACAGAAAAGCGCAAATACCATTGGTGCTTGCATTCCTGCTATTGTCATACCAATGGTTTGACAAATAAACAAAATAAACATAACAAATAAAGTTCCATATACATAACGTCTTAATAAATCATTTAATTTATCACAAAGTTCATTAGCATCTTTACGATGTTTCTTAGGAACCCAATTAAGCATTTGCTTCTTAACACCATCAAAATCAAGCAACATATAAAACCCAATTAATAATCCCATTACAACATTAATACCACCACTAATAATTGACTTAATAATCGCAACAATCATTGATGGACCATCAACAGTAATAAAATATAATAAATTATTAATAATATCAGTAGCTGTGTCTTTAATAACAACACTATCTAAATTATAAGTATTAGATAAGAAACTAATAAACTTATCTATCTCATTACTAATACTTTTTAAAGTATCAGGAGCAGATCCTATCATTTCATTAATTTGACTAACCAAAGGCGGTACTAATAAATTACCAATCAAAACAAAGAATCCAATTAATAATAGATATACAAATACAACCCCAAGGCCTCTTTTAACCCCTTTCTTTTGAAAGAAAACCACTATTGGATTTAATAACCAAGCAAGAATAATTCCAATAAAGAAAGGTGATAAAATACTTAAAACATCTCCTATAATATTAAGAATTTTCCATTCTTTAAAAATATAGGTAAGTAAAACTACTAAAGCTACAATACTAACACTAAATATTAACTTCATAAAGTTTCTACTAAAACCAATTAATTCATTTAACTTTACATAATCAACTTTATCACTAGGACGTTTATTACTAAATAATCCCATCTAATCACTCCATTCTAAATAAATAATATCATATTTTATAAAATAATGTTACTAATATTTAATTAAATTTATAAACTTAACAACCTAATATACATTATGATAAAAAACAAATAAAAGTAAACAAAAAAGAGACAAAAGTCTCTTAATTAACTTGAACTACATATGGATCTGAAGAAATTCCAGTTCCCGTTGCTGTTATATCAGCTCTTAAATTAATTACAGGTCGTAAACGAAGATCACTAATAACATACATATCATTTAACTTACCTGAACTTTCAATTCTCCACTCTTGAGATGAACCATATAAAACACCTGCTGGACTCATAGTCCATATATAATAACCACCATTATAAATATAATATTTATCATTAGTTAAATCACTATATCCACCAGCAAATACAACTTCATCATAAGTAATTAAAGCAACTTTACTACTAAGAATTCCTTTTCCATTACCATCAGTCGCACATTTAAAATTTGGAGTATATTCAGAAAAAACAGTCATTGAAGCATTACCAGTTGTCGAATAACTTGCACCTTTTACTTTTGCTTGTTCACAGAAATTTGATAAAACTACATAGCCATCAAAACCTTTATCTTTAATATTTGTCTTATACCAACTATCTACAGTTGGTTTAGCAGTATCACTATTAGAATAATACATATCGTCTATCTTATTATGTGTACTATTAAAAATATACTTTTGATTATTAACACCACTATTTAACATTATTCTAACAGTTCCATCCTCATTAATACGGATAATACGCCATGTTTGATTAGCAAAACTTACATAATTATTTGTAACATTTCCTCTAAAATAATATGTAGGCTGACCATTAGTAGTAGCAGTAGAAGAATATAAACCACTAGCATCAGAAGTATTATTACTTGTCGTTGTTAAAGTAGGAGTTGCGGTAATAACAGGATTATTTTTTCTAATTAAATTACTTAACATATTTTCATTTAATGGATTTTCTTCCTCTTTTTCTTTATCATCAACTTTGTCTTTTTCTGATTCTACTTGCTCATAATTATCTCCCTTTTGACAAAGAGTACAAGTTGTCTCACCATTTCCTTCTTCTCCTTCACTAGCTGATTCTAACACAATTAATTCTATTTCATCCGTAATAGTAAATCCATTCCATTTTTCACTAGGAACAAATTCCACTGCTTTACCTGATTCTGGTTTAGTTAAATCATCATATCCAGTTTTTACTTGATTGCTTTTTTCATCAATGTTTGCCGATACTGTTGGATACATTCCGTACCCTGCACTATCTTTAAATGTAAAGCCATACTTATAATTATAGTTTACATTATCATACTGAACTAATACATAAGCCCAATATGCATCATTTGCCTGCATCCACTCCCCAAAAGGACTGGTTCCTCCTTTTTCTAAAGAAACACATTCAATTGGTATTGCATATATTTTAGTTGAATCAGAAAAATGATAATCACCATCATTTACCTCTTGAACAACTGCTGTTATATAACTATCCATTGTTTTTGTTACTGTTTTTACACGAGACTGTGTAATATATCTTGTTACACTAGGTATTGCTATCATCATAAGCAAAGCTAATATTACAATAACTGCAAGTAATTCTATTAACGTAAATCCTCTATTATTTTTTCTCATTTGACACACTCCTCTATTATCTATTAAAAGCTTACATTGCACCCAACTTTTTGTCAACTATTTGCATTTTATAGTTTTTTACTTTACAAAAAAAATATCAAGAATAAATCTTGATATTTCCTACATCATATTTTCATTCATATCATTAACTTTATGTACCATTTTATCAATACTATTTTTTATATCTTTTTTATAATCAGGATTATATTTTTTATACATTTGAAATCCTGTATAACCAATGGCACCTATCGCTAATATTCTCATCATTTTATTCAAGCATATCACTTCTTTCTAAAAATATGATTGGTATATACCATTCATATTATGAAACAAGTTAAGAAAAAATATACTAAATAATATTATATAATTTTTCTAAACGAATACTTTTATCTCGACCATAGATTGATGTAATAACATTACTATCTACTATATTAAAATGAATTTCTTCATCAATATATAATTCTTCATCACTAGATGAATCCTGTAAAAAAGTTGAATATAAAATAATCTTCTTATCTTCTATTTTATATTTACCATGAAAATAAGCTTTTTCATTATCATTACCAATATAAAATATACAAGAGTAATCACTATTTAAAACTAAACTAGTTGTATTACCATCTTCTATATAATTATATATTCCTAAATAAGATGAATTATCTAAAGATTCTTCTATTTCTGATTTTGGAATATCACAAGTTGAAGCTTCTTCTAAATTTGATTTAGAAATAAGTTCATTTTTATAATCATTAAATATATAAATACCTAATACTATAACAATAACTAATAATATAACTATTAATATATTTTTCTTCATACTACTCACTACTCTTTTCCATTGCTAAAATAAGTCTATCTTTAATACTTGTTCTTCTTATATCTGAATGATTATTACTACTAGCTTTTTTTAAAGATTCTATATCTCCTACTATATATAATTCTTTTTTAGCTCTTGTTACACCAGTATAATAAAGTTTTCGATAAAGCATCTTATTATATTCTTTAACAACCGGTATAACTACTGTTTTAAATTCACTACCTTGAGCTTTATGTATACTTATCGCATATCCATGTTTAAACTTATTGAAATTAGCTGGAGTAAATCTAACATAATTTTCATCAAAATTAATAACTATTTCTTTCTTATCAATACTATCAATAATACCAATATCACCATTAAATATATTTTCTTCAGGCATATTAGTAAGTTGAAGAATCTTATCTTCTTCTCGATATATAACATCTCCAACTTTAAGTTCTTTTTTTAATTTTGATTTTGGGTTAAATATTTCTTGTGCTAATTTATTAATCCCATCTATACCATTTAATGTTTTATACATAGGAACAAGTATTTGAAAATCTTTATAATCCATTTTCTTATAACTATTACAAATCTTTCTAATTTCATCCATTACATCTATACTAGATGCTTCTTTTAAAATCAAATCTGATCCTTTATTAAAACATTCATCATTTACTATTCCACTATTAATATCATAAGCTAAATTAATAATATTAGAATCACTACTTTGGCGATATAAATAATTAAGTTTAACTAAATTAATCTTTTCACTCTCAATTAAATCTTTTAATAATTGACCAGGACCAACACTAGGTAATTGGTTATAATCACCTACTATGATTATTTTAGTATCACTTCTTAAACCTCTAAGTAAAGACGCAAAAAGATTCATATCAACCATACTACCTTCATCTATAATTACAAATTCAACATCACTTTTATTATACTCATTAACTTGAAACTTATCAGCTTCTTTATTCCATTTTAAAAATCTATGGATTGTATAAGCAGGTAAATGTGTTGCTTCACTAAGTCGTTTTGACGCTCTTCCTGTTGGCGCAAGAAGAGCTATTTTTTCAGTTAACTTATCTATTCTTACATCATTTAATTCTTTATATAAATCAACTATTGCTTTAACAATTGTTGTTTTACCAGTTCCAGGGCCACCAGTAATGACTAAAAAATGTTTTAATACACTATTTTTAATCGCTACTAACTGTTCATCATTATATTTAATATCTTGATATTCTTCAAGTTCATTAATAATAAGATCTAATTTCTTATAAGAATCATCTTCTAATTTAAGTAAATACTTAATTCGATTTACAATTAACTTTTCATCGTCAAACATTTCTTTTAAATAATATTTTTCTTCATCTTTAATAATTCTTAAATCTAATATCAAACTATTTAAAGATGAAATAAAAGATTCTTTTGAAATATTCGTCATCAAACATCTATTAACATATCCATATATTTCGTCAATATGCAAATAACTATGTCCAAAAGTATTACATACCTCATCAACTACATAAATAATAGCAGCTTTCAAACGCCTTTCATCATCAATGGAATAATCACTTTTTAACGCAATTTGATCAATCTTTTTAAAAGGTATTTCCTTAATATCTTCATATAATTTATATATATTAGAATCGATTACATCTAAAGTACGATTTTTATATTTATTATAAATAATCATACTATCACGAGTAACAAAACCTAAATCATTTAAAACAAGTACAATCTTATAACTAGCTTGATATTCTTCTAAAGTTGTACTAAGTACCTCAATATTCTTCTTTGTAATACCAGGAATTAACAATAAATTATCAGGATTATCGATAATAATATTTAAAGTATCTTTACCTAGTACATCAACTATTTTCTTTGCTTTAGCTTCCCCAATCCCCTTAAACAAACCACTTGATAAAAAATCTACTATTGCATCTTTTTCTTCTGGCATACATCTTTCATAAGAGTCTACTAAAAATTGTTCACCATATTTAGCATGAATTACAAACTTACCATGGAGTATATATGTATCACTATCATTAAGTTCATGAAAATATCCAGTAAAAACAACTGTTTCACCTATTAAATCTTCATTATCTGGATCAGTTTCTTTTATTTTAAAAAGACCAACTACATAACCATTATCACCTTGAAATAAACTCTTTTTATATAATCCCTTAATAAATGATTCCATATTACACCTCCAAACTTATTTAATTTTATATCAAAATATCAAAAATTACAATCGAACATATAGTGTCATTTTATAAAATTCAAAATAAAATATACTAGATAAAAAAGGAGGTATCAAATATGTGCTATTCAAATACATCATGTTGTTCAAACAACTATCCATCTTATCAATATTATCCTACATACGATAATCATAACAATTCATCATATTATGCTATTATATTAGTTTTATTCATACTATTAGTAATTGTAATTGGATCTAGATATGCACAATAAAAAAGACTTTTTAAGTCTTTTTTATCTTTTCTTACCAGTATAAAAAGTCTCTGGCTTAACCTCTAATACTCCATCAAAATCAATAGTACCATCCACATTTACCCTATTTAACTTTGTAACAAGAGGAATAACACCTATTTTAGAAATTTTACCATTCTTAACAGAGATCTTATACTCCGTAGCAGAAAACTCATAACCACTACCTTTATCTCCATCAAGGTATGAAGCACCTTCACTAACCATTACTGGAAGTTTTCTTTGTTTACCCTTTTTCTCTCCTAAACTAGGTCTAAAATTACCTGTACCAGGTCCACTTAAAGACCTATGAAAATGAGCAAGAACTGTTAAAACAGATTGATAATCATCTCCACGACCATACTGCGGTACAACAAGTCCTTCTTTTGCTAATACTTCTTGAACCTTAGTACCACCATTAATAAACTTTTCATACATCATTGCCTCAGGATAAAAGTCTCCTCCTACTTTCATTTTTAACTCTAAAGTAGTTGGATCAATATACATAAAATTAGCAAAAAATGGAATCGTAGCATTAATCTTTCGACGCGTTTCTATATTTGACGTTTGTGGTTTTACATTCTTAGGATTAGCTTCATAATTAATCGTTGTATATGGTAAAAAATATTTATATAAAGCTTCATTATCCTCTTTCATTCTTTCAGAAACTTTTTTAATTAAATCACCTATTTTTAAACTGGTTTTATCTTCAATTACTTCATCATAATACTTTTTACATATTTCAAAATAATCATCAAAATGAAAAGTACTTCTATTTTTAGCTTTACGATTGGTAAATCTTAAATCCCAGTTAGGAATCCCCCAATCCAAACTATCATCATGAATAAAACTCATAAAATCTTTACCTAATTTTATTCGACCAACACCATCACCAAGATTAACTACATCATCACCAAGAAATCCCATTAAATCAGAAAAAACTTTTCTTCCAAGAGTCATATCATGATTACCTGAGATATATGCTGTAAAAAATGGTTCTCCTGAAGTAAAAGACATTTTTAACTTATCACCATATTCACGACTAAACTCAATAAAACAATCCATTAAATCCTTTCTATTTTCTTTACAAAAACTAATCGGCTTATTTGGATCTCTTCCTTTTGTTGTAAAAGCTTCAAATACATCCCCTGTATATACAACTCCACCTATTTTACTACTTTCACCTAATGTTTCAATAATCATATCTTTAAACTTAGCAAAAGCCAGTAAATTTTCTTCTAACCTATCTTTATTTAAAATAGCTTTACCACTAGCTAAATCAACATCATAACACCAATTATCTAAATGTAAATCAGAAATAGTTAAAAAAGTAAATTCTCCATCTTCTAACTCTATTTCTAATTGATTATTAACATTTAAACTAGAAACAAATAATAAAGGATTATCTTTTTCACCAATATCAATACTAACACTACCTAAATTATTTGGATCTATATTTGATACATCTATATCTGCAACTAATGACTCAGCTATACAACCACTTAATTTAGAAAAAAATGCAACTCTTTCTTCTTCATTATTAAACTTACATTCTATTTCTTCTTCTGTATATATACCATCATATACCGCTTTATATAAGTTTTTTAAAGTTACAGTCTTACCTTTATTCTTAGATAAAGCATTAAATAATTGAATACTTTCTCTTGTATCTTTATCTAATTTTTTCTTATCAAATAAATTTTCATATATATAATCAAATACTAAACTATAAGTATCAAGTCTCTTATGCATGAATCTTTCAATATCTTCATCAAGACCTAATCTTCTAACATAATTACTAAAACCTCTTCTTAAAACACTTCTTTGCTGTTTACTTAACTTATCTGAATTTTCTTTAGCTTTTATAGCATCCATTAATTCTAAAATATCTCTTAACTTATACATAATCTCACCTATACTTTAAATAAGACTTCTGAATTAATCAAATTGTTTTTTAAAATTAAATGATTTCCTATAATAATATCGTTTTTTTCCTCTAAAAGAATAAAATCATCACAAATATCTAAACTAGCTAAAGAAATATATATACTTTTCATATCTTTATTTATTTTATAAGAAAAATCATAACTATCTTCACTTGAAATAATAATACTATAATTAGAACCTACTAAATTATCAAAATTATCTTTTTCAATTAAATCATTTACTAAAATAATAGTCTTATCATTATAATAAATCTTTCTAATCGCATCACTAATAAAAGAAATATTATTTTTACTACCAAGACATTCATCTAAATCTTTTCTCGACAAATTATAACTACTTTCACTATCTAAAAATATAATAGTATTCATATTATTAGGTATTTTATCAACTAATTTAGATAAATCTTCTTTAAATATTCCATTAGTAAATAAATACAAATTATAAATATTTTTATCTAATGCCCACGATAAAATATTATCTAATTTTTTGACATTATTATTTATATATATACCAAGCATCTTCATAAGCTTCACCTATTATAAGTATACAATAAAAATTAAAAAAATAAAAGAAAGCCTATTAAATTATGCTTTCTTTACACGTTCAAAACCTTTCTTATCAGAAAATCCATATGAATATACATAAGATTCTTCAAACTTATCATTCGAAGAACTTATTGTAGAATAAATAATTCCCATATCATCTACTGAAACAATAGAAGCATTAAAAGTATCGGAATTATTAAAAGGACCAATAAATATTTTATTTCTTCCAAGAGGAAGATTACTTCTATCAAAACCATTTTTATTAGAAGATGAAAAAATATTAATAACATCGCTAGATGATATTTTTACTGAACTCGAATCATTTATATCATCATAACATAAATCATTATAGATATTAATCATCTTATCCCCTTCGCATAGCTTTAATGAACCATTTAAAATAATTTCAATATCTTTACGACTTCCTAAAGCTTGTTGAAAGTCTCCCGCAGTAAGTTTAATATAATCATCTACTCCTAAGAATAAATGTGAAGTAAATACATTACCACAATTAGGTATAGAATTTATTAATTTAGATAAATCATTACTATCTCCTAAAATATTATTAGATAAAAATAATATATCATTAATCCCATTAACAAAAGCGTATTCGTATATATCACTAAATTTATCTAAAGATTTATTACTAATATCATTTAAATTAACTAAAAGAATTCCATTTTTCATGATTATTCCCCCTCAAAACAGGACAAATTATATCACAAAAGTAAAAAAAAAGCAAGATTTAGAAGAAAAACAGTTCTAAAAACATCTTTTCATTTATTTTTAATAAAAAAAATGTTAAAATGTTAAATGTGGTGAGAAACTATGTTATTAGATAAAGATATATTAGATGAAAAAGATAAAAGACTTCATAAAGCAAGTGAAGAGGTAACTTTTCCAATGGATGAAAAAGATAAAAAAATGATTGAAGAAATGATTGAACATTTAACATTAAGTCAAATTCCAGAAGAAAGTGAAAAATATGATTTAAGACCAGGTATGGGACTTGCAGCAATTCAAGTTGGTATTCCTAAAAGATACTTTGTCGTTGTTTATGAAGTAGATGATGGTGAATTTGAAAACTACATTATGATTAATCCAAAAATTGTAAGCGCTTCAAATGAAATGATCTATGTTGAAGATGGTGAAGGATGTCTAAGTGTTAATCGTCCTACTGAAGGAATTGTTCCAAGACACGCTAGAATTACTATGGAAGGTTTTGATACTGAAGGAAACCCAATTAAATACCGTGTAAGAGAAGACTTAGCAATAGCTTTCCAACATGAATTTGATCACCTAAATGGTATATTATTTACTGACAAAATAGATAAAAAAGATCCATTCAAGGGAAAAGATAAATATCGAGCTATATAAAATACAAATATATAAAATTAAATATTAATACAAATACAAAAAATAACGTCATTGACGTTATTTTTTTTCTTCTTTAACATAATAATCTTTTAATACTAGATTAAGAACCATCTCATCAGTAATTAAGGTATCTTTAGCAATACTTTGACTAACTACATAACCATTACCTTCTATTGTATATTGAATATCTAAATACGATAATAAAGTTTTAGCCTCATTCATACTTAAACCAGTAAAATCTGGTATTTTATGATTATTATCATTAGTAAGTAAAATAACTAAATCCTTGTTAGTAATCTTAATACCTTTACTAGGATAATGATCTATTACTTTATTACCATCACCTATTATAATCGTTTTAACACCAAAATCTTTTAAAGTAGAAAGAACTTCGCTTGTATTTTTATTTTTATAACTAGTTATTTCTAACATATCTAACACTTCAACTTCATTTGTAGTATCATCATATATCTCATAATAACTACTAATATTAGTAACTATTTCTTTAACAACTGAGGACATCGGTTTTACTCTACCATTTTTACCATCATTAGGTTTCTTACTAGCTACATAAAAAATAATTTCCGGATCTTCCTTCGGCCACATACCAGCAATTCCTTTAATGACTTCTCCAGTATCATAACCAGTTGACGAAGCAACCTGCGCAGAACCTGTCTTAATAATCAAATCATATCCTGGCATATAATAAGGATAACCTGTACATGTGTTACTATTTCCACTAACAACATCTTCCATCAAATCTTTAATCTTATTAGTCGTATTAGTAGATGCAACTTGATATAATTCAGTTCTTTCTCCTTGATAAGATATCTCACCATCATGATCAACTATTCTATCAATATAATAAGGTTGAAGTAACATCCCATCATTAGCAATTGAAGTTAATGCTTTAATGTTTTGAATAGGTGTTGTTGTAATACCTTGTCCAAAACCAGCATTATAATACTCTGTTTCATAATTAAACGCAATTTTTCCTCTTGATTCATTTGGAAGTTCTATACCAGTTTGTGTACCAAAGCCTAACTTATTAAAATAAGATTTTAAAGTACCTTTATTAATATTATTATTTAAAAGTGAAATAATACCAGTATTACTAGATAAAGCAAAACCTCTATCATAAGTAATATTACCCCATCCAGCACGACTCCAGTCACCAATAACTGTCCCATCCTTAGCTTTATAAGTACCTGATTTATACGTTTTACTACCATTGTACTCACTATTTTCCATTGTTGCCATATAAGTATATATTTTCATTGTTGAACCAGGTTCAAATGGAACTGCAATATTATAATCCAAATAATTAGTCATATTTCTTTTATTAGGATCAAATGATGGATTAGATGCAGAACCTAATATTGCTCCTGTATCAGCATCGGCAACTAAAAGTGTATACCATTCCCAAGAATAACCATTATTCTCAGCATTATCTAAAGCTTGTTCTAAAAATAATTGTACATTTGCATCTATACTTAAATAAATATCAGATCCATCAATCGCATCTACTGTTATTTCTTTAGTCCCAGCAATTCTATATCCATTTCTATCTCTTTGATAAAAAGTATATCCATCAGTACCACTAAGAATATCATCATACTCTTTTTCAATACCCATTTCACCAACTAATCCAGTAACTTCATTACCATTTTCATCTTGATAAGTCTTCTCAATCGCATAACCAATCGTATAAGATAAAAAATCTCCATAAGGATAATATCTCTTTTGCGTTTCAATAAAATCAATTCCTGGTAAATTCAAATCTTTTATCGCATCTTTCTGAAGCTCTGTAAGACCTTTTCCTTTAGGACCAAACTCTGTTTGATAAACATTATTCTTAGATAAATATTTAACTAAAGTTTCATAATCAATATCTATTACTTTAGAAAGTTCTAAAGCCGTATAATTAATATCTACTACATGTTGTGGATCATTTTTATTAGTAGTACGACTTTCCTCTAAATAAGCAATTAATGTATAAGAAGAAACCGTTTGTGCTAAAACATTACCATTAACATCATAAATAGTCCCTCTCTTAGCTGGTAAAATCTTTGTTGTACTATTTCTACTACTAGCAAATTCTTGAATATTAATTCCATCTACATATTCAGATAACGCTAGATATATTACTCTACCAGCAACAAGACAAAAAGAAAGAAGACCAACTAGAATAATCCATATTGGTAACTTTATGGAATTAGTACTAATTGTTGTCTTCTTTTTTTGTTTCATTATATCACTATCCTATTCTGAAGCATTGACTGATTTTATATTACTATTATTATAACTCAATCCTTCAGACTCTGCAACTTCTTGTATTTTATCTAGAGAAGCTAATTCACTAATTTTCATAGCTAAACTTTCATTAGTCTTTTCTTGAGCTGAAATTTCGTTTTTAAGCTTTTCTACATCATAATTTATCTTTGATAAAGTTGCTTGAGAAAAAACAGTAGCAAGTGGAGCTAATACTAATAAAAAAATTGCAAAACTATATAATAACTTTTCGAATTTTGATAAACCATAACTCTTTTTATATTTTTTTACACCTTTCTTATTCATATAAACTCCTCTTTTCTTTTTTATTTTACTCTCTCTATAATTCTAAGCTTACTACTCCTACTACGATTATTATTTTCTAACTCTAAATCACTAGGAATAATAGCTTTTGTATTTACTAGTTTGAAGTCAGGAAGATAACTTTCAGGGATATTAGGAAGACCCTTTACTTTAGGATCAACCTCAGTTACTTCCTTAAATAGATTTTTAATAATCCTATCTTCTAATGAATGGAATGTGATAACTGCCAGTCTACCACCTACTTTTAAAAGTGATAAACTATCACGCATACTTTTATCAAGTATTCCTAATTCATTATTAACTTCAATTCTTATTGCTTGAAACACCTTACGAGCTGGGTGCTTATCTCTCTTCGCTTTCTCAGGAACAGAGTTTTTGATAATTTCTACAAGCTCTAAAGTAGTTTCAATTTCTTTGTTTTCACGATACTTCACAATATTTTTTGCAATACTACGTGAATACTTTTCTTCTCCGTATTTAAAAAATATATTTGCTAATTCACTTTCAGGGTATGTATTAACAACAACATGAGCTGACAATTCTTGATTCTGATTCATACGCATGTCAAGTTTAGCATCATTGTGGTAACTAAAACCTCTATCTGATTCATCAAGTTGGGGCGAAGAAACACCTAAATCAAATAGTATACCATCGACATTAGAAACGTTTCTCTTCTCTAATTCTTCTTTAATATTCACAAAATTATTATTAATGATCTCGAAATTATTTCCAATTGAAGAAAGTTTTTTTCGACTAAATTCAACCGCATTAATATCTTGATCAAAGGCGAAAAGACAACCCCTTGTTATTCGCTTTAAAATTTCGCTGGAATGACCAGCATAACCTAATGTACAATCTACGTAGATACCGTCTTCTTTCAAATTAAGTCCATCAATAGATTCATTTAATAGTACACTAATATGCATGTTTAATCACCATTTTCCCAATTTGAATCAAATAAGTTTTCAGCAATATCTGACAATTCATCTTTATTTGTATCATAGAAATTATTCCACTTTTCTAATGACCAAATTTCAAGTCGATCTCCTACGCCGATTATCACACATTCTTTTTCTAAACCGGCGTAAGAAATCAATGGAGAGGTAATATTGATTCGACCTTGTTTGTCAAATACCGTTGCAGTAGCACCAGAAAGGAAAAATCTCATAAAACTACGAGCATCCTTCTTTGTAAAAGGTAAATTATTTAAACGAGATGTAATTTTTGCCCATTCATCTTTCGAATATACAAATAAACATTCTTCAAGACCACGAGTAATAACAAACTCTTCACCAAGATCCTCACGAAACTTAGCTGGAAGAATAAGTCTTCCCTTATCATCAATGTTATGATGGAACTCACCCATTAGCATCATTACATCCCCCACTTTTCACCACAATCAACCACTGCTACTATTATAATACTATTTAAACACCACTTTGTAAACACAAAAAAAAGAAATCAAAAAAAAAGACTGTCAATTTGACAGCCTCTCTTAATTCCAAGTTGTACCTTTTAATTCATAGTACTTAATAGTACCATCTTTTAAAGTTAATTTATAATAATTATCATAAATATTTAATAACTTATCTTCTTTTTCAATCGTCATTAAAAGTTCATACTCATTACTATAAACTTCATGTTTACCATTAACTAAATAAACATATACTTCCCCTGTTGAATCAACGGAATCTTTATAAGTAACATCTATATCAGATGCTTTAGCATCTTTCTTTTCAACAATGTTATAGTAGTGTGTTGTACTTGGTCCATCTTCAGTAGAACAACTATACTCAACATGTTTTTTATCAGCGAATTCAAAACCTGAGTCATAAATATTACCTGAAGTACAACTAAGAGTAGTATGTAACTCTCTATTAGTATTATAAATATTTAATTTATTATCTCCTACAAAATTATAATAATAATATTCATTTCCATAATTATAGATCTTATCAATTATTTCTACCTTTTTATGAGTATTATCACTATTTAAAATAATATAACTAATATCATATCCATATCTTGTATTTTCATTTTCACGAGTTGCATCTACATAAGAAATAACTATTTGATCAACTTTCTTAGTAATAGAAAAAACATTTTCAGAACTACAACAGTTTCTAAGTGAAAAATTCATTTCATATGCTTCATACTTAATTGGAACAATTTCTTTTCCATCTTTATCTAATACACCAATCTTATTATCAAGAACGACAACATAGTAATCATCAATATTTTCTATACCATCATATTTAAAATCAATAATTGTGTTATTATCAGCATCAATAACTCCATACTTTTTATCTTTCTTTGCAATTAACAAATCATCACTAATAGTATTTAAATCATCATAAATAAGATCAATTTTCTTATTTAAATTATAGTCATATAATCCATATTTAGTAGCTTCCATATCACTAGAATTTCCAACAACTATATATTTAGAACTAGCACTATAATAATTATCTCCTTGAGCAAGTCTTACACCATTACCAACTACATAAATATCCTTAGGCGCTTTAATTAATGAAAAATCTTTTAATGAAACAAGACTTACACTACCATCTTTTTCAGATTCAAAAGTATAGTGCGCACCATCATTTCCATAAATAACATTAATAAATCCACCTTCATATACTTTATATTTACCTGTATTAATATTATAAACAATACCTGTATAATTATCATCAAACGCTGTTAAATGGGCATACTCACCATCATCTATCATTCCAATAGAAAAACTATCATTATCACAATAAACAGCTATATACTTACTATTTTTATCACTTGAGTCTTTATAAACTCCATATTTATTTTTTTCTAATTTAGCAATTTCTTTTTGATTTCTTTTTAAATAATAAGTATTATTCTTTTTAACAATATAATATCCCCCATAATACCTATCTAATCTGTAATAATCATCTTCAACAATATCATTACCAGCATTTATTTTTTCACCATATAATTTAGCTACTTCTGGTAGATTAGTTACTTCTTCTAATTTTACATCTTGAATATAAGTAACTCCAATTGATACTTCACCATCTTTATTTTCTTCTTCTTTTTCATCATCATTAAGAATTTCATCCTCTACTTTAGCAAGATTACTTCCTAATTTAAAAGCAAAAACAAAAATAACAATAGCAACAACTATACCAATTATAATAATAGCTATTTTTAAGCCTTTACTCATCTTTTTTGTTTCATTTTTTTCTTCTAAAACTTCTTCTTTATCCTTTTCCATATTATCACCTATTCTAATTATAAATAAAAAAATGAAAGAATAAAGTACAAATTAAAAAAAGCCTGTCAATTAGACAAGGCTTTTTCATAAATAAACTTTATCTTAATACTATAATTTTATTTTAAAGAAAGTGCTGATGTTGATTCAAACTTTTCAACTAACCATTTTCCATTTATATTTTTCAAATATAGTCTTTCTGTAAATGTAGGAGATTTTTCAGTACAAGCATTTATTTTATCTACTTGTGTAGTAGCTTTACCATTTTCAACATCGTAGCAATCAACTTGGTCAACTCTTATAGTTGCTGTAGTTGATGTTTTATTTTCTACATAGTATTCATAAATTCTGTATCCAGATCCTCCACCTAAATCACCCAATGTATAATAATAAATTCCATTTTTTTCATAATAAGGAACATAATTAATAGCAGTTTCAAAATCAACAAAGGTTTCATTTATCAAATTAACTAATAAATCTGCACCTTTAGTTATTTTACCAACAAATTCAATACCATCAACTGTATATCCATTTCCTTTGTTTGAATCCCCTTGAAAACCTACTTCTTTACGTAATAACTTATAAACATTAGTATATAGAGTTTTACTTCTAGTAATCAATTCATCATCAGTAGGAATAATTTCTTTTTCTTCTTCAACTGGTTCTTTTTCATCATCAGTAGTTCCAGGTTGTTCTTCCACTACTTCTTTATCATTATCCTTTTCTTCTTTCTCCTTATCTCCCGTTAAAAACGTTATCCCAAAACCAATTCCAAACCCAACTAATAAACATAAAATCATAATTGGAATAGAAACTTTTTTCTCTTTTTTCATTTCTTCTCTTAATTCTTCTTTTATTTCTTCTTTTAAATCTTTATCATCCATTTTATCACTCCTTATTTTAATAATATATTATTTATAAAAGTAAGTAAATCACTAATAAAAAAAGAATTATTTACTTTACATAAATAATTCTTTTAATTCTACTTTAACATTGCTTTAGTATCAATAACTTCTTTAATAAGCTTAATAAATTCATCAAGTGATACAGTAATTGTTTCTTGTTTACCATGTAAACGATAAGTTACAGTATTATTATCTCTTTCTTGATCACCAAGTACTAGAGTATAAGGCACTTTCATAGTTTGAGATTCTCTCATACGATATCCAAGTTTTTCATTACGATTATCATATTCAACACGAATCTTATGTTCTTTTAACTTTTCAACTACATATCTAGAATATTCATCATGAACTTCAATATTTACTGGAATAACATTAACTTGAACTGGTGCAAGCCAAGTTGGGAATGCTCCTCCTAAATGTTCAGTAAGTACTCCAATAAATCTTTCTAAAGAACCATAGATAGTACGATGAACCATTACTGGTCTTACTTTACTTCCATCGCTATCCACATATGTTAAATCAAATCTTTCAGGTAATTGATAGTCAAGTTGGATTGTACCTGTTTGCCATTCGCGTCCTAAAGCATCTTCCATCTTTAAATCAATTTTAGGTCCATAGAATGCCCCATCTCCTGGATTTAATACCCAACCATCTTCACCAAATGTTTTATTTAAAACTTCTGTTAATTTTTCTTCAGCTTCATTCCATTTTTCTAAATCACCCATATAATCATCTGGTCTAGTTGATAAATATGGAGTAAATTTTAAGCCAAAAATATCATAGAAGTAATTAGCTATTTCTAAAATTGAAGATATTTCATCAAATATTTGATCTTGTCTAATAAAGTTATGACTATCATCTTGATGGAATACTCTAACACGAAGAAGTCCATGTAAAGATGCAGCTCCTTCATTTCTATGAATAGCATCAACATCATTAAATCTTAATGGTAAATCACGATAACTTCTTATCTTATTCTTATAAATTAGAATTGAATTTGGACAACTCATTGGTTTTAATGCTTGTTCTTCACCATCAGCATCTTCTAAAACAAACATGTCTTCTTTGTAATGATCCCAGTGTCCACTTCTTTTCCATAAAGCACTGTTATTTAACATTGGCGCAGCAAATTCTTGGTATCCTCTTTTTTCATGTTCTTCTCTCCAAAAATCTACTAATGTATTGTACATCTTTAACCCCTTTGGTAACCAATATGGCATACCAGGAGCAGTTTCATCAAACATAAATAAATCAAGTTCTTTACCTAATTTACGATGATCTCTTTTCTTAGCTTCTTCAAGCATTTGTAAATGATTAGCAAGATCTTCTTCACTTTCAAAACAGATACCATAAATTCTTTGAAGCATCTTGTTATTAGCATCACCCTTCCAATAAGCTCCACTAGCTTTTAGAAGTTTGAAATGCTTTAATTCTTTAACAGTTTCAACGTGAGGTCCACGACATAAATCAGTAAAGTCCCCTTGAGTATAACAAGATATAACTACTTCACTTTCATCCATTCTAGAAATTAAATCTATTTTATATGGATCATCTTTAAATCTTTCTAAAGCATCACTTTTAGAGATTTCTTCTCTAACAATTCTTTTCCCATCTTTAGAAATCTTTTTCATTTCTTTTTCTATTTTTTCTAAATCTTCTTCTTTAATTACATCTTCACCTAAATCAATATCATAATAGAATCCACCTTCAATAACTGGTCCTACCCAAAACAAAGCATTAGGGTATAAATGTTTAACTGCTTGTGCAAGTAAATGAGCACAAGAGTGATTCATAATACTTAATTTTTCATTTTCTTTAATATTAATCATAATTAATCTCCTTTTCTTCTTAAATTTATTATTTTATTTTTAGTCATTTTATTTACTTTTACTTTTGGTCTAGTTATTACTACTTCTTCAAGTTCAACTCCCATATTATCAATCAAACAGGTTCGTGCAGAATCTCTAATATGTTCATTCTTACTATTACTTAAATCTACTAATGTATTAATACTTAAACTAGATAATAAATTCTTTAATACATCTTCTTCTATAAAATATTCCCCATTCATAAGATGGGTGGCAAGATAATCACCATAAGCAAGCTTTTCAACCCCATTACTTTTCTTATACATTGAATATGTATATAAATATGGATAATCAGCCATAACAAATCTTTCATACATGATTTCTCTAACCATCTTATCAAAAATAGGATTTTGTCTTTGCTCAGATAAAATCTTTAATATTTTATTACTATACCTTTCTAATTCATTTCTTTTATTCATAACTATCCCCCAAATAAAAACTCCTGTTATACATAAATATAACAGGAGTGCATATACACGGTACCATCCGGATTTTTTCTTAATTAATTTAACGAGTTTCCCCGGGAATCCTATTAAGGTCCTACTACAAGAAGAGTAACTTTATAAGTTTAATATTTGTTTTCACCAACCACAAACTCTCTATAAATAAATCATATAAAATCATATTTCTTGTCAACGTATTTGACTACATATATATTATCACATTTTTATATTTTGTCAAGAAACCTATAAACCAAATGCTTTATTTAAATCAACAACACACCCATTACCTCGATATTTAATCTCTACATGTAAGTGTGGACCAAGTGAATTACCAGTATTACCAGAATAACCAAGAAGTTCTCCTGCTTTTACCTTTTTTTCATGTAATTTATATTTTTGAACTCCAGTACTACATGTTGAAGATGAACAAGGTGCATTACAAGTACTTGTATATTTAACATTTATACCATTAGCAAATTTACTAAAATGCGCATAAATTACCTTTGTACCATCACTACCTACTACTTCAACTTTATTTCCATAACTATATAAAACTCCATTGCAATGCGTCTGATAAAAATAAGCTGTTCCATCAATTGCCGAATAAACAGGTGTTCCTTCCGGATAACTAATATCATGTTGAACTTCATTTGGACAACCAGGAGTATCATTGGCACTACCAAACTTTAAAGTAGAATTAGGGTTTGGAGCACAAAACTTCATCCCACTATACGTACCACTCTTAGAACAATTAGTATTTGTTGAAGTACTTTTACTACTATTTGTAATACAAGTTTTAGTCCTATTATATATATCTTTAGATGTTGCACTATCATAATGTAAACCATCTGTTGTACCAAAATTATTTTTTATCGCATTATATATATCACAATACGAAGCATTTGACAAACTACTTGCTGTACTTTTTATCTTAGAATTAAATGATTCAATTGAAGAATTCTTAGTTGAATAACCATTTTGGCTTTCCTTAACTTCATCAACTGGATTTATCGAAACTAAAACAATATTATGTCCGTTCCAATCTCCCTTAGCAAGTTCTTTATACTTACTATCATATTTATCAGCACCCAATCCATTAACTCCCATATAACTAACTATATTATAAGTTGTATTAGGATCACTTTTTAAAATTTTCGTAACAGCAGGAGCAGCAGTCTTATTAAACCAATCATACCCCATTGATCCTTGCGCTATAAAATATTCATTACTATTATAAGTATAAACTCCACCATTATTATATTGACAATTTGTCCAGTCCCCAGTTAAATAAGCACACATTTGAACAGTTCTAGAATCTCCTACATATATTGTCTTAGTACCAGAAATTCCCGTAGAACTAGAATTATTACCACTACTATTATTTCCACTACTACTTTGATGATCCTTTTTAGCATCATCTGCTTCTTTTTCATTTTCTTTACGCGCTTCTTCTCTTTTAGCTTCTAAATCTTCACGATCTTTTTGCGAATTTGATTTTTCCTCACTATTATCTTTTTTTTCAACTTCATATGTATAACACTTACTTTCATCAGATGTAAAACAAGAAACACACGCTAAGAAAGAATCATTATCTTTTCCTAACAAAGCAAGTAATAATTTAACTAATACAACCGAAAAAAATACTGCTGCTGCAAAAATACTTCTTTTTACAAGTTTAGCTATAGCTTTTCCTAAATCATCTTTATCATTACCAAAAACAACCTTAAATAAATCTACACTCCCAATTAGTATAAGAATAATTGGAACCATTATTTGAATAATTGTAATAATACTTCTAACAAATCCAGGCAAATCATATGCAATACCCTTTTGATTACCACACCCCATATAAGTAATCATTTCCGCGGCATCTACATGAATAAACAGAAAAAACATGCTTATTAATAAAACTATATAATACTTATAATACTTCTTCATATAATCACCATAATAATTATATCATAATAAAAATAAAAAACTAATTATACATTAGTTTTTTACTTAACTTTTTTCTTTACTTTACTACATCTATTATTAAAATAATCAATAGCTGTCTTTCTTTCATTAATATAACGGCATCCTTCTTTTAAACGATCTTCAAGCATATAAACATCTTTATCACTAACAACTTTATTAAAATACATAATATTTAAAGCCTCAGTTGCCAAAACATCCGCAAATCTTCTTAAAGGTGAAGTAATATGTGCATAATGTGGAACTCCTATCCCAACATGCCCTATATGACTATCAGTTGTATAAAAAGATTTAGGATAAGTATTCTTAAGCAAATTAACAAAAACCTCGTAATTCTCACTAGTTGGATTTTCTCTAAATTTCTTATCAAAATAATCTATTTTAGCTAAATAATCCATATCTAATTGATGCCCTCTATAAATAAAGGGAATACCATTTTTAGCAGCATAACTAGCAACAGTAGTATTAGCAGCAAGCATTGCAAACTCAACTATTTTTTCACCACTACTACTACCAGTAATATTAGTAGCACTTACATTAGTCTCTCCTCTATGTGCAATACGATAATTTTCATCCATAATAAATCTTTTACTCAAACAATCACGAACTTCTTGTAAACCTTCAATTGTTTCATTAAGCTTACGATCTTCACTTCCCGTTCTTGCAAGTAAATTAAAATTATCATAGTTCATTCTTCTATTTACATTAACAATAGACTTTTTAAATACACAACTATCTAGAAGAATTTCTCCATCTTTAGTAATCTCTAAATAATAACTAGTACAAAATCTATTTTTATTTGGTGTTAAAGACATATAATTTTTCGCATATTGTTCTGGATACATTGTCATTGTCCCTAAAGAAGAATATATCGCTGTTGTTCTTTTATATGCCTCATCAAACAAGATACTATGTTTATCTATATACCCAGTTGGATCACATATATGAACTCCTAATAAATAATTACCATTTTCTAATCTTTTTACCGATAATCCATCATCTATTTCTTCAGCTCTTTCACCATCTATTGTAATTATAAAATCATCACTAGTGCGACTTCTACGGCTAGCTTCCTCCTTAAAGTTATTAGGATTAAATCTACGCGCTTCTGATAAAACACTTTCATGAAAGTCAATTGTTACATCAGTCTTATAAGATAAATGTGAAAGAGTTTCTTTCCTTTTAACTTTCTCTAATCTATCTTTTAACTCATTACACCAAAAAACAAGTTTAGCTTTAACTTCACCATTATATTTAGAATAATCAAGATTATCTAAAAACTCATCTACTTTCTTAAGAGACATAAGTTCTAAATCTTTAGAATAAAATATCTTCTTAGAATCCAAAAGATTTTCTAAAACCATATCATAGAAAAACAAATCATTATTAAACCTTAACTTTCCTTCACGTGTATATTTATCGATTGCTTCAATATACTTATCTACAACTTCTAAAATAATACAATCTTTATCATTCTTCCTCGCATTTATAAAGTGTGGATACTTTTGCATCGCATACTTCACAAAATATAAATTCTTTTCTTCAAAAAGTAAATAACGAACTAAATTATATGCATTACCATCATATTGATCAATATAATTATACATATAAGATATATTCATACCTTCAAGATTATCAATAATAGTTTTAAGTTCTAAGAAATTAGGATTAGTCTTTTCAATATACTCTGGTCTATTTACAATTAAAGACCTAACTTCTTTATGTAATTTAACAATTTCAGCATTTAAATTATCTAAACGATTATCTTTTATCCTAGGAAGAATCTCACTTACTTTTATAATAAAAAGAGATAAATCATCAAAGTTACCATCAAAATCAAAATTCGCTAATTCTCTTTTTAAAGAATTAACTAGCGCCATGGCCCTTTTATATTCATCTCTATTTTTCTCTTCAATTTTTGCTATTCTAAGCCCATAATCCATAATCATATCTTACCCCCTAATATTTTTACTGATTAGTTCAACTGGTACTGATAACTTTTTTATTCTTTCTAAAATTCTTTGAGCATTTATCATATCAATACTAGTATTAGTTAAAACAAAATGTTTTTCTAGTTGTTCCAAACTTAAATTAGAAGTAAAGAAAGTTGGAAGATTTTCATTCATACGATAATGAAGAAGAGGTTCTAAAACTTCATCTCTGCTCCACGCCGTTAAATATTCTGCTCCAATATCATCTAATAATAAAATTGGTGTTGTTTTTAATGTCGCAAACCTATCTCTATAATCAGATGAAAATGATTCTTTTAATCCTCTAATCAATTCTGGGACATGAACAACAGTACTTTTAACACCTTTCTTAGCAAGTTCATTTAATAAAGCAGAAATTAAATAAGTCTTCCCTGTTCCAAAACTACCATATAAATAAATACCTTTATCTTTGTTATCTGTAAAATAATTATTATAATAACTCATAATTTTCTTTAATATTTCTACTCTATTAACATCATCTCTAAAAACATTAGATAAAGAAGCATTTTTTATTTCTTTAGAAATATCAAATAAAACAACATTATCTTTATATTCTTCTTTCTTTGTATATTCACAAGCCATATAAGAAAAATTAATCATATTATTATTTTTTCTTGGAGTAAGAATAAAACCACGCGCCTTATTCTTACATTCTATAAGGCCTTGACATCCATTACAATTTTTACATTCACTAACACAATCTTTTAAACGAGAAGTATATTTCATAAGAACATCTTCATCTAACTCTAAACTATTAACTAAAGAAACAAAATCTTTATCTTTAAGAGCTTTAATAAATTCTTGTTTTAAAGAAAGTTCTATATCCTTATCTATTTTAAAAACATCATTAGCTTTAATCATAAGACATCACCTATTAAAATTATAACATCTTACTTTATCTTTCTCAAATACAAATAAAAAAAGATATATAATAATTTATTATATACCTATATTCAAAATAAAATTAACATCTATTTTAAAGAGTATTATTAATAGTGCTGCAATAAGTAAAAAAGGACCATATGGAATAACACTATCTTTACTACGATAATATAAAATTAACGATAAAGGTAAAGCAATAAAACTAGATAAGAAAATAGTAAATATACTCATCCATGGTCCAACCGCACAACCAATAAAAAACATTAATTTTATATCTCCACCACCAAGAGATTCTTTTTTAAATAAAAAGTTCCCAAAAAGCATTAATAAATACATAATAATAAATGCCGATATCCCAAATACTAAATGAAGTAAAGCATCAGTAATACCATTACATATAAATCTACTAAATATTACTAAAATTGACATTACCAAAGTAACTTCATCAGGAATAATCAAATAATTAGAATCACTTACAATTACAATTACAAAAAACGAAGCTGTAATAACTGCAAGAAGAAACTCAAAACTAAAACCAAAGATAACATATGAAAGTGCAAATAAAAAACCTGTTAACAACTCTACAATTATATAGAATTTAGGTATTTTCTTTTTACATTTTCGACATTTACCACCTTGTATTAAATAAGAAATAACTGGAATATTTTCATACCATCTAAGTTTATGTTTACATTTAGGACAAAAACTACCTGAAGGTTTAACAAGTGATAAACCAGCAGGTAATCTCCACCCAACAACATTAAAAAAAGAGCCAAAAATTAATCCAAATATAAATATAAAAACTGTATAAAAGATTTTTAACTCCATATATAATCCCCCTAAATTTGTCCGTATAGATCGAACATTGGTAACATAATAGACATCAAGATAAATCCAACAGATACCCCAAGTAAAATGATAACCATCGGTTCAATTAAACTCTTAACAACCGTAACTGCATTATGGTTAAGATTAGCATAGTGCTCTGCAACTTTTTGCATCATTAACGCAAGTTGACCAGTTGATTCTCCAGTAACAATCATTTCATAAGCAACGACTGGGAATGCCCATTCTCCTCTAAATGTTTCACTTAACTTAGCACCTTTACTAAGTCCAATCATTGTTCTTGATAAGATTTCTTTATATATTTCATTATTAGTTAAGTTATGCAAAATATCCATAGCTTCTGTAATAAATACACCATGATTTAATAACGAAGAAAACGTTCTTGTAATATTAGATACTTGTCCATAAATCATAATTTTATCAAGAACAGGAGTCTTCATCATAATTGTTTGAACAGCTTTTCTGAATTCTCTAACATTTTTATAAAACCATCTGAATGTAAATATAATTACAAGAATTCCAAGAATAAGTGCCCACCAATAATTTTGTAAAAACTCACTGGCATCAATTACAAATACTGTAATTGCTGGAAGCTCAGCATTTTGACTTGAGAACATATCAATAAATTGTGGTACAACGAACATAACTAAGAAACATAATACCGCAATAACCATTGTCAAAATAACTGACGGATAAATCATCGCAGATAACATTTCTTTTTTTGTTTTTTCACTTTCAGTAAAGTATTCAGCCATTTCATCAAGTGTACCGGCTAAGTCCCCAGTCATTTCACTGGTTTTAACCATGTTTATTAAAATACTTGGGAAAGCTTTACCTTGTTTTTCAAGTGCAACAGAAAAAGATTCACCAACTACTAATTCATAAATAACTCTATCATAAATTCTCTTTAAACTAGGACTAGTTGTTTGTTTAGCAAGAATTCGCATCGAATCAATAAGCGGAATACCAGCTTTAATATAAGTAGATAATTGAACAAGGGCAAATGATAAATCACCAGTTCCAATTTTTCCACCACCGAAACTAATATCAATATCCCCTTTTCCACGAGCTTTAATTTCAATAATTTCATAACCTTCATTAGTTAAAAAAACTCTGACAGCTTGTTCATCTACTGCATCAAAAATACCTTTAACAGTATCACCCATTGGAGACTTAACAACATATCTAAATGAAACAAGTTTTTGATCAGTGTCAACTTTCTTTTGTTCAACGACTTTATTAAACTCATTACTTTGTTGTTTTACCTTTTCAACAGCTGCGTCTAACTCATTACCAACTAAACGATTAGGATCTATATCTAACTCTGATTTAAAGATCAAACTTTTTATATATGCTAAACCTTTACCAGCATATTTTAAAACTGTTAATGGAAAACGTACAATATCTTTAGCGCTACTCATTTGACAGCCTCCCTATTCTCATTCTACTTTAAATTATAGCATACCTTTTTTTAATTTTAAACATTTTTTTATTAATTCATATAATAATGTAAAGGAGGAATTTTATGTATAACAATCCCAATTTTTACAATATGCAATCTTTTCCAACTAAACCTAGCTTTTTAAGTAATTTTAAAAAATTAAATTTTAATGACATATTAAATGGAACCCAAAAAACATTAAACATAATTAACCAAGCAATACCTGTTATTTATCAAATAAAACCTCTATGGGAAAATACTAAAACTATCTTTAAAATAGCTGGTGCTATTAACACATATGACACCAAAGAAGAAACACCAAAAATGAAAATTAAAGAAATAAAAAATGACAATCAAGAATCAAATAAAAAAAGAAATAAAAATATAAAAAAAGAAGTAAAAAAAGAAAAAGAACTAAATTACAATGAACCAGTCTTTTTCTTATAATTATTTACTTTCTAATACATCAAGTATTGCTGCAATCATTTGTTTCTTTCTTGATACAATATTTTCTAAGAAATGTCCTTCTTCTATATTAGCAACATCATAAGCAAGAGATAATACATTTCTAGCTTTTTCATTATATAAAATATAAGAACCATTAGTAATAATATTAGTAACAAATAAACAAACTATATCATAATTACTAGTTTCAGAAATATGATTTAATTCTTTAACATATTCATCTTTACGAGCATTTATTTCGTCATAATCAGTAGTAAATACTTGACCAATACCAATGTTAACATCATCAGCATTAAATTGTTTAAAGTCTTGATAAATAATTTCTTCAATTGTTTTTCCTTTCAAACTTGAACCAGCTTTAAACATTTCAAAACCGTATTTTTCATAATCTAAATTAAGCAATTTACATAATTTATCAACCGCATCTTTATCAACAATTGTTGTTGTTGGACTCTTTAACAATAAAGTATCTGATAATATAGCAGACAATAAAAGTCCTGCAATATTATTAGGAATTTCTACCCCAAATTGCATAAATAAACCAAAAATTATTGTACAAGTACTTCCAACTGACATATTTCTAAAATTAATTGGTGAAGATGTTGAAATAGTACCTAATCTATGGTGATCAATTATTTCAACGATTTCGGCTTCTTCTAACCCATCAACACTTTGTGTTTTTTCATTATGATCTACTAAAATAACTTTTTTCTTTTTCTTTTCATTAACATCTGTAATACGTATCATACCTAAACATTCATCATCATTTCCAACAACCGGATAATTACTAAATGCTAGTTTAGATTTTATATCTTCAAAATCAGTTAAAAAATCACTTTCTTTTACTGAAAAAGGAATATCAGAAGCATTAATCTTTAAAGCATAGTTGGATAAATTAATTAAATTACTAACTTGGAAACTACCATTTTCAGTTTGAATAATATTAACTTTATTTTGTTTAGCAATTTCCAAATGTTTATCTTTTATTTCACTATTACCTACTAAAATAATAAGTTTAACACCAGATTCAACCGCATATTCTAAAACACTATGCCTATCTCCAATAACTAAAACCGTATTATTATCTAATTTAACATCTTGAATAAAAGTTGTACTTCTAAAAGTAGCCGTTAAAATATTACCTTCTATTTCATCATCAAATCTTAATATTTCTTTACCATCAAGCACCTTTAAAATATTATCATAAGAAGTATAAATTCTTCTTCTATCTCCATCTATTAATTCCTTAGCAATTTCTTTTAAAGTAATTAATCCAACTAATTTATTATTATTTTTAGAATCAACTAAAGGAATACCACTAGACGTACTCTCACTCATTTTATTATAAGCATCTTGAATAGTATCAAATTTATCTACAAATAACCCTCGACGATAATTAACATCTCTAATTTGAACTTTAACATCATTCAAATACTTAGGACATTTAACTCCAAAACTATCAAGAACAAACTTAGTTTCATTATTGATAGATCCCAAGATTCTAGGAATAATTTCATATTTCTTATTAGTTTGATTCATCAAATAAGCCATTGCAATTGCTGCACATACACTATCTGTATCAGGTTTTTTATGTCCAAAAACATAAACTTTTTCCATAATATCACCTACCAATTTCGTTACATTATAACATTTCCCCTATTTTTATTCAAGTATATCATACATTTAATATTTTTATAAATATATAACTAAAAATAATAAATAAAAACTGAAATTTATTCAGTTTTTATTTCATTATCATTTAAATAATTTTTTATTTTTTCTATTCTCTCAAGTTCTTCATTATTATCTGGAGTATAATTTTTAATACTTTCTTCTAAGACTTCAAAAACTTCTAAAACTTCATCTTTAACATCACTCATAACATCATCTCCTAATCGCATATTCTTCATTATCAGAAATAGCTTTTCTTCCTTCGCCCTTATAGATTAAAGGATCAACTCTAATAATTCTAAACTTTCCAAGACCATTTGCTTCATAATACTCATTAAATATTTTAGCGGTCTTTATATGTTCTTCTTTAATATCTCCGATAACGTATAATGCAACTGGCATAACTCTAGCACCACTATTTTCTTTTCTAACATCCTCTTCTTTTCTAGCAATTGTTATTTCACTATTAAACTTAGATGCTTGATTAGATTTGTTTCTATTTTCATTAATTCTATCCTTTAACTCTGCCATTGTTGAAAATCCATTATCATGATCTCCTACACCAATATATTCAAAAAAATGAACTTTAGATCTTTTACGATGTTCAGATGATATATCACTACCACCCATACCAATAATATCAATATCACTATCAAAAACAAAAATCATATTAGAATCTAATTGATCAAATATCTTTTTATCAACAGGATATATTTCAGTATCAGAAGACACAAGTGCTGTTGATATAATATTAAATCCATTCTCACGATTAATCCAATCACTTAACAAATCTTTTCCTATTCTAACAGTCCCAAAACTATTACAATCAGATAAATCCAATCCATTAACAGAACATATTAAAGTAAAATCATCTCCTTCAAAATTAATTACTTCAACACCATCAACTGTTTCTTTTGGTAAAGAATCAATCTTATCTTGCGATAATAATCCCTTTTTAACATCATCTATATAATAATCTTTAATTTTATTAAATGTATTCATAAATAAAACAGAATCTAAATTTCTATTAACTAAAGCTTCAAAAGTATTCTTAAGGACATTTAAGTCATATATCTTATTTACCTCATGTAATAACAATAAAATAGATACTTCATCTTTAGATAGTCCCATTTTTAAAACTAATTCTTCGTTATTTATAATATTGTCTATATTAAATACATTAATCGCACTTTCTAAAGTTAATGTTTCTAAAACCATATCATTATTT
Source organism: Bacilli bacterium (assembly GCA_017436345.1). Taxonomy (GTDB): domain Bacteria; phylum Bacillota_I; class Bacilli_A; order RF39; family UBA660; genus RUG11788. The sequence goes on from JAFSDH010000010.1 coordinate 45,574, forward strand.
TCAACACTTCTTCCTGTTACATATGAAAATATCAAATCTTTCATATCATCTCTGGATGTAATACTTCTACCTATTTCAATAAATCTATTTCTTCTTAAATCAATATAATTATCTAAATCTTCAATATTTTGTACACATATTGTTAAATCATCATCATCTCTAATAAATAAATCTAAATTTCTTTTTTGTAAATCTGTAAGATTACTATAATCAATATTTTTAAGGACTTCTTCATGTATCATAAACTTATTAATTAAATTAGTAATTATATTAATATCTAAATCTTTTTTATCGCTAGTAATACAATTAAAATATTGTGAAAACTTATCAAACAAATCATTATCTTCTACTAATTTACCAATAATATTATTCAAATATCCCATATCACAATTAAGTAAATAGTGAATAAAGCCACTTCCTAATTTATCATATATCTTTTTATCAAAAATCTTAAAATTATCAATATCAAATAAATTTAAATATGGACGACTATTGAATATTTCTAAAACATGTTCTCCATAAGCATTAGATAATATTTCAATAAGAATTTTTCGATCATATGTATCTCGATATTTTTCCAAAATCTCAACACTATTATTATTAACAATATTATCATCATATATCATTCTTGATAACTGATACTTTTGATTATGATATATATATGAATCCCGTTCATTAATCTTTTCTTCTTCTAAAGTTTTATAAAATGATAATAATGATTTTCTTTTCTCAACATCATTTATCTTACAAAGTTTATCATACATAATATTATCAAGCGTAAAGCTTGCTTTATAACCATTAGTACATGAATAAACATTACTGAAATCATAAGAGAAAATCTTCATTTGTTCCTCTTTAGAAAGTAAAGATACATACATAGAAAAATGAGCATATCCAAGTTTAATTAAAATAGAACTATCCAACTTATCATATTCATTCAAAAATCTTTCTACAACATCACCACTCGCATATCTAAGTTCATTAATATTATATTTAAAATACATAATTTGGGTATCTACATCTAATTTAATTATTTCATCTAAATTACCATTACATTCAATAATAGATATTTTACTCTTACTAACATCATCAAAAAACTCAATAACTTCTTTATTTTCATTATATAATTCAAGCAATTTATCAAAATCATATTCTTTAACAATATCCGCAATATGTTTAACAACATATTCATTATATTTTAATATTTCTACTAATTCATCAGCCGTTAAATTTAAAACTATTTTATTAAGACTATCTATAGAAATACCAAATTCTTGATTCATAAATTTAGCATAATAATAATCACTAATACATCTAGATAATTCTTTAACTCTGTCTTCAGTTGGTAATAATTCAAAATATAAATCAACAGAATGATTTAAGACTTTATTTCTATTATTATTGTTTAATTTATTAAAAACATCAGTATTTATTTCTAACTTTGATAAATCTAAATACATAAAAAATCTATTCAAATTATCATCACTAAGACTAAATACTAAAGAATAATCATCTAAAAGAAACTCTTTTAGGGTATGAACATCCAATAAATTAATTCCTGCTGGATCACACTTTAACAAATGACTTATAACACGCTTATCTCTTTTTATCTTATCTGATAACTTTGAAAATGATTCTTTAGATAAATCTTTTTTTAATAAACTTTTTATTTTTAATTCATCAAACATGATACCCTCTCCTACTATAATAATTATATCATATAAAAAAGAACTAAATACTCTTTAGTTCTCCCTTTACAATCGAATATAACGCTAACTTTACATCTTTACCTGTCTTTTTAGAAATATATTCTTTATATCCTAGTAACTGTTTATTATAATTTTCATCATCAACATTCTTTAACTTATAATCAATTATTTGAATATAATCATCATATTCAATCATCAAATCAATAATACCATGTCGACTAGAATTATCTTCTTCATAAATAAATTCATATTCTTTAAAAATCTTTCCTGAGAAATCAATTCCACTATTAACAAACATTTCTATATATTTCTTATACTTATCATCAATCAAAGAATAATCCACATCATTAAAATCAATTACTTCTAACAGATAATGAACATAAGTACCTATATCCATTTTTTCACGAATATCTTTATTTATTAAATCATTAGTACTTTTAGAATAATGACTACTTGTCATTTTATCATTAGCTATAATTATCTCAATATCATTAGTCTTAACATCACATCTATCTATTTTGTCTTTATAATTACTAGACTTAATCAAATTATAATCATGAGAAAGATTAATAGAATTAATATCAATATCTTTAACATAAGGTTTAAGAATAAGACTAATACTATTCATAATATCTTTAAAAGAACGATATTTACTTCTAACTGAATTATCAACAACTAAATTATTAAATATAACTTCCTCTTCTTCTAAATTACATACAAAAATCATCTTTTCTTTACAACGAGTAAGCGCAACATAAAACAGTCTAATTTTTTCACTTATCTCATCTTTAATATAGTCTTCTCTAAGTAATGTTTTATAAATCACATCACCTATACCATCTTTAAAGTATGGACATATAATCCCATACTTTTCTGAGAATAGAAAACGATCATTTAAATCACTTATATTAAAACCATAACTAAATCCCGCAAAGTAACAAATATGATACTCAAGACCTTTAGACTTATGAATCGTCATTATCTTAACACTTTCACTTATATTTTCACTTATCTCACATTCCATCTTAATATCAGAACTAATAAGCTTTTCAAGATAATCTCTAAATTCACTTATCCCAAATCCCATTTGTTCCATTCCTTTAGATAAATTAATTATGTATTCACATCTAACATTTACCTTTTCCATATCACCAACAGAAATACTATTTATATAAAATGAAAATCTATTTATAATTTCTTCAATTATTTTAGACAAAGATAAATAACTAGATAAATTAACTAAATCTAATATTACTAAATATAAAGAACTTTCTTTATATGTATCATTATTTATATAATTAAATAAATCACTATCACTATATCTAAATAAATAACTTCTACCTATAGACATAAAATTATATTTAAAATCTATTCCGTAATTAGCTTCTTTAACACAAATTATTAATGATAATATATTTTTAATTAAACTAATATCATCATCATTAGTAATATTAGTAGAAGTATATTTAGTAAGTGGAATATTAAAATATTCAAAAATTTTCTTATATAAATCAAACTTAGAAGCACGATCTAATAAAATACAAAAATCATTATAAGTAACATCTCTCAAAACACAAAGATCTTTATCAAAAATCTGATAATGACTTTCTACTTTTTCCTTAATATCTTTTACAATCGTAAAAATCTCAATCTCATCTTTAGTAAACCCTAAGTCTTTATCAAAATTATAATTATATATTTCCATATCATAATTTTGAGAAGTAGCACCCTCCTCTATATAAGTAGTATTACCAAATATCATACGATGCGAATCTTGATATTGTGCTCCACCTATCTCATCATCCATGATACTATCAAAAATTAAATTAATATTATTTAAAACTTTATCACGACTTCTAAAATTCTTTAATAAATCAATCTTATATCCACCATCATTTAAAGAATAACGATCATACTTATCTTTAAAAATATATGGATTAGCATTCCTAAAACGATAAATAGATTGTTTAATATCACCAACCATATATACATCATCATTTTCAATAAGCTTAATAAAAGACTCCTGTAAATAAGACGTATCCTGATACTCATCAATCATTATTTCTTTAAAATAATATTTCAAATAATCTCTAACAGTTTGATTATCCCTAACTATCTTTATTGCCATTTTAGCAATATCATTAAACTCAAAACTATTATTAGAGTATTTAAAATCCATTAAACTTTTATCTAACTCTTTTATAATCGAAATAATTATTTCACTATATTCCCTAGTCATTAAAATAGTTTCTTTAGCTTCAGCTAAAGTATCAAAATCCATAAATTTAACTAATTCTTTAACTGCATCACTTAACTTAGTACGACACACTTTAACTTCTTCATCACTCTTAGGAGGAGTAGATGGTACTTTTTCTATTAAAGCATCTTTTATCTCTTCATAACTAGATGCATTTTCTAATTTAGATATAAAAGTTAATACTTTATCATAAAACTTATCTTCTGCAACTGTTAAAAGCTCATGTCCTAAATCGATAATATAATCTTTCTTTTCAAATACTAGTTTTTCATAAGACTTAATATTTTTATCAATAAAACTTTCACTATAATAATTAGATATATATTTATCTAAAAATTCTTCTTTATCTTGAACCAAATCCATCTTATCATTAATATTTAAAATATATTTTTTTATATCTTCATCATCTTTTATACAAAAATCATTTATTAATTTTAAAAATGAAGGACTTTTCTCTTGATAATATTTATCCATTATCTTATCAAGTAAATTAGTCTTTTCGTTAAAAATAATACTACTATCAATAATAGAGACATCTTTACTAATATTTAAAAGATAATGATATTTTTTCACTATCGATAAACTAAAACTATCAAAAGTTGTAATATAAGCACCATCTATTAAATAAAGTTGATCTTTCAAAGACTCTTCTTTCTTTATAGCTTTACGAATTCTTTCTTTCATTTCAAAAGCAGCCGCATTTGTAAATGTCAAAATAAGTATTTCATTAATATTAACACCACTTTTTAATTTACGAATAGTACGCGCTGTAAGAACGGCTGTCTTACCACTACCAGCACCGGCAGAAACAATGATATTGCACCCTTCTTTATCTATTGCTTCTTGTTGTTCTACAGTCCATCTAGGCACTAATATCACCTCCTAAAAAAGATAAATCATCATATTCTTTTAACTTGACAATATCTTCATTTTTCATAAAACAAATATCTTTATACTTACAATATTTACATCCAATATTTTCCATTCCTACTTGCTTAGGATTAATTGAAAAATTACAATCTAAAATACTAGTAATATCATCTTCAATAACTTTATCAATGTACTCTATTAACATATCTAAAACTTGATCATCTAATACTTTTGTATAATGATAAAATTCTCCATCATTCTTAACTTTCATACTTTTAATAAACTCACTATTTTCATAAGTAATATCAAATTTTTCAAGTCTTTCTTTATTATTAGTAGAATACCCAACTAATTTTAAATTATCTAATTTACAGGCCTCATAATCACGACTCTTATCTCTTTTTAATTCACTATGGAGTATCTTTTCTAAATAAAACCCAACAAACTTAGAATTACTAAACAAACTTCCCTTTTTAACTAAATACCAATATATTGGAAGTTGCATATCAATCCCATAACTAACATTACCTAAATTAATATCAGGATTTCCTGTCTTGTAATCAACTATCGCAACTAAAGTATCTCCATCTTTTTCACGATACATACATTTATCAATAATTCCCATAAAACTAATATCAATATCACGACTCTTATCAATATATATCTTATGTTCCATTAAACTATTAGTAAGATATGTCTCCTTATGTAGATTTTTTACAAACTTAATAATTAAAACTAATTCTTCTTTTAACTTAATAAGTAATACTTTATCCCTAAAAGATAACTCTAACTTAGTTAAATATAAATCCCATTCTTTATCTAAATCAAAATCATCATTAAAACATTTACTAAGTAAATCATGAAACAAATTACCTACTTTAATAGAAAAAGTCTCTTCATATTTATTTATTTTTAAAATATTATCCAAATAATATCTAAAGTTACACTTATTATATGTATTAATAGATGAATATGATAAAAGCAACTTATTATTTAACTTACTATATAATTGTTCTTTACTAATACCAGTAAACTTATTATCATAACTCAAATAATTAATTGAATAATTATTATAATATAAACTTAAATTATTATTAACTGTACCATATTTAACAAAATCATCTAAATACTTAGTCAACTTAATCTTATTATAATTGATAGAATAACTATTACTAGATAAACAAATATCTTCTACTTTAAAACCATTCTCATTAATTAGATTAGAAGGATAATAATTATTAGATAAATGTTTTAAAGGATAAGATATAACCAAATTAGAAGTACTATATATAAAATCAAGAACTCTTTCTTTTTCTAATTTATTCTTTAAAGAAGTACTTTCTAAATTAACAAATTCTTTATCTTCATCACTAATATAATCTTCATCTTTATATAATTTGGGAAGTTCATTTTGATTAAAACCAATTAAAAATACATAATTATCTTTATCATAAATAAAACTATTTAAATTACCAAACTCAACTTTATTAACTAAATCATTAATAGACAATTTACTATTTTTTAAATCATTTTTAATCAATGAATAAATACTTTCAAAACTATAATCGTATACTATATATTTATTAGTAATACTAACTAAAGTCGAAATAATTCTAAGAACATTTTCTTCTTTATTATATTTATCTTTAATATAATTAATAGCTTCATAAAAATCACGACAAGATTTAAGTCTTTCTAAATAATCTCGAACTATTTCTGTAGAATAAATAGAAAATCCCTTATCTTCAATAGGTATATTATAAAAAATAGATAACTTATTAAATACATTCATATACTTATCAGAATAATTAACTATCTTTATTTTATTAATATCAATACCACTATTTAATAAATCTCCAATCTTATTAAAGACAAAATCAACTTCTTCTTCTAAAGTAGAAGCTTCATAAACAGTAATCATTTTATTACTATCATATTTATCTTTTTCAATTATTTCATATTTATATAAATCTAAATACTTCTTAAATAAATTATCTATATAAATATAACCATATACATAAATATTTTTATTTTTTAAATACTTATTAAAAAATTTATCTATTTTAAGTAACCCTAATTCTAAAAGCTCTTCTTTTAATTTATATAAATCATTCAACCTACTACTAGAATAATTACAATTATCTACATACTTCATATTATCTAAATAAATCTTACATATATTAGGATCATACTTATATTTATCCATTAAAAAAAGTAATGCATCATTATCATAAGAATATGTCATTCTTTCGATGAATTCTTCTCGAGATAAAATCTTTATATCAAATAATTTATCAAAAGTATTTATCTTCTTTAAAATAATACTTTTCAAATTAGAAGGTACTATTAAAATACTATTATCTTTTATCTTGTCTAACATATTATCACACTCTCATAATTTATTTTAACATATATAAAAAAAAATACCTATAAAGGTATTTATTTTCTTAATAAAATTTCTTTAATATTATATACTTCTTTTTTCATATTATCATTAGAACTATTATAAAAATGTTCATATCTAAATATAGAAAAACCAGAATAAGAAGATTTACTTTTCATATATAAAATTTGTCTTTTTAAAATATCTGAATTATCTATCCATTCATTTATTCCACTACCAGCATATTTATCACTACTACCTGATTTATAAAGCGCCAAAGCGGGAATTAATCTAATAGAATCAACTTTAATTAAACCAGCCCATTCATCATAAGTATTCGAAAAGGGTTTACTACTATTATGAAAGCCAAAATATATTTGTGGCATAACATAATCAATATAACCATTACTTGATAAAATAGATTTAATATCTAAATACTCAGTTGAATAATTATTTTCTATATTACCTTGAGGTGCAATACCAAATAAAACAGAATCATCAATTTTCTTAATACTAGAATAAACCAAAGATAACATCTTAGAAACATTTTTATAACGATACTCCTCAATAGATAATTTTCCACCCAAAGCTTTATATTCATTATAATTCTCTAAATCTATATCATCACTAGGATAAAAATAATCATCAAAATGTATCCCATCAACATCATAATTAGTAACAATTTCTTCAATACCAGAAACAATCAATGAATTAACTTTTTCACTCGCTGGATTATAATAAACACCATTATCAAGTACTTTTATATGATTAGTACCTACAAATGAATAAGCAGGATGATTACTAGTAATAACATAATTATTATCACTAGAAATACGATATGGATTAATCCAAGCATGAACCGAAATATTATAAGAATGAGAAACTTCTAAAAAATATTTTAAAATATCAAAAGATAAAGTATTACCAGAAGTAACACTTTTACTAGGCAAAAATATATTAGAAGGATAAATACTATCCGAAAAAGGTCTAACGTGAAGAATAAGTAAATTAAAACCAGATGAAGAAATATTATTAATTATAGTATTTATATTTTCTTTTATAGTATCTATTGGTTTATCTTTTATATATTTTTCAAGTTCTATATATGAAAAATATATAGCTTTAACATTATTATCATTTATATTGTTGTTTACATAGCTATTAATATTATTCTTATCTTCAATAATAAAAAAAGTAGCAATGACAAACATTACTACTATTAAAATCAATTTTTTCATATAATCACCACTTAATTATATGTCAAAAATATTATTTTATTAAATATATTTCTTTTTCTTTAAGAAACAATATCCTATTCCAGCCCCAGCTAATGCAATTCCACAAATCATAAATGGATTACTTAAACCAGTATTTGGATTTTTTACTGTTTCTTTTTCAAATAAAACTTCTACAGTTACATCAGTATCAGGTTTTACAAAAGTATCATCTTTAACTTCAATTGTTTTACCATCAGCATCTTTTACAACAACACTCTTAACTACATATCCTTTTTCAGGAGTAATATTTAATTTAATAGTTGTTGTTCCATCAGCATTATCAATATTTTCAAGTTTTACATTTCCATTTTCAGCCACTTTTACTTCTACACCTAAATCATAAGAGAATTTAGTTACAAAAGCTTCTAAATTTTCTTGTGATTCACCATGGTAAAGAGCTTCATGTCCAACAACATAAATACCATTTCCAGCAATTCCACGAACCCAATAATTAACTTCTGTTTGAGCCTTAATATTTAAATTATTATCAAAAACAACCATAGGACTTTTGTTAACATCACATGGTGAATCACCAGAACAAACTTTTAATACACCACCTATTAAATAATCCTTATAAGAACCAATCTCTTCAATTGTTCCAACCTTATATTCAACTTTATTAATTATAGAAAAATCATCTTTCTTAAGAGAATATATAGTATATACATCTGTATATTCACCATATCCTTCTACAAAACCTAAACAATACACATAATTATCAGTAACTATAAATCTAGCAAGTATAAAAGCATCTGTATATTTATTAGTTTCAGCATTAATACCAGACTTACGAATAACACTTGATTTTATCATTTTTACTGAATAATCATATAAAGATATAGAAGTTATTCCTGTTTCATAACTTACTTGTGTAACATATATACCTTCATCATTCATCACAACATCAGTTCCAAAACCATCTTCAGTACTACCAACTAAAGAATCATCAGAAGCTTTATATAATTTTAATCCACCAGTTTCACCTAACATTATCCCATAATAATCTTTATAACCAGCTAATTTAAATCCAAAATCATCTGCATTAACATTGATTTTCTTAACAAATGTTCCATCATACTTATAAACTAAAATATAGTATTCTCTAGTTACTTCTTCACCAACGGTAACATGACTATAAGCAGAAATAAATATATAATCATTTAATAAAACAATGTCATTTAAATATACTTTAGCATTATTAACTTTATAATCTTTTTCCCAAACAACTGTTCCTTTTTCGTTTAAATATGCTATATAACCATATTGACTCGCTTTATCATAATCTTTAGAACCAACTAGAATAATACCACCATCTACTTCTTTAACATCATCAACAACAGCATTTTCATTAGTTCCATACTTAAAACTTACTTCTTCTTTAAGTGTTTCTGCCTTTGCTACACCAACAAATATAAATAATGCGACAAATACAAATAAAATATTTTTCAATTTTCTCATAATATACTTCCTTCCTATTATAAATAAAGAGTATCATTTCAAAAAAGAAAAAACAAGCAAGCAATAATGCAAAAAACAAATCTTTTACAAAATTTTACAACAAAAAAAGAAGTAAAACTACTTCTTTAAATATATTTCTTTTTCTTTAAGAAACAATATCCTATTCCAGCCCCAGCTAATGCAATTCCACAAATCATAAATGGATTATCAAGACCTGTGTTAGGATTGTTTACAACTTTTTCAAATTCAGCATAAATTTCTACATCAGCACTAGGCATTGTAAATTTATTTTCAGTAAACTCTACTACTTCACCATTAGAAGTAGTAACAACTACTTTTTTCAATTGAAATCCAGCTTTTGGTTCAATAGTAAATTCTACTACTTCTCCACTAGGGCTTGTAATTTTAGAAGATTTAACAGTACCATTACCATCACTTAAAACTTCAACTCTAAAATCATCATATGTATACTTTTCAACTTCTCCATACAAATAATAATTTTCATTAATATCAAAACCTGCTAATACAACACCATTATTAATACTATCAATTTGATAAATATCATAATCAATTTCTTTTTCCCAAATTTTATTTAAATCACTATCATATTTTACTAAATAGTTTCCAACATAACATCTATCACTATCACTTTCTAGTGCAACATTACCAATTGTTAATTCCTCAAAACCTCTAATATCTTTGATACTTGAAGACGGTTCTAGAACACAAGTTTCATATTTAAGTTCAATAGTTACTATCTCATCACGTGATTCTTTTAAAACATAATTGAAAGAATTTTCATTTACCTTTTCTTTAATAACATTTAGACTTTTATCTAAAATTACCATTCTTCCATTATAACCATATAATTCTTGAGCAGAAAGTACAATCTTATCATCAAAGAACTCTAAATCACTCATCGCTTCAATAGAAATAATTTCTTCTTCTGGATTGTAATCAATAATAGTTTTACTAGCAACCTTATTATATTTAAAATCAAATTTATAAACATTTAAATCAATATTATCAAAATCATTACCAGCAATATAAATTCCAGTAGAATCTACCTTTATTACCGGATAAACAAAATTAGTTTCTAATTCTTTTACTAATTCTAAATTTTTATTAAATACCATTACGCTTTCATTAAATGCTGTATATATATTTCCATTATAATATTCAACTTGCGCAGAAAATTCAAAGAATTGATTATCGGCAATATCAACAACTTTTAAAACTTCCCCACTCATAGAAAGTTCGACTAAACTAATTTTTTCAGAATCAAGGGTTTCCTTTTGAACAAGAGCAACGATCTTATCATTAGCTATAACCATATCAAAAATAATTGATTCCTCATTTTCTTCATCATCAATATCAGTTAAAGCATTAACCCAAACTTCATTACCATCTTTATCATATTTAACAATTAAAGCAGCATCATAACAATCTAATAATCCTTTAACATCTTTTGCACTTGCCGAAGGTCCTGTAGAAACTTCACAATAAGTACGATATCCACCAGCTATCGCCCCATCATCAATACCTAAAACAGAAAAAAATTCTACATCTTCATCAACAATTTCATGTTTCTTATTCCACTCCAAGTCATAAGCATCTTCCTTAAAATCATCCGGAATAACTTCATAATTAGCTGCATCAACAACACTAACAAAAGTTAATAACGCAATAAATATAAATAAAATATTTTTTACTTTTTTCATAAAATACATCCTTCCTATCATAATAAAAGGATATCACTAAATAAAAAACTAAACAATAAACATAAAATACAAAAAATTATTTTTACAAAAATTTGACAAAAAAAGAAGTATTTCTACTTCTTGTCAATTATAAACATACTATCACCAAAAGAGAAAAATCTATAATTATTATCTACAGCTATTTTATATGCATTTAAAACATTTTCTCTACCAGCTAAAGCACTAATTAACATTATCAAAGTTGATTTTGGTAAATGAAAATTAGTAATTAAATTATCTACTAGTTTAAACTCATAACCTGGATATATAAATATATCCGTATTGCCCATACATGGTTTTAACTCACCATATTTATTCATAACAGTCTCTAAAGTTCTAACAGTAGTAGTCCCAACAGCAACTACTCTATTTCCACGTTTTTTAGTTTCCTTAATAATATTACAAGTATCTTCTTCTATTTCATAATATTCACTATGCATATGATGCTCTAAAATATTTTCTACATTAACTGGTCTAAAAGTACCAAGTCCTACATGAAGAGTAACATAACAAATATTAATTCCTTTATTTCTTAATTCATTCATAAGCTCATTAGTAAAATGAAGTCCGGCAGTAGGAGCTGCTGCACTACCAATATTTTTGGCATATACAGTTTGATATCTATTTTGATCTTCTAACTTTTCATGAATATATGGTGGAAGTGGCATCGTTCCTAACTTATCAAGTATTTCATATAAAATACCATCATAAATAAGTTCAAATCCACGAATACCTTCTTCTCCTTCACTAATACACTTACACTTTAACAAACCATCTCCAAATGAAATAATAGTACCTATCTTAACTCTTTTAGCAGGTTTGGTTAAAGCTTCCCATTTATCTCCTTCAAAATTCTTTAAAAGAAGAACTTCTATTACAGCTCCTGTTTCTTCTTTAACACCAATAAGTCTTGCTGGAATAACCTTAGTGTCATTTAAAACTAAAGTATCTCCCTTTTCTAAAAAAGAAACTATATCTGAAAAATGATAATGTTCTACTTCACCAGTATTTTTATTAAGTACTAAAAGTCTAGAAGAAGCCCTTTCCTTTAAAGGAGTTTGTGCTATTAATTCTTCTGGCAACTCATAATCAAAATCATTTAAATTCATTCTAATCACTACTTTCTAAATCAAATAAAGAATTTTGATACGTCATATTTACTTGACGATATCCTTTTTCTGTAACAACTCTTCCACGAGGAGTTCTTTTCAAAAATCCATTTTGTAACAAATATGGTTCATATACATCTTCAATAGTTGTTGCTTCTTCACCAATTACACTGGCAATAGATTCAAGACCAACTGGTCCACCATTAAACTTTTCAATTATACCACGAAGTAATTGATGATCAGTATCATCAAGACCCGCTTCATCAACTTTTAATCTACCTAAAGCTTTCTTAGTTATTTCTAAATCAATAACACCTTCTCCTTCAACTAAAGCAAAATCTCTAACTCTTCTAAATAATCTATTTGCAATTCTAGGAGTACCACGACTACGACTAGCAAGTTCAAAACTAGCTTCATCATCTATTTCAATTCCTAAAACACGTGATGTTCTTTTAACAATTTCTTGCAATTCTTCATTAGTATAATATTGAAGCTTTGAAATAATCCCAAAACGATCTCTTAAAGGACTAGTTAAATCGCCAGCTCGAGTTGTTGCCCCAACCAAAGTAAATGGTGGTAAATTAATACGAATATTACGACTATTTCCTTCAGCTCCAACAATTATATCCAAAGTAAAATCTTCCATTGCAGGATATAATATTTCTTCAACAAAACTAGGCATACGATGTATTTCATCAATAAATAATACATCTCCTGGTTCTAAACTAGATAAAATTGCTGCTAAATCACCACTTTTTTCAATACTAGGCCCACTCGCTGTCTTAATATTACTACCAAGCTCATTTGCAATAATATATGCAAGTGTTGTCTTACCAAGACCAGGAGGTCCATATAATAAAACATGATCAAGAGGCTCATCTCTCATCTTAGCTGCCTTAATATAAACATCTATATTTTCTTTAACGTCTTTTTGTCCTATATAATCTTTAAGAAGCTCTGGTCTAATACTTTCCTCAAACTCATCCCCTCTTATTTCATTATTAGTAACAATTCTTTCATCATCCATAATGAACCTCCTATAAATAAAATTATTTACTTTTTATATATTCATATATATCTAACCAATTATTAAATCTTTTAAAATCATTACAATCTCTATTATAAATAGTATCAAATAATAATGATTCACATCCCTTTTCACTAACCTTAGTACAATTCTTTATACTATCATCGATAAACAAATCAAATCCAACTAATTCTACATAATCAGACTTTCTCTTATCACCCGCAATTACCAAATCATATTCAACATTATTATTATCCAACCAGTTCTTAGTTAAAGAATAACTATCTTCAATAAAATCTCCATCTCTAGTAGTTATAAAAATAATATAATGCCCATCTTTTCTTAACTTACTAATCACTTCTCTAACATATTCTTTTACATCAACTTTTTCAAAAACTTCAACCATATAAGTCTTTAAAAAATTAATTCTATCTTCCTCATCCCAATCATACATACCATTGAATTTATAACAATCTTTATCAATTATACCATGACCTTCTTTATATAATTTATCATACTTATCAGCATATACATATAAAAGCTCATTTGTATTTGCTATTGTATCATCTATATCAATCGCAATTCTCATAATTCACCTACTTAAGTAATAATTTTAAAGCTTCTTTAACTTGATCTTCTATACTTAAAGAACCATCTACCTTAGAAACAATACCTTTAATTTCTTTATCTTTATATCCAAGTCCTTTTAACACTTCTACAAGTTCATCCATAGAATTATCTACAAAATCAGCACTTACTTGAATATTAAGTTTCCCTTTAAGATCAAGAATAATTTGCTTTGCAACTTTTTCACCTATTTTAGGAAATTTCTTTAAATATAAAATATTTTCTCTTTCAATCGCATCAACAATACCCGGAATTGATCCAGTTGCAAGAATTGGAAGAGCCATCTTACATCCAAGTCCTTTAACACTAATTAATCTTAAAAACATATCTTTCTCTTCTTGAGTTTTAAATCCATATAAACTATTTTCATCTTCCCTAATTAATTGATAAATATATACTTTATAATTATCTCCCTCATTAAATGCGTAAGGATTAGGTGTATAAACTTGATACCCAATACCATTATTATCTATTACTATATAACTTCCTGTTATTTCTACTACTTTTCCCTCAATATAATTATACATAATTACCTCCATAATAATTATATACTAAATAAAAATAAAAGAAAACAAGTATAAAACTTGTTTTCTATAACTTATCCTATATTTTTAATTTTCTTTAGTTCTTCATAATACATAACATTAGCTGTTTGAATATAAGGAACGACCCAAATAAGTGCTATACCAAAAGTAATGTAACCTAATAAAATCCATCCAATAAAACTTAAATTAAATATAAACAAATCTAATTTATATCCATTCATCATATGTTTACTAGCATTAATAACATTACTATAAGTAGTTTGTTCATTAGCAACATCTGCCATAAGATAAGGAGCCATAATAACACTAAACGCATAAATAATACCAGGAATATATAAAAGTATGCTCCATAAACTAGTAAATATCGAAATACCAACAGTTACCTGAATAATTAATCCTACTAAATTATACTTAGAAAATAAAGCATCCATAGGATTAATATATTCACCCCTAACTAGTTTAATTAAATAGTAATTCATACCTATAGTTAATGGCATAATACCAAGAGATGCAACAACCAATAATATCAAAGTAATCGATGCTATTCCAATCATTGAACCAAGCATTGCAATAACAAATACTATTGCATATGTAATTAAAGCACTAATAATACTTATCTTCCAAATATTCCACTTGTTATTAAATGCAAATTCTTTAGCTCTTGACTTAATTAAAGCTCTATTCATAAATATACCTCCTCTATAATAAATATATCATAAATAAAAAAAATAAAATAGTAGAATATCTACTTTTTTACTTTAGAATTAATACCTTTACTAGAAAAATACTCTTTAAAAGTCTTACTATATATATCCATATTAATACTATTAACAATAAATGATGAAACTTCATCTTCACTATGATCTAACGTCATAACAAGAGCTCTTTCTTCAGAAGATGTACAACTTAAACTAACTAACTCAAGATAATTAAAAGCATCATCCATGTTGCAATTATCTTTCTGATCCATAATTTCATAAAAACGATTACTAAAAGAAACAACTACATCAGAAAAGTCTTCTTCTTTTTCAACTGGTAATCTATCATATAAACTCTTAGATAAAGAACTAATAATTCTATTAACCGGAAGAACAATATTATCATCATAATAAAATTCTTTTAATTCATTAATAATTACATATAAATCTTCATCACTATATCTATCTAATAAATAATTTTGATAATCAAACGCCATCCTATTTCTTTTATTAAGTTCATCTCTAAGATAATAATCATTAACTTTAACATCAAAACTACAATTACTAGCGATTACTCCTATATTAAAAATAATCATATCTAACTCTCCTAAAGAAAGTTTTTCTTTATCTACCATTGCTATTCCCCCAAGTGATACAAATTATAATATATATTAATATAAAAGTCAAAAAGAGTACTTCTACTCTTCTACAACTACATTATTATTTATTTTATTTACTACTTTATTTATTACTTTACCATTTCCATAATCACAATATCCCATATAACCACCTAATTCATTAACACATTTAAGTAGTCTCTTACGATAAAAGAAAACATTAGCAACAAATTTATCATATTCTTTTCCTATTAATAATAAATCATTATCAGTAACAAAATTATTACATTCAATTTTTAAATATTCAGCATCTGTTTGAAAAAATTCATAATAATTATAATAATATAAATTATTTATTACTTTAGATTTTTCAATAATAAATACACTACCATCATCTCTACGATATTTTCTAACATCCATCTTATACTTAGATAAAAAATTAGGATTATGAACTAATGAAAAATTATTTCCATCAAAATTAAATGAACCAATATAATTATTATCTCCTAAATTATTTATTCTTTCTTCACTAAATAAAACATTTATAACATAATCATCATATTTTTTTAATAAAGCATATGAACTTTTATATTCATCAATTTGTTTCTTATAAACATTATCATTATTCTCAATGCCTTCTAAATACTTAATTTGATTAGATAATTCTTCTTTTTTCTTACTATTAGCAAATATATTAATCTCTGAAACCAATATCTTGGCATTACTCATTCGTCCATTTTCAGCATAATCACAATATAAATATTTAAATAAATTTATATTATTTTCTTTAATTAATTCAATACCACTAATCATAAAAGAAGTATTATTATTTCTAACATATTTAGAAGCTTTTAAAGAATATTTAGAGGATTTGAAAAACTTATCAATATTAACTAAATCGATATTATCTATAATAGAAATATCATTTTCATAATCCAAAATAATTTCATTTTTTGTAGGTTTATGATAACTATTAAATATATCTTTATTATATACTCCAAAATAATAACAATCAGACTTATTACCAACATGATATAAATATGAATCATACGATAAATCAAAGCAATAACTCTTATTATTTATTTCAAGTATATTCCATGCATAACGCATATTATTTCCTTCAACAAAATGACATCTAATTCCTCTTCTATCCATCATTTCTTTAAAGATCAAACTAAATCCATAACTAGAAGTTTTACGATATAAAATACCAAGCAAAGAATCTAATTCTTTCTTATTATTTAATTTATATCGATGATCAAAAACAACGTATCTTTTTAATTTATTATAAATAAAATAAGCTGTTTCCAAAGGAGAATAATCTAAAGATATTTCTCTTTCAATCAATTCAAATGTACGAATAATATTAATTAATTCATTTCTAGTATAAAAATTCTTATTTTCATAATATTCAAAATTATTAGAACGATTTTTTCTATCTTCGTCATAACCACCAGCTACTCTAAAAGTAATATTTTTAGAATCAATAATCTTAATTAAATCATTTGATTTAACTCCACAAGTATTATTTAAACGAATTAATAACTGACTATTAGGATTTTGTTTTATAAAACCATTTATATCATCAATATCTTTTTGAAGAAGAGAATCTAAATTAATCTTAAATTTATTATTCATTTCTACCTCCAACTAAATGATTGTAACAAATAACATCATCCTCATACACTTTAATATTTAACGCTACTAAATCATCTATTAATTCTTTATTCTTTTTATATTGATTATTAGATATACTTATTTCTGTTAAACCACTATATTTATTAACAAAATCTAAATCCATAATATTAGAATTATCTAAAGCAAGTCTTTCTATTAAAATAAAGTGATACATCGTAGCCGTTTCATTAATACTAGAATAACTTAAATCTACTTCTATCAAATGAGGAAGATTCTCTAAAAAATTAATCGTATCAAGTTTCATATTAATAAGTTTTATGGCATTTAATCCTTTCATATTACCAATATTTTCAATATCAGAAACAATACAATTATTAAACCCTAAAGACTTTATCTTAGATTGATATAAACCCTTTATATTAGTTATATGACAATTATTAAACATTAAAACTTCAAGTCCCAACATTCTAACAATAAATCCAATAACATTATCATCAATATCTGAATTACATATTTCTAATCTTTTTAAATTAGGAAAATATTTTAAAATAGAAAAATCGATTTTATTATAAAAATTATTTATACCAACAGGATTTAAATATAATTCATCTACTTTTTTTAAATCATCTTCAATAAAATTAGTATCAATTCTATTTAACTTATTCATTAAATATAATTGAACTTCTAAGTACGGAATATTTATCATATTATCACCTATTATCATTATAACACCAAAATAAAAAAGTAGTATAAAAATACTACTTAATTATAAATTATCTATGTGGCTTCATATATATCAAATTTAGGAGCAATATAATCAAGAATAGGATATAAGAAAACTGCCCCTAAAAAATAAAATATTAAAAAGTACATTCCTACTTTTTTCTTTTTATTTTCAGTTACTTTTAATAAAATTAAAGTTCTAGTTAATATATAAATATTAAACATTCCAAAAATATATCCTAATAAAAAGTCAGCTTTATATGTTTCATATTCACAAGAACGTATAAAATCAGCCATATTTCCAGCATCACCAAATAAAACAAAAAGAAAATTAAAAATATACATAATAAATATATATATAAAAATACAAAATCCTAATAAACCGATAATAGCTAAAACATATTTAGTTTTATTTTTAATTTTTTTTCTTAGCTTTTTAACACAAGAAAAAAATAAAAATATTAAAAAAATTATAAAACAATAATAACCAATATAGTAAATAGAATTAAATATTAAATTACTATAACCACTGCAATTCAAAAAATTCATCTTTATCACCTAAATTAATTATAACACCAAAATAAAAAAGTAGTATAAAAACTACTTTAATTTATAATATTCCTGTTTTAACCAAGCACTTAAATCTTCTACTAAAGATACTTCGACATATTTACGTTCAACCATTTCTTCAAAAGTTGGTTTTTCAACCGTAAATAAATAATTATTTTCTATTATATCTAAGAACTTTAAATTATCTAAAAACTCTTCACGGATTGTCTTATCTTCACTAATTAAAAGATTTTCATAATCATTCATTCTCTTAAAACAAGTTGCCTCATCAATACTATTTCTTAAATTATCTAAATCATCTAAAGATATCTTACTCTTATCTCTATAATTTAATAATTGATTAGATTTTGAATAATTCTCACCCTCATTAGTAAACTCCATATAACAAACTCTTATATCTGCTACAACTCGATTTAAAACTTGTTTATATTCCAAATCATCAATATCAAAATCTTTTAATTCCCACCAATAAAAACTATCATTAGGCACTGTAATATCTTCCATATTAGATATAATCCTACTTAAACTATTATCGTAAAGTTCCCACCAATGATTAACACTATATTCTTCTACTATCATTTTTTTAGAACTAATAAATAAAGATAAAATAATTATAATAAATATGATTAAGATTGAAATAATACCAAATAACCAACTATTTCTTTTTTCAACCTTTTCACTTTTTTCAATATTATTATCCTTCCCCTTAACTTGCTTCTTCATAATTCACCTACTTAACATCAATTTGATCTAATTTAACACTAACAAGTTTTGATACACCAGACTCTTGCATTGTAATACCATATAAAGTATCTGCATATTCCATAGTCTTTTTCTTATGTGTAATTATCAAAAATTGTGTCTTATCTTTATAATGATTTAAATAAGTACCAAAATTATCAACATTAGCTTCATCAAGAGCCGCTTCCACTTCATCAAATAAACAAAATGGTACAGTTCTAACATTTAAAATAGCAAAAATTAAACTAATTGCTGTAAGAGTCTTTTCACCACCAGATAATAAAGATAAAGTCTTTAATTTTTTTCCTGGTGGACAAGCACTAATTTCAATATCAGTTTCAAGCACATTATTAGGATCAGTTAACTTCAAATGAGCACTTCCACCTTTAAATAACTCTTTAAATACTTTTCTAAATTCTTCATCAACAAGCTTAAACGTCTTAGTAAATTCGCTCTTCATAACATCATCCATCTCATCAATAATTTCAAGAAGAGTTTCTTTTGCATTCACTAAATCATTTCTTTGGCTAGTTAAAAATTCATATCTTTCACTAACTCTTTTATATTCATCTATTGCCGCAAGATTAACCATTCCAAGTCTTTTAATATTATTCTTATATGTAGAAACTAAACTTCTAGCTTCTTCAACACTAACTTCTAGACTATAATTATCTCTAGCTTTTTCATATGTTAATTCATATTCTTCATTTAAAGTATTTAAATAATTATCAAGTTTAACATCATTTTTAGAAATAGATATTTCTAACTCTTTTAACTCTTTTTCATATTTATAAAGTTCTGAATTATTTATCTTATTTATAGCTTCCATCTCATCTATCAAACTAGATAATTTATCTTTCTCAGATACCTTTACAGAAATACTCTTTTGTAATTCTTCTTTATCACGACTTACTTCATAAAATAAGCTCATAATACGTTCTTCTTCTTTTGATAAAGATGAATCAACAACATGACCTAAACTATTAAGTTCTGATTCAACGCTTTCAAGTTCACCCTTTAATAAAATAATATCATTTTTATTAGTACGAATCTTTTCTTCAATTGAAACTAACTTAGTCTTTTCTTTATATATATCTTCTTCCTTAGAATGAATTAAATCATTATATTCTTCTACTTGTTTATCAAGTTCAACTATTAAAGAATTAATTTCATTTTTTTGAAGCAAACATAAATCTAAATCTCTCTTATCACTAATAACACTTCTCGTTATTTTTAAACTACCACCAGTAATAGATCCCCCAACATTAATAACTTCTCCATCAAGAGTAACGATCTTATAACGATTATTTATCTTACGACTAATTCTATTAGCACTATCTAAATCTTTAACTAAAATAACATTACCAAGTTGATTAGATACAACACTGTGATAAATGCTTTCATATTCAACAACATTTATAAATATATTAATATATCCTTCATCATTACAAATACTACTAACTATTTCCGGATCAACACCACGTGGTTTAACAACATTTAAAGGAAAGAAAGTAGCTCTACCTAAATTATTATCTTTAAGATAATTTATTGCATGTTTAGCACTATTTTCATTATCAACAACAACATATTGCTTACTAGATAAAAGTGCTACTTCTAAAGCTTTAGTATAACTATTATCACAACTAACTATATTCCCCAAAACTTGATGAATACCAGAAAGTCTAGGATTATTTAAAACAGCTTTAACACTACTATTTAAATTACCACCATTTTCAATGTTATTAGTAAGAACTTCTATTTTATGATTTAAATCAACTAAATCACGTCTCTTATATCCACTCTCACTTAAAATATTAGAATATTTATTCTTTAATGATGATAATTCCATATCAAGTTTATCAATAATACTACTTTGTTCATTATAATTATTCTTTAATATTTCATAATCTTTTTCTTTTAAATAAACATCATTAGAAATACGCATTGAATTTTCTTTTAAATTAGCAATATTTTCATGAATCTTTTGATCTCCAGCTTGATATTTACTTCTTTCTTTTAGAAGGTTCTTTTCACCATTTAATTGTTCTTCTTTACGAATTAAACTAACTAAATTATTATTAAGTTCATTAACTTCTAGAGAAATCTTAGATAACTCATTCTTTTTATCAATAAGTTCACTATCATCTCTATTATTCTTTATATTTAAATTTAAAATATTATTATTTAATTCTTCTACCCTTTTCTTATCATTTTCACAAATATAATTAATACGCTCAATCTCACTAGCTATTAAAGCTACTTCAACGTCTTCTAACTTTTCTTTATTTTCAATATATTCTAAAGCTTGACGACTTTGTTCCTTTAAAGGTTCTACTTGAACTTCTAACTCAGCAATTATATCATCTACTCTATTCATATTATCACGAGTACGATCTAATTTTCGAATAGCTTCTTCTTTACGTTTTTTATATTTTAAAACACCTGCAGCTTCTTCAAAAATCGCACGACGATCACTAACTGAATTAGATAAAATTCTATCTACTTCCCCTTGCGAAATAATATTAAAAGAATCTCTTCCAATCCCACTATCAATAAATAAGTCTGTAATATCTTTTAAACGACATTTTTCCCCATTTAAAAAATATTCATTTTCACCACTACGATAAACTCTTCTTTTAACAACAACTTCATTATAAGGAATATTTAAATAATTATCACTATTATCAAAAGTCAACGAAACAGATGCAACATTTAAAGGATTTCTTGAATTACTACCAGTAAATATAACATCAGTCATCCCATTATCTCCTCTTAAAGATTTAACTGATTGCTCACCAAGCACCCATCTAACAGCATCAACAATATTACTTTTACCAGATCCATTTGGACCAACAATACAAGTTGTTTTATTATCAAGATTTATTGTTAATTTATCAGCAAACGATTTAAATCCTGTTGCTTGAATTTCCTTTAAATACATACATATCACCCTATTTCACTATATAAAATTATACACTAAATTACTAAAAAAAGTAAATGACAAGAAAAAATAACATTACTGTTATTCTTACTTAAATATCAAAAATGATATACCTATACCAAGAATTAATAAAAATAATACAACAATATAAGCTATAATTATCTTTTTTCGATTATCTTTATCATCTTCATCATCATAATCATAATTAGAATATGCATAATCTCCTTCATCATATTCAACACTATTAATATTAGTTAAAGGTTTATAATTTTCATACATATCATCTTCTGAATATGGTCTTTGATGTGATTCATAACTTCTCTTATCTATATCTCCAAAATATAAAGTATCTTCCTCTTTATTATTTTTAATTTTTTTATCTTCCATACCATCACCATCTTATAAAGAAATTATATCAAATAAAATAACAAAAAAAAAGAGATATAAATCTCTTTAAACTACTATTTAAATATTAATTTAAATATATCATTACCAGTAATATAAATAGCTAAAATAATTATTAATACAAATCCAATCATATTAATTAAATTTTCTGTTTCAGCTTTTATAGGTTTACCTTTAATTTTTTCTATTAATAATAAGAAAATTCTACCACCATCAAATGCTGGGAACGGTATTAAATTTAAGAAACCAACGTTAACACTTAATAATGCTGTAAGTTGCATTAAAGTTAAGAACCCATAAGTTTTAGCTTCTCCAACAACAGAATAAATACCTACTGGCCCACTTAAACTATTAACACTCAAACCACCAGTAAACAAGTTTCCAAGAACAATAACCATTTGTCTTAAAATTGCTCCCATTTTTACAAAACTATATTCTATAGCTGCTAAAAAACCTTTTTCATAAGTTGTTTTAAACTCAACACCATAGTAATAATTAGTATTACCATCTTCTTCAACTTCTTTAGGTTCAATAGTATAGTCTTTTACTTTACCATCACTATCTTCAATCTTCAAATCCAAACTACTACCAACATCATTTAATGTAATATATAACTGAACATCATCAATAGTCTTTGTCTTATGACCATTTACTTCTAATATTTTATCTCCTGCTTCTATTCCTGCTTCAGCCATTGGATAATCTTCAGTAACTCCAGAAATAATCGGATCCATTACTGGTGAACCACCAATTAACCCTACTAAGAATAAAAAGATAAACGCTAGAATAAAGTTATTACCAGCACCAAAGAATAATATCAAAAATCTTTGCCAAATAGGCTTAGCAAATAGCTTTCTATTTTTAGGAATCTTTTTTCCCTTATCGTCTGTTTCTTCACCATCTTCACCAGCTAATGCACAAAATCCACCAATTGGAATTGCACGAACTGAATAATCAGTTTCACCTTTTTTCCAACCAAATATTTTTGGTCCCATTCCAATTGCAAATTCATGAACATATACTCCAAACTTCTTAGCCCATATAAAATGTCCAAATTCATGAACTAATATAATTATTCCAAGAATTAAAACAAAATATATCAAAGTAATTATTGCATTCATCATAAAATCACCAAAAATAATAAGAATCCTAATACAACAAATATAGTACTATCTAATCTATCTAAAATACCTCCATGACCAGGAATTAAATTAGAGAAATCTTTTTCACCATAATGTCTTTTAATTGCAGAGAAAACTAAATCACCTAATTGTCCTATAATACTTAAACATAAAGTAACTAGTATAACTACAATAATACTAACTCCTGGATCAATTACTGTATTAAAGAATATTGTTCCAAATACAGTTCCCCATAAAGCACCACCAAAGAATCCTTCCCAAGTTTTCTTAGGAGATATTTTAGGAGCAAATTTATGCTTACCAATAAATCTACCAGTAATTAAAGCAAAAGTATCTGTCATAATAGTAATTAAGAATATATAAATTATATATAATAAACTAAAATTTCTAATTAATATTAATAAATTCATACTAATACCAATAAACAAAGTAGCTCCCATCATAAATAAAGCATCATCAACACTATATTTCTTATCATCATTAATAAATACTACAGGTAAAATAAATGCAAAAATCATAAAAGCAACTAGTCTATAATCAATTTCAAATACTAAACTAGAAGAAGTATGATTATTCATCGTTAAAAACCCTACTAATAAATAACCAAATAATTCCATTAAAGTTGGAAATTCTTTTTGTTTTCTCTTAACTTTAAATATTTCATGTAAAGCTATTAATGATATAGCTAACATTAATAAAGCAAAAGGTAGTTTTCCAATAATAAGTAATGGAACAAATATAAGTAATAATATAATCGCACTAATAATTCTAATTTTCATAATTAACCTCCAAATCTTCTCTTTCTTTTATTATATTCATCTATTGCTAAATCATATTCTTTTTCTGTAAAATCAGGAAAATATGTATTAGTAAAATAAAGTTCACTATAAGCTAGTTGATACAACATAAAATTACTAATTCTATTTTCTCCACTTGTACGTATCATTAAATCTATTGGTGGTAAGTCATGATATAAATAATTATTAAAATCAAAATTATCTAAATCAATCTTTCCATCTTTATATAAAGTAGCAACCTTTCTACAAGCATCCTCTATTTCTGCTTGACCACCATAATTAAAACAAATATTTAAAGTACCAACTGTACCATCTTTTGTTTTTTCTTCAATATCTTCTACAGCTTTTAAAATATCTTCTCTAAGATTAGTCTTTCTACCTGAAATAACAACCTTAATACCATTTTTTACAAACTTCTCACAAGTTGATTTAAACCCCTTTATCAAAAGGTCCATAAGATATGTAACTTCCTCTTCACTTCTTTTAAAATTCTCTGTTGAAAAAGCAAATACACTTAAATATTTTACACCAGTACTAAATATATACATACCAGTTTTTTCTAAGGTTTTACTTCCTTGCAAATGTCCCATACTAGGACTTTTTCCCTTCTCAGTTGCCCATCTACGATTACCATCCATAATAATCGCAACGTGATTAGGAATTTTTCTATCATTCATATTATCACCTATTAATCATTATAATATATTTTAAAAATAACTACAAGAAATTACGCATAAGAATTATATACAGCTTCGGCCATCTTAATTCGATAATCAACATTACTATACTCATATCCACAATCTTCATAAAAAGCTAAAAATTGTAAAGCAGCATCTCTAACATTTGTTCCACTAATAAAATCAGAAAAAGAAATATGAGATACATAATATCCATGTTGATTAAGACCATTATATGTTGGAGTATTATAAGCCCCAGTCCAATATTTACTAGCATGAATTACTAAAAAATCTAATTGCGTCTTTAATGAAGTATTAGGCCATGGATCATTTACACTAGAAGCATAATTTTTAAATTGTGTCATATTAGTAGCTTCCCCATTATCTGTCCATCCAACAATTCCACCATTTCCATATTTATCACTAGCCCATGGATCAATATCATCTCCACCATAATTAGTTTCTTGATACATATTTCCAATTGCACCAGCTGCCGCTTGCTTACTCCACCCCTTAGAAACTAAATAATTAAAGGCTTGTTCAGCATACTTAGCACCAACTAATTTATTATCTCCATTATTATTGCTGTTATTATTGTTATTATTGTTATTTTTTTTATTTTCTTCTTCTTTTTTCTTTCTCTCTTCTTCAGCTTTTTTGGCATTCTCTTTACGAGCTTCTTCTCTTCTAGAAGCCAATTCTTCTCTCGCTTTTTCTGAAGCTTCTTTTTCAGAATCATAATTTTTCTTTTCAACTTCGTATTCATAACAATAATTACCATCTGTTGTAAAACAAGTAACACATTCCATCATTGTATTTGTATAATAAGAAGTCTCTTTCAAAATTAATTTAACAAATAAAAATACAAAAAAGACTAATACAGCCGCAATTGATCTAGTTACTAATTTTTTTATTGGCTTAGCAAAATCTTTATCATCTGTACTAAAAACAGCTTTAACCATATCAACAGAACCAAAAAGAATTAATAATATCGGAACCCCTATTTGTATAATCCATATAACAGTTCTTGTTAAATCAGGAAGTCCATATGGAAGACCAGTTTTATCACCACATGAAACATACCTAATAGTATCAGCATACACTATATTAAAATTAATTAAAACTCCCAACAAAAATAAATACTTCTTACTTCTCATATTATAAACTACCTCTATTGTAATTATAGCACTTATATATAATAAACAAAACAAAAAAAGAACCAATATTGGTTCTTAAAAACTATCTATATTAATTTTTACTTTTTTATTATCAGATAAATAACTACTAGCTTGTACTAAAGTTCTAATAGCATTAGCACATTTTCCACCTTTTCCAATTACTCTTCCCATATCATCATTATCAATCATAACTTGAATTAAAATTTCATCTTCATTATCAGTTGGAAATTCTTTAACACTAACAGACTCTTTTTTTAAAGCTAATGATTTAACTATTTCTTCTGTTAAAGATACTAAATCCATAATTATTTAACTTCTTTCTTTGATTCAGCGAATTTTTTCATAACACCAGCTTGACTTAATAAATTTCTAACTGTGTCTGTAGGTTCAGCACCATTTCTTAACCATTTTAATGCTACTTCTTCATTTACATTAACTGTAGCAGGTTGAGTTAAAGGATTATAAGTTCCTACTAATTCGATATATTGACCATCTCTAGGACGTCTAGAATCACTAGCAACAATTCTATATACAGGTTTCTTTTTAGCACCCATTCTTGTTAATCTTAATTTAACTGCCATCTTTTTTTCCTCCATTTCTTCATTCGTATATGATTATATAATATAAAAAAAGAACTGTCAACATCTTTTTGTTAACAGTTAAATAATATTTAAAAATCTTAAAATATAAAAAATTATAAGAACTATACCACCCATAATTACTGGAGAAAGAATATCTAATAAATTACTAATTATAAACTTTCTCTTTAAACTTGGCTGACTTAAATGTGGTAAATCTTCTATATGCCAAAGAGGAGTTCCTTCATTTGGAACAAAATCTGAAACAAAAACCTTATTTTTATAAATATAAACACTACATACCTTACTTCCAATTTTAAATATAGGATTAAAATTTAGAATTGGTGTTTTATACGTAATTAATTTACCAGAAGCTGGATCATTATATTCAACAAATAAATAGTATTTTAAACTTTTTCTTTGATTATCAGCAACTTTACAACCTATATCAGAAATAAAACCATCTACTCTAACTCCATGTTTTTTTATATTTATATTTCTTTTATAAAACCAAATTTCAATTAAATTAAAAATAAAAAAAGGAGCAAAAACAAAAAGATTTACCAAAATAACATTAAAGAATTCAGCTTTACTTTCTGCATCAATTAGAGGCCTTATACTAAAAATAAAACATATAATTAAAACAAAAATAGAAAAATAAAAATTATTTGTACCAAATCGATACCCTAATTCTCTTTCTCTCACTCGACGTTCATAACGTTTTCTCTCATCCATATAATCACCTACTATAAAAAGTATAACATAAAAAAAAGACTAGTACACTAGTCTATATTAATTTAAAAAATTCTCCTCTACTTCATTATCAATAGCTTGTTCAATATCATCTGGTATACCATCACCATCTTCATCTAATATTTCCCATTCTTCTTCCTCTTCATCAACAGCTATTTTAACTTTTGTATTACCAACTAACTCAATTCCTAATTCTTTTTCAATCGTATAAGAAATATCACCATCAATAACTTCAGCTGATATTACCGTTGGTTGTTTTAAACTTCTAACAATTATTTCTTCATTTTCTATATCATTAATACCTTTATCTTTTAATAAAACAACCTCTTCATACATATCACTTTTTCTAACAACATCTGTCTTAGTATTATTATCATATGAATACCAAACATTTATATCATAACTACCATTAATCCTAATTTTATCATTTTCTTTTTGACCTTTAAAAGTATGATTAATAACCCAACAACCTAATATAGTAGTTGGATTATTTTCAGGTTTAATAGTATTAGAAGAAGTAAAATTTTTCTTCCCCTTACCTATAACCGCTTTTGTAACAATTTCTTTATAATTAGTCATATAATTCCTCCTATATTAGTCTATGCAATTAATTAAATTAATTGAAAAATAAATATAAAAATGATAAATTAAAATTGGAGGTAAAATATGAACAATATAGATTATATAAAAAATTGGTTTTTAACTAATAATAAATTTTTAAATGAAGATGAATATAAAGAACAAAAACTAGATATATTAGTATTTTATACAATCGCTTTTGAAAAACTAGGGAATCTAAATATAGAAGATCAAATAATTATAAATAATGGAATGATTACTTGTGAAGCAAAAGATATGATTAATAATCCAGATGTTGAAAGAATACTTAATATAATAAATATAAAATTTGGATATTTAAGTTATGAAAAACTAGAGAAAACACCAGGATATACCTATATGAAATTAAGTGGAATAAATGGTTTAGTTACACCTAAAGAATTAAAAGAAAATTTAGAAGAAATCTATCTAAAAACACTTAAATATTATAATAATTATAATTTCAATAAATATGTGTATAAAATAAATGAAAAAATCTTTTTCTCAGTAAATCAATTAAACGAAAATGAATTATTACAATTATATGAAATTAATGATCATGATCAAACATTATATGAAATATCACATAATCAAAATGGAGAAATGGAGATATATTAATGAAAGAACAATTAGAAATAGATTTTGAGAAAAAAGAATTAGATCTTCTAGCTCCACATAAAGCATGTATATATGATTTTGATACTGAAGAATTGGATACCGCAAAACATCCTGTTGTATTTGTTGTAAATAATTATAATTATGACAATTCATATGGCTTTAAATTAACATCACATCCAGATGAAAGTACACTAGATGATTTCTTTTATGTCGAAATAACTGGTGATGATTTATTAAATAGTAATAAAGAAAGTTCAACAATAAAATGTGATCATATTGTACTATTTGGAGAAGGATTAGAAAATAAAAACTTAAGAAATTATTTCTATACTAAAGGAACAATAAATCCTAATAGATATAACGAAATAATGACAAACGTTATAACAAGACATGTTTTACTACAAGAACAAGGTTTAGCAACAAAAGATCCAAATACTGAATATCTATTAATGGAATTAGAACTTGATAAAGAAAAGATAATCAGTAGTCCCCTATATCAAAAACTTGAAAAAGATTTAACGGGGGCACACCTACCAATGGGACCACGACTTGCAAGACAACAAGCTATTGAAGCACAAAGACAATTAGTTAAAAGTATAGAAGAAGCTAAAGGAAAATAAAAAGACACATAAGTGTCTTTTATTTTTGACTAGTTTTTATATCTTCCCTACTACAACTATATCCCATATCATTAAACAAACTGTTAAATTTATCTAAAATTCCTTCTACTTTATCAGGATGATTTTGACAATAAGGAATAATAATATTATCTCTTAAGAAATCAAGTGAACTATTCTTTTCTGTTATTCCCCACTCACTAGGAGAAATTCCACTTTTTTTATCACGACTTACGCCACTTATAACAGAGTCTAAAGTCCCTCTAAATTCTGAAAATCTTGATTCATCAAGACCACATTCCATAAATAGATTTTTCAAATTGGGAAAATTACCAGTTTTATTAATATAATCATCTAATACTTTATCCATTCCAATCATTTCAGTAAACATAGAACACACTTGAACAGGAAAATCATATAAATCACTTTTATCAGTATTATTACCACTAGCTAAATGCGCAAACATATCAGTAAAACCTTCAAGTAGCGCATCCCCCATTACCATCACATCATCATAACCATTTTTATAAGAACTTAACTTATGAAAAAACTCATGTGTTACCACATATTTATAAAAATCTTTCTTTGAATCAGGAACACCTACTACTCGACCATTTTCATCATATTCAAAAAAATCAATATCCATATCAATATAAGTTCTTAAAGCTTGAGCTTTACCAGTACCTAAAAATTCCATTGGACAAACTTTTCCAGTCATATTAGATAAATTATCTAAAACAAAATCTTTATCAAAACCATAAGGCCCAATCAAAGTAATAATACTATCCATAATCTCTCTATGATAAAATATTTCATCTAAATGAATTCCTTCTGATAAATAAGAAGTTAATTCGTTAATTTCATCTTTAATAGAAAAATCTTTACCAGAAATACTATCTCTAAGTAACCTTAATTCTTCTAACTTTGCTTTTATATCAAATAAAGTTTTAGGATAATCTCTTTGTATTTCAATACTATTATTAATACTATTAGATGAAGGAATATTCTTAATATCCGTAATTTTTTTATCATCATTATTACTATCAAATTTATTAAACATATTCATAAAATCATTATTATTCATACTATCACCTATTCTAAATATACAATAAATATCGAAAGAAAAAAACACTTATATAAGTGTTTTTAAATAAATTTCTTTTTTCTATATAAATAAATTGAATAACAAGAAATTAATATAATTATTACTATAATAAAATAAGGATTCTTTATATTAGTATTAGGATTTTTTATCTTTTCAAACACAGCTATAAAAGTAACTTCTTCATCACCCATAACCATATCATCAGTAAAACCTTCCCACTCAATAAATTCATATCCATCCTTCACTGGATTATCTGGCATTTTAATAATACTTCCATAAGCCACTTCTTCAATATTAGTCTTATTATCTATTACCCAATTAACTTTATACATATTAGGATTATATTTAGCATATAAAATCGTATTCTTTGTAACAATTTCATCAAAATTATACTTTATAGTTAATCCTTCATCTATATACCAACTATCAAAAGTATGTCCCCTTTTCTCCAAAACAAGACTAGAACTAACTACACTATCCTTATCAACTAAAACATCTAAAGAAGTATAACTAGTATTCTTATCTTTACCACCATTACAATCAAAAGTTACTACATATTTAGTATCACTACTAGATAAAGTTTTTACGTACTCTTCCTTTATTTCGCCTTTGTTTTCTATTTGTGTATTAACTTCATAAGCATTCATAATAACACCATTATTTACTAATGAACCTGCACTTAAAGTTACGTTTCCTGTAATAGTTCCGTTATTAACCGCTGTTGCCGTTGAATCATTAATAAATAAATCACCAACAATAGTACCATTATTTTCTAAACTAGCTGAAGTATTATTAATAACAACAATTCCCTCTACTTTCATATTACTATCAATTTTAAGAGCACTTCTAACAAATACAGTTGCTCCTTTCCATGAATCTAAATACGTTGTATTATTCTTAATAATACCACTATTTAAATAAATTCCAGCATCTCCACTACCACTAGTACCATTAGTCCAACGTGACGCTATAAAGCTAGATAAACCACCAACGTTATTACT
Source organism: Bacilli bacterium (assembly GCA_017436345.1). Lineage (GTDB taxonomy): Bacteria > Bacillota_I > Bacilli_A > RF39 > UBA660 > RUG11788. The sequence goes on from JAFSDH010000010.1 coordinate 77,992, forward strand.
AACTTCACCACCATTCATTACAAAACCGCCACCAGACTCTATTGTAATTAAACTACAAGTAGAATTACTACCATGATACTTAGAAAGATTATTTTTTATAACGCCATCATTTAAAGTCAAAACACTGTCATTTACAATACCAAATAAAGTACCACTTCTAACACTACCAATATTATTAATAAAACTACCTGAAGTAATAACTAAATTAGATTTAAATAATTGAAATAACCCACCTTTATTTCCTAAAACATAATTATTGCTAAAAACACTATTATCATTTATCTCTATATTAGAATTAGTAAAATTAGTTATAGTACCTTTACAATTAGTTATCATAATACCAGATAATATAACATTATTGTCACTAGCTTTTATTAAAAAATTCTTATCAACTTCACTACTATAAAAATTCTTAATAATCACATTTTTCAAAGATAAATCCCCTACACTATCAATAAGATCAGAACTTAATACTTTATCTCCTATATTTAAATAATCACTAGTATTAGTTTTATAAGGATCTAATCTATCTTCATCACTTTTCCAACTCCAATTATTTTCACCGTCTATTAAAACATTACTTAAAACTAACTTACCAGTATCTCTTACATCAAATATTAGTCCATAATAATTATCATTATATAAAATACTCTTATTATTACCATCAACATTAACTTCATAATCAATAATAATACTATTACTTAAAACAATATCTTTACTAAAAATAATATCTTCATATTTAGAACTAATCGCATCTAAAAACTCCTCCTCATTAGAAACAACTATCTCTTTAGCAGATACTAAAAAAGGACATAATAATATAAATGATAATATTGATATAAATATCTTTTTCATTCATAAATCACTCCTATCCTACTATAAATATAATAACATAAATTAATATTTTTATAAATAAAAAAGAAAACCTAAATTTTCTTTTTATTTTAATTTATCATTTATATAATTTTCTATAATAGTCTTAATACTTTGAAAAGTACTATTTAAATCCTCTTGTAGATAAATATATTCCTGATATATAGGATAAGTATTTAAAATAGATAAAATATCATCTATTTCTTTTTCTAAATGAGAAATATCTTTATTTTCTACCTCTAACTTAACTATTTCTTTTTGAATAGACTTTATCTTATTTATCTTATTCATAATATCAGAATCTTTTTCCATTTTAGATTCTATTTCTTTATACTTTTTATAATTATCGGACTCTTCTATATACCTAACTATCTCATCAACTTTCTCTAAAACATTATTACTTAACGATTTCACCATCTAAACTCCATGTCTTAGCATCAACTACTTTTACATTAACAATTTCACCTACTAAAGAAGAATCACCTTCAAAATTAATTAATTTAAAAGTATCAGTATATCCAAATAATTCATTCTTTTTAGAACTGATTCCTTCTACAAGAACTGGAAATACTTGTCCAACTAATTTCTTATTATTTTCTAAGAAATATTTATTTACAACCGTATTTAATCTTTGTAATCTTTCTTCTTTAACACTTTCTTCTACTTGATCTTTAAGTTTAGCTGCCGCTGTATTTTCTCTAGGAGAATAAATAAAAGTAAAAGCATTATCATACTTACAGTGTTCTGCAAGTTCTAAAGTATCTAAGAAGTCTTCCTCTTCTTCTCCTGGGAACCCTACAATTATATCAGTAGAAATACTAACACGAGGTATTCTTTCTCTAATCTTATCAAATAACTCTAAATAACTTTCTTTAGTATAACGACGTCCCATTAATTTTAATATACGACTAGAACCAGATTGAACTGGTAAATGAACATATGGCATTACATTATCACACTTACTTATTACATCAATCATACCATCAGTAAAATCCCATGGATGACTAGTCATAAAGAAAATTCTAGGAATACCAGTCTTACTTACATCTTCAAGTAAATTTTCCATTGTATAATCATAATCAAAATCTTTACCATAAGCATTAACATTTTGTCCAAGAAGAGTTACTTCTTTATATCCAGATTTAACAAGTTCTTCTACTTCTCTTACTATATCTTTAGGATTTCTACTTCTTTGTTTACCACGAGTATAAGGAACTATACAATAAGTACAGAACTTATCACATCCATAGATAATGTTAACATAAGCCTTATAATTACTAGCTCTTTTAACTGGAATTCCTTCTATAATATTTCCTTCATGGCTTAATACTTCTATTTGTTGCTTATTTTTATCTAATGCTTCATTTAAGATATATGGAAGTCTATGTATATTATGAGTACCAAATACAAAATTAACCCATTTATACTTATGCATTAATTCATTTACTACTCCTTCTTCTTGAGCCATACATCCACATAACCCAACAATTAAATTAGGATTAGTACTTTCCTTAACATGTTTAAGTCTACCTAACATGCCAAAAGCTTTATTATGTGCATTTTCTCTTATTGAACATGTATTTAATAAAACAAGATCTGCATCATTATAATCATCAACTTCAATAAAGTTTAACTCTTCTAACATTGCTTTTAGATTCTCACTATCATGTTCATTCATTTGACATCCATAAGTCTTTAAAAAATATTTTTTACCAGTACCAATACTCTTTAAAGTTTCATCTAATATATAATCTTCTCTTAATACTTTATCTTTACTTCTTTTTCTTGCTTTAACATAATCAGGTAATTCCATAATCTCACTTCTTTCTATAGCATATTATACTAAAAAAAAACAAAAAGAAAAAGTAATATTTATACATTACTTTCTCTTATTACTTTATTAATAATACCATCCATTTTATTAGTCTTGTTATCATTAATAATTTCATCTTTTATATAATCATAATCTTGATTAAAATATCCAACTAATTTTTCCATTCTAGGAACTAGATCCTTACCATCTAAAGAATCCATAATAATTTCTAAATTAGTCATCTTAGTATATTTACCATACTTATTAGTCTTAATATAAGTATCATAAATCTTTTTAAAAGACGCAATATCTATACTATTAAATCTTCTATCTTCAAGTATTTTTACTGTTGTATAAATATAATTACCATTAATAGATTTATCTAGTATAGTTTCACCCTTATTATTTTTTATATTAGGTAAAAATTTCTTATTCTTCTTCAATTGTTTAATTATTTCTAAAACGTTAATATAATTAATTAAAACTAAGATATGAGCAAAAGTATTACCATCATGATTTTGATGATTAACATCCCAATCTTTATTTTTCATATGTTTAAGTACTAATTCATATTGACCTTTTTTCAATAATCTAACTAATATATCATTTCCATTTTCGTCACAAACATTAATGTCTATTTTATGTTTGCTAAGCAACTTATCAACTGCTTCAAAGTGTCCTTCTCTAATTAACTGGAAAACCAGGGATGGATCTTCTTCACAAGCTAAAAGAGCTCTTTCTTCATCATAAAACATTACAATACACCTCTTCTTTAAATAACGTGACATTTTCATATTCTAGCAAAGAAGACCTTTTTTGTCAAATTTTGAAGAACTTTACTTTACACTTTCATAAAAAATAAAAAAGAGCAAACGCTCTTCTTATTTATTTTTTTCTACTACTTCACAAAATTCATCATAACTAGCAGTAGTATAATTAACTGTAACTGTTTTTACAACAAATTTCTTTTCAACATCTATACTCGTAATAAAATACTTATCTTGACTATTATAATAATAAGGAGTATCAGAAGTTCCACAATAATAAATATCAAATTCACCAGCTTCAACACCATCAGCCAGTAAATTATCATAATAAGTACGTGTATTTTCAGACTTTCTTAATGTTTTAAAAACAATCTCATTATCATCATGACCTACATAAAAAGTAAATCTAGGTATTTCTAATTCTAATTTTGTATTATTTAAATCCATTGAAAAACTAGTTCTTAAAAAAGTTCTATTAGCTGCTAAAAAGAATACAACAAGAACAATAAGACAGGCAATAATTATTTCTACCATCTTATTTCTTTTCTTATATCTTTCAAGTAAACTTTTATAAGCTCCTGTTCTTTTATCTAAATGATTAAACTCATCAACTGTTATTTTTCCATCGGCTTCTGCTTCTTCAATAGTAATTGTTTTATGTAAATTATGTTCCTCTTTTTTAACTTTTTTTCCCATTAGTCAATCCCTCTTTCCTACTATAAATAATTATAATATAAAACTATATATAATTCAAGAAGTTAATTGTTATCATTTAAAACAGATTTATATAAATCTTTAGCTCCTTCCAAATTAATATCACAAGTTTTTTCTAACTCACTTTCTTCATATTCTTCCACTTCAAGATCTTCTACTTTTTGCCAATATTTTAACCATTCTTTATCCATAATCATTATCCTCTCTAAGAAAAGATTATCACAATCAAAAAAACGTGTAAACAAAGTTGTAAAAAGCTAAGTGTAAACTGTGTAAATAAAAAATAGATAGAACATTCTATCTATTTATTTTACTAGTCATTTTTAAAGTTTTTTCTATAACAGCACCATTGGATTTTGCTTTAGAAAAGTCTTTAACATAATCTTTATATAAAGCTTTCTTTTCTTCATCAGTTAAACCAACATTCATTTCAATATCTAAAAGCCAAAGTTCAGCATCACTCATGGCACTAATTTTCTTCATTGCTTTATCATCTGGAATACCACAAGAAGATTTAGCAATACTCATTTCCTTATTAATAGTTGAAGAATCAGCACCATCTAATTTCATAGCATCTTCCATTGCATCAAAATTATTAGATTTACGACGTCTATCATAAATATCCTTAGCTTCACTAGCTTTTTTTATACTAGGAACTTTATCAAATAAACTAGATACATTCTCATCTGATGCAAAAACCATATATCCAGATACTCCAATTAAAACTAATCCAGCAAGATTATTAATAACAGGTATAAAATTAGAAAGAAATCCAAGTACATAATCTTTAGCAGTCTTTTTCTTCTTTTCTTTAACTTCAGAAACACTTACATATCCTAAACTATCCATTCTAGATTGAACAACACCAACTGTAACTTTTGATAAAACGATACAAGCAATTCCTGATCCAATAATATATTCTAACATAAATATCCCCCCCAAAAAGTAGAAATACTATAACACAAAAGAAAAAAAGAGACAATAGTCTCTATTCAAAGTTTTTCTTTTTTAAATGAATTTCATCAAATAGTTCATTTAAATAATTACATATTTTATTATATGACAACCCATCAGGCAAAGATAAAGTTTGTGTCTTTAAAATATGTTTTTCTATTTTATCAATATTATTATATAAAACTATTTCATTAGTATCTTTTTCTTTTATATCTGATAAATTTTTTCCATCTATTAATAATTCTAAATTAACATAAACAATCTTACCTTTTAAAAAACTAATCCCAATTTGCCAAACATATCCATTTCTATCTTTAGAAATACTCATGTAATCTCCCACCATATAAGGATAATTACCATACTTATCTATTAAATCAGAAGAAACTGCTTTATTAAATAAAAAAACCAACTCATCTTTAGAAATAAGATCTATATTTAACGAACTCAATTCATTAATAGTAATTTCTTTATTAAATTCATTCTCAGCAAAAAATTCATTAATTTTAAAAATCTCATCATAATAATCATCATTATAATAATAAGAAGGTGGTCTTTTAGACATTGAACTATATCTATATTCACCATATTCATCACTTTCTGTATTATAAGACATAAATCCTTCTAAATAATTATATTTATAGTTATTACATGCATAATTATAATAATATGGCGTATTACTATTCTTTTTATAATCTAACTCAAAATTACATACCCAGCCATCATCTTTTTCAATATATGCATATTTGCCAGGAAATCTAGTCAAATCTCCCGATTTTAAAATAAATTCATTTTCTTTATTATCACTAAAAATAATAATACAACTAATAATTAAAAATAAAAACATAATACAACCACTAATCATAATAACCTTCTTATTTTTCTTTTTAATTTCACCATTTGAAATATCAACTATTTTATCAATAGTTTCATCAATATCTTTTTTTACTACTTTTTTTATCCTCTCACCTTTTAATAATTCAGCTACTTCTATATCAAGAATCTCACATACAACATTAAACAAACTAACATCAGGTAAATAATGACCATTTTCCCAACGTGAAACAGTCTTATCAGTAACACCTAACTTTTCCGCAAATTCTCTTTGTGTTATTTTTTTCATTTTTCTTCTCTCACTAATAAATTTACCTATTTTTTCCTGATCCATATTTTTTCTCCTTTCACTAAAATATTAAAAAAAGATATCTAAAATTAACATACCACAAATGTAGAATAAAAAAAACAGACAAAAATGTCTGTTTAAAATCTTCTTGAAGATCCTCCGCCACTAGAGCGACCACCACCACCAGAAAATCCTCTAAATGAACTTCTTGAAGAAGAACTACCACGTCTTCCACCATAATAAATTCTACTACTAGAATGACTATTTGCAAAAGCGAAAATTAAAAACCATACTATATAAATAAACACACCATATAATAATACTTTCCAAAATAACCAAGAAAAAATACCTATCACACCACATATCCCTAAATAAGTATATGTTAATTTTTTTCTATTCTTTTTCTTTGCAAATCTAACACTAAACCCAGTCAAAAAGGCTAAAACTGTAGAAGAAAACATTAGCATTTGATTAAAAAATGCTTCATCATCATTATATACATATTCAGCATTTTCCTCATAATAAGAAATGGGTTTTGTGTAGTCAACTTCTAAATTATTTAATTCTACTATTTCTGAATAAAAAGCATCATATCCATTTCTTATACCTTCATCCCATTTATTATCTTTTAAATAAGGAATAATATACTCATCTTGAAATCTCCCAGTCTTTCCATCAGAAAGTATTCCTCCTAAACCATCACCCACTTCAACACGAAACTCTCTTTCTTCAAGTGCTAATAAAAGTAATAGTCCATTATTATTTTCACTACCAATACCAAAAGAATTAAATAATTCATAAGCATATTTTTCTAAAGACATTCCTTCTAAATTAGGAACAGTAACAACTACTATCTGTGTACCATCTATTTCATTTAAAGCTAAACTTCTCTTTAAAATATATTCCTCATTTTCACTACTTAAAATATTTGCATAATCATTTATATAAAATTCTTTTGTTGGACTAACAATTGCAAAACAAGATGCAGGGAAAAAGAAAAAAAGAAATATTATTAAATAATAAATATATTTCTTCATATTAGAACTCTACATCTGGTACTTCTGTTTTAGATTCATCTACTTCAAAATAATCTTTTTCTTCAAATCCAAACATACTTGCAATTAATACTACAGGGAATTTTTTTCTTGCAGAATTATAATTAGATACTGCTTCATTATATTCATTTCTAGCATTAGCAATTCTATTTTCTGTTCCAGAAAGTTCATCACTTAAATTAATAAAATTTTGATTTGCTTTCAAATCAGGATAATTTTCAACAATTACCATTAACGCATCAATAGCACTAGAAAGTTCATTATTAGCTTTAGATTTTTCTTCTACAGTATTAGCTTTTAATAAATTTTCTCTCGCATCTGTAATATTTTTTATAACACTTTCTTCATGTTCAACATAACCTTTTACAGTATTAACTAAATTTGGAATTAAATCAGCTCTTCTTTCTAATTGTACATCAATATCAGAATAAGTCTTATCTACCTTTTCTTCTAAAGATACTAAATTATTATAACTACTAACTAAACTACCAATAATTATTGCAACTATCGCAACAATTACAACTAATATAATTGTTCCTTTTTTCATTTTATTCACCTTCCTATTTTAATAATATCATAAAAAGAAAAAAAAGTAAGTAAAACTTACTTTTTTTTATTTATACAATTCTTATAATCATCATAGTTTCCTATATATTCATATAATTTTTTATCATCAATAGCTATTACTTTAGTAGCTACTTTATTAATAAAATATCTATCATGTGAAACAAATAAAATAGTTCCTTTATATTCATTTAAAGTATCTTCAAGTATTTCTCTTGTCGCTATATCAATATGATTAGTAGGTTCATCTAAAATTAAGAAATTAACTTCATCTTGCATTAAACAAAATAATTTTAATCTAACTTTTTCTCCTCCACTTAATTTAGATATCTTTTTAAATATATTTTCACCAACAAACATAAACTTATATAAGGCACTTCTTAAATGAGACTCTTCACCTTTAAAATAACGCCTAGCAAGATCATATACACTTTCATCTTTAGAAAATATTATCTCTTGAGGAATATAACCAATCTTTATATTAGTACCTAAAACAATATTAGAGTCTCCCAAAATAATTTTCTTAATCAAAGTACTTTTGCCACTCCCATTTTTACCTATCAAACATACTCTATCTTGATAATAAACATTCATACCAGCATGATTAAAAATAATATTATCTCCAAAACTAACATCTAACTTCTTTATCGTTAAAACTTCTCTACCACTTCTACTTCCAGTACTAAAAGAAAGTGGAATAATACTTTTCTCTTTAGGTCTACTTAATTTATCCATTTTTTCAAGTCTTTTTTCAATCGATTTCGCACGTTTAAAAAATCTCTCATCATTTCCTAAAGAACCAAACTCTCTTAATTTTCTAATACTCTCTTTCATTGCTTTTATTTCTTTTTGTTGATCCTTATACTCTTTAAATTCATTTAAAATTCTCTTTTCATTTTCCTCTAAAAAACCAGAATAATTAGTATAAAATATTTCTATATTACCATTTTCTAAAAGAATAATTTTCTTAGAAATATTATCTAAAAAATATCGATCATGTGAAACAATAACAATTGTTCCCTTATAGTTCTTTAAATACTTTTCTAACCACTCTAAAGTATCAATATCTAAATGATTAGTTGGTTCATCTAAAAGTAATATATCTGGGTTATTAATCATTAAACTAGCAAATAAAACAATTCTTTTTTCACCACCACTTAAATGATTATAATTTTTTCCTAGTAAATGTCCTATTTTAAAACCATTTACAATTTTACCTATTTTTTCACTTATCTCATAACCGCCAAGATTAATATATTTTTCTTGTAGTTCACTATATTTCTTTATAATAATATCTAATTCTTTGTCACTTGCGCCTAACATCTTTTCTTCATATTTTTTTAATTTTTCTTCTATTTCAAAAATATCATTTACACTTCTATATAATATGTCTTTAACTTTATCACAAATATCTAAATCAACAATTTGACCTAAATATCCAATACTAGCTCCTTTTCTAATTGAAACAACACCACTACTAGGATTTTCTTCCCTTGCAATTAATTTTAATAAAGTACTTTTACCACTACCATTTTCTCCTACTATTGAAATTATCTCACCACTATTTATATCAAAAGATATATTATCTAATATATTTCCAAATCCAAAACTTTTACTTACTTTACTTATACTTATATCTATCATAGTAATCACTCCTTTAATTTTAATAAAAAAACCATATGGAAAATACATCCATATGGCGGATGCAGGCACGACAAAAACTTCACACCTGCTTACTATTTTTAATTATTTATCTCTAAATATTAGTAACAGGTGTGATTATTATTTACATACATGATTACATGATCGTATCTATACATAATAATCCTTCCCTTCAACGCTAATTATAACATAATATTTTATTTTTTCAAGATAAATCAAATTACCTTTATTAAGTACAATAATCCTATTTTATTAATTATTTTCCATTTTCACTATATTTTTAGGAATCTCTATAACATAAATATATTCATTTTTCCATTGTTCACAAATAGTTCCATTCGATTGAATTTTATATTTGAATTTCAAAGTATTATCAACTTCATCTAACTTCTTAAATTTAATATTTTGACAACCATTATTAGTTACCATATATATTAAAGCTAATGATTTGCTTTCAAAATAAACTTCGTCATATTTATCTAAAATTTCATCTTTATCATTAAAATTTTTCATAAAATTTTCTAAATCAATAACATTAGATACAATAACATTTTTTTCTTTTAATTCACTCTCTAAAGAAGTAGATACATTAAAAAAATAGCATTTGTGTCTTGCATCACATATATCAAGATTATGATAATAAATTAAACCAAAAATCCCACACAACAATACTAATAATATCAACATTATTATTACTTTTTTCTTCATTATTAATTCCCTATTTCAGTTACTGTTTTAGGAACTTCAACAATAACAAAACAACCACTCATATCCATAGTTCCAACTTCAGGACTTTTTCTTGTATATTCGATTGTAACTTTATTATCATCAACTACACCATAAACATTATCTATAGTAATACTTCCACTATTAAGAACTACATACATAACAGCAAGTGAATTATCTTTAAAGAAATTAGCATCATATTTATCTAATATATTATCTGTACTAGAACTTGCAATATTTCCTTGACCATCATATGTATAATTAGTATGTTTTTTAAAATATGTTTTAAAAGAATCATAATCATTTAATACCGTATCAATATTTCTATTAATATCTAAATACCCAACTTTATATGAAAATCCTTCTATTTTATCTTCTACTACTTCTAAATCTTTATCTGGTAATTTTACCTCTTCTTTTTCCTTTTCACATCCACTACAAAATCCTAATAACAAAACTAAACTAAATAAACTTAAAAATAACTTTTTCATACTTCCTCCTATTTTAACTAATTAAATTATAACATAAAAAAACAAACTAAAACTAGTTTGTTTTAAATCATAAATAAAATTACTAAATACATGGCATAAAGTCCCAAATATGAGAACCCGTTTTTTCTATGCATTTCATTTTTACTCTTAGAGAACTTAGGAAATAACATTAATAACATAGTACCAAATAATAAAATAACCATATCTAAATTATAACTAACATTATATACAATTGGTTTTATTAAAGCAGATACACCAATAATCATTAACATATTAAAGATATTAGATCCAATAATATTTCCAATCGCAATATCACTATTCCCTTTAAAAGCTGCTGTTACACTAGTAACTAATTCTGGTAAAGATGTTCCAATTGCTAAAATAGTTAAGCTAATTAACTTTTCACTTAAATTAAATCTATGAGCAATGCTAACTGCATTATCAACAACAAAATCCCCACCAAATTTTAAAGCAACAATACCGGCAACAACATAAAAAAGATTCTTTAAAATAGATATTTTTTGATATTCCTTCTTTTCTTTCTTAGTTTCTTTTTCTTGTCCTTTTAATCCTATATAAATAGTATAAGAAATAAAAGCTACAAATAATACTAATAAAAATAAAGCATCTATTCTACTAATACCATCACCAATATTACATAAAATCATAAATATAATACTAACTAAAAAACACATTGGAATTTCAATTTTTTTCGTATTTTCTTGAAATTTAATACTTCTAATAACAGCTGATAACCCAAGTATTAATAATAAATTACATACATTACTACCAATAACATTACCAATTGCCATATCACTATAACCATCTACAGCAGATGTAATACTAACAAATAATTCTGGCATAGATGTACCAATTGATACAACTGTTAAACCAATAATTATTTCTGGAATATGAAATTTCTTAGCAATATTACTTGCACCTTCTACTAAATAATCAGCACCTTTAATTAATAATATAAATCCAACTATAATAAATAAAATTTCTAATAACATAATATACCCTTCTTTCTTAAATTTTCATATAAAAAGAGACTTAGTCTGCTTTTTATGCAAACAAGTCTCATTATTCAAAATAAAGCCAGGTATATACCGTGTTATTGACTTTACTACATACAAAGTATGCCAATTACTCCCTTGTCATTTGCTAATTATAACATAAATAACAAAAAATTACAAGCAAAATAAAAAGATAGAAAAATCTATCTTTTAAAAATTAACATATTTACCAGTATTATATAATACTCCTTCTATTTCAATAAACACTGAATATTTACCACTTAAACCATCACTATTTATATACTTAGTAACTACAATACCATTTTCATTTTCTTCTTCTGTAAATATATCTACACATAAAGCTGTATAAGGTTTCTTACTAATCTTATAATCATAATACTTTAATTTCATACCACTATATAAAACAATATTAACATCAGTATCTCTTTTAAATTGGCCTTTTACAACTAAACGATCTACTTCTTTAGAAAGTGTAATATTATGACTATTATATTCATCATCTATTTCTTTAGAATCAACTTTAAATGCAAATTCTTCTTTTTCAACTTTTGTTTTACCAAGGCTACCAATTCTTTTTGCTTCACCTAGTTCAAACATATCATTCTCTGTATATAAACTCATCTTCTCTACACGATAATTATTAGTAGGAAGAACAAGTTCAAATATTACTTCATCATCTTTTAATTCAACTGTATCAGATACTAATTTATCTGCCCCACCAAGACCAGCAGGTTGATTAGAATTTTTTCCATTTACATAAACTATTCCACCAGAATGAACTATATAATGATTCTTTTCTAAATAATCAACATCAGAAATATATGGAGAATAAAATTCACTTCCACGCTCTTTACCATATTCCCATACTTGTTCAATAGTCATCTCTTTAGTATCTATCTTATACATTACACCACGTGTATAACTTTCCTCTGCAGGTACATATTCTTCTACAATCTTAGATTTATTATTACCATTATCTAAAATAAATACGTACCCTTCAGGCGTAATCATAGCAGCATGTTGACTCCATTGCCATTCAAATTCACCATCACCTATAGGTTTAAAAAAATATTTTTGATATTCACTACTCCAATTAGTAGGATCACCTATAATCCAATTTAACTTTCCTGTCTTATAATCAATATTAATAACGGCATCTTGATGGCGACCAGATAAAGTTATTGAATTTGTTTCTTTATCATACCAAACCGCATTATTATGGAACCAGTCATGACTACTCCAGTTTTCACTTTTACCATCTTCCATAACTAAAATATCTTTTAAATCATATTCTTTAACTATTTCACCTGTTTTACGATCAAGTTCAACAATAAAGTCTTCAACAGTACCTTCACCATTAAAATCATCAGACGCAATTAATAAATTACCATTTTCCATTTCATAATAATCATGATGGTATCCACCTTCTAAACTATATTCATTATATATTTTACCAAGTAAATCCATTTCATATAATCCAGTCATATAATATGGATTATTAACAAGTCGTTCAGTACTAACAAGTAAATGTCCATTTTCAAGTCGATCAATCTTCCATAATGCATAATTAGTAAAATACCATCTTACATCACCATTAACATCATAAGCACATGTATATCCAACACTAGATGGTGTATAAAAATATAAATCATTAGAAAGCTCATCTTTATTAGCATAAACATCTGTTGGAAGAATCATATTATCAGGAAGTTTACCTGTTTTAATATTAATTGTTTTTTCAATTTTCTTATTATCTTCCTTATACTTAATTATAACTTCATTATTATAATCAGCATATAAACCATATATAGGTAAATAATGTTCTTTTTCTTTACCAAACTTATGATTGAAAGTACTAAGTTCATCTTTACCAACTATTATTACTTCAACACTAACTTCTTTTTTAGTTTCAAACATAATTAAAGCTGTAAGTGGTGAATTACCATAAGGATTTAATACAACATTAGGTTCATCAATTGTATATCCTTTACAACTTAAATCTTCTTCTAACTTTGCTTGTTCTTCTACCATACTAAGAACTACATCAACACTTTCAGTATTCATATCTCTAAAACTATATATTATATATGAACCACCAAAAATCATAATCATTAAAGCCAAAAATATAAGTCCCATTCTTATTTTTCTTTTCTTATTCATAACTATACCTCCACAATAACATTTTAATAAAAATAAAAAATAAAAACAATAAATTTAAAGTTGAAAAAATCTCAACTATAAGTTGAGATTATTTAATACAATTATCTTCCAACATTAAAGGAACTTTATAAACAATATTTTCTCCTTCTCTATTAGTCGCATTTATTTCTAAATAAAAACTATTTTCCGAATACACGTCACATATTTGCTTATAATTATCTATATTAAAAGTAACATCTTTTAAAAACTCTTCTAAAGTTATTGAGTGATTCCTTTTATAATTACACTTAGTAACTTCTACATTAATATTACCATCTTTTTCATATAAAGAACAATTAATTTCTTTATACATTTCGTCTTTATCTTCACCACAATAATTTACATGAGAAATATATATTGAAGATCTATTCTTATTATAAGCAATACTACCAGTAATCGTAAAATTACTACAATTACTAGACAATGTTTTAAACTCAAAATCATCTTCTTTAAATAAATGATTAAGAATTAATATTAATAAAAGAACCAATAAAATAAAACCAAAAATAATATAAATAAATTTATTATTCTTCTTTTTATTTTTAAGACTATCACTTTCACTTAAAAAGTCATTAATATCTAAATCATAATCATCACATATTTGTTTTAAAATAGAAATATCCGGAATATTCTTACCAGTTTCCCATTTACTAACTGCTTGATAAGTAACTCCATATTTATCAGCAAATTTTTGTTGACTTAATTTATCTTTAAGACGAATGTCTTTAATCATCTTACCTATTTTCTCTTGATTCATTAAATCACCACCAAATCAATCTACTAAATATTATAACATATATAAATGAAAAGAAAAAAGATAGTATAAACTATCTTTTAAATTTAAAAATTAAGCTGGTAAAGTACCACAACGATACGCTATTGATTCAGGCGAAACTTCTGTTTCTTGTAAATTACCTACTATTTCAATTCCTTTTGTTGGCGGAACTAAAACAATAGCTGGGCCTCCAAGTGAAGCAGTATGATCAAAAGCACCTGTAGTATTATAAGAACTACTTAACCATTGCGCCCATGTCATGCCTACCTCATATGAATAAGTATTTCCACATTCTGTAAACGTTTTTATTTCAACAGCTCCTCCAGCAACAGTGCTAGAAGCACTACAACTTCCGACTTGTAAAACCTTTGTTTTAGTAGCTCGTCCTTTTCTTTGACCAGTAATATTATCAGCATTTACTGGTGTAGGATTTATAATTTGACCATCACCACTTGGTTTAATATCATCACTCTTAGTTAACCTCATACCATATCCAGCATCATCATAGAATGTAAAGAAATAATCATAACTATATTTTTCGGCATTATAGTTTACCGCAACATATGCTTCTTTCCAGTTACCAAATGGATCAGTTCCTCCCTTTTCAAGCGAAATACAAGAGTTTTCTGCCTTGTTAGAAACTGGAATATAATAAATTATATCTTGGTTAGATAAAGCACCAAACTCATTATTATTTACGGCAGTTGTTGCGGATGTAATAAATGAATCAATACTATTAACAAGTGTCTTCTTTCTTGATTGTGTAATATACTTTGTTACACTAGGTATTGCTATTGCCATTAAAAGTCCTAGTATTACAATTACCGCAAGTAACTCTATCAATGTAAAACCTTTTTTATTTTTCATAATATCCTCCTATTCTATTAAGATTATATCATTACTAATTAAAAAAAAGATAGTATAAACTATCTAACTAAATAAATAAGATGTAAAAAATTCTAAAGTAAAGTTAATTAAGACATTCATAACTAAAGGACTAACTAAAAAAGATACTATGGAAAAAGATATTTTTAATAATTTATCCTTTTTAGATTTGATTGCATTAATTATAAATCTAAGCCCAAACACGAATGTTAAAATAGCTAATACAACCATAATACTAATACAAGGTTCCAAAAAGTTAATCAAAACACCTAATTCTTCTTCATAAACTTCGCCATATGTAAACCAAGTATTTAGTAACAAACTAAAAAACAAATTCAAAAAAGTAAGAACTACTAATATCAAAGTACTATCAATTTTCTTAATTAACTTTTTTAAAAATTTCATATCATTTTTAGCTTTATACATAACACATGTATATATAAATAATGCTGTTGCTAAAATTACTCCAAAAAGGAATATTCCTAAAGCACTAATTGGACCTGATAAACTCATTAAAAATATGAACAATACTACCGATAAAACATATATACCTAAACTAAGACCTATTCCTTTAGCACGCATATATTCATTATCTTTTTCTTCTTTAACTATCTCTTCTTTTTTCTTACCAGTTAATAACTCATCACAACTTATCTCATATAATTCACATAGGGGTATTATCTTATCAAAATCAGGACTACTTTGACCTGTTTCCCATTTCGAAATAGTTTGTCTTGATACATTTAAAATATCTGCTACTTCTTCTTGGGATAAACCTTTTTCCTTTCTTAATTTTAATAACTTATCTTCTATTTTCATTTTATCACCTCGAAGCCATTATATAATTTTAATAAAATAAAACACCACCAACTATACTTGGAAATTACGCAACTAACTTTAACATTTATAAAAGAAAAGCAACAATTAAAGAAGCAATTAAGCAAACTAGTGTTCCTATTACTTCACCAATTAAACTTCCTTTTATATGAAACCAATAATTATGGTATTCATCTTTCATATCTTCAGTGCCTTTAAACACAAACCTTTTATCGTGACAAAACCAAATAATATCCATTACAATACAATCATAAAGATTAACATTAGTCCATATAAAAAAACCAGTTACAAATGATTCTAAAAAAGTATCACAATTATTAATATATTTAAGTATCAAACTAACAACTATTAAGATAATAAAACTCGCAAGAAGTTTAGTTAGAATCATATTTTTAGTAGTAGGAATCTTTCCTTTATACATATCTAAACTCTTAACTCTTTCTTGTATCTTAGGAGGATAATTATATAAAGTCTTAATTGGATCTTTTGCCATTACACAAACACCTAATGTAAAAAATAAACATAAAACAATTATCTCTATAAATATAATCATAATTCCATCTCCTTATTTATCCATTTCATTATTACATTAACTAAATATTCTTTTTCTTCTTCCGAAAGTTCCTTTTCTTTTTTTATATTATGCCACTTTTCTATACATCCCCTACAACAAGTAGCTGTTGCGTGTTGCGCTATAAAAACAGGATGTCCTCGCATTGGAGTTTGCTTACCATCATTCTCATTTAACGTACTTAGTCTTTTATCTATAAAGTTATATGCATGATCCATTATTTCATCTAAACCTTTTTCCTTAATATATTCTTTATCTTTTTCTTTTAAATGAAAACTACTCCTAAATTTAGACTTTGATAATCTATTAAATAAATAATCCATATTATCACCTATTAAAATTATAACACAAAATAAAAAAGTAGATTTCTCTACTTTTAATCATCATATCCTGTTGCAATAACAGTAACTATTAACGCATCATCTAAATTATCATTAATAACAGAACCAAAAATAATATTAATATCTGTATTAGCATATGCTCTTATCGTTTCAACAGCTTGTTCAACTTCAAACAAACTCATATCTAAACCACCAGTTACATTAACAATTGCATCTTTAGCACCCTTAATATCTCTTTCTAAAAGAGGACTCATAACTGCTTGCTTAGCTGCTTCAATTGCCTTATCTTCACCAGTACCCATACCAATACCAATTAAAGCATCACCCTTTTGCTTCATAGTTGTTTCAACATCAGCAAAATCTAGGTTAATTAAACCTTCAACCGCAATTAAATCAGATAACGATTGAACACCTCTATGTAAGATATTATCAACTTCTCTAAAAGCCATAACCATTGTTGTACTCTTATCAATTACTTCTCTTAATTTGTCATTAGATACAATAATTAAAGTATCAACATATTTTCTTAATTCTTCAATTCCCGCTATAGCTTGAACACTTCTTCTTTTTCCTTCAAAAGTAAATGGTTTTGTAACTATAGCTACTGTTAAAGCTCCAATTTCACGAGCAACTTCTGCAATAACTGGACTAGCTCCAGTTCCAGTTCCACCACCCATTCCACAAGTGATAAAAACCATGTCGGCTCCTTTTAAGCATTGTCTAATCTTATCTTTACTTTCAAGCGCGGCTTCTCGCCCAACACTAGGATTAGCCCCCGCTCCTAAGCCATTAGTCGTCTTTTCTCCAAGTTGTAATTTATTTTCACATGGTGACATATTTAAAACTTGTAAATCAGTATTTGCAACTATAAACTCTACACTTTGAACTCCTGCATTAATCATCTTATTAACAGCATTCATTCCACCGCCACCAACACCTACTACTTTTATATTAGCTAATTGATCAAAATTTATTCCATTCATATATATATCTCGTCCTTCATACTATTCTTCTAGCTGTATATTAACGTAACATATCTATATAAAAATTACAATATATATAAGAAAAAAACATCAAAATGATGTTTAATATTTTATATTAGTATTATTACTTAATTCTATATCAGAAATATCTTCTTTTAGCAATCTATAAAACTCTTTTTCAAAAACAAAATCATCTATATTAGAATTCATTGTTATATTAAGTTTATTATTAAAAGAACATATCGTACACTTTACTTTTTGTATTCTACCTGGCATGACAATTGTATAAATATTATCAATATATTTAACATATCTCTCATCAATATTAATTGGCCCTAGATTAGATAAAGTCGATGTCGTAGAACCACCAAAATATTTACCGAAATGCCCCATAAAAAACTTCTTTATAAAAGAAGGAACATATCTATACCCTAAATTTCTTCCTAATCTTACGTCACTAGCTAAATATTTTTTAATATTTTCCTCTGTTAAATTCATTTTAAATTCTTTCTTAACAGAATCAATTATTTCATCAAAACTAGTTAAATTATTCTCATGTATTTTAGGATTTATTTTCATACAAACAAAGAAATTAGATAACGTATCAACATTAAAATGTTTTCTTATATCAATTGGAATTGTAAGCGCTATTTCCTTATTAGAATTTTTATCATATAAAGAATTATAAATTGAATAAATATATAAAGCTGCTAAATACTCAGTAATTGTAGCATTATACTTTTTACTAATCTTCTTAATATCATCTACATTAACTGTATAATGATAAGTATTATTTGTTCCTCTTTTCATTTTTTCTTTTATTAAATATATATTCTTTGCACTATTATTAGGACTAGAAGCTTTTTCATAATTTTTCAAAAACTCATCTTGATAAGAAACATTATATTTTTTCTCATTTAAATTATAATCAGTACCATTTAATAAATCCAAATAATTAGATATAACGCTCTTAATAAAGTTTAAAGCCCCAACTCCATCAGTAAGCATATGAAAGAAATCTATATTTATTTTATTGCGATAATATCTTACTTTTATTAAATATCCATTATTCTTATAATAATTAAAACGATTAAATCCCCTTCTACCGGCCTTCTTTACAATAAATTCTTTATCATTATATTCAAAATAATCCCAAAACAAACCACTTTTTAATTTAACTTTAAAAGAAGAATAAGAATCAAGAGATTTATCTACAGCTTGCTTTAAAATATCTTTTTTAATTTTATCTTTTAATATAACAGATACTCTAAAAACATTAGCATTTTTTATAAAATCTAAAGAAAAAATCTTAGCAGTATTATCTATATTTCTCCTATCTTTTTTCATATTACACCTCTAACATAACAATATTGTATCACATAACTTTAAATAATTAATAGGTATTTACATATTCAAATAATATTTAAAAAAATATAATACAATGAAAGGAGCGATCACTATGAATTGGTGGGGATATCCAAATAATTGTTGCAATTGGGGTTACGGTAATAATAATGATAACAATGGATGTTACTGGATCTGGATTATAATTGTAATATTTGTCCTATTCTATATATTTAGAGATAATAATAATTGTCATAGATAATAAAAAAAGTAGATTACTCTACTTTTTTACTTTCTTTAAAACTAAGACACCATATGGAGCTATTTTATTATTATTAGCTTCATTATGAGAATATATTTTTTCACTATCATGATATTCTTTAGGAATTTCAATATCTTGATAACTATCTGTTCTATTAACAACAAAAATAGCTTTTTCATCATTATTATCTCGCTCAAACATTAATTGTTCTCTATTAATCTTAAGCATATTAATATCAGCTCTTTTTAAAAAACTTTCACTAGTTCTAACTCTGCCTAGTCTAGTTGTAAATTCAAGTAAATCAGTATCAGGTTTCATTACCATACTATGTACTTTTTTCTTTTTACTTCCATTTAATACTGAATCAATCTCAGGACTCCATGGAAAAGGTTTTCTATTAGCTAAATTTCCAAGTCCTTCAACTCCAACCTCATCACCATAAAAAATAGATAATATTCCAGGCATAAAAGCAAGAGATGCCATATAAGCTTTATATATTTCTTTCCCACTTTTATATTCTTCTTCTGTTAATTTAAAATTCTTACAATAATCATGATCCTTATTATTAGGATCCCAGGCCCATTCATTATATTCACTAAATTCTTGTGGTGCACCAAAAACAGTTATTGGACGAGATATGTCATGAGTAGATGTAAAATTCATTAAAGTATTAATTGTTCCTTCAGGATATTCTCTTTTCATATCTTCAATTACATAAGATAATTTCTCACAATCACCATATTTGAAATAACGCATTAAAGCATCTATAAGTGGATAATTCATAACTGAATCCATTCCCTTACCACTAGAAATATAACCACGATTCATTCGCATTGGATTTTTCCATACTTCTCCTAAAATAAATCCATCTTCTTTATTTCTTTTAACAGCTAGTCTAATTTTTTCAATAAAGTCATCTGTAAGTTCATCAGCAACATCAAGTCTTAAACCATCAATTCCTAGTTCAAACCACTTATCAATAACTCCACCTTTACCTAAAATATATTCTTGCCATTCTTTCGAATAACCATCACAAACAGGTAAATTAGGCATTCCCCACCAATAATCATAATAAAGCTTTCCATTATCAAAATGTTTACGATAAAAATTAGAATACTTACCAAAAGCATTATTAAAAGCCCCATCTTTTCCAAAACTTCCATATTCATCAAAATACTTACTATCATTACCTGTATGATTAAATACAGCATCTAATACAACTTTCATACCCTTTTTATGAGCTGCATCACAAAGTCTTTTTAAATCTTCATTAGATCCCGCATACGGATCAACATTCTCATAATCCGAAGTATCATACCTATGATTAGATTGACTCCATACAACTGGACTTAAATATAAAATATTACATCCTAAATTTTGAATATAATCTAACTTTTCTTCAATTCCCTTTAAATCTCCACCAAAAAAATCATTATTCCAAATATTATCTTTATCAGGTCCAATAATTAATTCTTCATTCCAAGACTTATGAATGATACGCCTTGGCATTTCCCTCATATCTTCCTTACTTCCCCTATAAAAACGATCAACAAAGATATGATACATCATTTCCCCATATGCCCACTCTGGAACATCATAATTAACACTTATTTTATAATCATAATAAGTAATAAAATTATTAACTTTACTCTCCCTTTTATGAATTCTAGGATAACCATCTGCAAAATACGAAAAATAATAACTATACAAAGCTCTTGTTGGTAATTCAATATCTCCTTCAAAATATACTTTTCCATCTTTATTTTCTTTATGCTTTAATTTAAATTCATTAAAATCTTTAACAACAAAATACATATCATCATACCAAGCACTCATTGGTACTTCTACTTCAATATGATATTTTGCACCACTATCATACTTTTCTACTTCTTTAATATTAAATAAAAAATCGTTATTATCTCTCATAAAAAACTCCCTACTATCTATCTATAATACTAGTATAACAAAAAAGACTAAATAGTACATTAGTCTTTTCAATTATTATTAATTTTAGAATTTATATATTTAATCATTTCTTCATAAGTATCCTTAACTTTTTCTTTATTTAATAAATATATAAAATCATGATTTAAATTAGACTTATCAAAAAATTTATCTTTAAAATCAATATTATTTTTCTTAAGTACTTCTACTAATTCATAAGATTGATACCTTAAAGGATCTTTATCACCAGCTGTAATAAATATAGATGGATAATTGTTATTTATATGATTAATAGTAGAAACCTCTTTTATCTTTTTACTTTTAACATAATTCTTTTCACCTAAATAAGCAGAACAAAAATGTTTTATACCAGGAAACTTACTTTTAGACGCTGTTTCTAAATTATAAACTCCATTTATTAATAAAAGACCTTTTATTTTAGATATTTTTAACTTAGCATTCATTTGCTTTCTATAATCTAAATTAGTTATTAAACAACCTAACTGACTAGATAGATGTGCACCAGCCGATGTTCCTCCTATAAAAATATTATTTATATCAATCTTTAATCTTTCTTTATTATCAAATAAATAGTTTAAAACTTCTACCAATTGATAAGTAGATACTGGATAAGGATATTCTGGAGCTAAAGAATAATCAACACTAATAACTATATACCCATTAGATGAAAGTAACTTTGTAAAATCTTTTATCTTTTTACTACTTCCTCCAACCCATCCACCACCATGGATAAATACAATTACAGGTAATTTATCAAAATCATAATTAGGAGAAAATTTCCTAAAACTAACACTTGGATATTCTCTGCACTCTACATAAAATACCTCTTCTTTTATATCTAACACCTTATCCTTATATTCTCCTAATTTAACATGCTTTGGATCTAGATTATTAATAAATCTAAATCCCTTTACAAAAAAATTAATATTAGTATTATAAAGAATAATAAAAATAAGAATAACTATTATTAAAATAATTCCTACTACCATAACTACCATCCTCATAAAAATTATAACATATAAAAAGCAAATATAATTATTTGCTTTTATTATTTCTTATTAATTCTATTTTTTCTTCTCTTAAAATTAAAAATTTATTTCTTTTCTTACATTCAGGACATTTTACTTTTTTAAATCCTCTTTTATTAGGAAGAGGTAATTTTAAAATAGTTTTACAATAACGACACTTTTTATAAATGTGATTTTTATCATTAATCTTTCTTTTAATATTAGAAAAAGGTTTTAAAAACTTTTTCTTAATCTTTAAAAATTTAACATTTTCATCTGATCTCTTATAAATATTTTTAGATAACATTCTATATAAAATAATAATAATCAATACTAATGTCACAATTAAAATAACATTAGACTTCATAAATATATTTATAACTAATAAAACTAAATATAATTTAAATAAAAATATCCCTAATGAATCAAGTCCACTTCTACCATACATAAATTGTTGTAATTTATTAAGAAATTTCATATATAACCTCTACTTTTTAAAATTATATTCATAAAATTAATAAATATAATTAATTATAACATAAAAAGAGCTTTAAAAAGCTCTTTTACATTTTTTTACATATATCATAATACTAATAAGACTAATTAATGATAAAGAACCAGATAATATAAATAAATTAATATTATCACTAGTTTTAGGATTTGTTTCTTTTACAATTTCAATACCAGATGCCGTTATTTCTATATCACCAACAACCACATCACTAAAAATGACAACTTCCCCATTCTCTTTATTATAAGTATATTTATCAGTTACTTCACCATTAATAAAAATAGTTATAACATCAGGCAGCTCATACCCTTCATTTTTAATTAAAGTCGTTTCATAATTTTTACCAAATTCAGCTTTTTCTAAATTAGAACTAGTTAAATTAGATAAATTATAAATAACATCATAATTAACTAATTTTAATAATAAATGAACTGTACTATCTTTTTGTATTTCATAATCAGCTAAAGTTCTTCCATCTTCTAATTGGTCCCCAGCAAAAATTAATCTTTGTTGTTGAGGAAGAATTCCCACTTTATCATAAATTTTTGACTTAACAGCTTCAACAGTATCACTGGACTCAACTTCTAAAGTAATATTAGTCCCATCAATCATCTTAACAAAAATTTGCATCGCAAAACAATTTGACGGAAAAACTATTAATAACAAAATAAATATAAGGAATAAATTCTTCTTCATAAGCGTCACCTATTATAAGTATAACATAAAACAATAAATATATACTAATAATATAAATTAATAAAAACATTTCAAATCGTGAATAATTTTATGTTTAGAAGATTTAACTTCCCCTTCACGATCCATTTGTCTAACATCAAGACCTTTTTCTAAAGCAATATCAAGTAGACTTTCATTATCATCTACAAAATAAGCTTCTCCTTCTTTAATATTATATTCATCTATTAAAATATCAAAAAAATCTCCATTACTTTTCTTAGTACCATAAACAGATGATATATAAATCTTATCAAAGTATTTTGATAAATTTCTCTCATCCATAATTGGACCACAACAAGGCCAGTTATCTGATAAAAGAAGTAAAATATATTTCTCTTTTAATATATCTAATTCAGAATAAATATCTTTATAAAAACCATATTTATTATCAGTATAAGTAAAATCATGAGCAAGACTACTCAACACTTCTTCACTAACAGAATAATTTAAATCTATAAAAGTACTCTTATAAAAATCATAAAAAAGATTATATTCATCTTCAAGTGTAATTGCTTTACGCGATAATATATCACCATGATTATTCATTATTTTTAAAATATCTTCTCTTTTCAACTTATCCATATTGATAAGCTCTAAAAATAATGGTGTTATAAACCAATCTCCCGTTTTAGGATAAGCTAAAACCTTACCAAAATCTAAAATCAAATATTTTTTCATATTAACTCCTTACTTGTTTTAATTCTTCTTCAGTAAATTCACGACACATACCTAACTCTAAATCATTAGGTAAAGAAAAATTCCCCATCTTGATTCTTTCAAGTTCAACAACTTTTGCACCAAAACATCCAAACATTCTTTTTATTTGATGATATCTTCCTTCTGTTAAAATAACAGTACCAGTATGTTTACCAGTAATCTCTAAAACAGCACTTTTACACTCTCCATCTAAAAGATTAACACCATTTCTAAAACCTAAAACCATATCTTCATTCATATCTATATCAATAGTAACATTATAAGTTTTACTAATATGTTTTTTAGGAGATAAAATATTATGTGCAAACTCTCCATCATCAGTAATTATCATTAACCCGGTCGTATCCTTATCAAGTCTTCCAGCTGGAAATAAATTACGATGCCTATATTTCTCTGAAACTAAATCAAGAACTGTTTTATCACTTTTATCTTCAGTTGCTGATACATAACCCTTAGGTTTATTAAGCATTAAATAAACATATTTCTTAAAAGCTAATTCTTCTCCTAAAACAACAATATTATCTTTTTCTACATCTACTTTTATATCACTTTTTAAAACAATTTCTCCATTTACTAAAACTTGTTTTTTCTTAACCAAATCCTTTATATCTTTCCTAGAATAATTAGTTTGTGATCCTATAGCTTTATCTAATCTTTCCATAATAAAAACCTCCAAACAAATTCTCTTTAATTATAACATAGAAAAAGCAGCCTAAAAACTGCTTTAATTTTTTTACTTAACAATATTTTTCCATAATCCATGTAAATTACAATAAGCATAAATTTCTGAATTAGCAATATAAGGAAACTTAATAGTAGTTGCATCACCCGGTTTTAAATTAACTCTTATTACTCTATCTTCACTTACTAGACTAACCCACATAATATAGTGTTCTTCAGTCATTGGATGATCTATTTCTCCAACCCTCACAACTAACTCATTATCTACCTTTTCATAAACAGGTACATGCTTCTCTACTGATGCATCTACAGTATTTGCTTCTAACAAATCCATTTTTTTACCACAACAAGTAACACGAGAAATATCACCATCTATTAATTCAACAATATTACCACATATAGAACATTTATAAATTTTATCTTTCATATTATTACTCCTTTTCTAAATTTATTATAAATATAATATAACAAAAAAAAGAGCTATTAACTAGCTCTATTTAATTTCTTTTTTTAAATATAATGTAGCACCAAATAATCCAACAATTGAAACTAATCCACCAACAAAGAACATCATTACATTATCTGAAGTATTGGGATTATTAACTGAAATAGCATCAGCAACAATTGTTAAATCACCTGTAATTAATTCTGCAGGTATAACTAATTTACCAGTTGCAGAATTATAAGTATATTCATCAGATTTTAACTCTTTACCACCAATTAATACTTTTATAGTAGATGGTAATTGGTAATCTAAGTCCGCAAATAAGGTTGTATCATATTCAGTTTTTTCTTCAATTTCAGTAATAGATAAAGAATCAACAATATTTTTATACTTCTTTTCTACTTTTAATAAACGACCTGCCGGTATCATAAATAATTCATCTACATTATAATCACAATTATTATTAATCATAAATTTAGTTTTTACACCCGCTAAATTTACTAATTCTAAAAACTTATTTGGATCTCCCTCAAAAAGACTTGCATCATTTGATAATGTAAAATCAAAAACATATTTTTGATTTGCTTTGAAAGTATCATCTTGATCCATTCTAACAACACCATCATCTGTCTTTATTCCCCAATCAAAAGGTCCAAAAACAAATGAATATATTTCTTCACCAATTGTAATAGTATAACGAACAGCTGTATCTTTTTGCTTGTGTCCTACATTTAATCCTAAAATTTCTAAATTAACTTCATCAACACCATCAACAACAAAATAATTATATTCATCCATAGCATATCCATTGACATAACTTTCACTATCATCACTCAATGAATAACCCTTAGATTCTAAATCAGAAATTATAGCATCAAAATCTTTAATTTCTGGAGAATATGCTTCTAAAGAATTAAATACATCTTGAGAAGTCATCTCTTCATCAGCTTGAACATGTCTCCAAATAATTTCAACATCATCATATTTAACTTCATCTATATCATTAGATATAATAAAATCAGCAGTAAATACAGGATGTTCTCCAGCTTTTGGTTCAACAACAATTCCTTCTATTTTAGTAAGTTCAACAGCCGCACTAACTTTATTCGGTATAAATACAAATAAAGTTAAAATAATAAAAAATAAAAATAAATTCTTTTTCATATTATCCACCTATCGTATATTTTATACTAAAATTATATCATGATAATTTTTCACAAATCAATATATAAAATATGAAAAGATAAAATTAAAAAAATTTATTTATTATATTAACAACTACACATTTACTATTTTCTTTTTCTTCCAAAGAAATTAATCTTTTTAAATACCTTAGGTTCTTCATAAGTATCTTCATACACTTCATTATTTTTAGAAACAATTCTAACTCCATTTAAAGATTTATGAATACCTAATTCAATTTCTTCATCACTTACTTTGTTCTCATCAAAATTAACAAAAAACTTCATAAGCATAAAATTCATACTACTAGATTCAACACCATCAAGTTTGTTTACGCCATCTTCAATCTTTAATGCACAAGCTGCACAATCAATACCTGTTAATTTATATGTATTTTTTTTCATAAAAAACCTCCCAAATCAATATTTATAAGCAAAATTATTATAACATAAAAAGAGTAGATTTCTCTACTCTTTAAAATTCAGTTATTAAATATTTTTAGAATGTATATCCGCCATCAACACCAATATTTTGAGAAGTAATATATCTAGCTTCTTCAGTACATAAGAATGCTACCATATTAGCTATATCAATTGGATCTTGTGGTTTTCCATTTGGAGTTCCTGCTGTCCATTCAGCCCATACTTTATCACGTTCTGCTTGATCATCTCCTGCAAGTTGGTCAAGAATTTCTTCCCACATACTTGTTTTAATAATACCTGGACAAATACAGTTAACTGTAACATTATCTAAAGCTGCTTCTCTACCTAAAGATGCAGTAGCTGCTAGTACTGCTGCTTTAGTAGCACTATATACACTAAATCCACCTAAACATGCTTTAGCAGCAATAGATGACATATTAACTATTTTTCCATATTTTTTAGGTCTCATAATAGCTAATGCTTCACGGCAAGAATAAATAGTTCCTTTAATATTAACATCAATTGATAAATCAATATCATTTACTGATTGAGCAGTTAAATCTTCAGTTAAACATACACCAGCACTATTAACAACAAAATCAACAGTTCCCCATTCTTCTACTATTTTCTTATACATTGCTTCAACTTGATTATAATCAGTTACATCAATTGCATAAGCAATAGCATTTCTTCCTAATGCTCTAACTTCATTAGCAACAGCTTCACATCTTTCAGGTTTTAAATCTGCGATTAAAACATCTGCACCACCTTTAGCAAATAATAATGCACATTCTCTACCTAATCCGCTACCTCCTCCAGTAACTAATGCTTTTTTTCCAACAAAATTAAATTCCATTTTCATCACTCTACCTTTCTAAATAAATTATACCATAATATATATAAAGTATACAAAAAAAAGCAAATCAAACGATTTACTTTTTTCTAACTTAATAATACATAAAAATTATCCTAAAGCTATATCTAATATCATCATTATTGAAAAACCAATAACAACACCAATAATACCTAACATACTTTTTCTATCTTCATGCATTTCTGGAATTAATTCCTCTATTACTACATATATCATTGCACCAGCTGCAAAAGATAATAAATAAGGTAAAACCGGAACAATAACATTAGTTAAAAGAATGGTAATAATAGCCCCTATTGGTTCGACAACCCCAGATAAAACACCATATAAAAAAGCTTTTCTCTTACTTAAACCATCAACCTTTAACGGCATTGAAATTATTGCTCCTTCTGGTATATTTTGAATTGCTATTCCAATCGTTAATAACATAGCACCTAATAACCCTATTCCTGCATTTCCTAATAAATATCCCGCAAAACAAACTCCAACAGCCATTCCTTCAGGGATATTATGAAGAGTAACAGAAAATAAAAGCATATTTATACCTTTACCATTTCTTTTCTTTTTTATTTTATCAGTAATATTATTAATCACAATTAGAAATAAAACACCTAATATTAAACCAACTGTCGCTGGTATCCATGATATTACACCTTGTGTTACAGCCATCTCTACAGAAGGCATAATTAAAGACCAAATACTTGCGGCCAGCATAACACCTACCGCAAAACCAATCATGATTTTCTTAACATTTGTATTTAATTTACCTCTTAAGAAAAAAACAAAACAACTTCCTATTATGGTACCAAAAAAAGGTATAAAAATTCCTAAAATACTATACAATATTTTATCCATGAAAAAAACTCACCCTTTATTGTATAATATGTCTTCTTGTAAATAGTGTTAATATTTATAAACTAATAAAGCGTATTTAAATAATCTATAACTTCATCAATAATTTCTCTTGGAGTAGATGCTCCCGCCATAATTCCAACATTATCTTCTGAAGAGAAAACAATATTTTTTAAATCCTCTTTTGTCTGAACTAAAAAAGACTGATCACAATTATTTTTAGATATCTTAGCTAACTCTTTAGTATTAGAACTATTCTTACCACCAATAATTATCATCTTATCAACACGACTTGATAATTCAAATACTTCTTTTTGTCTTTTTTCTGTAACATCACAGATTGTTTTATCTACCACAATATCAATATTACAATCAAAAACATTTTTAATTTTAGTAATTAACTCATCAAACTTTCTACTTGAAAAAGTAGTTTGTGAAACAATATAAACTCTACTTAATCTAGATTTTTTTAACTTTTCATTAGTAATTAAAATATCATCTTCATCTTCTACTACACTACTATTATCCCCAGCATAACTTAAAGTTCCTATTGTTTCAGGATGATTCTTTTTACCAATTATTATAATAAAAGATTTATCCATTTCCTTTTCTATCTTTTTTAAAATAACCTTTATTTTCCCACAAGTTAAATCTATAATTTCTATATTTCTTTTTTTAGCAGCAAAAAAAACATCTTTTACTTCTCCATGAGCCCTAATAATTAATTTAGAATTATCTGGGACATCATCTATATTATTAACAGTAACCATACCCTTTTCTTCTAAAGACTTAATAACTCTTTCATTATGAACAATTTGACCTAAGCAATAAATATCATCTTCATTACTTAAAACTTCTAAAGCTTTATTAATAGTGTAATTTACTCCTGAACAAAAACCACATAGTTTACCACACTCTATTTTCATAACAAATCCTCCAAAATAAAAAATTATAGTTTTAATTTCTTAATATATCTAACATATAAAAGAGATATTCCAATTAATAAAATAGGTACAACAACCTCATAAATAACTCCACTACCAACACCAAAAATAGATAAACTATTTAATAAAGAATGAGTAATTATACATGGCCATAAACTTTTACTTTTAATTAAAATCATCACAAACAAATATCCCCCAGCCATCGCATAGCATATTTGAACCAAAGTTGGTATTAAATCAGCTCCATTAAATAAATTAAGAATATGTCCTATCCCAAAAGTTATAGTTGTAACAATAATAGCACTTTTTAAACTATCTTTAGCCATCATCTTAAATAAAAAACCTCTAAAAATAATCTCTTCTAAAAAACCAACACATATCATCGATAACATATAAAATAATATTTCAAAAAAAGTATTATTTATACCAACCCCACCAATAAAATTAACAAAGATTAATAATATCATAGGAAAAAAATATAAATACTTTTTAGGATTAGGAAAACTATCTAAACTATAATATTTAACTAATCTATTTTTTAAAATAAATATAATTATTCCTAAAGATAAAACTAAATTACATAAAAAAGTATAAATGCTATATTCACCAAAATTATTTAAACAAATAGAATTAAATAACAAATAAATAACTATTAAAAATATAGTAATAAATAATTCATATTTTTCTAAAGACCTCTTCATACTATCACCTAATATCATTATATAATAAATAAATTAATCTAACAATTTTAATAAAGTATTTATTCTTTTATATTTATTCTAGTAATAAAATTTTCCTCAAAAAAAGAATAGATTTCTCTATTCTAAATTTCTTTACCAGCAAATTGTTTTGAATATAGTTCAGCATATTTACCATTAAATTCAATTAATTCTTCATGATTACCCATTTCTACAATACTACCCTTGTCCATTACAACAATTAAATCAGCATCTTGAATTGTCGATAATCTATGCGCAATTATTAAACTAGTTTTATTATTCATTAACTTAACCATCGCATCTTGAATATGTTTTTCAGTACGAGTATCAACACTAGATGTAGCTTCATCTAGAATTAATATTTTAGGTTTAGATAAGAATGCACGACATATTGTAAGTAACTGTCTTTGACCCTGACTTAAATTACTACCACCTTCAGAAAGAATCGTATCATATCCATCCTTCATTTGATTAATAAAAGTATCACAGTGACATTCCTTTGCTGCTTTAATCATTTCCTCATCAGTAATACTTTTATCAGCATATTTTAAATTATTTCTAATCGTATCATTAAACAAAACTGCATCTTGTAAAACAATACCTATATTATCTCTTAAATTATTACAAGATATATCTAAAATATTAGTACCATCTACTGAGATACTTCCTTTATCAATATTATAAAATCTCATAAGTAAATTAACTACTGTTGTTTTACCACTACCAGTTGATCCAACTAATGCTACTTTATGTCCACTATAAACATCTAAACTAAAGTCATCAATAACTTTATGTCCAGCTACATATGAAAAATCAACGTTCTTAAACGAAATTAATCCTTTCGTATTTCCTAATGTATTCTTACCACTTTTATCTTCTAATTTTTCATCTAAAACAATAAATACCCTTTCACTAGAAGCAATAGCTGTTTGAAATTGTCCATATAACTGGGCTATTTCGTTAATTGGTCTTGAAAACTGTTTAGCATAAACAATAAATGCTGAAACAATACCTACAGATATTATTCCTTTAAAAGCAAAATATCCACCAAATAATGCAATAATTACAAAACCAATATTATTAATACAATTCATTAAAGGCCCCATTGATCCACCTAATATTTCAGCATATATACTCGTCTTAGTAAGCTCATTAGAAACATCATCAAAAGACGAAATAACTTGTTTTTCTTTTGAGAAAGCCTTAACTGTTTTATGACCAACTACCATCTCTTCAACAGTACCATTTAACTTACCTAAAAGTATTTGTCTTTTAGTATAAAATCTTTTCATCGCACTTGATAAAAACTTTGTAACAACTACTGTTAAAACAACTATTATACAAGATAAAATTGCCAACTCCCAACATGTAATAACCATCATTATGACAGTTCCTATAATCATTAAAATACCAGAGAATAATGATCCTAAAGACTGAGCTAATGTATTAGAAACATTATCAACATCATTACTCATTCTACTCATAATATCCCCATGTGAATTATTATCAAAATAACTTACTGGAAGATTTATAATCTTTTTAAATAAATCATGTCGCATTTTTAAAACAATATTTTGCGATAACTTCGCACTTAATAAACCTTGAATTAAATTAAATAATGATAAAAGAATAAACATACTTCCCATTATAATTAATACTTTAGGTACTTTTGAAAATTCTCCTATATCAATATAATCAATCGCACTACTTTGTAATCGTGGCGTAATTACCTGACATAAAACCATTATTACAATTGCTACAAATAAAGTAATAACTATTCTAACTTCACTTTTAAAATATAAAAATAATCTACTAATTGTCCCTTTTCTATCTTTGGCTTTTTCACCACCAATTAAATTACGAGGTCCGCCACGACCAGCAAAATTCATTTGCGGTCCTTTTTTAGTTTCAATTTTTGCAAGTTTTGCATTAACACTCATCTTTGCTATTTCATTTAAATCACTACTTGTAATAAATCCTTCATCAATAGCTATCTTCTTATTTTTATCCAAGTTATTTTTCGACGTTTCACTTAAAACACCATTCTTATTATATTCTATTTTTAATTCTTCTAGGAATTTGGTCCATTTAATCTTATTCATCAGAACCACCTCCCTTTAATTGAGAATTATATATTTCTTGATAAATTTTGCTACCATTAATTAATTCAGAATGACTTCCAACATCAACTATTTTTCCTTTATCCATGACAACAATTCGATCAGCATTTTTTACTGATGCTATACGCTGCGCAATAATTATTTTAGTTGTATCATTATATTCTTTTTCTAATGCTTTATAAAGTAAACTTTCTGTTTTTAAATCAAGTGCTGATGTCGCATCATCAAAAATAATTATCTCTGAATCTTTCAAAATAGTTCTTGCAATATTAATTCTTTGTTTTTGACCGCCACTAAGACTCATTCCTTTTTCTAAAACCATTGTGAAATAACTATCTTCTTTAGCTTCAATAAAATCTTTAGCTTGAGCAATCTTTGCTACTTTTTTAACTTGATCTAAAGTAGCATCTTCCCTACCCCATGTAATATTTTCAAAAATAGTAGTTGAAAAAAGTTCACTTTTTTGAAGAGCAATCGCTATCTTACTTCTTAAAGAATCTAATTTATAATCTTTAACATTAGCTCCATCAATTAATACTTCTCCTTCTGTACAATCATAAAATCTAGGAAATAAATTTATTAAAGATGATTTACCACTACCAGTAGACCCTAAAATACCAATTGTCTCTCCTGGATTAATAACTAAATTTAAATTTTCTAAAACATTAACACCAGGACTATCAGGATAAGCAAAACTAACATTTTTTAATTCTATTTTTCCTTTAATAGTTGTATTACCATCAAACTCCCCATCATTAATAACTGGTAAACAATTTAATACTTGATTAACTCTAAATACAGATACCTGCGCTCTTGACCAAGTTTGAAATAAATTAGCCATTCTAAGAAGAGCTCCTAATATTGTTGATGTATATGTAACAGCTGCTATTATACTACCTGTTGTAATACCAATATCATTACTTATATTAATACCACCCACATATATAACGGAAATTATTGTAAAATTTAAAATCAAATTAGAAATAGGATTCATATAACTAAATAGTCTTAATACAAATAATTGTACCTTAGATAAATTCTTATTAGCTTTATCAAATCTTTTAATCTCATCATCTTCTTTAACGAAAGCCTTAATTACTCTAGCACCACTAACATCTTCCTGCATAATACTATTTAAATTATCTAGTCTTTCTTGTAATTTTTCATATTCAGGCTTAGCCTTCTTTAAAAAGAAAAAAATAAATATAATTACAAAAGGAAGAGCACATCCTAAAATAATACCAAATGAAATATCTAGCATTAACATACAAGCTACTCCACCAACAAATAAAGCCATTGTTCTTACAAAACCTCTAATCATCATACTAAGTAAATTTTGAATTTGTGTAATATCATTAGTAATTCTAGTAATTAAAGATCCTGTTGAAAACTCATAAGTTTGTTCTAAAGATAAATTCATTATTCTTTTAAAACAATCACTTCTTAAATCATGGGCAAATTTTTGACCACATAATTGAGCAAAAACTCCACTCAAAATACCACAAACAGCACCACCAAAAACAACACAAATCATTAATATGCCTGTATTAATAACAATATCTAAATTACCCACTCCACCATTATTTATTCCTAATACACCATCATCTATAATCTTAGACATAAATTGAGGTTGTAATAAATCAGATACTACTTCCCCTAACATAAATAAAGGCGCCAAAAGAGCAAAATACCAATACCTTTTTATGTATTTAATCATAAATTCACCACCAGAACTATTCTTTAATAATTATATCACTAAAAAAGAAAATCAAATCGATTTTCTTAATAAATTGCAATTTATAAAAAAATGTCACACACCAATTGAAGTCGAAATTTTCGACTTCAATTTCTGATATTCTTCTCCTATAATTCTAAGAGTATATCTTTCTGAAAAATGATCAGTATTATTTTTCACAATACTTAACTATATCATTTTCATCATAATTTTGATTTTTTAAGACTTTATAATATTCATTATTTTTATCCTTATTACATCTTATAACGTCATAAAATGGTGTATCATAATATATTGCTGTATCTGCTGTAATTTTATAACTTGAAAATCTTGGAGCTTGTTTTATATTAACTACACTTATATAATCTAATATAAATAACATAGCAACAAAAAGTGCAAAATATCCAAAATTACATATTAATCTTTTCCCATAAGATATTTTTTTAGTAAATTTAGCTATACCTATTAATGATATTATTGCGCCCAGAACAGAATAAACACTCCCCCAGCTACTTTCACTTGGAAATATTGTCATTGCTGTTGTAGCTAATAGAACACCAAATATAATTAATAGTAAGCCAATTATATTATTCTTTTCAATAATCTTCTTTGTAGTATAATCAATTGTGCTAATTAGGTTTTCCTCGAATTTATCTTGATATTTATCTTTAGAAACTTTTTCACCACTTATTAAATCATTTATAGATATTTCTAAAATATCACATAATGGTTTAAATAAAGAAAGATCAGGCATGTTTCTTCCATTTTCCCAATTACTAATAGATTTATCTGTAACACCTAATTTCTCAGCTAACTCTGATTGAGTTAATTTCTTATTCTTTCTACATTTTAATATAAATTTACCAATTTTTTCTTGATTCATAAAAATCACTCCTTCTCATGAATTAATTATGCTACAAAATATATAATAATAACAGGAAATATTCCTAGAGTTACTTACTCTAGTTTTACTATACATAATTCATTTCTAAAATATCTTAATCCTCATAATTTGGTTTAGCACAATTTGTTAAATCAACATCGATTAATTCTAATAATTCTTTTAAATATTTATTATCAGAATCAGTAATAAACTCATGACTCTTACCTGAAAAAATCATATATTCCGGCAAATTATCATTAGTATATTGATATAGATTAGCGTCTATACTATGTCTTATTATTTCAATAACATCATAATCATACTCACCTTCAATAGGGTTTATATATTGTAACACTAAATTACAAAATTCTCCTGATCTACAAGCTTTATATTCTTTAAGTAATGCATATTTATTATTTTCATAAATATTTAACATAACAGGAATATCACATTTACTTTTTTTATATTCAACCGAAAAAATAAGATTATTATATGATAGATCGTCTATTGTAATTTTACTCATATCTAAATTTAAATAATCATAGTATATATTCTTTTTTTGTTCTACTTCATTAAATAATTTATTTATATTCTTCTCTTTATCATAGTTTAGAACTTGATATTCAATTATACCTGGAAACATTTCTTTAATTGATGAAACATATTCTTTTCCATCTTTTGAATAAATTATATCTTGTAATTTATTATCTTTAAAAATAGCTTTTATTGGCATAGAACTACCTGATGAAATCGCAAGTCCTGATCCATATTCTTCATTTTCAATATAATAGCTTTGATTATATATCCACATGTATACATATTTATAACTTTGTTTCTTTTCTATTCCAAAACCATGATAACTATAAAAAACATTAAAATCTTTATAAATAGAATCCGGATTTTCATCAAATTCTTTCTCTTTAAGAAAACTTATTACTTCATCATATAAAAAATCCGAATCATCAACTAAATTTACTTTTAAATTTTTATTATAATAAATAAAAATGATAAAAGTTATTATGAAAAACAAAATAAGTAAAACTAATACTTTCTTGGAATTTTTTTTATTTTTTTCTATTTCTTTTACTGTTGATATAATCGCTTTTTCTTTAGCTTCGTCACTACTATCTTTTTCACCATTTATAAGTTCCTCAATATTTATATCTAATTCATTACATAACTTTTTATACAATGAAACATCAGGAAAACTTAATCCTCTTTCCCATTTACTTACAGCGTTTATACTAACCCCCATTTTTTCAGCAAGTTTCTCTTG
Organism: Bacilli bacterium; assembly: GCA_017436345.1. Lineage (GTDB taxonomy): Bacteria > Bacillota_I > Bacilli_A > RF39 > UBA660 > RUG11788. The sequence continues at coordinate 115,033 of JAFSDH010000010.1, forward strand.
TGTCATATTTTTTTCTTTTCTTAATTTAGCAATAAATTTTCCAATTTTTTCTTGATTCATTTTCTCACATCCTCAAAAAAATATTAACACTTATATAAAATAAATAACACACACTGTTAGTTTAATTTTAAGATTATTTTCTTTCTATTTAGTTATATCATAAAAAAAGCAAATCAATCTATTGACATGCTTTATAAATTGTAATTTGTAATTAAAAAGATAGATTAAAATTAATCCACCTTTTGTAATTTATTTATTCCAACTATCATATATAATCCTAATATAATAATTACTATTCCCATACTAATACCAGTCAAGCCATTCATTAAATTTGAATTATAAACTTCTGTCTTAGCATAAGTATCTAATAACACTATTTGTGTTAGCATTATTGAAGTTAAAGCATTAGCAAAGTTTGTTAATTTAACAGCTTTTAATATAGGTGTATGATTTCTTTTATATTTAACCATTCCATATATTGCAGAACCAATAGACCAAAATGCAACAAGTGCAACTAAATAAGTTAAATATTCGTGCATGGTTGTATTTGTTCCTTTGTAATAAATATAGACATTAACAAAGAAATACATTATACCTAATATCACTAACAATATTCCATTAGTAAGATAATTTTTATAACCGATTTTTTGTATTTCTTCTTTATCATCAATCAACTTTGTTTTTCTATAATCTCTTATAGAGAAAAATCTAGCAAATGATAAAACTATCATAAATATTGCATTAATGAAAAACCAAAGTGATGGTAAGGTTAATGACAACACAAATTTTACTATTGCCATAAATATATTTCCTATTGTTGTAAACACCAAGAAGAACATTATACGATCTTCTTTTTTTAATTTTTTAAATTGTTCTATTATTTTATTCATTAGTTTTTATTACTTTTTAAATATGAATAAATTGGATAATTTAATACACAAATTAGTAATCCTACAACTCCTGTTATCATACCAATAATCATATCCATTTTTTCTGGACTACCAACCATTATTTTACTCATGCCAAAGCCCATAATCAAAGCTCCAACTACACCAATTATCCAAGTAAATACTAATCCCCAATCAGTTTTTTTATTACTAACTTTTTTAGGATGCTCTTTTCTATACAAAGGTATAATACATAATAATATTATAAATCCTATAATTGCTACTATAACACCAGCTATAAATAAATCCCATTCAGGTATTAAACACATACACATACCAATTGCAAACACTAATCCACCAATTGTTCCTAGTATAATTTCTAATAAAGTTTCCTTTTTCATCATTTTCTCCCAACTACTTTACATATTTATCATTAATTTCTTTAGATAATTTTAATGATTCTTCAACTGTTGTTTTGTTTTTTTCTTCTAATTCTTGTTGTTCTCTATTTAATCTTTCTTTTGCTTCTTCTAAAGTTTCTCCATCTTTTTTTAAGAAAGTATCAACAAATTTATCTTCTATTTTTTTGTATCCTCCTACAACAGTATCTTCAACTTTCTTATAACCACCAACTACAGTATCTTCTATTTTTTGGTTAGCATCTACTATTTTTGACATATTTACACCTCACTTTCCAAAAGACAACACTTGTTGTTTTTTTGTAATTATATTATAATATTTATGTAAATTTTAAATCAATCAACAATTTTCAACATTTGTTGGAATAATGATTTAAGGAGGGTAATATGAATATATCAAACAACAAAAAAAGGAAAAAATCTCAAGAGCAAATAGAAAAAATCTTTTTACAATTAATACAAAAGAAAAATATTGATGAAATTTCAGTGTCGACAATTTGTGATAAGGCTAATTTGAATCGTTCTACATTTTATTCTAATTATATTGACATTTATGATTTAGCAGAAAAAATTAAACAACAAATGGAAATAGAATTTGCACAATTTCAATTATCTAATAATGCTAAACAAGATGAAAATGGATATTTAAGCATGTTCAGATATATTAAAGATAATCAAATATTCTTTAAAACTTATTTTAAATTAGAAGAGATATCTAAGAGTTTACCAACACAATATCGTGTAGAATTAGCAGAAAAATATTATGATAACAAATTTATAGATTATCATATAGAATTTTTTAGAGCAGGCCTTAATGCCATAATAAAAAAATGGTTAAATAATGGATGTAAGGAAACTCCAGAAGAAATAAATGAAATTATTACAAGCGAATATAAAAACAAGAGTTAATGAATGAACTCTTGTCTTTTTTGTTTATTACCCAACAAATTCCTATTTATCTCTAAAATTAATTATACAAAATCATATTTTAAACTACAAATAAAAAGAATAGATTTCTCTATTCTAAATATTATTAATAATATCTTCTATACTATTAAACTTAATACTTTTAATACCAAGTTCATTTCCTTTTAAAACATTTTTACTATTATCATCAAAAAATATTGTTTCTTCTTTTTTTAAATTATATCTATCTACTATTAAATTATAAATAGCTTCATCTGGCTTAATTAAATGTTCTTGATATGAAGATACAATACCTTTAAAAATATTCATATCCATATTACTAGATACATATGAAAAACTATCTTTTGTATTATTAGATAAAATATATAAATTATATCCCTTTTTATATAAATTAACTACAATATCATAAACATCTTTCTTAAGTGGAAAAGTCTCAGGATAATCTTTAGAATCTAATAAATATTCTAACTCTTCTTTAATATCTGGATATCTTTTTTTCATATCCTCTAAATACTCACTAACACTAATCTTTCCCAACATACATTCGCTAAAATTATTTCCAAATGTAATATTAGTTATTTCCTTAGTTCTTTCTTCACTTAAATTAAATTTCTCTTTTAAATTATTATTTTTATCATCAAAAAGAACTCCACCAATATCAAATATAATATTCTTTATCATTATACAAGCTCCTTTTTCTCATACTTAACAAAAGATAAAATTATAAATAATAAACTTATTCCTACCGCTATAAATATCATTATTGGATTAATTGAAACATCAATAATAACATTTCTAATATCTCCTAAAGTATAAACAGTAAAATATTTAAAGAATTCTGTTTCTTTACTTAATTCTGAAATTATTGATAAAAAATAACTAATAAAACTAATACCTAAAGCAATTCCAAAAGTCTTTTTTGTCTTTTTAGAAATAGTTGATATAAACAAATTAATCGTAAATAAAGGAAGCGCAATAAATAAAGGTGTAATACTAAGTAATATAAATTGTTTTCTATCAAAGTCTCCGCTTAATTCAAGTCCTATATAATTAAATAATCCTATAATTATAATCATTAAAACTATATAAAAAATACCACAAATAACTTTATTTTTTAAAATATCTTTTCTTCTTACTGGTAAACTATTTAAATATTCAATTGTCTTTTCACTTTCTTCTTTTAATAAAATACTAGATCCCATAATCGATGCATAAACACCTGTTATTAAAAAGATAAATACAAATCCTTCAGTCTTTAACCAACCAAACGCACTATCCATTGACGATATATCCATATTAAATGCTTTTATTACTTCATCAGGAAACATCTTCATCATTTCATCCATCATAGCTACACTATCACTATTAACAATTGCAGGATACATTAAATAAACAATTAAAAACATAAATAACATTATACTAGTCCATATTAAAAAACTCTTTAAATTAATCTTTAATTCTCTTTTTAACATAATATCACCTACTTATAATACTCAATAAATAAATCTTCGATCGATACTTCTTCAATTAGTAACTTATCAATCTTAAAATTAGATAATTTTTTTATTAAAATATCAGGACTTAAATTATTAATAAATTTAATCTTATCAATAGATTCATCTATTACTTTTAAATTAAGTTCTTTTTTTATCTTTTCAATTTCTTTACTATTAATAGTTAAATAAGTAATATTATCTTTTTCTATATTCTCTCTAATATCTTCTTTAATAATTTTCCCATCTTTAATAAATCCAATTCGATCACATATCTTAGCAACTTCACTTAGTATATGAGTTGAATAAAGAATTGTTGTCCCTTTTTTCTTTTCTTCAAGTAATAATTCATAAAAAGTATTTTGCATAATTGGATCTAAACCACTAGTAGGTTCATCTAATATTAATATTTTAGGACTATGCATTAATGAAAGAATAATACCTAATTTTTTAGAATTACCTAAAGATAAATCTTCTATTTTTTTAGATTCATCAAGTAAAAATAATTTAACTAATTCTTTTCTTCTTTTATTTACTTTTTTATCATAAAAAGACTCATGATAATCAAGTATTTCTCTTACTGTTAAATCATCATATAAATTAATTTCACTAGGTAAATATCCTATTTCTTTTTTTAAAGAAGTATCATTTTTATCAAATTCTTTTCCATTAATAAATATATCACCACTAGTTTTATTAATTAATCCCATTAATGTGCGAATAGTAGTACTTTTACCTGCACCATTAGGACCAATAAATCCATATACTTCACCACTATTTAATTTAATAGAAACATCTTCTACTCCCCTAACCTTGCCATAATACTTTTTTAAATTAATTATTTCTAATACAACATTATCTTTCTTCATATAATCACCTAAAAATACATCTCATTTAAAATATCTAAATCTTCTTTTGTTACTTTATAATTATCATATTCCAGTGGTATTACACTATCTATATTACAATAAGGACATTCAGCAGTTAAACCATCACTACCCGCTATATAGTTTTCTATTTCCTTATAATCGAACTCTTTTTTACAATAAATACATACACACTTTTTATCTCTCAATAATTCTTCATTATTTGAAGTTAATCGATGTAAATTATAATATTTTTCTTCCATTCTATCACCAATTTAATTATAACATAAAAAACAAATAAATATTATTCGTTAACTATTTCTAAACCACAATTATTACTTATATCAGAAAATATAACTTTATTCTTCTTTTTTAAAGTTACTTTAATAACTGAATCAACACTTTCAAATATTTCTTTAGCCATACTACCATTAACAGGCGCTTTTAACATTAAACTATTATTATTATCACATTCTATTTCTAAAATATATTTTCTCTTCTTTAAAATAATATTTACTTTACCATTTTCTATTTCAAACTTTTCTATTTTAGAAAAATTATAAGTCGCAAATCTATATTCTTTATCATTTACAATCAAACTACATATTAATCCTTTAAAATTAAAAATTTTAAAAGAAATATCAGCAATTGAAAACATAAAAGAACAATTCTTATTCTTAAAACAATTTCCTTCTCCCCAAATATATCTTTTAGGAAAAGATTTTCCATAGTCTTTTTCTATATATCCAACCCCATCTAAAAATTCTATTTTTTTATCATTTAAACTAATAAATCCTGATACTTTATTTTCCATTTTTAAAATTGCATGATTACATTCCATAAAAGGAATATAAGAAAATATTCCCATGATATTAGGAAAAATTATCTTTTTATTTATATTTATTCCTTTACTATATTTTAAATCACCAAATAACTTTAACTCTAAATCTCTATCTTCTATATCAATATGAATTCTATTCTCAGAAAAATAATTATTACCTATCCTAATCCAAAAAGGATCATTATTATATTCAAAATCATCTATATTATAATTTACATACCAAGATTCTTTCTTCGTAACGACTTGAATAAAAGCACCTTTTTTGCCATTATTAATACTAATCCCTGGTATAAAAGATATAACAAAATCATTAACAACATTCTTAAAATAATATCCTTCAAAGTAATTAATATTACTATTTAAATATTTTCCACCCTGAAATACTTCTGGATTTTTTATTAAATATAATTTTCTCATATTAAATAATATGAAAACTCAATAAAAAAATAACATAATATGTTATTTTTCATTCTATATATGCCCAAATTAAAAACTCATCTAACAAAGTAAAAGAAGCACCATGTATTTCACCTTCACTATTAGTATAGTAAACAACAATATATCCTAAACCTTGATATACCTTTTCCTCTTTAGTTTCTTTTTCATCTATCGTAATCAAAGGACGAATATCTTGAAAAGGCTTACTTTTAATTCGATAAGCATCTATTCCTACAAATATTAAATATATTATAATGATATCAATAATTAAAAAGATAATCTTTTTCATAAAACACCTACTTTATATTTACTAATTTATCATTTAACTTTCTATAAACTAGTTTCATTTTTTCTTCATTAGTAATAATACATGCATCTTCAATATTAATCCATTTAACACCACTATTTTCATCTTCTTTTATTCTAAGTACTTCTTCCTCATCTGCCTCAAATAAAAAACAACAATCTAAGTGCAAATGTGAAGAAACAAACTTTCCTCTTTTAACATGTGGATCAACAGTTAAAATTTGTAACGCATAAATACCATCACTTAATAATTTTAAATTATCTAATCCAGTTTCTTCTTCTGCTTCTTTTCTAGCTACATGTAATAAATCTCCATCACCATCAGCATGACCCCCGGTCCATGCCCATGAATCATATATATTATGATAAATCATTAAGACTTTCGTTCTTTCTTTATTAACAATCCAGTTAGATGCAGTAAAATGACCCATCTTATTATCTCTTGTTAATACATCATCAAAAGTATCAATATAATCAAGCATTAACTCCTTATCACATTCTTCTTGTTCATTAAAAGGAACAAATCTTTCTAAACATTCTCTTAAATTCATATTATCACCTAATAAAATTATACATTAAAAAAAGATAAATTGCTTTATCTTTTTCTAATATTATTTACAAGTATATCCTTCGGCTTCAATATTTGTAACGAATTTATCGAAATCCATATCTTTTCCTTCAAAATCCATTCCAATTTTCTTTAAAAGATCTTTATCAGCAACTTTTAAATCAGCATCAAAAGTAACAGTCATGTTATCATCAAATTCAACACTAATTTTTAGACCATCGTATGTATCTTTTTCAAGCCCATAAGTTGATAAGAAAGATTCTTTAATTATTCCTTTTGTTTCTTCATCAATGTCTTTAAAAGTTGTAATACCCATTGATTCATTAGATGGTACAACTATCATTTTAATTTTATCAATTTCATTATTAGTTGCACTTACATCAAAAGATATTTTACCACTACTGTCTGTATAATCACATACTGTTGTCTTAACCTTGTCACCACACCCTGTTAAAAGAATAACAAACGATAATGAAAAAACTAGCATTAATAACTTTTTCATATATTCACCTCCTTATATTAATAATTATATCAACTTAAAATTTTTTTCTCAATTAAAATAAATTATTTATATCTTAAAATAATTACATATATCTGTAACTATATAATCAATATCTAAATTAATATTCTTTTTTAACTCTTTTATCTTCCCATGATTAATAAACTTATTATCAATTCCAGTAATTTTAATTTTATTTTTAGCTTCTTTATGATTAAAGTACTCTAGTATATTACTACCAAGTCCATTAGTCTTTATATTAGTTTCATATACATAAATATTAGAATTATTTTTAATCAAATCTTTTAAAATATCTTTATCTATCGGCTTTATATATCTAGCATTAATAATATTAATATCTTTATCTTCTAAAGCATCATTTAATAACATTACATCTGTACCATAACTAATAACAACATTTTTACTCTTACTCTTCTTTAAATATTCCCAAGTTCCTATCTTAATCTCTTTAAAAGAAGTTTTTTCATATTCAAGTACATCTCTTTCATATCTAATACAAAATGGATTAGTTTGTTTATAAAAACCCGTATATAAAAGATCACGAATCTCTTCATTATCTTTTCCCATACATATAACTATATTGGGAATACTATTTAAAAAGCTAATATCAAATACACCATGATGCGTCTCACCATCTTCCCCTACAAGTCCAGCACGATCTATTCCAATAACAACATGAGCATTCATTCTCGCAATATCATGATTAATATTATCATATGCCCTTTGTAAAAAAGATGAATAAATTGGTAAAAAAACCTTTTTATTATTTAAAGCAATACTACAAGCTAATGTTGTTGCAAAAGATTCAGTAATACCTGTATCAATACTTCTGTCTGGAAAATCTTTAAAAATCTTCTCTAACTTACTACCACTAATCATAGCCGGTGTAATTGTTACAATATCTTTGTCACTTTCCATAAACTCATGAACTGTATTACTAACTACTTCACTTAAACTAGTAACTATACTTTTATTTTGAATACCAGTTTCAACATCAAAACTACCTACACCATGCCAACTACTACTATTTTCTTCCGCAGGTTTATAACCTTTTCCTTTTTGTGTTACAACATGAACTAAAATCGACTTTTTAGATGATTTAGCTTTCTTTAAAGCCTTAATAACATCTTTAATATTATGACCATCAATCGGACCTAAATAATCAATATTTAAATTAGTAAAAAGATTATCATTTAATTTACTTTTAAAACACTCTTTAACATCATGAGTAAACTTATATATTTTCTTACCCGTTTTACTTTTATTAAGCATAAGCTTATATCCATGTTTAGCATTAGTATAACTATTACTAATTCTAATCTTATTTAAAAACTCACTCATTCCACCAACATTTTTAGAAATAGACATATTATTATCATTTAAAATAATTATTACTTTTGAACCCAAATTATCAACATTATTTAAAGCCTCTAAAGCTAAACCTCCTGTTAAGGAACCATCTCCAATAATTGCAATTACTTCATTTTTCTTCTTATCTAAATCTCTTGCATAAGCAAAACCAAGCGCTGCAGCAATTGAAGTTGATGAGTGTCCCGCTTCAAACGGATCATGAATACTTTCTTTTCTTTTTTGAAAACCTGATATACCATCTATTTGTCTTAATTTATCAAACATCTTAGCGCGACCAGTTAATATTTTATGAACATAAGACTGATGTCCTACATCAAAAATAAATTTATCATTAGGAGAATCAAACACATAGTGAAGCGCTACTGTTAATTCAACAATCCCTAAATTACTAGCTAAATGACCACCTGTTTTAGATAGCTTATCTATTATAAATTTTCTTATATCTATACATAAATCTTCTAATTCTTTATTAGTTAATTCTTTCAAAAAACTAGGATCTTTAATATCTGTTATCTTCATAATTGTTCACCTATTAAAAGTATAACATAAAAATAAAAAGTAAGTATAATTACTTACTTTCTAAATAATTTTTTAATGATTTAATTATCTTTTTACAATCTCTAACTCCTAAATCATAAACAGCTTGTAACTTATTAGGATTCTTTTCTATTATATCAATATTAATTTTCTTAGATGGACGTATAACAAATATTTCTTTTTTAGCTTCCATATCAATTATTTTTTCAATAACACTATTATATTCATTATGACGATTAAACATAACATTAACCATCTCAGGATATTTTCTAAATTTTAATTTTACCAAACTTCTTTTCTTTTTAGACAAAGGTCTTTTTCTATAATCAAATGGCTGTGTCAAAACAACAATAATTTTATCATAACCTAAACTCTTCATCTTCTCTACCGGAATACTATCAGAAATTCCCCCATCTAAATATTTTTTTCCATTAATATCTATCATTTTAGATGCAAAAGGCATAGCCGACGATGCTCTAAGTTCTTCCAACTGTTCATAAATATTTGTTATTTTAAAGTATTCTGGTTTACCTGTTTTAACATCAGTTGCACAAGCATAATAATCTTTTCCACTATTCATAAAAGTATCATTATCAAAAGGAAATAATTCCTTTGTAACACGATAATATGCAAAATCACGATTAACAACATTCCCTGTTAAAAATAACGATCTTAAACTAATAAATCTTTTATCTCCACAATACTTCTTATTATATAAAAGAGCTCTTTTCCTCTGCTTAGAAAAATAATTAGGACCAAATAAAGCTCCAGCTGATGTACCAATAATACCATCTATTTCAATATTATTATCCATTAATATATCTAAAACACCAACCGTATACATTCCACGCATTGCGCCGCCTTCTAAAACTAATCCTACTTTAGTCATGAAGCACCTCTATACCATTACTTACATCAATAAAATTAATTCCAAGTTCTAAACACTCTTTTTCAATATTTTTACTAATAAGAATTAATTTATCTAAAATATCTAATAATTCAATATCACTTCTTTTAAATGTCCAATCATCTTTTGTCTCATATTTTCTTATTATTGAAAATTTTTCTTCCTTGTCTATATTAGGATATCCAAGAAAATATATATCCCATTTATCTTTATCTAAATACCTAACAATATCTTTAGGCATAACATGAGCAGAATCAAGAATAAACTTTTCATCAGTTGTATCAATAATACTAATAACAGTTGATAAAAAAAGTGATAATTTATTACTCGTTTCTGAATTAATTACAACATTACTAATAATTCCAACATCAGGATAATTCCTTTTAAAAGATGCCGTAAAATAATCAATAGGAATATGATTATATTTATTATCTCCACATATCTTCTTAGCAAAAGTACTTTTACCAGATTTTGCTACTCCACCAATAAAAATATTTTTCATAAATTTCCTCCTATTTATAAGCAATAAATCTCGGTCCCTCATCAGAATAACCAACTTGAATAACTAATAAATCATCAACATAAAATATATATAAAACTTCTTCTCTTCCATCTAATATATAATACATTGCTTTATCATATTCATTACCTAAATATCTTTTATTACTAACGATAGCTTCTCTACCTTCAATTAATTCTTCTAAATTAATATTAGAACTATTATCTGTTATTTCAGCTTTTTCAATTACTGATAAAATATACTCTTCTTCTAAAATATATTCATAATTACATAAATTACCATCTTCATATTCTAAAATAAGCATATAAATACCTAAAGGTAACTCTTTAATATCCCAACTAGTAATAGAAATATCTCTTTTTTTATTATAAGAAACATTCTCACTATAACATTGATTTTCTTCAAACTCACCAAAACTTTCTTCTCTAGTAAATACATATAATTTATTATCATTTCTAAATTCAAATAAAGGTAAAGATAAATAACCAATAAATAGTACTATTACTATTATTAAAAATATTGTTATAAACATAAAGATTTTCTTTTTCATATTAACTCCTAAAAAATAATATATTTATGTTTTTCATATTCAATGAATTTTATTAAATCATCATATGAAATAGACATTGTCTTTGTATTAGTATTAGGATGAAATAAAATCTTATTATTAGTTAAATCTTTATCAATTAACAAAGTAACTTTATTATCAAAGTCATTAGTAATACCTAAAGGAGTAACACTTCCTTCTTCCAAATCCAATACTTCTTTTAATCTTTCACTACTTGCAAAAGATAACTTATTACACCCAATTATACTCGCTAATTGTTTTAAATCAGCTCTTTTATTTTCTTCTAAAATAATTAAATAATAATTTTTCTTATCTTTAAGAAATAAACTTTTACTTCCAATCCCCTCTATCATATTTTCTATTTTTTTAGCTTCATCAACAGTCATTACTTTCTCATGAGAAATTTCATCATAAGAAATATTTAATTTATTTAAAACATCATATAAATTCATAATTACACCTACTATTCTATTAAATTTTTATTTATTATTTTAAAACTTAATATTTCATCGGCCTTTTTTTATAATAATTACATTATCTAGTAACCTTATAAATACTTTCACATCTTGCACTAAATCATTACCTGCCTTTTTGTTTTTACTATTTATCTAATATCACTAACCTCCAATAAATAACCGTGGTACCCTATCAGCAATAGTACTTATAACCTCATAATTAATCGTTTCATAAATACTTGCAATATCTTCTACTTTTATATTTTCATTATCAAAAATATAAATATCATCTGAAACATTAACATCTAAACCAGTAACATCTATCATAAAACTATCCATACAAATATTACCAATAATTGGTGCTAAAGAATTATTAATAACAACAAAACCCTTATTCGACAAACTTCTTCTAATTCCATCAGCGTATCCAAGAGGAATTGTCGCAACCTTAGTTTTCTTATTTGTAATATAACTTCTTGAATAACTTATTGATGTTCCTTCTTCCACTTCTTTTAAAAAAGTAATCTTACTCTTTAATTTACAAACAGGTTTTAAATCCAATAATTTCTTAGCCCCATCAAAAGACTCATAACCATATAAAATAATACCAGGTCTTACTAAATTACAATAACTACTTTTAAAATTCAATAGCCCATTCGATGCAGAAGAATGAATATATTTTAAATCAAAATATTTCTTAGCTTCTAATATACATCTTTCAAAAATATCTAGTTGTTTATCTGTATAAGAATAATCACTATCAGCACTAGATAAATGGGTATATATACCTTCAACTTTAATATTAGAACACTTTCTTACTTCATCAATAAAAGAAGATAATTCCAATACACCAGTTCTCCCCATTCCAGAATCTATTTCAATATGAACCTTAACATTTTCTTTTCTTTTTCCAAGCTCTAAGACAAAATCTTTATCACTTATTCCAATCGTAATATCATATTTAATAATATCATCAATATCTTCTAGATAAGGTTGATTTAAAACAAATATTTCTTTTTCATAACCTAATTCTCTAAGATCAACAGCTTCCTTAATCAAAGCAACTGCAACTATATCAAATCTATTAATAATATCTAATCTTTTATTAATATAAGTCCCATAAGCATTAGCTTTTATAACAGGCATTATCATTATATCTTTACCAATATATTTTTTTATACTATCGACATTAAATAAAAAATTATCTAAATTAACTTCTAATACACTACATCTTGTACTCATAAACATCACCTACTAAAATTATATCACAAAAAAAGAATAGATTTCTCTATTCTTAAACAAAACCTAATAAAATACCTAATATTGCAGATAAAATTATTGTTTTAATAGGATGCATCTTCTTTAAAGATAAAACTAATGCTATTAAAAAAATAATAAGACTTTTCCAAAAAACAATTGTTGAAAAAATAGAAAAACTTACTCCCTCTGGAAAAAACACCGCTATTCCAGTTGTAATAACAGCTGCCCCAATCAAACCAACAACTGCTGGTTTCAATCCCATCATGCATCCTCTAACTATTTTACTTTTTTTAAATTTATCATAATTACGAGCTAAAATAACTATTAATACAAAAGAGGTAAAGATAACTCCTAAAGTAGCCAATAAAGCTCCTAGAAAACCACCAGTCTTACTTCCAACAAAAGTTGCTATATTAATCGCAAAAGGTCCTGGACTACTTTCACTAATCGCAATAAAATCTATTAACTTTTCTAATTTCATCCACCCATGATATATAACTTCCTCTTGAATTAAAGGAATCATCGCATATCCTCCACCAAAAGTAAAGGTTCCAACTTTCAAAAAAGATAAAAATAACTTTAAATATATCATTTTACATGCCTCCTATCTTTTAGATAAAAAGACACCATTCCTACTATTCCAGAAATAATAATAATTAAAATAGCACCTATATCAAAAAAAGTAACAGCTATTAAAGAAAAAACAATTAATATATAAGATAAAATATTTTTAGGACACTCTTTATACATATTAATAAGAGCTTTAATTATTAAAGCTACAACACAGGCCCTAATACCTAAAAAAGCATTTTGAAATATAGTTGATTCTTGTAATTTTTGAAGAATAGATGCTAAAAATAAAATAATGAAAAAAGATGGACAAATAAGTCCTAAAGTAGCACTTAAAGCACCAATTATACCATTTACTTTATATCCAACAAAAGTAGCTACATTAACACTAATTGGTCCTGGTGTAGATTCACCAATCGTTATAATGTCTGACATTTCTTCTTTTGATAAATATTTATTTTTTTTAACAACTTCTTCTTCAATTAAAGAAAGCATCGCATATCCTCCACCAAAAGTAAATAAACCAATATTAAAAAAAGTTCTAAATAAATTTAAATTATATTTTTTCTTTTTCATATTTTCACCTACATAAATGATTCTACTACATAAAATTTCTTTTTGCTTTCATCCCAAAGTATTATTATTTCATCCATACCATCTTTCTCATAATAATATAAGCATTTTTCAAAATCAGGATAAAATTCTTCCTCTACTTCTATTTCTTCTAACCATTTTTTAACCGCATCACTATAATTTAAAAAATGTCTTGTTTTATACTCTTTTTCTTCCCATCTAAACCATGACTCTATGTAACTATCACGCCTATAAGAAAAAACATGATATCTAACTCCATCTCCAAAAAAACTTGGTTCTCCTTCTTTTTCATAAATTTCTTCATAAGAAGAAAACTCAGGAATGACAATTCCCCAATTTTTTTCTAAAACATTTGAATAATAAGAATTACTTTTCCAAACTAAAATTAAAAAAGAACATAAAAAAATAATTAAACGTATATCTTTCTTCATATTATCACTACCTAAATAAATTATAACATAAAAAGAATAGATTACTAAATCTATTCTTCTACATAGCTTTATATATAAAATCTATTATAAATAATAAACTAAATATATATATAATTGGTGAAACATCTTTTCCTCGACCATTAACTAAATTAACTATTACATATAAAATAAAACCAAATTGTATCCCTGTTGTAATTGAGTATGATAAAGGCATCATTACAATTATAAAAAACGCAGGTATGGCTACTAATATATCTTTCCAGTCAATCTTAATGATATTAGTAATCATAGATAAACCAACAAAAATTAATATAGGTGCGATAGCCGCCATAGGAACCATCTTTACAAGTGGTGCTAAAAATAATGATAATCCAAAACATAAAGCTGCTGAAACAGCTGTTAAACCTGTTCTACCACCTTCTTCAATACCAACACTACTTTCAACATAAGTTGTTACATTACTACTACCTAAAAGTGCTGCAATAATTGTTGTTGATGAATCACAAATTAAAGCTTTTTCTAAATTCTTAGGCATTTCTCCATCTTTATCAATTTTAAATATACCTGACTTTTTACCTGTTCCAATAAATGTACCAATTGTGTCAAATAAATCAGAAATAACTAAAGTAAAAATCGTCATAATAACTACTATTAATCCAGCTTCCGCACTTATTAAACCACTAAAATCTAATTTTAAAAAAGTGGGTTCAATTGATGGAATAAATGTATAATTACCAAAGTCTGGTAATTTAGTAACCCCCATAAATAATCCTATCATCGTTGTTAAAAGAATTGAAATTAAATATGAATTTTTAATCTTTTTAGAGACTAAAACAGCAGTAATAACAATACCAATAATAGCAAGAACTAACTCATTAGAATTAAATATCGCAAGTTGTGGCACAACATCACTAGCTTTGGCTATTCCATTGTTAACAAAAGATACTGAAAACTCAATTAATCCAGCACTCTTGACACCAATATAAGTAACAAATAAACCTATCCCAACAGTTATTGCTTCTTGCATAAACTCTGGTATTGCTTTAATAACTTTCTTTCTAACACTAGTAAGCGTCAGCAAAACATTTATAACTCCACATATAAAAACCATAGCTAAAGCTTCTTGCCAACTAAATCCCATTACTCCACATATTGTATAAGTAAATAAAGCATTTAAACCAAGACCTGCACTTTGAACATAAGGAACATTCGCAACTAATCCTAAAATCAAAGTTCCAATCATTGAAGCCAAAATAGTCGCAACATATACAGAATTATAATCCATCCCTGTATCAGATAATATTACTGGATTAATAAAAATTATATATGACATTGCCATAAAAGTTGTAATTCCAGCAATTATCTCTGTTGATACCTTCGTTTTATTCTTTTTTAACTTAAATAACTTCTCTATCATAAATATACTCCTCTAACTTCATAATAACACAAAATAATAGAAATTATTTATTTTTATACATAAAGCACTCATTATCATGAGAATTTATAATACCTATAGCTTGTAAATATGAATAAATAATAGTTGTACCAACAAACTTCATACCACGACTCTTTAAATCATTAGAGATTCTATACGATAAATCAGAACTAGTTTTATCATTTTCATAAATAATTTTATTATTAGTAAAACCCCAAATATAATTAGAAAAAGATTCATATTCTTTTTGAATATCTATAAAAATTTTCGCATTATTAATAGATGAATTTATCTTTAATTTATTTCTAATTATATCTTTATTTAATAAGAGTTCATTAACTTTATCCAAATCATATAAACTGACTTTTAACACATCAAAATTATCAAAAGCTTTTCTAAAACTTTCTCTTTTATTTAAAATAGTTTCCCAAGAAAGACCAGCTTGAAAACTTTCAAGAATTAACATTTCAAACAACTTTCTATCATCATAAACAGGAACTCCCCATTCCTGATCATGATAATTAACATATATATCATTTTTTAAATTTAACCAAAAACATCTTTTTTTATTCATAATATCACCATAAATAAATTATATAATAAAAATAAAAACATATACAAATGTATATGTTAATCACAAATATCTACTAAAGAAAAATCAATGACTCTCTTTAATTCTTCTAAAGATAATTCAACTTGATATCCAATCTTTCCCCCACTAAAAATAATTGTATCAAATAAAATAGCACTCTCATCAATCGTTGTTTTAAAAAACTTCTTCATCCCAATTGGAGAACATCCTCCATGAATATAACCAGTTAAAGGAAGTAACTCTTTAGCTTTAATCATTTCCAAGTTTTTTTCTCCTACAGCTTTAGCAGCTTTCTTTAAATTTAACTCATTACAAACAGGAACTAAAAATACATAATAATTTTTAGAAGCACCTATAGTTACTAAAGTTTTAAATACTTGTTCTGGATTTTGCTTAAGAACAGTTGCAACTTCTATTCCACTAACTGCATCTGTATCAACATAAGAATGAAACTTATATAAAATATTCTTCTGATCAAGTATTCGCATTGCATTTGTCTTTTCTATTTTCATAATCCACCTCAACAAATATATTTTTAGTTATTATAACATAAAAATATCACTATTAAAATTTTTTTATCTCAATGATATCATCAAAAGAAATCTTACTATTAGATAAATATAAATTCTTATAAATAGAATCTATTTTCTTTATAATTCCATACGTTTCTATATATTCAAAACCATAATAATATTTAACTAATACTCTATTCCCAACATCTAAAGATAAGAAAACTTTATTTAACTCTTCTTCACTATCATCAGACAAAATCTTTTTACTTTCAAATAATAATTCTGTTTTTTCTAGACTTTCTCTAAATCCTTTTAATGCATCAAAAGGAAGAAATTGTCTAGCACGCTCTAAATTATTCAGCATTATGCCCTCCTATTAATTTATTTCTATCTCTTTGAGTTGCTCCATCATCATAACTAATTGCTCGTAAAATAGCATTCTTACCAAATTTATTTTTAATCATATTCATAACATTTTCTATTCTTTCATCATCTTCTTCTATTTTAAAATCACTAAATAAATCTACTTGTTCAAGTTTCTTAGAAACAAGTTCCCCAAACCAAATATTAATTCTTTTAATAGGATAATTTCTATTAATAGAAAAGTCATATTCATCTAAAATGACCTTAGATATTTTAGAAAAACTATTACTAGGATTAGATAATTTCTTAGATACTTTTAAAGATGGATATTCATCATGTGAATAACCTATATAAAATCCAACTACATTAGTAGATAATTTCTTATCAATAAGATTTAAAACTAGTGTATCAATCATTTCTATAAGGACTTTTCTCGCATCAATATAATTATAATCATGAAAAAGAACTTGACCATTAGACATAGAAGTCGCTTTAGGTTTATATTTTTTTATATCACTAATTAAACAAGGTTCAACTCCCCAAGAATGATCAATTAAAAATTTAGCATTAACACCAAACTCTTTATATAAAATATTTTCATCAGTATGCGCTATATCATACATATCAAAAATTCCTAATTTATGAAGACGAGCCTCTATTCCTCTTCCTACTTGCCAAAAATCAATTAAAGGAGTATGATGCCATAATTCATTTTTATATTTTTCAATATCTAAATATCCAATATTATCACTAACATGTTTAGCTGTAATATCAAGAGCAATCTTAGCAAGATACATATTAGTACCAACACCAGCTGTTGCGGTAATACCGGTTGTATCAAAAATATCCTTCATAATAACTTTAGCAAGCTCAACAGGACTCATCTTATATAAAGATAAATAACTAGTAACATCTAAAAAAGCTTCATCAATCGAATAAACATGAATATCATCACGAGATACATATTTTAAATAAATTCCATATATCCTAGAAGAATATTCTATATATTTTTTCATTCTAGGTTTTGCCTGAATATAATTAATTCCCTTGGGTATTTCAAATAGACGGCATCTATTTCTAATACCTCTACTTTTCATCTTTGGTGATATCGCTAAACAAATAGTTGTCGTACACCTATCAGGATCAGCTACAACTAAATCAGTCTTAAAAGGATCAAGACCTCTTTCGACACATTCTACAGATGCAAAAAAAGTTTTTAAATCAATACATAAATAATATCTATTCATCTAATCACCAAATACATTTTATCACAAACGTTTGTTTGATAAAACACTTTTTCTAAAATTGGTAAAAATTTACATAAAAAAGCAAATTAATTACTTAACTTGCTTAAAACTTACTATTTAGTTTTTTTATAAACTTTTGAACCATATTTATTAACTTCACACGAAAGCACTCCTTCAGGTAATAAGAAGGAATAATTAGTTGGTTTAATACTAATATTATCATTTAATCCTAACCATAAATACTTTCTATAATCTCCTTTAATTTCTGTAACATCCACCCATTCAACTATTGTCTTATTGTTTATTTTACATACTTCCATACCACTAGCTTCTAATATTCTTTCAGACTTAGATCCCACTAAATCAGTTCTTGCATATACTAAATCAAATCCATTATATTTTGCAAATTCCATCGCAAAATTAACTAAAGCACTACAAGCACCTTTACCTCTATGCCCTTTTAAAGTAGATAAACCATAAAAATATAATAAATTTAATTCTTTATCACTTTCAAAATCAAAAGAACTATTATGATAATTATATATACATCCATTCATTGAAATAGGTTTCATATTCTTATCAAAATAAATAAATAATTTTCCTTGATCATTATAAAGTTTTAATTCATCACTAGCGTCTTCTAAACTAATTTCTTCTCCATATTGTTCTTCAAAAGAAGTAAGTAATTCTTTTAAAATTAACACATTATCCTTTGAATATGTCATTGTTCCAATAAAACAACCATTATCTAGTTGTTCCCAAATCTTAATTTCATCTGTATTTAACAATACATCTCTAAACATTTCCTTTTTATACATTTCTTCTATTTTTTTCATATTAAACATAAAAATCACTCTCCTCTAAAAATTTCTTATAAATAAAATATAATTTTTCTAAACTTTTCTTATTTACATATTCATTAGGACAATGTGGATAATATCCAACCGGATTCATAATAATAGTAGGAATACCTAAATCAGAAAAATAAACACCATCTGATGTAGACTCACATCCAACTATTTCAACTTCTTCTTTTAATACCTCTTTACATATTTCTAAATATTTAATAATATTCTTATTATTTAAATCAGTTTCAAAAACACTACCTTCTAATAAAACTTTAATTTCTACATCTTTATTTATCTTTTTAATAAGTTTAATAAAATCTTCTTTCTTATCTTTCGCAACATGTCTAATATCAAGTTTCATAGTTGCATAATTAGGAACTTGATTTATCGCAGTTCCACCTTCAATCATAGATAAATTAATTGAAGTAATATATTCATGTTGTGATTTAGGTATTGGGTATTTTTTTATCAATTTCTGATAAATATCTAATAAATTAACAATCGCATTATCGCCATTAAATGGTTGCGATGAATGAGATGATATTCCTTTTAAAGATAACTCTAATTGGAATAATCCTTTTTCTTCATAAATTAAATTAAAGTTTTTACCACCATCAGGAATAATCGCTAAAGAAGCCTTATAAATTTTCAAAAGTTCTTCTACACACATGCCACCTATTTCTTCATCAGATGTTATAAATAAAGCTATTTTTTTATTAGTAGAAACAGTATTGAACACCTCTAGCATAACTGCAACACTACCTTTCATATCAATAGTGCCTCTACCATAAATATTTTCTTCATCCTCACTAAACTCATAATTATCCGCAGGAACTACATCTATATGACCACAAAAAATAATATCTAAATTCTTATCTAAAGTATTAGAAATAACTAAGTTCTTATATCCGTTAAAAACATATTCTTTTACAAATAAATCTTTATTTATTTTCATCTTTATGTATTTAAAAATACTTTCAAACTCTTTAATATTTCCATCATAAGTCTTATATTTAAGTAAATCTTTCAAAGTATTTAATATTTTTTCTTCCATAAATCCACTCCCTTTCAACAAAAAAATACCTATGCAGTATCTGCATAGGTATTCTAAAAACAATATATATAATTTATCTAAATATATAATTAATCCTAGTTACTGACGCAGATACATACATGTCCAAAAACACCTGTACCTGCGATTATTTTTTATTCGCTTAAATACAAGTGTATACAAATACGTCTGCGTCTAACTACAAGATTAATCATATAAACATCCCTTTCTTTATACATGGCAACATGTATGGGTAGATTTTAACATAATATTAAAAAGAAGTCAACACATCATAAAAATATGCAACTTCTTTCTAAATTATACTTCTATTAATTCATAACTTCTTGAACCAATACCTAACTCTTCCGCACATTCAATTGTATGAAGACCATTTCTTGATTCTATTCTCTCAATTAAATCTTCTTTTCCCTTATCCTCTGAATTATAAACTAAATCAATACAAGCTTGATCTATTGCAACAGGATCTAAACTTGCAAGAACTCCAATATCTTTCATACAAGGATCTTTAGCAACACCACAGCAATCACAATCCACACTCATATTACACATTACATTAATATAAACAATCTTTTTAAACTCAGGAATAATACTACTAGCAGCATCAGCCATTGCTTCTAAAAACTTATCTTGTTCAACTTGAAACATATCTTCATATGTACCATTATCTTTTCCAATACAATGAATATATCTTTTACCATAACTAGAAGCTATTCCAATTGACAATTGTTTTAAACTTCCTCCATATCCACCCATTGGATGTCCTTTAAAGTGTGATAAAACAAGCATTGAATCATAATTATCAATATTTTTACCTACAAAATTTTTATTAATAACTTTACCATTTGGAATAGAAAGAACTTTATCTTCCCCCTCTCCATCCATAATATCTACATTAAAATATTTAGTCCATCCATGTTTTTCCATTAGCTTTGTATGCTTTTCAGTTGTATCACGACTTCCCTCATACGCTGTATTACATTCAACTACAGTACCATTAACTCTTTCAACTAATTTTTTAACCATTTCTGGTCTTAAATAATTTTGATTTCCTTCCTCTCCAGAATGAAGCTTAACACATACATTACCTTCAAGTTCTACTTTCAAAACTTCAAACATCTTTACTAAACTATCTTCACTTACTTCATTTGTAAAATATACTTTTGCCATATTTCCTCCTATTTAATTTAATATCTTCTTTTTTTCTATAATCACTATCATCATAATAATTATAACAAAAACGTCTAAAAAATCATCTTAAAAACAAAAAAACTTGGAAAAATCCAAGTTTAATTCATATATGGCGGAGACAGAGAGATTTGAACTCTCGCGCCAGTTTCCCGACCTACACCCTTAGCAGGGGCGCCTCTTCAGCCTCTTGAGTATGTCTCCATAACGCTTACATGTTTAATTATAACCTAACAATTTAAACGAAGTCAATATTTTTTAAACAAATACAACAAAAAAAGTTTATTATTCAATAATAAACTCTTTTTTATTGATATATATAGAAATATTTCTTTCTAATAAATTATCTTTATCATTAATTTTATCAATTCCATCATATATATAATAATTAGATTCAATATCAAACATTAATTTATTATCCGAAACCAATAAATTACATTTACCTACTTCACCCAGTCTTTTAGAATTATCATACGTTAAATAAATATTATTGTTTCCTTCCTTTAAATTAATTATAAAAGACTTATCATTCATTTTAAAATCATTCTTCATATATGGATAAATATTTATTTCCAAATCTCCAAGTACTATATTTTCATTACTAGTTAAAATAATTTCTTCTGCATAATTATCAAGAAGAGTATTAGTTAAATCGTTCATATCTTTACTATCATATCCATAATCATTTAAATAAACATAATCAACTATAAAATGTTCTAAAATATATGATGCATTTCCAATATATTTATCATTTTTATTAGTAAGAATTAAATAATCTATTTCTTCTATCCCAAATTGATCTAAATAATCAAGTAACATATCTCTATCATCTTCTAAACCAGTATTAATTAAAATAACAAAATCATCTTTTACAATTAATTCTATATTACTATTTCCTAAATCATATAAATAAATTTGCGAATAATTATTCTTATTTAAAATATCATTATTAGTTTTTTTACTTGTAAAAAATATAAATAATATTAAAAATATTACTATTAAAATAAAAAGTATAAATACTAAATATTTCTTTTTCATATTATCACCTATCTAATTATATTATAACAAAATAAAAAGATATATAAAATTATTTTATATATCCAAGCTTTCTTAAATAATCAATCGAATCTTCAAAATAATCAGTACCTGTTTCAATATTCCAAATAGCATCTTTACAACACTCTTCAGCTAAAGATAATATTTTTTCCATATCAATAGTACCATCATTTAACCCCAGATGTTCATCATTATTATGTCCTTTTATATCTTGTTTACCATGATTATTATGTAAATGAAAATAATGAATTCTATTACCTAAAGACTTTATCCAATCTTCTACACTCATTTTAGAATTACAATGTGCATGACCAATATCTAGACATATTTTTAATCTTGGATCATTAACTTGATCAATCTCCATCATCATTATTTCACTATCTTCTTCAAATTGATTTTCAATGCACATTATAATTGAATCATCTTTATCATAAAAAAACTCTTTCCAAAATTCTACACTACGATTAACCCATCCATTTATCCAACTAGTACCAGGAATATAACCATTATGAACTACTATTTCTGTACAATCCAGTTCCTTAGCTATATCATATGCATAATTAAACATTTTCATTGTCTCTTCCCTAATTCCCTTCATTTTAGTTCCAAGATTCAATTCCCAAAAAGGAGCATGTAAACTTCTACCTCCATTAATATTAGGTAAAACATTTTTATATTCAATTAATAATTTATCTTTATCACAGTAAGGATCATGAAAAGCTTGTATTTCTATTCCTAGCTCATTTTTAATACATAATTTTTCTGTTAAATCTATTTGCCCATTATCACATAGTCGTATTTCTTTCATATTATCACCTAATTTAATAATATAGAAAAAGATAAAAATAATCAATAAAAAAACACTTGTGTGGAAAGTGTTTTTTTATATAAAATTTACTTAACTATTATTTAGTTTTTGTTAATACTCTAAAACCTTTTTTTTCTTCTTTTTTCTTACTATTAGCAATTATAATAGCTTTAATACCATCTGGATTAATTACAAGTCGACCATTTTTACAATCAACAGCAAATATCTTTTCCATCTCCTAAACCCCCTTCAAATTGTTGCTATTATAACATATCTTATTCAAAAAATCAAGAAATATGACTACTTAAGAATAGAATTTTCTTTTAAATATTCCAATAATTCAATAAAATTATTATCTTTATATAAACTACGATCTGACTCTAACCATGCACCAGACCAAGATTTCTCTAAAGTAAATATTTTTAATAATCTTTCATCTCCTAAAATTGGATTATTTAGTTGTTTTTCATAATCAACACAATTCTTTTCATCATATAATTTAGCTTGAATATCACATTCCATCTTATCACAATGATATGCAAATAAAGCTTCTTTTGTTTCACGACATTCAAACTCTTCAATCAAATTTTCAATGTCAGATGAATTAACAAGATTACTTAAAATTTCACTAACAGCTTTCTTTCCTTTTTCCCTTTTTTCTGAACTAGAAATATCAAAACGCGTTAAATCACCAATAACAATCTCTTCAAGTTCATGAACAGCAAGCATATACAAAACTTTCTCTAAGTCCAAATCATAATTAAATTCTTTATACATCGCAATTGCTAACATTTGAACTCCATAAATATGTTCAGCAACACTTTCAACACGCTCTTTTTCTACTTCCCATACTTTCCAACCAGTTCTAACTACATCTTTTAACTTATTACATAAAACATAAAATTTTAAAACATTTTCACATCTATTCATATTATTCACCGTATCCTTTCTTTTTTACTTTTTTCTTATCAATTACACTACTTAAAACTTCACCAATAAATTTATCTCGATCAACAAACTTAATTTCACCATTTACAAATTCAACTTCATAAATAGATACACCAAGCGTTAATTCTAACCATTCAGCAACTATATGTCTATGACAAAAAAGATTACTATCTTCATAACAAAGCAAAGTTGAATTATCAAGCTCATCATATACCTCTTTAGGATTTAGTTTAGATAAAATCTGATTATAATATTCTCTTATATAAAAACTATTATTTTCTTCTTCAGTAATTAATCCAATATTATCATGCCACTTTTTCCAAAAAGATAATTTAGGTGCTAGTTTAGGATAACATTTTCCTTCATAATTAACACCTTTTCCTCTATCACCAGAAATAGAATAACACGTCGATAAAGTATCATTCCAAGCTTTATAACTACTAGTACAAATCATAACATCACCTTAATTTAATATTATACATTAAAACACAAATAAAAAAAACAAATCATAATTTGCTTTTTTATTTTCTTTTTACTTTACTATATCCAGGTAAGTATTGATCTACATTATTATAATCTAAACAACTATTTCTATAAGCTTCTAATACATTTTCACGATACTTATGATTACGATGTGCCCTTAATACTTTGGTAAGCATTAAGTTTTGATCTAAGTCACCTATTTCAAAATGATCTTCTTCAAAATAATGTGAAATAACTCCATTCATATGAGCTTTATATATTCTTTGCTCAGTGTCATAATCTAAATTAGGTAAATCTTCTCTTTCAATTTGAAATCCCATAAAATCATGATAATAATCTCCTTTAGCGTTTCTTTTCAAAGGATAATGCTCATTTAAATAATCCAAATAATCAACTTGTGAATTAATACTATAATCATTATTCATCATCAAAGTATGAATTTTTAAATCATAAAAATTATCCCTGTTTTCTTCAACAAATTTAATTAAACTATCTATTGTTGGAAAAGTATTTTTTGTTAAAGTAAGCTTAAGGGTTATTTTAGATTTAAAATCTTTTTGATTAGGTAAATTCATTGGACCATAATACGAAATTCTAATCAAATCAACAATTCCATCTAAAGATTTAATAACATCTGGAAAGTCATAATTAGTAAATAACTTTAAAAAGAATCCCCTTTCTTTAACCTTTCTTGCTATTGTAACAATATCAGGATGTAAAGTAGGTTCTCCTCCATTAAGAGCAATAGTTTTAATATTATGTTTAAGTGCAAAATCAAGAATATTATCAACTGTATCTAAATCAATAAATTTTTTTTCAGCTTCATAATAATTTTGATTAGGTCTATCAATACAAAAAGCACAGTTTCTATTACATTCCTTAGTTAAAATAATTAATAACTTATCTGAATATTTCATTAGTACCACTCCTAATTGATTAACTATTTTAACACAAAAAGTATTAAAAACAAACAAAAAAAACAGTCCTAAGACTGTTTATTTCTAAATGGTGGGGCGTTAGGGATTCGAACCCTAGACCCACTGATTAAGAGTCAGTTGCTCTACCAACTGAGCTAACGCCCCATAAAACTAAGTTACTTAATTATTATAACATAGTTTTTTTAAAAATCAAGTACAAAGAAAAAAAGATGCAAAAAGCATCTATTTACAATAACCTTCTCCTACATTCTCACCAGCAACATATTCTTGACCGGCAATACTACAAGATGTTTTTGTAATACTATCTTTTAAGTATCCTCCAAATGTATTAATAATTCCAATAATAATAACTGAAATTAATGCAATAATTAAAACGTATTCGACTAAAGCTTGACCCTTCTTATTTTTCACTTCAAATCACCTTACCCTTTTGATAATTTAATTTTATACTTAATACACTTTTTTGTCAATATACTTAATCCTATTTAGAAGGTCTTCGACCTATGACTTTTTCTTTATTTTTAGTATCTCTTTCACTATCTAAAAAATTAAAATTATCATTAATTAAAAGATCTCCCACAATATCATTCTTTGTAGATAAAAAAGAAATATAATTACAATCATATATAGAACCAACACATTCTCTTTCACCTATTGAATTACATTTATTCTTAATGACATACCTTGCTACACTAGTAATAAAAGAATTCATTAACTCTAAATCATTTCTACAATTAGTAAAAGACATATAATTATTACGAATATTCAAAACAATATTCTTTAAAGATTCAATATCCCACTGTAAACTTCTCAAATTAGCACTCTTAAAATTTTTCATTTGTGCTACATAATCAATAATAAGATCATAATCACTGTTACTATTAATATCAAATTTTTTCTTACTTTTACCTAATTCACAACTACGAATATTAACAGAATATACATCTTTCCCCATATAAGATATTTTGCCATCTTTAAACTCTTTTATTATTTCCTTTTTCAAATTAGGAGAAATAAAATCACACTTTTCTAAAACTTTTTTAGCTATTTTATGATCAAAATTAGTTATATTATTTCTTTCTAAATAATTTATTATCTGACTAAGAACTCTATCAACTAACTTTTCTCTTTTTAAATTTGGATTAGACTCTTTAATACTATAATAATAATTAGAATTAATAAGATACAAAAATTGATTAATATTTTCTCTTGTTTCTTCTTCTAAAATCAAAGATCTTGGTACTAAAGTTTCTTTAAGTTTATTAGAAATATATTTATTAAAATCACTAGTTTCAAAACTAAGTTCTTCCTCTTCATTATTTCTTCTAAACATATTATCAAATGATTGTAAAAAATAATTATTACCTTTTATTCTATTATAGGCATTTTTCTCCTTAACAGCATCAATACCTTTAAGAATAAAAGGACTTACTAAAACACTGGCTCCAGATAAAAGCATAACTGTACCTACTTCTAAACCAATTAAAGTCCCACTAGCTATTGCTAGAGATGATAAAGGTGCTGAAACACAAAATAAACTATAGGCTCTTTCCAATCTATCTTTTTTCATAAATCCCCCTTAAAATGCTTATATTTTAACACATCAAACCAGTTAAAGCAAATTATTTAAAAAATTGAAATTTCATATTATAATAATATTGGTGATATAATGATCGACAAAATAAAAATATATGAAGCTAAAACTTTTAAGCAAAGATTATTTGGATTAATGTTTAAAAAAAATATTGATTATTGTTTATTATTTAAAAAATGTAATAGTATTCACACTTTCTTTATGAAAGAAAAAATAGATGTTGTTATGACTGATAAAAATAATAAAATTATATATATTAAAAAAAACATGAAAAAAAATAGAATTATTCTACCTAAAAAAAATGTATATTATACTTATGAATTTCCAAGTAATTTTATTAAAGATTTAAAAATAAATGATCAACTAAAAATAAGAGACTAATGTCTCTTATTTTTTATTTGAATAATACCAGTGCAATAACTATAATACCAAGTATTATTCTATATACCATAAATAATTTAAAATCATTCTTACGTAAAAACTTAAGTAAAAAGCTAATACACAATAATCCTGATATAAAAGATACTACTACTCCAACAATAAATGGTAAACTATTAGCAATAATCAAATCTAGCATTCCATCTTCTAACAAAGTAAGTATAACTGAACCAAGCACAACAGGAGCTGACAAATAAAAGGAAAACTTAGCAGCATCTTCTCTATTTATTTTCAAACAACGAGAAGCAGCAATCGTTGTACCACTTCTAGAAAAACCAGGAACAAGCGCAAAAACTTGACTACATCCAACAATTAAAGCATCTTTTAAATTCATCTTATCTAAATTCTTCTTATTAGGCATTTTTTTATCAACTAAATAAATTATAATACCCATAACAATTAAAGCAATAGCTATTAAAATAAACTGTTTTCTGAAGAAAGAGTCTATTATATCTTCAAATAAAAGTCCAACTATAGCAGCTGGTATAGTTGCAGCTACTATAAACCAAAGCATTCTTCCTTCTTTTTCTTTTACGCCTTTGGTAAAACCAGAAATAAACATCTTCAAAAAATCTTTAAAGAAATAAACTCCAATCGCACATAAAGTACCAAAATGAAGCGCAATATCAAAAGCTAAATCAATATCACTACCAATAATATCTCTACCTATCCCAAACACATCCCTAAAAATTAATAAATGTGCTGAAGATGATATTGGTAAAAATTCTGCAATCCCCTGAATAATACCTAAAATAACTATTTCAAACATACATACACCTCTTTATTCTTTATTCTTTTTTTACCACTTATAACCACTATGATTAGGTCCAAGTGTCTTTAACTTTTCTTTTTTTATTCTATACCCATCTTTAGACATTTTATTTAAAGTCTTTGTTGCAACTTTCTTAAAGGCTTTATATTCTTCTTTACTAGAAAAATCATTTTTATCAACATGAGATAAAGTCTTTTGAATTTCAGGAAGCATATAAGTATAAGTCATATATTCAGGATAATACTTAGCAAGATAACTAACAGTTGCCAAATAATTTTTATCACTTCTCATATCTTCCATTTCTAAATTAGTCATTCTCTTAAAATATGTAGCAGCTACTTTATCTAAATCTTTAACCCCTAAACCTAATTTATCAATATTTAGACTTTGTGCTTCAACTGCTTCATATTGGTAAAAGAACTCTCTTCTATATCCTTCGGTTTCTTCACCATAACTTTGAAAATGACGAAGAATAAAATGAACTCTTTGACTCAAGTCATCATTCTCACCAATTCTATCCATATTATTACTTATCATTTCTCTTATTATATCATTATATTGATATGCATAACAAATAAAAACTGAATTCATAGAGCGAGAAAATCCATCAATAAATCTATCAAACTCTTCTGGATTTTTAGAAAGTTCAACTAACTCCTCTCTACTCATAGTAGCAAGCTTTTGTCTTGCATCTAACTTATTTTGTATTATTTCTTTTACGTCCATTTTCTTTACCTCCCATTAAATAATCATATATTTCCACATATTTATCAACTAATATAAAATCAATATCTTTTTTAACTTCATCAGGTATTTCAACTAAATCCCTTTCATTTTCATGAGGAATAAAAATTGTTTTTACATTAGCTCGATGCGCACCTATCACTTTTTCTTTTAAACCACCTATTGCTAAAACATTACCTCTTAAAGTAATTTCCCCAGTCATCGCAACACTAGATGGAATCTTTTTATCAGTAAATAAACTAATTAAAGCTGTTGTTAAACTAACTCCGGCACTAGGTCCATCTTTTGGAATTGCCCCTTCTGGTACATGTATATGAATATTATTATCACTTAATACCTTTTCATCTATTCCAAACTTCTTACTATTAGCCTTAATATAACTAAAAGCAATTTTAGCAGATTCCTGCATTACTTCACCTAAGCTACCAGTAAGCAAAAGTTCACCTTTTCCCTTATACATAGTGGTCTCAATTGGTAAAATATCTCCACCAAACTTTGTATAAGCAAGACCATTAACAACACCAACACGTCCAACATCTTCACTATTATGATAAAAATACTTTTCTGTACCTAAATATTTAGATAAATTGGATACTGTAATCTTATAATTATCTTTACCTTTATCAATAACTATATCTTTAACTATCTTTCTAATAATAGTTGCAAGTAATCTTTCAAGTTCACGTACTCCACTTTCCTTAGTATAACTACGAATAACACTTAAAATAGCTTCATCACTAATACTAACACGATCTTGACTAAGTCCATGTTCTTCTAGCAAATTAGGCATTAAATGAATTTTAGCTATGTCTAACTTTTCATATTCTGTATAACTAGATAATTCAACAATTTCTAATCTATCTCTAAGTTCTGTTGGAATTTGTTCAATATAATTAGCAGTTGCAATAAACATTACATTTCCTAAATCATATTCTTCTTCAATATAATGATCCACAAAATGTTTATTTTGTTCTTTATCTAAAACTTCAAGTAAAGCACTAGCAGGATCTCCCTTAATATCTTTAGTCATTTTATCAATTTCATCAATAATAAATACTGGATTATTAGTACCAGCTTTCTTCATTCCTTGAATAATTAAACCTGGCGCTGCTCCAACATAAGTTCTTCTATGACCAACAATTTCAGCCTCATCATTAACTCCACCAACACTAATTTTTGTTGATTTACGATTTAAACTTTTAGCAATACTTTGCGCAAGAGTAGTTTTTCCAACACCTGGTGGACCAACCAAACAAATAATTGGACTTCTTAAACTATTTTTATTTTGTTTAACCGCTAAATATTCTAAAATTCTATCTTTAACTGTATCTAAAGCATAATGAGATTTATCAAGAGAATCTTTAACTTTATTTAAATCAGATACATCCTTTGTAACTTTTTTCCAAGGAAGTTCTAATAACCAATCAATATACGTACTTAATATTCCCATTTCTGGTGAATTTGGATTACAGTTTTCATATTTATTAATTTCATTATTTAAACGAATTTTAACCTTACTAGGACAATCTAAAGAATTAGCTTTTTGACGAAGATCATCAACTTCTGTTTCTTTATCATGAATATCTCCTAGTTCTTCTTTAATAACTCTAATCTTTTCTCTTAAAACAAATTCCCTTTGAGACTCTTCCAATCCCTTACTAACTTCCATTTCAATTTGTTTTTCAAGTTTTAATACTTCAATATCACGATTGATATCATCTAGTATCATCTTTACTCTTTTTGTAGCTGAAAACTCTTCAATATATTCTTGTTTTCTTTCAAAAGAAATAGGTAAGAATAAAGCAACTATATCTGTTAACTGACTTACATCATTTATCCCAGATATTTGAGCTAAAACAGTATTTGACATATAAGGAACTTCCTTAACATACATCTCAACATGTTTAACTAAACTTCTTACATAAGCAAGTTCTTCCTTTAATTCTAAACCATCTTCTTCTACACTACTTATAACCGCATCATAAATATTATCATCTTTGGTATAGGTATGGACCTTCACTCTACTTATTCCCGAAATAATGATTCTTGTTTTAGAGTTAGGCATATCTATTTTCATTTTTATATTACCTACAATTCCAACTTTTGGAAGTTCAGTAACATCAGGATTTTGTTCTAAAAGATCCTTTGGATTAACAATTAAAATTTGACCATCATAATAGTCTTCTGCCAAAGATATTACTTTTTTATCAAGTTCACTATCAATCTCTATACGTACTTCACTATTAGGGAATAAGACCATGTTTCTAATCAAAAGCACCGGTAAATTTGTTTTAATCATAGTCCATCACCTCATAAATATGCTTTCTATTATAACTTCACAAAACAGGAAATGCAAGGAAAATAAAAAGATAATTTTTAAAAATATTTTTTTCAAAAAAGTCAAGTAAAAATCAATAAAAAAAGAAGAATATTTTTCTTCTTTTTTACTTCTTACATAGCATCTTTTCTAGAGAAATTTAAACGACCTTTTTTATCAGTCCCAATTGCTTTAACTAGGATTTCATCTCCAACTTTAACAACATCTTCAGTTTTTTCTACTCTTTCTTTAGCAAGTTTAGAAATATGTACTAATCCTTCACACCCAGGCCAAACTTGAACAAAACATCCAAATTCTTCTACAGATACTACTTTAGCACTATATACTTTACCTTCTTCAACTTCTCTAACAATATTTAAAATCATTTCAGCTGTACGATCAATAACTTCTTTATCAGTATGATAAATTACTACTTTACCATCATCTTCTAAATCAACTTTAACCGCACGAATGTCATTAACCATTTCAACTCCACTAGCTTCACAAATGATCTTAGTAATCATTTCACCACCACGACCAATAACATCTTTAATCTTTTCAGGTTTGATCATAAATGTCATAGTCTTAGGAGCATACTTACTAACTTCTTTTCTTGGCTCTGGAATTTGAGCTTCCATAACATCTAGTACTTCCATACGAGCATCTTTTGCTTGTGCAAGAGCTTCTGTTAAAATTTGTTTAGTAATACCTTTAATCTTAATATCCATTTGTAAAGCACAAATACCATTACGAGTTCCAGCTACTTTAAAATCCATATCTCCTAAATGGTCTTCCATACCTTGAATATCTGTAAGTACAGTATAATCATCACCATCAGTAATTAACCCCATAGCAATACCAGCAACAGGAGCTTTAATAGGTACACCAGCAGCCATTAAACTCATACATCCAGCACAAATAGATGCTTGGCTACTACTACCATTACTTTCTAAAATTTCAGATACAACACGAATTGTATATGGGAATTCATCTTCACTAGGAATAACTTGCGCTAATGCTTTTTCACCAAGTGCACCATGTCCAATTTCACGACGTCCAGGAGAACCATATTTACCAGTAGATCCTACTGAAAATTGTGGAAAATTATAATGAAGCATGAATCTCTTTTCATCTTCTAAGCTTAATCCATCTAATACTTGACTTTCTCCTAGTGCCCCTAAAGTTGTAATACTTAAACTTTGAGTTTGTCCACGAGTAAATAACGCAGAACCATGAGTTCTAGGTAAAATATCAATATCAGTTGATAAAGGACGAATTTCAGTCATTTTTCTACCATCTGCACGTGTATGTTCTTTAACAACTATCTTTCTAAATATTTCATATTCTAATTCTTCTAATACTAATTTAACTTTAGTAGTAAGTTCAACTAATTCACTATCTTTTAAATCAGCATTACTTTCTTCATAAGATTCAACTACAGCTTCTTTAATTGCATCAATAGTTTCATATTTTAAAATCTTATCTTCAATTCTCATAGCAGCATCTAATTTTTCTTTACACATTTCAGCTACTTCTTCTTTTAATGAATCTTCTATTTCTAGAGTTTCATATTCCATTTTTTCTTCACCAATTTCTTTGATGATTTCTTCTTGGAAACTAATTAATTCTTTAATAGCTTCATGTCCAAACATTAATGCTTCTAACATATCATCTTCTGATACTTCTTTAGCACTTGATTCAACCATGTTAATAGCTTCTTTAGTACCAGCAACAGTTAAATCAATATCAGAGTTTTCTAACTCTTCTGGTGTAGGGTTAATAACTAATTCTCCATTTACTCTACCTACCTTAACACCAGCAATAGGTCCATCAAACGGAATCTTACTGATACAAGTTGCTAAACTTGAACCAAATAAAGCTGTAATTTCAGGAGAATTATCTTGTTCAACTGATAAAACAGTATTAACTATTTGAACTTCATTTCTAAACCCTTCTGGGAATAAAGGACGCATAGGTCTATCAATCATTCTTGCAGCAAGAGTTGCATTTTCTGTTGGTCTTCCTTCCCTTTTAATAAATCCACCAGGTATTTTACCTACTGAATATAGTTTTTCTTGATATAAAACCATTAAAGGAAAGAAATCAGATAATATATTAGCATTACTACTAACAACAGATGTTGATAAAACAACAGTATCACCATATCTAACTAAAACAGCACCATGAGCTTGCTTAGCCATTTCGCCATGTTCAACAACAATTTTTCTTCCTCTAAAGTCTAGTTCGAAAACTTTCTTTTCCATATTTACCTCCATACAAAATCAATTATAAACTATATTTTAAAAAAATAAAAGACACTAAAAAATAGTGTCTACTTATTATTGATTTAATTATTTTCTTAAACCTAATTCTTTAATTAATGCACGATATCTATTAACATCATGTTTAACTAAATAGTTTAATAAATTCTTTCTTTGCCCAACTTTCTTTAAAAGTCCTCTTTGTGAATGATAATCATGAGTATGTTCTTTCATATGTTCAGTTAAAGCATTAATTTCTTCAGTTAAAATTGCAACTTGAACTTCAACACTTCCACAATCTCCTTCACTTCTAGCAAATTTCTTGATAATTTCTTGTTTTCTTTCTTTAGTCATTGCCATAATTAAATTCCTCCTATATAAATATTCGCTTAATCTGGGTACTAGTCGGAATAATCAAGTACTAAGATTAAGTAGCAAAGATAATATACTATATTTTTATAAATAAATCAAGTCTTATTTTGATTCACGACTTACAAATATATAATTACCAGTTTCTTTTTCATATTCAAAAACATAATCAACCTTACGTACACCATCAAAATAATTAAAAGATGTATGAAGAATTAACGTATTATCTTTTTGAGTAATATCATCAAGATTTTGTGGAGTTATTTGCCCTAATTCTCTTCCACATTGACAACTAAATCTAGCATAAACTTTATTACTAGCATCATAATATAACATAGTATTATAAACTAAACTAAAAGTTTCATCTTGATAAGTATCTTTTTTACCATATATTTTTTCATATACTTCTCTTAATTTATCAGCACTAATTGTTTTAACACTGTTTTCAACAAGTTCTTCACCAAATTTTTCCCAATTTTCATCAGCGTAATATTTACTAGCATTATCACTAAAATTAAAACCACAATGATATATAAAACCTGTTTTATCAAAAGCATATGTAGAATCTAAGTTTCCACATTTCTTTTCTGTAAAATTATTATCATCAATACTTAGATATGCAATATACATTTTCTTCTCAAAATCAGAATATTCTTTTTCATTCCAAAGTCCTTGTTTAGCCTCTACATCTTCTCTAAATACTTCAAACAATTCTTTAACAACTTTACTATCTTTAGTTAATTGTTCAAGTTCTATTTCTTCTTCTTTATTTTCTTCCTCTACTTTAACATCATTCTTATCAGTTTTTTCTTTATTACCATCATTCATGCTTTTACCAATAACAACTCCAGCATAAATACATATAACCATAAAGAAAACTAAAACTAACGATAACAAGATTCCTTTCATCCATTTATTAGATTTTTCAAGTTCCTCTACTTTTTCTTCTAAATTAACCTTTTCTTCTTTATCTTTTTTCATAACACACCTCTATTATAATAATTATCATACTAACAAAAAAAAGACAATTTAATTGTCTTCTTTTTTCTATTATTTACACTTACTATTTACTACTTGACTTAATATATTTTGTTAAACATTCTACTGCTTTTTCACCAGGTTTAAAAACTTCACCAAAATCTATCTTACTATCACTACTACGTAAATCTTCAAAATATGAACTAAATGGTTCCACTTTAACTTCATGACTATGATGACTAATCATATCTCTACTTATAAGCGTAACTATTAAGCCATTTAAGCTTTTCATATTTTTTAAATAAATTTCATCTTTAGGTTCATCACTTCTTTTAAAACTATC
Organism: Bacilli bacterium; assembly: GCA_017436345.1. GTDB lineage: Bacteria > Bacillota_I > Bacilli_A > RF39 > UBA660 > RUG11788. The sequence continues at coordinate 150,814 of JAFSDH010000010.1, forward strand.
TACATCATATATAACTAATCCATCATCTTCTATTGATGTATTATATTCAGCTGTATCATCAATAACGATTCCTCTTTTAGCAAGAGTTAACATTGAACTGCATAATCTTTCATAACTTTCAATGATATAAGAAGAATCTTTAGCAAGTAAATCAACACCACCCATTCTAAAAGTTTTCATATCTGCTTTTTCTAAAAAATCCATTACATATCCAGCAAGATATACTTTATCTCCTTCTTTTTTATAAAAAGTATCAACAATATTATAAAAACCAGGTAAATCTTCACTCATCATCACTTCTAGTACATAGGGATCAATATTATTACTTTCCGGACTATCAAAAACTTTAAAACAATGTTTTTCATCACTACTTAACTTTACAGTTGCAAAACTCCCTCTTCCACAAGTTTCAATACCAGATGTAATTAATAAATTACCATCTTTATCCCAAAATAAATCCCTATCATATACTTTACTTACACCATAATCATCTACTAAAAAAACAGATCCATTTTCTTCATAATATTTATTACCATATCTATCTATTTTTATTTCCTTATTCATATTATCACCAAAATAATTATAACAAAAAAGAGATAATTATCAAAATTATCTCTTATTAATTAAAATTTTATTCTTTCGTTTACATAATTAGCTACTTCTTCAAGTTTTAATGTAACTTGTTCCATAGTATCTCTATCTCTAATTGTAACTGTCCCATTATTTAAAGTATTATCATCAATAGTAATCGCAAATGGAGTACCAACAACATCACTACGACGATATCTCTTACCAATGTTACCACTATCATCATATGTACACATAAATTCTTTAGAAAGCATTCTATAAACTTCTTCTGCTTTTTCACTGTGATACTTTTTAATTAAAGGTAAAACAGTTACTTTATAAGGTGCTAAGAAAGGATGAAATTTCATAACTTCTCTTGTATCACCTTCAGAAATTTCTTCTTCATGGTAACTATTACACAATACTGTTAAAACTAATCTTTCTACCCCAAGAGATGGTTCAACAACATATGGAATATATTTTTCATTAGTTTCAGGATCTAAATAACTCATACTTTGACCAGAGAATTTTTCATGTTGCGTTAAGTCATAATTTGTACGACTTGCAATTCCCCATAATTCTCCCCATCCAAATGGAAATAAATATTCAATATCAGTAGTAGCATTACTATAGAAACTTAATTCTTCTTGAGAGTGATCTCTCATTCTTAATTTATTTTCATCAATTCCTAAAGAAATTAAAAAATTCTTACAATAATCTTTATAATGTTTAAACCAATCAAGTTCAGTACCTGGTTTACAGAAAAATTCTAATTCCATTTGTTCAAATTCACGAACACGGAAGATAAAATTACCAGGAGTAATTTCATTTCTAAAACTCTTACCAACTTGTCCTACACCAAATGGTAATTTTAAACGCATACTTCTTTGAATATTTAAGAAATCAGCAAAAATACCTTGAGCAGTTTCTGGTCTTAAATAAATAGTATTTTTATTATCTTCAGTAACCCCTTGGAAAGTCTTAAACATTAAATTAAATTGTCTAATTTCAGTAAAATTCTTTTTACCACAATTAGGACATACAATATTATGTTCATTAATATATTTAACTAATTCATCGTTAGACATACCACCAGCATCTTCTACACCATCATCTTCAACTAACTTATCTGCTCTATGTCTTGTATTACAATCTTTACAATCGATAAGGGGATCAGAGAAAGTCGCTAAATGCCCTGATGCTTCCCAAGTCTTTGGATTCATAAGAATCGCACTATCTAAACCAACATTATTTGGATCTTCTTGAACGAATTTTTTTAGCCAAGCTTTTTTAACATTACTCTTAAGTTCAGCCCCTAATGGACCATAGTCCCAAGTATTAGCTAAACCGCCGTAAATCTCACTTCCTTGGAAAATAAACCCATATTGTTTACAGAAATTAACCATTTTGTCCATATTTAGTTCACTCATATTATCACCTCTTAACATTTTTTCATGGATAAAATAAAAACTTCTAGAATATTGTAAGGACGCTACTTGCGCGGTTCCACCTTACTTATTCTAGAAGAATCTCTCTTAACATATAGCTGATAGGATTCCACCCCGTCATCGCTTCATACCAACAATTATAACATACTTTTTTAGTTTGTAAAGTTTTTTTCTAAATATTCTTCTAAAGTTAAATTAGACAAATAAATATCATTAGCTAAATTACCTACATATCTTAAATGCCATGGCTCATACGGATAACCAGTTATTTTTTCTTTACCCTTCATATAACGAAGAATAAATCCAAACTTATGTAAATGTTTATGTATTTCTAAATAAATATCTTCATGTTGCATTAAATCAATATTACTAGTTAAAAATTTACCATCTACACAGATATCTATATCAATCGCAAGTCCAGTATGATGTTCACTACATCCAACAGGAGCAACTACACTTTTAGCATATTCAACTCCATATCTCTCTACAAAATTATCATACACTCTTTGTTGATGTTCTAAACTACGATACCCAGAACTAATACTAATAATAATATTCATATGATTAAGATATTCTTTTAAATTAAGATATGCTTCATAAGTTTCTTCTTCAACTAAAATCGTTTGATTATTAACATCAAGAACTTCTACCAAAGAAATATCTTTTAAAAATTCTTCATCGATTCTATTACTTTTATTTACTAAAACTAATCTATTCATAAATACTCCTAAAAAATAATATGATACTTATTATATCATATTATCTTTAATCTATTATTCACTATCTACTACTTCAATATTTCCTGCTTCATGTTTGATTGTCCCCGTTACAAAAGTATTATTAGCTGAATAACTAGAGGCTGTTATTTTATCCCATTGAAAAGAACGTCCTGTTTTATTAACTATTGTTTTTAAACTTTCACTTCTTGGATATTTACCAAATGCCGAATTAGCAATACTTTCAACACTTGCAGGTATTATTACTTTTCTATAGCTCATCCATGTAAGAGCAACATTTATTTTCTTAAGAGGCGTTTGATTTGGATCTTTTGGCGAATATTCTGGAAAATCAATTGTATAATTACTATCACCTTTGCTAGGTCCAGCATAATCAATAATGGTACTATAATCAATAACACCATTAACAGTTGAATAAATAAATGCATCACTACCTTGAATATTATTAGCTGCAAAAGCGCCAGCTTGAATTGTTAATTTAGGTGTTTGAGATATATCAGGTAAAACAATTTCTTCTAAACCACAACTCTTAAAAGCAGAAGCATTTATTCGCTCTAGCGTTACACCATTTACTTGAGCTGGAATTGTTACACTTTCTGGACTATATAAACCTCCTGCATAACTAACTATGTATCGATAATCTATTGATCCATCATTTTTTCTAGCATATACAATTGCATTTTCACCTTGAACATAATTAATTGTAAAAGCACTATTACCAATTGAAGTAAGCGTACTTGGAAGTTCTAACTCCTTAATTTGATTTTGTCTAAAAGCACTACCACCAATCGTTTTTAACCCTTCTGGAAAACTAACACTATCAATACTATTATAAGCAAAAGCCTGACCACCAATATAAGTAACTGTAGATGGTATCTCTAAATGGCCATCAAGACCAGTTGAAGAAAAGGCATTACTTTCAATTCTAGTTAAAGGAACACCATTCTTTTCACTTGGAATAACAATATCATTAACATTATTACCAGCATACCCAACAATTGATGAATAATCTGCTGTTCCATCTAAATTCTTTTTATAAATAAATGCATAAGCATCATCAACATCATTTCCAGCAAATGTAGCTCCTTCAACTTCTATACCCGCTGGTAAATTAACTTTAGTAAGACAATTATTAGCAAAAGCATGATCCCCTATTTTTTTTAAGCTACTAGGAAAAACAACACTACATATATTATTATTTGCAAATGCATATGAACCTATACTTTCTATTCCTTCAGACATAATTAATGTTTTAATCTTAGAATTATAAAAACCATAAGCATCAATATTTTTTACTGAAATAGATAATTTAACAGTATTAATCTTATTACCATAAAACGCAGAGTGTCCAATCTTAACAATTCCTTTATATATAGTTACATTAGTAACACCTTTATTTTTAAAGGCTGATGCACCTATTTCATAAACATTAACACCATCTATCTTTGTTGGTATAACAACATCAGTTCCACAAGAAATATCATATCCAGTAATTATTATTCCATTTTCACCAAATTCATATTCAAAACAATTTTGTTTTTCAGAATCTACTTCTAATGATGGTGGTACATTTGTTATTTTATTTCCATCTTTATCATATATAACAATATTATCTCTTCCACCAATTGCATTTGATGTACTTATTTCTGTTCTTGTATTTACTTCAACTGATCTTTTATTTAAATCTTTATCACTAACTTCA
>JAFSDH010000025.1 GCA_017436345.1 Bacilli bacterium
GGAGTTACTTTATTTTCTTTTAATTTAATTTCTAATTCCTCTATATCAGACAATTTCTTTTTAAATAAATCATATTCTTGATCACTAACAAGACCAATAGCATGACCATATTCTCTAAGTCTAATATCTGCATTGTCATGACGAAGTAATAAACGATATTCAGCACGAGAAGTTAATAATCTATATGGATCAATTACACCTTTAACAATTAAATCATCAATTAAAACACCAATATATGATTCATTTCTCTTTAAAATTAATGGATCTTTACCATCCAATTTCATACACGCATTAATTCCTGCAATTAAACCTTGACCTGCAGCTTCTTCATAACCACTAGTTCCATTAATTTGTCCTGCAGTAAATAAGTTTTCTATTACTTTAGTTTCTAAACTAGGTTTTAATTGTAATGAATCAATAGCATCATACTCTATCGCATATGCATACTTATTTATAACTGCATTTTCTAAACCTGGTAAACTATGTACCATTTTTTCTTGAACATCATGAGGCATACTAGTAGAGAAACCTTGAATATATATATCATCATAATAAATACTTTCTGGTTCCAAAAACAATTGATGTCTTTCCTTATCAGCAAATCTAACTATTTTATCTTCAATACTTGGACAATACCTAGGTCCAACACCTTCAACATATCCTCCATACATACTAGACTTATCAAGATTTGCTTTAATAATTTCATGAGTTTCTGGTGTTGTATAAATTAAATGACATGGTAATTGTTCATCAGGATTATATAAAAGTTTATTAGAAACTGAAAAATTATAACATTCATCACTACCAGGCTCTAAAGCAGCTTTAGAAAAATCTATACTACTTTTCTCAATTCTAGGAGGAGTACCCGTTTTTAATCTCTTAATAGTAAATCCTAGATCTCTTAATTTATCACTTAAATGAAGAGATGGTTTTTCATCATGTGGACCACTACTTATTTTAGTAGAACCATATAAAACAGCTCCTTTTAAATAAGTACCAGTAGTTAAAATAACACACTTAGAACTTATTTCTGTTCCATCAGCAAGTTTTACTCCACAGACCATTTTATTATTAGTAATTAAGTCTTCTACCATTCCTTCTAATATTGTTAGATTTTCTTGTTCTTTAAGTGTCTTTAATATTTCATTTTTATAAGTAACTTTATCTGCTTGAGCACGAAGAGCTCTAACAGCTGGTCCTTTTTTAGTATTTAACATCTTCATTTGTAAAAAACTTTTATCAGTATTTTTACCCATTTCCCCGCCTAAAGCATCAATTTCACGAACAACTATACCTTTAGCAGGTCCACCTATTGAAGGATTACAAGGCATATCCCCAATATTTTCAATATTACCAGTAACTAACAAAGTATTTTTACCTAATCTACTACTAGATAAACAAGCTTCAATCCCAGCATGTCCTCCACCTACTACTATAATATCGTAATTCATATAATCACTTCCTATTTACCTAAACAAAATTGACTAAATAATTGATCAATCAATTCATCACTATAAGTATCACCTATAATTTCGCCTAATTTTGTCCATATTCTTTTTATATCAATTTCAATTAAATCAACAGGATCTTCCCTATCAATCGCACTCTCTACTTCTGATAAAATAGATAAACATTCTTTAGCTAAAGAAATTTGTCTAATATTACTTAAATAAGTATAATCACTTTGTTCTATCATATCTAAATTAAATAATTCTTTTATTTTATCTTTTAAAATATCTATCTTATCAAAATCAACTGTATTAATTTCTACAATATTATTGTTTTCAATTAAATTAATATCTATTTTTCTATCTAAATCACATTTATTTATAACAATAATACTGTTCTTATCTTTTACCTTATTAAGTAATTCTTGATCATAATCATTTAATTCTTCATTATTATTAATAACTACTATAATCAAATCAGCATTTTCTAATTCTTCTAAACTTCTATTAACACCAATTTTTTCTACAATATCATCAGTTTCTCTAATACCAGCTGTATCTACAAGTTTTAATAATATTCCATCTAAATTAATTTCCCCTTCAACTATATCTCGAGTTGTACCAGCTATATCAGTAACTATTGCTTTATCATAATCAAGTAATTTATTTAAAATACTACTCTTTCCAACATTAGGACGTCCCACTATAACAGTTTTTATACCATCCCTAATTATTTTTCCATTTTCACTTTCATTAACAATTTTTTCTAATTTTTCACGAATATTTTTCATTTCACTACTTATGTTATCAACAGTCATTATCGCTATATCTTCATATTCAGGATAATCTATATTAACTTCAATGCTTGCAAGAAGTTCTAATAACTCTTGTCTAAAATTTCTAATAATCGTACTAACTCTACCTTCTAATTGATTAATAGATAATTTTCTAGCTTTATCTGTTTTAGCATTAATAACATCCATAATAGATTCTGCTTCTATCAAATCTATTCTTCCATTTAAAAAAGCTCTTTTTGTAAATTCTCCTGCTTCTGCAAGTCTTGCACCATTTAATAACAATAATTCTAATACTTTATTAGTTGTTGCTATTCCACCATGACAATTTATTTCTACAATATCTTCACGAGTAAAAGTTCTAGGCGCTTTCATAATAGATACTAAGACTTCATCAATAACTTCGTCCTTATCAACTATATGACCATAATTAATAGTATGCGAAAGTGCATTTTCTAAATTTTTTCCTTTAAATATAGAATTTACTATTTTTATAGAATCATTTCCACTAACCCTAACAATTGAAATAGCACCTACTCCTAAAGTTGTTGAAATACCTGCAATAGTATCATTCATAAAATCACCTCTTTTTTAATTATAACATTAAAATCTAGCATATTATATCATACATAATAAAAAAAGAGAACAATTATTTGTCCTCTTTACTTTTTATTACTACATAGCGATTAGGTTCTTCCCCTTCACTTTCAGTATATACAAATTTATGATCAGTAAGAATATTATGTACAATTCTTCTTTCATATGAATTCATTGGATCTAATTTAGCATCTATCTTAGTCTTAGATACTTCTCTTGCTATTCTCTTTGCCAAACTTTCTAATCTTTTTTGTTGTTTTAATTTATATTCAGCTACATCTAAATTAAATTTAAAAGGCTTACCTACTTCATTTAATATCATTTGCTTAACAATTAAAGACAAAGCATCAATAGTTCTACCATTCTTTCCTATTAATATATTATTATTTTCACTATACAAAACTATATTTAATATATCATTTCTTTCTTTAACTTCTATTTTTACATCAATTCCCATTGCTTTAGTAATATTAACAATAGATTCTTTAATAAAAGCAACAATATCACTAGTCTTTACTACTTCTAAAATTACTTTTTTACTTTTAAATAGTCCACCCTTTTGTTCTTTTTCATTAATAATTAAATCTTTTTCTAAAACTTTTAATTCTTCTAAAGCTAAAGATAAAGCTTCTTCTCTACTCTTTCCAATAAACTCATACTTTTCCATTTACATCTTTTCTCCTTTTTACTAATAGATTTTGAGCAACAGTAAATAAATTACTTGTTAACCAATATATATCTAATGCTGCAGTCATAAATAATGACATAACAATTATCATTATAACCATAGTTTTATTCATTGTTCTAGTTTGATCATTTTGAGCACTTGAAACATTTAATTTAAATGAGAAATAAGTAACTAATCCTAAAATAACAACAAGTAATAAATATTTATAATCTCCATTTTGGAAAGCGGTCCATGGTGTTGTTCCTAATTGGAAACCTAAAAATTTATCTTCAAAAATTGCTGGTACCCTATTAATTGCTTCTAAAAATGCTATAAATATTGGTAATTGTAAAAACGCATAAAGACATCCAGAAGCTGGTGAAATATTATATTTTTGATAAATCATTAACATTTCTTGATTCTTTTTTAATAAAGATTCTTGATCTTGTTTATTTTCATATTTCTTTTCCAACTTGTCTAATTCTGGTTTCGCTTTTGCAAGTAATTCTGATTGCATTGCAGTCTTCTTAGTTATTGGAATAGCAACCATTCTAATTGCCAAACTAGTTAAAACTAAAGATAAACCATAATTTTTAACCAAATTACCAATTGTTAATATTAACCAAGCTAGAGGTTTAACAAAAACATTTGTCCATAAACCTTCATCCTTACCAGTATTAAATTCATAATTATCACAATCTGGTAATTTTTCAATTTTTACATCGTTCTTTTCATATATTTTAATTGTTTCTTTATCTGTTGGCTTACAAAGAATATTTTCTGTTATACTTTGCCCTGTAACAGGATTTTTTACAATATTTCCATCCTTATCTTCTAAACTTTTAGTACAACCAGTTGTTAACAATACTACTAACATAACTATTGTTAATAGTTTCCACTTTTTATTGAATTTCATTTTTATTCTCCTTATTACTTCTATTAATCTTATTAATAATATCTTCAAAAGCATTTTTTATATCTAAAAAAGCTCCTTCAACATAATTACTCCTAATTATTATAATATAATCCATTCCAATTTGATAGTTTTTTTTATAATTATCAATAATCATACGCATTTGTCTTTTAACTTTGTTCCTAATAACAGCATTACCTACTTTCTTTCCAACTGAAATACCAAAACGATAATGCTCTAAATCATTTTTCTTAATATAAATTATAAAATACTTACTTTTATAATATTTTCCTTTTTGAATAATATTAGTAAAATCAACGTGTTCTTTAACTATAAACTTTTTCTTCATAAAACACCTCGTGAAACTATTATACAACAAAAAAACAAAAAAAAACTACTTTTCTAAGTAGTTTATTTAACTAATTCTTTACGACCTTTTTTTCTACGACTATTTAATACTTTTGATTTAATACGTGCAAAAAATCCATGTTTCTTAGCTCTTTTTCTATTATTTGGTTGATAAGTACGTTTCATTTAATTCCACCTCCAAACTAAAATCTACATTATTATAATAATAAAAATATCATTTTGTCAACTAAAATATATTAACAATATAAATATAATAAGGATAGAATACATAATTAACAGTTTCCACACCATGTTGAAAACTAAAATTAAACTTGTTATAAAAAATTTGTGGAAAATGTGGAAAACTAAGTTTTTTTCATATATAATAAGGCATAAACGTGTGGAAAATTTTGTGGATTACTTGTTGAAAACTTTTTTTTACTTTTTTTTGTTTATTTTTTG
>JAFSDH010000011.1 GCA_017436345.1 Bacilli bacterium
TACCTGAAAAGAACATTGTAATATGCTGTGCTTGTTCATTAGTTTATAATCCTAAAATTAGAACAGAGTTAATAAATAATTATTTGATACCATATATAGATAGTTTAGAGTAACAAATCACAATTTATAAAGCAGATAGAAATATCTGTTTTTTCTATGTCTATTTCCTATTTAGGAGTGGTAAAAAGGTTGTAGAGTGTCATTATTAAATATGCCTTTATTAACCATTTTAAAAGGGTTTAAGCAATGTTGACAGAAAACATACAAATACACATTAGATCCACTTTTAGATCCAGTAGACACAAAAAAAGAGCATTTCTGCCCATTATTTACTTAAGTTATTTATTATATCCATAGTCTCATTTAACTTACCCTTAAATAGGTGTGAATAAGTTTTAAGAGTTTCTGTTGTATTGCTATGTCCCATAAAAGAGGAAACAACTGTTATCGGTGCTTGATTATTAACAAGTAAAGAAGCACATGAGTGTCTGAAATCATGTAGTCGAATTTGTTTAACATTTGCTTTTTCAGCAATTTCTCCTTTTCTTCGTTGAGCTTGTTTATATGCTAAAGGTCTAATGCCATAGTCGTTACCAAATACAAAGAACTTCTTATCAAAGTTTTTAAATTTGGAAACTTCATCATAATATTTTTGTAAGTCAGATAATAGTTCATCAGCAATAGGAATCTCTCTAATACTTGAATCAGTTTTCGGATTGCAGACATAGTAATTAGAAGAGTAGTTATCAATACTTAAAACTTGTTTATTTATATGAAGTCTTTTATTGCTAAAATCAATATCTTCCCAAGTAAGTCCTCTAGCTTCACCAATTCTAAGTCCACAATAATATAAAGTTTGCCAAAGACATTTATATTTTAAATCATCTTCAGCAGATAAGAATTTTATAAAATCATCATACTCATATATTTGTCTTTCAGTTTTCTTCTCGTCTGGATTCTTAAACTTTTCCATTAACATTAGAAGTTGATTAAAATTAAAGTTATATCTTTTAATACCAAATCTAAGAACTGCTTTTAAAACTTTTAAAATATCATTTTTAGAGACATCTTTCATATTAGGTTGGCTATTAATGTATTTCTTCCAGTTCTCATAATAAACAATGTTAAAATCAACACACTTAATATTATATAGAGGAACTAAATACTTGCCACGATATTTATAACCAACTTTAGTACTGATTCTAACTTTATCATCCTGATATTCTAAAAAAGCATTCCATAAATCTTCAAAAGTCATTTTAGTAGGAACATTAACATTTTCTTTTAATTTATTTAAATATTCTAATTCTGCTTCTTTAGCTTCAGCTCTTGTAAAATACTTTTTACTATTATATCTTTTAGGAGTATTAAACTCATCTTTATAAACTACTCTAAAGAACCAATACTTCCCATCTTTAGTAGGAGTTTTAGCTTTATTTACTGACATTATAACCTTCCTTTCTTGTGTAAAATAGAAAAAACTGCTATAATGTAAATGGAAATCCAAAAACATTATAGTTTCTATAATTAATATTTTTATTCTTGGTCGAATTTAAATATA